>CAWEGY010000021.1:0-17052 GCA_963808865.1 uncultured Gaiellaceae bacterium | reverse complement strand
GTTCTCCGCCGTCTGCCCCATCACCGCCGCCGACTCGTCGATGAGCTGCTCGGCGACGAACCGCGGGTTGAAGTCGACGTCCGCGCCCATCGGGTGATGTCCCATGTGCTCGACGCCGCCGACGAGGACGACGTCCGCTGCGCCCATCGCGATCTCGCCTGCGCCGGCCGTCGTCGCGGTCAGCGCGCCCGCGCACATGCGATCGACGGCGAATCCGGGCACCGAGCTCGGCAGCCCGGCGAGCAGCGCGACGTCCCGCCCCAGTGTCAGGCCCTGGTCGCCGACCTGCGCGGTCGCGGCGAAGACGACGTCGTCGATCCGCTCCTCGGGGAGCTGCGGATTGCGCCGCAGCACCTCGCGGACGACCTTCACGGCCATGCCGTCCGCCCGCGTCCTCGCGAAGAAGCCGTCCGGCGCGGCGCGGCCGAAGGCCGTGCGCACGCCGTCCACGTACACCACGTCGCGGAGCTCTCCCACGGGCGAGACGAAACTTCGGTGGCGATGGGCGGCTGGGAGGAACGAGCGGTGCGAGCGCGCGAGCGCTACGAGGACGGTCTCGCGCGTCTTCCCGACGAGCCGGACGAGCGCCAGCGCCAGCTCACGCGAATGGGCAACGCCGCGTGGGCGGCCGGGCTCGCGCACCTCATGTCCGGGGACTCCGACGAGTCGCGCGAGTGGCTGCTGCGAGCGGCGGACACGTACCGACAGAGCTGGGCGGATGCGCCTGACGGGAGCTGGGGCAGGCCGATCGGCGCCATGAAGTCACGGCTGATCGCCGGCGACACGGCTGGTGCCGGCGAGGATGCAGGCTGGGCACTCGCCGCCGGCGCTGCGACCTCCGAGAGCCCGATCGGGCGCTACGCGGCGACGCTTGCGCTTCTCGTCCTCGACGAGGACGCGGAGGCCGCGTCGCTTGCTGCCACGCTCTACGGGCGACGCCGCCATCCCGTCGGCGGTGTCCGCCTCCTTGACCGCGCTCGCCGCCGGCAACCAGGCCGCGTACCGAGCGGGCATCGTCGCACTGGTCGCGGACTTCGAGAGCCGTAGCGAGTACCTGGAGGACATCGCGGTCGCGGACACCGTGCTCGCGCTGCAGGTCCTGGCCGAGGCGCGCGGACTTGCCGTCACGCTCGGAGTCCCCGCCCTGCCGACTAGCGTCGACCGCGCTACTGCTGGCCGGCGGCGAGCTCGCGGGCGCGCAGCATCGCGGCCTGAATCGCGTTCAGGAACGCGGCTCGCACGCCTGCCATCTCCAGCTCGCGGATCGCGGCGATCGTCGTTCCGCCGGGCGACGCGACCATCTCGCGGAGCTCGACGGGATGCATCTTCTCGTCGCGCAGCTGCTTGGCCGTCCCGAACATCGTCTGCACCACGAGCTGAGTCGAGATCTCGCGGTAGAGGCCGAGGAGGATCCCCGCCTCGATCATCGCCTCGGCGAGGAGCGCGAAGTAGGCGGGCCCTGAGCCCGACACGGCAGTGATCGCATCGAGTGCCGCCTCCGGGACGGACGACCGCACCGAGGTGCGACAGCGCCTCCTCTGCGAGGTCGAGGTGCTCGCTCCCGGCGTGTGCTCCTGCGCTCAGTCCTGCGATACCCTCGTGTACGGTCGAAGGGGTGTTCGGCATGGCCCGCACGACGGGGACTGCATCCGCGAGCCTGCTCTCGATGCGTGCGGTCGGGATGGCCGCTGCAACCGAGAGCACGGTCTGCTCGGGGAGAATCAGGGTCCCGATCTCGCCAGGAGGCTGTCGATGTCCTGTGGCTTGACCGCGATGACCACGAGCGCGGCACCCGCGGCGGCGTCGTGGTTCGAGAGCGTCGCCTCGACGCCGTAGCGCTCGCGCAGCTCGGACGCTCGCTCCTCGCGACGCACGGTTGCCGCGACCTCCGACGGCTCGCGCCAGCCCGACGAGAGCAGGCCGGAGATGAGCGACTCGCCGATCCGGCCCGCGCCGAGGATCGCGACCTTGCGCTCGTCCGGCATTCGCGGAGTGTACGGCGGGCCCGTCAGGCAGCGCGGGGCCGCATACATGCGCGCGAGCCGCGCGCGATCCATGCTTGCGCCAGGGATCAGCCCACGCTTGAACCCCTGGAGCAGGAAGACGCTCGCGAGCCCCTGCCACTCGCCGTACGGAGCGAGGAGTTCGGCCGTCTCGCCGGGGTCCGGCCAGCGGCGTCGCAGGGACGCGAGAAGCTTCACCAGCCCGAGATCTGCGACGAGACCCGTGTCGTAGCGGCCCAAACCCTGGAGCGCGATCACGCCTATCGTCCACGCGCCGACGCCGCGCTCGCGGCGCAACCGCGTGAGGGCATCGGGGGCGCGCTCTGAGCCCTTCGAGGTCGTGCGTTCGCGCGAGCCGCACGAGGGTCGCCGAGCGGCTCGCCGCGAGCCCGCACGCTGTCAGCCTCGCCGGTGAGAGCCGCGCGAGCGCCTCCTGCGTCGGCGGGCTCTCGCCACAGGCCCGGATGATCGCCCGCTCGATCTCGAGCGCACGTCGTCGCCTGGATGAGCTGGCCGCAGATCGCCCGAACCGCCGCCTGCGTGACCGTGGAGCGACGCTTCGGGCGCATCCCGCGCAGCGTGCGCACGGCCGGTCCCAGCAGCGGATCGCGCGCGAACGCCCGGTGGAAGCCAGCTCGTTCGTCGTCGGCGCAGAGCACGAATCGGGCGTCGGTGAGCCCGCGCTCGCACGAGGCCTCGATCGCGAGCGTCCCGTCTCCGAGCTGAGCGGCGCGTGCCCAGCGTTCGCCGGCGAACCTCCCGCTCCACCACGTCCCGCCCCGTGGTGAGCCGCAACGAGTACGTGCCTCGCGGACGGACGATCGCCTCGACCATCGGCCCACCCTACTCAGGCGACCGGCCCCGTAGATCGTGACCCCAGACTTATCGCCCATGCGGCTGGTCGACGGCATCTCGGAGCGCTCCCGCGCCGCAAGCTGCGGCTCTTCCTGGACGAGCTGCAGCCGACGGCGGAGACATCGGTGCTCGACGTGGGTGCCGACGAGCTGGGTTTCGGAGAGGGCGACGGCTGCGGCACGCTCAACTTCTTCGAGGAGCGCTATCCGTGGCCCGAGCGCATCACCGCCCTCGGGCTGCACGACGGGACGGGCTTCACGAGCCGGTACCCCGCGGTTCGGTACGTCCAAGGCGACGCTTGCGACCTGCCGTTCGCCGACGGCGAGTTCGACATCGTCTTCTCGAATGCGGTGATCGAGCACGTCGGGAACCGCGTCCGCCAGCGGCGCTTCGTGACAGAAGCACTTCGCGTCGGCCGCCGGACGTTCATCACGACGCCCAACCGACGCTTCCCGGTGGAGGTGCACACCCGGCTGCCGCTCGTCCATTGGCTCCCGGAAGACGCTTTCGCACCGCTTCTATCGCGCCGCCGGGAAGGAGTTCGCGACCGAGGTGGAGCTGCTCTCGAAGCGCAGCTTCGAGTCCCTGTTCCCCGGGAAGGTGCGAGTCGTCAATCTCGGGCTGACGCTGGTGGCGATCGTCGATTAGCTCCCTTCGCTTCGTCGCCATCGTCTCGGGCGCGCTCGTGATCGGGCTCGCCGTGCACAACGTCGCGATGGCTCAGCTGTGGGATCTCGGACTGCGCGGCACGGCGCTCGACGTCGTCGCCGCGTGGAAGGAGGCGCTGCTGCTGGTGGCGCTCGCCGTGGTGGCCTGGCACGTGCGACGCCTGCCGGCCGTCAAGGCCGCGGATGTCCTCGCCCTCGCGTACGCGATCGTGATCGCCGTTTACTTCCTCGTTCCCCAGGACTCGCTCGGCGGTGAGGCGACGACCCGCGGGGAGCTCCTCGCGCTCCGCCACCATCTCTTCCCCGTCGCGGCGTACGCGCTCGGTCGGCTCGCCTCGATGGTTTGGACGGAGCGCGGCCGACTCGGGGGGCTGATCGCGCTGACCGCGGTTGTCGTGGCGGTCGTCGGCCTCCTCGACCTGGCGCTGATCTCGCTGCAGGCGTGGCGAGACTCGGGTGTCCCAGGGTGGTACAGCGAGCAGCTCGGACTCGACTACGAGGGCCTCTCGGGACTGCCCGAGAACCGGGTCTACAACACCGGAGACGAGGAGAACCCCATTCGTCGGCTCGTTTCGACTTTTCTCTCTCCGCTGGCGAGCGCCTATGTGCTCGTCGTCGCGTTGATCTACGTCGTCTCGAGGCCCGTTCGCTGGTGGTGGGCGCTCCTTGCGGGGTTCCTGTACGCGGCACTGCTGTTCACCCATACGCGGGCGGCGTTCGCCGCACTTGCCTTCGGGCTCGTGGTGCTCGCGATCGCGCAGCGTCGCTGGGCTCCCGCTGTCCTCGCCGCCTCGTCCGCCGTCGTCGCCGCCTTGTTCCTCGCCGTCTACCCGTCGATCGGCCCGTCGACGAGCTACACGCCCGGAGGAGCTCGAGTTCCTGCGTGCGAATGCCAGGTTGGAGGGGCCGGCGATCGGCAGGGGGCGCATTCCGACCGAGGACGCGTCGACCGAGAGCCACTGGGAGAACCTGCGCGAGGGCGTGCGCACGGTGATCGAGCATCCGCAGGGCTTCGGGCTCGGCAACGCCGGCGTCGTCGCCAAGCGGACGGGTGTGGAGATCCGTGCGGGCGAGTCGACGTACACGGAACTTGGAGTCGACGCGGGGATTGCAGGCGTGACGGCGTTCGTCCTCTGGAGCGTTGCGTTACTCGCCGGGCTCTGGCGGCGCGAGGCGTGGCTCGCTGCGGCATTCGCGACCGTGCTCCTCATCGGTCTGCAGACGGACGTCATCGGGATCCACTGGGTTGCCTTCACGGTCTGGGCTGCCGCCGGGCTCGTGCTCGGGTGGCCGCAAGCGGCACGCAATGGGCAGATAACGGCTCTCCTGCTACGGTCTCCGGGCAATTAGAGCGAGTCCGGTTCGCGCTCGGCAGTTCAGAGCGCCTTCCTTACCCGTTCGTGAGTTTGGTGAGGGAGGTGTTTTTCATATGGCAACTGGAACCGTGAAGTGGTTCAACGACAGCAAGGGGTACGGGTTCATCACCCCTGACGAGGGCACGAAGGATCTTTTCGTGCATCACTCCAACATCGTCGCCGAGGGCTTCAAGAGCCTCGCCGAGGGTGCGCGCGTCGAGTTCGAGCCGCGCGAGGGTCAGAAGGGCCCCGAGGCGACGAACGTCGTCGCCGTCGCGTAGTCGTCCGAGTCGAGCCGTGGCCGCCCAGGCGGCCACGGCGACTCCTCTCCCGAGACTAGGAGCGACGGATGAAGGAAAAGGAAGAGAAGATCGAAGTCGAGGGCGAGGTGATCGAAGCCCTCCGGAGCCGGATGTTCAGAATTCGGCTCGACAACGGGCACGAGGCCCTCGGCTACATGGGCGGCAGGATGAAGCGCTATCGCATCCGCGTCTTCCCCGGAGATCGCGTGCGCATCGAGCTGTCGTCGTACGACCTGACACGCGGCCGGATCGTCTACCGGCTGAGCTGACAGCGCCGAGCTGACGGCGCCGAAGGCGGCCCCGACTCCGCCATGTCAGCTATACCTCGAATGTGAGCGTCGAGAAGCCCGTCGAGCAGCTCGAACGGGTCGTCATCCGATTCGCGGGCGACTCCGGTGACGGCATGCAGCTCACGGGCGACCGCTTCACGAGCGAGACCGCGGTGTTCGGCAACGACCTCGCGACGCTGCCCGACTTCCCTGCCGAGATCCGCGCGCCCGCCGGTTCGCTACCTGGCGTCTCCGGGTTCCAGGTGCACTTCGCGGACCACGACATCCTCACGCCCGGCGACCAGCCGAGCGTGCTCGTCGCGATGAACCCGGCGGCGCTCAAGGTGAATCTCGGCGACCTCGCGAAGGGCGGCACGGTGATCCTCAACACCGACGCCTTCTCCGAGCGCAACCTGCAGAAGGCGGGATACGCGTCGAACCCGCTCGAGGACGGCTCGCTCGCCGACTACCACGTGCACGAGGTCGCCCTCTCGTCGATGACCATCGAGGCGCTCAAGGGCATCGAGGGCGTGACCTCGCGCGAGGCCGAGCGGTCGAAGAACTTCTTCGCGCTCGGGCTCATGTCCTGGCTCTACCACCGACCGATCGAAGGGACGCTCGGCTTCATCGACAGGAAGTTCGGCAAGCGGCCCGAGATCGCCGAGGCGAACACGAAGGCCTTCCGCGCCGGCTGGAACTACGGCGAGACGTCCGAGGACTTCGCGAGCTCGTACGAGGTCGCTCCGGCGAAGCTCGAGCCCGGCACGTACCGTCAGGTGTCAGGGAACACGGCGCTCACGTACGGGCTCATTGCGGCGAGCAAGCTGTCCGGTCTGCCGCTCTTCCTGGGCGCGTATCCGATCACCCCCGCTTCCGACGTCCTCGAGCAACTCGCCCAGCTGAAGCAGTTCGGGGTGCGGACGTTCCAGGCCGAGGACGAGATCGCGGCCTCGGGTGCGGCGCTCGGGGCGGCCTTCGGCGGCGCGCTCGGGGTGACGACCTCGGCCGGGCCGGGGATCGTTCTCAAGTCCGAGACGGTCGGTCTCGCGGTGACGCTCGAGCTTCCGCTGCTCGTCGTCGACGTGCAGCGCGCCGGCCCGTCGACCGGCATGCCGACCAAGCCGGAGCAAGCGGATCTGCTCATGGTCATGTTCGGGCGCAACTCCGAGTCGCCCGTTCCCGTGGTCGCGCATCGACTCCATCGGGGTGCTTCGACGCCGCGATCGAGGCCGCGCGCATCGCGATCAAGTACCGCACCCCGGTGTTCCTGCTCTCCGACGCATATCTCGCCAACGGCTCGGAGCCGTGGCGGATCCCCGACGTCGCCGGGCTGCCGGACATCTCCACCGAGTTCGCCGTCGAGCCCAACGACGGTGACGGGTTCCTCCCGTACCGGCGCGATCCGGAAACGCTTGCGCGACCTTGGGCGCTTCCCGGGACACCCGGGCTCGAGCATCGCATCGGCGGGCTGGAGAAGGAGGCGGATACGGGCAACGTCTCCTACGACCCCGAGAACCACGACCTCATGGTGCAACTGCGCGCGGCCAAGGTAGCCGGGATCGCCGCGGACATCGCGCCGCTCGAGGTCGACGATCCCGACGGCGCCGAGACACTGGTCCTCGGTGGGGATCGACGCACGGCGCGATCGGCGCCGCTGCACGACAGGTTCGCGCGACGGGCCGCAAGGTCGCGACCGCGCACCTGCACCACCTGAACCCGTTCCCGGCGAACACGGAGGAGGTCGTTCGGAGCTACGACAAGGTGCTGATTCCCGAGATCAACCTGGGGCAACTGAGGATGTTGATCCGCGCCCGGTTCCTCGTCGACGCGGTCGGCTACAACAAGGTGCGAGGTCGTCCGTTCAGGGCGGCGGAGCTCGCCGATGCGATCATCACGCTGGTGGATTCCTGATGGCAGACGGGAACGGAAACCTCGTGCAGCTCACGGCGAAGGACTTCAAGTCCGACCAGGAAGTCCGCTGGTGCCCGGGCTGCGGCGACTACGCGATCCTGAACGTGATCCAGGGGTTCATGCCCGAGCTCGGGCTCACGCGCGAGCGGATCGTGTTCGTCTCCGGGATCGGGTGCGCCGCGCGCTTCCCCTACTACATGCAGACCTACGGCATGCACTCGATCCACGGCCGCGCGCCGGCGATCGCCACCGGTCTCGCGGCGTCGCGCCCAGACCTCTCCGTCTGGGTGGTCACGGGGGACGGGGACGCGCTCTCGATCGGAGGGAACCACCTGATCCACGCGCTGCGCCGGAACGTGAACCTCAAGATCCTCCTCTTCAACAACGAGATCTACGGGCTGACGAAGGGGCAGTACTCGCCCACCTCGAAGCCCGGCAAGGTCACGAAGTCGACGCCCATGGGGTCGATCGACTACCCGTTCAACCCTCTCTCGATCGCCATCGGAGCCGAGGCCTCGTTCGTCGCGCGCGCGATCGACACGGACAAGAAGGGACTCACGGACGTCCTCGGCGCGGCGGCACGGCATCGCGGCTCCGCGTTCGTCGAGATCCTGCAGAACTGCAACATCTACAACGACGGCGCGTTCGACTTCGTGCGCGAGGACAAAGGCAACCGCATCTACCTGCAGGACGGCGAGCGCATCCGCTTCGGGGCGGAGGAGGAGAAAGGGGTCGTCCAGTACCCGGACGGCACCCTGCGCGTCGTCGACGTCGCCGAGGCCGGCGAGAACTCGCTCCTCGTCCACGACGCGGCGAGCTCGCAGGCGAGTCTCGCGTTCGGGCTGTCGCGCATCACGTTCGAGACCGACGGAGCGGTGCCGCTCGGGGTCTTCCGCGCGATCGAGCGCCCGGTGTACGACGACCTCATGGGCGCACAGCTCGACGCGGCGCGGGAGCAGTCCGGCGAAGGCGACCTCGAGGCGTTGCTGCACTCGGGCGACACCTGGACCGTCTCCGCGTAGCGCGCCGAGTCAGAGCTCGATCGTTCTCGTCGCCTCGAACGACTCGAGGAAGCGGCGGTCGTGGCTGACGAGCGCGATCGTGCCTGCGAAGCCTGCGAGCGCCTCCTCCAGTTGCTCGACGGCCTCGAGGTCGAGATGGTTGTCGGCTCGTCGAGGACGAGCGTGTTCACTCCGCGAGCAGCGAGCAATGCCAACGTCGCGCGGCTCCGCTCGCCGGGTGACAGCGAGCGACCCGCGCGGTTGACGTCGTCGGCACCGAGCGCGAACTTCGCGAGGAGGTTTCGCGCCGCGCCCTGATCGAGACCCGAGCTCGCTGCGAACGCGGCCAGTAACGGGCGCTCGTCGGCGAACGGCCCCGGCCCTGGGGGAGCTCGCCGAGGACGACGCCGGGACCGACCCAGCGACGCCCTTCGGCGAGAGGGAGGTCGCCGGTCAGCGCGTGCAGGAGCGTCGACTTGCCCGCTCCGTTGCGTCCCAGGATCGTGAGCCGCTCCCCGTTTCGGATCTCGAGATCCACGGGCCCGAGCCTGAACGTGCCGTTCTCGACCACCGCCTGCTCGAGCCGCGCGACGACGTCCCCTGCCCTGCGCGTCGGTACGAGCTCCAGCTCGAGGCGCCACGGGCTCCACGGCTTCTCGACGCGCTCCAGCCTGCCGAGCTTCTTCTCGAACTGCTTGGCGACGTCCTTCGTCTTCTTCTTCTTGCGGCCCTGCCCGTAGCCGCGCTCCTCCCACTGCCGCATGGTGCGAGCCTGCTCCTCGATGCGGTCGCGCTCGGCGGAGTAGCGCCGGTAGGCGCCCTCGTCGCGCTCGCGGCCGTGGCCGCGCTCGTCCTCGTACGCGCTCCAGCCTCCCGCGTACTCGCGGACCCGGCGCGTCTCCGCCTCGAGCTCGACGATGTTGGTCATGCGCTCGAGAAAGGCACGGTCGTGCGAGACCGTGACGATGCCCCCGCGGTGCCGGTCGAGGAAGCGCTCGAGGAGCTCGAGACCGGCGAGGTCGAGATCGTTCGTCGGCTCGTCGAGGAGGAGGACGTCCGCATTCGAGTCGATGAGCTCCTGTAGCTGCGCTCGCGCGGACTCCCCTCCCGACCGCCCTGCGCCCTCGGGCTCCTGCGCGAGATACGCGACGGACAGTCCGGGGGGCTCACGGCTCACGGTCCCGGAGTCGACCGGCTCGAGCCCGGCGAGGACTCGGAGCAGCGTTGACTTCCCGATCCCGTTGGGGCCGACGAGCCCGATGCGTCGGCCCGGCGCAACGGTGAGCGAGACCCGGTCGAGAACGAGCGTGTCGCCGAACGACTTCGACACCGATCGCGCGGCGAGCACACCGTGACCGCCGGGCATCGTTGCTAACGGGTCTCGGCGAGGAACCGCTCGATGCGCGCTGCGATCTCCTCGCCCTTTTCCTCCTGGAGGAAATGCCCCGCTCCGGCGACGATCTCGGCCGGCCCGGCGCCGGGAATGCGCGAGGCCATGTGCTCCGCGGCGGTGGTGGAGAAGATCGGATCGGAGTCCGAGAAGAGGACGAGCGCGGGCTTCTCCCAGCGCTCGAGCCCTGCGCGAACCTCGAGCATCTTGGCCGCGTTCGGGTGCTCCAACTCGGTCGGAACGTGCTCGGGGAACGCGAGGACGCCCTGCTTCGACTCGGGAGTCGGGAAGGGCGCGTCGTAACCGGCCACCACGTCGTCGGCGAGCTCGCCCAGCGCGGACAGCCGGACGAGCTGACCGGGGACGATCTCGGTTCCGACGCGGCGCATGAACTCCCGGAACCGAAGCCACTCCGGTGACGGCGCACGGCCCGCGCCGATGCCGGTGTTGAGGATCACGATGCGTTCCACCCGGTCCGGGCGCTCGACCGCGAGCCGCAGTCCGATCGGGCCGCCCCAGTCTTGGACGACGACGGTCGTGCCGCGCAGGTCGAGCTCGTCCGCGAGGCGCTCGATCGAGCCGTAGTGGAAGTCGTAGGAGTAGTCCTCGATCCGCAGCGGCTTGTCGGAGCGACCGAAGCCGAAGTAGTCCGGCGCGACGACTCGAGCCGAGCCGGTCAGCGGCGGGATCATCTTCCGGTACAGGAACGCCCAGGTCGGCTCGCCGTGCAGGAGGACCACGGGGTCGCCCGCGCCCTCGTCGACGTAGTGCATGCGCAGGCCGTCCTGCTGGATGTAGTTCGGCGCGAACGAGTAACCCGTCAGCCCTTCGAAGCGCTCGTCGGGAGTGCGGTAGAACTCCACGCTTCGATCATGACAGCGACGAGGGGAGCGCCCGTGGGAGACAGCGCGAACATCTGGAGCGACGTCTGGGAGCACGAGAGCGTCGAGGAGTGGTCCGCCGGAAAGTCGACGCGCGTCGCCCGCGGCGAGAAGGTGGGAGCAACCGTCTACGAGATTGCGCCGGGTCGCACGGGCGGCCTCTACCACTTCCACCACGGCGCCGAGGAGCTACTTGTCGTCCTCCGTGGCACGCCGACGCTTCGAGATCCGTCGGGCGAGCGCGAGCTCGCGGAGGGCGACGTCGTCCTCTTCCCCGTCGGCGCGGACGGCGCGCACCAGCTCAGCAACCGCACCGACGAGCCCGTGCGTTACCTGATGGCCGCGAACCGCCCGTCCCCGGAAGCGGTCGAGTATCCCGACTCGCGACAGATCTCGGTTATGGCACTCACGGCCTCCCAGCTCGGCGAGCCGCTCTGGGACATTCGCACCCTCGACGAGCCGGCCGACTAGGAATGTGGGCGCGAGAGCGTGCCGCCTACCGCGTGACCGGTGCGCGCATGCGTGAGGCCTGTTCGATGAGGCCGGCAGCCGCCGCGGTCCCTGGCGAGGCCTGCGTGCGCGCCGAGATCGCTGCAAGACGGGTCGCGAGGTCTCGGCTCGCGACGAGCGTGTCGATCGCGGCGTGCAGCTCGCCGTCCTCGAATTCGTAGGTCGACAGACGTATCCCGAGTCCGGTCTCGGCGACGCGCTGAGCGTTGTCGTACTGATCCCAGAAGAGAGGGAGCGCGACGATCGGCTTGCCGAAGTGGAGGCACTCGGTCGTCGTGTTGTTGCCCGCGTGTGAGATGACCGCGTCGACGAGCGGAAGGATTGCCGGCTGCGGGACGAGCTCCTCGCCCCACATGTTGTCGGCGAGCGTGAGCTCCGCATGCTGCGGCCCCTTCGAGACGATGAAGCGATGCGGCGAGTCCACCAAGGCTCCGATGAGGCGCCTCATCAGCTCGACGTCCGCCGAGCCGAGGCTTCCGAGGGAGAGATAGACCAATGCGCCGTCGCCCGACGCGATCTTCGCCGGGAGCTCGAACGTGGACCGTTCGTGCCTGACACACGTGTCGAGCCGATGCCAGGTTGCAGCGAGCGGCTGTGACCTCGCGTAATCGATCTCGCTCGGATAGAGGTACAGGTTCAGCCACTCGGACTCGTGGATGAAGTCGCCGTCGGGGAGGGGACCCGCACCGCGCTCGACGCAGAACTCCGAGAATTCGGCGTGAAGCTCCGTGGTGGCGCGCGTGTACTCGGCGCGAAATTCCTCCCAGCAGGAGTCGTCGTTCGCCGGATATCCGGAGAAGACAGGCGGAATCGCCGGGTCCTTCAGCTCGAGCGGATTGCAGGAGACGATTCGCACCCACGGCGTACCCGAGTGGTGGATCGCCGGGAACCCGACCACGTTGTCCTCGACGATCACGTCCGGGTCGACTTCATCGAAGATCTCGCGCAGGCGGTCATCCACGTAGCGTGCGCCGTCGCAGAGGGCGCGAAAGGTCGGCTCGATGAACCCCACGAGCTGCTCGACCGTCGGCTTGCGAAAAACCGGCGCCGTCTCCCGGATGAAATCCTTCCAGAACTGCCCCGGTTCCTCCTCGACCTCGGCCGGAGGCCCGAGCCGCATCAGCCGTTCCTCGAATCCCTGTGCTTCGAGGTTGCCCGCGAACGACTCCTCCACGACGAACACGACCCGATGCCCGCGCTCGCGGAGGACCTGCCCGATCCCGACACAGTTGTTCGTCGGGCCGTAGGCTCCCTCGGGGAAGAAGACGACCGTCGCCACGGCTGCGAAGCCTCTCACGCGCGGTTGCTTCGGGTCAAAGAGCAGCGTAGTGTCGCTTCAGATTTCTTCGATGAGCTCTCAGACGGCTGTTGAAGACGCTCGCCTCGACGTCGGCGAACGGCTGCGCGCGATCCGGCGTCGGCGGCATGCCACGTTGAAGACGGTCGCCGAGCGCGCCGACCTCTCGGAGAGCTTCCTCAGTCAGGTCGAGCGCGGGCGTGCGAACGCGAGCGTCGCGTCCCTGAAGCGCATCGCGGCCGCGCTCGGGGTGAACGTCGCCGATCTCTTCGAGCCGGACGGCTCGAACAACCGACCGCGCGTACTGCGGCGTGAAGCCCGCCCGGCGCTCGGGTTCGGGAACCTCGGCAAGAAGTTCATGCTCACGCCGAGACCACTCGAGAACCTCCAGGTGATCATGGGCGAGCTCGCTGCCGGGGGCTCCACCGGCGACGAGCCGTACACCCACGGGGACTCGGAGGAACTGCTCGTCGTGCTCGCGGGCGTGGTGTCCCTCCAGCTCGGGTCCGAGGTCTTCGAGCTCTCGACGGGCGACTCCATCGACTATCGCTCCTCGACACCGCACCGGTTGAGCAACATCGGCGGGGATCCGGCGGAGGTGATGTGGATCATCAGTCCACCCAGCTACTGACGCCCCCGGTCGCCGAGACCTCGCCCCCGGACGTCGAGCTCATCGGCGTGACGAAGCGGTTCGCCGCCGCCGCCGCGGTCGACGGCATTGATCTCGAGGTGCACCCCGGCGAGTTCCTCTCGCTGCTCGGCCCCTCGGGGTGCGGCAAGACGACGACGCTGCGCCTCGTCGCCGGGTTCGAACGTCCCGACGAGGGCGTCGTCCGCATCGGCGGACAGGACGTCTCACGCATTCCGCCCTATCGCCGGGACGTGAACACGGTCTTTCAGTCATACGCGCTCTTCCCGCACCTCTCGGTCGGGGACAACGTCGCGTATGGGCTGAAGCAGCGGGGGCTCGGGAAGTCCGAACGCCGGGGCCGCGCGACGGAGATGCTCGAGCTCGTGCGGCTGTCGGGTCTCGAGTCACGGAGGCCGAGGCAGCTCTCGGGCGGCCAGCAGCAGCGCGTGGCGCTCGCTCGCGCGCTCGTCATGCGGCCGCGGGTGCTGCTCCTCGACGAGCCGCTCGGCGCGCTCGATCTGAAGGTTCGCAAGGAGCTCCAGATCGAGCTGAAGCGGATCCAGGAAGAGATCGGGATCACCTTCGTCTACGTCACGCACGACCAGGAGGAGGCGCTCGCGATGTCCGACCGGGTCGTCGTCATGAACGCCGGGAGGATCGAGCAGGTCGGCGCCCCGCGCGAGATCTACGACAGGCCTGCGAGCGAGTGGCTGGCCGGGTTCATCGGCGAGACGAACTTCGTTCGCGTCGATGGACGGGAGGTTGCGATTCGGCCCGAGCGGCTGCGGCTCGCCGCGGACGGCGAGGGCCTCGTGGGCAGGGTCAGTACGACGATGGTCATCGGGCCGGCCGTGCAGTGTCTCGTGCGGCTCGAGGACGGGCAGGAGGTGCTCGCACGCGAGCAGAGATCGGGAATGGGCGGTGGTATCGAGGCGCTCGCCGAGGGCGAGCGCGTGATCGTCTCGTGGGCCGATGACGAGGCCCTCGACTTCGACGAAGGAGGGAGTGAATGAGCGACGAGCTCACGATCTGGGAGCGACCCGTGAATCGACGTGGCTTCGTCGCGGGCGCGACGGCAGCTGCGCTCGCGGCGGCCGGGCTCGGGCGCTTCGGTGGCGACGCGTTCGCCGCAGCCGGGGCGGCCGAGGCCGAAGGGACGTTCTTCTACTACAACTGGGCGCAGTACGTGAATCCAAAGACGTACGCGGCGTTCACCAAGGCGACCGGAATCAAGGTCAAGAAGGGGTTCTACGACTCGAACGAGACCCTGGCGGCCAAGCTCAAGGGCGGCGCGCGCGGCTACGACCTCGTGTGCCCGACGGGCTACATGACGAAGCAGCTCATCGCGGAGAACCGGCTGGAGAAGCTCGACTGGTCGCTGCTCAAGAACGTCACGAAGAACGTCGACCCGAAGTTCCACAACACGCCCGACGACCCGAAGAGCACGTACTCGGTCGTGAAGGACTGGGGGACGACCGGGTTCATGTACCGGACGGACAAGATCAAGGAGCGCCCGACGAGCTGGAAAGAGTTCGTCGCGCTCACGAAGAAGTACGGCAAGACCGCCATGGTGGACAGTTCGCCTGAGGTCGTCGGCTCGATCGCGACGATGCTCGGCTACTCGTACAACACGGACGACCGGAAGGAGCTCGACGAGGTCAAGAGAGTGCTGCTCGACCTGAAGCCGCACATCGTCGCTCTCCACTCCTCGAACTACGACACGGTCATCGCGAAGGGGCAGGCGTGGATGGGGCTCGGCTGGAACGGCGACGGGCTCGCGCTCGCAGGCAGGTCCCCGCGCAGTACGTCGTCGCCAAGGAGGGGGGCGAGATCTGGATCGACTACTACAACGTCCCGGTCGGTGCGGCGAACCCCGAGGCGGCCCACGCGTGGATCAACTTCGTCTACCAACCCAAGATCAACGGTCTCGAGACGGCGTACACGTACTACGGCTCGCCCCTGAAGAGGCCGCTGCTCAAGGGCACGGCGGCCGGGAAGCTGCTCCTCGACAAGGTCGTGTTCCCGCCGGCGGCCACCGTCAAGAAGCTCGAGTTCAACCAGGTGACGGCGCAGGGCACGAGGCTCCGTGAGCGGATCTGGACGGAGTTCAAGGCTGCCTGATGGCGATGGGAAGTAACGACGACCGCGGCCGCGATGCGGCCGCGCTTTAGGGGTCTACGCGCGACGGGAATCCGCGAATCAGCGGATTCCCGTCCTGCGCAGAGCTCAGCCGGTCCGAGGTACCCGGGTTGGCTCGTCCTTCCCGCCGTCGCCTGGTACGTCCTCTTCTTCCTCGTCCCGCTCGTCTTTATCGCCGTCACGAGCTTCGGCGAGGTCGTGGGCTTCTCGGACGTCGCCTACACGTGGACGCTCGACAACTACCGGTACCTGTGGGACGACATCGTCGGCGAGTTCCACCTCTACCGCGACATCTTCCTCGAGACACTGAAGCTGTCGGTCATCGGGACGCTCGCGACGCTCGTCATCGGCTTCCCCCTCGCCTACTACATCGCGCGTTACGCGAGGCACAAGACGTTGCTCCTGCTGCTCGTCATCGTCCCGTTCTGGACGAGCTTCCTCATCCGCGCGTACGCGTGGCTGATCATCCTCGACCCCGAGTTCCCCGTCTTCCGTGCCCTGGGCCTCTCGGGTTTCGTCGAG
This sequence comes from uncultured Gaiellaceae bacterium, assembly GCA_963808865.1. Taxonomy (GTDB): domain Bacteria; phylum Actinomycetota; class Thermoleophilia; order Gaiellales; family Gaiellaceae; genus GMQP-bins7. The sequence continues at coordinate 1,318 of CAWEGY010000021.1, read as the reverse complement.
AGCCAGGGAATCCTCTTCAGCGAGAAAGCGGTCTACATCGGGGTCACGTACAACTATCTGCCGCTCATGGTCCTGCCGCTGTACGCGGCGCTCGAGCGGATGGACTGGGCGCTGGTCGAGGCCGCGCAGGACCTCGGCGACTCACCGTTCCGCGCGTTCCGGAAGATCACGCTGCCACTCGCGCTCCCGGGTGTGCTCGCCGGGTCGCTCCTCGTCTTCATCCCGCTGACGGGCGAGTACATCATCCCCGTGATCCTCGGCGGCAACAAGACGTTCTACGCCGGGAACCTCATCGCGCAGCAGTTCCTCGAAGCCCGCGACTGGCCTCTCGGCTCGGCGATCGCGATGGTCGTCATCGGCGCGTTGACCGTTGCGTTGCTGATCTACGCGCGCGCGCTCGGTCGGCAGGAGCAGTTCGGGTAGTGGGTCGTCGCCTCCTCGGTGGGTACGCCGTGCTCGCGTACGTCTTCCTGTACGCGCCGATCGCAGTCGTGGTCGTCTTCGCCTTCAATGCCAGTCGCGATGTCCTGTTCTGGCAGGGGTTCTCGACGAAGTGGTTCGAGGTCGCGCTCCGCACGCCGGAGATCACGGACGCTCTCCGGCGCAGCGTCCTCATCGCCCTCGGCAACGCGTTCGTCGCGTGCATCCTCGGAACGATGCTCGCGCTCGCGCTCCCTCGCATGCGGCCGTGGTTGCGCACGCCCATCGACGCGCTCGCCTATATGACTCTCGTCACGCCCGAGATCGTGTTCGCGATTGCCGCGCTCGTCTTCTTCGTGCAGGCGGGGAACGGCCTCGGTCTCGACAACCCGCTGGGCTGGCAGACGATTCTCATCGCACACGTCGTCTTCAATGCGTCGGTCGTCGCGCTGGTCGTGCGGGCCCGGTTCGTCTCCATGGGGCAGACGCTCGAGGAAGCGTCGTTCGACCTCGGCGCGGGGCCGCTATCGACGTTCCGGCAGGTCACGCTGCCGCGACTCGCGCCTGCGATCCTCGCGGGCGGGCTCCTCGCTTTCACGTTCTCCTTCGACGACTTCATCACGTCGTTCTTCGTCACGGGGCCCACCTCGGAGACGCTGCCGATCTACATCTGGGGCCAGCTTCGGTTCGGCGTCACGCCGGCGATCAACGCGACCGCCGCGATGATGCTTGCGGTCACCCTCGCCCTCGTCGTCGTCGCCTACCTCGCCCTGCGCCGTTCGGAGCAGGGCCGCGAACGAGGCGGGCTACCCGGCGTGTGACAGGACGTGCTCGGGCGGACGCGAGCGCCGAGCGTTCGCGGCCACGATCGTTGCGAGCGACGCCGACCCGGCGACAG
>CAWEGY010000020.1:0-42642 GCA_963808865.1 uncultured Gaiellaceae bacterium | reverse complement strand
CAACTGAACTACGCCCCCTGGGCCGGGGAAGTGTAGCCGCGCGGCAGGTATCCGAGGTCGCGGGGCGTAGCCTCTCGGAACGTGTCCACCGCGGACTGGGTCGTCATCGGCGTCATCGCGTTCTCCGCCCTGTACGGGGTCGCGACCGGCTTCCTCCGCGGCGCGTTCTCGCTCGCCGGCTTCGCGGTCGGCGCGTACCTCGGGGCGCGGATCGCACCCGCGCTCCTGACCGACGCGTCGCCGTATGTCCCGGTGATCGCTCTCGGCGGAGCGATAGTCGGCGGCATGCTCATGCGCGGGCTCGCCAGCCTGTTCGCGAGCTTCCTGCGCACCAGCCTGGGAGTGATCCCCGGCCTGCGGTTCCTCGACCGGATCGCAGGTCTCGTGTTGGGAGTCGCCGCGGGCGTGTTCCTCTGCTGGACGGTCGGCGCCGTGCTCCTCTACCTCCCCGGGCAGTCCGACCTCCGGCAGGCGGTGCAGCGGTCGACCATCCTGTCGGAGATCAACGACGTGGTACCGCCCGAGCGCGTGCTCGAGACGCTCGAGCGCGTCGATCCGATCGGAGTGTTCCTCGGGCCGCCCGCGATCGTCCCGCGTCCCGACTCCAGGCTGGCCAGGGATCCGGACGTCGTCCGCGCCTCGAAGAGCGTCGTGCGCGTGACCGGAATCGCGTGTGGTCTCGGCATCGAGGGATCGGGCTGGATCGCCGCGCCCGGTCTCGTCGTGACGAACGCGCACGTCGTCGCCGGCATCGCGCGTCCGCGAGTCGATCGCTCCGACGGTTCCGCCTACTCGGCGACGGTGGTCGCCTTCGACGCGAGCAACGATCTCGCCGTGCTTCGCGCGCCCGGTCTTCGGGGCAAGCCCCTGCTCCAGGCCGAGGCGGAGCGCGGTACCGCCGTCGCCTTGGTCGGTTATCCGGGGAACGGCCCGCTCACGCTCACGCCGGGTCGGCTCGGCGGGACGCGCGCGATCCTCAGCCGCGACGCGTACGGCGACGGTCCGATCAGCAGGCGGGTCACGGCGCTAAGGGGCCTGGTCGAGCCGGGAAGCTCGGGCGGGCCGGGGATCGACGGCGCGGGCCGTGTGCGGACGACGGTGTTCGGGCGCCGCCCGGGCGAGCTCGGGGGTTATGGGATCCCGTCGGACCTCGTGAGCGCAGTCGTTCGCAAGGCGGGCAGCCGGCCCGTCGCCGCGACAGACTGCGCCCGATGATCGGGGTCAACGTCGAGAGCAAGACGCGCTGCACGGATCTCGGTGAAGTCGCCGAGCTCGCCGCGGCAGCGGGCGCTCGCTACGAGGGTCGGCTGCACCAGGTCGACACGTACTTCGCCGTCGAGCAGGGCAGGCTCAAGCTCCGCGAGATCGTGCACACCGGCCCGGCGGGCGACACGTCCGCGAAGGCCGAGCTGATCCGGTACGAGCGCCCGGACGAGGCCGGGGCGCGCGTGAGCGCGTACGAGCGGATCAAGCTCGCCGACCCGACGCCTAAGCAAGCGCAGCTCGCGGCCGAGTGCGGCATTCGAGGCGTGGTCGAGAAGGACAGAGGGCTTTGGCTCGTCGACTCCACACGCATCCACCTGGACCGCGTGGTCGGGTTGGGCGACTTCGTGGAGCTCGAGACGGTGTGCGTAGGCGCTCCGACTTCGGCCGAGCGCGCCGAGCACGACCGTGTCTTTCGACTGCTCGCCCTCGACCCGGCGGCGAGCGTCGAGGGCTCCTACGCCGACCTCGCCTTCGCTACTCCAGCGGCTCCTGCACGGGCTTCCGGACGAACTCGAAGATGAGACGTGTCTCGACGTGCTGCACCTCGGGCCGCGCGGTCAACTCGTCGAGGACCAGCCGGCGCAAGTCGTCGGTGTCGCGCACGGCGACGTGGACGAGATAGTCGTCGTCACCCGTGACGTGGAACACCGCAAGCGATTCGGGCAAGGCGACGACGTGGTCGTGGAACGCCGCGATCTCGTGGCGATGGTGAGCGGCGAGCCGAACCGCGATCAGCGCCTGCGCCGGGCGTCCGAGAAGCGCAGGATCCACGTCTGCATGGAAGCCCCGGACCACGCCCTGGGCGCGCAGGCGGCGAAGTCGTTCGAGGCACGTCGAGGGGGCGATCCCAATGGAAGCCGCCAGCTCCTTGTTCGAGATCCGCGCATTGTTCTGCAAAGCAGCGAGAAGTTGGCGATCCGTTCGGTCCAGGGACGGAATCTTCGTGCTCGACCGAACGGTCTTCGATCCTCTGGGCATTCGCCCGTAGATTAGTTACGATCCGACCTTCCTGCCGGTCCGCCCTCGAGCCTAGGATCTCCACTCATGACGCACGACTCTCCGCCGGACACCACCGGACGGCTTCCATTTCACCTCCGAGTCCGTAACGGAGGGCCACCCCGACAAGATCGCTGACCAGGTCTCCGACGGCGTCCTCGACGCCATCCTCGCCGAGGATCCGTACGCGCGGGTCGCGTGCGAGACCTTCCTGACGACGGGGCTCGTTCTCGTCGGCGGCGAGATCACGACGTCGACCTACGTCGACATCCCACGCATCGCGCGGGCCAAGATCGCGGAGATCGGCTACACGCGCGCCGACTACGGGTTCGACGCGAATACGTGCAGCGTGCTCGTCGCGGTCGACGAGCAGTCGAAGGACATTGCGCAAGGCGTCGACACCTCGTTCGAGGCGCAGCACGATCCCGCCGACGACGATCCGCTCGACAAGCTCGGCGCCGGCGACCAGGGGATGATGTTCGGGTACGCGTGTCGTGAAACCGACGAGCTCATGCCGTTGCCGATCACGCTCGCGCACCGCATCTGCAAGCGCCTCGCGGAGGTGCGCAAGGCCGACGAGCTCAAGTACCTGCGGCCCGACGGCAAGGCGCAGGTCACGGTTCGCTACGAGGTCGACGAGCACGGCCGGCAGCGTCCGGTCGAGATCGAGCGGGTGCTCATCTCGACCCAGCACGCCGACGATCTCGACTCGGAGGCGCTGATCAAGCCGGATCTGATCGAGCGCGTCCTCCACCCGATCCTGCCGCGCGACATGTACGACGAGGCACGGCTCGAGCACAAGGACTTCGTGTACGTGAACCCGACCGGCCGCTTCGTGGTCGGGGGCCCGATGGGGGACACGGGGCTCACGGGCCGCAAGATCATCGTCGACACCTACGGCGGCTCCGCCCGTCATGGCGGCGGCGCGTTCTCCGGACAAGGATCCGACGAAGGTCGACCGCTCTGCGGCGTACGCCGCCCGCTACGTGGCGAAGAACGTCGTCGCCGCGGGTCTCGCCGACCGGTGCGAGCTCCAGGTTGCGTACGCGATCGGGATCGCGCACCCGTTCTCGATCCAGATCCAGTGCTTCGGCACGGAGGTGATCCCGGTCGCGCGCATCCGTACCTCGTCGTCGAGCACTTCGACCTCCGGCCGGCTGCGATCCTGCGCGACCTCGACCTGCGGCGACCGATCTACGCGAAGACCGCGGCCTACGGCCACTTCGGCCGCGACGACCACGACTTCACCTGGGAGCGAACGGACAAGGCCGAGCTCCTTCGGCAGGCGGCCGGGCTGGCGGTGCACGAGCCCAGGCCGTCGCCTAGGGCGGCGCCCGATGGCTGTCACCGTCGTCGGCTCCGTCGCGTTCGACGCGCTCGAGACGCCGTTCGGACGCCGCGAGCGCATTCTGGGCGGCGCCGCCACGCACTTCTCGCTCGCGGCGAGCTTCTTCACGGACGTCCGCGTCGTCGGCGTCGTCGGCGAGGACTTCGGCGCGGACGAGACTGCGGTGTTCGAGGCGCGCGGCGTCGACCTGAGCGACGTGGAGCACATCGACGGCTCGCGCTCCTTCTTCTGGGCGGGCCGCTACGACGAGGACATGCAAACGGCGGAGACGCTCGACACGCAGCTGAACGTGTTCGCCGAGTTCGATCCCGTGCTCTCTCCGTCGGCGCGTGACGCGTCGGTCGTGTTCCTCGCCAACATCCAGCCGGACGTCCAGCGCCGCGTGCGCGAGCAGTGCGTGAAGGCCGCGGTCGTCGGGCTCGACTCGATGAACTACTGGATCCAGTCGGCGCGCGAGTCGCTCGTCCGCACGATGGGCCTCGTGGACGTCCTCGTGCTGAACGACGGCGAGGTGCGGATGCTCACGGAGGAGCCCAATCTCGCGCGCGCCGTACAGCAGATCCACGAGCTCGGCCCGCGTGTCATCGTCGTCAAGCAGGGCCGCTACGGCGCGGCGATGTTCACGGACGCCGGCTTCTTCGCCGTGCCCGGCTACCCGCTGGAGACCGTGGTCGATCCGACCGGAGCCGGGGACGCGTTCGCCGGCGGGTTCTTCGGGTACCTGGACTGCCAGTCCGAAGCCGGGATCACGGACCAGACGCTGCGTTGCGCTGCGGTCTACGGGTCGGTGCTCGCGTCGTTCACCATCGAGGAGTTCGGAAGCGAGCGCCTGCAGCGGCTCACGTTCCCCGAGATCGAGGCGCGCTTCGCCGACTTCAAGCGGATGACCCATTTCGAGGCCCAGCCGGTCGTCCTGCGGACGGGTCGAAAAGGCCGCGCGACGCGTACCATCTCCGGTTCGCGAACGACTCACGCTGACACTTCAGAACAGGAGACTTCGATGACAGAGACTGCGCTTCGTCCGCTCTCGGACGCGGACTACCGCGTCGCCGACCTCTCGCTCGCGGCGTTCGGCCGCAAGGAGATCGAGCTCGCCGAGTACGAGATGCCGGGCCTGATGTCGCTGCGGCGCGAGTACGCCGCCGCGCAGCCGCTCGCCGGTGCGCGCGTCACCGGCTCGTTGCACATGACGATCCAGACGGCGGTGCTGATCGAGACGCTCGTCGCGCTCGGCGCGGAGGTGCGCTGGTGCTCCTGCAACATCTTCTCGACGCAGGACCACGCCGCTGCCGCCGTCGCGGTCGGGCCGGACGGAACGCCCGAGGAGCCGCGCGGAATCCCCGTGTTCGCCTGGAAGGGCGAGACTCTCGAGGAGTACTGGTGGTGCACCGAGCGTGCGCTGACGTGGCCCGAGGGCGGGCCGAACATGCTCCTGGACGACGGTGGCGACGCAACCCTGCTCGTCCACAAGGGCGTCGAGTTCGAGCGTGCGGGCGCAGTCCCCGACCCGGCGGGCGCCGACTCGGAGGAGTTCCGGATCGTGCTCGAAGTCCTCACCGCGTCGCTCGAGGCCGACCCGCAGAGGTGGACGCGAATCGCCGAAGGCATCCTCGGCGTCACCGAGGAGACGACGACCGGCGTGCACCGCCTCCAGCAGATGGCCGAGGACGGCCGGCTGCTGTTCCCGGCGATCAACGTCAACGACTCGGTCACGAAGTCGAAGTTCGACAACCTCTACGGCTGCCGCCACTCGCTCGTTGACGGCATCAACCGCGCCGTCGACCTGATGCTCGCCGGAAAGCTCTGCGTCGTCTGCGGGTACGGGGACGTCGGGAAGGGCTCGGCTGCCTCGCTGTCGGCCCAGGGCGCCCGCGTCGTCGTGACCGAGATCGACCCGATCTGCGCGCTGCAGGCGCTGATGAACGGGTTCGAGGTGCGGACGCTCGACGACGTGATCGAGCAGGCCGACGTGGTCATCACCGCAACGGGCAACCGCGACGTCGTCACGGTCGAGCACATGAATCGCATGAAGCACAACGCCGTGCTCGGGAACATCGGCCACTTCGACAACGAGATCGACATGGCCGGCCTCGCGCAGGTGCCGGGGATCGAGCGGGTCACGATCAAGCCGCAGGTCGACCAGTGGGTCTACCCGGACGGGCGCGCGATCATCGTGCTCTCCGAGGGCCGGCTCCTGAACCTCGGGAACGCCACCGGGCATCCGAGCTTCGTCATGTCGAACAGCTTCTCGAACCAGACGGTCGCGCAGATCGAGCTGTACACGAATACGGACAGCTATCGCGATCGGCGTGCACGTGCTGCCGAAGCAGCTCGACGAGAAGATCGCGCGGCTCCACGTCGAGGCTCTCGGAGCGGATCTCACCGAACTGCGTGCCGAGCAGGCCGCGTACCTCGGCATCCCCGTCGAGGGGCCGTTCAAGAACGACCAGTATCGATACTAGGAAGCACTCGAGGCGCTGCCCGTGAAGGTGCTGGTTACGGGCAGCGCCGGCCATCTCGGCGAGGCGCTGGTTCGCACGCTCGAGATCGAGGGCCACGAGGTCGTGTCGTTGGACGTCCTCGAGTCGCCGTTCACGACGGTCGTCGGCTCGATCGTCGATCGCGACCGCGTGCGGGAGTGCATGGACGGGGTCGAGGCGGTGCTGCACGCGGCGGGCCTGCACAAGCCGCACGTCGGAGCGAGGTCGTGGCAGGAGTTCGTCGACGTCAACGTCTCCGGAACCCTCAACCTCCTCGAGGAGGCAGTCGCCGCCGGGGTCGCGCATTCGTCTTCACGAGCACGACGAGCGCGTTCGGTCGAGCACTGGTGCCGCCGCCGGGCCAGCCGGCGACGTGGATCACCGAGGAGGTCGCTCCGGTCCCGCGGAACGTCTACGGCGTCACGAAGGTCGCGGCCGAGGACCTGTGCGAGCTCGCACACAGGGAGCACGGGCTTCCGTGCCTGGTGCTTCGCACCTCGCGCTTCTTCCCGGAGGAGGACGATCGGCGCGAGGTCGCGAGCCGCGTACGAGGACTCGAACGTGAAGGTCAACGAGCTCCTCTATAGACGAGTGGACATCGCCGACGCGGTTTCGGCACACCTGCTCGCGCTCGAGCGCGCAGCCGGAATCGGGTTCGGGAGGTACATCGTCAGCGCGACCACGCCGTTCTCGGCGGCGGACCTCGTCGAGCTGCGTACGGATGCCGCCGCCGTCGTCGCGCGCCACGTTTCCGGGCTACGAGGACGAGTACGCCGGGCGCGGGTGGAAGATGTTCCCGCGATCGAGCGTGTCTACGTCAACGCGAAGGCCCGGGACGAGCTCGGCTGGCTACCGCTGTACGACTTCGGCTTCGCCCTCGAGCGCCTGCGGGCCGGCGAGGAGCCGCGGAGTGCGCTCGCCGAGGCGGTCGGCTCGAAGGGCTACGGCGTGAGCAGCTCGAGCACGGCCAGCGGCCGCCGGTAGGGCGCCACCACATAGACACCCGCGAAGCGCTCGCGGGCGGCGTCGATGAGCTCCTTCGCGTGCGCCATCCCGACCTCGGACGCGGATGAGCCCGCGCGATCGAGCTCCTCCTGCAGCTCCTCGGGCACGAGGATCCCTGGGACCTCGTTGTGCAGCCGGAGCGCGAGCCGGTAGCTCGTCAGCGGGAACACGCCGACGAGCACGGGGATGGGCCAGGTCCCGCCCAACAGCTCTGCGAAGCGTTCGAGCGACTCGAGCTCGAAGACGATCTGCGTCATCGCGTACTTCGCGCCCTCGGCGAGCTTCTGGCGGAACCGCTCGACCTCGAGCTCGAGGTCGTCGGCGGTCGGGTTCACGGCCACCCCGACGTAGAACGAGGTCGGCGCGTCGATGGGGCGGCCGTTGAAGTCCTCCCCGCGGTTGAGCTGCGAGACGAGCTTCGTCAGCCCGATGGCGTCGATCTCGTACACCCCTTGCGCTCCCGGGTAGTCGCCCACCTCGGGCGGGTCGCCCGTGATCGCGAGGACGTTCCGCACTCCCTCGGCGTGCGCGCCGAGCAGCATCGACTCGAGCCCCATCACCGTCCAGTCGCGCGTCGTCAGGTGCGGGATGGTCTCGATCCCGCACTCCCGCTCGATCGCCGCCGACACCATGAGCGAGCTCATTCCCGCTCGCGCGGTGGCGTTGTCGTTGATGTCCACGAAGCCGACGAGGCCCGACTCGTGCAGTGAGCGTGCGGTGTCGAGCAGTCCGGCCCGCGAGCTTCCGAGTGGGGGGTCGAGCTGTACGGAGACGACCCACTCGTTCTCCCGGAATGCGCGCGCGAGCCCCGTCTCGAGCAGCTCCTCGCCGAGGGACGTGATGAGCTCGCGCTCCGCGAACTCGAGCGGCGCTCTCGGCTTCTGACCCTGGTCGACCGCCGATCGGATGGCCGCGATCTCCGCCGGGGTCGTCCCGCAACAGCCGCCGATGAGGCCGGCGCCGAGCTCGCGCGCGTGCGCGGCGAACTCGGCGAAGTACTCGGGTGTCGCATGCGGGTAGATGACGCGTCCGCCCGCGAGGCTCGCGAGCCCGATGTTGGGCAGGGTCGCGAGCGGGAGATCGCCGTCCCGCATCTGCTCGAGCGCTGCGAGAGCCGCGAGGAGGCCGCTTCCGTGGTTTGCTCCGATGGCTGCGACGTCGAGAGTGCGCAGCCGCTCGGCAGCCTCGCGCGCGGTAACGCCCGCGAGCGTCTCCGCCGACTCGTCGAAGGTCATCAGCGCGACGATCGGGAGCCTCGAAACGGAACGAACGGCCTCGATCGCATCCTGGATCTCGTCCAGGTCGTAGAACGTCTCGATCGAGAAGAGGTCCGCTCCGCGGCCTTCGAGGATTCGCGCCTGCTCCGCGAAGAGCTCGCGGCGGATGCGCGAGGTCGCGGTCTGCCCGAGCGGGCCGATCGAGCCCGGCGATGAAGACGTCACGGCCGGAGACCTCGCGAGCCTCGCGGGCGAGCTTGATCGCAGCGGAGTTGATCTCTTCGAGCTCGTCCTCCAGGAAGTGCTGGCCCAACTTCGTGCGGTTGGCGCCGAACGAGTTCGGTCTCGATGAGCTCAGCTCCCGCGGCGATGAAGCCGACGTGCAGCGAGACGACGGCCTTCGGTGCGCGCAGGTTCGCCTCCTCGGGACACCGCAATCGTGGGACGGCCGCGCCGATGAGAGCGCCCATCCCGCCGTCGGCCACGATCGGCGGCCCGTCGCGCAGGCGTTCGACGAACCGCTGGCTCACGCTCACGCGGGCCAGTCTAGAGCGGTCGTCGATCGGCCCAGGAGATGAGTAGGGCGGCGTCGTCCGCCGCCCCTACTCGAAGCTCCGGGCCCGAGCTGATTGCCGTCAGTCCCCAGCCTGGAGTCGCTCTCGCTATCGGCACGTGCCCTCGACTCCTTGAGTCCAAACGTGGCCCCAGGTCTTGCCCTGAAGCACCGTCTCGATGGGCGTAGGCTTCTCGCCGTGCGCGTCCACGTGATCAGCGACATGGAGGGCGTCGCCGGCATCGTCAAGTGGGAGCAGACGACGGGCGGCGAGGCCCTGTACGAAGAGGGGCGAAAGCTGTACACGCAGGAGATCAACGCCGCCGTGCGCGGGGCGCGTGCGGCAGGAGCGACCGAGATCGTCGTCATGGACTGCCACGGCGCGGGCAAGGGCTGGACGTTCAACTCGCTCATCCCGGAGGACCTCGATCCGGACTGCGAGTACGTCGTCCAGGACGAATGGACGGAGTACACGGAGTTCCTCGAGCGGGGCTGCGACGCAGCGCTCTTCGTCGGCATGCACGCACGTGCCGGCACGCCTGCCGGGGTCATGAACCACACGATCTCCGGCCGCGACTACCAGAACCTCTGGTTCAACGGCACCCTCGTCGGCGAGACCGGGATCAACGCGGCGCTGTGCGGCACCTGGGGCTGCCCGGTGCTCCTGGTCACGGGCGACGAGGCCTCCTGCCGAGAGGGAACCGAGCTTCTGGGAGACGGCCTGACCACCGTCGCCGTCAAGTGGGGGATCGGCGCCGCGTCGGCTCGCATGATCCCGCCCGTTCGCGCGCGCCGACTGATCGAGGAGGGCGCGAAGCGTGCACTCGCGGACCTGAAAGCGGTGAAGCCGTACGACCCGGGCCGGCCCTGCGAGGTACGGGCCGAGTTCAAGAACACGACCGAGCCCGACCGACTCCGCTTCCGCCCCGGCGTCGAGCGTGTCGACGAGCGCACGATCGTCTCCCGGGCCGACTCCTGGTGGGACGCCTGGAAGCAGTTCTACTTCTGACCCTCGCCCGCTTCCGCCGAGGCCGGCTACGTTGACAGCGTGTTCGGGACCGGTGTGATGCACGTCAAGAGGACGGCCCGAGCTGGCCTCTCGGCAACAAGCGCTCGGCTCAGGCGTCAAAAGCTAGGCAGCCAAAGGAGGAGGAAGGGATGCAGATGCGGGGACACCGGCCGCGGACATATGCGGCTTTCGGAAGCTTGCTGCTCGCACTTCTCGCGCTCGTCGTGGTACTCGGAGCCACGACCTCGAAGTCCGCAGCCGCCCCTTCGGACGCGGCGTCCGCGGACGCGGCTCTGATCACGTGCGGGACGGCCCAGACCATAGGCTTTGCGGCTCCGATCACCGGGCCGGTCGCCGCGCTGGGGGGCCAGATCGTGAGGTGGGGCCGCTTCGCCATGACGCGCTGGAACGCGACGCATCCCGATTCGCAGATCCGGCTCGTCACGGGCGACACGCAGCTGCCCGACGCGGCGCAGGCGGTCCGTGTGGCCGAGAGCTTCGCCTCGAACGACGAGATGCTCGTTGTCGTCGGGCCGGCCGGGAGCCAGGAGATCCAGGTCTCGACGGCGCCCTTCCGCAGGGCCGGTCTCGCGAACATCTCCGGCACCGCCACGTTTACCGTGCTGACGTCATCGGGTACGCGCCGCGGGTACTTCTTCCGCACCGTTCCGAACGACGACCAGCAGGCCGCAAAGGTGGTCGCCACCATGCGCAGCCGCCTCCGGGCGACGAGGATCGTCATCATCGACGCGCAGAACAGCTACAGCGAGGGGCTCGCCAACGGCGTTGGCCGGCTTCTCCGGGCGAGGGGAATCAGGGCTCAGCGCGAGTCGGTGAACGAGAGCACGGTCAGCGACTTCTCGTCGCTGATCACCAGAATCCCGAGCGACACGCAAGTCGTCTACATCCCGTGGCAGATCGCCTCGAAGGCACAGCAGTTCGGCGAGCAGCTCCGGGCGTCGGGGAGGACCGCCACCCTCTTCGGTAGCGACGGTCTCTACATCCCCGACGAGTTCAAGATCCCCGGGTCGTACGTGAGCGCTTTCCCGGTCTCGCCGAGCCATCGGGTCGTTCGGGCATACGCGCGTGGGCCGGGCAACGGGAGGACCGATCTCTTCGGGCTTCCCAGCTACGTCGCCGTCGAGGTCGCCGCGCGCGCGGTCGAGCGTGCGTGTGCCGACGGCGAGGCGACCCGGGCCGAGGTGAGGACGTTCGTCAACCGGACCAACATCCCGGCCGCGGCGTCCCCGCTCGGGTTCTCCGTCAGGTTCCAGCAGCGCGCCGCGCCACCAATCTGGCCGGGCGACATGAAGACGCCGTCTGCCTACATCGTCTATCGGATCAGTCCGAACGGCCGGTTCGTTCCGGTCGGCTAGACCGATTCTGCGTGCGGCCCACGGATCTCGTGGGCCGCACGCGGTTTTGAGAGGCTTCACGCGCGGTGGAGCTGCCATTCTTCTCCGTCTTCGACACGGTCCGTCAGCTCGGTTGGTCCGGCTTCGTCGAGCTCACTCGCAATGGGCGGCGCTGGGGAGCCTGTATGCCCTGATCGCTCTCGGCTACACGATGGTCTACGGGATCCTCAAGCTCCTCAACTTCGCGCACGGCGACGTCTTCATGGTCGGGGCGTTCGTCGGCTTCGGAGTCCTGAGCGCTTCGGCGGACGCCATCGACCGTCGATCTCGATCTTCGTCCTGCTCATCCTGATGTCGCTGGCCGCGATGGCTCGTGTGCCGGCGCTCCGGCGTGGTCATCGAGCGCTTCGCGTACCGGCCCTCCGCGAGCCCCGCGCATCGCTCCGCTGATCAGCGCGCTCGGCGTCTCGTTCTTCCTCGCGTACAGCATGCTGCTCCTCTTCGGGGCACAATCACGCAGTACGACATCGTTCAACATGGCCGGCGCCAAGCGTACGAGCCGGCCATCTCGATCCGCTGTTCACGATCGTCGTGGACTCCGCGTCATCGGGATCGTGGCGGCGCGTCGTGCTCATGGTCGCGCTCTGGCCTCCTCGTCGCCCGGACGCGCATCGGCAAGGCGATGCGAGCGACCTCGATCGATCGCGACGCTGCGGCGATGATGGGGATCGACATCGACCGCGTGATCATGTTCGCGTTCGTCCTCGGGTCGGCGCTCGCGGGTGCCGCGGGAGTGCTGTTCGGCCTCGTTTCACCCAGATCTTCCCGCTTATGGGCTTCACCCCGGGGCTCTTTGCGTTCACGGCCGCGGTGATCGGCGGCATCGGCTCGATTCCCGGGCGCGATGCTCGGCGGACTTCCTTCTCGGCACGTCGAAGTCGTGACGGTGACCTACATCGACGCAGTGGATCGGGCATCCCGTCTTCGGGCTCTCGATCCTCGTCATCTTCTCGCTGCCGATCGTGTTCATGGCGCCCGCGCGATCCGCAGGTGCATGCCTCGGTCGCCCCGACATCAAGAAGGTGTCCGAGCTGGGGACCGAGCAGTCCGCGCATCGGCAAGGACGAGTGGGTAGCTCGCCGCCGCGAGAGAACATCGAGCGGCACCGCGTGGTGCGGGTGCTCCACCGTGTGCCGGGCTGGCCGCCCTCGCCTCGCGCTCTTCGTCGCGTCGGTGGCGTCGATACCGCTGCTCACCGACGACGGCTACATCAACGTGGTCGTCTTCGACACGCTCATCTTCGTCTGCTCGCGCATCGGCCTGAATGTCGTGGTCGGCTGGGGCGGCCTCCTCGATCTCGGCTACATCGCGTTCTTCGGGTTCGGTGCGTACACTACGCGATCCTCAGCTCGGACAAGTTCGACATCCACCTGTCCGTCGCTGCTCGTCATGGTGATCTGCGTCGTGCTCGGCGCGCTCCTCGGGCTCCTCGTGGGCCTCCCGTCGTGGCGCCTCTCGGGCGACTACCTCGCGATCGTGACGCTGTTCGTCTACCAGATCTTCATCGAGCTCGTCACGAACGGCCACGACCTGTTCGGGGTCGGTCTGACCGGGGCGTCAACGGCATCGCGAACTTCGACCCGTTCGACCTCTTCGGCCGCGAGATCCCGGTCGAGTCACCAGGGGATCTTCAACTCGAACTACGTCTACATCGCACTCGGCGTCTTCGTCGTCGTCTTCGCCGCGCTCTACCTCGTGAACAACTCGCGCATCGGGCGGGCCTGGCGCGCGCTTCGCGAGGACACGCTCGCGGCCGAGCTCGATGGGGATGCCGACCGACTGGCTCAAGCTCCTCGCGTTCTCCTTCGGAGCTGCGGTCGCGGCGCTCACGGGCTCGCTCTTCGCGTCGCTCAAGATCGGCGTGTTCCCGGAAACGTTCTCCTTGACCGTTGCTCATCACCGTCTACGCAATGCTGATCCTCGGCGGCGTCGGCAGCCAGACGGGTGCCGTGCTCGGGGCAGTCGTCGTGTACGTCTTCCTCGAGGCGCTCCGCGATCCCGACGTCTCGGGCTGGGTGTTCTACATCGCGATCGTGCTCGCTCTCGTACTGGTCATCCGTCCACGGTGGATGGTCGTCGGTGTGCTGGCGGCCACTGCCGTGTTCGGGCTCGTCGTCCACGCGATCGCCGGGGCGATCGACGACTCGTGGACGACGTCCGCGCCCCCCGACTCGGACTCGGTCACGCGGTTCCTGGACGCGTGGGTGGTCATCCCGCACGGCGCCCGGCGACGCGAGGACTATCGCGTACGTCGGGCTCGTCGCCCTGGTCATGCTCGCGACCACCGTGAAGGGCATCTGGCGCTGGGCTGTGCTCGTGCCCACGCTCTACCTCGCCGCGTTCGTCTGGGAGAACGTGATGTCGGCGCAGCCGGACGTGACGCGGTTCGTGCTCCTCGGGGCGATGCTCGTCGCCGTCATGGTGACGAGGCCGTCCGGGATCCTCGGTGAGCGCCGGGTGGAGATCGTCTGATGACCGCCGCCCTTCAGGAGGACCTGCCCGCGAGCGCGCCGCTCCTCGAGCTCAAGGGCGTCTCGATGACGTTCGGCGGCCTCCTGTGCGTCGACCTCCTCGACCTGCACGTCGACGAGGGTGAGATCGTCAGCGTCATCGGCCCGAACGGGGCCGGGAAGACGACGCTCTTCAACCTCGTCACGGGCGTCTACGAGCCGACGGCAGGCGACATCGTCTTCGAGGGCGAGTCCATCAAGGGCCTGACGCCGCACCGGATCACGCAGCGCGGGATCGCGCGCACGTTCCAGACGCTCCGGCTCTTTCTCAACATGTCGGTCCGGGAGAACGTCATGGCTGCGGCGTACGGGCACACCAAGGCCGGCGTGCTCCGCTCGATGCTGCGCACGCCTGGAATGCGCCGCGAGGAGCGCGAGATCCGCGAGCTCGCCGAGAGGCGGCTCGCGTTCTTCGGCGACAGGCTCACGGGCTACCGCTGGGATCAGCCGGCGTACAGCCTGTCGTATGCAAATCGCCGCAGGCTCGAGATCGCGCGCGCCACGGCGACGAGACCGAGGCTCCTGCTGCTCGACGAGCCCGCGGCCGGCATGAACCCGAAGGAGACCCAGGAAATCACGGAGCTCATCTCCCAGCTGCGCGGCGAGGGCGGGTACACGATCCTCGTCATCGAGCACGACATGCACGTCGTCGAGGGGATCTCCGACCGCGTGGTCGCGCTCGACCACGGCGTGAAGATCGCCGAGGGCACGTTCGACGAAGTGGCCACCAACCCCGCGTGTGGTCGAGGCGTACCTCGGGACCGGCGCGATGGAGCGCAAGTGAACGAGGGCAACGGCGGTCGAGCCGCTCTTGCGACTCGAGAGCGTGAACACCTACTACGGCCAGATCCACATCCTCCAGGACTCGAATCTGCACGTGGGGGAGGGTGAGCTCGTCTGCCTCCTGGGTGGGAACGCCTCCGGGAAGTCGACGACGCTCAAGACGATCCTCGGTCTCGTCCGGCCGCGGACGGGCACCGTGACCTTTGCGGGCGAGGACGTCACCCACGTTCCCACCTCGCGCCGGATCAAGCGCGGGCTCGCCATCGTCCCCGAGAACCGCAGGCTGTTCGGCCCCATGACGGTGCTCGAGAACCTCGAGATGGGCTCCTACCTGCGACCCAAGGCGGACCTCAAGGTCGAGTTCGAGCGTGTCTACGAGCTGTTTCCGCTGCTCTACGAACGCCGCTCACAGCTCGCGGGAACGCTCTCCGGCGGCGAGCAGCAGATGGTCGCGATGGGACGGGCGCTCATGTCGCAGCCGCGGCTCCTCCTCATGGACGAGCCGTCGATGGGCCTTGCTCCGATCCTCGTCGAGCGCAGCTTCGAGATCATCCGGCAGGTGCACGAGTCCGGTGTCGCGATGCTCATCGTCGAGCAGAATGCGAACGTCTCGCTCTCGATCGCGGATCGCGGCTACGTGCTGTCGACCGGCCGGATCGTGCTCGAGGGGAAGGCGTCGGAGCTCGCGGAGAACGAGGACCTGCGAAAGGCATACCTCGGGCGATGAGCGTCGGGCACGCGATCCGCTCGGAGTTTCCGATCTTCGAACACGCCGTCTACCTCAACTCGTGCTCGCAGGGAGCGCTCTCGCACCGTGTTCGTGCGGCGGTCGAGGAGTGGCTGGGCGGCTGGGACTCCAACGGCGCGGAGTGGGAGTTCTGGGTCGAGCGGAACGAAGCCGCTCGCGCCGGTTTCGCGGGCCTCATCCATGCCGACCCGGACGAGGTCGCGGTCACGACGTCCGTCTCGCAGGGGGTCAGCGCCCTCGTGTCCGCCCTCGACCTGAGCGGTGAGCGGAACCGCATCGTCATCAGCGAGTACGAGTTCCCGACCGTCGGCCAGATCGCACACGCGCAGGCGCTGCGGGGCGCCGAGGTCGTGCACGTCACGCCAGAGGCCGACGGCTCGATCCCGCCCGAGCGCTTCGCCGAGGCCGTGGACGAGCGCACGGCACTCGTCTGCTGCACCGCCGTGTCGTTCCGCACCGGCTATCGCCACGACGTCGCCGCGATCGCCGACGTTGCGCACGCCCATGGGCGCGCTCGTGCTCGCGGACAGCTACCAGGCGATCGGGGCGATCGAGGTCGACGTGCGCACGCTCGGCGCCGATGTCGTGACGGGCGGAACCGTGAAGTACCTGCTCGGCTCGGCCGGGCTCGGGTTCATGTGGATCCGGAGCCCGCTGGTCGAGTCCTTGCTTCCGACCCAGACCGGGTGGTTCGCAGACGAGGACATCTTCGAGATGTCGATCGCCGACTACTCGCCGCACGGCTCCGCACGACGGTTCGACAGCGGCACGCCGCCCGTGCCCTCGCTCTATCCCGGAACCGTCGGGATGGAGATCGTGGCCGAGGTCGGCGTCCCCGCGATCGAGGCGCACGTGGGCGCGCTCGCCGCGCGGCTGCGCGGCGGCCTCGAGGA
The DNA here is from genome assembly GCA_963808865.1 of uncultured Gaiellaceae bacterium. Lineage (GTDB taxonomy): Bacteria > Actinomycetota > Thermoleophilia > Gaiellales > Gaiellaceae > GMQP-bins7. Next base: position 26,419 of record CAWEGY010000020.1, on the reverse strand, counting down.
GCTCGGGGCGACGGTCGCCGCGCCGGACGGCGGGCTACCGAGCCCCCTCGTCTGCGTCGCGTCGACCGATGTCGACGCCCTCGTGGCGGCCCTGCTCGGCGAGGGGATCGTCGCGTCGCACCGCGACGACAACGTCCGGCTCTCCCTCCACCTCTACAACGTCGACGAGGACGTCGACCGCGTGCTCGAGGCGCTGCGCGGGAATCGCGCCCTGCTCGCGTAGGCGAGCCCGGCCGGTGCTGCGATACTCGCCCGCGTGAATCCGCGCGACGCCGCAACCGAGCTCGAGGGCGTCATCGACCGCTACAACGCCGCCTGGAACGCGCACGACGTCGACACCATCCTCTCGTTCCACGCGCCGGGAATGGTGTTCCACAACCACACCGCGGGCGAGCGGGTCGAGGGCGAGGACGTCGGCCCGCATCTCGCCGGCATCTTCGAGCGCAACCCCGACCTCGCGTTCAGCGGCCGCAGCCTCTACGTCCGCGACGGGCTCGTCGTCAGCGAGTGGACGGCGAGCGCGACGAACCGCGAGGGCCAGCGAGTCGAGTGGGACGGTGTCGACATCTTTCCGTTCGAGAACGGGCTGATCCTGCGTAAGGACGTGTACTCCTCGTCGCACAGTCCCCGCGTCGTCGACGCGTAACGAGCGCGTGCGGCCGCTTCTGCAGGAACTAGTACGCCGACAACGAGAAGCCGAGCGCGAAGCCGAGCGCGGTCAGGAGGCCGGCCTCGCGCCCGCCGAGCTCGAAGGCCTCCGGCATCAGCGTGTCCGCGAGCATCACCAGCAGCGCCCCGCCCGCGAACGCGAGGGAAAACGTGCTGGCGCCGGGCAGCGTGTCGAGGATGAGCCAGCCGAAGACCGCAGCAGCGACCGAGACCAGCACGACCAGGCTCCACATCGCGAGCACGCGGTTTCGGTGCCAGCCCGCCTGGAGGAGACCTGAGGTCCCCGACAGCGCCTCCGGCACGTTCGAGACGAACACGCCGACGACGACCGCGACGGGAACGGTTCCGTCCTCGAAGATGGAGGCGCCGAGCGTGAACGATTCGGGGATCCCGTCGAGAACGGTCCCGAGCACGATCGCGTACGCGCTCCCTGCGAGCTGTGGCGCGCCGACCATGCTCTTGCGGCCGTGGCCACCCATCCGGTCTATCGCCCAGTCCCCGGCGTAGAAGACGAGCGTGCCGCTCGTGAAGCCGAGCGCCGTCAGGCCAGGGTCGTCCTGGAACGCTTCGAGCACCAGCTCGTACGCGACGGCTGCGATCAGCGCTCCGGCACCGAAGGCCATGGTGAGGCCGATCCAGCGCTGTTTCGGCTTCGCGACGATCGCGATCGCAGCGCCGACGAGGAGCGACCCGGCGGTCACGAGACCCCAGAACGCCGCCTCGAGCATGCGCGGACTCTACGACTCGCCGAGCGTCAGTTGCCGGAAGGGCGACAGGCTGGAGACGCCGACGCCGACGAGCCGCAACGCACCGGGCCGCTCGCGCAGCCCGCGATCGAGGAGGCCGCGCGCGACGGCACCGATCACCTCGGCGTCGTCCACTGCCGCGGCCAGCGTGGTCGAGCGCGTGCGAATGGAGAAGTCCCCGTAGCGGAGCTTCGCGGTGACGGTGCGACCCGAGAGATTCGAGGTCCGGAGCCGCTCGGAGACGAGCTCCGCGAGCCGGTTCACCTCGCCGTGGAGCACGGCTCGATCGGTGACGTCGCGCGGGAACGTGTCCTCGGCCGAAACCGAGACCTGCTCGACCTCGAGCTCCAGATCGCGCGGATCGACCCCGCGCGCGCGATTCCGCAGGAGCGGTCCGAGCGACCCCGGGAGGAGCGCTCTCAGGTCCGGATCGGGTAGCCCGGCGAGCGCGCCTATGGTCTCGACGCCGCCACGCCGGAGGCGTTCCTCCGCGCGCGGACCGACGCCGGGAAGGAGGCGCACGGGGAGGGGCGCGAGGAAGCGCTCCTCGGAGCCGGCCGGCACGACCGTGATGCCGCCGGGCTTGCGCCGATCGGAGGCGATCTTGCACACGACCTTGGACGTGCCGACGCCGAGCGAGCACGTGAGGCTCGTCGTTCCGCGCACGGCGGTCTGAATCGCGGACGCAACGGCTCGCGCGCCCGTGAAGTCGCTCGCCACCGTGCCGAGGTCGAGGTAGCCCTCGTCGATCCCGGTTCGCTCGACGCGCGGAACGATCTCCGAGACGACGTCCCACACGACGCGTGAGTACTGCCGATACACGGCGTGCCGAGGACGGAGGAACACGGCCGAAGGGCAGCGCCGGAGCGCTTCCGCGGCGCTCATCGCAGAGTGGATCCCGTATCTCCGCGCGACGTAGTTCGCGGTCGAGACGACACCGCGTCCGTGCGGGTCGCCGCCGACGACGAGTGGCTTCTCGCGCAGCGTCGGATCCTCGAGCTCCTCGACGGCGGCGAAGAAGGCGTCGAGGTCGAGGTGCGCGAAGAGTCTGGTCGACCCTGTCTCCACGGCGCAAGGCTAGAGCGCGAGCCGGTGCCGGAACGGTGGAGAATGCAGCGGTGCGTGCTCGCGTACGGCTCGCCGATTTGCTCGCCGGCCTCTCGATCGCGGTCGACCTCGGCTTTGGCCTCTCTCCGGAGACGGCGATGCGCTCGTGCCTCGTTGCGACCCGGCTCGCACGTGCCCACGGCCTCGGTGAGAGCGACGTGCGCGACAGCTTCTTCACGAGCCTGCTGCTCCACGTTGGCTGTCCGGGTTTCTCGCACGAGACCGCGGCGCTCTTCGGAAACGAGCTCGTTCTCACACGTGCGGTGGCGCGGACGAACCTCGCCGACCCGACGGAATACGAGGCGATCCTGATCCCGGAAGCGACGCGGGGACTCCCCGCGGCGACGCGGCGACGGGTGGCGGAGCGACTGATCCGGGATGGTCCGGCGTTCGGCGAGCAGTACGACACGGCGAGCTGCGAGATCGGAAGCTGGGTTGCCCGGCAGATCGGCATCGGTCCGGGTGTCGAGCGGGCTCTGTACGAGGTCGCGGAGTGGTGGAGCGGCGGCGGCGCTCCGCAGGGGCTCCGCGAGGACGCCATCGTTCCTGCCGCTCGGGTCGCGCACCTCGCCGCCGATGCGGTCGCCCTCGAAGATGTCGGCGGCGCCGACCTGGCCGTCGACGGCATGCGCAAGCGCAGCGGCTCGATCCTCGACCCGGGTCTCGTCGAGACCCTCGTGGCGAATGCGTCCGCGATCCTCGATCGCAGCGGCGATCCGCGAGCGGAGCTGCTGGAGGAGGAGCCGCGGCCGGTCGACGAGCGCGGACTGGACGAGCTCCCCGCGATTGCCGCCGCATTCGGCGACGTTGGCGATCTGAAGTTCCCGAGTCTCCACGGCCATTCGTCGGGCGTCGCCGCACTCGCGGTCGGCGCCGCCGCGTGCCTGCGCCTCGACGGCCGCACAGCGACCGACATCCAGGTTGCGGCTCATCTGCACGACCTCGGGCGACTCGCCGTCACAAACGTGATCTGGGAGAAGCCTGGACCTCTGACGTCCGCCGAATGGGAGCAGGTACGCATGCACCCGTACTACTCGGAGCGAATTCTCGCGACGTCGGACACCCTGGAGCACCTGGCGCCGCTCGCCGGTATGCACCACGAGCGCCTCGACGGCTCGGGATACCACCGGGGCTCGAGTGGGGCGGACCAGCCGGTCGCTGTCCGCGTGCTCGCTGCAGCCGACGCGTTCCAGGCCATGACCCAGGATCGGCCGCATCGCTCGGCACTCTCTGCCGAGCAGGCGGCCGAGGAGCTAGTTCAGGACGCTCGCGCAGGCACGCTGGACGGCGAGTGCGTCGCCGCGGTGGTCGAGGCGGCGGGCGAGGCGCGGCCGCGCCCGCACGACCTGCGTCCAGGAGGGCTCAGCGCGCGCGAGATCGAGGTCCTCCGGCTCGTAGCCGTCGGTTTCTCGAATCCCGAGATTGCACAGCAGCTCGTCATCTCGCGCAGAACCGCCGAGCATCACGTCCAGCACATCTACGGCAAGGTTGGGGTCAGGAGCCGGCCGGCGCTTGCACTCTTCGCCATGGAGCACGGCCTCCTCTCCACGCGCGAATAGGTAGACCTGCCGATGCGCACGAGTGACGGCTCGCCGATGCTTGTGGCATGGACGAAGCGACCTTCCTCGGTACCGCGGGAACCGTGATCGGGCTCATCGCGGCCATGTCGCTGCTGCTTCAGGCTCGCAGGCTGTCCAGGCTCGGAAGCGCCTGCGAGGTCTCGATTCCCGTCCGCCTGCTGGCCTTGGCGGGCTATGCGATCTGGCTCGCCTACGGCGTCGCGATCGGCGACATTCCGCTGATCCTCGTCGACCTGGCCGGAGTCGTGGGCGCCGCACTCGTTCTGCGGGTCACCCTCACGCTTCGCAAGCGACAAGCCTGCCCCGCGTACTGAGCGGCGCGGATCTAAGGTGGAGATCGTGGCCGATGCTCCACCGCTCCCGCCGCCTGCGATCGAGCAGCCGGCTCCGTACCAGGTGTCGTACGGGCTCGTCACGGGACGGGCTGCGCGGGGCACGACGCAAGTCGTCGTGCTCGCGAACGGGCGAAAGCTCGCGGCGAGACCGCTTCGCGGCCGACGGTTCTCGCTACGCGTCGCGCTTCCGGTAGGGGACGCGACGGTTCGCGTCGTCACGAGCGGACGGGGCGGGCGTCGATCGTCGGCCCATGTCCACGACGTCTTCGGCCTCCCTGCGGCCGGGCGTCCGCGCCGCGTCGCATCGCGAGTGGATCCCGTCCTCGCGCGCAAGCTGCGAGGGCTGGCGCGGGAGTACTCGGGCACGCCCGGCTACTACGTGCAGAGCCTCACCGGGGGCTCGGGGGCCGCCTGGAACGCGAAGGCGCGCTTCCCGGCGGCGTCGACGGTCAAGCTCGCCATTGCCGCAGCGGTGCTCGCGTCGCACTCCGGTATCCCGCCACCGGGCTCGCGGGTTGGTGCGCTCCTGCGCGAGATGATCGTGCCGTCCGACGACGAGGCGGCGAATGCCCTGCTCGTCTGGCTTGCCGGCTCGACGAGCTCCGGTGGGCAGCGCGTGAACGCGCTCATGGAGTCGATCGGCCTCACCGACACGTTGATGTACGGCGGCTACGAGACGCGCGCGCTCTCGGGGCCGATTCCGGCGCGGGTGAACGATGCGCCCGCGTTCGGCGTGGGCAAGTACACGACGGCCTGGGACATGACGTCGGCTCTGGCGCGCGCTCTGGCTCGCGTCGGCCGGCTCGGGTCCGCTTCGCTCGGCCCAGCCCGGCCTGACACCGGCCGACGCGCGCCACTTGCTGTGGCTGACGGCACACGTACGCGATCTCCCGAAGCTCGACAGCGGCACCCGCGGAGCGCGCGGCGTCGCGGTGCTGCACAAGGCCGGCTGGATCTCGACGGCGCGCCACGACACGGGTCTCGTCTTCTGGGACGGGGGCGTCTTCGTCGCGGGCGTCATGACGTGGAAGCCGAGCGGAGCAGGCCGAGGGTCGGATCGTCTCGCGGGGAGGGTTGCAGCCGTCACCCTCGCGCGCGTCCGCCGTACCGAAGGCTGACCGGCTCCGGCGGAGACCTTGACCTCAGTCGGTACAGTTTCTGAAGTAACTATGGCATCCGTACGAAAGCGAGAATCGTGAGCGCGAACGAGAACGAGAACGCCATCCGCCTTCTGCTCGTCCCCCTCGAGGACCTCGTGGTCTTCCCGAACATGAACGTCACCCTCACCGTCGACGTCGGCGACGAAGAGCGCGTCCTGCTCGTGCCCAAGCACGAGGACGGGTACGCGAAGGTCGGCACCGTCGCCGAGGTCACGGACCGCATTCGCCTCCCCGGCGGCGGGCGAGCCGTCGCCCTCAACGGTCTCCACCGCGGGATCGCGGGCGCGGCCGTTACCGATTCGCAAGGAAGGCTGTTCGTCGAGGTCGAGGAGCACCCCGACGAGGAGTCCGCGGACGGCCGGATCCGCGAGGTCGAGCGCGAGTACCGCGCCGTCGTCGAAGAGATCCTCGAGCTCCGTGGCGACGACGGGCGCATCGCCGCCTTCGTGCGCTCGATCTCCGAGCCCGGCGCCCTCGCCGACACGTCCGGCTACTCGCCCGACCTGACCTTCGAGCAGAAGGTCGAGCTGCTGGAGACGGTCGACGTCCGCGCGCGGCTCGAGCTCGCGCTCGAGCTGCAGCGCGAGCGACTCGCGCTCATGCAGATCCGGCGGCGCATCCAGGAGGACGTCGAGACCAACGTCGACAAGCAGCAGCGCGAGTACATCCTGCGCCGGCAGCTCGACTCCATCCGCAAGGAGCTGGGTGAGGACGAGGCTTCGGTCGTCGAGGAATACCGCGCGAAGATCGCCGAGGCCGAGATGCCCGAGAACGTCCTCGAGCAGGCCGAGCGCGAGCTCTCCCGGCTCGAGCGCATGGGCGACCAGACGCCGGAGGCGACCGTCATCCGCAACTACCTCGACTGGCTCCTGGCCGTGCCGTGGAGCAAGCGCTCCGACGAGCGGCTCGACCCGATCCACACGCGCGAGGTGCTGGACGCCGACCACGCGGGCCTCGACGACGTCAAGGACCGCATCGTCGAGTACATCGCGGTGGCGAAGCTCCGCAAGGAGCGCGGCGTCGAGGACGACAGGCGCTCCGGCGCGATCCTGACCCTCATCGGCCCGCCCGGGACGGGCAAGACCTCGATCGGCGAGTCGATCGCGCGCGCGACCGGCCGCGAGTTCGTCCGCATGTCGCTCGGCGGCATTCGCGACGAGGCCGAGATCCGCGGGCATCGCCGCACGTACATCGGCGCGCTTCCGGGTCGTCTCGTCCGTGCGCTCCGCGACGCGGGGACGATGAACCCGGTGATCATGCTCGACGAGGTCGACAAGGTCGGCGCCGACTGGCGCGGCGACCCGTCCTCGGCGCTGCTCGAGGTGCTCGATCCGGCGCAGAACCACTCGTTCCGCGACCACTACCTCGACGTCGAGGTCGACCTGTCGCAGGTCTTCTTCATCGCGACGGGGAACATGGCGGAGACGATCCCCGGCCCGCTCCTCGACCGGATGGAAGTCATTCGCTTCGACGGCTACACCACCGACGAGAAGGTCGCGATCGCTCGCGACTACCTCTGGCCACGCCAGCGGGAGCGGAACGGTCTCCGCGAGGACGAGGTCGAGATCGCCGACGACGCGTTCGAGCTCGTGGTGTCCGAGTACACGCGTGAGGCTGGCGTCCGCCAGCTCGAGCGTGAGCTGGGAACCGTCCTCCGCAAGACAGCGACGAAGATCGCGTCCGAGTCGGTCGAGCCTCCGGTCGAGATCGACGAAGCGGCCGTGCGCGACGCGCTCGGGCGCCGGAAGTTCTACCGCGAGGTCGCGGAGCGGACCGCCGTCCCGGGCGTCGCGACGGGGCTCGCCGCGACTGCGGTCGGCGGCGACGTGCTCTTCATCGAGGCGACCTCGCACAAGGACGGCGACAAGCTCGTCCTCACCGGTCAGCTCGGCGACGTGATGAAGGAGTCGGCACAGATCGCGCTCTCCTCGGTGCGCGCGCTGGCGACGCAGTTGGGACTCGAGGAGGAGTCGTTCGAGAACCGCTCGTTCCACGTGCACGTCCCCGCGGGAGCGATCCCGAAGGACGGGCCGAGCGCCGGGATCACGATGGCGACCGCGCTCGCGTCGCTCCTGACGGAGCGCCCCGTGAAGCATACGGTCGGCATGACGGGAGAAATCACGCTCCAGGGTCGCGTGCTGCCGATCGGCGGTCTCAAGCAGAAGGTGCTCGCCGCCCACGCCGCCGGGATCACGGACATCATCATCCCGGAGCGGAACCGCGCCGACCTCGAGGACATCCCCGAGAACGTGCGCGAGGAGATCGCGTTCCATCCTGTCATGTCCATCGACGAGGTGCTGCACCTCGCTCTCGAGGAGAAGCCGGTGCAGTCCAGTGTCGCGGTGTAACCACCGCGATCCGGTTCCCGAGGACGTTCGCCGCGCGGCGAACGTCCTCGAGCGGCGCTACGCCGTCTCGATCCTGTACGCGTCGTACCACGGATGCACGCGGTTCACCGAGTTTCGGCACGCCATCGGCACGATCCCGCCCGGAACGCTCGCGCAGCGGCTGACCGAGTTCGAGAAGGCGGGCGTCCTGCGACGTGAGGTGCGCGACTCGCGCCCGCCTCACGTCGAGTACGTCCTGACGAGCGAAGGCGAGAGCCTGCGAGTCGTTCTCGACGCGCTCGCCGCCTGGGCGCGCCGCTAGCGCTCTGCGATACTTCACAAAGTGAAGCGGAAGCGCCTCGCGGACCCGTACCGAGACCTCGATGTCATCGACTCGCGCGCGCCTCGCTTCAACCAGGCGGTCGTGGGGACGCTGGCGGCGGTCGCAGTCGTGACCGGCTGGTGGTGGCTCCTCGCCTTGCTCGCTCTCCAGCTCGCTGTGGGGCTGACGTTCGGCCGGCGCTACTGCCTGCCGTGCCTGGCCTACTTCGAGCTCGTGCAGCCGAGGCTCGGCGAGGGCCCGCTCGAGGACTCGCGACCCCCGCGTTTCGCGAACCTCGTGGGTCTGAGCGTCCTCACGACGGGAGCCGTCTCGTACGCGCTCGGCCTCGACGTGGCCGGCACTGTGCTCGGCGCGCTCGTCGCCGTGCTCGCATTGCTCGCCGCCGCGACCGGCTTCTGCGCGGGCTGTGAGGCGTACAAGCTCGGCTGCCTGCTCACCGGAAAGCCGTTCGTCGCGTGCCCGCTGCCGACTCCTGCCGGAGTGGGCAGCGACCGCGATCGATTCGCGTAGTCGCATACTCCAGGGCACCGTGCGTCTCGGGCGACTCATCGCCGTTGGTGTCTGCGTTGCGATCGTGCTCGTACCGCTCGGCGCCGGGCAGTCGACGCCGCGACTGGCGACGCTTCTCGTGCGGCACGCGCCGGTCCTGTCCTGCATCCGGCGGAGCGGTTCAGACCCGTCAGCGTCGACGGCTTCCTTGCGGACGCGGAGCTCCAGCGGCGCACATCGTCGGGCTGGGAGAAGGTCGGCGATCCGCTTCCATCGGGAGGCAGGCCTCTTCGCCTGGATCTGCAGCCGTGTCGCGCGGCCGATGGGGTCGCGGCCGCCGACTGCTACGTCCAGGCGCAGTCGGCGCACGGGCTGGCGCCGGTCGTGTACGGCGCTGCCCAGCGCACGACGACGCGCATCGCCCTCCAGTACTGGCTCTGGTACCCGTTCAACGACTACAGCCCGACGATTCCGGCGGGTGAGGTCTGGCAGGTTCACGAGGGGGACTGGGAGTCGGTGACCGTGATTCTCGACCCCGACGGACGGCCGCTGCAGGTGGGGCTCTCGGAGCACTGTGCGGGAACGCGGCGCGCGTGGAACCGCGCACCGAAGCGCGGTTCCCGTCCGCTGGTGCACGTCGCGCTGGGCTCGCACGCGAACTACTTCGCCTCTGGCACGTTCGCTCACGACCCGCGCTGCTGGCCGCGCGAGCTGCGCGACGTCGTGCGTGCGCTGCAACTCGTCGATCACACGGGGGCCGGCAGGATGGTTCGCCCGAGGCTCGTCCCGATCACGGCGACGCGTCCGACCTGGATGACGTTCGCCGGGACCTGGGGCGAGGACGGCTACGTCCACTTCGCGAACAACGATGCGATCGCGTACGACGGCAGCCCGCGCGGCCCCGCCGTTCGCCGGCAATGGCGCCGCCCTGTTGCCGAAGTCCTCCGCTGGCCGCGCGGCTAGGAGCGCCGGCTACTCGGGCCAGAAGTTCTGTAGGTACTCGGCGTCGTCGCGCGAGCCGCCCGGGACGACCTTCGAGACGATGATCAGCACCGCGTCCTCTTCCTCGTCGTTCCAGACGGAGCGCCAGGTCTCGGGTGGGACGCGGACCGCCGTACCGCCCTCGACGTCGACGATGTCGTCGTTCAGCTTGAACTGGAGCGTTCCGGAGACGACGTAGTAGATCTCCTCCTGCTCCTTGTGGCGATGCCCGTACGAGCCCTTGCCGCCCGTGTGTTGCGGCATTCGCCTGTGTGTGAAGGCGACCTGCTCCGCTTCGAGGTCGGACGTCATCATCCGCATCTCGCCGGGGTAGTCGCCGAGTACGTCGGCGACCTCGTGCAGCCGTTTGATCGTGTAGTCGGCCATCGGGCGACTCTAACGGGCCGGCTGCGCCGCTCAAAGCCGTCTCCGCAACCGGGACGCAACCGGTTCTTACGTAATGCCAACAACCTCGGGCGATACCCGTCGTTTCAGCATGTACGACATGGCAGCCTCCGAGAAGATCCCCACCCCCGAAGCCCCCTCTCTCGAGGATCAGCGCGTTGCGAGCTGGCGTTACGACCAGTTCCGATTGCTCGGCTTCGGTGATGAGGACGCGTGGCTGCTCGTCGACTCGGGAGCGGACCTGCAGGCCGCACGATCGCTCATCGGGGCGGGCTGCCCGCTCCACCTGGCTCTCCGCATCGTTCTCTGACGCACTCGTCGTCCGAGGTGTGACGCGCGCTCGACGCGGGTAAGACCGTGGACGAGAACGTCGTCGAAAGCCGAGAGAAGAGGTGAGTTCGGTGCCGGTATGGGCTTGGATCCTGCTGATCGTGCTGCTGGTTCTGCTCCTTACGGGCGGCGTCGGATACAGCCGACGGTAGGCACGGCGCGCGGGGCGGCGACGAGCTCGTCGCCTCGCGACACCCTGTTTCGGCTCCGTGTGGCGTGACGCCCTCTCATTTGTATTAATAGGCGCGACGGCAGGGGGTGTCCGTGACCGCTGCGGCCGGGCTCGATCCGCTGTCAGAGACCAACGTCACTCGCGAGGCAGGGGAGATCGTGACGGCGGCTTCGCGGGCGGTATCCGAAAGGAGACGCCATGGCAGGGACACGGAGGACGCCCCCTCGGAGAAGTCGCAGCTCCGCGCGGTCGAAGGAGAGCGCGGACTCGGGTGAGCTGATCACCAGCGAGGACGTTCGCACCGGCTTGATCACCGGCGCGACGTTCTTCGCTCAGCCCGTGCAGTACGTGGTGCGAGACGGACTCGCTCTCTTCGAAGGCGACATCGTGCTCGGCACCGTCGAGGAGATGGACCAGAAGACGGAGGAGCTCCGGGGCGTGATTAGGGGGGAGCTCGAGTCCGGCGTGCTCCGCACCGGGGCGCAGTTTCGCTGGCCGAACTGCGTGATCCCGTTCACGATCGACGCCGCTCTTCCCAATCAGGCTCGGGTGACGGATGCGATAGCGCACTGGGAGTCGCGCACGCGCTTCCGGTTCGTCGCGAGGACGACCGAGGCGGACTTCGTCACGTTTCGGCCGGGGAGCGGGTGCTCGTCGTCGGTCGGACGTCAAGGAGGGCAGCAGTTCGTGAATCTCGCAGCCGGCTGCTCGACCGGAAACACGATCCACGAGATCGGCCACGTCATCGGGCTCTGGCACGAGCAGAGTCGCGAAGACCGCGACGCGTTCGTCACGATCAACTGGACCAAGATCCAGCCGGCCGCGATCAGCAACTTCAACCAGCACATCACGGACGGCGACGACGTCGGCGCCTACGACTACGGGTCGATCATGCACTACCCGCGCGACGCCTTCTCGATCGACGGGAGCGACACGATCACTCCCACCAACCCGGCCGCGGTCATCGGACAACGAACCGCCCTGAGCGCCGGTGACATCGCTGCCGCGAACTCCGTGTGTCCGGTGATCAAGGCTCCGAAGGAGCACATCAAGGATCTCCGACTCGACACGCGCAAGGAGCTCGTCAAGGACATCCGCCTCGACACGCGGAAAGAGGTCGTCCTCGACACCCAGAAGGAGCTGCTCAAGGAGGGCCCGCTCGATCCGCCGTTCACGAAGCGCTTCGACCCCGTCGTAACGCCTGGCCCGGTCGTCCAACCCGGACCGACGCCGATCGGTCCGATCGGCAACCTGCCCTTCGCCGTGGCGACACCGCATCAGGCCCCGGAGCTCGCCGGCCGAAGTCAGGACGAGCTGCAGGCGACTGCTGCCGAGATCGACGCTCAGCTCCAGGTCATCGCGGACCAGCTCGCGCAGTCCGACGCCCAGCGAGGGGCGCTGCAGGCGCAATACGACGAGCTGCAGGCGCTCCTGCAGCAGGCGCTCGACGCCCACGATCAGACCTCGGGGCCGTAGGAGTCCGGGTCGCGCGTGATCGTCGCGATCTCCCATCCGGACGATCCTCATGCTCTGCGTGTTCTGGAGCACCTGGCGGACGCGGGGCACGAGGCCGTCCTCCTCGACCTGTCCGAGCTTCCCGACCGCGCGACGCTGACGGTCGACTACGACCGCGGCTCTCCGCGGATGGAGATCGGCCGCGACGGTGGCCCGCCGATCGACCTCGGGCGGGCGCATGCGGCCTGGTGGCGCCGGCCACAGGCCGCGGAGCCGTCGTCCGTCGCCGATCCCGAGGTGCGGCTCTTCACGATCAACGAGTGGCACGAGGCGATCAACGGGCTCTGGCAACTGCTCGACGTGCACTGGGTGAACGATCCGGTTCGCGACGAGGTCGCCGCGCGAAAGGCGCTGCAACTGCGCCTCGCAGCCGGGCTAGGGCTGCGGGTGCCCCGGACGCTCATCACCTCGGACCCGGATCGAGCCCGGGCGATTCGTCGACGCCGAGGGGGTCGGCGCGACGGTGTACAAGACCTTCTCCTGCACGCACACGATCTGGCGGGAGACCAGGCTCGTGGGGGAGGACGCGCTCTCGCTGCTCGACACCGTGCGCCTGGCTCCGGTGATCTTCCAGGAGTACATCCCCGCGGACTTCGACCTCCGTGTCACCGTCGTCGGCACGCGCGTGTTCCCGGCGGCGATCCACTCGCAGGAGACGGACTACCCGATCGACTTTCGGATGAGCCTCGGTCAGGCGCGAACCGAGCCCGCGACCCTGCCGCCCGCGCTCGAGCGGCGGTTGCTGTTGTTGATGGAGCGGCTCGGTCTCGAGTACGGGGCAATCGACCTCAGGCGCACACCCGGACGGCGAGTACGTGTTCCTCGAAGTGAACACCGCCGGCGAGTTCCTGTTCGTCGAGGAGCGGACGGAGCAGCCGATCGCTCGCGCGGTCGCGGAATTGCTCGCTACACCCTCCGAACGCTCACGGCGATGGGCGTCCCCGCGTCCTCTTGTACGAGCGGGTACGCCTGCATCGTGATGAAGTCACCCGCGCTGATCGCGCCGTCTCCGTCGACGTCGACGTGGGCGAAGATCGTCAGCTCGGACGGTGCATCCGCGGGCACGTCCAGGTGCACCGTGCCCAGCCGCGGGCTGCGATCGGACTCGACCTCGCTGGACGTTTCCGCCACGAGGGGGGCGAGCGTATCCGCGTAGGTCGTGTCCCTGACCTCGACGCGCACCCGTGCGCCCGGGGGCGGGCGTTCCTCGCCCTCGGTGGAGATCGCGACGACGACCGTGGCCATCGATTCCATCGTAACCGGGCACCAGCCCGGCGATAGCGGCCCGAATCCAACGAACAGGAGGCATCGTGGACAGGCATGGTTCCGAGAGCTACTTCGTCATCGGCGAAGGCCTGCTCGGCGAGGCCGTCGGAGGCAGGGAGCGGACGCTCGCCGCGAGCGCTCGAGGAGGAGACGCCGCCGTTTCGCTTCTCTCGCATGGGGCCGACAGGGGACGAACAAGCAGCTCGGCGAGCCGAACGCGAGGAAGGTCGGCCAGGCGATGGCGGCGCGGCGGGGGCGGCTCCGTCGCGGATGCCGGCCGGCTTCACGTACCTCGGCCAGTTCGTCGACCACGACCTGACCTTCGACAAGACCGAGCGTCATGCTCGGCGAGAACGTCTCGCCGGCGCAGCTCCTGCAGGCGCGCTCGCCGAGCCTCGACCTCGACTCGCTCTACGGCGGCGGGCCGAGCGATCCGGACTCGGCGAAGTTCTACGAGGCCGACGGCCTCCACCTGAAGATGGGCAAGACGATCGCGGCCGGCGGCATCCCGGCGAAGGAGGGCTTCGACCTTCCTCGTGCGGCGCCGGGTCGAACGACGCCGAGAAGCGCAAGGCGATCATCCCGGACCCGCGAAACGACGAGAACCTCGCCGTCGCGCAGACGCACCTCGCGTTCATCCGCTTCCACAACCGCGTGGTCGACACGCTCCCCGCGTCGGTGCCGCCCGGCGCAGCGCTTCGCGAGGCGCGCGGCGGAAGGTCACCAAGCACTACCAGTGGATGCTCCGCACCGACTACCTGCCGAGGATCTGCGCGCCCGGCGTCGTGACCGCACGTCTTCAACGAACGGGCGGAAGGCGTTCGAGGTCGGCGTGCCGCCGATGGACGTGCCGACGATGCCGATCGAGTTCTCGGTCGCGGCATTCCGGCTCGGGCACTCGATGATCCGCGACGAGTACAACTGGAACAAGATCTTCGACGGCGGCGGCGGGACGCTCGAGCTGCTGTTCGAGTTCTCGGGGCTGCAGCGGCGAGCCTCGGCGGCGGTCGCGCCTCCCGAGCAACTGGATCGCCGACTTGCGGCGGCTCTACGACTTCACGGAGAGCGGGTCGAGCCGACCTCGCGGTGCCGCCGGCGCAGTTCAACCGCGCGATGCGCATCGACACGACGCTCGCGACCACGCTCGCCACGCTTCCGGGCTTCCCGGCGGCCGAAGCGAACCTCGCCTTCCGGAACCTGGTCAGGGCGAAGATGGTGAAGCTCGCGACCGGCCAGCAGATGGTCACGTTCCTGAAGAACAAGGGCGTGACGCCGTTGACGAAGCTCACGAACGCCAGCTCCGGGACGGGAACAACGGCGCCGACCTCGAGCGCGCTCACGCAGTCGCAGCGACGCCAAGCTCCTCCAGGACACGCCGCTCTGGTTCTACATCCTGCGCGAGGCCGAGTTCAACGGCGGCAAGCTGAAGGGCGTCGGGGCGCGCATCGTCGCGGAGACGTTCCACCGCGCGATGGAGGGCAGCCAGCACTCGATCGTCCGGGACACGACGTTCCGCCCGTCGCTCGGCCCGAACAACCAGACCTTCCGCATGGTCGACCTGCTGCTCTTCGCGTTCAAGGGGCAGAAAGGGCTGTTGAACCCTGTGGGTACCTGAGCGCGCCGGGAACGCCCGGGGAACGCTAGTCGGTCGGGAACTCTCGGTCGCCGACGGCCTCGAGCTCGGCCTCGGCCGTCCACGCCTGTGCGCCGAAGTCGCGCTCGCCGCGGGTCTGCTCGAGGCCTAGCGAGACGTTCTCGTCGAACCTCATCACGAAAGCCTGGAATCCGAACGCGATCGGCTCCTTGCCGGTGAACGTGATCTTCGACGAGTCACCCGACCCGGCGGAGACCTTGGCTCCCCCTTCTACGAGACCCTGGATCTGAGGGACGTCGAGCTCGATCGCGACGCCGCTCTCGCGTTGGGCGACGATCGAGAGGGTCGCCGTCCGCAGCACGGCGGTCACGGCGGCGAGCTTCTCCTGTGTTGAGCCACTCCGTGGCCTGGCGCGACGTCGAGATCTTCGCCTCCTCGAGCCAGGTCTGCAGCTCGAGCACTGCGAGCGAGTCCTGCGTGACGTCCTCGTACGTGACGGCCAGCGTCTTCGCGTTCTTCGCTTCGAGGCCGGCGCCGAGCTTGCCCGCGCCCCCGCCGAACAGGGCGCCGAGGATCTTGAAGCCGATGTTCGCTTCGACATGCTTCTCGAAGGATCGTGCGATCGAGCCGGTCGGCTCCCCGCTCGTCGTCGCGGGCTTGTCTCCGCCGCCGAGAAGAGCATCGAGAGACTGCCCGACCTTCTGGTCGAAACTGCCGTTGCTACGGAAGAGCACGTCCGCGGGCGCGAGATCCCGACGAGGAAGCTCGAGGGCGGTGAACCGGTACTCCTTGAGCC
Source organism: uncultured Gaiellaceae bacterium (assembly GCA_963808865.1). GTDB lineage: Bacteria > Actinomycetota > Thermoleophilia > Gaiellales > Gaiellaceae > GMQP-bins7. The sequence continues at coordinate 10,604 of CAWEGY010000020.1, read as the reverse complement.
AGTTGTCGGCCATCTACGTGAACACCTGCCGTTGCTTCCTATCGTCCGGGCCTTCGAGCTGCGGGTGCTGGTCGTAGCCCGCGTCGTCGAGCATCGCCTGCAGGCGCTCGGCGAGCTCGGCGTAGGTGATCTGTCGACGCCGGCGTCGCGGATGGCCTTGAGAGCGTGGTAGCTCATCGCCCCGTGGTACGTGCCCTCGATCTTCGCGTCCCACGAGACCTCGACGTCGCGGCAGCCGGACAGCAGCACGTGGTTCATGCCCGACTCCGAGAAGGCGATGCGGGCCCTCGGCTTGCGCGCGCCATCGGGTCGGCGAGGATCGGGCCCGCGCGTGCGAGCTGCGGAATCAGCGCGGGGTTGAGAAAGCGAATCCGGAGGTCCTCGGCTATCTGGTACTTCGCTGGAAGCAGGTCGTTGACACGGCCGCGGGTGTTCGAGCCCGAGTGGCACGAGTCGGAGATCACGGTCATCGAGACCCCCGTAGGCAGCGTGTCCAGGATCGCGCGGAGGTCGTCGTCGCTCAAGACCTCCTCGCGCGTGTCGTACGGGCACATCACCTCGTCGTAGGTCTCCTCGTCGCCGCTCGTGTCGGGGATGTAGGAGCCGTGCGAGGAGTTCGTGAAGACGAGGACGTCGCCCGCACTCGACCCCTCGATCAAGCCCTTCAGGCCGTCCATCATCGCCTGCCTCGTGGCGTCGGAGTCCGTGACGACGGTGACGTCGGCGTCCGCGAAGCCGAACTCCTCGACGAGCAGGTCACGCCACGCCGTTGGCGTCGTTGACGCACCCCATCAGGTCGTTCCCCGGGATCGGGTACTTGTTGATCCCCACGCACAACGCGCGCTTGGCCATGGTGTCCTCCTGGCGAGACGGCGCCCTGATCTTCCCGCCATTCGTCGATTCCGTCAACCATCCGGGCGGTCGACACCCGACGCCATCAGCCCGACAGCATGCCGCTCACCAGGGCGCGCCACGTGATCGGGCCGACGATGCCGTCCGAGGCGGTTCCGACTGCGGTCTGGAATCCGCGCACGAAGGCATCAGTGCGCGGCCCGAAGATGCCGTCGACCTGTACGCCGGGACCCTCGCCGTCCGACTGGTCGTGGAACTTCATCACCTCCTGCACACCGCGCACGGCGTCTCCCGTGCTGCCCTTCTGGACGTGCACGATGAGCTCGGGCCACGTGATCGGGCCGACGATGCCGTCGGCCGTGAGACCCTTGCTCTGCTGAAACGCTTCGACCGCGGCCTCGGTCAATGGGCCGAAGATGCCGTCCACGGTCACGGAGTGCCCGCGGGCTCGCAGAAGCTGCTGCAGCGGCCGTACGGGGAAGACGTCTTCGCCGCGCCGTGCGAGCGGCCAGGGAAGGATCGGGTCGGGTGGCATGCGGCACTCCTCTCGGATAGTGCGGTCGTCGACGGATCCGCCGCAGGAGGCTCACCTCGCTCCCAGAGAAACGAGGCGCCGGACCACGTGCCTGTCGACTGGGTTATATCGTCCTCGCCGTAAGAGTGCGGCCGAGTCACCGGCCGAGCTATGCCCACCACAGCGGCTCGCGCCGGAGGCGACCGAGCCCGCGATCGGCTCGCTGGAGCGTCGTGTCGGCCGGGATGAGCAGGCCGCGGCCGGAGAGCTCGACCGTGCGGTCGAGCGTGCGCAGGTACTCGGTGCTCAGCTCTTGCGTCGCCGCGGAGAGCCCAGAGAGCCTCGCCGTTCACCCACGCTGCGGCACGGGCGGCGCGGACGTTCCACATCGCGAGGATGCTGTCGAGCCGGTGAAAGCGATGGAGCAGACGGTCGAGCGCCTTGAGCCAGCCCGTCAGGTACTCGCTGCTTGACGCGCTGCTCGACCCGTGCGAGGACGTCGTTCACGCGCTCGAAGTCCGAGTGCTGTGGCGAGCCGATGCTCGGATCGAGTCCGGCTTCGGCCCAGGTGGTGACGAGCGCGACCGGGTAGGTCGCGGTTGATGTGTGCGTTCATCCCCGCGAGGGCGAACTGGAGCGGAGCGACGCCGCGGGTCGAGCGGCACTCGAAGAGCGGCGCCCAGGCCCGCGGTGCCTCGCGCGGGCTCTGCTCGTGGCGCTCGGACGGCGTCGAAGAAGAGGTCCGCGAAGGCGACGTCGAGCTTCTCCAGGAAGCGCGGGTCGGCGAAGGTCGCGCTCGCGAGCTCCGTCTGCACGGCCTTCGTCACCTCGAGGTAGAGGCGCGTGAAGCAGGCGACGCCGTCCGTTCGCGGCAACGGCTCCGAGGATCGCCTCCATCCGGTCGACCACGCCGGCGACGGAGCCCGGCTCGGTCCTATGTCTCGCACGTCCTGCGGTACGGGAGGCCCGGGACGAGCTCCTCCCACTCCGCCTCGGTGAAGTCGCGGACGACGAGACCGCAGACCTGCGTCTCGAGGTCGGCCAGATCGCTCCAGAGGATGCCCTCCCACAGCCGCACCGTCCTGTCGTCGCCGCCGGAGGCGATCGTGCGCCCGTCCGGGCGTGAAGGCGACGCCGAAGACAGCCCCGACGTGGCCCCGCAGCGGTTGCACCGAGCGCTCGGCGGCCGCGCACGTCCCACAAGCCGCACTGTCGCCGTCCGAGCCGGCGGAGGCGAGCGTGCCGCCGTCGCGGGCGAACGCGAGGTCTTCGACGTTCCGGGGCGCGTGCGCCCGGAGCGGCTCGCCGAGCGGCTCGCGAGCGCTGCACGTCCCACAGCCGCACGGCTCCGCCGACGCTTCCCGAGGCGAGCGTGTCGCCGTCCGGTGCGAAGGCGACCGCCTGGACGACCTCTCCCTCGGCGAGCGGAAGCTCACCGTCAGCGTGCGTGCTCGTCGACGTCCCAGAGTCGGAGCGTGCCGTCCGAGCCGCCGGAGGCGAGAGTTCGGCCGTCCGGGCTGAAGGCGACGCTCGAGACATCGGCCTTCGTGGCCGGCGAGCGGCTCGCCGATCTGCTCCTCTCGTCGCGACGTCCCAGAGCCGGACCGTCCCGTCCGAGCTCGGCGGACGCGAGGACGTCGCCGTCCGGGCCGAAGGCGATGCTCGTGCACCGCGTCCTCGTGGCCCTGCCAAGCTGCCCGGCCGGCGTGCCTGCCGGAACGTCCCAGAGCCAGATCGAGCCGCTGACGTCGGCCGGCGGCGAGCAGTGCTCCCGTCCGGGCTGAAGGCGACGCTCTCGATCGAGTCGGTGCTGCCCTCGCCCAGCTCTCCCAGCGATCGTCCGCGTCGTCGAGGTCCCACAGCCGGACGGCTCGGTCGAAGCCGCCGGAGGCGAGCGTGCGGCCGTCCGGGTCGACCGCGACCGTCGTGACGCGGTCCGTCGTGGGCGCCGAGCGACCTCGCCGAGGAGCTCGCCGCGCCGGCGTCCCAGAGCCGGACCGTGCCGTCGTAGCTCGCGGACGCGAGCGTTCCGTCCGGCGCTACGCGACGGCGATGACCGCTCGCGAGTGCCCGCGGAGCGGCTCGCCCGAGAGACGTCCGCGTCCGCGACGTCCCACGACCGCACGGTGCCGTCGTAGCCAGACGACGGCGAGCGTGCGACCGTCCGGGCTGAACGCGACGCTCCAGACCTCGCCCGTCCCGCTACGCAGCGGCTCGCCGAGCGGCTCGCAGCGCTGTCGCGTGTCCCACAGGCGGACCTCGCCCTGCGAGGTCGGACGATGCGAGCGTGCGCCCGTCCGGGCTGAACGCGACGCTCGCGACCTTGCCCGCGTGACCCTCGAGCGCGCGTCCGTCCGCCGCTCGGCCTGCGTCCGCAGATCCCACAGCCAGCACGGTCCGGTCGCCGCCCCGGAGGCGAGCGTCCTTCCGTCCGGGCTGAAGGCGACGCTCCAGACCGAGCTCCGGTGGCCGCGCAAGCGGCGGGCCGACGGCCTCCTCTCGTCGCACGTCCCACAGGCGCACGGTGTCGTCGGAGCCGCCGAAGGCGACCGTGCGTCCGTCGGGGCTGAACGCGACGCTCCTCACGCGCTCCGACACCCGCATCGATGGGCGCGCCGAGCGGGCTCCCGTCCTCGACGTTCCACAGGCGCACGGTCCCGTCGAAGCTCGCGGACGCGAGCGTCTCGCCGTCGGGGCTGAACGCCGAGGCCCCAGACCTCGCTCGTGTGGCCGAGGAGCGGCTCGCCGAGCGTCGTCCCGGCGTTCGTATCCCAGAGCCGCAACGTGCCGTCGAAGTCGGCCGAGGCGAGCGTGCGGCCGTCGGGGCTGTACGCGATCGTCCGAACGCCGTCCGCGCCGCCGCGCAGGATCGTCTCCGCCCCCGAGCGTCGGGCAGCCTGGAGCGCCTCGACCATCGCGCTCGAGGCCTCGGCGGTCGGGCTCGCCCGAAGCGCCTCGAGCCCGAGGAGGAGCGACTGCTCGACGTGGTCCTCGACCTGCGCGCTCGCGGCCGAGGCGAGAGCGAGCGAGCGTGGCGGACCGCGTCGCGCTCCTGCGCCTCGCTTCGCTGCACCAGCGCCCAGATGCCGAGCGCTGCGAAGACGGCGACGAGCGTCACCAGTACGCCGCCGACTCGCGACGAACCGGCGGACCGTCGCGCGGCGTCGCTCTTCCTGCTCGTACTCGCGGCGCCACTCGAGGATCGGCTCGGCGAGGACGTCGTGGAAGAGCTCGTAGCGGGGATCGCCGCCGGTCGGCGGAGGCGGAACCCGCCGCAGGATGCGACCGCTCTCGCCGCGACAGAGCTTCTCGAGCACCGCGGAGACCTCCGGCTCGGAGCGGCCCGTCCACTCCGCGAGGTCCGTGACCTGGATGGGCGATCTTCGTCTTCGAGCGGGTGACGAGGAAGCGGAAGAGGTCGGCGGCGACCGCCTGCTCGCGCGGCGTGAGCGCGCCGAGCGCCTCGAGCAGATGGTTCTCGACGATTCGCTGCGGGCCACCGAGCGCAGCGAGCCCCGCCAGCGTCAGCGCGTGCGAGCCCGCCGTCGGCGGTCGCCCGCCAGAGCCGCTCCATGACGAGCTGGAGGAACGGCGCCTCGACGCGCTGCCCCTCGCCGAGGCCTGCGTCGTCGCGCCCGCTCCGCACGAGCGCGAGCCTCCCGATCGTCGCCGCGTCGAGAACCGCCTCGACGAGCGCCGGGCTCGAGCGTCGTACGGAGGCTCGCCGGGCGACCGGCGGTTCCACTCTTCGACCGGCCCTTCGATCGCGCGGCGGGCCGCCGCACGATCGAGATGCTGGACGCGGACGTAGTTGGCGAACAGGCGCGGAATCGCACCCTTGAAGCGGTCGAGCTTCGCGAGGGCGTCCTCCCTGATCGACAACAGGATGTGCACGCGCAGGTCGGGGTCGTTGACGATCGTCGGGAGCTCGCCCGCGAAGGTGCCCGCGCCGTCCTCGTCCGGGTGGTAGAGGAAGTAGTCCTCGAACTGGTCCAGGACGACGAGCAGCGTGCGGACATGCTCTGTCCACGAGCGGAGCGTCTCGGCGACCGAGTCGCCCGGACTCCGGCGACGCAGCTCGCTCGCCGTCCAAGCGCCTCGGCGGCAGAGGCCCTGATCGTCTCCATGAGCGCGTGCGAGCGGATCGTCGCGCCAGGCGGAGAACACGCACACTGCGAACGGCGCGCGCTCGGCCGTAGCCGTCGGCGCCTCGCGCAGCTCCGTCGCGAGGTCGCGATCGACGCCCGCTCGCAGGAGCGATGTCTTCCCGACCCCGCTCGCCCCGTAGAGCAGCGTCAGGCGCGCGGCGCTGAGGTTGCCGGCGACGATCCGCGTCTCGCGGTCGCGACCGAAGAAGAACGCAGCGTCGCCCTCGCCGTACGGGACGAGCCCGACGAACGGCGTCTCGCGGCTTCACTCGGCGGTCTGCGCGAGTCGTCGGTCATGGAGGCGATGCCGGTCGCGAAGACCTCCCTTCCAGCCGACCGACGTACTCGTCGAGCGGCACGTACAGGATGTCGACGTCCCCGCGGTCTCGCCAGAGGGCCTCCTCGACCGCGCGCACGCCCTTGTCCTCGGGAGCGAGCTGGACCGCCCACGACTTCAGGTTGAGGTGCTCCGCGCCCCAGATCCGACTGAGGATCACGCGGAGGTTCCAGTCGTGCATCGAGTAGCCGAGGAAGAGGAAGTGGCTCTTGACCATCCGCTCCATGAGCAGGAACGGGATCTGCGCGTCGACGTCGCCGCCGACGAGGTAGTCGATGTAGCTGTCCTCGGTGATGACGTAGCTGTCGCGCGCTCGTCGCAGCGCGGTCGACCGCCCCATGCAGCTTCAGGATCGCCGGCCGCGCGTCGAGGTCGAGCCCGGTGTACTCGTTCGGACGCTCGATCGTGACGACCTCGCCGTCCGGGAGAGCGGTGCAGGAAACGGCCGTGGAGCGGACCGCGCTTCGCTTCGTACCAGACGACGTCGAAGGACTCGCCCGCCGCCCGGAACGCGCGCTCGAGCAGGTCGTCGTAGTTCGTCGTCAGCACGAGCAGCTGTCGCGCGGCCGCGCTCGCCGCAGCAATGCCGGCAGGCGCGCGAAGAAGCGGTGGACCGAGGTCGGCGGGTAGTTGGAGTCGAAAACGTCGTGCAGGACGCTGTAGAGGCTCGCCCTCGCCGAGGATCGCGTCCACGTACTGCGACACGCGCAGGAGGTCGAGGTCGGCGTCCGGGTACCGGCTGCTCGCGGCGAGCTTCTGCGGCGAGCTCGCCGCCGCTCGGGGCGAAGCGGCCGAGCTCCCAGGCGACTCTCGTCCGGCCGATCGCAGAGGTTCGCGCCCGCGCCGAGGAACGGGACGATCTCCCCGTCCCCGAGGCGCTCGGCGACGATGGAGTAGTGGGCGTCGTCAGCTTCCACTCGACACGCTGCCCTCCGTCCTACGAGGCGACGTTGGCGCAGACCGCGAACAGCGTCATCGGCTTGGCTTGCTCGGTCTCGTTGCTGATCCTGAACCGCCACGTCGAGTCGTTGCCCGCGCGCGACTCGAAGATCTTCAGCGCGTCGAGTCTGGTTCTGCTCGAACCTCCAGCCTCCGCCGAGCACCGCCCTCCCACCGGGGCAGCTGACGCCGAAGTCCGGCGTGCCGTTGTCGGCGTCCGGCACCGTGATGTTCTCGCTGACGCGCAGGTATCCCGAGACGCCGGGTCCACCCTGCGGGCCTTGCGGGCCGGGATCGCCCTTCGGGCCGACGGCGCCGATCGAGGCCGCCAGCTTGCCGTTGGCGCCGACCACGGGGATCTGGCCGCGCGTGGGATTGACCGAGGACTTGTGGCCGTTGAGCTTGCCCGCGTTCGCGGCGAAGTCGGCCCTCTTCGCCCGCGGCACCACCTGCTCGAGCGCGCTCTCCGCGGCCCGGCCCAGAGGCGTCGAGCCGAGAAGCGCGACGACGAGCGCGATCGAGGACAGGATGAGCGGCAGTCGCTGTCTCATGATCTTCCTCCAGTGGTTCAGTCGTTCGTCGGCTGTGCGTCGAGCCGATCTCCTCACGCGTCCTCGGATCGACCGCTCGGCGAAGCGGTGGGCCAGGGCGGAGATCGTGTTCGACGGGTTCGGGCCGACGGGGCCAGGCATGACCGACCCGTCGGCGATGACGAAGCCCGGGTAGCCGAAGACCTGCCCGTAGGAGTCGACGACGCCTTCGCGCTCGTTCCGTCCCATCGGGCAGCCCCCGAGCGGGTGCACGGTCACGACCCGCCCGACGTACCACGGCGGGTTGTCCTTGAACTTGCCGTCCAGCACCTTGGCGATGTCGCGACCGGTGCGCGCGCACGGCCTCGAAGGTTGGATTCGAGCGCCGCTTGTTCCAGTCGACGTCGAGCAGGCCCTCCGCGTGAGGCGCATGTTCCCGTCCGGGATGTCCCTGCCCATCGCGAAGAGGGGGAGCGTCGTCGACGAGGTCGGCGCCGGACCGATCAGGCGCGCGAGATCGCGCGCCGACGTCGCTCGAGCCCCCGCGCTTGAGATAGAGCTTCAGAAGACGCCACGCGAAACGGATCGCCCGCATGAGCGCTGCCGGTTGGTCGCCGGCTTCGATGATCCAGTTGATCGTCTCCGGATAGCCGCCGTCCTGGACGTAATAGGCTCGCCCGGGTCCGCCCTCGAGCGCGTCCTTCACGCGGATCGTGCTCGTGATCACGGGACCGTAGCCCGGCTCGATCGGCCGTCCTCGCCGCTTCCCGCCGACCGTCTCGTGTGTGCGCATTACGAACGTCAGCAGGTCGCCGTTGCCGCAAAACCGCGTCCCCAGACGCTCGCTGAGACCCGGGAAGTTCGCGCGGTTCTTCAGGAGGAGGAACGTGGACCCGATGGTCCCGCAGCAGAGGACGAGCCGGTCGGCGGTGATCGTCCGCTCGGCGAGCGGCGCGCGGCGCGGCTCGCCCTCGATCGCTTCGCCGTGGTCGACGTAGCCGACTGCGTAGCCTCCGCCTGGCCGCGGAGCGAGCGTCTTCGCCTCGCATCGCGTTCGGATGTCCACGCCGTGGCGCAGCTTCGCGAGCGAGAGGTAGTTGAAGTCGAGTGTGTCCTTCGACCCGTAGTTGCAGCCGAAGTTGCACTCGCCGCAGAGCCGGCAGGTCAGCCGGGGGCGCCCGTGCAGGTTCTCCTCGCCGCCGACGATCGGTACCCCCGGCACGGGTGCGCCGCCGTCAGGGGCGAACGTCACCGCGAGCTTCGGGAGGTACCACTCGAGCCCGAGCTGCTCTGCGGCCTCGCGCAGCGCGTTCATCTTGTACGTCCCGCTCGTAGGGCGGGTGCTCGAGCGGGTACGGCTTCGCGCCGAGCATCTCCTCGTGGCGTCGTAGTGCGGCTCGAGATCCTCGTAGCTGACCGGCCAGTGCTCCCATCCGCCGTGCTCGAGGTCCTCGCGTACGAACGTCGAGCGCGTCCTTGCGGATGAGGACGTTCGAGTAGAGCAGCGAACCGCCCCCGAGCCCGCTGGCGACGATCCCGCCGAGACCGCGGAACTCCCACACGTTGAAGAGCCCGTGCAGGCCCTCGCTCGGGTCCCAGAGGTTTCGGCTCGTGCCCCATGGGCTGCGCGGAAACGACCCGGGCGGGTACGCCTTGCCGCGCTCGAGCAGGCACACCCGCATGCCCGCCTCCGACAGCCTGAACGCCGTCACCGAGCCGCCGAACCCCGAGCCGACGACCATTGCGTCGAAGTGCTCTTCGCGCCGGTCGCCACCTCAACCCGCCAGCGCGGCAGCCTCCTCTCGACGAGCTCGCTTTGAACGCCGTCCTCACTGTACGCGACCGTGCGCACGATGTATTCGCCTTCGCCGAGACGCTGCGGGTGCGCGAACACACCGACCCGCGTCCGCACCGTGAACGCGTGGCTCGCGGGCGGCAGGTCGTCCTCCGGGGCATCATCGAGACGACGATCCGCTCCGGGCGGGCAGTGCCCGGGGGAGCTTCCGCGGGAACTCGTACTTCACGACGACCTGATCCGCGACGCGCTCGAAGGTGAGCTTTGGCGCAGGCGGCGGCGGCTGGTCCGGTGGGGGCGGCTCGATCTTCCGGATCCGCCCGCGCGTGACGCCGCCGGCCTCCTTATGGAAGGCGGCCGGGTCCAGCCACTGCCTTTTCTGCGAGGGCCCTGTCGGGCTCGACTCGCTCGACCCCCACCGTCCCGGCCACTGCACCCACCCAGGCGACTCGTCCGTGAGCACCTCGAGCGCCGGGCGGACGAGCGGGCCCTTGCCGTCGGAGTAGTCCGGGGGGAGAGGAGGCATCGTCCAGTGCTCGCCGCGCTTCGCGAACGAGGCGTGGGAGCCCCGACCGACGTACACCACCGGGACGTCGCCATCCGGAGAGGCACAGAGCTCGAGGTCGTCCCAGTTCAAGGCGTGCCGTCGCGGTGCTGCGCGAACGTCGCCGCGTTCGGGCTCCCGCCTCGATCGAAACGGATCTGGATCATCTCCCAGTCGCCCTCGTGCAGGCCGATCCCGAAGAAGTTCTTGTCGTTGTAGTAGTAGAAGAACCAGTACTGGAGCCACGTCGACCCGCTCGGCTCGTGGACGACGTGGCCGTACGTGCGGTCGGCGTAGCGAGCATCCTCATGGAGGCGCCGCGCGTCCTCGACGTACCTTCTCCCGGCGGCGTCGACGAAGTCGGTCTCCTTCACGCCTGGCCGCTCGCGTAACGCTTGCCGAGGAATGCGAGGTCGAGCTGTCTTCTGGCCGTCCTTCGGACGCGCAGACGCGAGGATGCTCCCGCCCTTCCTCTTCAGAACGTTCGCATACTCCACTTCGAGCCGTCGTCGAAAAAGTGCTCGGCCATCATCGCGGCCGAGTCCGCGCGGAAGCTTTCGAGCGAGTCGTACCGGAGGTATGGGGAGAAGCGTTCGAGTAGCTCTTCGTCGGCCATGCGTCCTCAGGCCCCTCGAGACGAGCCCGGCCTCGCTCGAGGGTTCGCCGTAGTGCTGATATGCAGCCCAGAGCGCACCGTACGTTCCTCGCCTCAGCCACAGCTCATCCCGGGCGCTCTGTATGGCCTCGCCGACCGACTCCCCCGCGAGCAGCGCGCCGTAGAACTCCTCCGCGAAGACCTCGGCGCCCACGTCATTCACCTCCCAGGCCGTGCCGACGTAGTTCCGGACGCCGAGCTTGAAGAACTCGTCCGCTAGGCTGGGGAGTAGCCCGGCTTCGCTTCGGGTCTCCTTCGGCGAGCTCCGTCGAGCACCTGGGAGGTTCGGG
>CAWEGY010000019.1:0-28509 GCA_963808865.1 uncultured Gaiellaceae bacterium | reverse complement strand
GGGCGCGAAGTCGAAGCCGCAGGAGACGGTGTCGTTGGCGGACGTCGGCGTCGAGGTCGGCGCGGCCGGCGAGGCGGGTTCGAAGACGACCGTCCTCGAGCTCGGCGCACCGCCCTCGCGCGGCGACTCGATCACGATCGAGGACGACGGGAGCGCGGCGCAGAAGGTCCTCGACCTGGTCGTCGAGCGGCGGCTCCTATGAACCTCGTCTTCCTCGAGCACTACCACGGCGAGCTCGAGAAGGGCAGCCTCGGCGTGCTCTCGAAGGCGTCGTCGCTGGGCGAGACCGCAGGGGTCGTGCTCGGGCCCGGACGCGGGGAAGTGGCGGCTCGGCGCGGGTGCGTTCGGCGCAACGAAGGTCTACGCGTGCGACGCGGCCGAGCTCGAGGCACCGCTCCCGCAGCCGCGGGTCGACGCGCTCGCGTCGCTGGTCGAGTCGACCGGCGCCGAGACTGTTCTCTTCGCGGCTTCCGTGCTCTCGGCCGACGTCGCCGCCGGCCTCGCAGCCCGGCTCGACGCAGGCCTCAACTGGGACCTCACCGACATCGTGGCGGGAGACGGCGGCCTCGTCGGCAAGCGGCCGGCGCTCGGCGACACCGTGCTCGTCGACGTCGGCTGGACGAGCACGCCGCGTCTCGGCCTCGTTCGCGCCGGCACGTTCGACCCCGTGGAGTCGGGGGATCGGCCGAGGTCGACTCCTTCGACGTGTCCTTCTCGGAGTTCTCCACGCTCGCGACCCTCGTCGAGCAGACGCAGGAGGAGTCGAGCGGACCCTCGATCGAGGACGCGGACATCATCGTCGCGGGCGGTCGGGGCCTCGGCTCGCCCGAGGCCTTCTCTCTCCTGGAGGAGCTTGCGGCCGCGCTCGGAGGCGCCGTCGGCGCGACGCGGGCGGTGGTCGACGCGGGCTGGTACCCGTACTCGACGCAGGTCGGTCAGACCGGGAAGACGGTCTCGCCGAAGCTGTACATCGCCTGCGGGATCTCGGGCGCGATCCAGCACAAGGTGGGCATGCAGGGCTCGGGGACGATCGTCGCCATCAACAAGGACCCGAACGCGCCGATCTTCGACTTCTGCGACGTCGGCGTCGTCGGCGACCTGCACCAGATCGTCCCGAAGCTGACGGAGCTCGTCAAAGCGCGGGCGTAGCGAAGCGACGTGGCGCGGCCGATCGACTTCGCTCCTCCGTTCGGCGCCCTGGACGCGGTCGGCGCGCCGACCGATCCGCCCGAGGAGCGCATCGACGTGGGTGTCGCGATCGTGGGCGCCGGGCCGGGCGGCCTGGCCTGCGCGATCCGGCTCGGCCAGCTGCTCGAGGAGCGCCCGGACGTACGCGAGCGGCTGGGCGACGTCCCCATCGCGGTGCTCGAGAAGGGCAAGCAGCCGGGCTCGCATCTCCTGTCGGGCGCGGTCGTCGACCCGAGCCCGCTGCGCGAGCTCTTTCGCGGCCGCCTGACGACGGCCGACTTCCCGACCTACGGCGAGGTCCCGGGCGAGGCGGTGTACGTCCTCACGCGACGGTCGGCGTTCCGCATCCCGCCGCCGCCGACGATGTGGAATCACGGCAACCTGATCCTGTCGGTCTCCGAGCTCGGCAGGTTCCTCGCCGAGCAGGCCGAGGCCGTCGGCGCCGTCGTGCTCCCCGAGACCGCGGCTACGAAGCTGCTCGTGCAGCACGGGCGGGTCGTCGGCGTCCGCACGGGCGATCGCGGTCGGGGCCGGGAGGGCGAGGAGCTGCCGACCTTCGAGCCCGGGAACGACATCGTCGCGCCGTTGACGGTGCTCGCGGAGGGGACGCAGGGCTATCTGACGGACGCCGCGATCGGGGAGTTCGGGCTTCGGGGCGAGAACCCGCAGATCTGGGCCCTGGGCGTGAAGGAGGTCTGGCGTGTCCCAAGCCGCTGCGGAAGATCGTGCACACGATGGGCTGGCCGCTCCGGACGTCGGCGAGCCACGGGGAGTTCGGCGGCTCGTTCATCTACCCGATGGGCGACGAGCTCGTCACCGTCGGGTTCGTCGCCGGGCTCGAGGCGACGGACGTCGAGTTCTCCGTCCACGACGTCCTCCAGGAGTTCAAGACGCACCGGCTCGTGTGGAAGATCATCGGCGGCGGCGAGCGAGTCGCGTGGGGTGCGAAGACGATCACGGAGGGCGGGTACCACTCGCTGCCGAAGCGGATGAACGCGCCGGGGCTCCTGCTCGTCGGCGAGGGTGCCGGCCTCGTCAACGTGCCGCGCCTGAAGGGTGTCCACTACGCCATCGAGTCGGGGCGGCTCGCGGCCGAGGCGGCCTTCCGCGCGCTCGTTCGCGGGGAGGTGCCGAGCCGGGTCGGCGCGCTCGACTCGTACGACGAGTCGCTTCGGGGCAGTCGCCTCTGGAAGGACCTGTACGAGGTGCGCAACATGCGACAGGCCTTCGACAAGGGCTTCTTCGTCGGCGGCGCGCTCGCGAGCGCGATGACCGTGACCAAGGGGCGCGCTCCGAACGGCCGCTTCCCGACGCATCCGAACGCTGCCTCCCCGCTCAAGAAGACGGGCCGCTCCTCGCGCTATCCGAAGCCCGACGGCAAGTACATCTTCGACAAGCTCTCCTCCGTCTTCGCTTCGGGGAACCGGACCCGCGACGACCAGCCGAACCACCTGAAGGTGGTGCGCCGCGTGCGCCGGCCGGTCGCCGAGGCGTGGGAGTGGATGTGCCCGGCGCACGTGTACGAGGTCGGTCGCGATCTGGGAGACGGGATGGTGTCGGTCGAGATCACGCCGTCGAACTGCGTCCAGTGCGGCGCGATCACCGCCAAGGGCGGCCGCCTGACGCCTCCCGAGGGCGGCTCGGGCCCCGAGTACACACTGACCTAGCGCCGTCGTTCGTCGAAGGCGCGCGCCATCGCGACGCGATCGGCGAGCGCCGGGTGGGAGCCGAGCAGGAGCTGCACCCACGCGGGCGGGTCGGGGTCGCCGAGCGACGACTGTGAAAGCGCCACCATGACGCCCTCGAGCCCGTCCGGGTCCCGCGTCACCTCGAGTGCCTTCCAGTCCGCCTCGGCCTCCATTCGCTTCGAGATCAAGCCGGACAGCGGCGCCGTCGCGAGCTGAACGACGACGACGACGAGGAGCGCGAGCGGCACAGCCTCGGGCGTACCCATACCGCCACGTCGCCGCGTCGCGCGCATGAGGATCCAGGCTCCCGGGATGGCGAAGAGCGCGAACCAGGCGATTCCTTCCGGCAGATGCCGTTGCGAGTGGTGTGCCAGCTCGTGGCCGAGGACGACCTTCTGCTCCGGCGGGGAGAACGGCTCTTCCAGCATCGTGTCCCAGAAGACGACGCGACGTGAGGGACCGAGGCCGAAGGCGAAGGCGTTCGCCTGCTCCGTGTCGTCGCTGACCTCCTCGACGCGAATGGGAATGCGCGGGAGACCGAGCTCGCCCTCGTACTGGCGCGCGGCTGCGAGCAGCTCGTCGTCGCGGAGCGGCTCGGTGCCGTAGTACAGGTACGGCCCGACGAACGTGAACAGCGCCGCGATTCCCACGAAGACCGCCGCGCCCGGAAGCCACCACCACTCGCCCAGCCAGCGTGCCAGCGCCATCACGACGAGAAGCGCGAACGAGATCGAGAGGAACTGCGCGGCGAGGAGCGCCCAGTCCTCGAACAGCCAGTCGAGGTAGCCGAGATCGGTCTGCTCGTGGCGCCGGGCCCACCAGTGCGCGGCGAGCGAGAAGGGAAGCGCGACGAGCCAGGCGATGCCGAGCCCGAGCATCCCGAGCAGCATTCCCGTGCCGACCGGCCCCGCCGACGACTCCTTCGCGAAGCGAGCACCGTGACGCGCGTAGATCCACAGGGTCGCCACGAGCGCGACCTGGGCGAGGATCCAGAGCACATAGAAGAAGCGCTCGTAGTTGCGCGCGTCCGCGACGAGGTCGGCGCCGAAGACCTGGTCGACGTCGATCGCCGGAAGCGCGAGCCCCTCCGGCACCTCGGTGGGATAGAGGAGAACCGCGCCGACGACGAGCCCACCGGCGGCCAGCGCCGCAAGAGCGATCCTCAGGAAGCTGCCCCGCTGCGGGCTGGAAGAAGGGCAACGGCCCGCGCTCCGGCGGCGCGCGGTCGGCGAGCACGGGAGCGCTGTAGGGATACCTGCTCGTGACGAGGAGCGCGTACGCAGACGTCTGGGCCGAGTAGCGAAGACATGCGGCGCCGAGGTTTCGCATTCCTTCGGGCATACGGGCTGTCACCAGCGCGTACCACCAGCTGAGGAACGCAATGACGAGCGCGACGCCGCCGAGCGTAGCCGCGAGGATGAACGCCGGGATCGCGAGGAAGAGCCGGAACAGTGTCTTCCAGCGGCTCTGATGCGTGCGCGGGTCGACCTCGAGGTCGATGCCATACGAGCCGGCGCGGCCCGTGAAGCCGGGGAAGCGGCGCCCGATCAGGTACACGAACGCGCCAGGTGCGTCGCGTAGCGGACGTACGCGGTCAGGAAGCGGTGGAGCGCATCCGGGACGCGTCCCGTGATCAACGCGGCGATCCACGCGACGAGCACGACGAAGAAGACGGCGATCGACCACAGCAGGAGCCACACGAGGTGCGGGATCGCGAGAAAGAGCCGGAAGAGGACGGTGAGGCGCGGTCGTTCGAGGTCGTCGTTCACGACGAGGCGGACCGGATGCTCGGGAAGCGCGGAGTAGGGCTCGGCGAGCTCCGGATCCGACGTCGGGTAGCGCGGCGTCAGGAGGAAGAGATACGCGCCTGCCTGCGCGGCGTAGCCGAGGGTGAACGCGGTCAGATCCCGCAGGCCGCGCGGTGCGCTCCCGCGCACGAGGATCGCGAACCAGGCGAGAAAGGCGGCTGCCGATGCGACGCCCCCGACCGACGACGCGTTGAACCACACCGCCTCCTCGCCCGCGCCCGACGACGCCGTTGCCGAGGTCTGGCCCGAGGAGCCGGTCGCGAAGCCGCCGCCCAGAGCCGCCGCGAGCAGGAGCGCGGGCAGCGCGAGCACGAGCCGGAAGAAGCCGCCCCACCGGCCCTGCTGCACTGGTGGGTCGATCTGCACGTCGACCGGGTAGGCGGTCTGGCAGCGGAACCAGGGGTACGGGTTGGCCGCGAGGAACACGTACCCCCCGACCTGGGTCGCGTAGCGGATGTAGTTGGCGACGAAGTCGTGCAGGCTGCTCGGGACCTGTCCCTGGACGAGCACCGCCAGCCAGTTGCCGAACCCGACGGCGAAGGCCGCGATTCCGCGGAGGACGACCCAGATGAAGAGCGGGATCGCGAGAACGAGCCGGAAGAAGACCGTCAGCCGGCTGCGCACGAGGTCGTCGCGGACGACCAGGCGGACCGGACGTCCGGAGGGATCGACGGTCACGCGCCCATTCTCGCGGAATACGATCGGGCGGTGCCGCTCGACCGCGACGACGTCGTTCGTGCCGCAGACGTCATTCGCGGCCGGCTGCACCGGACGCCGATCTTCCCGTGTAGGACGCTCGGCGCCGACGTCCACCTCAAGGCCGAGCTGCTCCAGCGCACCGGCTCGTTCAAGCCGCGCGGCGTCCTCAACAACCTGAGCTCGCTCACCGCGGAGGAGAAGGCACGCGGAGTGATCGCCATTTCGGCGGGGAACCACGCGCAAGCGGTTGCCTGGGGAGCTGCCGAGGAGGGCCTCGACGCGCTCGTCGTGATGTGGCAGGGCGCGAGCGAGGCGAAGATCGCCGCCACCCGTGGGTACGGGGCCGTGGTGGATCTCGAGGCGTCGAACCCGACGGAGGCGTTCGCCCGGCTCGACGTCCTACTCGAGGAGACGGGAAGGACGCTCGTGCACCCGTTCGACGACCCGCGGACGATCGCCGGCCAGGGCACGGTCGCGCTCGAGATCCTCGACGACCTGCCCGGCGTCCGAACGATCGTGGTGCCTGTCGGAGGAGGCGGCCTCATCTCGGGAACGGCGATCGCTGCAGCCGGAGCCGCGAGGGTCATCGGCGTCGAACCCGAGCTCTCGACCGCGCTGCACTCGGCGCTCGTGGCGGGCGAGCCCGTCGACGTGACGCCCACCTCCGTCGCGGACGGGCTCAACGCGCCGTATGCAGGGCGCAACACGCTCGCAATCGCGCAGAAGCTCGTCGAGGAGGTCGTGCTCGTGTCGGAGGCCGAGATCGAGGAGGGATTCCGCTTTCTCTACGAGCGCGCGAAGCTCGCGTGCGAGCCGGCGGGAGCGGCCGCCGTCGCAGCGGTGCTCGCCGGCAAGGTCGACCTCGATCGCGGCCGCACCGTCTGCATCGTCTCCGGCGGCAACGTCGCGGCTCAAACGGCCGCTGGTATCCTGGCGGGCCGATGAAGACTGACATCCACCCCGATTACGTCCTCGCGCACGTGACCTGCTCGTGCGGCAACGAGTTCTGGACGCGCTCGACGAAGGAAGAGCTCCACGTCGAGATCTGCGCCGAGTGCCATCCGTTCTACACGGGGAAGCAGAAGCTCGTGGACACCGGCGGTCGGGTGGAGCGCTTCCAGCGCCGGCTCGAAAAAGCCGACGCGAGCCGCGGCGAGAACTAAGCACACATGGCCGTCAGCTACGGCGGTCAGGCCGTCCTCGAAGGCGTGATGATGCGCAGCCCGTCCAGCTGGGCGGTCGCGATCCGTACTCCCGAGGGCGACATCGCCGAGGTCGTCCGCGAGATCACGTCGCCGATGCAGAGCCGCAAGGTGTGGCGCCTGCCCGTGATCCGCGGCGTGATCGCGCTCGGTGAGTCGCTCGCGATCGGGTTTCGCGCCCTCGCCATCTCGGCGAACGTCGCCTCCCAGGAGCGCGACGAGGACGGCGAGATCCAGACGCAGATCGGCCGCGGGCAGATCATCTTCTCGTTCGCGATCGCGATCGGCTTCGCGCTCATGCTCTTCAAGATCGGCCCGGCCCTCCTCACGAGTTGGCTGCCCGTGGAAACGACCGAGCTGTTCGTGATCGTGGAGGGGCTCATCCGCGTGGCGGTGTTCATCGGCTACATCCTCCTGATCTCGCTGCTCCCGGACCTGCGGCGCGTGTTCCAGTACCACGGCGCCGAGCACAAGACGATCAACGCGCTCGAAGCCGGCGCGGAGCTGAACCCGACCACCGTGCAGAAGTTCAGCTTGATTCACCCACGTTGCGGAACGGCCTTTTTGCTCTGGGTGATGGTGATCGCGATCTTCGTCTTCGCATTCGTGGGACGGCCGGTCTGGTACTGGCTCATCGCGAGCCGGATCCTCCTGCTGCCCGTGATCGCCGGGCTCGCCTATGAGCTCATTCGCTACGCGGGCAAGCACCAGGACAACAGGATCCTGATGGCGTTGCTCGCTCCCGGGCTGTGGCTCCAGCGACTGACGACACGGCAGCCGACGGACGACCAGGTCGAGGTGTCGATCCGCGCGCTCGAGAGCGTCGTCGAGCGCGAAGAGGCCGAGACCCCCGAACAACGACGGCTCGAGTCGCGCGTCGAGGTCATGGCCTAAGTGATCGCCCTGGGGAACCACTAGTGCCGCGGATCGTCCGCGAAGCCGACATCACGTGGGAGGGCACGACGGCCCGCGGATCGGGAGTCGTGTCCGCGTCGAGCTCGGGCGCATTCGCGCTCCCGATGACGATCGCGTCGCGGGCAGGCGACCCCGAGGGCAAGTCGAGCCCCGAGGAGCTTCTCGCTGCCGCGCACGCGAGCTGCTACGTCACGTCGCTCGGCAGCGAGCTCGCGCGCGCCGACACGCCACCGGAGCGCATGACCGTTCACTGCACGATCACGATGGACGAGGTCGAGGGCGCGGGACACCGGATCGTCGAGTCCGCGATCACCGCCCGCGGCGTCGCACCCGGCGCCGACGCGGCGTCCTTCGCGCAGGCCGCAGCGGCCGCCGACGCAGGGTGTCCGTTCTCCGCTCTGATCAGGGCCAGCGCGACCGTCACGATCGAGGCCGAGCTGGAGGGAGGAAGCTGATGGCAGATCGCACCGCGCATGTGAGCTGGAGAGGCTCTCTCATGGAGGGCGAGGGGACGATCGAGAACGTCGGCAGCGGCGCGTTCGGCCCACTCGACGTGACCTGGGGAGCGCGGGCCGCCGAGAGCTCCGACGGTCTCACGAGTCCCGAGGAGCTGATCGCCGCCGCACACGCGGCGTGCTTCTCGATGGCGCTCTCGCACGGGCTCGCGCAGAGTGGATCGACGGCCGAGAAACTCGATGTCGATGCGACGGTCACGTTCGTGCCCGGGACAGGGATCACGACGATCGCGCTGACCGTGCGCGGAACCGTGCCCGGTCTGGACGAGGATGCGTTCGTCGCGGCGGCCGAGGACGCGAAGGTGAACTGCCCGGTGTCGAAGGCGCTCGCCTCCGTGCCGGAAGTCACGCTCGACGCTGCGCTGGCGTAGCGAGCCCGGCTCCGCGTTACCCTCACGGGCATGGCGATCGAGCAGCTGGTCGACGAGCTGGAGCGCTCCTATGCGGAGGCGCAGGAACGGGCCTCTGACCCGTCGATCTACAACGATCACCGCCAGGCTGCCGACGTCGGCAGGCGGCTGAAGGAGCTCGAGACGCCGAAGCGGCTGGCCGACGAGTGGAGGCAGGTGCGCGAGGATCTGGACGCAGCGCGCGGAGACAGCGAGCTCGCGGGCATGACGGCCGAGCTCGAGGCCGAGCTCGAGCGGCTCGAGGGCGAGCTGAGGCTCGCGCTCGTGGAAACCGACCCGGCTGACAGCAAGGACGTGATCGTGGAGATACGACAGGGCGTCGGCGGGGACGAGGCCGCGCTCTGGGGCGCCGACCTCTACCGGATGCTCAGTCGCTACGCGGAGCGACTCGGGTTGAAGACGGAGACGCTCTCGGCGAGCGAGAACGAAGCGGGCGGGTTCAAGGAGCTCGTGTTCGGCGTGAAGGGGCAGGGCGCGTACTCGATCTTCAAGTTCGAGGGAGGGACGCACCGCGTACAGCGTGTCCCGGAGACCGAGTCGCAGGGCAGGATCCACACCTCGACGGCCACGGTCGCCGTCATGCCCGAGGCCGAGGAGGTCGAGATCGACATCCAGGACGCCGACCTCAAGATCGACGTCATGCGCTCGACCGGGCCTGGAGGGCAGAGCGTGAACACGACCGACTCGGCAGTTCGCATCACCCATCTCCCGAGCGGGCTCGTCGTCGCGATGCAGGACGAGAAGTCGCAGCTCCAGAACAAGCAGAAGGCCATGCGAGTCCTGCGCGCGAGGCTGTACGAGCTCGAGCGCGGAAAGCAGCAGGCCGAGGCCGCGGCATCGCGTCGCTCGCAGATCGGGACCGGCGAGCGCGCGGAGAAGATCCGCACGTACAACTTCCCGGAGAGCCGGGTCACGGATCACCGGATCAAGCTGACGGTGCACCGCCTCGACCAGGTGCTCGACGGGGAGCTCGGCGAGTTCACGACGCGCTGCGCGCCGAGGAGCAGCGGCAGGCGCTCGCGTCAGCGTCCGCGTCTGCGTGACGGTCGGCGAGGCGCTCGCCGACTCGACCGAGCGGTTGCTCGCGGCCGGCGTCGAGTCGCCGCGAGTCGACGCGGAGATCCTCGTCGCACACGTCCTCGGTCTCGCGCGATCCGCGCTCGCCGCCGACCGTGACCGCGAGGTGCCGAGCGACGCGAGCGAGCGACTGGAGTCTCTCGTCGCTCGTCGGCGAGCGCCGCGAACCGCTCGCGTACGTCCTCGGCGAGTGGGGCTTTCGCCGGCTGACGCTCAGCGTCGACGCGCGCGTGCTCGTGCCCCGGCCCGAGACGGAGGTCGTCGTCGAGCGCGTGCTCGGCGCGATCGAGGGCCTCGGCGAGCCGCGCGTGCTCGACGTCGGAACGGGAAGCGGGGCGATCGCGCTGGCCGTTGCCGACGAGCACCCTGGCGCGCGCGTGAGCGGAGTCGACAGCTCGGCCGACGCACTCGACGTCGCTCGCGCGAACGCGACGCGCACGGGGTTGCCGGTCGAGCTCGACGAGTGCGACCTCTTCGCCGGGCTTCCGGCGGGACCGTGGGACGTCGTCGTGTCGAACCCGCCCTACGTGCGTCCTGACGAGATCGACTCCCTCGAGCCGGAGGTACGCGACTGGGAGCCGCGGGCGGCGCTCGTGGCGGAGGGGGCGACCGAAGCCATCGCCCGCGGAGCGCTCGACGTGCTGCGGGAGGGCGGTGCGCTCGTGCTCGAAGTGGCACACGGTGACGCGGAGCGCGTGGCGTCGCTCCTGCGCGAGCTCGGCTACGTAGGGGTTCGAACGACGCGCGACCTCGCAGGCCGGGAGCGGGTCGTCGAGGGCGTCCGGCCGTGACCGAGACCGACCCGTGGGCGCGGCCGTCGCCGCGCTCGAGGCGGGGAAGCTCGTCGTGATTCCCACCGACACGGTGTACGGGCTCGCGTGCTCGCCCGACGACGACGCGGCCGTGCGGCGGCTGTCGGAGCTCAAGGGCCGCGACTCCGCGCAGCCGATCGCCCTCGTCGCAGCGACGGTCGACGCGCTCGTGGAGCTCGTGCCGGAGCTTCGAGGCGAATCCGAGTCGGTAGCGCGCGCGCTGCTTCCGGGCCCGTTCACACTCGTCCTCCCGAACCCGAGCCGACGACTCCCGTCGCTCGCGGGAGCTCACGCCGCGACGATCGGCGTGCGCGTCCCGCTCCTCTCCGGAACCGCGCAGGCTGTCCTCGAGCGGGTCGATGCGGTCGCCGCGACGAGCGCGAACCTCCACGGCGGAGCGGATCCACGGAGGATCGACCAGATACCGCCGGAGCTCCTGAGCGCCGTCGACGCGGTCGTCGACGGCGGTGAGCTTCCCGGAACGCCCTCCACCGTGCTCGATCTCACGGGGCGTGAGCCGACCGTGATCCGCGAGGGCGCCGTGAAGACGGCAGAGGCTCTCGCGCGGGTCGCTCGAGCACGCGGCCAGTAGCATCCCGGTCCGATGGCGACCACGCCGTTGTCCCTCGAGGATCTCCGCACGGCCGGGCTCTCAGAGGTCGATCCGGAGGTTGCGACGCTTCTCGAGCGCGAGCTCGAGAGGCAGCGGGGCGAGATCGAGCTGATCGCGTCGGAGAACTTCACGTGGCCCTCGGTGCTCGAAGCCGTCGGCAGCGTTCCGACCAACAAGTACTCGGAGGGCTACCCGGGACGGCGCTACTACGGCGGCTGCGAGATCGTGGACGAGATCGAGCAGCTCGCCATCGATCGGGCCAAGGCGCTGTTCGGCGCCGAGCACGCGAACGTGCAGCCGCACGCAGGAGCCCAGACGAACATGGCCGTCTACTTCGCGACTCTGGCGCCCGGCGACACGATCCTCTCGCTCGAGCTCTCGCACGGCGGGCATCTCACACATGGCCTGAAGGTGAACTTCTCCGGCCGGCTGTACGACATCGCCCACTACGGGGTGTCGCGCGAGACGAACCTCGTCGACTACGACGACGTCCTCGCTCTTGCGAAGGAGCGCCGGCCGAAGCTCATCGTCTGCGGGGGCTCGGCCTACCCGCGCACGGTCGAGTCGTGGAGGTTCCGCGAGATCGCCGACGAGGTCGGAGCGCTGCTCCTCTGCGACATGGCCCACTTCGCAGGGCTCGTCGCGGCCGGGCTGCATCCGAACCCGGTCGAGCACTGCGACTTCGTGACCTCGACGACCCACAAGACCCTCGCCGGCCCGCGCTCCGGGTTCATCCTCTGCCGGGAGGAGCACGCCCAGGCAGTCGACCGTGCGGTGTTCCCCGGGATGCAGGGCGGTCCGCTGAACCACGTCATCGCGGCCAAGGCCGCGTGCTTCCGCATCGCCGCGAGCGAGCCGTTCCGCGCGTATCAGGGCGCCGTTCGCGCCAACGCGGATGCGCTGGCGGAGTCCGTGGAGGACAGTGGGCTCGACGTGCTCACGGGCGGCACGGACACGCATCTGCTGCTCGTCGACCTGCGCCGAACCGAGTGGTCGGGGAAGGAAGCGGAGGAGCGACTCGCCGAGGTCGGGATCACCGTGAACCGCAACACGGTGCCGTTCGACGAGCGCCCGCCGACGGTGGCGTCGGGGTTCCGCGTCGGCACTCCCGCGATGACGATGCGCGGCCTGGACGAGGACGACTTCCGGGAGGTCGGCAGCATCATTGGCGCCGCTCTCCGGGACGACGCCGACCTCGTCGCACTCGCGGATCGGACGGCTGCGCTCCTCGACCGTAGGCCGCTCTATCCCGGGCAGTCCGCCTTCCCGACGTTCGCCGACTAGGAGGAGCACCGTGGACACGACTGCCGACCTCGATGCCGCTGCGACGGGCCTGCTCACCGAGGTCACCCATCCGCTCGTCCAGCACAAGCTGGGCCTCCTCCGCGACGTCACGACGACGACGCAGATGTTCCGCCAGCTCGTCAACGAGCTGACGCTCCTCCTCACGTACGAGGCGACGAAGGACCTCGCCGACGAGGAGGTCGAGATCGAGACGCCGCTCGAGCACATGCGCGCGCGCCGCATCTCGGGCAAGAAGGTCGCGGTGTGCCCGATCCTGCGTGCCGGAGTCGGCATGCTCGACGCGGTCCTCTCCCTCGTCCCGGGAGCACGAGTCGGGTTCATCGGGCTCTTCCGCGACGAGGAGACGCTCGAGCCCGTCGAGTACTACGTGAAGCTCCCCGGCGACATCGCCGATCGCGACGTCATCCTGCTCGATCCCATGCTGGCGACGGGCAACTCGACGGCCGCGGCGATCGAGACCGTCAAGCGCGCGGGCGCGACCTCGGTGCGGCTCATCGCCCTCATCGCCGCGCCGGAGGGCATCGCGCGCGTGCACAAGGATCACGCCGACGTGCCGATCGTCGTGGCGGCGGTCGATCGCGGGCTGAACGAGAAGGGCTACATCCTCCCGGGCCTCGGCGACGCAGGCGACCGCCTCTACGGGACGAAGTAGCGGCTACGTGTTCGACGAGCTGCGGGCGACTCCGGAGGTCCTGTACGGGGCCGTCATCGCGTTCGTCATCGTCGTCCTGCTGACGCCGGCCGTCGGCGGCATGGCGCGCCTCCTCGGCGCCGTCGACCGGCCCGATGCGCGCCGGGTCAACCGACGCCCGATCCCGCGCCTCGGCGGTCTCGCGATCTTCCTCGGGATCCTCGTGCCGGCGCTCGCGTTCCTCGACCTCTCGGGGGAGAGCCGTGGTGTCCTGCTGGGCGCGGCCGTCGCGACCGTCGTCGGTGCCGTGGACGACTTCCGTGGCCTCTCCCCGCTGACGAAGCTGGTCGGCCAGTTCGCCGCCGCCGCGATCCCGCCGATGTTCGGCGTCTGGATCGACCACTTCACGTTCCCGGTGCTCGGCGTCGTCGATCTTCCCGCCTGGGTCGGTGTCCCGCTGTCGATGCTGTTCATCGTCGCGGTGATGAACATGGTCAACTTCCTCGACGGGCTGGACGGGCTCGCGGCCGGCGTGTGTGGGATCGCCGGTGTGACCTACGCGATCCTGGCGCTCTCGCTCGGCAAGCCGGACCCGGCGATCCTCTCGGCGATCGTCGCGGGCGCGTGCCTCGGCTTCCTGCGACACAACTTCTTCCCGGCGAGGATCTTCATGGGCGACTCGGGGGCGCTCTGCCTCGGGTTCATCCTCGCGGCGGTCTCGATCCAGGGTCTGCTGAAGACCGCGTCGACGGTCGTCCTCGCTGCTCCCGCTGCTCGTCCTGGCCGTGCCCATCCTCGACACGTCGTTCGTCGTCGCGCGGCGCCTCAAGCACAACCGGCCCATCCATTCGGCCGACCGCAGCCACCTCCACCACCGGTTCCTCAACATCGGCTTCTCGCAGCGGCGGGCCGCACTGACGATGTGGCTGTGGTGCGCGAGCCTCGCCGGCGCCGCGCTCGCCACACGCTTCGTCCCGTTCCGGGAAGGCGGCGACTGGCACTTCTGGGAGACGATCGCCGTGCTCGCCATCGGCCTCGTCGCCGTCGCGTTCTCGATCTACGTCGTGTACCTGCTCGAGATCGTGAAGCTCATGAACCCGCGCGTCCGCCGCCGGGAACGCGAGAACGGCAAGGCGGACGAGACCGGCGAGCGCCTGACGGCCTAGCTGCCCGCGGCCCGTTCGACGAAGTCCGCGAGCGACGGTGTTGAACTCGGGGTGGCGCTGCACCGCGTGGCCGTAGCCGGGGAGCACGGCTCGCTCGGCGCCGAGCCTGCGTTCCAGCACGTCGCAGATTCGGTCGAAGGCCGGATGGTGCGCGCCCGAGACGACCAGCTTCGGGAAGTCGGCCGCCGCGAGCGCGTCCAGCGGGATGTCCGCTTCCCACGGGCCACGCTCGACCATGAGCGCCCGCGCGCACTGCTCGAGGTCCGGCGGGAGTGGGGAGGGCGACGACGAAGTTCGAGCCGACGGCCGCGAGGAAACGCCGCAGGAACGCCTCGGGATCGTCGGTCGTGCCCGCGGCATACAGCTCGGCGCCACCCGCCGCGAACGCGACGACAGCCGGGTCGTCCGGCGCGACGCTCGTCGCCGGCGGCTCGATGACCGTCAGCGAGCGCACGAGGTCCGGGCGCGAGGCGGCCGCGAGCAGCGCGATGACGCCTCCGTAGGAGTGGCCGACGAGGTGGTCGCCGTGCTCGAGCAGCCCCGCGACGAGCTCGGCGTCGACGGCGAAGTCCACCCGCTCGACCGGTGGGTTGGGAGGAAAGCCGGGTCGATCGAGGACGACGAGCTCGAACGCTCCGCCAGCGGGCGCTGCGCGCCCCAGGTCCCGCGACCGCCGAAGACGCTTCCGTGGACGAGGACGAGCCGCTCCATCGGTCGATCCTACTCGTGTCACGAACGATCGCCGCATTCCGCTCGGAGAACGGAAAGTGGCTGTTACAAACACGCTGATATGCTCCGTCCAGGATGACG
This sequence comes from uncultured Gaiellaceae bacterium, assembly GCA_963808865.1. GTDB lineage: Bacteria > Actinomycetota > Thermoleophilia > Gaiellales > Gaiellaceae > GMQP-bins7. The sequence goes on along the minus strand of CAWEGY010000019.1, from coordinate 13,670 downwards.
CCGGACACGGCCTCCTCGCCTCACTCTCTCGCCACCGCCTCGGGCCTCCTCCTCGGTGCCCTCGCCGGCGCGATGCTCGTGGGCGCCCTCATCGGGTGGGCGTTCGGCTCCGCGGGGATCGGCCTGCTGATCGGAGCGATGGTCGGCATCCCGCTCGGAGTCCTTGCCGTCTACCAGGTCTACGGGCGAGGAGCGAACACGTGAGCGCAGGCATCTTCTCCACGCCTCGCGACGTCCCGAGCCGCCTCGGCCCGACGATCGCGAGCGGCACGATCATTGCGCTGGCACTCCCCGTGTTCCTGATCGCGGGCTGGCCGCTCGCGGGCTGGGCGCTCGCCGCCGTGCTGTGGGCGGCGGCAGAGATCTTCGCCGCGGTACTGGCGCGGCTCCCCGGTAACGCAGATAACCTCGCCGCCGCAGGAATGCGGGGAATCGGAACCACCTCTCGAGGGCTGCTCGTCGGCATCCCGCTCGTCATCGCGACCGTGACGGACGAGCGCGTCGGCATCGCCGCGGCGATCCTCTACGCGATCGCGTTCACGGTCGAGCTCGGCGTCGGGCTCATGGCCTACTTCGGCGGGGAGGCCAAGGCGTGAAGCGGCTCCTGGCACTCCTCGTCCTTGCGGCGCTGACCCTGCCGACGAGCGCGTTCGCCCAGGAGGAGGAGTCGGACTTCGACCCCGCACACGAGTGGGAGCTTCAGACCTGGGGGCCGGAGCTGAAGATCGGCCCGATCGACATGTCGATCAACAAGGCCGTCGCATACCTGATCCTGGGGATGATCGTCTCGATCGTCATCGGGATCGTGTTCATGCGCGTGAAGGTCGGGCGCGACCCGACCAAGCGGCAGGCGCTCGGCGAGACGATCTACGACGTTGCGCAGGTGCAGGTGGCGGAGCAGGGGCTCCCGACGAAGGCGATCGGGCGCTGGTTCCCGTACGTCGCGACGCTGATGATCTTCATCTGGGTCGTCAACATGCTCGGCTTCATCCCGCTTCCGCTCTCCGACGAGCGCTTCGAGATCTTCGGCGTGGAGTTGCCGACATTCGCCATCTTCGCCGCGACCTCGACGCTCTCGGTCACGCTCGCGCTCGCGCTCATGACCTTCGTCTTCACGCACGTCGAGGGGATCCGCGAGAACGGCGTCCGGAGGTACTTCAAGAGCTGGATTCCCGACGTGCCGAAGGCGATGCTGCCGCTGATCATCCCGCTCGAGATCCTCGGCCAGTTCATGCGCCTGATCAGCCTCTCCATCCGGCTGTACGCGAACATGCTCGCCGGCCACATGCTGATCCTCACGTTCATCGGCCTGATCTTCGTGATCGGGAACGTCTTCCTGTCCGTGATCGCGATTCCCGCCGCGACCGCCTTCTACCTCTTCGAGGTCGTCATCGTCGTCTCCATCCAGGCCTACATCTTCGCCGCCCTGTCCGCCATCTACATCGGCTCGGCCATCGAGCCCGAGCACTAAGGAGGCTCGTCCGCATGCTTTCTTCCTTCTTCTTCCTCGCCGCCGCCGAAGACGGCGCCGACGCCGGCAAGGCGATCGCCCTCGCGCTCGGCATCGGCCTCGGCTCCCTCGGAGCCGGCATCGGCATCGGCAACATCTTCGGCTCGATGATCCAGGCCGTCGCGCGGCAGCCCGAGCTCCGTGGCGAGCTCACGGGCATCCAGTGGCTCGGCTTCGCACTCACCGAGGCGGTCGTGTTCTACGGCCTCATCGGCGGTCTTCTCGCGTACGTCCTCGTCTGAGCGATGCATCTGTTTCTCGCCCAGGCAGCCGAAGAGGAGTCGTCCGGGGGGCTGATCGACGTCGTCCCGGGACTGATGATCTGGACGCTCATCTGCTTCGGGATCACGTTCTTCGTCCTCAAGAAGTTCGCCTTCGGCCCGATCCAGCGGACGATCGACGAACGGCGCGAGCGCATTCGCGCGGCCGTCGCCGAGGCGGACAAGGCGCGTGACGAGGCGCGCGAGCTCCTCGAGCAGCACCGCCAGCTGATCGCCGACGCGAAGGGCGAGGCCGCAGGGATCCTGGCGGACGCACGCAAGGTCTCCGATGCGCAGATCGAGCGCGTGAAGGAGGAGTCCGAGGTGGAGCGCGCCCGTCGCCTGGAGGAGACGAAGCGCCAGATCGACGCCGAGACGAAGCGCTCGCTCGACCTCATCCGCACGGAGGTCGCCGACCTGACGCTCGCGGCCACCGCACGCGTGACGGGCAAGGTGCTCGACGCCGAGGATCAGCGCCGCCTGATCGACGAGGCCATCGCCGAGCTCGACTTCTCCGCGCTGGAGAAGGAGACGACCTAGAGCCATGGCCGTCGCCCAGCGCATGTACGCGCGCGCTCTCTTCGAGGCCGCGCAGGAGGCGGATCGGGGCGAGGTCGCCGCGCGCGATCTCGCCGCGCTCGCCGGCGCGCTCGACGAAGTGCCCGAGCTGCGCGCCTTTCTCGGCAACCCCCAGATCGACCCGTCCGGCAAGGCCGATGTCCTCGACCAGCTCTCGGCGGACGCGGACCCGCTCGTGCGCAACTTCGTGCGACTCGTGGCCGAGAGGGGCCGCGCGGGCGAGCTGCCCGAAATGAGCGCCGAGCTCGACGCGCTCGTCGCCCGGGCTCAGAACCGCCTCGCCGTCGAGTTGACGACGGCCTACGAGCTCTCCGACGACGAGGCCGACTCCATCGTCGCCACCATCGAGAAGGCGTCCGGCCGCTCGATCGAGGCGAGCCGGGCCGTCGACCCCTCGATCATCGGCGGGATCGTCCTCCAGATCGGGTCGCACCGCGCCGACGGCAGCGTCCGCGGCCGTCTCGAACGCCTCCGTCACGAATTCGCCACCGCGCACTAAGGAGCTGACCTTGAAACTGAGACCCGAAGAGATCACTGCGATCCTCAAGGACCGCATCAAGGAGTTCGACGTCGAGACCGACCTGTCCGAGGTCGGCAGCGTCCTCCAGGTGGGCGACGGCATCGCCCGCGTCCACGGCCTCGAGAACTGTGTCGCGCTCGAGCGCCTCGAGTTCGAGCACGGCGTCATCGGCATCGCCTTCAACCTCGAGGAGGACAACGTCGGCACCGCGCTCTTCGGCGAGTGGCACCACGTGAAGGAGGGCGAGCCGGTACGCCGGACCGGCGAGGTCATCAGCGTCCCCGTCGGGCCCGGGCTCCTCGGGCGCGTCGTCGACCCGCTCGGCAATCCTCTCGACGGGCTCGGCCCGATCGAGGCGACCGAGCGTCGCCCGCTCGAGTTCAAGGCGCCCGGCGTCATCCAGCGGCAGCCCGTGAAGGAGCCCATGTACACGGGGCTCAAGGCCATTGACTCGATGACCGCAATCGGCCGCGGCCAGCGTGAGCTGATCATCGGCGACCGCTCGACCGGCAAGACCGCAGTCGGGATCGACACGATCCTGAACCAGCGCGGCGGAGACCTCATCTGTATCTACGTGGCGATCGGGCAGAAGGGCTCGACGGTCGCGCAGGTCGTCGAGCGCCTCCGCGACGCCGGGGCGATGGAGTACACGATCGTGGTCTCGGCGCCCGCGCAGGAGGCCGCGCCGATCAAGTGGATGGCGCCGTTCGCCGGCTGCGCGATGGGTGAGTACTTCCTCTATGACGGCAAGCACGCGCTCTGCATCTACGACGACCTCTCGAAGCACGCCGACGCCTACCGCCAGCTCTCGCTGCTGCTCCGACGCCCGCCCGGGCGCGAGGCGTTCCCCGGCGACGTCTTCTACCTCCACTCGCGGCTGCTCGAGCGCGCGTGCAAGCTCTCCGACGACCTCGGCGGCGGCTCGCTCACGGCGCTTCCCGTCATCGAGACGCAGGCGGGAGACATCGCCGCGTACATCCCGACGAACGTCATCTCGATCACCGACGGGCAGATCTTCCTCGAGTCGAGCCTCTTCTTCTCGGGCGTGCGCCCGGCGATCAACGTCGGCACGTCGGTCTCGCGCGTGGGTGGCAACGCGCAGACGAAGGCGATGAGGAAGGTGGCCGGACGGCTCCGCCTCGACCTCGCGCAGTACCGCGAGCTGGAGGCGTTCTCGCAGTTCGGATCGGAGCTCGACGCGGCGACGCAGAGCGCGCTCGGCCGTGGCGAGCGGATGGTCGCGACGCTGAACCAGCCTCAGTACCAGCCGTGGGCCGCCGAGGAGCAGGTCGTCGCCATCTACGCCGGGATCAACGGCTGGCTCGACAAGGTGCCGGTCGGTCAGGTGCCGCGCTTCCACGACGAGCTGCGCGAGCACCTGCGCACGGAGGGAACGGTCTTGAAGGCGATCCGCGAGTCTGGCGACATCTCCGACGAGATCGAGGAGAAGCTCAAGGCCGAGCTCGAGCACTTCCAGGGCGTGTTCAACGTCGAGGAAGAGAAGGGCACTCGTGGGCTAGCGCCCACGACTGCCTGGGAAGACCAAGAGCTATGGCCTCGGTTCAAGACCTCAAGCGGCGCATCCGCTCCGTTCGCAACACGCGCAAGATCACGCGTGCGATGGAGCTCGTCGCCGCGGCGAAGCTCCGCCGCGCGGAGCAGCGCATCACCGCGTTGCGGCCGTACGCGGAGACGATGAACGAGCTGATCGCGGGAGTGGGGCGCGCGGCGTCGTCCGTTCGCCTGCCGTTGCTCGAGCAGCGCGAGAACGTCGAGACGGTCGCGATCGTGCCGCTCGCGGGAGACCGAGGCCTCGCCGGCTCGTTCAACGCGCAGATCATCCGTCGTGCATTCGCGCTCGAGCGCTCGCTGCAAGCAGAGGGCAAGGCGGTGCGCTGGGTGGCAGTCGGCAAGAAGGGTCGCTCGACGCTCCTCTTCCGCCGCCGCGAGCTCGCGGGCGAGTACACGGGCTTCACGGATCGTCCCACGTACGCCGACGCGCAGGCCATCGCGCACCGGGTAGGCGAGCTCTTCACCACGGGAGAGGTCGACCGGGTCGTGCTCGTCTACAACACCTTCATCTCGGCGCTGACGCAGCAGGTGACGGAGCAGGACATCCTCCCGATCTCGGCCGACATCCTCGAGACCGACGAGGAGGAGCGCTCAGCGGACACCCTTCGCGGCGACTTCATCTTCGAGCCCGAGCCCGAGGAGATCCTCGAGCGCCTCCTGCCGGTCTACCTCGAGACCCAGGTGTACCGCGCGCTGCTCGAGTCGACCGCGTCCGAGCAGGGCGCGCGCATGACTGCGATGCGCAACGCGTCGAAGAACGCGGCCGAGATCATCGACTCGCTGACGCTGAGCATGAACCGGGCGCGGCAGGCCGAGATCACCCAGGAGATCCTGGAAGTGGTCGCGGGCGCCGAGGCGCTCACGTAGGGGAACCCATGGTTCCCCTACGAGACCCCTCCTTCGTGCCGTGCACGACACGGCCGCGCTTGGCCTCCCGGCCGGCGAAGCCGGCCTTCGGCCCTTAATGGCGACGTTCGGTCGGCGCTAGGCGAGATTGGGACACGTCTCCTAACAACTCGCGAAGTGCGACGTAGAAGTTGCTAGCGCGCGGCATGACGAGTCCTGCCCCATATCCAGCCCCAGATACCATCGCGCCGGTGGAACCGGTTCTCGCTGCTGCATCCGAGCCGGAACGCTTCGAGCGCGCCGGGGCCATCTCCGACCGGCTCGTGGACAACATCGAGACGGTGGTCTACGGGAAGCGCGACGAGATCAAGCTCGTCCTGACGGCCCTCGCCTGCGACGGTCACGTCCTGCTCGAGGACGTGCCGGGCACGGCCAAGACCGTCCTCGCCCGGGCGATCGCGGGGAGCATCGAGGGCGCCGTCCCGCAGCGAATCCAGTGCACCCCGGACCTCCAGCCGACGGATGTCACCGGGCTGTCCGTCTTCGACCAGAAGACGAGGAACTTCGAGTTCCGCGCGGGGCCGATCTTCGCCAACGTGGTCCTCGTCGACGAGATCAACCGCGCGACGCCGAAGACGCAGTCCGCACTCCTCGAGGCGATGGCCGAGCAGCAGGTGACGGTCGACGGCGTCACGCGTCAGCTCCCGTTCCCGTTCCTGCTTCTCGCCACCGAGAACCCGATCGAGTACGAGGGCACGTTCCCGCTGCCCGAGGCGCAGCTCGACCGCTTCTTCCTGCGCACGGCCCTCGGCTATCCGGAGCTCGACGACGAGCTCCGCATCCTCAGCGAGCAGCGTTACTCGCATCCGCTCGAAGACCTGCAGCCGGCCGTGAGCCTCGACGAGGTGCACGAGCTGCGCTCCGCGGCACAGCACGTCTACGTCGACGACGTGCTCCGGCAGTGGGTGGTCGAGCTCGTGCGGGCGACGCGCGTACAGGAGGCGGTCGTCATCGGCAGCTCGGTCCGCGGCAGCCTCGCGCTCGAGCGCGCCGCGCGCGCCTGGGCGCTCCTCGACGGTCGCAGCTTCGTGATCCCGGAGGACATCGAGCGCCTCTTCTCTCCCGTGCTCGTGCACCGCGTCGTCTTCACCCCGGCCTTCGTGGCGCGCGCCCGCGCCACTGGGTGGCTGGAGGCGGTCGAGGAGTTTCGGCTGAGCTGTCTCGAGCTCGCACCGCAACCGGGCTCCGAGGAGGATCCGCTCTTCGAGAGCGACGGGGTCCGACCCGTGCGGTCTGACGCCGGCAGCTAGTCGGTGCCGGGCGCGCGGCTGACCTTTCCGCTCGTCCCGCGTCGCCGGGTGATCGGGAGCTCGTTCGGGACGATGAGGAGCCTCCGCCGCGGCTCGGGAACGGATGTGGCCGGCTCGCGCCCGTACCGGCCAGGAGACGACATCGACTCGATCGACTGGGCCGCGTCCGCGCGGCTTTCGACCGCGCGAGGAGCCGACGAGTTCGTCGTGCGCGAGCGCTTTGCCGAGGAGGCGCCGAAGATCATCATCGTCTGCGACCGGCGGCCCGAGATGGCGGCCTACGATCCGTCGCTGCCGTGGCTGGACAAGCCGCAGGCGATGCGCACGGTGGTCGAGCTCGTCCTCGCGAGCGCCGGCGCTGCGGGCGGGTTCGTCGGGTATCTCGACTACGCAGACGGTGACCCGCACTGGCGCCAGCCCAAAGGCGAGCGCAAGCTCATCGAGCTCCGTGACGAGCGCCTGTGGTCGTCGGAGTACGGCGGACCCGTGGACTGGCTCGAGCGGTCGGTCGAGCACCTCGCCTCGCACGGCCGCGCAGTTACTCCCGGGACGTTCGTCTTCATCCTCTCCGACTTCATCCCGCAGCCGTCGTCGGCGTTGTGGCTCACGGCGATCGAGCATCGCTGGGACGTGGTGCCGGTGGTGATCCAGGATCCCACGTGGGACCAGAGCTTCCCCGACGTCCACGGCATGGTGCTCCCCCTCCGAGATCCACGCAGCAGGCGGCTGACACCCGTGCGTCTACGGAAGGGCGAGGTCGCGGCCCGCAGAGCGGCGAACGAGGAGCGGATTCGTGTGCTGCTCGCGAGCTTCCGCTCCCTCGACATCGACCCGGTGGTCGTGTCGTCGTCCAACGTGTCGGACGTGCTCGCGGCGTTCCTCTCGTGGGTAGACCTCCGGCGAGCGAGGCGGATCGTCGGTGCGTGAGCTGCAGGTCAGCCGTGGGATGGTCCTGGCGGCGGGAATCGTCCTCGCGGTGCTCCTCGGTGCACTTGCGGTCGTCCTCGTGGGCAGTCGCGGCTCGGACGAGGGCGCGGGGTCGGCGCAGGCGGACCGGCAGCCGGCGGTCGAGGCCGAGGTGACGGTGGCACCGCGGGAGGTGCTCTTCGGCGACTCGGTGCGTGCCCGGGTCGACACGGTGGTCGACAAGGCACGCGTCGATCCGACCTCGGTTCGCGTCCAGGCCGACTTCGAACCCTGGGAGGTCGTCGGCTCCGCGACGACGACGCGCCAGGACGACGGTGACGACGCGTACATTCGCACGACCTACGTCCTGCGCTGCATCACGGGCACCTGCGTCCCGTCCGGACAGTCGGAGCGCTACGACTTCCGGCCCGGGCGGATCGCTTACGGCGCCCCGGCCGATCAGCCGGTCGACGAGAGCTCGATCGACCTTCCGCTGCCGTCGATCCGCGTGTTCTCGCGCTTCGCGGCCGGAACCCGCGACGCGGATCCCTTCCAGCCGGCTTGGCGCGCGGACGTCCTGACGCTCCCGGCGGTGAGCTACGGAATCTCGCCGGGGCTCCTCATGGCGCTCCTCCTCGGCGGCGCGGCGGTCCTCGCGGTCGGCGGGCTCGCGCTCGCGTTCGCTGCGTGGCCCCGCCGACTGCCGGCGCCTCCGCCCGAGCCACCACCTGCGCCCCCTCCCGCGCCCGCGTTGAGTCCCCTCGAGCAGGCCCTCGTCCTGCTCGAGCTGTCGATCCGCACGAACGGCGCGGCAGACCAACGCCGCGCGCTCGAGCAGGTCGCCGAGCAGCTCGAGCTCGCGGATTGGGGCGACGAGCGGCTCGCGCACGAGGCCAAGGTGCTCGCCTGGTCCCCCGATGCGCCCCCGATCGAGAAGACGGCGAGTCTCGCCGCTCGCGTGCGGAGCGCGCTGCCCGAGGTGGAGGAGCCGGTCGACGAGGAGGAGGCGAACGGCCGTGCCTAGCCGGAGCAGCGTTCACGTTCTTCCGACGGCGGGGGATCGACACCCACGACGCACACGCGTTTTCGCGGGCGACGTGGCGCGCGCGCCTGCTGCCCCTGGTCTTCGGGGCGGCGGCAGTCGCGCTCGTGCTCGCCGCGATCTCCTCGGCCCGCGACCTCGAGACGCGACCGCCCGGGCTCGTTCCCAACGGCACCACGGGCGTCGTCGTCGTCGACCTCTCGCTCTCGATCGAGGACGAGGACTACGACGCGGTGCGCCTCGCGCTCCGTCGGCTGATCGCCGAGAACGCGAGCATCGGCCTCGTCGTCTTCTCCGACATCCCGTATGAGCTGCTGCCGCCCGGGACGCCGGCGTCCGAGCTGCGCCCGATGCTGCGGCTCCTGGTTCCGCCGAGGCTCGGCCCGCCCGTGAACCCGTGGTCGGTGACGTTCCGGGCGGGGACGAAGGTGTCGGCGGCACTCGAGCTGGCCCGCGACATGCTCGAGCGCGACGGGGTCGAGTCCGGCTCGATCCTCCTCGTCTCGGATCTCGAGACCGCGCCCGACGACGTGCCCTCGCTCTCGCGAGTGGTCGCGAGCATCCGCCGGAGCCCGATCCAGCTTCGCGCCTTCGCGCTCGCACCGTCGAGCGACGCGCGCCTGATCTTCGGCGGGCTGCTCCACGAGGGCGCCTTCGAGCTCGCGCCCCAGGATACGAACGAGCAAGCCGAACCGCAGACAGCGTCCGTTCCGCTCTCGTCTTCCCTGCTCGTGCTCGGCGCGCTGCTCTTCGTCGCGCTCGCGGCGTACGAGCGATTCGGCGCCCGGGTCGCGCTCACCCGTGAAGGAGCGCCCTCGTGAGCCGTCGGGAGCTCCTCACCAGAGCCGCGCTCGGGGCGGGAGCGGTTCTCTGCCTCGCGCTGGCGGTCGTCTTCGTCCTGTTCGCAGTCGACGTCGCCCGCTGGCGAGAGGCCATGAACACGAGCGATGTGCGTTACCGCGCCTCCGTCGAGAACACCCGTCTCTGGACGAGGGACGCGCTCCTGCCGCTCGATCCCGCGAAGGCGGCGCTCGCCATCGACGACGACATCGACCTCAGGCAGGCCGTCCGGGCGCTGCGCTTCGCGGAGCTCGACGACGCAGTCGTGTCCGACCCGGAGGCCGTCCTCAAGCGCAACGAGGCCCAGGCTCGGCTCGAGGCGATCGTGGCAGCCGCCCCGGATGCCGAGACGCGCTCGCGCGCGGCGAGCCTGCTGGGAGTGCTCGGGCTCGCGCGCTTCGTCTACGAGACCCAGGACCGCGAGGCGCTCCTGTCCGGCACGATCTCGAATCTCGCTCTCGCGATCGAGCTCGACCCGTCGAACGCCGAGCCGAAGTTCAACCTGGAGCTCGCATACCAGCGCGGCCGCGGCCTCGAGCTGAGCGAGGCGGCTGCCGGCTCCAACCCGAGCCCGGGCGGGAGCGGCTCGCAGGGAGCGGGCGCGGGCGAGCCCGGAAGCGGGTACTGAAGATGAAGCTGCTCGTGCCATCGGGTCTCGCGCTCGCGCTGGGAGTCCTCCTGCCGCTCGTGGTGCTGCTCGTCTTCCGGCGACGCGCGCGAAAGATCCGTGGCCGGCTGAACCTCGCCGAGCCCAGAGCGCGCACGTTCGCCGTCACCGTCGCCGCGCTCCTCGCGACGGGCGCCCTCGTCGGTGTGGCGGCAGCGCAGCCCGTCTACGACGAGAAGAGGACCGTGCGCGAGCGGACCGACTCCGAGGCGTTCGTCGTCCTCGACGTGTCGCGCTCGATGCTCGCCCGGCAGGACACGGGGTCGGCCATGCGCATCGAACGTGCGAAAGCGGTCGCGAAGTCGATCCGCTCGTCGCTGCCCGAGATCCGGTTCGGAGTCGCGTCGATCACCGACCGCACGCTCCCGCATCTCTTCCCGAGCGGGGACCAGGCGGTGTTCGACGCGACGCTCGACAAGTCGCTCGGCATCGAGCAGCCGCCGCCGCGCTCGACGTTCGAGCAGAACGCGACCAATCTCGAGGCGCTTGCGACCATCCGCAGCCAGCGCTTCTTCACGCCGACGGCGAAGAAGCGACTCCTGGTGGTGCTCACGGACGGTGAGTCGCAGGTCGTCTCCGGCGCGCGGCTGGCAAGGGTGTTCGGCGCCCCGCCCGTGACGCGCGTCGTCTTCGTGCACTTCTGGCACTCCGACGAGAAGGTCTTCACGGAGGGAGCGCCGGAGCCGCAGTACAGCCCCGACCCGTCCGCCCGCGTCGTGCTCGACGGTCTCGCCGAGGCCGTGTCCGGCAATGCGTTCTCGGAGACGGAGGTCGCGGCGGCCAAGAAGACCGCTCGAGCAGTCTTCGGCGACGGCCCGACGATCGTCCGCGGCGAGCAGGGCGCACGCATCGCACTCGCGCCCTACTTCGCGGCTGCCGCGCTGCTCCCGCTCGGTCTCCTGCTCTGGCGCCGAGATCGCTAGGAAGCGGGCGGCTCCGGCTGGTACGGGAACCACGGCCCAACCGCCTCGGGGAAGCCGTTCTCGTCCATGTACGAGATCGCCCTGCTCGCCATCCACAGGACAGCCTCCGGGCTCGCATTCGCGAGCACCTCGCGCACCGCTCCGTCGCCGACTTCCGGCATGCCGCCCTGAGAGGCCATGGCTCGGCGAAGCCGGCATAGGGTCAACGCGGCCCGGTCGACCGCGGTCCCGTGCTGTTCGTACCACTGGACGTCGACCGCCTCCTCGAGCGCAGGGCCGGCCTCCGACCAGAGTCGGGAGGCGTCGTCCGCCGCGATGGCGAACGTGCTCTCGCGGGGGTCGTTTGCACGCGGAACTCGCATGTTCGATCTCCCTTCTAACGAATTGCCGTCACAGGCGTCTCAGAGTATTGTCATGCACCCGATCGGGGCGTTCAGCGGAGCGGCTGGCTATAGGCGCCGTCGATCGAGTGTACGAGTCGTCATCACCACCCACACACGGAGGGATACATGCGTAAACGTTCGCTACTGCTTCTGACGGGCGCGCTCGTGCTCGTCACGAGCCTCGTAGTCGGACCGTCCGCGACGGCGAAGCCAGAGCGCGCCTCGGCGGGCACTGTCGTCGTCATCCACGACCAGGAGCCCGGGATTCTGAACCCGTTCCTGTCGGAAGGTAACGGCTACACCGTCTCGCTGGCGCTCAACAAGATCCTCGCCGCCGGCGTGATCTACAACGACAAGGTGCAGCGGGTTCCCGAGCTGCTCCAAGCTCGCCCGAAGATCCTCAAGAACGAGCCTCTCACCGTCACCGCCACGTACAAGAAGACCGCTGTCTGGAGTGACGGGAGGCCCATCACGGGTGCCGACTTCGTCGCCACCTACCGCACGATCATGAACCCGAACTGGGACATCACCGCGCGGGAGGGCTGGGAGGACATCGCGAGGGTCGTGGCCAAGGGCAAGACCTTCACGGTCACCTTCAAGCCCAAGCGGGCGTTCTACAACTGGGAAGGCATCGTGGGCAACCAGCTCATGCCTGCCCACAAGGTCGCAGGCCAGGACTTCAACAAGCTCTGGTCGGACTCGCTCGACATCGCGAGCGGTCCCTACAAGTTCGGGAGCTGGCAGAAGGGCACGCAGCTCACGCTCTTGAAGAACGCTGCCTACAAGGCCGGCAAGGCGGCTACTCTCGATCGCATCGTCTTCCGCTATCTCGCGGGCGCTTCGCAGTTCCAGGCGCTGAAGAGCGGCGAGGGTGACGTCGTCGAGCCGCAGCCGCAGGTCCAGATCGTCGACTTCTACAAGGACCCCAAGTTCAAGGTGCAGGGGGGCGCTGGCTACCAGTGGGAGCACATCGACTTCCAGCAGGGCGCCAAGGCTCACCCGGCACTGAAGAAGGCGTACGTCCGCCAGGCGATCATCACGGGCATCAACCGCGGCCAGATCCGCGAGGTGCTCTACGTCAAGACAGGTCTCGTCAGCTCGGTCAAGGAGCTGCCGGTCCTGCAGAGCAACATCTTCAAGCCGTTCGAGCCGCAGTACCAGACGCCGTACGCGCGCTGGAAGTTCAGCCAGCGGAACGCGATCGCAATGCTCAAGAAGAACGGCTGCACCGGCGGCCCGGACACCCCGTCCGCCGGCAACTCGAAGATCTTCAGCTGCCCGGGCGTGGGCGAGCTGAAGTTCGCGTTCACGACCACGTCGGCTAACCCGCTCCGAGCCCTGACGTACGAGATCATCCAGCGCCAGCTGAAGAGCATCGGCATCGAGTTCACGGCACGCTTCATCTCGGCGGCCGTCCTCTTCGGTGGTGGCACGCTCACCAACGGCGACTGGCAGGTCGTGATGTTCACGTTCCTGAGCAGCCCGTCGAACACCGGCAACTTCGCCAGCATCGGCGGCTGCGGAGGCGACCAGAACTACGCCGCCTCGTGCAACAGGAAGGCGACAGCACTCCTCAACAAGGCCAAGTTCACGGCCGACGAGGCTGCACGCACCAAGCTCCTGCAGCAGGCCGAGGTCATGCTTGCGGCGGACGTCTACTCGATTCCGCTGTTCTCGCGGCCGGCCTACCTGCTCAACGCAACCAAGGCCAAGAACGTCATCAAGAACCCGACGCAGCAGGGCTCGACCTGGAACGCCGAGACCTGGAGTGTCACGTCGTAGTCACACGTTCGACCGTGCCGAGCTCGCTCGGCGCACGTTCCGTCCCGCCCCCGCCACTAGGCGGGGGCGGGACATCGTTCTAGGATCAGGAGCGAAGAATGCTCACCTTCGTGATTCGCAGGTTGCTGTACAGCACCGTCGTCCTGATCGCCGCGAGCATCCTCGTCTTCTGGGGGATGAGCCTCGTCACGAGCCCGCTCGGCTTCCTCCAGCAGCAGCCGGGCATCTCCGAGCAGACGATCCAGAACATCTCGGAGCGCAAGCACCTCGACGAGCCGATCCATGTCCGCTACCTGTACTGGGTCAAGGACATGTTCACGGCGAAGTTCGGCACGGAAACCGTGTCGGACCAGCCGATCTGGCCGGATCTCAAGCGCGCGATGGGCCACACCTTGCAGCTCGTCGTCGTCGCGGAGATCCTCGCGATCCTCATCGCCGTCTGCGTCGGCGTCTACTCGGCCTTACGCCAGTACAGCGCGTTCGACTACACGGCGACGACGTTCAGCTTCGTCGGCCTCGCAGTACCCGTC
>CAWEGY010000018.1:0-63666 GCA_963808865.1 uncultured Gaiellaceae bacterium | reverse complement strand
GACGGCCGGCCGCTATCGCTTCGAGTTCGTGCCACTCGACGAGGTTCGCCGGGATGGGCGCGACGCGACACGGCACCATTGCGCGCAGCGTCGCCGTTCGCGTGCCGTCCCCGAGCGACGCGCCCTCGCCCAGGATCGCCCCTGGGCCGATCTCGGTGATCGCCTCACCGTCTACCTCGACTGCGAGAAAGCCGTCGAGCAGCAGATACAGCTCTGCCGTGCTCGCCCTGCTCGACGAGCGTCTCGCCCGGCTCGAGCGAGCGCCGCTCGGTGAGGCTCTCTCCCTGCATCAACTTGTGCGAGAGCGCCTGCTCGAGCGCGGTCTCCGTGGCGGCGATGAAGGAGGGCGACTCCTCGGCGCCCCACGGCGTGTCGTCGCCCTGTGCGTCGCTGTACCACCTCTTGAAGTCGACCGTGCCCGACTCGGCGATCAGGTCGCCGTTCTGGTCGTAGATCCAGTGCCGCGGAAACGGGCTCGCAGCGACGATCTCGTGCCCGGAGGAGCCGTCGGCCCGCATCGTGAGCCCGAGCGACGTCCAGGCCGTCGCGGAGTGGATGCGTAAGAACGGCTTCCCGCCCACGCGCCGCGGCTGCGGGAACCCCGCGCGCCCGCCGACTGTCTGCACGAAGCGGACGGATTTCTCGCTCATCTCGGGCTCGGAGCGGAGGACGTCGAAGCCGACTCCGGGGATCGTCATCCCCCAGCGGCCGAAGCTGAACTTCGTCGAGCCGACGAGGCCTCGCCCCTCCTGTCCATGCGTGACGATCCTCCCGTCGTCGACTTCGATCCAGGCCTTGAGCTCGTTTGCCTCCCGAAAGCGGTTCTCGGCCAACAGACGATCCAGGTCGCCGGGCTCCAGCCGGCCCGGCGGCGGCTCGTCGTAGTTCGCGATCCCGTGCTCGAAGGGCAGGCGCAGCATCCCCTCGACCGCCTCCGACGGGATCCACGAGATCGCCGTGACCGATGACTCGATGCGCATCGTGCGCTCCCTCCGCGTCGACGCGACAACGCTAGACCAGTTGAACGCGCGTGCCTAGTATCGCGCGCCTCGGCGATGATCCTGCCGTGGCCGACGTCCGGCATCGGCGTTGGCTAAGCGAACCGCGTCCCGGCTCGTTCCCTCTGGAGACGTCCGTACGAGTGGGTGCTGCGTCCCCCCGAGGCTTTCGCTGCAGGCAACTGATGCACGAAGGGAAGAGGCTGTGGAGAACTCGACGACGACGCCCGGCGCGCGGATCGGTCACACTTCCGTGATGGGCACCGGCCTGGCAGTCGGCGGAGACGTCGAGCAGGCACTGGAGAACGTCGGCGTCCCCAGCTACGTCCTCGACGAAACGGGCTTCGTCCGGTGGATGAATCCTGCAGCCGAGCAGCTTCTCGGCGACGTTCGCGGTCGCCACTTCACCTCCGTCATGGCACCCGAGGACAGGCCCCGCGCCCGCGAGCGATTCGCTCAGAAGATGCTCGGCACCTCCGTGGCCCACGAGGTGACCGGCCACCTCGTCTCGACCGCCGGGACGCAGGTGCCCGTGGAGGTCAGCTCGGTGCCGCTCAGGAACGGTGAAACGGTTGTCGGCGTGTTCGGGCTGATCGAGGAACGCCCCGACGACACACCCAGAGCGCCGCCCCCGCATCTCACCCCCCGCCAGGTCGAGGTGCTCCGTCTTCTGGAGCAGGGCCGCTCGACGAAGCAGATCGCCGCCGAGCTCCACCTGAGCACCGAGACGGTCAGGAACCACATACGCCGTCTCCTTCAGGCCCTCGGCGTCAACTCCCGGCTCGAAGCCGTCGCCGCCGCGCGGGCCGCACCACCCCACTGATCGACGCGGTCGGCTCGCCGGTTTTCCAAGCCAGGTGTAGTGGGTTCGAGTCCGACGTTGGCACCGCGAATCTGTAAAGGTGCCTTCCACTCAGCCGCCACGCCGTCGTGGAGGTGCCACGAGGCGATGGGCGGCAGGACAGGAGGTTTCTATGCACGGTCGCGTTGCGACATACACGTACACGGGTGACGCGCAGGAGCTCACGCGTCGGGTCGAGGAGGGCATGTTGCCGATCTTGCAGGAGCAGCCGGGCTTCAAGGCCTACTCCGATCTTTGCAACGGACGAGAAGGTTCCATAGCTCTGGGACCGTCCCAATGCCCAGGCGAACGTGGGTACCGTCGAGGCCAGCACGAGTGCCGCGACCGGCTCGCGAACGCCACAGTTGGCAATAGCTGGAGGTCGGTGATGGAACGTGGCGGATCGAAGGTCGTGCTCACCAGCAACGCCCGCCACATCGTCGCCGCTCAGAGATCCGCGCTCGCTCCCCGATGCACGACGCTCGGGGTCGACGGCACGACCTCAGGGCCCCATGGCAGCCGCCATGCAGGCCGTCGCCACACCGTCCCTGTCTGGCCGAACAGCAGAGGGCTGCCCTCGGAGAGTGCAGGGCCTCTTCTCGTATCCAGCCGCCTGCGCTCCCCAGGACGACGAGGTCTACCCCACACGCGTCCAGGTCTTCCCGGGGTAGGCGACCGAGATCGCCCAGGCACAGCGGAACGTCTGGCAGCCCTTGCGAACGAGGGGCGTGAAGCTGATCCTGTTGCCGCGGACCCGGAAGCGGAAGGAGACGTTCGGGAACTCCTTGGAGATCGTGACCGTTCCGGGCCTGGTCACGCGATAGCGCCCGTCGTCGACCGGGTCGGCGTTCCAGTCGAGCGAGCCGAACTCGCCGTTCTCGAGGAAGAAATGCGAGTGCCTCCGGGGAACGGCTCCTAGACACGGTCTTGCCGGATCCCGGAGCTCGCCTGGGCTCCGAACGCCGGGGATGAAGCCGTTCCCCACGACCATCTCGCCGACGAGCTTGGTGATTCCTGCGCTGCGCAAGGCAGTCGTCAGCTCGGCGCACGTCGTCGTCCTGGCCCACGTGCCGACGAGCGACGCGGCCGATTGAGAGGGCGCCGAGTTCGCGACGCCGGCGCTCACCGCTGCGATGAGCGCTACCGCCGCGAGCCCGACCTGCCTCGCCCGAACCCCTTGCACGAGCGCGACTATCGGACGTCACGATGCTCGTGTCAATCGTCGGACGCGCCCCTTGCGACGTCGCCGATGATCGCGGCCAGCTCCTGCGGGCGCGACCACATGGGCCAGTGGCTCGTCGGCATGTCCACCCACGTCACGTCGCGTAGCTCCGCCAGGCCGGCGAGGAACGAGTAGCCCTCCTTCATGGCCTCCCTGTACTGCTCGGAGGTGAACCCCGTGCAGATGACCGTGCTCGGGATGTCGAGGCGCGCGTCGTTCGTCAGCTCCGCGGCCTCGAGAACCGCGGCACTCGGCTGCGGAACGGCTCGCCGCCTGAACGTCTCGAGGTGCTCCTCGGTGAGGCCGTCGAGGTTCTCGTTCGCCGCGAGCTCCTCCGGCGACGGAAGCGGTACCTCGGCGCCCTCGAAGTCGGGGTCGAGCGCACCCTTCGCCGGGCCGGTGTCGACGTAGACCATCGCCGCGATCTGCTCGGGGATGCGGTCGGTGACGGCATAGCCGGGGGCGCCAGCGCCGCTGTGCACGGCGAGCACGACGGGCCGCCCCGCCGCCTTTACGGCATCGCAGATCGCGTCGACGTGGTCGGCGAGGGTGATCGAGGAGCGGTCGGCGTCGACCGACTCGAGACCGGGCAGCGTCAGCGCCGTGACGTCGTGGCCGTCGGCGCGAAGGGCTTCCGCGACCTCGTCCCACGCCCATGCGCCGAGCCAGAACCCGGGAACCAGGACGATCGGTGTGGTGTTCATGCTCGAAAGCTAGCCGCGGCCCACCCAACGGTGCGTCCACCAAGGCTTGCTAGACCTCGTCGAGCCGCCGACGCCGGCGAGCTCGTGGCTCGGCGGCGTCGGCACTCGTGTGCGGTCGAGCGTCGGCGTCAGATCCCGAGGATCTGCTTCTTCTTCGCCTCGAACTCCTCTTCGGTGAGGATGCCCTGGTTCTTCAGCTGCGCGAGCTGCTGGAGCTCCGCCGCGTAGTCGGGCTCGTCGGGAACCGCGGCCGGTGGCGGGTAAGCGGCTTGCTGCGCCGCCACCTGCTGGTCGTACGCCTCCTGGTCCTGCGCGGCGTACTTCTGGTCCTGGCGGTGGCGGACCGCCCCCGCCGTCCCGGCGACGACCGCCGTCGTGGCGGCCGCGCGCACGAGCCCGGGTCCTCGTCTCCTCATCATCTCTGTTCCTCCTTAGGCATTGGCCTGCTCGACGGCCCACTCACGGGCGGCCTGGACGACGTCGTGCGGCAGCCGCTCGAATGCGACGAGCTCGCCTCCCGCATCTCGCATCGTCTGAGCGACCTTCCTCGCCCAGACGTTCTCCCACACGAGGAGTGCCGCCGACGAGTTGGGCTCGAGGCCCTCCGCGACATCCATCAGGTCGTCCTCGTTGAAGAGGCCTCCGACCTCGACGCCGGTGCTCTCGAGCGCCGCCTGCACCTCGGGATCGAGCTCCGTGAGCTCCATCGCGACTGCCTCGCCGTCGGCGTTCTTGCCGACGAACGTGATGTCGATGACGCGGATCGTCCCCGCCTCGATGAGCTCCGCTATGGCAGGCCCGATCTCCCCGCGGAACTGGTTTCCGGGGAAGGCGACGACGAGGTAGTCGACCGGTCCGATCTCTTCCATCGCTTCTCCTCTCTCCGTTTACGCCTGCGCGAGCGCCTTCTGCTTGATCGCGTCGAACTCGGCCTGCGTGATCGCGCCCGAGTCGAGGAGGCCCTTCGCCTTCTCGATCTCCGCCGCGGCCCCACCGCTGCCGGCGGTGGTTCGCACGTAGTCGTCCATCTGGGCCTGCTGCGCTTGGGCCCGCTCCATGTTCCGTTTCGCCATGTCGTCGCTCTGCGAGATCAGGTAGACGAACACGCCGAGGAACGGCACGAGGATCACGAAGATGAGCCAGAGCGTCTTCTTCACGCCCGAGATGTCGTCCCGGCGGAACACGTCCGCGAAGACCGTGATGAGGAGCCAGAACCACGCTATCCAGAGGAAGAAGATGAGCATCGTCCACAGGATGTCGAGGAACGGATAGTCAGCTGCTAGCACGCTTGTACCTCCTTGTAGGAACGCCTTTCACTCTTTCACAGCAGCGCAGATCGTGCGAGACCATCTGGTGTGATGCGGTCATCACCGACCGGATGACTAGCCTGTAGCGCCGATGACGCTCGCCGTAGGCATCCTCATCGTCGTCGCCGCCGTTTCGGTTGCCGTCGGCGCGATCCTCCTCGTCCGGCGACGGGCGCCGGAGGGGAGCTACTTCTCCGACGGCGACCGCGCATCCGGGGTGTTCGGCGTCCTTGCGACCGGGTTCTCGATCTTCGCGGGATTCGTCCTCTTCCTCGCCTTCACGAGCTACGACGAGTCGCGGAGCGGTGCCGAGACCGAGGCGCTCGTCCTCGTCCAGCAATACGAGACGGCCCAGTTCCTACCGGCGACTGCGCGTACCAGACTCCGCGGCGAGCTCGAGTGCTACGGACGGTACGTCGTGCAGCAGGAGTGGCCACGCATGGAAGACGGCACCGCCGGTGACGCGATCAGCCCGTGGGCGCTGGCGCTCTTCAGGACGCTCGAAACGGTCCAGCCGGAGACCCCCGCGGAGGAGGCCGCCTACGGGAAGTGGCTCGACCAGACGTCCGACCGCGAGGAGGCGCGCGGCGATCGCCTGCACGGCGCAGCCGGGATCATTCCTACGTCGATCTGGATCGTCCTCTTCCTGACCGCCGCGGTCGTGTTCACGTTCATGCTGTTCTTCGCCGACAGCGCCGAGCTCGCGAGGTCGCAGGCGATGTTGATCGGCTCGGCGACCGCCGTCGTCACCATCACGCTGCTCGCCATTCACGCCCTGGACAACCCCTACCGAGGAGTCGGAGCGCTCGAGCCGGCGGCCATGGAACGATCACTCGTCATCCTCGACGAGGCACGACAGGCGTTGGGCGACACGGCAGAGCCGCCGTGCGACTCGGACGGAGAGCCCAGCTGACCGACCGCGTCGAACTCGTCGCCACGCTCCTCATGGCGGTCGCCGCCGTCGCGACGGCGTGGAGCGGATACCAGGCGACCCGCTGGAACGGCGAGCAGGCGAAGGCCGCCAGCCGCACGAACGCGATCAGGATCGACGCCGCGCGCGCTCAAGGCCTGGCGGAGGCGCAGACCGAGATCGACGTCGCGACGTTCACCCAGTGGGTCGACGCCTACGCACGCGACGAGACGCTGCTCGCCGACTTCTACCTGAAGCGCTTCCGCGCCGAGTTCAAGCCCGCGGTCGACGCCTGGTTCGCGACGCGGCCTCTCAAGAACCCCGACGCGCCCTTGACGCCCTTCGCGATGCCCCAGTACAAGCTCGCGGCGAACGCCGAGGCCGAGCGCCTCGACGCCGAGGCCGAGGTATCCGCGGCACAGGTCCGTCTGTACATTCAGCGCGGCTCGAACTACGTCCTCGGGGTCGTGCTCTTCGCCGTCTCCTTGTTCTTCGCCGGTATGAGCACGAGGGTTGGCGACCGTCGCCTCCAGATGGTCACGGTCGCTCTCGGCTGCACCGTCTTCCTCTGCACGCTGGTCTGGATCGCGACCTCGCCGATCAGCCTCGCGATCTAGCCGCGGTGAGCGACGACGATGGCCCCGACCTCGTCTCGCCCGAGGAGCGGCTCCGGATCGCGCGTGGCGCGGCAGTGAGGAGCCGCCGCACGCGTTAGGCTCGGCGCGATGAGCGACATCGCCCTCGATCCCTCAGGCCTCAAGCCCGAGTCGACGGGCCGGCGGGTCGGGCGGATCGTCGCGTGGCTCGTCGGCATCGTCGTGCTGCTCGGGCTGTTGCACCTTCTCGGCGTCGACATCATCGGCTGGTTCGAGAACCTGTGGGACGCCGTCAAGGAGATCTCCCTCGGCTACATCATCCTCGGCTGCCTCTTCCAGGGAGCGCAGACGGTGCTGACCGCCCTCGGGTGGTACGGGATCCTGCGCTACGCCTATCCCGGCGGCGTCACGTTCATGCCGGTGCTCGCCTCGTACGCGGTCGGCGTCGCGCTGAACAACGTGCTCCCGGCGAACATCGGAACCTTCGTGACGCTGCTCATGTTCGTCGCGGTCGTCCAGGGCTCGACGTTCCCGGGCGTCCTGGCCGGGTACATGGTCCAGAAGATCTTCTACCTCGTCGTCGGGACGCTCATCTACCTGTACCTCTTCAGCCAGGTCGCGGGCTCGTTCGAGTTCCAGTTCGGAGACGAGAGGGACGCGATCACGAATCATCCCGTCCTGACGCTCGGGATCATCGCGGGCGCCGTCTTCCTGATCGCGATCCTCATGCGCATCTTCTGGGCCTGGGTGAAGAAGATGTGGCTCAAGGCGAAGGCGGGCGCGGCCATCCTCGGCGATCTCGGCGCCTACGTGAAGCTCGTCCTGCTCCCGCAGATGGGCGGTTACATCGCGAAGATCGGCGTCATCGTGGTGTTTCTCGCCGCCTACGGCATCCCCGTGACGTTCGGCTCGGTGATGAGCGTGCTCGGGTCGAACCAGCTCGCGAACCTCCTGTCCTTCACGCCCGGCGGCGTCGGCGTCAACCAGGCGTTCAACACGTTCGCGTTGGAGAACTACACGGACTCGACCACGGCCACCGCCTACTCCATCAGCCAGCAGCTGATCACGACCGCCTTCAACATGGGCTTCGCGATCCTCCTCATCTGCATGGTCTTCGGCTGGAAGGGCGGCTCGGCGCTGGTGAGGACGTCCTACTCCGATGCCAAGGTCAAGGCGGCGGAGATGAAGGCCACTCGAGGCAAGGGCCTCACCGGCGACGACGAGGCGGCGCCCGAGAGCTGATTACTTCGGGCGGTCGCTCGCGAGCGAGATCGCGACCGCTCCTGCGAGCGCCGCCAGGAGGCCCCCGACACCGACCACGATGTGCCATGCGGGCCGGGCCAGGGTCTCGTCCAGCACGATCGCGCCGATGGCGATCGCGACGATCGGATTCGAGACGGACACGGTCGACACGGAGGCTGCAAGCCGCCCCGAGCTCAAGGAGACCTGCTGGACGACGAACGCCGCGACTCCGGTCGCCGCCATGAGGTAGGCCTCCCAGCTCGTCAGGACCGCGTCGAGACCGTCGTGTAGCGCCTCGACGGTCGGCTTGGCGAGCGCCGCGGACAGTCCGAACAGCACCCCGCGGTGATTCCGTAGAGCGCGGCCTTTCGCGTGGGTGAAGGTGAGCCGCGACTTGCCATGAGAGTCGCCGCCACTGCGATCCCGAGGAACACGGCGAGCGGGATCACCCATTGCGAGAACGGTGCGTTGTCCTTCCCGCCCGCGGGGTCGCCGAAGACCGTGAACACCGCGAGACCCACCACGATCACGGCTGCGCCCCCAATCTGCTGCCGCCCCACGCTCTGGCTCGTGAGCCAGTAGCCGAGCGGGAGTGCGAAGACGACCGTCATGACCAGCAACGGCTGGATGACCGAGAGTCGACCACGGTCGAGGGCTGCGGCCTGGACGACGTAGCCGACCAGTAGCGCGATCGAGCCGAGCAGCCAGATCCGCTCTTTCGCGAGCCGTAAGAACGACGACGGCGAGCCGAGCGAGTCGCCGAGCGCGAGCGCGCCCTTCTGCTGCAACGTGGCGGCGAGGGCGAAGAGAAACGCAGCGACGAGAGCGAGGATCTCGGCCACGCGCGGAGCCTATGCCCTCGACATGTCGACAACCTCGTCGACGAGCTCGAGACCCTCGGTTCGATGCGTGACGAGCAGCACCGAGCGCCCGTCGGCGGCGTTCAGCACGTCGGAGACGAGGGACTCGGCAGTGGCCGGGTCCAGATGCGCGGTCGGCTCGTCCAAGAGAAGCACCGGCGCGTCGGAGAGGAGGGCGCGCGCGAGGACGAGGCGTTGCCGCTGTCCGCCCGAGAGCTGCAGCCCCTCCTCGCCGACGAGAGTGTCGAGGCCGTCCTCGAGCGAGTCCACCCAGGGGAGGATGCATGCGCGCGCGAGCGCTTCTCGGAGCTCCGCCTCGGTCGCCTCGGGCCGGGCGAGGCGCAGGTTCTCGCGAATCGTCGAGTCGAACAGATGCGCGTCCTGGCCGGCGAGAGCAAAGGTCGAGCGGGCGTCCTCCTGGCGATACTCGCGCAGATCGCGACCGTCGATCTCTACGCGGCCTTCCTCCGGGTCGAGAAAGCGCAACAGGAGGTTCGTGACGGTGGTCTTGCCGGCCCCGCTCGGCCCGACGAGCGCAACCCTCTTTCCGGGCTCGAGCGTGAGGTCGAAGCCCACGAGCGCAGGTTCCGGCTCGTGGGCATAGCGAGCCGTGACCCCTTCGAGAGCCACGGTCGGCCGTCGCGAGGGGGCTGCGACGGGATGCTCGGGGTCGGTGACGGTCGGCGTTCGTTCCATGATCTCGACGACGCGGCTGCCCGACCCGAGCGTGGCCGAGAGCTCGCGTGCAGCGGTCGGGAGCGGCAAGACGATCTCGAACGACGACAGCGCGAGCAGCGCGAGCGTGGCAACGAGGACGCGGTCGAGCGCGTCCGTCTCGTGGGCCGAGACGGCGAGGGCGAGGACGACGACCACGGTCCCGCCGGCGACGAGAATGGCCAGACCGTCGGCGAAGCCGGCCACGAGCGCGTCCCGGCGGGCGAGACGAGTGAGCTCGCCATCTGCCGCTTGCACCCGTGCCAGAGTCTCGTCCTCACGACCGAAGGCGACGAGCTCGGGCGCGCCCCGAAGGAGCTCGACGAGATCGGCCGTGAGCCGCCCCCGGGCAGCGGCTTGCCGTCGCCCGGCGGACCTGCCGAGTGCAGCGGCAATCGCCGGAACGCCGACTCCGCCCAGGACGAGCCCGACCGCGAGGACCGCCGCGGCAGCCGGGAGCATCGCCGCCATCACGCCGACGCACGCGATCGCGACCGGAACGGCTACGAGCGCTGGGCCGAGCCCGCGCAGGTAGAGACCCTGCAATGCGTCGACGTCCCCCACCATGCGGCTCAACAGGTCCCCTCGCCGGTACGCCTCGAGCTCCGCGGGCGCGAGCGGCTCGATGCGCTCGTAGAAGCGGGCGCGAACTCGTCCCATCGCTCGCAGCGCGAGATCGTGCGATGCGAGGCGTTCGAGGTAGCGGGCGAGGGGGCGAGCCAGAGCGAGGAAGCGAACGACGACGATCGTGGTGGCGAGCGCGAGGATCGGCGGCTGCTCCGCCGCACGCGAGATCAGGTATCCGGCTGTCGTCATGAGCGCGACGCCGAAGCCGAGAGCGAGCGTGCCGAGCCCGACCGATAGCGCAATCCCTGCCGGCGCGGGCGATGCGAGCCGAACGACGCGGCCGAGCGTCGACATCACGCAACCGCCGCCGTGTGCTCGAGTGCGCGTCCGCCACTGAGCAGAACGATCCTGTCGGCCGTGGCGGCAAGCTCGGGTCGATGTGCGATGAGAAGCACGGTCCGCCCGACACGCAGGTGCTCGACGGCGGCAAGGACGACCGCCGCACTCTCCGGGTCGAGGTCGGCGGTCGGCTCGTCCAGGATCAGCAGCGCGGGGTCGCGGAGAAACGCGCGGGCGAGCGCAAGTCGCCGCACCTGACCGGTCGAGAGGCGGCGCCCACCGTCCCCGACCATGCGTCGCGTACCCGAGCGGCAGCGCAGAGACGAACTCGTGCGCACCGGCGAGCTCGGCCGCCTGGACGATGCGCGCTTCGTCCGCTGACGGGTGGCCGAGCCCGATGTTTTCCGCGACCGTCCCCCGGAACAGTGTCGGCCGCTGCGGCACCCAGCCGATGCACGTGCGCCATGCCGCGACGTCGAGCGTCGCGAGATCACGACCGACGACTGTGATTCGTCCTCCCGTCGGCTCGGTGAGCCCGAGCAGGAGTGCTGCGATCGTGCTCTTCCCTCCCCCACTCGGCCCGACGAGCGCGACCGTCTCTCCCGGCGCGAGCTCGAGCTCGAGCTCGTCGAGAACAGCGCCTTCCCGGGCCGGATACGCGTATGAGACGCCTTCGAAACTGATCGGACCGTCGAGCGGGCTCGGCGGGGCGAGCGAGCCGGTGCTCGTCGACTGCGACTCCTCGACGAGGCCGAGCATGCGCGTCGGCCACCGCCCGCCCGTCGGCGCTCGCGTGGAACTGCGCCGCGAGATTGCGGAGCGGGAGGTAGAGCTCGGGCGCGAGCACCAGGACCGTCAGTGCCGCCTCGAAGCCGATCCCGCCCTCGACCAGCCGGACCCCGACTACGACTGCGACGAGGGCGATCCCGAGCGTCGCGGCGAGCTCGAGCACCGTCCCGGACAGGAACGCGACGCGAAGCGTGCCCATGGTCGCGCGCCGGTACTCGCCGCTGACTTCACCGATCCGCTGGGCCTGCGCGCCGCCACGGTTGAACGCGCGCAGCGTCGGCAACCCGCGCACGACGTCCAGGAAGTGCGTCGACAGCAGCGTGAGCGCCTGCCAGCGCTCCCGAGCGCGATGCTCCGTGTACCTGCCCAGAAGCCACATGAAGACGGGGACGAGCGGGAGCGTGACGAGCATGACCCCGGCGGCGATCGGATCGATCGAGGCGACGAGCACGAGAACCGCAACCGGCACGACGAGCGCGAGGATCACCTGCGGCAGGTAGCGGGCGAACGTCGTCTCGAGAGCGTCCACGCCCGCGACGGCTGCTGTCGCGACCTCGGCGCTCTGGACGCCGTCGAGCGCTCCGGTTGCGCGCGAAGCCTGCTCTCGACGAGCTCCAGGCGCAGTTGCGAGCCAACCTCGACAGCAGCGCGCCTTCCTGCGACTTCGAACCCCCACGCCGCGATCGCGCGCGCAGCGACCACGCCCAGCAACAGGACCAGCGGGGTTGCAACCGCCTCGAGCGACGCACCGTCGAAGCCGCGCGCGGCGACCCGCGCGAGGAGAACGGCCTGTGCCAGAACCAGGAACGCCGCGACGACACCCAGAGCCGCATCGACCGCCAGCAGGACTCGCACCGGCCGGGCGCGATGCAGAAGACGCGAATCGAACGGACGCACGCGCCGAGGCTACTCCGCTCCGTGCCCGCGACGAGGCCGCGCTACGGACTCCGCGGAGTGATCCCCCACGTGCTCGTGACGCACGTCCCCGGGCTCGAGGCGGACAGCCCCTCCCCACTCCTGAACGCATTCGGCGGACAGGTCATCGGCTCGACGGCGAGGCCGCGTCGTTGGACATCGGGCAGATCGCCCGTGAACAGCATCACGTACGGGTAGCTCGCGTCGACCCAGAGCGTGAGGGCGGCCCCGCTCTCGGGATTCGCGAGCTCGACGCTGGCGACGCCGGCCGCGTCGCGCTCGAGATCGGTGAAGGCGTGGTCGAGCCTCGCGGCGCCGATGGCCCGCGGCTGGCGGAAGTCGTATTCGGTTCCCGTCGACCTGCGTTGTGCCGGTGGGAATGCCTCGCTCGTCGCGTGCAGGACGGTTCGCCCCGGCGCCCGCAGGAGCACAGGATCGACGATCGCGGTGCCGACGGTGAGGTACGGATGCGCCCCGCACCCGTATGGGCAGGCATCAGTCCCGACGTTCGTCGCCGTCGTCCGCACCGCGAGGCCGTCCTCGGACAGGCTGTACTCGATACGCAGAGCGAGGGTGAACGGGTAGCCGGGCCGCGGATGGACGACGTGCCCGAGCACCACCCGGTTCGCGCTCGCTGGTCAGCGTCCAGGCGGTCCAGCGGACGAACCCGTGAATCGCATTCGAGTGCTCCGGCTCGTTCAGCGGAAGCTGGTAGCTCGCCCCGTCGAACTCGTAGCTCCCCTCCTGCAGCCTGTTGGGCCAGGGAATCAGGACCTGACCCCTGCCTGCCGTCGCCATCTCGTCGACGTGGTAGCCGTCGATGAGGTCCCGACCGTCGATCGTGTACGCGCGGAGCCCCGCGCCGACCTCGGTGACGACCGCGCGCTGGTTCTCGAATGCGATCTCGAACTGCTCGCCGGAAGGGCTGACCACGGCTGTCCCGACTCGCGGGCTAGGCCATCCGCTCGAGCAGGTGGTCGCCGACGCGGAGCGAGTTCGCCATCGCGGTGAGCGCCGGGTTCACCGCGCCGATGCTCGGGAAGACGCTCGTGTCGACGACGTACAGGTTGTCGAGCTCGTGCGCCTTGCAGTTCACGTCGAGCACGGACGTCTCCGGATCGGTGCCGAACCGGCACGTGCCGGCCTGGTGCGCGCAGCCGGCGATCGGGATGTCGTTCTTCATGTACGCGAAGCGGTGGATGAGGTGGTCGGGGTTCATGTCGAGCTTCCCGAGCATCGACTTGACCTTCCCGTACAGCCGCTTCTTCGCCTCCGCGTTCGTCTCCGTGTAGGTGAGAACGACGTTCCCGTCGCCGTCGACGGTCACGCGGTTGTCGGGCTGCGGCAGGTCCTCGGTCGAGAGCCAGAAGTCGATCGCGTGGCGCGCCATCCGCTCGAGCGTCCACTCGGGCGCGAGCCTCGTCTCGCCCGGCCGCTCGCCGCGGAACATCGGCGCCGTCGACTTGCCGACCATCTGGACGTTCCCGAGCGGGTACTCGAAGTCGTCGCGCGCCGAAGTAGAAGTCGTTGAGCCCGAGCGTCTTCTGGTAGGCGGTCGGGTTCTCCTCGCGCGAGAGCGCGAGCACCGCCGGTCGAGTCGTGGAACATGTAGTTGCGACCGACCTGGTCCGAGCCGTTGGCGAGGCCGTTCGGGTGCTTGTCGCTCGCCGACTGCAGCAGCAGCTTCGCCGTGTTGGCCGCGCCGCAGGCGACGACGACGACGTCGCCGGCGAACCGCTCCTCGCCGCCGTCCCGCTCGACGACCACCTCGGTGACGGCCGTGCCCGTCGTCGTTCGTGTCGAGCCTCACGACCTTCGCGTTCGTCAGCAGCGTGACGTTCGGGTGCTCGAGCGCCGGCCGCACGCCGAGCACCTCCGCGTCGGACTTGGCGTGGACGAGGCACGGGAAGCCGTCGCAGCGTGGCGCAGCGGATGCACGTGCTGTACGGCATGTTGGACTCGTTCGAGCATGATCCCGCACGGCGCGTGGAACGGCCGATAGCCCGCCGCCGCGAGGTCGTCCGCGAGCTGCTGGATCCGCGGCTCGTGCGAGACCGCCGGGTAGCGGATACGGCGCGCTCGCCGGCGGCTCGGTCGGATCCTCGCCGCGCGCGCCGTGCACCTGGTAGTGCTGCTCGGCGAGCGTGTAGTACGGCTCGAGCTCGTCGTACGAGATCGGCCAGGCGGGCGAGATGCCGTCGTGATGGCGGAGCTCGCCGAAGTCCTCCTTGCGCAGCCGGTACAGCGCCGCGCCGTAGAGCTTCGTCGCGCCGCCGACGAAGTAGTGGACCCGCGGCTGGAAGGGCTTGCCCTTCGCGTCGTACCACGTGTCCGGCGAGACGTAGCGGTTGTCCACGAACACGCTCTGGTCCGACCAGTTCTGCGGCTCGCGCGGGAGCCAGTCGCCGCGCTCGAGCAGCAGGATGCGCTTGCCCGATGGAGCGAGGTGGCGCGCGAGCGTCCCGCCGCCTGCGCCGGTGCCGATGATGATGACGTCGTAGGCTCCATCACGAGATCTCCTCGATTCGCTCGGCCACGATGATCCGCGCCGCTGCCTCGATCAGCGCCAGGTGCGAGAACGCCTGCGGGAAGTTGCCGAGGTGCCGGCCCGTGTCCGCGTCGAACTCCTCGGCGTACAGGCCGAGCGGCGAGGCGATGCGCAGCAGCCGCTCCATCAGGTCCCGCGCCCGCTGCATCTCGCCGACGATCGCGAGCGCCGACACGAGCCAGAACGAGCAGATGAGGAACGTCCCCTCCTTGCCGGAGAGCCCGTCGTCGGTCTCGTCGGTGCGGTAGCGCAGGACGAAGCCGTCGCTCCGTCAGCTCGTCCGCGATCGCCGAGCACGCGTCTTGTCCGCAGCCGCTCGTCGTCGCCGGGCAGGAACCCGAAGATCGCCGCCAGCAGCGTCGAGGCGTCGAGCGCGTCGGTCTCGTAGTGCTGGCGCAGCACGCCCCGGTCGCTGACGCCGTGCTCGAGGATGTCCGCGCGGATCTCTTCCGCGGTCGCCCGCCACGTCGCCTGCAGCTCCGGGTCGCCGCGGATCTCGGCCAGCTTCGCCGCGCGGTCGAGCGCGACCCAGCACATGAGCTTCGACGAGACGTAGTGCTGCGGCTTGCCGCGCGCCTCCCAGATGCCCTGGTCGGGCTGCTGCCAGACCTGCGTCGCGCACTCCGCCTGCGACCTGACGATCGGCCACAGCCGCGCGGCAGGCGCTTGCTCCGGCGGGTGTGCAGCAGGATCGAGTCGAGGACGGCGCCGAAGACGTCGTTCTGGCGCTGGTCGAACGCGCCGTTGCCGATGCGCACCGGGCGGGCGCCCGCATAGCCGGACAGGTGGTCGAGCGTCGACTCGGTCAGGTCGCGGCGGCCGTCGATCCCGTACATGATCTGCAGCGCGCCGTCCTCGTTCGGCTCGACGTCGGCGACGAACTGCATGAACTCGTCCGCCTCCCAGTCCAGGTTGAGGCAGTGCAGCGCCTGGAGCGTGAAGGTCGTGTCGCGCATCCAGGTGTAGCGGTAGTCCCAGTTGCGCTCGCCGCCCGGCGTCTCGGGCAGCGAGGTCGTCAGCGCCGCCACCGTCGCCCCGGTCGGCATGTAGGTCAGGCCCTTGATCGCCAGCGCCGAGCGCTGGATCGGGTCGCGCCAGCGGTGGTCGGGGATGCGCGCCCGGCCGAGCCAGCCGCGCCAGAAGCGCGTCGTCGCCGCGATCCGCGCCGCCGCTTCGTCCACGTCGGCGGGCGCCGCGAGCCCCTCCGCCCACGAGAGCGCGCAGTAGGCGCGCTCGCCCGGCTCGAGCACGTGCCGCGCCCGCACGCGGTTGCCCTCGATGCCGAGCGCGAGATCCGATCCGCAGGCGGATCGTCTGGCCGGCGCCGCGTCGCGTCGGCCGTGTGACGATCCCCGTCGACGAGCGTCCACGTCGGCCGGCTCGCGCCCGTAGTCGAACACGGGCTCGCAGACGAGCTCGACCTCGACGCGGCCCTCGAGGCACTCGACGGTGCGCACGAGCATGTGCTCGGCGTCGTCGTCGGCCGGCGGCCGGGTGTGCGGCGTGATCGTGTCCTCGTGGTCCGCAGGGCCCATCGTCAGCGCGTCGCGGACGACGACCCAGCCGGTCGGCGTCTTCCACGTCGTCACGAGGACGTTCGTTCCCGGCTCGTACGACGCGCGCCGTCGGGTGGTTGATCCCGAACGGCGCGAAGCGGAACGTCCCGGCCCCGCGGTCGAGCAGGCTGCCGAAGACGCTCGGCGAGTCGAAGCGCGGCACGCAGAGCCAGTCGATCGCCCCGTCGGGCGCGACGAGCGCGCCGGTGTGGCAGTTGGAGAGGAACGCGTAGTCCGCGATCGGCGGGAACGGCGAGGGCGCGGCCGCGCTCTGCGCGCTGCGGCTCCGCCGCCGTCGTCGGCGGCGCTCATGACGCGATCCAGGGCTCGTGCCAGCGGCCGTGACCCGCGACGAGCTCGTCGCGCCTCTGCGGGCCCCACGACCCGGGCGCGTACGCGTGGACCGGCGGCGGCGCGTCGAGCAGCGGCTGCATGATCCGCCACGTCTCCTCGACGCCGTCCTGCCGCGTGAACCGCGTGCTCTCGCCGACCATCGCCGCGTGGAGCAGCACCTCGTACGGCGTCGCGCCCTCGCCGCCCTCGTCGGCGAACTCCATGTCGAGCGTGATCGGCGCCGCCGTCGCCGTGTCGGCGCGGTGCGCGTCGAGGACGAGCCGGACGCCGGTCGACGGGATCGAGCTTGATCACGAGCTGGTTCGGCTCCGGCCGTCGGTCGAGCGCCGCGAAGCCGAGCCGCGGCGGGTGCTTGAAGACGAGCCGGAGCTCGGTCTGCGTGACCGGCAGCCGCTTGCCCGTGCGGATGAAGAACGGCACGCCCGACCAGCGCCAGTTGTCGATCTCGAGGCGCAGCGCGGCGTACGTCTCGGTGGTCGAGTCGGGCGCGACGCCGTCGATCTCGAGGTAGCCGTCGTACTGGCCGCGCACGTAGTGGGCCGGGTCGGCCGTCGCTGACCGCGCGGAACAGCGCGACCTGCGCGTCCTTGATCGTCTTGGGGTCGCCCCCGGCGGGCGGCTCCATCGCGGCGGCGCCGACGACCTGCATCAGGTGGTTGACGACGACGTCGCGCAGCGCGCCGACCGGGTCGTAGAAGTGGCCGCGGTCCTCGACGCCGAAGTCCTCGGCCATCGTGATCTGGACGCGACTCGACGTAGTTCCGGTTCCAGACCGGCTCGAGCATCGTGTTCGCGAACCGGAGGTAGAGGATCTCCTCGAGGCCCATCTTCCCGAGGTAGTGGTCGATGCGGTAGAGCTGCGACTCGTCGATGTACTGGTGCAGCTCGTCGGCGAGCGCGCGGGCGGACGCGAGGTCGTGGCCGAACGGCTTCTCGACGACGACCCGCGCCGGTCTTCGTCAGGCCGGCCTCGGCGAGCCCCTTGACGACCGTGCCGAAGAGGAACGGCGGGATCTCGAGGTAGAAGACCGGCGTCTCGCGCCCGCTGATCGCCTCGCCGACGCGCTCGTACGTCGCCGCGTCGGTGAAGTCGCCCGACACGTACGAGAGCCGCGCGGCGAAGCGGTCGAAGACCTTCTCGTCGAGCGGCTCGCCGGTGCCCACGATCGACTCGCGCGCGCGCTCGACGAGCTGGTCGACCGTCCAGTCGTCGACCGCGACGCCGACGATCGGGCAGTCGAGCAGCCCGCGCTGCTCGAGCCGGTAGAGCGACCGGAAGGTCATCACCTTCGCCAGGTCGCCGGTGATCCCGAAGACGACGAAGACGTCGGCCGGCGACGGCTCCTCGCCGTGCAGTCCGCTCGCGGCGCGGTGATGCTTCCGTGGCGCTCATCTCGTCCCCTTCCGTTTCGATCGTCTGACGCTCGTCGTGCGCCCGCGCGTGCTCCGCGTTCGGCTGGTCGACGTCGACGCGGCCGCGTCCGAACGCGTCGATCCGGCCCCAGCGCCCCGGGATGTCGAGCAGCTCGAGGCGGCCGATGCCCGTCGGCAGCGCCGGATCGACGACGAGGTGGTCGCCGAGCGGCTCGAGGCCGAGCATCGTCCGCAGCAGCAGCAGCGGCGCGCCCGTCGACCAGGCCTGCGGGCTGCACGCGGTCGGGTACTGCACCGGGTACTTCGTCACCGTCCGCTCGTAGCCGCCGAACGCCTCCGGCAGGCGCCCGTCGAAGAACTCGGCGGCGTCGAGGATGCCCGGCGGCGATCTGCGCCGCCTCCTCCTTGAAGCCGTAGCGGCGCAGGCCCCAGGCGATGAACGAGTTGTCGAACGGCCAGACCGTGCCGACGTGGTAGCCGATCGGGTTGTAGCGCCCCTCGCCCTCGGCCAGCGTCCGGACGCCCCAGCCGGAGAAGAGCCGCGGGCCGAGCAGGTGCTCGCGCGACCGCCTTCGCCTTGGACTTGTCGACGATGCCGCTCCAGAGCAGGTGGCCGTTGTTCGAGGCGAGCGCAGTCGACCTGCTTGCCCTCGGTGTCGAGCGCGAGCGCGAAGTACTCGCCGTCCTCGACCCAGAAGTCGCGGTTGAAGCGGCGCTTGAGGTCGGCGGCCTCCTTCTCCAGCTTGTCGGCGAGCGCCGGGTCCTTCCAGACGAGGCGCGCCAGGCGGGCGCCGCGCACCTTCGCGTCGTACGCGTAGCCCTGCAGCTCGCAGGTCGCCCGCGGGAAGCCGGGAAGCGTGCCGTCGCGGTAGGAGATCGAGTCCCACGAGTCCTTCCAGCACTGGTTCTCGAGGCCGGTCTTCTCGTTGCGCCGCTGGTACCAGATGTAGCCGTTGCCCAGGAGGTCGGCGTACTCGTCGATCCAGTTGAGCGCGGCGCGCGCCTCGTGCTCGAGCTCGCGCACGAGCTTCCGTGTCGCCGGTCCAGCGCTCGTACTCGTCGAGCAGCACGACGTACAGCGGCGTCGCGTCGGCGCAGCCGTAGTACGGGCGAGTGCGGCCGCTCCTCGAAGGCCGTCATCTCGCCGTAGCGCATCTCGTGGAGGATGCGGCCCGGATCCTCGTCGCGGAAGTCGTCGACGCGGCTGCCCTGCCAGTCGCCGAGCGCGCGCAGCGTCGTCGCCGCGAGCTCCGGCGTGAACGGCAGCGCCTGCAGGCTGGTGAAGATGCTGTCCCGGCCGAACATGGTCATGAACCACGGCAGGCCGGCCGCCGGCAGGCTCCGCCCGCCGGCGACGGGCGGCGAGAAGCGCAGCGCGGCGAGGTCGACGAGGCTGCGCCGGTAGGTCGCCCGGAGCGCGTCCCAGTCGCACTCGAGTCGCGGCGCCTCCGTCGAGCCACCGCTCCAGGCTCAGCTCCATGCTCGGCCGAGCCCGTCGCGCTCCGCGCGCGTACTTCGGCCGTACGTAGGTGCCGCCGGCCCCGGACGCGGTGACGACGTCCAGGTCGGTCGACCACCCGCCGTGGGGCTCGATGCGCACCTTGAAGGTCAGGCCGTTCTCGTCGAGCCGTGGCCGGCGCCGACGCCGAGATCAGCGTCTCGCGCGTGAACGTCTCGCGCTCGTAGCCGAGCCGCAGCCGGCCGCGCTCGACGCTGCGCGTAGTACGTCCCCTTCTTCTGCGAGCGCGTCCTTGACCTCGAACAGGTCGGCGAAGTCGCAGCCCGCGTCGATGCGGACGGCGAGGTCGACCGGCTTCTCGTCGTGGTTGAGGATCGTCAGCTCCTCGTGGAAGCCGTTGCCGACCGCGCGCCGCCGGATCACCGAGAGCTTCGCGTCGATGTAGACGGTCCCGGTGCCGGGCACGAGGAAGAAGCGCGTCTCGAAGTACTGCAGGTCGTCGACCGAGAGCGCGTTCAGCCGCTGCGCCGTTCACGGTCAGCACCCACTGCGAGAGGAAGCGCGTGTCGAACGAGAAGAGGCCGGTCGGGTCGGTCAGCGACGCCTCGATGTCGCCGTGCGCGTCGCTGACGACGAAGGTGTTGCCGTCGAGGATCTTGACGAGGCCGTCGCTCATCGCTGTCCTCCTCGCACGAGTCGGTCGCGCGGGCGCCGTCTGCGGCGCGCGGGCCCGGGAAGAGCCGCTGGAACACCACGAGCAGCCGGACGTCGCCCTCGACGCCCACCGCGCCGCGGAGCAGCGCCGCCATCGCGTTCGCCTCGCCGCTCGCGATGCCGTCGAAGAGCTCCTTGTCGGCCGATACGACGCACGTCGGCCTCGCACGTTCCTGCGCGACACGGCGACGTCGCCCTTGTCGACGGCGACGAGCCAGCGCTCGACCTTCTTCCCGTCTTGAGGTCGAAGCGCATCGTGCCCGTCGCCTTCTCGAGCAGCGGCTCGTGCCCGCGCTCGCCGAGGTCGTCGAAGAACTCGGCGGTCGCGTCGGCCATCACTCCTCCTTCTCGGTTTCGACCGTGATCCGGCCGGCGCGCTGGTGCGTGAACCCCGCTCCGGCCCAGTCGACCACCGCCTTCGCGCGGTCCTCGTTCGTCGGCAGGAGCGCGAGGTGCACGGCGCCCCAGGCCACCTGGGCCGTCTTGCCCTTCATCGTCCGCCCGCCGAGCATCTGCACGACAGCGGCCCCGCGGCCGATCGTCGCCATCGTTCCCTTGTCGCGGTACTTGAATGGCTTCGTCTTCTTGCCGGCGATGCGCCTGGCGATCGTCTCGCCGGCGTGCTCACCGGACTGCAGCGCGACCGAGCCGAGCTGAGGCAGGACCTGATTCGTCTTCGCGTCCGTGATCGCCGCGATGTCGCCGACGGCGTATACCTCCGGATGATCCGGAACCGTGAGCTCCGGGCCGACGCCGATCCGGTTCCCTCGCTCCAGATCGAGTCCGAGCGACTGCACGAGCTGGTTGCCCTGCAGCCCGGCGCCCCAGACGAGCGTGTGCGCCTCGATCACCGTCCCCGACTTGAGCGTGACGCGCGTCGGGGAGACCGACGCGACGGCCTCACCTGTGATCACCTCGACGGTGCGCTTCTCCAGGGCCTCCACCGTGTAGGCGCGGATGTCCGGCTTGAACATCGAGAAGAGCTCCGGCCCGGCCTCGACGAGCACGACGCGGGCCTTCTCCTGTGGCACGGCCGGATAGTCCTTGGCGAAGTCACCGCGGTAGAGCTCCGCCAGCGCGCCGGCGCTCTCGACCCCGGTCGGCCCGCCGCCGACGACGACGACGTTCAGCGCGCCGTCGTCGATGAGGCTCGGATCCTTGTCCGCCGCCTCCCAGCGCCCGAGCACGTGCTCCTTGAGCCGCACGGCATCGGCGCAGCGTGTACATCGGGAAGGCGTGCTCGGCCGCGCCCTTGGTCCCGAAGAAGTTGACCTCGGCGCCGAGCCCGAGCACGAGGTAGTCGTAGACGAGCGGCGCCATCTCGGCGAACTGCACCTCGCGCGCCGCGAGGTCGACGGCCGTCACGCTCGTCTTGTGGACGGTCGCGTTGTCCTGATCCTGCACCAGGTCCCGGAGCGAGTGTCCGACGGCGCTCGTCTCGAGCAGTCCCGTCGCGAGCTGGTAGAGCAGCGGCTGGAAGGTGTGGTAGTCGTGCTTGTCGATCAACACGACGTCCGCGTCGGCGTCCTTCAGCTTCTGCGCGGCGCCGATGCCGGCGAAGCCGCCGCCGAGGATGACGACGCGGGGAGTCATGATGCCGAGCCTCCAGTCTCGGAAACCGTGGTCTCGCTTGAGTGCGTCTCGACCTGCGTCTCCGCCGAGGCGCGCGCGGAAGACGTAGTACGCCCAGCCCTGGTACAGGAGGACGAGCGGGACGAAGATCACCGCCACGACGGTCATCACCTGGAGCGCGTAGTGCGACGACGCGGCGTTGTCGACGGTGAGGCTGTTCTCGAAGTCGGTGCTCGACACCATCACGCGCGGGTAGAGGCGCGAGAACAGCGTCGCCACGAGCGAGATCGTCCCGAGCGCCGTCATCGCGAATGCCCGCCCGTTGCGTCCCGCGATAGAGGAAGACGATCGCGAGCGCGAGCGCCGCGATCCCGAGCGCCGCGGGGAGCACCGGCGGGAAGAGATCCTTGTCGTTGCGGTCCATCGCGACCGCGACGGTCCAGGCGAGGTACGCCGCGGCCAGCACGGCCGCCGGGATCGCGAGCCTTCGGGCCGACCGCCTCGGCGCGGTCGCGCAGCTCGCCCGCCGTGCGCAGCGTGAGGAAGGTCGCGCCGTGGAACGCGAAGAGCGCCACGACCGCGATTCCGGCGAACACGCTGTACGGGCTGAACAGATCCAGGACGTTCCCGGTGAAGTCGCCGTCCGAGTCGATCGGCGACGCCGTACAGGAGGCGACGACAGCCCGATCCCCCAGAGAAGCGACGCCCCGAAGCTGCCGATCGTGTTCGCCCACGTCCACGTCGACCGCCAGCCGGGCGTCTCGCTCTTCGAGCGCCACTCGAACGAGACGACGCGGACGATGAGGAAGACGAGGATGAGCAGGAGCGCGAGGTAGAAGCCGGAGAACATCGTCGCGTACCAGGCCGGGAACGCCGCGAACGTCGCACCTCCGGCCACGACGAGCCAGACCTCGTTCCCGTCCCAGACCGGTCCGATCGTCCGCAGAGCCGTGCTCCGCTCCTCGTCCGAGCGCGGGACGAACGGGAGCAGCATCCCGACCCCGAAGTCGAACCCCTCGAGCAGGAAGTACATCGCCCAGACGACGGCGACGACGCAGAACCAGAAGGTCTCGAGATCCATCAGTACGTCGCCGCCGGGAGCGCGAACTCGTCACCCTCGCCGCCGACCTCGGGCGGGTCGACGCGCGCATACCTGCGCATGAGAACGACGTCCACGACCAGGAGCGCGACGTAGAGAACGACGAAGACGCCGAGACTCGTGGCGATCGTGGCCGTCGAGACGCTGGGTGAGTTGGCATCGACCGTCTTCAGCAGGCCCCACACGATCCACGGCTGGCGCCCGACCTCCGAGAGCACCCAGCCGGAGAGCGCCGCGGCGTACGGGAGCGGGATCGTGAAGACGCCGAGCCAGAGGAACCAGCGCGTCGACGCGAGCCTCCCACGCCAGTACAGGAACGCCCCGAGCGCGAAGACGAGGAAGACGAGCGTGCCGGCGTACGCCATGATCCGCATGCTCCAGTAGGTCGTCCGCACCGGCGGGATGTAGTCGCCCCGCGCCGTACTCGGCCTCGGACTGCCGCCTGGAGCGCGGTCATCCCCTGCACCTCGCCGTCCCACGAGAGGGTCGCGAGGATCGACAGGAGGTGCGGGACCTGGATCGAGAACGACGGTGTCTGGTCGTCCTCCGTGAAGCCGCCGATCTGGAAGAGCGAGAACGCGCACGGCTGGCACGTGTCCCACTGCGCCTCGGTCGAAGCGATCTTCATCGGCTGGTAGTCGGTCACCACCACGCCCATCTGGCTGCCGACGCCGAGGTTCACCGCCGAGATCGGGACGCCGACGATCAGCGCGAGCTTCGCCGCGTGACGGAAGAGGTCCTGGTTCCGCCCTCGGACGAGGTGCCAGCAGGCGACGCCGAAGATCACGACGGCCGCCGTCGTGAGCCCGACGAGCAGCACGTGGATGTACGCCCAGATCCCGAAGCGGTTCGAGAAGAGCTCCCAGACGTCCGTCAGCTCCGCACGGCCGTCGCTGACGGTCGAGCCGACCGGCCGCTGCATCCAGGAGTTGGCGCTGATGATGAAGAACGCCGACGCCCAGGAACCGAGCGCGAAGAGCCAGATCGTCGCCAGATGGACGCGCTTCGAGAGCCGGTCCCAGCCGAAGATCCAGAGCCCGAGGAACGTCGACTCGAGCATGAACGCCGCGAGCCCCTCGATCGCGAGCGGCGCGCCGAAGACGTCGCCGACGAACTCCGAGTAGATCGACCAGTTCATCCCGAACTGGAACTCCTGCACGAGCCCCGTCGCGACGCCGATCGCGAAGTTGATCAGCATCAGCGTCCCGAAGAAGCGCGCGAGCCGCAGCCACGCTTCGTCGCCCCCCCGGTACCACAGCGTCTGCATGACCGCGACGAGCGGCGCGAGCCCGAGCGTCAGCGGAACGAAGAGGAAGTGGTAGAGCGACGTCGTCGCGAACTGGAGGCGCGCGAGGTCGACCGTCGTGACGGCGAGCGCGCCCAGCGCAAGCCAGGTGCCCCCGAACCCAGATTCGATCACGGCTCGTCGAAGCCGAACGGGCTGCCTGCCACTCGGATCCCCTCTGTTGCCTTCCTTGAGTTGTAGTAGATGAGCGAGTGCTGGCGAAGGGACTACCGTCGACCGGTGGCGAGTGCGCACACTCGCGCGCTCAGAAGGCGGTGCAGGATCAGTCCGCCGGGTTGCGGTCCGCTTCGTCTTCGAGCAGCGCCACGACGGCATTCGCCCAGTCGGCGACGTCGTCCAGCGGCTCCTGATCGCGGATCGTCCTGAAGCCGCCCAACAGGACGTCCAGCTCCTGCCGGGTGAGCGCGCGTCCGGGCCGGCGACAGCTGAGCCTCCGTCCGGCCGACATCGGCTTCGGCCTTTCGGGCTGCCGCGAACCGAGCGACTGCCTCGTGGTCCCCGACGGCCGCGGCGAGCTGTTCCAGGAGCGCGTCCACCCGCTCGTGACCCTCGGGCGTGAGCGCGTCTATCGCCTTGGCCAGATACTCGGAGTGATGGTCGGTCGTCGCCACGTCCGTCGCAATGATGATCGCACGGGCCCAATGGGCCCACCAAGGGGAGGTCGTAGCGCTGGGGCGCCTCGCGGCGTACGCTCCGCGCATGAGGAGCCCTGCGTGATCCCGTGGATCATCATCGCCGTGATCGCCGTACCGCTGGTGGTGATCGCCTTCATGGCCATGCGCCGCAACACGACCGCGAGCGAGTTGCCCGCTAGTACCGATGCGAACGCTCGGAGCGCGCACCGAGCAGGAGTTCGCCGAGGCCGAGGCTTACGAGGCGAAGTGGCACGAGGAGGACAAGGAGAGGTATCACCAGGAGCGCTTGCCCTAGCTCGAGTACCGAGATCCGAAGTTCAGTGCGGCCGGCGCACGACTGATGTGCACGGCGACAGAGCGAATGCCTCGCCAGCCGCGTAAGTTTGGAGCAGGAAGCGCTCGTCGCAGAGCGTCGCTACGAGGTCAGACGCGCAAGAGCGCAGAGGTGGGAGGCGCGTGGAAAGATCGTTTCCGTGGTCGCTGTCGCTCAGCAGAACACGGGCGGTGCCGTCATCTGTTGCGCGATCGCGGCTTTGGTCGCTACGAGGTCGCAGGGGACATGATGCTGCTCGGTCTGATCAAGAGCGGCACGGGACGAGTCATCCGCCCGGCCACGGGCGTCGCTGCCGCGAGCAAGAGCGACGTCGTCAGCTCGGGTGCCTTCGGGCTCGTCTTCGGTCTCGAACGATCCTCGATCTGTCCAGCCCGGCGCCCGGAGCCTTGTCGAGGTCTAAGGATCGATGAGCACACGCGCGACCGGCGAGGACTCGCATCCGGGCTCGGACAACGTCGCCCTGACGCGGTCGCCCGGGTTCTGGGGGATCGTGGGCCACGCCATCGTGTTCGGCGTCGTGCTCGCCTTTGTCGCGCTGGCGTTTCTGGGGTTGGTCGAGGGCGGCACCAACCTCTGGTTCACGCCTCCCGAAGACCCCGGATGGCTCGACGGGAGCCTCTGGTGGGTGGCAGTGACCGCGGGGGCCGGCCTGCTCGTCGGTGTGCTGCGGCGCTTGTTTCGCGTTCCGGTCAAGCTGGCGGGCACGGTCGAGTCGCTCAAAGAGCAGCGCGTCGAGCCCTCCACGGTGCCGGGGGCGGTTGCCGTCTCGCTGGTGTCGCTGGCGGGTGGGGCGAGCCTCGGGCCCGAGGACGCACTGGGGAAGATGGGGGGCGGGCTGGGAACCTGGGTCTCTGAGCGGCAGAAGCTCGGCGAGGACGTGCGCGCGACGAACACGCTCAGTGGGATGTCCGCGGCGTACGGGGGCCTCTTGTCATCTCCGATCCTGGCGTCGATTCTCACGCTCGAGATCGCGCGTCCAAAGGCGGCACGCTTCGCTGAAACGCTGGTCGGAGCTTTGCTGGCGTCCTCGGTCGCGTTCGCGGTGTACTTTCCGATCGGCGGGTCGACGTTCGTCGGGATCTACGCGCTGCCGTCGTACGAGTACGAGGACTGGCAGATGCTCGCGGCCGTTCCCCTCGGCCTCGTCGCCGGCGCGCTCGGGCTGATCACGGCCGTCGCGATCGGGGTCATGACGAAACTCATGGCTCCGCTCGCGAAGTTCACCGTCCTGCGGCCGGTCATCGGCGGAATCGCCTTCGGCCTCGTCGGCGTCGCGCTACCGCTGACGCTGTTCACCGGAACCGATCAGCTCACGACCGTGATCCAGGACGGAGCGGCACTCGGCGCCGGTCTCTTGATCGCGGTCGTGTTCGCGAAGATCCTCGTGTTCGCGCTCTGTGAGGCCACCGGCTTCATCGGTGGGCCGTTCCTCGTAATGCTGTTCATCGGCGGCACGGCCGGGATGACCGCCCACGTGCTGATCCCGGGGCTGCCGGCAGGCCTCGCGTTCACAGCGATGTTCGCCGCCCTCCCGGGGGCGCTCGTCGCCGCCCCCTTCTCGCTGATCCTGCTCGGCGCCCTCACCACCCAGATCGGCACGCTGCAGATCGCGCCGGTCGCCGTCGCCGTGCTCACTTCCTACCTCGCCGTCTCCGGATCCGGCGTGCTCATGGCACTGGCGCGCAAGCGGGGCAACCCGCCATGCGACGACTACGCGCCGCTCAGTCACAAAGAGGAGGCACCGAATTGACATCGTGCGGGCCGGAAGCGACCGGAACGCCGGGCACAACCATCGACGGCCGCGGCCGGCTCCTTGTAGCTAACGTCGCGCCCGAACACCGGATTCGCCATCGACGATTGCACGCCCGGCAACAACGTGCAATTGTTCTTGACGCCGTCAGATGCGTGGGCCTCTATCAGACGCGGCTCGCGACATTCCGAGCAGGAGGTAGGGATGAACTCCAAGAGCATGGCAGGGTGGATCGGCTTCGCCGCAATCGTGTTGCTGATCGTCGGCGCGATCGACTTCTTTCAGGGTCTGATCGCCGTGTTCGAAGACGAGTACTACGTGCCCACTGGGTCTGGCTTCCTCGTCTTCGACCTGACGGGCTGGGGCTGGACGATGATGATCTGGGGAGTGCTGCTCGTTCTCGCAGGCCTCGGGTTGGGGGCCGGACAGGGGTGGGCACGCTGGTTCGCGATCGTCGTCGTGAGCCTGAACTTCATCGCCCAGCTCGGCTTTCTCGGCAACACCCAGAACACGCTCTGGTCACTGACGGGAATAGCCCTGAGCATCATCGTGCTCTACGCGCTAACCGCGCGGTGGAGCGAGAGCCAGGCCGAGGTCACCACCGTCCGCTAGACGCGGCTCTCCTGGGTCGAGGCCGTCGCGCCGCGCAGCACGCGGCGGCCTCTTCCGTGGGAGTGTCGCCCTCAGGCTCGAGATGAGCAAGACGCCCCGCGATGTCGTCGGCGAGGCGCGTTGGCCCATGGTCAGCGCCGTCCTGGTGGCGATCGTGCTCACCCTGCTCCTTCCAGACGACCTCAAGCTCGGGACGAGCTGGGTCCTGCCTCTGCTCGAAGGCGTGCTGCTCGTCACGTTGATCGTCGCCGATCCCGGCTCGATCACTCGCCGGTCCAGGGAGCTACGCGTAGTCGGGATCGTGCTCGTTGCCGTACTCGGACTCAACGCGTTGGTGGCGACCGGCTTGCTCATCGACTCGCTGATCACGGGTGGGCCCGAGACGGAATCGGCGAGCGAGTTGCTCAAGGCGGGAGCGATCGTCTGGGTCTCGAACAACATCGCCTTCGCGCTCCTCTACTGGGAGCTCGACAGCGGCGGCTCCGCTGCGCGTGCGCATGATCCGCCGAGCTATCCCGACTTCGCTTTCCCGCAGCAGCTCAACCCGAATATCGCGTCGCCGGGCTGGCGCCCGCTCTTCGTCGACTACCTCTACCTCGGGTTCACGAACGCCACTGCCTTCAGCCCTACGGACGCGATGCCACTCGCTCCCTTGGGCCAAGATGGCCATGGCCGTTCAGGCCAGCGTCTCGTTGGCGATCCTCGGCCTCGTCGTCGCGCGCGCCGTGAACGTTTTCAGCTGATTTCCCGCCGAACCCAGCGCTACGAATTCGTTGCGGCGGCCGTCGGACCACCGATTCCCTGACGGTCGGCGATGCTCGCGCGGTCGAGTTCGACCGAATCGCTCCAGCGCGCCGCGAGCATCGCGTCAGCCGCGTGGGCCCCCGACTCCCGTTCGAAGCTGGAATGCTCCACGCGTGAACCGGCAGGCAGACGGCGCATGACCGCGCTTCGCGAGCGCCCCGCCTGGGCTGCTCTCGAGAACCACTACGCGGAGATCCGGGATGTCCACCTGCGCGACCTCTTCGCGGCCGACCCGGGCCGCGGCGAGCGGCTGGCGGCCGAGGGCGCCGGCCTCTACCTCGACTACTCGAAGAACCGCGTCACCGACGAGACGCTCGCGCCTCCTGCTCGCAGCTCGCGGACGAGTGTGGGCTCGCCGGGCGAAGGGAAGCGATGTTCCGCGGCGAGCGGATCAACGTCGTCCGAGAACCGCTCCGTGCTCCACGTCGCGCTGCGCATGCCGAAGGGCGCGTCGCTCGTCGTGGACGGGGTCGACGTCGTCGCGGAGGTGCACGACGTGCTCGACCGAATGGCCGCGTTCTCGGAGCGCGTGCGCTCCGGGGAGTGGAAGGGCCACACGGGCAAGCCCATCCGCAACGTCGTCAACATCGGGATCGGCGGCTCCGACCTCGGCCCGGTGATGGCCTACGAGGCGCTGCGCCACTACTCCCGGCGCGACCTGACGTTCCGCTTCGTGTCGAACGTCGACCCGACCGACTTCGCCGAGGCGACGCGCGACCTCGCCGCGGACGAGACGCTGTTCATCGTCTCCTCGAAGACGTTCACGACGCTCGAGACGATGACGAACGCGCGCACCGCTCGTGAGTGGGCGCTGGCGTCACTGGGCGACGAGTCCGCGATCGCGAAGCACTTCGTCGCGGTCTCGACCAATGCCGACGAGGTCGCCGCGTTCGGGATCGAGCTGGAGAACATGTTCGGCTTCTGGGACTGGGTCGGCGGCCGTTACTCGTTGCCCTCGGCGATCGGTCTCTCGACCATGCTCGCGGTCGGGGCCGACAGCTTCCGCGAACTCCTGGCCGGCTTCCACGCGATGGACGAGCACTTCCGGACGACGCCGCACGAGCGGAACCTGCCCG
The DNA here is from genome assembly GCA_963808865.1 of uncultured Gaiellaceae bacterium. GTDB lineage: Bacteria > Actinomycetota > Thermoleophilia > Gaiellales > Gaiellaceae > GMQP-bins7. Next base: position 34,469 of record CAWEGY010000018.1, on the reverse strand, counting down.
TGCTCATGGGCCTGCTCGCCGTCTGGTACGGCGACTTCTTCGGCGCGCAGACGGCGGGCGTGATGCCGTACAGCCAGTACCTGAAGCGCTTCCCCGCGTATCTCCAGCAGCTGACGATGGAGTCGAACGGCAAGAGCGTGACGCTCGGCGGGGAGCGGGTCGACTACGAGACGGGCGCCGTGTACTGGGGCGAGCCGGGGACGAACGGCCAGCACAGCTTCTTCCAGCTCATCCACCAGGGCACGAAGCTGATCCCGCTGGACTTCATCGGGTTCGCGAGAACGCCGAATCCGATCGGCGACCACCACGACCTCCTCATGTCGAACGTCTTCGCGCAGGCGGAGGCGCTGGCATTCGGGAAGACGGCGGCCGAGGTGCGCGCAGAGGGAACGGCCGAGGCCGTCGTCCCGCATCGGGTGTTCGAGGGCAACCGCCCGTCGAACGTGATCCTCGCCGAGGCCCTCACGCCCCACACGCTCGGCGCGCTCGTCGCCCTCTACGAGCACAGTGTCTTCACGCAGGGGACGATCTGGGGCATCGACTCGTTCGACCAGTGGGGCGTCGAGCTGGGCAAGGCTCTCGCGAGCCGGATCGTCCCGGAGCTCACGGCGGAACACGAGCCCGAGCTCGCGCACGACTCGTCGACGAGCACCCTCATCAGGCGCTATCGGTCGATGAGGTGATCCAGCTCCTCCTCTCGGACGTCGACGGCACCCTCGTCACCAAGGAGAAGGTGCTCACCGATCGCTCGATCGCGGCCGTTCAAGAACTGCACGAGGCGGGAATCCACTTCGCGGTGACGAGCGGGCGGCCGCCGCGCGGCATGAACATGCTGGTCGGGCCGCTCGAGCTCCGCTCGCCGATATCGGCGTTCAACGGCGGCCTGATCGTCGAGCCCGGGCTGGAGGTGATCGAGGAGCACGTCATCCCGAGCGAGCTGGTGGCACCGACCGTCGCGCTCCTCGAGGCGCAGCACCTGAGCGTGTGGCTGTATCAGGGAGCCGAGTGGCTCGTCCGTGATCCCGAAGGGCCGCATGTCGCGCGCGAGTCCCACACGGTGCAGTTCGCGCCGACCGTCGTCGACTCGTTCGACGGACGTGACGCCGGAGTCGCCAAGATCGTCGGAGTGAGTGACGACTATCCGCTCGTCGAAGCGGCCGAAGAGGCTGCTCACGCCGAGCTCGGCAACCGCGTCTCGGCGTCCCGCTCGCACCCGTACTACCTCGACGTCGACCCACCCGCAGGCGAACAAGGGCGACGTCGTCGGGTTCCTGGCGACGCGTTACGACATCCCCGAGGAGGACATCGCGACGATCGGCGACGGACCGAATGACGTGCTCATGTTCGCGCGCTCGGGTCTCGCGATCGCGATGGGCAACGCCGACGACGACGTTCAGCGCGCCGCGCAACACGTTACGACGACGAACGACGAGGACGGCTTCGCGAACGCCGTGGAGCGTTTCGTCCTCGCGGAAAGGAGCTAGCACTGTGGCCACGGACAAACCCATGCAGCTCGGGATGGTGGGGCTGGGCCGGATGGGCGCCGGCATCGTGCGGCGGCTCCTACGGGACGGGCACCGCTGTGTCGGCTACGACGTCTTCCCGGACGCCGTCACGGCGATCGAGGCCGACGGCGCCGAAGGCGCGACCTCGCTCGACGGAGTTCGTCGCCAAGCTCGAACGCCCGCGCGCCGTCTGGGTGATGGTGCCCGCTGGCGAGATCACCTCGAAGACGATCCGCGACGTCGCCGAGGTGCTCGAGCCCGGCGACGTGATCATCGACGGCGGCAATACCTACTACCACGACGACCTCCGGCATGCCGCCGAGTTGAAGGAGAAGGGCATCCACCACGTGGACGTCGGCACGAGCGGCGGCGTCTGGGGCCTCGAGCGCGGCTTCTGCCTGATGATCGGAGGCGAGCCGGAGGTCGTCGAGCGCCTCGAGCCGTTGTTCGCCTCGATCGCTCCCGGTATCGAGGCCGCGGCGCGCACGCCCGGGCGCACCGGCGAGCCGAGCATGGCCGAGCACGGCTACTACCACTGCGGCGGAAACGGCGCGGGCCACTTCGTGAAGATGGTCCACAACGGCATCGAGTACGGCCTCATGGCCGCCTACGCCGAGGGGCTCAACATCATCAAGAACGCCGACACGGGCACGCGCTCGCGTGAGGCCGACGCCGAGACCGCGCCGCTCGAGCACCCGGACTACTACGAGTACGAGATCGACACAGCGGAGGTGGCCGAGGTCTGGCGTCGCGGAAGCGTCATCGGCTCCTGGCTCCTGGACCTGACGGCCGCAGGCCCTCCACGAGTCACCGACGCTCGACGAGTTCGCCGGCCGCGTGTCCGACTCGGGCGAGGGCAGGTGGACGTCGATCGCCGCGATCGACGAGGGCATCCCGGCTCCCGTTCTCACCGCCGCGCTCTACTCGCGGTTCTCCTCTCGCGGCCACGACGAGTTCGCGGACAAGCTTCTTTCGGCGATGCGCAAGCAGTTCGGGGGCCACGTCGAGAAGACGTCGTGACCGAGCTTGCGATCGAGGTCCTTCCCGACCCCGCCGCCGTGGCAAGACGCGGGGCGGCGCATCGTGGCCGAGCACGGCCCGAGCGGCGGTGGCCGAGCACGGGTCGTTCACGTTCGCCGTCAGCGGCGGCCGCGCACCGTGGGCCATGTTCGCCGATCTCGCCTCGGAGGAGATGCCGTGGGCGCAGACGGCGATCTACCAGGTCGACGAGCGCGTCGCGCCTGCAGGCGACGACGAGCGCAACCTCACGCATCTACTCGCGAGTCTCCCCCCCGACTCCGGAGCCGCCATCCACCCGATGCCGGTCGAGGAGGCAGATCTCGACGCTGCCGCAGACGCGTACGCGGACACGTTGCCGGAGGTCTTCGATCTCGTGCACCTCGGGCTCGGTGCGGACGGCCACACGGCCTCCCTCGTTCCCGGCGACCCCGTGCTCGACGTCACCGACCGTGACGTCGCCGTCACGGGCCCGTATCAGGGTTGTCGCCGCATGACCCTGACCTACCCTGTGCTCAACCGCTCGCGCCGCATCCTCTGGCTCGTCACGGGAGACGACAAGGTCGACGCACTCGCGGAAGCTGCGGTCCGGCGACACATCGATCCCTGCCGCTCGCGTCGCCACTGCGCAGGCGCTGGTCGTTGCCGACGAGGCTGCCGCAGGATCCGCACGTTGAGCGCGCCGAAGACGCACCGGTATCCGGTCGAGCCGCGAGCGCCGGCCGTGCTCGCCGTCGATGTCGGCGGGTCGCACGTGAAGACGATGCTGAACGGCGTCGACGAGCGTCGCCGCTTCGTGTCGGGACACGAACTCACCGCCGCGCAGATGGTCGAGGGAGTCCTCGAGCAAACGGCGGACTGGGACTACGTTGGCGTATCCGTCGGCGTTCCGGCCCCGGTGGTCGAGGGCCGTGTCGTCCGCGAGCCAGTCAATCTCGGCGAGGGCTGGGCCGGTTTCGACTTCGGGGAGGCGTTCGGCAAGCCGACGAAGGTCATCAACGACGCGGCGATGCAGGCGCTTGGCAGCTACGAGGGTGAGCGGATGCTCTTCCTCGGCCTGGGGACCGGTCTCGGGACGACGCTCATCATCGACGGGTTCGTCGTCCCGATGGAGGTCCAGCACATGCCCTTCCGAAAGGGGACGTTCGAGGACTACGTCGGCGAGCGGGGTCTCGAGCGCCTCGGAGTCAAGCGCTGGCGGAAGGCGCTGCTCGACGTGATCGAGGTCTACGTCGCCGCGTTCTCACCCGACTACGTGGTCCTCGGGGGCGGCAACGCCAAGGAGCTCGGAGAGCTCCCGCCGAACTGCCGTCTCGGCCACAACGAGGACGCGTTCCTCGGAGGCTTCCGACTCTGGCTCGACGAGCCGCTACGAGCCTGATAGGGCAGTTTCGTCAACCGTGGGCGTCGGAGCGATCCGGATCGCGACGAACGGGTAGAGAAGGACCGAGACCATGCCGGCTCCGATGAGGGAGGCACCGACGTCGTCCGGGATGGCACCGCGCTCGAGGCCGATGCTGACGATCGCGACGATGAGCGGGAGCCCCGTGGCGCCCAGGAGCGCGAGCCCGGCCAACTCTCGCGGCTGCAGCTCGCGCACCCAGAGGAGCGCCGATACGCCGCGGACGACGAGGAAGAGGCCGAGGAAGAGTGCGGCGAGGGCAAGCCCCTCGCTGGTCAGCAGGCTGTCGATGTCGAAAGTCATCCCGGTCACGACGAAGTACACGGGGATGAGGAATCCGTACCCGATCCCCTCGAGCCGCGTCCGCACGACGGCGCCGTCCGGCGAGTCCAGGACGAGCCCGACGACCAGCCCGGCGGCGAACGCGCCGAGCACGAATTCGAATCCCGCATCGGCCGCGAGGAAGACGGCGAGCGCGAGCACGAGGATGGCTCCGCGCACGCCCACCTGGCCCGTCGTGTGCAACGTCTCCTGGAGGATCCGGAGCACACGGGGGTGGCGGGCGCGCAGCGCGATCCCCGCAGCGAGCATGACCAGGCCACCGAAGACGAGGAGCAATACGACCTCCTCGACCGCGCCGTAATACCCCGTGAGGAAGACCGAGATGAAGACGATCGGCCAGAACTCGCCCGCGACGCCCGTGCCGAGCGCCGCCTGGCCGAGCGGTGTCGGCAGGAGGCGAGCGTCGGAGAGGATCGGGACGAGCGCTCCGAGCGCCGTCGTCGCGAGCGCGACCGAGATGATCCACCACTCCGCGTCGAGACTTGCCGCAGTCAGCCCGTAGCCGATCGCGAGGGCGATCGCGAGGGAGATTCCCCACCCGCAGGTACCGCGACGGAGGACTCGCATCGGAACGCGATTCTGGATCACCTCGAGGCCGGCGAAGAAGAAGAGGAGCGCGAGCCCGAAGTCCGAGAGGAACGACACGAGGTCGTCGGGCTCCGCCCAGCCGAGGACCTCCGGGCCGATGAGGATGCCGAGCACGATCTCGAGCATGACCGTGGGCACGACGACTCGTGTCGACCACCTCGACAGAACCGCACCGAGTGTCGAAGCCAGGAGGACGAGCACCAGCGTCTCCGCCGTATGTGCATCGAACGTCGTCCCGAGCGGAGCCGGAATCACGAGTCCGTAGGAGCGGCGTATGCCGCGCGGTGTCCTCGGCGTGGTAGCGCGTCGAGGAGCTCGGAGGAGTCCGTCGTCGTCGCGCTCACCGGGCGCGCCCGGAGCGTCAGTACCGAGGTTGGACGCGCTGCTGCGCGGTTCGCGCCATGTAGGTCGCGATGTCGAGCGCGACGCCGAGAACGATCAGGAGGATGTCCCAGCCGCCGTCGATCCCGCCCGGTTGCCACGCGATGACGTAGGCGAGCGTCGTCCAGGGCAGGAAGAGGATACCGAGCACGACCCAGATCCACGAGCTGATCGCGATCTCCACCTTGTTCCCGAAGATCCACCAGACCACCAGCGCGAAGCGCGGTCCGAGGATCGCGGCAGCACCGACGAGGCAACACATGCGCGCGAGTCTGTCGCGTTTCGCGCGCCGATGCAAGCGACAACCGTCGCAACGGCCTAGCGCACGAGGGCGAGCGCCGCCGCCTCGATCTCCTCCTCGGAGAGAAGCACGAGCTTGGCAGCGTCGCCGAGCGGCACGAACGAATCCTTGCTCGCAACCCGCACGAGCCGACCGTCGAAGCTTTCGTCGACGAGGGCCGCGACCACGCCCTCGGAGACGCCGCCGGTCCGTCTCGTCTCGTCGACGACGAGGACCCGACCGGTCGCGCGGCCTCACGGAGACGTCCTCGATCGGGAGCGGCGCGAGCCAGCGCAGGTCGACGACGCGGGTCGGATCCCGCGCGTCGCCAGGCGCTGCGCGACCCGGAGCGACATGAAGAGACCGTTCCCCCAGGTGACGATCGTGAGGTCGTTTCCGTCCAGGTACGTTCGAGCCGAGCCGACGGCAGCGTGCTCGGCGGTCAGCTCGGCGCACCACTCCTCGTCGCCGTCCTCGTACAGATCACGCGTGTGGTACAGCGCGATTGGCTCGAGGAACACGCAGACGCTGCCGTCGACGCTCGCCGACGCGGCGCAAGTGGCGAGCATCGCCGCGGCGTCGTCCGGCCTCGACGGCGAGGCGACGACGATCCCGGGAATGTCGCGCAGCACGGCCACGGCGTCGTCGTTGTGGAAGTGCCCGCCGAAGCCGCGCTGATACCCGTAGCCGGCGATCCGGACCACCATCCCGTTCCGGAACGCCCTCTGTGAGAAGAACTGCAGGGTCGCCGCCTCGCCGCGCAGCTGGTCCTCGGCGTTGTGGAGGTACGCGAGGTACTGGATCTCCGGAATCGGGAGGAAGCCGCCGACGGCAGCGCCGAGTGCGAGCCCGAGGATCGACGTCTCGTCGAGCAGGGTGTCGAAAACGCGACCCGCCCCGAAGCGCGCGTGCAGGCCGCGGGTCACGCCGTACACGCCGCCTTTGGCTGCGATGTCCTGGCCGAACAGGAGCGCCCCCGGGTGGCGCTCGAGAACGGCGGCAAGCCCGGTGTTGATCGCTTGCGCGAGTGTGAGCTCGTCGTCGGTCTCGAGCTTCACACGGCCGCCCTCTCGGCGACCACCCCCGCCGAGCGCGGCCCGAGCGGCGCCATGACCTGCTCGGCCGAGCTCATCTGCGGACGCGCCGCCGCCTCGAGCGCGACCTCCTGCGCCTGCTCCCGAGCGGCGAGGTAGTCGTTCGCGAGCTCCTCCCCACTCGCCTTGCCGGAGGCGACGAGCCAGCGCGCCGTCCCCAGGATCGGATCGCGGTCGTAGTCGGCGCGGATCGCCTGCGGCGTGCGGTACGCGATCTCGGCATCCGCTCCCGCGTGGCTCAGGTAGCGAACGGTTCGCAGGTGCAGGACGGCCGGGCGCCTGGCCGAGCGAACCCAGTCGGCCAGGTCCGACGCCACCCCGAGCACCTCCGCGGGGTCGCTCCCCTGCGCGACCTCGTAGCGCAGCTGCGTCCGTGACCGGAGCGCCTTCTCGACCCAGCCCTCCGGGGTCGGGACGCTGATCCCGAGTCCGTTGTCCTCGCACACGAACAGCAGTGGCAGCGGAAGCCCCTGGAACGTGCACTGCGCGGTCGTGTTCAGGGCCGCTTGGGCCGTCGCGTGGTTCAGCGACGCGTCGCCGAACGAGCAGAGCACGATCGCATCGGACGGCCAGGGAGACGAAACGCCCAGACGAGCCGCGCGATCGATCGCGAGTGCCATTCCGACCGCCCGCGGCAGATGCGACGCGATCGTCGACGTCATCGGGAGGATCGCGAGCTCCTTGCGACCGAAGACCTTGTGCCTCCCACCTGCGATCGGCTCCTCCGCCGCCGCGACTACGCCGAGCATGACGTCGCGAAGCCCGTCGATCCCCGCCTTCGCGGCGCGCGCGAGGTAGAAGGCGCCCGATCGGTAGTGGAGGAGCGCCGGATCGTCGTCGCGCAGCGCCAGCGCGACCGCGGCGTTCGACTCGTGCCCCGCGGAGCCGATCGTGTAGAAGCTCCGCCCGTGCTGCTGGAGCCAGCGCGCCGCGTAGTCGGCCTGCCTGCTGTCGACCTGCGCACGCCAGATGTCCTCCACCTCGGGAGGCGCCGAGCGGCAGCGCCGCGCTCGGCTGGAGTTCCCTGAGAGCAGTGAGAAGGTGCTCTTCGAGCGGGTCGGGCTCGGTGGCCACGAAGGAGGGCGAAGACGCGACGAGAGCTAGGCCGCGACCGGCTGCTCCAGCTCGGCGCTCCACTCGCCGGCGACGGCCAGCGCGTTCATGCGCGCGCGGTGGGCGAACACCGCCTGCGCTGCGTCGGCGTTCGCCGGGTCTCCGCCCCATGCCTCGAGCGCCGACGCCTGGAGCGCGCGGCCGTACGAGAAGGAGAGCGCCCACGGGCCGCCGATCCGGTTGATCGCGTTCAGGTTCTCGGTCGCCTGCACCTCGGACTGACCGCCGGAGAGGAACACGATCCCGGGCACGGCCGCGGGGACGACGCCGAGGAAGCAGTCGACGGTCGCCTGCGCGATCCGCTCCGGCGACGCCTGCTCGCGAGCAGCCCTTGCCCGGGATGACCATGTTCGGCTTGAGCAGCGATCCCCTGGAGGTCGATCGCCGGCGTCGTAGAGCTCGTCGAACGTCTCGTGGAGCGTCCGCGTCGTCACCTCCCAGCAGCGCTCGAGCGTGTTGTCGGCGTCCATCAGCACCTCGGGCTCGACGATCGGCACGAGCCCGGCCTCCTGGCAGAGCGCGGCGTAGCGCGCGAGCGCGTGCGCGTTCGCGTGGATGCACCCGTCGGTCGGGATGCCGTCGCCGATCGTGATCACCGCGCGCCACTTCGCGAAGCGCGCGCCGAGACCGCGGTACTCCTCGAGGCGTGCGCGGAGCCCGTCGAGCCCCTCGGTGACCTTCTCGCCCGGGATGAGCGCGTGGTCGTGCGCGCCCGTGTCGACCTTGATCCCCGGGACGACGCCCTTCGACGCCAGGACCTCCGGGAACGGCGTGCCGTCGTCGGCCGACTGGCGGATCGTCTCGTCGTAGAGGATCACGCCGCCGATGGAGTCCTCCATCCCCGGCGCCGTGAAGAGCAGCTGGCGGTAGAAGCGCCGGTTCTCCTCGGTCGACTCGACGCCGATCGAGTCGAAGCGCTTCTTGATCGTCCCCGTGCTCTCGTCCGCCGCGAGGATCCCCTTGTGGTCGGCGACGATCGCTCGGGCGGTCTCGTGCAGCTTCTCCGCCCCCATCAGCGCGCTCCTTTCATCAAGCTCTGGATCTTCGTCAGTGGATGCGAGGCGACGATCCGGCGGACCGTCCCCGAGCGCGAGCGCATCACGATCGACTCGGTCTCGACGCGGTCGCCGACGACGCGGACGCCGCGGAGGAGCGCGCCGCTCGTGACGCCGGTCGCGGCGACGAAGACGTCCTCGCCCTGGACGAGGTCGTCGGCGGTGAGGACGCGGTCGATGTCGAAGCCCGCGTCGAGCAGGCTGCGGCGCTCGTCGTCGTTCCGCGGCCACAGCTTCCCCTGCATCGCGCCGCCCAGGCACTTGATCGCGGCCGCGGAGATCACGCCCTCGGGCGTTCCGCCGATGCCCATCAGCAGGTCGACGCCGGTGCCGGGCTGCGCGGCGGCGATCGCCGGCGCGACGTCGCCGTCGCGGATGAGGTTCACGCGCGCGCCGGCGTCGCGCAGCTCGGCGATCAGCTCGTCGTGGCGGTCGCGCTCGAGGACGACCACGGTGAGGTCGTTCACGTCGCAGCGCTTCGCCTCCGCGACCCGCTCGAGGTTCTCGGTCGGCGTCGCGTCGATGTCGATCGCGTCCGCGGCCTCGGGCCCGACGGCGATCTTGTCCATGTACAGCGCCGCGCCGGGGAAGAACATCGTCCCGCGCTCGGCGACGGCGATGACCGAGATCGCGTTCGGCATGCCGAGCGCGGTCGAGCCGCGTGCCCTCGAGCGGGTCGACCGCGACGTCGACCTCGGGCGCCGGTGCCGTCGCCGACCTCCTCGCCGTTGAAGAGCATCGGCGCCTCGTCCTTCTCGCCCTCGCCGATGACGACGACGCCGCGCATCGACACCGTGTCGAGCATGAGGCGCATCGCGTCGACCGCGGCCTGGTCGGCGGCGATCTTGTCGCCGCGCCCGATCCAGCGCGACGCGAACGTCGCCGCGGACTCCGTGACGCGAACGAGCTCCAGCGCGAGGTTGCGGTCCGGAACCGACCGTCGACGTCGCTCACGTCGGTCCGATCCTACATCCGCGTCATCGGGCGCCTCGACCCCGATCAGGTCGAGGCTGCGCGCGACGACGCGCTGCGTCGCGCGCGCAGAGCGCGAGGCGGAACGCCTGCTGCTCCGACTCGAGCACGCGGTGCTCGTGGTAGAAGCGGTGGAAGTCGTCCGCGACGCGGATCGCGTAGTTCGGGATCGCGTGCGGAGCCCGCCGCTCGGCCGCCTCCCGGCCACGACCTGCGGGAACTCGAGCAGCCGCTTCACGAGCTCGCGCTCCTCGGGCGCCAGCGCGCGGCGTGAGCCACCTGTGCGTCGGTTGCGCCGTCTCGCCCGCGTTTCGCAGGATTCCGGCGATTCGCGCGTGCGCGTACTGGACGTAGTAGACGGGGTTCTTCTGCGTTCTTCTGCGCCGCGAGATCGACGTCGAGCTCGATCGTCTGGTCGTGGCCGCGCGAGACGAGGAACCAGCGCGCGGCGTCCACGCCGATCGTGTCCAGGAGCTCGTCGAGGAAGACGACGTCGCCGCGGCGCTTCGACATCTTCCGCGCCTCGCCGCCCTCGACGAGGTGGACGAGCTGGTAGACGAGCACCTCGACCGACTCGCGCGGGTGGCCGAGCATCTCCGCGAGCGCCTGCAGGCGAGCCGACGTACCCGTGGTGGTCGGCGCCCAGGACGTAGATCGAGCCGGTCGAAGCCGCGCGCGTACTTGCGCCGGATGTACGCGGCGTCGGCGGCGAAGTAGTCGGCGCTGCCGTCGGAGCGGATGACCACGCGGTCCTTGTCGTCGCCGTGGGCGCTCGTCCGCGCCCAGACGGCGCCCTCCTCCTCGAACGTGTCGAGCAGGGCGACCGCCTCCGGGATCTCCGCCTCGACCTCGCTCTCGCGCGCCCAGGTGTCGAAGTGGATGCGGAAGCGCTCGAGCGTCGCTCTCGATCCGCTCGAGCATCGGCGGCACGGGATCGCCGGGGAGTGCCGCGAGCTCGGCGACGTACTCGCCGCGGTAGCCGTCCTCGGGCGGCTCCTCCCCGCGCCGGACCGCCTCGACCGACGCGTGGAACCGCTCCATCTGCGCCCCGGCGTCGTTGTAGTAGTACTCGCGCTCGACCTCGTGGCCGGCGAGCGCGAGCAGCCGGGCCACGGAGTCGCCGTAGGCGCCGTTCCGGGCGTCCGCGACGGTGATCGGGCCGGTCGGGTTGGCCGAGACCATCTCCACCTGGATCCGCTCGCGGCGCCTCGGCCGACCCCGCCGCCGAACCCGTCGCCCGCAGCCAGGATCTCGCCGATCGCCGTCGGCGAGCCACGCGTCCGCGACGCGGAGATTGACGAAGCCCGGCCCGGCCGGCTCCGCCGCCTCGACGAGGCCCTGCGCGGCTGCCTCCGCGCGCGATCTCGGCGGCGATGTCGCGCGGGAGCCGCTTGCGCAGCCGGCGCGAGCCGAAGCGCGACGTTCGTCGCGTAGTCGCCGTGCTCGGGGTCGCCGGGACGCTCGAGCTCGACGGGAGCGCCGGCGACGTCGCCCAGCGAGCGGCGAGGCGCGCGACGGGATCGTCAGCGGCACGGGAGATCGACGCCTCGACGCCGCCAGGTCAGGCGAGCCGCGCCGCCGGCTGCTGCGGCGAGCTCTCGGCGGCCGAGGGCGCGGCCAGTGATCGGGACGACCACGCCGTCGCGCTGGAGCGCGAGCTGCACTTCCTCGCGCGCCTTGTAGATCCGCCACTTGACGGTCGCGAGCGTGATCTCGAGCGACTCCGCGATCTCCGTGTACGAGAGGCCGACGACGTCGCGGAGCAGGAGCGCCATCTTCAGGTCGGGGTTCAGCTCCTCGACCGCGCGCCAGACGGCGTCGATCGTCTCCGCCCGCTCGACGGGCGCGTCGACGACCTCGAGCGGTGGCACGTCCTCGAGGGCCACGACAGCGCGCGGACGGCGCTCGAGCGCGCGCAGCTCGTCGAGGACGCGGTTCTTCGTCACCTGGAAGAGCCAGGTCGTGAACCGCGAGCGGAGCGAGAACCCGGAAGGCCCTGGAAGACGCGCAGGAAGACCTCCTGCGTCAGGTCCTCGGCGAGGTTCCGATCACCGGTCAGCCGGAGCGACGTAGTTGAAGACCGGCTGCTCGTACGTTCGAACGATGATCGCGAAGGCCCGCTCGTCTCCGCGCTGTGCTTTGCGGAGGACACCGAGATCGGGCTGCGGAAGCGACATGTGCGCGGCGAGTATAGGCGGTGACGTTGTAAGGGGTTTGTGCGGCGTGGAGTTAGGGCGCGCGTTGTGAGGCGCTCCCCGTCATGGCAGCCGGGAGCGGCAAGCCCGAGCAGCGCGAGAATCGTGGGTGCGAGATCGGACAGTTCTCCGCCGTCGTGCAGAGCGAGAGCTGCTCGTCGGTGACGACGAGCGGCACCGGGTTCGTCGTGTGCGCCGTGTGCGGGCTCACCCCGTCGGCCGCGAGCATGATCTCCGCGTTCCCGTGGTCGGCGGTCACCAAACAGACGCCGCCGGCAGCGTGCACGCACTCGACCACGCGACCGAGGCGGCGATCGGTCGCCTCGACCGCCGCGACCACGGCCGGAATCGAGCCGGTGTGGCCGACCATGTCCGGATTCGCGAAATTGACGACCGCGAAGCCGAACCCCTCCCCGATCGCGCCACAGAACCTCGCGGCGACCTCGTCGGCCGACATCTCCGGCTTCAGGTCGTAGCTCGGGACGTCGCGCGGCGACGGGACGAGGATCCGCTCCTCTCCCTCCCACTCCCGCTCCTCCCCCCCGTTCAGGAAGTACGTGACGTGCGCGTACTTCTCCGTCTCCGCGGCGTGCAGCTGCCGCACGCCGTTCGCGGCGAGCACCTCCGCGAGCGTGTTCTCGACCACCTGCTCGTCGAACGCGACCGGGCAGGCGAAGTCCTCGCGATAGCGCGTCATCGTCGTCAGGTCGACGCCCTCCTCGAGGAGACGCTGCGAGAGCTGGCGCGCGCGGTCGGGGCGGAAGTTGAAGAAGACGGCAGCGTCGCGCGCGCCGAAGCCGGGGTCGACCCGCGACGACGACCGGCTCGATGAACTCGTCCGTCACGCCGCGCTCGTAGCTCTCGCGCGACCGCCTGCGACCGGATCCGCTGCGGCGGTCGCCTTCGCCGCGCACGATCGCCGCGAACGCGCGATCCGTCCGTTCCCAGCGCTGGTCGCGATCCATGGCGTAGTAGCGGCCGCAGACGGTCGCGATCCGCTCGGTCGGCAGATCCGCGAGATCGCGCTGCGGCCGCGTGCGGCGACACATCGCGCCCGTCCGTGAACGCGTGGATCCACGTGCGCTCGGCCATGCCCTCCTGCTCGGCGAGCTCGCAGCAGCGCTCGCAGGTGATCGACGTGCGAGTGGACGCCGCCCTCGGACACGAGGCCGAGCAGATGGACGTCGCCGTCGCGATCCCGCGCGCGCCGAAACGCGGCAGACGAGTGCGTCGTTCTCGAAGAACGAGCCGTCGGAGACCGCCTTCGATTCACGCGCACGAGATCCTGGAGCAGGATCGCGGCCCGGAGCCGATCGTCAGATGACCGACCTCGGAGTTCCCCATCTGGCCCGCCGGCAGTCCGACCGCCTCGCCGGACGCCTGCGAGCGTGGTGTGCGGATAGCCGCCCCAGAGCGCGTCGAAGACGGGCGTATCGGCGAGCTCCACGGCGTTTCCCGGGCCCGGGCGGCGCGAGCCCCCAGCCGTCGAGGATGACGAGGGCGACCGGGGCTGGCTCACCTCGGCGACTCGCGCCCGCGCGGCAGATCGCCTCGAACGACTCGCAGCTCGAGCGAGGCGCCGCCGACGAGCGCGCCGTCGACGTCCGGCAGCCGGAGCAGCACCGCCGCGTTGTCCGGCTTGACCGAGCCGCCGTACAGCACGGCGCGTCGTGCAGCGACTTGACGAACGCGTGCGCCTCCTGCGCGATCTCGGGCGTCGCCGTGCGGCCGGTCCCGATCGCCCAGACGGGCTCGTACGCGATGACGAGCCGCTCGTGCCGCGGAAGGACCGACACCTGGCGCTCGAGGACGCTCTCCGTCTCTCCGGCCTCGCGCTCCGCCTCCGTCTCGCCGACGCACGCGATGACTGCGAGACCCGCTTCGAGCGCGGCCTCCGCGCGCAGGCGCACCGTCTCGTCGGTCTCGCCGAAGAGCTGTCGGCGCTCCGAGTGGCCGACGATCGCGCCGGTTACGCCGAGCTCGAGCAGCATCGGCGCGGACACCTCGCCGGTGAACGCGCCCTCGAGCTCCCAGTGGACGTTCTGCGCGTACACGCGCGACGAGGCTTTCCGTCGCCGAACCCCTCCAGCGTCGCCGCGAGCGAGACGTTCGGCGGGCACACGACCACGTCGACGCCCGGAGCGCGTTCTCGGGAAGACGCCGGATCTGCGACGCGAACTCGCGCGCCTGGTGGGGGCCCTTGAACATCTTCCAGTTCCCGGCGATCAGCATCAGGCAGCTCCCCCGCTTCCGGGATCGCCGCGATGCCCGGAAGCTCCTTGCCTTCGAGGAGCTCGAGCGAGGCGCCGCCGCCGGTGGAGATCCACGAGATGCGGTCGGCGAGGCCGAGCTCCTGAACCGCCCGCACCGAGTCGCCGCCGCCGACGACCGTGTACGCGTCGCGCGTCGGCCACGGCCTGCGCGACGACCCGCGTGCCCTCCGCGAATCGCTCCCACTCGAAGACCCCCATCGGGCCGTTCCAGAACACGGTCTTCGCCGTCGCGGATGGTCGCGGCGAAGCGGTCGCGTGGTCTCGGGCCCGACGTCCAGGCCGAGCCATCCGTCCGGCACGGCGTCGTACGGCGTCACCAGGCTCTGCGCGTCCGCCTCGAATGCCGCGGCGGCGACGACGTCCGTGGGCAGCTCGGCCTCGTAGGGGAGCGGATTGCTCGTCGCGCAGCTCCTCGGCCATCTTCCCTCCGATGAGCACCACGGTCCGCGCGAGCGCCCAGCTTCTCGAGGACGCCGAGCTTGTCCTCGACCTTCGCGCCGCCCGCGACGAGCACGAACGGCCGCTCGACGTCGCCGAGAAGTCGTCCGAGCATCTCCAGCTCCTCCTCGAGCAGAAGCCCGGCGTACGTCGGCAGGAGCCGGGCGACGCCCTCCGTCGAAGCGTGCGCGCGGTGCGCGGAGCCGAACGCGTCGTTGACGAAGACGTCCATCCCCGCGGCGAGTCGTCGCGCCGTCTCGGGATCGTTCTTCGTCTCGCCCGGGTCGAAGCGCGTGTTCTCGAGCACGGTGAGACGTTGGTCCGGGATCAGCTCGCGCAGGCGCTCGGCAACCGTCGCGATCGCGAGTGCCGGATCGGGTCCCTTCGGCCGTCCGAGGTGCGAGCAGACCGCCGACGTTCGCAGCGTCCCGCTCCAGGAGGAGCTCGAGGGTCGGCAGCGACGCCTGGATACGCGTGTCGTCCGCGATGCGCCCGTCCTCGAGCGGCACGTTGAGATCGGAGCGGACGAGGACCTTCTTCCCCGCGACGTCAGCCTCCCGAACCGAGCGCGGCCGGCGCACTACGTCAGGAGCTTGGCGATGACGTCCACGAGCCGGCACGAGTAGCCCCACTCGTTGTCGTACCAGCCGAAGACCTTGACGCTCCTGCCGTGCACCATCGTCAGCTCGCTGTCGAAGATGCACGAGTAGGCGCTGCCGACGATGTCGGTCGAGACGAGCGGGTCCTCCGAGTACTGGAGGATCCCGTCGAGCGCACCGCCGGCCGCATCCCGGTAGGCGCTCGAGACCTCCTCCACCGTCGTCTCGCGACCGAGACTCACGACGAGGTCGGTCAGGGAGCCAGTGGCGACGGGCGCGCGAACCGCGACGCCGTCGATCTTGCCCTGGAGCTCGGGCAGCACGAGCCCGATCGCCTTCGCGGCACCGGTCGACGTGGGAATGAGATTGATCGCGGCAGCCCGCGCGCGGCGGAGGTCCTTGTGCGGCGCGTCCTGGAGGCTCTGGTCCTGCGTGTAGGCGTGAATCGTCGTCATGAAGCCGGACTCGATCCCGCCGAGGTCGTGCAGCACCTTCGCGAGGGGCGCGACGCAGTTCGTGGTGCAGGAGGCGTTCGAGACGATGTGATGCGCATCCGGGTCGTACTGGTCGTCGTTCACGCCGAGCACGACCGTGATGTCCGGATCCGTCGCGGGAGCTGAGATGACGACCTTCTTCGCACCCGCGTCGAGATGCTTCTGCGCCCCCTCGCGATCGGCGAAGAAGCCGGTCGACTCGAGTACGACGTCGACGCCGAGGTCTCCCCACGGAAGCGCGGCAGGATCGCGCTCGGAGAGCATGCGAACCTCCTCGCCCGCCGCACGCAAGACGCCCTCCGCGAGCTCGACCTCGCCCTCGAACGGGCCGAGATTCGAGTCGTAGCGCAGGAGGTGCGCCATCGTCTTCGCGTCCCCGAGGTCGTTCAGCGCGACGACCTCGACGTCCGAGCCGAGCGCGTGCTGCGCGCGGAAGAAGTTCCGCCCGATGCGGCCGAACCCGTTGATGCCCACCCGAGTGCCCATCTGTCCCTCCGTCGTCCGCTACGCCCTACCCTCGGCGCCGCGAAGTCTAACCGCGCATCCCCGCGAGCTCCTCGCAGCCGGCGGAGGCGCCGATGCACCGCCGCCTTCGTCGCGGGCGGGTCGGTGCGACTCGCGAGCTCGCGCAGGGAATCGGTCGGATGACGAAGCCGCAGCTCGGCGACCTCGCGCAAACGATCAGGCAGGTCGTGGAGCACGCCCTCGGCGCGGAGCCCTTCGACCGCCTCGAGCTGACGGCGCGCGGACCGTCCCGTCCGCACGAGGTTGGCGTGGTCGGCGTTCGCGAGCCGGTTCGCGCGGGAGCGGGTCGTCGGCGACGACGGAACGCTCCTCGAGAGAGAGAACGGTCTCGGCGGCTCCCATCACGGCCAGCAGCGACTCGATCGTGTCCCAGCTCTTGGCGTACGCCGCGGCATGCGTCGCGCGCTCGACGACCCCCAGCTCGACGCCGTTCTTCTGCGCGAGCTGCGTGAGCCACGTCGCAGCCGCCGCCGATCCGGTGCGGAGCTCGACGTGCGGCGAGCCCGCGACTGAGACCGACCCTCCGCCGAGGAACGCTCCGCGCAGGTACGCGGCGCGACAGCAGGAGCGGGCGACGACCCGGCGCGGCGGCACTTCGAGCGGAGCGTGGCGACGATCGACGACGCCGGCATCGGTCAGCACGCGAAGCGCGTCGTCGTCACCGTCGACGTGCAGCTGGTAGCGCGTCGCGCGCTCGAACGCACGCCGCCGGTACGTGCGGATCTCGGAGCGGATCCCGGCAGCGCGCAGAAGCGCGAACGCGCGCCGCGCTGCTGCGCCACTCCCGAGGTCGAGATGGAGCGCCCAGGCTCCTGCCGCCCGCAAGTGCAGGCTGCCGGCGGAGTGGAAGAGAGCCGAGAGCTCCGCCCGGCGATCGCACTCGCGCTCGGGCGCGATGCTCGCGAGCTCCTCGCGGACGTCCTCGGAGGTGATCACAGGTGCACGCCCTCGAGCGCGAGCAGGCGCCGCTTGACCTCGACTCCGGTACGTGCCGTAGCTCCCGATCCCGTGTGCGGCGACCACCCGGTGGCAGGGTACGAGGAACGAGAACCGATTCGCGGCGCAGAACGAGCCTGCGGCGCGCGCCGCGCCGGGATAGCCGGCGAGCGCGGCCAGCTCTCCGTAGGTCACGACCTCGCCGCGGGGCACGGCGCGTAGCGCGTCGGCGACGTCACGCTGGAACGGCGTCGCCCACTCGAGATCGAGCTCGACGTCGTCGAATGTCGACGTCGTCTCCGGCGAGGAATGCCTCGAGGCGTGAGGCGAGCCCGTCGAGAGCTCCCGCCGCGCGCGCCGTTCCCCAGTGCGCCGAACCGGAAGTCGTGCGCGACGACGACGGCGCCGGACTCCCACAGCTCGCCCGCGCCCCACCCGGGCACCGCGTACCGGGTCTCGACGATGTCCACGCGCCGACTGTAGAGGCTCGCCGCTCTAGACTTGCGACCGTGAACGCACACGGCATCTTCACCCCTCCCCGGCACGACAACGAGCCGGTCAAGTCCTACGCGCCCGGCAGTCCCGAGCGGGCCGCGCTCCAGATCCGGCTGAAGGAGATGGAGGGCGAGCGCATCAGCATCCCGATGATCATCGGCGGCAAGGACGTGTACGCCGACGAGACGTTCGAGGCCGTGATGCCGCACCGCAAGAGCCATGTGCTGGCCGACGTCGCCAAGGGTGGCCCGGAGCACGTCCAGCAGGCGATCGAGGCCGCGAACGCGGCGCACGCCGACTGGTCGCGCATGCCGTGGCACGAGCGCGCCGCGGTCTTCCTCCGCGCCGCCGAGCTCCTGTCCGGCCCGTGGCGCTCGACGGTGAACGCCGCGACGATGCTGAACCAGTCCAAGACCGCGCACCAGGCCGAGATCGACGCCGTCTGCGAGATGATCGACTTCTGGCGCTACAACGTCGACTTCCTCGTCCGGATCTACGAGGAGCAGCCGCACTCGCCGACCGGGATCTGGAATCGCATGGAGTACCGGCCGCTCGAGGGCTTCGTCTTCGCGGTGAGCCCGTTCAACTTCACCTGCATCGGCGGGAACCTCTCCTCCACGCCCGCGCTCATGGGCTGCACGATCCTCTGGAAGCCGGCCTCGACCGCGGCGCTCTCCGCCTACTACCTGATGCGTGTCCTCCAGGCGGCGGGCCTGCCCGACGGCGTGATCAACCTCGTCTACGGCTCGGGCGCGACGATCGGCGAGCCCGCGCTCGACAGCCCCGACCTGGCCGGGATCCACTTCACGGGATCCACGGAGGTCTTCAACGGCATGTGGGAGACGGTCGGCAAGAACATCGACTCGTATCGCGGCTATCCGCGCATCGTGGGCGAGACGGGCGGGAAGGACTTCATCCTCGCGCACCCGTCCGCAGAGGCCGAGGCCGTCGCGACCGCGGTCGTCCGGGGATCGTTCGAGTACCAGGGCCAGAAGTGCTCGGCCGCGTCGCGCCTGTACGTCCCCTCGAACCTGTGGCCGGAGGTGAAGGAGCGCCTCGTCGCGGACGTCGCGACCATCCGCATGGGCGACCCCGCCGACTTCGAGAACTTCATGGGCGCCGTGATCGACGCCGGCGCGTTCAAGACCCACTCGGACGCGATCGCCGAGGCGAAGTCCGCGGGCGCCGAGATCCTCACCGGCGGCACGACCGACGACTCCGAGGGCTACTTCGTCGAGCCGACCGTGATCACGACCGAGGACGCGGGCTTCCGCCTCCTGCGCGACGAGCTCTTCGGGCCGATCGTGACCACGTACGTCTACGACGAGAAGCGCTGGGGCGACACGCTCGAGCTCGTGGACGAGACCGCCCCGTACGCGCTCACCGGCGCAGTATTCGCCACCGAGCGCTCGGCGATCGAGGAGGCGCACGACGCGCTCCGCTACTCGGCGGGCAACTTCTACGTGAACGACAAGCCGACGGGCGCCGTGGTCGGGCAGCAGCCGTTCGGCGGCTCGCGCGCGAGCGGCACGAACGACAAGGCGGGGTCGATGTGGAACCTGATCCGCTGGGTTACCCCGCGCACGGTCAAGGAGACGTTCGTCCCGCCGACGGACTATCGCTATCCGTTCCTCGGGCCTGACGGCGACTCCAAGACGCAGGGCTAGCGTCGAAGACAGGATGCGGGCGTGGTAGTCCGCATTCTCGATGGCGTCGATGCGTTCCTCGACCGGCTCGGGTCGGTCGACTTCCTCCCGCTCGCGCTGGCGATCGGCTGCCACCTCCTGAAGATGGCGTGCACGAGCCGCGCCTGGCGCAACGTGCTCGCCGCCGCCTATCCGGAGAGTCGCGTGCCCTGGCCGTCCATCTACGCCGCCTACCTTGCGGGCGTCGGGATCAACGCCATCATCCCGGCTCGGGCAGGCGACGCCGTCCGCATCGTGCTCGCACACCGCGCGATCCCGGGGAGTACCTACACGACGGTCGTCTCGAGCACCGTCGTCCTGAGCTTTTTCGACATGCTCGCGGCGAGCCTGCTCATCGCCTGGGCGGCAACGAGCGGGAGGTTGCCCGGGCTCGACGTGCTGTCGCGCCTCGAGACTTTCGAGTTCGCCTGGCTCCTGTCCCGGCCGATGCTCTTCGACCTCACCCTCGCGGGCCTGATCATCGCCGCCGGTGTCTTCGGCTTCTGGATCGCCCGCCACGTCGCGAACTTCCGCGAGCGGGTCGCACAGGCATTCCGCGTCATGTCCCCGCCGACGAGATACCTGGGCCGGGTTGCCAGCTGGCAGGCGGTCGACTGGTCGCTACGCCTCCTCACGATCTGGTTCCTACTCGACGCTTTCGACGTCCCGCAGACGCTCGAGAACACGGGACTCGTGCAGGCGTCCTCGAGCGTAGCGACACTCCTCCCGATCACGCCCGCCGGAATCGGCACGGAACAGGCGTTCCTGCTGTACGTGCTGAACGGGGTCGCCGCGGCATCCGTCCTCCTCGCTTTCAGCGTCGGAGCCAAGCTCACGCTGACGCTCACGAACGTCGTGGCCGGCTTCACCGCGATCGCATTGACGCTGCGAACCGTTCGCTACAAGAAGGCGCTCGGGCCGGACGCCGAGCAACCCAGCCCCAGCGCAGAGTGATCGCCGACATTGCGCTCGCGAATGCGAGCGCCTTTAGGGTTTCGCGCGACCGGGATCCGCGCTTCAGCGGATCCCGGTCTTGCGCACAACTCAGGATGGCCCTGCCTTGTGAAGCTGCGCGTAGAGCGCGCGCGCCGTCTTCTGCGGGAGCCCGGGCACACCCTCGAGCTCCTCCTGTGAGGCCTCGAGGAAGCGCTCGACGGACCCGAAGTGGCGCAGGAGCGCGCGCCGTCGCGCCGGGCCGACACCCGGCAGGGTCTCGAAGATCGTCTCCATCGAGCGGGTCGAGCGACGCTTGCGGTGGTAGCGGAGCGCGACCCGGTGCGCCTCGTCGCGGATCCGCTGGAGGAGCTGCAGCCCGGGGCTCGAGCGGTCGAGGACGATCGACGCGCGAGACCCCGGGACGAACACCTCCTCCTCGCGCTTCGCGAGCGCGATCACGGCAACCCTGGGAAGATCGAGCTCGTCCAGAGCCGCGAGCGCAGCAGCGAGCTGCCCCTTCCCTCCGTCGACGACGACGAGGTTCGGCGTCTGCGAGAAGCTCTCGTCGACGTCACCCTTCTTGACGCGCGTGAAGCGGCGGCTGATCACCTCGCGCATCGCGCCGACGTCGTCCTGGCCGGCGAGGCCTCGGATCGCGAACGTGCGGTAGTGCGCGTTCCGGGACTTGCCGTCCACGAAGACGACCATCGACGCGACGATCGACTCGCCCTGGATGTTCGAGACGTCGAAGCACTCGACCCGGATCGGGAGGCTCTCGAGGTTGAGCACTTCGCGCAGCTCCTCGAGCGCGGCCAGGCGCCGTGAGCGGGCCGCCTCGCGAATCGCGGTGTCCGACTCCAGGGACAGCCGCGCGTTCTCGACGGCGAGCTCGACGAGGCGCCGCTTCTCGCCGCGCCTCGGCACCCGCACCTCGACCCGCGAGCCCCGCCGCCCGCTGAGGAACTCCGCGAGCGGCGCGGTGTCAGGGACAACCGGCGGGATCAAGACCTCCGGCGGTGTGCCCGGCGCCGTCCCGTAGTACTCGAGGATGAACGCCTCGAGGATCGACTGCGCATCCTCGCCGGCGACGTTCTCGAGGTGGAATCCGTAGCGGTCGATCATCTTCCCGTCGCGGAGCGGGAACACCTGCACGGCTGCGCGATCACCCTCGCTCGCAAGCCCGATGACGTCCACCGTGCCGACCGCTCGCCGCTCGGTTGCCTGCCGCTCCGCGAGATGCCGGATGGAGACGAGACGGTTGCGGTAGCGCGCAGCCTCCTCGAACCGCTCCTCCGCCGCTGCGGCGCGCATGCGCACTTCGAGCTCGCGCTGGATCGTCGCCGTGTCGCCCGAGAGGAACGCGGACACGCTGTCGATCACCTGGCGGTACTCGTCCTTCGAGATGTACCCGACACACGGCGCGAAGCAGCGGTCGATGTGGAAGTCGAGGCACGGGATCCCGGAGTGACGGCCGGGTCGCGGGCCCTCGCACGGACGGAAGCGGAAGACGCGATTGAGCACGTCCAGCGTCTCCCGCACCTTCTTCGCGTTCGCGTACGGGCCGAAGTAGAGCGTCCCGCGCCGGTGCCGCTCCCGTGTGAACATGATCCGCGGGTACTCGTCCTCGAGGGTGACCGCGATGTACGGGAACGACTTGTCGTCGCGCAGCCGGACGTTGAACGGCGGCCGGTGGCGCTTGACGAGGTTCTGCTCGAGATGCAGCGCCTCGGCCTCGTTCCGCGTGACGATGACCTCGACGTCGTCGATGCGGTCCGCCAGCTGCGCCGCGCCGAACCGTAGGTCGCCCCGCTGGAAGTAGCTGCGCACACGCGAGCGGAGGGACTTCGCCTTCCCCACGTACAGAACGTCGCCCTGTGCGTCCCGGAACAGGTAGACACCTGCGCCGCGCGGAAGCGCCTGAAGCCGGTCTTCAAGGTTTTCACGCATTCCACGGCTAGCGTATCCCCATGCGTATCGCGCTCCTGGCGGCCTCGATCGCTTTCGTTGCGCTCCTCTGGCCGGCCGCCTCAACCGCCGGGCCCGGACTTCTTGTCGGCGCGGTCGAGGACGACGTCCGCGCCTCGAGCCTCGTGGAGGCGGAGACACGGATGGCGCTCATGCGTCTCTCCGGGTTCCGTGCCGTCCGTATCACGAGCTACTGGCAGCCCGGCGACACGCGGCCGTCCGACGACGAGCTCCGGGTGCTCGAGAACTTCGCCGCTGCGGCGGCCCGGAACGCCATTCGCCCGTACCTCACGGTCATGCACCCCGGCTCGCGCACGACCCCGCTGACGGACGAGGCACAGGCCCAGTTCGCCGCTTACGCGGCCGCGATCGTGCGCCAGGTTCCGGCGATCCGCGACGTCATCGTCGCGAACGAGCCGAACCTCAACCGCTTCTGGCTCCCGCAGTTCGGGCTCGACGGGTCGAGCGCGGCGCCCGCGGCGTACCTCGCGCTGCTCGCGCGAACCTACGACGCCCTCAAGGCCGCGGCGCCCGAGCTGAATGTCTACGGCGGCGCTGTCTCCCCCCGCGGAACGGACCGGCCGCAGGGCATCCGCCCGACCCACTCGCCGACGACGTTCATCCAGGGGCTCGGAGTCGCGTATCGCGCGAGCGGCCGCTCTCGTCCGGTGATGGACGCGTTCGCGATCCACGTGTACGCGGACAACTCGAGCATCCCGCCGACCAGGGGGAACCCGAGGACGACTGAGATCGGCGTCGCCGACTACGACAAGCTCGTCGGTCTCCTGGGCGCGGCCTTCGACGGGACCGCGCAGCCCGGCTCCACGCTTCCGATCCTGTACGGCGAGTACGGCGTCGAAACACAGATTCCGGCGAGCAAGGAGAGCCTGTACACCGGATCCGAGCCGACGACCACGCGGCCCGTGTCGGAGGCGACGCAGGGCGACTACTACCGTCAGGCGCTGTCGCTTGCCTACTGCCAGCCCAACGTGACCGGCGTGCTCATCTTCCTGTCACGAGACGAGCGGGCACGAGCAGCCTGGCAGTCGGGCGTCTACTACGTGGACGGCACGCCCAAGAGCAGCCTTCCACGCGTCACCGAGTCACTCGACCGCACAACGGGCGGATCCGTCGCGCGTTGCCCCGGGCTGCAGCTCACGGTCCGGACGACCGATCTTCGGTTCGGCACGCGCCAGGCCGCGAAACGCGGGATCTTCCGAGTCAGCTTTCGGTGCGACCTGGACTGCGTCTACCAGGTGCGCCTCGAGAACGCCGCGACACACTCGACGAAGCTCGTCAGGCGCGGCCGTGCCGAGGTGGGCAAGCTCGTCCAGTCCGACTTGCGCCCGAGGCGTCTGGCACCTGGCGCGTACCGGTACACGATTCGCCTCGATCACCCCGTGAACCCCGGGCCGCCCACGCTGCGGCGAGGCCCCGTCTTTCGCCTGCCGTAGGCGCCCGTCAGTAGCGGTGCTCGGCGCGCCAAACGCGGACCACGACGTACACGCACGCGGCGAGCACGAGGATCAGCGCCAGCGCGTCACGACTCGGCGGGTAGCCCGTAGCCGATCGCGAGGCCGATCGTGACCACCGCGAGCAGGATGGACGCGTAGAAGAGCTTGCGGCTCCAGTCCGACCACGCCTCGATGTCACCGCGGCGTTCGCGCCAGAGCAGGAAGAGGAAGAACGCGACCGCGAGGAAGAAGGCGATCTGGAGGAGCCCACCGACCGTGTCCACAACCGCCTCGAGCTGAAGTACGACCACGACGAGCGCGATCAGCGCGACGATCCCGATCCCGCGGGCGAGCGGCGGGATTCTGTCCCATAGCCCCTTCATCGACCCGGTCATGAACGCACGCACGGCGAGAGCACCGGCCACGAGCGTCGTTCCCGCGAACCAGAGCAACCGCTTCGGACCAGTGGTGGGCGCGTAGAACCAGGGCGACAGCGCGAGCCCGAGCGCAAGCGCGCCGTACGTGTAGTGCAGGCGGTCGGGAGCCCTGCGCCCGTCCGACAGCAGCAGAAGGCCGAGAGCCGCCTGCGCGATGAGCACGGTCTGGGCGAGGACGAGCGCGTGCGAGACGAGCGCCCCGCCTCCTGCAGCCCGCCGATACGAGACGAAGCCCAGTGCCGCGGCGGCGGCGCAAACGACGATCACCGCGACCCCGAGAATCACGTGCGCGGTTACCATCGCGCGCACCCTACAGCGAGGCCGGAAGCGTCAAGAATCGTCGAAGAAGGGGGGCAAGGACGTCATGATCGACTCCGTTCCCGAGGCACAGCTCGAGCAGACGGAGCTCGGCCGCGTCCCGACGGGCGAGGGCTGGTTCGTCCTCAACGCGCGCGACGTGACGTGGATCCGAAGCGAGGAGCGCGGCCAGGACACCGACTTCGAAGCGCGGCAGGAGTGGACCCAGCTCGGCTTCCGCATCCAGGTCCTCTCGCCCGGTCAGCGCGGCCTGTACCACGGCGAGAGCGGCCAGGAGGACTTCCTCGTCGTCTCCGGCGAGTGCGTGCTCGTGATCGAAGGCGAGGAGCGCCGCCTGAAGGCCTGGGACTTCGTCCACTGCCCGCCGTGGACGAAGCACACCTTCGTCGGCGCCGGTGACGGCCCGTGCGTGATCGTCATGACCGGCAGCCGAGCGGGGGGCTTCGAGGTCGTCTATGCCGTGAACGACGTGGCGGCGAAGCACGGTGCGAGCGTGCTCGAGGAGACGTCGAAGCCTGACGAGGCCTACGCCCACTTCGGGCCGGAGGAGCGGACGGCGTACGGCGACGGGTGGCTGCCCAATGGAGGTACCGGTGGTCGAGGAAGGTAGACCGGCTCCCGACTTCACGCTCGCGTCGGACTCGGGCGAGGCGGTTACGCTGTCCTCCCTCATCGACCGGCTCAGGTCGGAGCTCACCGCCGCCACACCTGTCCCGCGCCGCGCCCGACTCATCCGCCTCGGTTTCTCCCGCGCTCTCCAAGCACGAACAACCGCGGCCCGAGAGGGGTTCCGACCCCAGAAGCCCTGCCGGCCAAGACCTGCCGCCTGGCAGACCCCGTCCGCCATTAATCGGCTTCGTCCGCCGCAAGGACGCCGAGCGATTCATCGAGGAGGTGCGTGGCGACGATCCCGAGGTGGCGGCGAAGCTGCGATCCAGGAGCGGGAGCTCGAGCTAGACGCGGGCCTACGGAACTAGAGGTTCCGTTCTCAACGCGAGACGTGCAACGCGCTTTCGTCGGTCCGCAAGTCCGGCCGCCCGGCGACTGCGCTGCTCCGGAGTGGAGCTTGCATCGACGCGCTTCGTGTGGGCAGCCCAACTCGCCTGCTCAGTGCGCGTCATCTGGCGAATCACCAGTTGGCCGGACGCCACCTGCTCTCGAACGACTTCGAGTTTCGCCGCGTGCCTTTCGCGATCGCGCTCTTGAGTCGTCTTCTTCACTTGCAAAGTGTAGCTGCTTCAAAATACGTTGCATATTTTGCAGATTGCAAGGAGGAGTTAGCTCGAGCCACCCGCGGATCGAGGAGCGCGAGCTGGAGGCGGGCGGGTTGAACCAGCGCCGGCTAACTCTTGCCTACCCAGAACACCCATGTCGTGTCCCCTACGCCTTGCGGCGACCGCGTTCGGTAGCGGATGGAGTGCCGTCCCTGGGCTCCCACGAGGATGACCGACCACTCGCGCAGAACCACCATGCGTCCATCCACCTGTATCCAGCGATCGCCGTGTCCGAACCGACTAAGACTGACCTGCTCGCCGTCGATCCACAGCTTCCACGACACACTTCGCCAGAAACTGTCGATCTGCTTCTTCGGCGCAAAGAGCCCGTGCCCGACAAAGACGCGTCTAAGGGGAGGCAGCTGACCGCAGGTTCTCGTTCGGCGGCCGGAACTTCGAACGATCGGATCGCAGACACTGTCGAAGAGCCATCCGTCGGCGTCTCGCTTGACACCTTGGACGACGATCATTCCATTGACGGGAGTTCCTGGATCGATCGCGCCCCCAGCCTCGCGTGCTGCGAATGCGCCCGCCGTCAGGGCCAGCACAGCAATGCACGCGGCCACACCCACCGCACGCAGATGGGGAAGGCGACGAGGAGACATCTACCCGAATCAGGCTACTCCCCTGAGGCGGCGGAATCGACGCTTCCCAGTGACCTCCATACGAGCTAGCGCACGAGCGTGTACCGCCACTTCGACACAAAACGAGTGTCTCACTAGGAAGTACACCGGAATGAGGCGACGCAACACGGCCCGTCCATATCGCAGCTAGGGTGGTTGAGCGCGTTGGTTGTCTTTGAAGCCGTCGAGGCTTCGCACCTGCTCTTCGACTGTCGCATCGACCTGAGCGCAGCAGGGGTTCGTTCGGACTCTCTGTCCTGAAATAGGAACGAAGGAGCACCTCATGCACGCAATCATCCGCCGCTACGAGGGTGTGGACCAGAACCGCACGACCGAGCTCACGAGCAAGGTCAACGAGACCCTCATGCCGAAGCTCAATAAGTTGCCCGGGTTCAAGGGCTACTACCTGATCGATGCCGGCAACGGCGTCGTCACCTCGCTCGGTCACTTCGAGACGCCTGAGCAGGGCATGGAGTCGACGAAGCTCGTCGCAACGTGGATCCGCGAGGAGAAGCTCGAGACGATTCTCCCCAACGAGCCCAAGATCACGAGCGGCAAGATCGTCGCTCGCAGCAGCGACCGCGTTCTCGCCGCCGCGTAACTCGATAACACTGCATTCGACGAGGGCCCGGCTTGCCGGGCCCTCATTCGTTCTTGCGGCGACGCGACATAGCCGCATCGTTGTCGCGCTCGGACGAGATCCCTCTGTCGATTCTGTCCGCGCGGCGCATGGCGTCGTATACCGCGTTCCAGTGACGTGAGACCTCGCCCAGGGCACGGGCCGTGGTCAGGGCGGCTTCCTCAAGTCGCGCGTTCACTCTCTCGACCTCGACCAACCGCTCCTCGAGGTCGCGCAGCTTTTCTGCGAGCTCGCTCAGTTCCTGCGCGACAACCTCGTAATCCTCCATCGAGCTGCCGGGTCTCTACTTGCCTTCCGGCATAAACGAGCCCGAGCCGACTTTCTTGGCCGCGCGTTTCTCGCTGCGGCGCTCTTTGAGCGTCTTTTGTGGTTTCTGCTTCTGCTGCTTCCTCGGTTTGTCAGAACCCTTGCTCATGACGACCTCCGGCGGCCCCGCATGTCGAATCCTGTTCGCCTGAGCGCCTACGTCTCACGCGCCAGCGCGCGTCCGGAGACTGCGTGCCTTCACGGGTTCTGGCAGCAGGGCCAGTCGAACAATTCTACGCCTCCTAGAATCCGCGCAGTGCAGTCGTGGGACGTGAAGGAAATTGAGGTGCCCGAGGGGACCCGCCGGGCGGAGGCTCTTGAGACTGTCGACGGGGCACGGGCGATCGTCATCCGTCTCACACCTGGTGAGGAACTCGGCCAACACCAGGTCCGAGAACGGGCTTGGCTGATGGTCGTCGACGGATCGGCGCGTATTGAGGCGGGCGGCGACGTCGTCGAGGCAGGGCCGGGCACGCTACTCACCTTCGAGCCCGAAGAGCGCCACAAGGTTTCCAGCATGGGCGGTACTCGGATCGTCATGATCCTCTCGTCGTGGCCGGCGGATGGCCACTACCCGAGGTGGCCCGGCGACGTTCTTCCCAGCACCAAGGTGCCATGAACGAACCGGACCAAGGAGACTTGGACAGTGAGCACGACGCCTGTCCGAACTGCGGGTCGCGCGTGGAATCCGCGATCAGCGCTCCGGGAGACGAGCCAGTCCGTGAAGCAACAAAGCGGCGCTGTCCAAGCTGCGGCAAGGTCCTGCAGCGGGAAGAGGGTGGCGAGTGGGCGATCGTCGACGAGACGACGACTTAGCTCGCGGTGCTAGGACCGGCAGTAGTCTCAGCGGATGGTCGCCAACCGCGTCCGACACACCGTCACGTTCACACTCGTCCATGAGGAAGGATCGGCGGAAGAGCGTGACTTCCTTCAGGCCGCGGAGCACCTCGCAAACATTCCGGGGGTTGAGGCGTTCGAGTTGCTGGCCGAGGTCAGCCCCAAGAATGGCTACCGGTTCGGAATCTCGATGGAGTTCACAGATCGGGCTGCCTACGATCGCTACAACGAGCATCCTGATCACATCCGCTTCGTTCAGCAGCGCTGGCTATCCGAAGTGAGCGAGTTCCTCGAGCTCGATTACGCGGCGCGATAGTTCGTCGGTTCCCGGCCGGCCTGCCCTGAGAGGCGAGATGGACGAGAACGGCGAGATCGTCATCGCGCTGACCTCGACCCGCAGAGTCAGTCCAGCAGCCGGTAGCCGACTCCCCACACGTTGACGATGAACCGGTCGTCGGGACCGACCCAGAGCTTCTTCCGCACTCGCGAGGCGTGCGACTCCAAAGTGCGGGTACGACGCTAGCAAGCGTCTTTAGCACCCCATAGTTGCCAAGACGCGCGAGTGTGCGGGAATGTCGCTTGAGCGATGTCCTAGTCGCGGCTCTCCACGGCCCCACGCGCTCGAGGTTCCTTAGAGCGGCCTGAGTGTGTTCCTTCGTGAATGCCAGCGACTCGGCGACGTCCGCGTCATCGATGTGCTCGAGCGCCGCTTGGGCAGGGTTCAGCCTCGACGCGGCACTCCACGGTCCGACTACCTCATCGCCGGCCCGCGCGACCTGGCCCTGCATCGCGCTGTAGGCGAACCGCACCAGATCAGCCGCGTCGCCCGAGAAGACGACGGGCGGGCAAAGCCGGTTCTTTTCCTCGTCGTCGAGGCCGGTCGACTCGACGACCGCGATCGTGGCGGCGCACCAGGGTATGAGGCCCGTGTTCACGTACTGGATCGTGATGCGGCCCGGCTCGAACACCGGTCGCGCAACCGTGGGACGAAGGCCCGCGGCCGTGCAGTCGACGTAGACCTCGCGCGGGCCGCCGGGGATATCGCCCGCGTCGGTCGTGACCGTCGTCCGGCCGATGCTCCGCACCCGCCTCGCCCGTACGACGTGCTCGATCGTGCGGAGAGCGTCGATCTCGCGTGGGCTGACGGTGGCGCTGCGAAACGCCAGCGGCTCGACCGAGGGGTCGATCCGCACGAACACCCCAGCGTCCTCGAGGCGTCGCGCGAAGTCGCGTCCGTCCTCGGCCGCCGCAGCCGTCTCGACCCAGCGCGCCCGAAGCCGCATGACTCCCGAACCGACCAAGTCGAGCGGCTGCATGAAGTTGCGGTCGTACTGCCACGGATCGCGGGCCCGAATCCAGCGGATGCGGTCGGGGTCGACTCCCGCCTCGAGCAGCCATACGCAGGTGTCCATCGCCGTCTTGCCCGCCCCGATCACCGTGAAGCGGTCCGCAGGCTCGGCGAGGTCGACGAGGTCGTTGGGCGGGACGAGCGTGACGCCCGGCTCCACCGTGAATCCGGGAACGTGACGCGACGGGATCTCGGACTGGACGTAGGTCGCGTCGACGACCTTGCGCCGCGGCTTTACAAGGATCTCGGAGCCGTCGAGCAGCGAGACGACGAGGTGGCCGTCCCCGTTATTGCCGTGGTACTCGCTGGTGCCGACGAACCGCACCCTGCCCGTCGGCAGCAGGTGCTCGTCGAGCACACGTGAGTAGTAGTCGCAGATCTCGGCGCACTCGCACGCTCGTAGAAGCCGGCGTTCGGCCCGTGCTCGTCGATGCGGTTGTTCCCGAGCGGCCGCGACTCGACGCCGTAGTACGCGGAGGGCTGGTGGAGGCGCACGAACGGATAGGCGTCCAGCCAGTGGCCGCCCGGCCTGTGCCGCCGGTCGACCAGCACGACCTCGGCGTCGGTGTGCGCGACCAGCGTGTCGGTGAAGGCCATCCCCGACGCACCGGCTCCGACGACGAGGTAGTCAGTCTCGACTTCCCGCATCCTTGCAGGCTACGGCTTCTCGGGCGCTCTCACGCGGTCGCGGAGGCCGGAGCGTGGAGCAGGCAGGCGCGGGAGTCGATGTCACAGCTCCACGGCGAGCTCGCCCGCGTGGGGGAGCGTGCTCGCTTGAGGCCCAGGAGCTTCGGTGCGAATGGGTGTTTCGAAGCGGACCGTGTCCCGCCCTAGCAAGCGTTCTAGCACTCGATTCGCCGCCATCTGTCCTCTTCAACTAGCAGCAGAGGGCCGGCATGACGATCGTGCTCAGACCGGGCTCGGGCCGATACCCGAGCGCTCGATTGATGCTTCGCATGGGACGATTCCGTTCCTCGTTGGTGGTCACGAGCCGGGCGTAGCCCTTCTTCTGCGCCGCCTGGATCTGCGCCCGCTTGAGCGCCGTGGCGATCCCGCGTCCGCGCCAGGCCCGCTTGACGGCGGTCAGCCGATGCCACGGCTCTCCGCGCAGGCTGTCGAGGATCGCGTAACCGACGACCTCGTCGCCGGCCAGGGCGATGAACGTGAGCTCGGGCTCGAGGCTCGGACGCTCAATCTCGGCCGCCCGCCAGACCTCGTACGGACGCACGGGTGCACCGCCGGGGATGTCGGGCTCGGCCTCGCGGGCAACCTCGTACATCCCTTCGACGGTGTTGGGCGCCTCGGCGCGAGAGACGATGCGCAGGCCTGCCGGAGGCTCGGCGGTCAGATCGCCAATCTCCGCAAGGTCGAGAACGGCCGCCGCCTCCCCGCCCGCTTTCGTGAAGCCGCGGCGCTGGAAGTAGTGGAGCGAGCCTTCGTCATCGGCGCGGATTGGACCTTCGAGCTCCGCTAGTCCCGCCGTACGTGCGTGCTCGGAAACGCGGGCGAGAAGCGCGGTGCCGACTCCTTGCCGGCGCGCTTGGGGCGTAACGAGGACGTGTGCTCGGGCAGCGCTCGCGTGTGAGACGTCGACGAAGCCGCAGCCGACGGGGGCGCCCTGCGCGCGGGCGACGAGGTAGGCGAGGTCTGGATTGCCCGCCAGGTTGTGGCGGAGGTTGTCGAGACGAGGCGCCGGCGAGTGCGGGTCGGCGGCTGCTCGTACATGGATCATCGCGTTCAAGTTGTCGTCCGAGCGCGCGCGGACGACAACGACCGGATCGGGTGTCCCCGTCCTGTTCATGTGAGCTCCCTTGTGTGTCGGAGTGCAGGGTCAGCTACGAGCTGACGTCAGAGCGACGTGACCGTTCCCACTGAATGCTCCATGCACATCACCTCCGGGCCCCGCGCCGTAGACGGCTGGCACGAGTCTCGACTCTGCACAGAGTCTCACAGAGCGGCCACTGCTTTGCACGAGCGTGCGGGAAGTGTCGCTGCGGGCGAACGAGGCGACACGCCACTCGAATGCGCGAGTGATCGGAGGTCTTCGACTCGGACGGTCCTCTTCCCCCCGAGCAAGCGTTCTTAGAGTCCCACCCGCCGCCTCACGGCCGGTTGCGCGTAACACGGAGGTCGCGCGTCCAACTACTCCGCGACCCACTCGACGTTGTAGCGCGGCCCTGCGTCCAGCATCCGCGCGATCATCGCCTCGTCGGCAGGCGGGGGAGCCATGTCGAACTCGCCCGGTTGGACGCGCTCGAAGACCTCGCGGAACCAGCCCTCCATTCCGGCGGGCGTATAGATCGTGTACATGAGCGCATTACCCTCACCGACGTTTCGGTAGCTGTGGCTCGTTCCCTTGGGCAGGAAGATCGCCTCGCCTGCCGATACAACGTGCGTCTTCCTGGCAGCGTTGAACTCGATCGACCCCATGTAGAGGAAGAAGAGCTCGTCCTCTGCAAGGTGGCGGTGCGGAGGCGGTCCTCCACCTGGTCCAACGAGGCAGTCCAGCGCAAACATGGAGTCGCCCGACTCGGCGCCTGTGACGTGAAAGAGGTATCTGTCGCCAGGGCCCCAGTACGCCTCTCCGCTGGTGGTGCCGTGAACGGGCGATTGTGCGTTGGCGGTCATGTGCTTGCCTCCTCTTGCGTCCACTGCGTTGAATGTTGAAGCACCTCAGATGTACGGGCCTGCACATTTCAACCTCAGGATTCGAACCCTGCCCGAGCCGCCGATAGGGACGCCGGTCGTTGGCGTCGGTTGCCGCGTGGCACCATCGTGAGATGTAGATGGAAGCGGCTCGATTTGGAAGGGAAGTCAGTGACGACGCTCTACGAGTGGGCGGGTGGTGAGCCGGCGATCCGGCGCCTGATGGACGCCTTCTACGACCGGGTCGAAGGCGACGAGCTGCTTTCACCATTCTTCCCAGGCGGCGTGAGTGAAGAGCATCGGGCGCATGTCACCGCTTGGTGGTGTGAGGTCTTCGGTGGAGATGCTCGCTACACCGCGGAACTCGGCGGGTACGAGAACATGCTCGCGCACCACCGCGGGCTCGCGATCACGCCCGAGCAGCGGTTTCGCTTCGCCTCGCTCCTCAGCCTCGCAGCAGACGACGCAGGGCTCCCAGATGACCCGGTTTCGGTCCGCCTTCGTCGCCTACGTGGAATGGGGGACGCGGATCGCGCTCCACAATTCGCAGCCCGGCGCCGAGGTCATTCCGCACGCTCCGGTACCACGCTGGGGGTGGGGCGAAGCGCTGCCGTTTCGAGGCTGACGGGACGCGGTGTGCGAGACGCGCAAACCCGCAGCCTGCATACATCAACTTTCAGGATTCGGACGACGCCCGCGAGTCTATGAATTCGACTACGTGGTCCACGATCTCGTCGAGCTGCATTTGTCTCCCACGGGCGGTTATCCGATCCAGCTCGTCCCCGCCAAACTGCCGCCGCAGTACCTCGAGCGTTTCATCGAACGAGTCGGCCTGGATCGATATGAGGGCGAACTCGTTCGACTCGGCGAGACCGGCTACGGCGCCGAGCATTTCCCCTGCGGACTCGTAGTCCTGGAGCGATGATGGCGAGCACCGCGACGTCGAGCAGCACCGCACCGATGGCCTGGGCGTCGTGTAGCTCCTGGGCCATGAGCAGCGCCTCACGTTGTAGGAGAAGTGCTTCGTCGAAGCTTCCTTCGTGTGCGAGAACGTTGCCGAGGTGGCTCGCCGCGATTCCGACGCCTCTGCTGTCACCAGCCGCGCGCGACATGGTCAGTGCGTCCTGACACACCTCCTTGGCCTCGGCGTAGGCGCCGCGAGCGAAGAGGAGGAACCCGAGCATGCCGAGCGCGTGACGAAGCTTGATGTCGTTGGCGCTCGCGGTGAACACAGCAACAGCCTCGCGTTGAAGCTCCTCACCTCGATCGAAATTGCCCGCGTAGCATTCGATGACTCCAAGGCTGTCGAGCGCTGCACCGATCGCGTCGGAATCGCCGAGTGTGCGCGCGAGTTCGAGACGCTCCTCCGCAAGCAGCCGCCCTGCCTCGAGATCGCCCTGCCGCTTAGCGAGGTCGGAAGCGACACCCAGTGCTCTTTCGCGCAGTAGGGGTGCGACATCGTCGGTAACTCGTAGGGCTGCGTCGAGCCACGCTCTGCCCTCGGTTTGCGGACCGCGGTAGATGCACAGGAGGCCGTAGGCAGTGGCGAGCTCATATGCAAGTTCGATGTCTGCCCGAGCGAACGCACGCGATAGCGCGATGCGGAGATTGTCCCGCTCGGCCTCGAGGCGGTCGCCCCCCTCTCGTGACGATCCTCGAAGCTCGGTCGATTCCTGGCGTCCGACCGCCGCGAAGAAGTCCGTATGTCGGCGCCGAAGCCGCTCGCTCTCCTCGACCTCGTCCAGCTGTTGCCCGGCGTACTCCCGGATCGTCTCCAGCATCCAGTAGCGCTCGTTCGTGAAGCGCACAAGGCTCTTCTCTACTAGCGACTGCAGCGTGTCGAGGTCGGCGTCACAGACCTCCTCGGCCGCTTCCAGCGTGCAGCCGCCGGCGAAGACGGACAGCCGCGCGAAGAGCTGCTGCTCCTCGGGCGTGAGCAGGTCGTAGCTCCACTCGATGGTCGCTCTCAGCGTCTGCTGGCGCGGATCGGCGTCGCGGCCGCCCTTGAGGAAGTCGAGCCGCTGCGAGAGCCGCTCGAGGATCTGCGCTGTGAGAGCGCCTTCGCGCGAGCGGCCGCAAGCTCGACGGCGAGCGGGAGCAAGTCGAGGCGTCGGCAGAGCTCGGCGATCTCGTCGCTCCGCTCGAGCTGCGCGCGCTCGCAGAAGAGCGACGACGGCCTCGGGCTCGGCCAGCGGTGGGGGCACGGGTACTCGACCTCCCCCTGGAGCGGGGAAGCTCGCGGCTGGTGACAAGCAGTGTCAGATTGGGGCAGCTCGTAGGAGCACCGAAAGCTCGC
>CAWEGY010000017.1:0-293004 GCA_963808865.1 uncultured Gaiellaceae bacterium | reverse complement strand
AGATCGACCGGTATGAATGTGAGCGGAGCCAGGAGAAGTGCAATTTGCGGCGGGTACACGTACGCCCGCTCCTCCCCCGAACAATGGCGCTGTCCGGGATCCGGGTAGGGCGACTGGCCGTCGCGAACGGCCTCCGCGGCAGGGAGATAGGCGACCCTGAAGTCTATGGCCGAGCCTGCTCCGATCCTGCGGCGGCGAAGAGACCAACGAGCAGGATTGCGGCCGCGCCGACGAGCATGCCCGTGGAGAAGAACCTGGAAGGAGCTGCAGCGCGGCCGCGCGCCGCGTGCCTCGATCATCTCTCGCCCCCGCGGCAACGTGTGTCGCTCGCCGCGGGCCGCAGCCAGCAGGACCCCGAGCACGATCGCCGCGGCGATCGCCGGCAGGAACGTCGGACACCCCCTCCGCGTACCCGGGCTTCGGGCTGACCCAGAGGAGCACGGGCAGAGCCAGAGCGCCGAGAAGCGCGGCCGCGCGATCGCCATCGGCACGAGCAGCACGACGAGGTAGTGGAGCCACACGATCGGGCTCAGCGCCAGCGTCGCGGCGACGGCGCACGTGAACGAGCGCACGTCGTCGTCCCGGCGCGCGAAGACGACGCACCAGCGCGAGGAGCGCCGACGCCGACAACGAGCGCCAGCGACCTGGCCGACCGCCGTGCCGAGCCCGAGCTGTCGCAGCCATCCCGACGATGGAGTAGCTGCGCTCGGACTGGAGCTCCGAGAGCCGCCGAAGCAGATCCGGGTACTCCGGAACCCGTCGAAGCCGATCGCGGCCCAGGCGGCGAACGTCACGCCGAGCCGATCGCGACTGCGCCAGAGCGGCGGCGCGAATGCGCCGCGTGGCAAGCATCCAGACGAACATCGGCCAGAGCAGCAGCTTCGC
This sequence comes from uncultured Gaiellaceae bacterium, assembly GCA_963808865.1. Taxonomy (GTDB): domain Bacteria; phylum Actinomycetota; class Thermoleophilia; order Gaiellales; family Gaiellaceae; genus GMQP-bins7. The sequence continues at coordinate 292,119 of CAWEGY010000017.1, read as the reverse complement.
CGAGACCGCGAGCCCGAGCGCGACTGCAGGCGGTCCACCGGTCGCGGTAACGCCACACGACCGCGAGCGCGAAGGCAAGCGGGATCGAGACGTTCGCGAGCAGAACGCCGCTGATCGCCGGCACCCAGAGCAGGGCGGCCGCGTAGCAGCGGACGTCCCGAACCTCGAGGACGCGGAGGGTCGAGCCCGACGAGCGCCAGCAGCGCCAGCGCCACGAGGATCGCGGCGCCGTCGACCGGCAGCGGCGTGAGAGGCACGAGCACGAGCAGAGAGCTGCGGCGGATACACGTAGCCCTTCTGCTCGTCGAGGATCGGATCGTCGAGCTCCGGATAGGGCGACCGCCCGTCGAGCACCGCTTCGGCCGCAGGCAGATACGCGAAGCGCACGTCCCAGGCGAGCAGGCCCTCGTGCAGCGCTGAGGCCGACGAGGCCGAGCATCAACGTCGCAGCGAGGAAACACGAGCGCGACCGTGAGCAGGCCCGGCCGTGGCGACGCGCGCGGCGAGTCTCGGACCACGGCAGCGGAGGCGTCGGCGGCCGACCTCATCCGACTCTGATGATGGCTCGCAGCCCGGAGGGCATGTCGCAGCCGATCGGTCTAGCGTGGCCAGCCGATGGTCTAGTCGGAACCCACCGTTCGGGCGGTTGCCGCGGGGATCTCGCTTCCGAACCTGAGTTGAGCCCGTCACGCCAGGCGGGCATGCAGTCAGACGTGGGGCTGTGCGGCCCCTCAGACGGAGGAGGATCCTCCACATGACCGACATCCTGATGCGTCCGTTGGTTCGGCTCCAGTTGCCGTGGCCGAGCTGCGGGAGCGCGAGGATGGCCAGACGACGACCGAGTACGCAATTCTGCTCGGCTTCCTCGCGATCGCCATCATCATCGCGCTCTTCTTCCTCAGGAACGTGCTTCGCGAGCTGTTCTCCGACGCCGCGAGCAGCGTCTCGGGCGCGCCGACGCTAAGTCGAACGCGCCGGCCGTCCGACGCCTGACGGCCACGCCAGCGACTCTGCGCCGGCCCGGTGACCTCGACCGGGCCGGCGCAGTCGCAGTCGTGCTGCCGGGCCACGGACGCCGCGAAGGTGAAGCCGATGGTCTAGTCGGAACCCACCCTTCGGCCGGTTGTCGGATACGCCGCACGACAGAACCTGAGTAGGCCCACGAAGTCAGACGGGCAATCAGTCACATGCAGGGGCTGTGTCGCCCCTCTGACCAGGAGGAGGAACCTCCAAATGACCGACATCCTGATGCGTCCGCTGGTTCGGCTCCAGGTTGCACTGGCCGAGCTGCGGGAGCGCGAGGATGGCCAGACGACGACCGAGTACGCAATTCTGCTCGGCTTCCTCGCAATCGCCATCATCATCGCGCTCTTCTTCCTCAGGAACGTCCTTCGCGAGCTGTTCTCGGACGCCGCCAGCAGCGTCTCGGGCGCACCCGGCTAAGACAGAGGTGCCGGCCGTCTGAACGTCGACGGCCGTGGCAGCAAAGTGTGCGCCGGCCCGGTTACCCCCTCGACCGGGCCGGCGCATACGTTTTCCAGCACTTTCGTCAGATCGATCAATCACCCTTTCGGAATCGGCAATGGCGGCACAATGAGTCGACGGACGTCAGCCCTGCAGCTGTCGACCAGGGGAGGGAGACGACACTCATGGATCAGCCCCTCCGTTCCGATAGGAGCTTGGAGTCTCGTGAGACGACTTGGCGACCCCCGCGGCGCGCCGTCGCCGAATCGCGAGAGCGGCCAGGCGATGGTCGAGTTCGCGCTCATCCTGTTTCCGCTCCTGCTGCTCGTGCGGGATCATCCAGTTCGGGATCGGCGCTCAACTACTGGCTCGACATGCAGCGCATCGCCAACCAGGGTGCGCGTTGGGCCGCCGTGAACTGCGGGCCGCCCGACTGCACACACCGGACCCCGTACCGATCCCGTGTACCCCGACGCCTGTCGGAGACGCTGAGGCGGCAGGCGCTTACCAGATGGTCTCGAGGACGGTGTCCGCGATTTCGTCTGCTGTCCGGATAGGTCACGGCCGGACGGCTTCTCAGGGGCGACCCCGTAAGTCCGACTCGAGACGCCTTCACTTCCTCTGCATCGACGGATCGACCGATCGAGCTCGTCGGGCCGACGCGACGATGCGGCTCGAGCAGGACGCCGACGACGTCTACTCGTCCGACACGTGCCCCGTGTCCGATGAGCCACAGCAGCGGCACGCCCGTCCGAGCGCGGCCAGGTCGTCGTCATGTTCGCGCTGCTGCTTCCGGTGCTCTTCGGACTCGGCGCGATCGTCCTCGACATCGGCAACTGGTACGTCCACAACGCCACCTGCAGACGCAGGTGGACGCCGCTGTTCTTGCGGCCGGTGCCGGACGTTCGTCGGATGCTTCCTTCAGCCCCCGCGGCCACGAACAACCTCGTCAAGAACGAGGCGCTCAAGTATGCGGGCGATACATTCCGGTGATCCTAGCGACGGCGAACCGGCAGCTTCAGGAGCCAAACGACGTTCGCCGTCGTGCTCAACAGTGGAGAGCTATTGGAACCCGGCGGACGGGATCCCCCCTCCGCGGGATGCGTCCACCGGGTACGACCTCGACTGGTCGATGCCGGTCCCTGGGAGTGACGGCAATCCTTTGACGCCGTATCCCTCGATGAATCCCTGCCACTGTGACGCCCAAGTTCCTCGACGCGAAAGCGACGGATCCATGAGGCACCTCTCCTGTGGGGCCTTATCCCGCTGACCCCAAGCCCCAAGGCGAAGGCGAAAGTGGAAGTCCGCAAGGCTCTCTCGATGTCCGGTTTTCTACCCTGGGCTGTGCCGGAGAACGCTCCCCAGTCGGTGGCTGCGCTGTTCGTCGACGAGGCAGCAACCAACTCGGTTCTTTCCTGGTCGTTCCTCCCCCACCGCCCAGCTCAACGAGCACCGTCAATGAACGGAGCCCGCGGCCGTCTGGACGGGAGTGCGCGTCTCATCCAGCCTGAGGACGCGACGGGGATGGTCCCGCTGCAGAGCCGGGAACGTGTTGACGAACGTGGACCTACAAGGGAAGTCCTTAAGTCGAGATGTGCTCGATTGCGGGCGTAACCCGCTCCTGACCGCAACCAGACGCCGCAACGACTACTAATCCGGAATCGCGTTCATCTACGGTCAACCTGGGCCACCAGGCCCTAACACGGCCGCGGTGTACGACGCGGACGGCAGCGATGCGATACCCGCTGCGCAGCTCGTCCTCACCGCACCGACGTTCCCAGGGCCCGCGGGAACCCCCTGTGCGGACGACACCGCTCCGTACTTCATCTGGAATGCGCCATGCAGTGTCCGGCTTCAGGCGCAGATCGATTTCGGTGGCAACGTGCCGACGAACCGTACAGTGCGAATCAGCACAGGCCCGTTCGGTTCGAACTGCAACGGCGGTACCGACATGCAGAAGGTCAGCAGCAATCCACCGCTATGGGAGTCTCCGCTGGATGACTATTCCAGCAGGATCAGGCCAAAACAGGTTCTACCTGTGCTGGTCCGCCGGAACAGGCCCACAGCAGCTAGAAGGGAATTTCGGGGATCGCCCAATTCAGATGGCATTTGCTGCCAGCACGGCCGCGCAGTCCAACACGGTCTTTTCCGGACCAGATCATCTCCGCCTCCGTGCAGCCGTACCATGCGCTGCCCAAGTCTGCGCAAGGAATCCAGGTTTCTGTCGGGCTTTCTCCCCCGCTCAAGATCTCTGATGGGAGTGGGCCGCCTCTGTTCCTACGAGTTGCGGGCTCGGGGAGTCTGAATCAGATGCTCGACTGCGATCCGTCCCCAAGGCAACCTGCGGATGAGATCTACAGCGGGTGCGAGCTGCCCTACAAGGTCAATACGCGCGCGCTCCAATGCAGTCCGAACCCGACATGGGAAGTCAACGACCTGCCGCCTACCCTGTCACCAGACGACCCGAGCTGGATCGATCCCGATTGCATCGAGGCGAACCCCGGGCAGGTGACTGCGCTAGCCAAAGGACTAAGTGACCGATTCGAGAACGGGCCCACCGAAACTCCCCCCGGCGCCGACTGTCCTCCCAACCGCTGGGTCGACTATCGCTCGCAAGGAGTCGTCCCAAAGCAGGGCGACCCGCGCTACGTCACGCTCGTCATCGCGAACTACGGGACGTTCGACGCGCAAGGCAACACCGTCCTCCCGATTACGAAGTTTGCGGACTTCTACGTAACTGGGTGGTTCGTCACGAACACGGGTCCGGGTACAAGTGGATGCCCCGACAACGACCCCCCGCCCACTCCGCCGTTCTGCGGCGGGCAGCCCTGCAGCGCTGACGCATCAAGGATCGCTGGCGCCGTCTGGGGCTACTTCATCACGCAGGCCCATCCGTCCCCGGAAACGGATCCGAGCGACGAGCTCTGCGCCTTTGATCAACTCGGAACTTGCCTCGCCGTCCTTGTCGAATGATCGAATCCACGTCACCGAACCCCTTGAGTCGTCGGCCGAACGTGCCGACATAGGAGCAGCACGAGGAGCAAGGAGAGGAAGCCATGTCCAACACATACTCACAGGCAAAGTCTCGGGCAGGATGTCGTCCCGCGGGTGGGCAATCGCCCTCGGGGTCGGCGCGATCGTGCTCGCCGCGATCCTGCTCTCGTCTACCTCGACCGCTACCGCGCACGCGTGGGCGGCGAGAACGCACCGACGCCGGTGCTCGTCGCGAAGCAGCTCATCCCGGCCGGGACGCCTGGCACGCTGGTCGCGAGCAAGTCGATGTACGCACCGACGACGCTTCCGCAGAAGGAGGTCGAGGTCGGAGCGATCTCCGATCCCTCCTATCTGAGCGGCCGTGCCGCGGCAACGGACATCTTCCCGGGCCAGCAGTTCACGGCGGTCGACTTCGCCGCGAGTGACACGGCCTCGGTCGACTCGCAGATCACGGGCACCGAGCGCGCGTTCGCACTCTCGATCGACGGGGTTCACGGTTGAGCTCTCGCAGGTGCATGCCCGGCGACTCGGTCGACGTCTACACCTCGGTCGGCGGGGTTGTGAAGCTCTTCCGCCCGAACGTCAAGGTGCTGACGACTCCGACCGTTCCCGGGCCCGCCGGTGGCGGGAACCTCATCCTCCGCATCGAGACAGGAGAGGCGGCGACGTGGCTGTACGCGGCCGACAACTCCCAGCTCATCTTCGTCCTCCGCCCCGTCGTGGGTGCAAAGCAGACGAAGAAGTCGCAGGCGACGGCTGCGTCGTTGCTGAGGTAGAGGGCAAGTACGAACTAATGCCAAGCCGCCCCGTCAAAGCCCTCCTCGCAGTCGAGCCCGGAGTCGACGCCGAAAGCGTCCAGGACTCCCTGCCCGGCGGCGAGGACTTCAGCATCGTCGGCACCGTCACCGGCGCCGAGGATGCGCTGAGCTGGCTGCGCATCGGGGTCGCGGACCTGCTCCTCGTCGCCTGTGCCGGCTACTCGGATCGCGCCTTGCTGCTTCTGGACTCCGTGGCCCGCCAGAACCCTGACCTGAACGTCATGGTTCTGGGCCACGGGTCGCCGAACGGCTTCCTCAGGCGCGCGTTCGAGGCCGGCGCAGACGACATCGTCATGCTCCCGGCGACGCCGGAGCAGATCCGCTTCGAGATCCACAAGCTGCATGGCCCGCAAGCAGGGCGCCGACGTCGCAGTCCCGATCGAGAACTCCCGATTGGTCTGCATCCTCGGGCCCAAGGGCGGCACCGGCAAGACGCTCTCCTCGACCAACCTCTCGGTGTGCCTCGCCCAGCGCGGCCAGCGCGTGGCGCTCATCGACCTCGATCTCCAGTTCGGCGACGTGGCGCTCTGCCTCGGCCTGCCGCCGGAGAAGACCGTGTACGACCTCGCCCAGTCCCCCGGCGCGCTCGACTGGGACAAGCTGCAGGCGTTCCTCGCCCTGCACTCGTCCGGTGTCTACACGCTGATCGCACCGCGCAGGCCCGACCAGGCGAGCGCGGTCGGCGCCGAGCTGCTTCGCGAGATCTACGCGATCCTGCGCGCCAACTTCGACTGGGTCGTCGTCGACACGCCGCCCGGCTTCACCGCCGAGGTGATCACGTCGATCGACCACTCGACCGACATCGTCATGGTCGGCATGCTCGACTCGCTCTCACTGAAGAACACGAAGCTCGGGCTCGAGACGCTCGAGCTCATGAAGTACGACCCCGAGCGGGTGTTCCTGCTCCTGAACCGTGCACACAGCCGGGTCGGGATCAGCCAGTCGGACGTCGAAGCGGTCCTCGGGCGCACGCCCGACGTGTTCATCCCGTCCGACCGCGAGATCCCTCGCACCGTCAACGAAGGAATCCCGATCGTCGTCGCCCGGCCCCAGTCGGAGCCGGCGGAGGCGTTCGGACGACTGACCGACCTTCTCATGGGCGACGCCTCGGCTACGGCCGGCGTCCCCGTCGCCGCCGCCGCGGAGCCGAGCTCCTCGGGTAAGCGCCGTCTGTTCGGACGAAAGGGCTAGGCAATGGAACTCCACGAGCGAATTTCGAATACCGGGCGTCCCACGCGAGACCAGGAGCCTTTCGCCGAGCTGAAGAACCGCGTTCACATGAGCGTCATCTCGGAGCTCGGCCCACAGCTCTTCAACGTGTCGGTCGACCCCAACGAGCTGCGCGACCGCGTCACCGCGGACGTCCGTCGGCTCCTGAACGACGAGGCGGGCATTGCCCGCGAGGATCGCGAGCGGCTGACCTCCGAGATCCTCGACGACATCCTCGGCTACGGGCCGCTCGAGCGCCTGCTCGCCGACGACTCCATCACCGAGGTCATGTGCAACGGCCCGGACGACGTCTGGATCGAGCGCGGCGGCAAGCTCTACGAGACGACCGTCCGCTTCACGGACGAGTCGCACCTGCGCCGCATCATCAACAAGATCGTCTCCCAGATCGGCCGACGCATCGACGAGTCGTCGCCGATGGTGGACGCCCGCCTCCCCGACGGGAGCCGCGTCAACGCCATCATCGCGCCGCTGTCGCTCTCCGGGCCGCTCCTGACGATCCGGAAGTTCAGCCGCCGGCGCCTCTCGATGGAGGACATGATCAACATCGGCTCGCTCTCGGATCAGTCCGTCGAGTTCCTCTCGCGCTGCATCGAGGCCCAGTGCAACATGCTGATCTCGGGCGGCACGGGCTCGGGCAAGACGACGCTCCTGAACGCCCTCTCGTCGTCGATCCCGAACAACGAGCGGATCGTGACGATCGAGGACGCCGCGGAGCTCCAGCTCCATCAGCGGCACGTCCTCCGGCTCGAGGCCCGCCCGCCGAACATCGAGGGCGAGGGCCACATCCCGATTCGCGACCTCGTGCGCAACTCGCTCCGCATGCGGCCCGACCGGATCATCGTCGGCGAGGTTCGCGGCGCCGAGGCGCTCGACATGCTCCAGGCGATGAACACGGGCCATGACGGGTCGCTCTCGACCGTCCACTCGAACTCGCCTCGGGACGGTCTGCACCGCATCGAGACGATGGTGATGATGGCGGGCTACGACCTGCCGCTGCGGGCGATTCGCCAGCACATCGCGGCCGCGCTCGACCTGCTCGTCCACATCGACCGCATGGAGGACGGCTCGAGGCGCGTCGTGCAGGTCACGGAGGTGCTCCGGATGGAGTCCGACGTGATCCAGCTGCAGGACATCTTCGAGTTCGAGATCGAGTCGGTCGCACCCGACCGGACGATCACCGGCGGTCTTCGCCCGACCGGCCTCCGCCCCGTCTTCCTCGAGAAGTTCCGGAAGCGCGGCATCGAGCTCCCGCAGAACATGTTCGGCGAGCGCCTGCATTCGCTCGACGAGCGCAGAGGTGCAACGGCGTGAAGCTCGCACTGCGCATCGCAATCGCGAGCGCTGCCCTGGCAGCGCTCGTCGCCCCGACCTTCGCGCTCGGCCAGAGTGGCTCGCCCACGCTGACCGAGGCGCAGGACTCCGAGTTCCCGGACCGCGTCTATCTGTACCGGACGCCGGAGCAGACGAACGCTCCAGCGGCTCGAGGTGACCGAGAACGGCGGGCCGGTCACCGGGCTCTCGGTCGACAGCGGAACGGACTCGAGCGGAGCCATCCTCCTCATCGACGCGTCGAACAGCATGGCCGGCGAGCCGATCGACGCGGCCATGGCCGCTGCGAGGGCGTTCATGGCCGAGCGCAAGGACGAGCTTCCGGTCGCGGTCATCGCCTACAACTCCGAGATCACCACCCTCACCGACTTCACGACGGACAAGGGTGAGCTCTCCGCAGCGGTTGCCACGGCACCGGAGACGGCCGAGGGTACGCGCATCTACGACGCGCTCATCGAGGCCGCGCGACTCGCGAAGGCGGCGGGCTATGCCCGAACCACCGCCGTCCTGCTCTCGGACGGGCACCGTCGTGGAGTGCAGGCGACGCGCGAGGAGACGCTCGCGGCGCTGAACGACGCGAACGTCCGCGTCATCTCCGTCGGCCTCCAGTCGCCGCAGTACGACCCCGAGACGCTCCAGAGCATGGCGCGGTCGACGGGCGGCACGTACGTGGAGAGCGCGACACCGGGCGAGCTCGAGCCGATCTTCACCACCATCGGCCAGCAGCTCTCGAACGAGTACGTCGTCAGCTATCGCTCGCTGCTGCCGCCGAACATCAAGGCGACGGTGAGGGCGGTTGCGCCCGGCTTATCCGGCCGCGACTGCGACCTACACGACTCCGCCACTCGACCTGGCCCCCACCGGAACCTTCGAGCAGAGCTGGATCGACGAGGTCATCACGTCGCCCTGGCTCATGATCTTCGTCGTCGTCGCCGTGCTCGCGCTCGTGGCGTTCGCCTTCCTCACAGCCGTCGACGTTCGCAACCGCTCGCTCCGCAGGCGCATGGCGCAGTACGTGACCGTGCCCACGGAGGAGGAGTCGCGCCTCCGCCGCGCCGAGGTCGCCGCGATGCTCGCAGACACGGCACAGCGCACGATCGGCGGGCAGCGTTGGTGGCAGCGCTTCGAGTCCGACGTGGACCTCGGCGGTTTCCGCCTCTCCCCGCTCGCGATCGCGGGCTGGACGGTCGTCGGCGGAATCGCCGCCTCGCTCGTCGTGCGCGATCGTCTTCCAGAACCTCTGGGCGCTGCTCCTCGGTCTGCTCGCCCCGTTCGTGACGCGGTTCCTCGTGTCTCGCCGCGTCTCGAAGATGCGCAAGGCATTCGAGGAGCAACTGCGGCGACAACCTCGACGTCCTCGCCGGCGCGATGCGCACCGGGCCACTCGACCATGGGCGCGCTTTCGGTCATGGTCGACAGCGCCGCTGAGCCGTCGAAGTCCGAGTTCCGGCGTGTCCTGCAGGACGAGCAGCTCGGCGTTCCGCTCGACGACGCGCTCATGGTCATGGCGCGCCGCATGCACAGCCAGGATGCGGAGCAGGTCGCGATGGTCATGCGCCTGCAGCGCGAGGCCGGCGGTAACACGGCCGAGGTTCTCGATCGGGTCGCCGAGGTGATCCGCGGTCGCCAGGAGCTCAGGCGTCTGGTCGAAGTGCTGACCGCCCAGGCCAAGATCTCGAGGTGGATCCTGACCGGGTTGCCGATCTTCGTCCTGCTCGCGCTCATCTTCACGGGCGGCGACTACCTCGACCCGATGCTGAGCTCGCTCGTCGGAAAGATCGCGCTCGTCGTCGGGAGGCATCATGGTCCTGATCGGGTCGCTCTGGATCAAGCAAATCTCGAAACTGGACGTGTGACATGGGTATCGGACTGATTGCCGTCGCAGGCGTCCTGCTCCTCGGAGCGGGGATCATGATTCTCGTCGTGAACCTGGCCCGGCCACGCGGCTCGGCGGCCACGATCGACCAGATTCAGACGTACGGCTACGTCGCGGAGGCGACCGGCGGCTCAGAGGTGGAATCGCCCGCCCGCCGGCCCATCGACTCGCTCGCGAATCGGCTCGGCGACTGGACGGCGCGCCGAAGCGGGAGGTTCAGCGAGGACAAGATCCGCGACAAGCTCATCTCGGCGGGCATGTACGGGACGACGCCGCGGAAGATCCTGGGCTATCAGGTCCTCGCGTGCATCGCCGCATCGCTCTTCGTGCTCTGGCTCGTTCCCGCGATGGGTGGATCGCTCATCTTCGCGGTGATCCTGGCCGCCGCAGCCGGTGCCGCCGGCTGGTTCGCGCCCCCGTACTGGGTCGAGCTGAGGAAGCGCAGCCGCTTCGAAGTCATCGACAAGCAAATGCCGGACATGATCGATCTCCTCGTCGTGACGATCGAGGCGGGGCTGGGAATCCTCGCGTCGATGCGCGTCGCCTCGGACAGCATGGCCGACCCGCTCGGCCAGGAGCTCCGTCTCACTCTCCAGGAGCAGCGCATGGGCCTTTCGGTGGGCCAGGCGATCGAGAGCCTCGGACGCCGCGCCGACACGCCGAACATGCGGCATCTTCGTGCGCTCGATCACCCAGGGAGAGCGACTCGGTGTCTCGATCGGCACCACGATGCGAAACCTCTCGGTCGAGATGCGCAAGCGCCGTCGCGCGATGGCCGAGGAGCGCGCGCAGAAGATGCCGATCAAGATGCTCTTCCCCCTGATCTTCTTCATCTTCCCGGCGCTCTTCATCGTCATTCTGACGCCGATGATCATCAGCATCGTCGACGCCCTCGCCTAGACGGCGATGGCCACGCTGACGCTCCGCCGGGAGGACGGTCGGATCGTCTGCGAGCGTGTCGTCGTCGCCGACCGCGCACTTCGGCGGATGCGCGGGCTACTCGGTCGCAAGTACCTCCGGCAGGGCGAGGGGATGGTGCTCCGGCCCGGCTGGAGCATCCACACCGCGTTGATGCGCTTTCCGATCGATGCGATCTTCCTCGACGCCGACCAGGTGGTCATCAAGGTGGAGCACGACGTCGGCCCCTGGCGCACGGTCTCGTGCCGCGGAGCGCGCGAGGTCGTCGAGCTCTCCGCCGGAGAGGCGCGCCGGCGTGGTCTCGAGGTTGGCGACCGCGTCGCGTGGGCCTCGCGCAGTGCGGCCGATGCCCGCACGGAGCGCGGCGCCGGCACCGATGCGTTCGACGAGGACGACGACGAGCCACGGGCCCGCGTGCTCGTGGCGAGCAGCGATCCCCGGTTCCTCCGGCTCGCGCGCTTCCTGCTCGGCGGTCGCGAGCTCGAGGTCGAAGAGCTCACCCATCCGGAGCGCCTGCCGGACGCGATCATGGACGCGACGCTCGACATCGCAGTGCTCGACGGGGGCGACTCCGTCGCCGATGCGCTGCGAATCGCGAACGCCGCCCGAGTCGCGGCGGCCGGAGATCCCCGTGATCGTCGCCGCAGAGGCGGGCGGCAAGAGCCCCGCAGGAATCCGCGTCTTCGACCGCTGGAACGAGACCGAGGAGCTCCTGCTCGACGTCGAGCGTGTGCTCTCCGAGCGCGTCGCTCCGCCCGTGCCCTTGCAACGGGGATGACATGTCGGAGGAGAGTCGTAGAGTAGGGACGAGGAAGGAATAGGGCCCTCGAGTGTGAACCTGTCGAGGCCCGAGGAGGACGCACGCGGATGACGTCAGAGGCAGGCAGGCCGGTCGGTTCGGAAGGGAACGTTCAGCTTCCGCACTCGCCGCCCGAACGGACGACTCCACGAGGCCCGGTAGAGGGCCTCGACCGTCTTCACGCCTACTTCCTCGAGGGTTGCGCCGAGGACATCAGGCCTGTCCTCGAGTCCGTTCTCGCCGGCGCCCGCCGCGTTCGCGCCGGTTACGCGGACGACGACGTCGGCGACAGCCTCGCGTCCGTCTGGTACGCGGCCGCTGCGATCGTGGAGCTCGGCGCGGAGCTCGAGCTCGACGAGGCCGACGTTCGCGGGGCCGCCGCTGCGGTGGCGGAGGCGTGCGCGCTTCCGCTGCCCGCCGCGCGCTACGTGCTGTTCCGGGAGGCGGTGACGAACCCGCGCCTGCTCGAGCTGCCGCCGCTGGTCGCGATGGAGATCCAGCTGGGTCTTCTCGTCAGTCTCGACGTGGTCACCGACCTCACGCTCTGGACGCGCGGAGCGCACGGGCTGGAGACCATCCTCACACTCGGCACCTCGGATCGCCCGAGCCGGCGGGTGCGGGCCGAGGCCAAGGCGACGCTCAACCGGCGCTCGCGGCTCTCCCTCCTCGGAGGCTCGCAACTGCGGTCGGCTCCCGTGCTCCGCTTCGGCGAGGCGTATGCCGCGATCGTCGGCCATGTCGGCTCGGTGGACCAGGCAGGTGCGGATGCGTACCTCACCGAGGCCGCGTCCGCCGTGAGCGCGGCGCTCGAGCGTGAGCAGCTCCTCGAGCACTCCGCAGCGCGCGAACAGACGCTGATCCAGTCCGCTGAGCGCCGCCTCATGCGCCTCGGATTCGACCTCCACGACGGGCCGATCCAGGACGTGCTCGCGCTCGCCGGGGACGTGCGCCTCCTCCAGCAGCAGGTCTATCCGTTCGTTCTCGAGGACTACCGCGAGCAGGCCAACGGTCGCTTCGACGATCTCTCGGCGCGGCTCGTCGACCTCGATCGGCAGCTCCGCGAGATCGCGCACTCGCTGGAGACGAAGAGCGTCATCTCGCGCCCGCTCGGCGAGATCCTCCACCGTGAGGTCGACAACTTTGCCGAGCGCACGGGCATTCGCGCCGATCTCGAGATCCGTGGCGACCCGGACTCGCTCTCGTCCGCCCAGCGCATCACCGTCTTCCGCGCGATGCAGGAGGCTCTCGCGAACGTTCGCGAGCACGCCGGCGCGTCGAGCGTGTCGGTGCGGGTTCGCGCGCGCCGCAGCGCGATCGAGCTCCAGATCGTCGACGACGGCATGGGCTTCGAGGTCGAGCGCGCACTGGCGAAGGCCGCACAGCGCGGCCGCCTCGGCCTCGTCGGCATCGGCGAGCGCGTGCGCATGGTCGGCGGGACGTTCGAGCTACAGAGCCACCCCGGCGGCCCGACGACGCTCAAGATCACGCTCCCGCGCTGGGAGCCCCTGACGCCGCCGCCGTAGTCTCCGCCCGAGCTCGTATCGAGAAAGAGCGAAGGAGGCCTCTCGACCTCCTTCGTCTCTTCCCCCTACCGCCGCAATCGGTGCCGCCCACCGGTTGCGGGTCCTGTCCTTCCCCTCAACTCAGGATGGGCGCTTCTCCTTGGAGAGCTTCGAGACGCACTTGCCGTGCGCGTTGGCCTTGTTCTTGTTCGTGCCGTACTTGGCCTTGAACGCGTCCGCGCCGATGCGCGCGCGCTCCGCCTTGCACTTCTTCGAGGAGTTCTTCTCGTCCGCCTCGTCCGCCCCGTTCTCGTCCTCGTCGGCCTTGTCGGCCTTCGACAGCTTCGAGACGCACTTGCCGAACGCGTTCGCCTTGTTCTTGTTCGTGCCGTGCTTCGCGTTGAACGCATCGACGCCGAGCTGCGCGCGTTCCGCCTTGCACTTCGTCGCGGCGTTGTCGTCGGCGGATTGAGCCTGCGCCGCAACGGCAGGCACAGCGACGCAGAGGGCGACGACGATGAGGAGGAGGAGCAGTCTTTCGCATGGGTACGTGAATGAAGACGCGCGCGCGGCGAAACGCTTGCGCGCGAGAGTGTTAAGAATCTGTGAGGTAGGTTGCGACCAGCGCCGAGCGGGACGACGGTCCTAGGAATGGCGGTCACGAAAACCGGGCTCATCGCCTCCGGCGAGGTGGACGACCTCTATCGGCGTCACGGCGGCGAGGTCTATCGCTACGCGTATGCCGTCCTCGGCAACCATGCCGACGCCGAAGACGTCACGCAGACGACGTTCCTGAACGCCTACCGCTCGTTGGAGCAGGGAGTGCGCCCACGCAAGCCCGCGAACTGGCTGCTGACGATCGCCAGCAACGCGATCAAGCAGAGGTTTCGCCAGGAACGGGCTCGGCCGCCTCAGGTCGAGCTCCACGATCGCATCGCCGACAACACGCCGCACGACGACGATGACCCGACCATGGGCGAGCTCCTTGCCGCGCTCTCGAAGATCCCGCCCCAGCAGCGGCAGGCGATCGTGCTCCGCGAGTTCGAGGGCCGGTCGTACGCCGAGGTCGCCGAGATCCTCGGGACCACGACCACCGCTCTCGAGACACTGCTCTTTCGCGCGCGCCGCTCTTTGGCCGAGGAGCTCGAGCACCAGCTCACGTGCACCGACGCCCAGCTCGCGATCTCCCGCGCCGCCGACGGGCGCCTGGGTCGAAAAGAGCGGAGGCGGCTGCGCGACCACCTCGCCGAGTGCCCCGACTGCGCGCACTTCGCCCGCCTCCAGCAACGCCACCGCCGGGCGCTGAAGGGGCTGATGCTCGTCCCGATCCCGCTGTCCCTGTCCGTCTTCAAGGGCATGGAGGGAACCGCGACGGCTGCGGTCGTGCCGGCAGGCGCGAGTGTCGCCGCGGTCGGAGCGGGCGTCGGAACCGGTGCGGGCGTCACGGCCGCCACCGGGAGCGGGCTCCTCGGGGGTGGCATCGCGCTCAAGGCCGCCGCCGTAGTCACAGCCGCCGGCGTGGCGGGCGGCGTCGGAGTCGCCGGCTCGTCCGAAGTCGAAAACCGCTCGGCTGTCAAGAAGCCCGCTCTTACGAGCAAGCCGGGCAAGCGGATCGGGCAGGTCGCGCCGCGCGGCGTGCTCGTTCCGGGGAACGGCGTCGCACGCGGGAAGGCAACGGCCCCCGGGCAGCTCAACCGCGCCGGGGGTAGCGCTGGCGCCGCAGCCGAGAACGCGCAACGCGGCAACAGCGCCGCTGCGAAGGCGGCGGCACCCGGACAGCAGACTGGCGGGCCGAAACGGCAGGCCGACAAGCCCGGCTCGAGCAAGCCCGACCAATCGGCGAAGGTCAAAGCCGCCCGCACGAAGCCGACTCCGCCCGGCCGGCTGAACCAGGAGCAGAGGTCGCAACAGAGCACGAAGCAGAGGACCGCCAAGGCACAGGCCACCGGGCCCGCAGACGCCGGAAACGGGAACGGTCATCTCGAGGCCGAGGCCGACGCGGCACGTGGCAAGAACTAGCGCCGGGCATTAGCCCAGCGCGCCCCTCGATCGAGGGAGGCTCGGCCCGCCGGGAACGGCCGATTCCGTTCTCAGGATGCGAATCCTCGTCGCACTCGCAGTCGTGCTCGCCGCCGTCTATTCCCCTGCCGTCGCCGCGACATCCCCGGCGACGAGCTTCGAGCGGCGCACGGCACTCGAGGCGGAGGTGATCCGGGAGCTCAATCGAGCGCGCGGCGCTCACGGCCTGCAGCCCCTCAAGGCCGCCCCCAGCCTTCGCACGGCTGCTCGCGGGCACTCCCAGGCGATGCTCGAGCTCGGGTTCTTCGCCCACGAGTCGGCCGACGGAACGGCGTTCAGCGAACGCATCCGACGGCACTACACGAATCGCGGCTGGAGCTTGTGGTCCGTCGGCGAGGCGCTGGCCAGCGGACAGCGGCGCGTCGAGGCGAGCGCGATCGTGGCCGCATGGCTCGACTCCCCGACCCATCGCAAGATCATCCTGTCGTCCGACTGGCGCGATGCCGGTGTCGGCGCGCTCTACGCTCGCGCTGCCCCTCGCACATTCGGGGGAGGAGAGGCCGTCATCGTCACCGCGGACTTCGGGCTCCGGACGGGTCGCATCGCGGGCTTGTGAAGGGCCGCAACGTCCGCACGATCGGCGGCGAGCGACTTACTCGAGACGGCTCTGAATCGCTAGGCGGCGAGAGGGTGAATCGGCGTCGCCTGGGGGTCGATCTCCGACGCGAAGCCGCGGTCCCAGCTCACGACAACGTGCCCGTGCTCGTCGATCTGGTCGACGATGCCTCGGTCACCGGCGCAGAGGCCAGAATCGTCATGCGGAGCGGCCACGAGCTCGATCCTCGACCCGATCTTGACACCCGCGCGAAGCCGCGCCGCGAGAAGCCTTGCACCTTGCGTGTCCATGCGAGGCATATCGGTTCTTGCAGGGTGAACCTTTACCCTCCCCCAGTTGGGTGACAAGGGCAGGACATCCCGACGATCCGGCGAATTCTGTCCAGCCGACGGATCGCTCCGAACTCGACGGCTTAGGGTCGATCCGTCGGCATCGATTGCAATGATCGGACGCACGTCGTGACGAACGAAGAGCAGCAAGAGCACCCGGAGCAAGAGGGGTTCGGCGCGCGCGTGCGTAAGGCGCTCGCGCCCGGACCGAACCCAGAGGAGCGTCTCGACGAGATACTCGCGGAACGCCGTCGCGAGCTCGACGAGCACGCCGCTCGATTGCACAGCTCGATCGAGGAGCTCGAGCGTCGTGAAGAGCTCATCCGCGACTCGCGCGCGTCGGTCGAGCGCATGCTCCGGGTCGGGACCTCCGAGCTCGAGTCGCGCGAGACCGAGCTCACCGAGCTGCTGCGCGAGCTCGCGGAACGCGATGCGGGGCTCGCGAAGGCAGAGGCCG
The DNA here is from genome assembly GCA_963808865.1 of uncultured Gaiellaceae bacterium. Taxonomy (GTDB): domain Bacteria; phylum Actinomycetota; class Thermoleophilia; order Gaiellales; family Gaiellaceae; genus GMQP-bins7. Next base: position 275,768 of record CAWEGY010000017.1, on the reverse strand, counting down.
AGGTCGCTCGTCGACGGCAGGAGCTCGGTGCCGTCGAGCTGAAGCGAGCCGCCGTGGAAGGTCGGGAGCGCACCGTCGAGGAGCGCGAGGAGCGCGTCGCCGAGCTCGAGGTCCAGCTCGAGGCGCAGATCGCAGCCAGCGCGCCTCCAAGCGAGGAACAGGACGTCGCGCTCGCGTTCGTCCCGGGAGCCGACTATCGGCTCGTGGTGCTCGAGTCGCGTGTGCTGAAGCGCGGCGAGACTCTCGAAGTCGGTGGCGAGGAGTTCGTCGTTGCACGTTTCGGCCGCTCGCCGCTTCCCGGCGACGCCCGACGCTGTGCCTACGTCGTGCGCGCGCCTGCGGCCTTCGCCGCGGAGGACTAGTCCGAAGGCAGCTCGAAGATCCCGGGCGGCCGCGCGGGATCGTCCGTCTCCGCCACGACCTCGAGCCGTCGTTGCGCGTGGTCGGCGAGGAACTCGGCCATGGCCACGTCGTCGTCGCTGAAGCGCCGAAGCCGCATCTCGTACAGCTCGATCAGTCCCCATGGACGACCGTGTACGCGCAGCGGAACCATCAACAGGGCGCTCATCCCGAGCTGACGGAGGATGAACGCCTCGGCGGGATCGACACCGCCGTCCGCGAACGACACGGCCCGTGCCCTGCCCGTCCGGAGCACCTCGCCCGTCACCGGGAAGTCCGCGATGCGATACGTGGTTTCGTCGCCCAGCCAGATCTCGCGCAACGCGTGCCCGGTGGCATCGACGAGGTATTCGCCTTGGACCCGTGACGCGCTGCAGGCGGTTGCGCCCACGAGGAACACGAGCGCCTTGCAGAGACGGGCGCAGACACCTTCGACCGTCTCCTCCGCCTCGAGCGCGCGGGTCGCAGCAATCGCGTCGGCGAGAACTGCACCCGACCCATGGCCGCCCCTCCGTCCACCCGCATCCAGTACAGGCGACTGCTGTCCGGGATCGAGCCACGTGAGGTCCCGGAACGACGCGATGCGATTCTTACCCGCGATCTTGGCGGCGTAGAGCGCCTGATCGGCGGCGCGCAGCAGTGCGGTCGTCGTCGCTCCGTCGAAGGGGTACGTCGCTACTCCGCCGCTGATCCTCAGCGGGAAGCCGGCGTCGGTCAGCCCTTCCGCCAGCAGACGGCGAATCTCGGTTCCGAGCTTCTCGGCGGTGTCGACGCCTGCGCCCGGGAGCATGACCACGAACTCGTCGCCACCCAGGCGGGCGGCGTCCGCATGCCTCGGCACCGACTGCACGAGGACGTCAGCGATCTCGCGGAGGAGCGTGTCGCCGAATTGATGCCCCGCCCGATCGTTGATCTGCTTGAAGTCGTCGCAGTCGAGGACGAGCAAGCTCAGGGGCCGTCGCTGCTCCTGCGCCGAAGCGAGCCCTCGCTCGATGCGTTCCTCGAGGCCGCGTCGGTTGAGGATCCCGGTCAGCGCATCGGTCGTCGCGCTCACGCGCGCGCGCTGAAGCGCGAAGGCGGCGTCGAGCGACGTCGCGACGTGGGCGGCGAGGACTGCCGCGGCATCGAGAACCGTCGGATCGACGTGGCCTTCGCCCCGACCGACTCCGACGAGCGCTCCGAGCTCCTTCGCATTCGCGCGCAGCGGAAGCCAGACGATCGAGCGCTTTGGATCCGCGCGCTTGCGTCCGGGCAGCTCGAGCACGTCGCAGACCACGGACGACTCGACTTGAGCACGCGCGACGTCGATCTCGCCAAGGTCGAGCGCGAGCCCCGCGGCGACGCCGGACGACCAGGTCGCAAGCTCGGCTGGCGAGCCGACCTCGTCCCAGATCACGATCTGGCTCGCTGCCACGGGAAGAACTCTCGGCAGCGACGCGGCACCGAGCTCGGCGATCGCCTTCGGATTCCGCAGGCTGCCGAGATGAACGAAGAGCCGCGCGAGAGCGGCGAGGTCGAGCGTTCGGCTCGCCTGGAGAGCCTCGACCCGCGGAGTCAGTGCCTGGGCAAGCGGCTGCAGCGCCTCCTCTGCCGCCTCCGGGAGCACGCGCTCGGACTCGACGTTGAGCACGCCGACGATCCCGCGCTCGGTGCGGAGCGGAACGGAGATCTCGGACCTGATGCCGGGGAGCGCAGCAACGTAGTCCGGGTCCGCACGAACGTCCGTGACGAGCTGCGCGCAACCGAGCCTGATCGACCTGCCCGTGATCCCGCTCTCCACCGTGATCCCGTCCGGGACGACCGCGTAGCCGCGCTGGGCTGCCAGCCACAGCCTGCCGTGCTCGAGAACGAAGACCGAGGGCAAGACGCCGGCGATGGCATCGGCGAAGGCTCCGATTGCGGCCTCGACCGCGGCAGTGGGCTCGCGGTCGTTCCGTCGAATCTCGTCGGCTGCCCGGGACGAAGCCGCGGCCAGATACTCGGCGTCGATGGGGCCCTGAAGGCGTGCAGACGCTAGGACACCTTCCATGGGACAAGGATCGGCGTTCTGGCCGCGTCGCAATAGACGCAACCAGTGGAGTTCACGGAGTCCTAACCGCCCAGCGAGCGGTACCAGTCGAGGATGTCGTCGCCCCAGAACAGGGCGACCACCCCTCCGACGGCGAGAAACGGGCCCAGCGGGATCGCGTCCCTACGCGCTCCGGCGCCCCTTCTGACGAGGAGCACGAAGGCCGGTACGAACGCGGCGAAGAAGCCGACGAACATCGCCGCGATTACCGAGATGCCGAGCCCGGCCCCGAGAAACGCCGAGAGCTTCACGTCGCCCATACCAAGGCCCGGCGGATGCACGAGGACGACGAGGAACAGCGCGAGCCCGGCGACGAGCGCGGCGAGCACCCATTCGACGCTCGGCTCGTCGATCGTCCGGAGCGCGAGCATGGCGATGACACCGGGCAGAACGATCTTGTCGGGAAGCAGGCGATGCTCGAAGTCGGTGCGCGTGAGGACGACCAGGATCCAGCAGAAGAGCGCCGCGATGAGTGCCTCGAGCGTGAATCCGAAGGCGAGCCCGCTCGCACCTCCGAGCAGTGCCGTTCCGGCGACGACGAGCGGGAGTCGTGGCGAGCGCGGAACTCGCCGGAGAAGCGGCTCGTGCAGAGGCGCGTTCGTCGCGAGGCGATCGGCGAGCGGGCCGACGAGCGCGCCGGCGAGCAGACCGACGACCCCGGCGCCCACATCCACGCCAGACCGATTCCGCGAAGGGGTACGCGTTCCTTCCCATGGTCATCGGGTTTGTGCGGGTAGCGTTCCCTCGTTCGGGGCATGACCGTCCCTCGTTTTGGGGACGATTGCGGGAGAGGCCGGGATTACCGTCAGTACAGGACTGCGGCGCCCTGATTGCGGGGCACGAACGACGACAAGCGAGCGACGATCACCTCACGGCGGCAACTGAGAAGTACCTTCGTCTGGGCACTCTGCCTGGCTGCGCTCGTGCTCGCCTCGAGCCTGCTCACCGCAGTCCTGCGCGAGACGCCCGACTACCTGGTCGCAGGGCTCGTCGTCTTCTCGTTCGCCGCGGCCGGCGCCGGGGTACTTCTCAACTGGCGGCTCAGCCGCGCGTACTCGGAGTCGCTGCGCGACCCGCTCACGGGACTGCCGAACCGCGTCCTCCTCGACGATCGGGTCGAGCAGGCACTCAAGCGCACACGCCGGTCGGGTGAGCCCTTCACGCTGATCGCGGTCGACCTCGACGGCTTCAAGGACGTGAACGACGTGCGCGGGCACCGCGCCGGCGACATGGTCCTGCGGACGCTCGCGCGCCGGCTCGAGGCGATCATCCGCGAGAGCGACACGGTCGCGCGCGTCGGCGGAGACGAGTTCGTCGTGCTGTCCATGGGCACCGGCGCCGACAAGGACGATGCCGGCGCTCTCGTCGGCCGGCTCCGTCATGCTCTCCGCAGGCCGTTTCGCGTCGACGGCGCGACGGTCGAGATCGACGGCAGCATCGGCTGGGCCGTATACCCGGAGGACGGTGCGACGGCGGAGGAGTTGCTCGCGCGCGCGGACGGCCAGATGTACGCCACGAAGCGGGACACGAACGACGAGTCGCCGATCTTCCGGCGCGGCGTCGACGCCGGTGTCGTGCGCGACGTCGAATCGGCTCTCGAGCGCAAGGAGCTCGTCGTCGTCTACCAGCCGATCCTCGATCTCCGGTCCGGCACCACGCAGTCCGCCGAGGCCCTCGTCAGGCGGATGCTTCCAGGTCGCGGGCTCGTTCCGCCGGCCGAGTTCGTGCCGCATGTGGAGCGGACGCCAGTCATGCGCGAGCTCACGTTCCTCGTCCTCGCCGATGCGCTCGACGCGGCCCGCCTGTGGTCACTCGAGGGGCACGACCTCGGGGTCTCGGTCAACGTGCCGTACCGGCTCCTCGACGATCCGCAGTTCGCCGACGGGATCGCCGCGTTGCTCGAGCCGCTGGACTTGCCGATTCAGGTCACCCTCGAAGTCGTCCCCTCGGGCCCCGGTGCGGGAGCCGAGCTCGACGACGACGTGCTCCGGCAGTTTCGAGGTCTCGGCGTGCGTCTGTCGCTGGACGACGGCGGCCGCGCTGCGTCGTTCGCAGCCTTGCGCGTGCTCCCGCTCGACGAGCTGAAGATCGACGCGGGCTTCGTGCACGGCCTCGGGCGCTCGTCGACCGACGCGGCGCTGGTGCACGGCATCATCGACATCGGCCACGCGCTCGGCCTCAAGGTCGTCGCCGAGGGCGTCGAGACGCGCGACGCGTGGAGCATCCTCTCCGACTGGGGCTGCGACTATGCGCAGGGTTTCTACGTCGCGAGCCCGCGGCCGGCCATCGAGCTCGTCGACTGGCTGCGCGGACGCTGGCCGGCTGTTGCCTGACGACAGCTAGCTCCAGAACGCCTGCACGCCGAACACGAGCCCGACCGCGACGAGCACGACGCCGAGCGCCAGGCGCAGCCGGTTCTCCGAGACACGCCCCGTCGCTCGCGCGCCGAGAAGACCTCCCGGGATCGCGCCCGCGAGCCCGGCCGCGAGGACGTCCCACTCGACGCCACCTCCCGCAGCGTGCGTCGCGAACCCCGCGACGCCGAGCAGGAAGCCGACGACGAGATTCGTTCCGGCTGCGCGCCGCACGTCGAGGCCCACGGCGCGAACGAGGGTGGGCATCCGCAAGGTCCCGAGGATGACTCCGACCGCACCACCGAGCGCCCCTATGAAGAACGCGAGAATGCCTCCGCGCCCGACCCGCAGGTCCGCTCTCGGGCGGGCAGCAATCGGCCGAAGCACGAGGTCGAGGCCGCTCCAGACGAGGACGGCGGCGATCAGCGCCGTAGAGCAGCCCCTCCGAGACGTCGTCGGCGAGGAGTGCGCCCAGGACAGCGCCGACGATCGAAGGTGGAGCGGTCCACGCGACGATCCTCCAGTCCACACGTCCCTTCGCGGGCGTGCGTGATGCTCCCGGCGCCTGCGGCTGCGGCGGAGATCGCGATGTTCGTCCCTGCAGCGGAGAGCGGATTGCCCGTCACGAGCACGACGAACGGGAGCCGCAGCGTTCCGAGGACGAGGCCGAGCATCGAGCCCAGATACCCCGCGACGAACGACGCGCCGAAAGCTAGGCCGAGCTCCCAGGCTTCCAGAGCGGCTCCTCGTGCCCGGTGCTCGCGTTCGCCGCGCGGGCGAGGATGAACAGGAGATCCGAGAGCCGGTTCAGGTAGACGAGCGCGAGCGGGTTCAGCGCGACCTCAGCGGCGGCCGCGATCGCCTCACGCTCGGCCCGTCTGCAGATCGTGCGCGCGACGTGGAGCTCCGCTGCGGCCTCGGTACCGCCCGGGAGGACGAAGCTCTTGAGCTCCGGCAGATCGGCGTTGAAGCGATCGCAGTCGTTCTCGAGCTCGTCGACCTGCGCCTGCGTGACGCGCAGCCTGCCCTCCTGCTCGAGCGGGACGGAGAGATCCGCTCCGAGGTCGAACAGCTCGTTCTGGACGCGTGCGAGCACGACCCGAACCGGCTCGGGGCACGTCGCGTTGGCGAGAACGACGCCGACCGCCGCATTCAGCTCGTCGGTCGCTCCGTACGCGGCGATTCGGGGATCGAGCTTCGAGACCCGCGAGCCGTCGCCCAGCGACGTCTCGCCGGCGTCGCCGCCGCGCGTGTAGATCTTCGTGAGCCGCACCGGCTCGTCGCGCTTCCTCGCCACGCCAGCTAGCTCTCCGCCGTCGCGACCGGCTCCTCGCGAAGCTGTCGGCCGAGGATCGAGCGCGCGATGACGAGGCGCTGGATCTCGCTCGTGCCCTCGTAGATCTCCGTGATCTTCGCGTCGCGGTAGTAGCGCTCTACCGGGAACTCCTTCGTGTAGCCGTAGCCGCCCAGGATCTGGATCGCCTCCGCGGTCTGGCGGCGCGCCATCTCGGATGCGAAGAGCTTCGCCTTCGCGCCCTCGGCGGCATGAGGCCGCCCCTCCTGCTTGAGCCACGCGGCGCGATAGACGAGCAGGCGGGCGGCGTCGATCTCCGTCGCCATGTCCGCGAGCTTCCACTGGATCGCCTGGAACTCGCCGATCCTCCGTCCGAACTGCTCGCGCTCCAGCGCGTACTCGCGCGCGACGTCGTAGGCCGCCTGCGCGATCCCGACTGCTTGCGCGGCGATCCCGATGCGGCCGCCGTCCAGCGTCGCCATGGCGATCCGGAAGCCGCGGCCCTCCTCGTGGAGGAGGCGGTCGCGACCGACCTCGGCACCCTCGACGACGAGATCGGAGGTCGTCGACGAGTTGAGGCCGAGCTTCTCCTCCTCCCGCGTGATGCGAACGTGCTCGGCGTCGAGGACGAAGCAGGAGACGCCGCGCGCCCCTGCCGTCGTCGGATCGGTCCGCGCGAAGAGCACGAACGTCCCCGCGCGCGAGCCGTTCGTGATCCACTGCTTCGCGCCCGTGATCCTCCAGCCGTCGCCGTGCGGCTCGGCGGAGGTTCGGAGCGAGCCGGCGTCGGAGCCGGAGCCCGGCTCAGTGAGGGCGAACGCGCCGAGGTGCTCACCGCGCGCGAGCGGCGGCACGAAGCGCGAGCGCTGCTCGTCGGTCCCGAACGTGAGGATGGGAAGCGTCGTCGCGCTCGTGTGCACCGCGACCGTCACCCCCACTCCCGCATCCGCGCGTGACAACTCCTCCAGCACGAGCACGTACGACAGGAAGTCCGCGCCCGCGCCTCCGTACTCCTCGGGGACGCACACCCCCATGAGCCCGACCTCGGCGAGCTTCGGATACAGCTCGTCGGGGAACCGGTGATCGCGATCCCAGGCCGACGCATTCGGCGCGATCTCCGCGTCGGCCAGCTCACGGGTCAGGGCCTGGATCGCGCGCTGATCCGAGGTCAGCTCGAAGTCCATCGCGGCCCCACTATAGGTCGCGGGGTCGCAGCCGCCTGTACGTGCGAGCGGCCCGGCGACGCGCAGTCTTGCGCATGCCCCCCGGTGTCGCGAGGTGGCGGAGGCGACCGGGCGAGAGATCCGCGCAGAGCACTGCCGACGCGGCCGGCCCACGCTCGCCGTAGCGCACGCCCTCGGGTCGGAAGTCGGGAGCCGCGCGCCAACCGTCGGGGGTCAGCTCGTAGAGCTCCAGCTCCTCGAGGAAGAAGCCGGCACGCGCGAACAGCGTCGTCCAGCCGTGCTCGTCCTCCTGGCGAAACCAGCCGTGGTCGCCCGGCTCGCCCATGGGGACGGTGACGAGCAGGCTCCCGGAGTGACCCAGGACCCGGGCGAGCTCGCGCAACGCATCCAGTCGCGCGTTCGCGTCACTCTCGGCCGCGAGCCCGTACACGCTGTTGTCCGCGCCCACGTGCTCGAGCGTCGAGACCAGCAGCACCTGCTCGAAGGACGCGTCGGGGAAGGGCAGCACGCGCACGTCCGCCTCCACCGTCTCGACCTCTCCCAGGTCGCGGCCAGCCCGGTCGACGCCCACCAGCTCGACTCCCGATCGCACCAACCCGGCGAGATACGAAGGCTCGGCAAAGGCGTATCCGACCTCGAGCACGCGCCCTTGCGTGCGAAGCCGCGAGAGCACCCACGGGATCTCGACGACCCGCTCGTCGGTTGCCGGCGGCGCCTGCAGCCAGCGGATGCGCTCTCGGCGAGCACGGGCGCCGAGGCCGAGGGCGACCGCGTCGTCGAGCTCGCGCACGCGCGTGGCCTCGGCGCTCGTGGCGAGCTCGTGGAGCAGGGTCGCGCGCGAGAGCGTCCCGTCGGCGAGCTTGCTCAGCGCGCGCTCTCGGTCGTCCTCGCTCGGAGCCCGGCGCAGAACCCCGCGGAACGCCGTCTCCACGAAGTCGTCGTCGGACGAGTCGTACGCCGCCAGCTCGGCGGCGACTCGGGCATCCATCACGAGTAGTCGTAGAAGCCGCGGCCGGACTTGCGGCCGAGCCTCCCGGCTGCGACGTACTGACGCAGGAGCGGACACGGAGCGTACTTCGGGTCGCCGAGCCCCTCGTGCAGTACGTCCATGATCGAGACGCACGTGTCGAGGCCGATCAGATCCGCGAGCGCGAGCGGGCCCATCGGGTGTGCGAATCCGAGTTTCGCGATCGTGTCGATCGCCTCCGCCTCGGCCACGCCTTCCATCAGCGCGTACGCGGCCTCGTTCACGAACGGCATCAGGATCCGGTTCGAGACGAAGCCGGGGAAGTCGTTCGCCTCGGCAGGCACCTTGCCGAGGTCCTCGGCGAGCGCCACGATCGCCGCCGCCGTCTCGTCGGAGGTCTGGACGGCGCGGATGACCTCGACCAGCTTCAGCACGGGCACGGGGTTGAAGAAGTGCATGCCGACGACGCGCTCGGGGCGACCGGTGGCGGCCGCGAGCGTCGTGATCGGGATCGACGACGTGTTGGAGGCGAGGATCGCCTCCGGCGGCAGGATCTCGTCCGCGCGCCGAAAGATGTCCTTCTTCACGTCCGCGTCCTCGACGACCGCCTCGATCAGGAGATCGGCACGGACGATCGCGTCGACGGTCGAGACTCGAGCGAGGACGTCGTCCGGTGGAGGCCCGCCCTTCTCGGCGAGCTTGGCGAGGCTCTTCTCCATGGCAGCGAGCGCCCGCTCGACGGCACCGGAAACCTCGTCGTGCAGGGACACGCGGCGCCCGGAGGCCGCCACCACCTGCGCGATGCCGCCTCCCATCTGGCCGGCCCCGACGACGAGGACGTGCTCGAAGCGCACGCGCGAATCCTAGAGCTAGGGCTCCGGGCGCGCCCGGCAACTCGGGCCGGGAGCCCTTGCGCAGCCGCAGGAGCGCGAAGCCCAGGACGAGCGCGAGGATGAGCGCGCCGATCGCGACCTTGATCGGCCCGCCGCGCGGCTCCCCGCCCGCGGCCACGAGCGGGCCTGGCTCGACGATGCTGCACAGGGTCGCGAGCCAACCTCCTTCGGGCGCACGAGTCAGGAGGAACCCGGTCGGCTCGTCGCGCGGAACGGTCACGTCGCAGTCGGTGCCGGAGGGTGTGCGAACCACCGGCGCGCTCTCGACGTCGCCCTTGACGCGCTGCTCGACGTCGAGCGTCAGGAAGCGCTGCGGCGCACCGTTCAGGTCGCCGACGCGCTCGGAGACGACGCGCGCGACCACTGCCGCGTCGGCGTCGTCGAGCCGCTCCTCGACCGTCGCCTCCAGACACACGCACGCGGCTGCGTCGCCCGCGAGCACGAGCGTGGCGAGAACGATGGCGGCGACGCGGCTCAGACCTCGATCAGCAGCGCATCGCCCTGGCCGCCGCCGGAGCAGATCGCCGCGAGCCCGAGACCACCGCCCTCCCGGCGCAACTCGTGCACCATCGTCGCCACGATCCTGCCGCCCGAGGCGCCGATCGGATGGCCGAGCGCGACCGCACCCCCGTTGACGTTGACGACGTCCTCGTCGGCACCGAGCATCCGGGTCGAGTTCTTCGCGACCGACGCGAACGCCTCGTTGATCTCGACACGCTTGACGTCGCCGATCGACTTCCCGGCCGCGGCCAGAGCCTTCTCGCCGGCCCGCGCCGGCGTGCGCGCCAGGTACGCGAAGTCGTCCGCGACGTAGCCCTGCGCGAGGATCGTCGCCAGCGGCTCGAGCCCCCGCCGCTGCGCGAACTCCTCCGAGCAGACGACCACGCACGAGGCACCGTCGTTCACCCCGGGTGCGTTGCCGGCCGTCGTGGTGCCCTCGGGATCGAAGACCGGCTCGAGCGCCGAGAGCTTCTCGAGCGTGGTGTCGCGCCGGACGCCTTCGTCGGCCGCGACGTCGCCGACCGCGACGATCTCGTCGTCGAAGCGGCCGGAGTCCTGGGCCGCGGCCGCGCGCTGCTGCGAGCGGTACGCCCACTCGTCCTGGTCCTCGCGGGATATCCCGAGCTCGCGAGAGACCAGTGACGCTTGCTGGACCATGTGCAGCCCGTCGAACGACGAGGTCAGCCCGTCGAAGACCATGTGGTCCACGACCTCGCCGTTTCCGAGCCGGTAGCCGAAGCGCGCCTTGGGGAGCAGATACGGCGCGTTCGACATCGACTCCATGCCGCCCGTGACGACGAGCTCGTGCCCACCCGAGCGGATCATGAGATCCGCGATCTCGAGCGCTCGAATCGAGGACGCGCACACCTTGTTGATCGTGTCCGCCGGAACCTCGTTCGGAATGCCCGCCCCGACGGCTGCCTGGCGCGCCGGCGCCTGCCCCGCTCCCGCCTGCAGCACCTGTCCCATGACCACGTACTCGACCTCGGCGGCCTCGAGGCCCGCACGCTCGAGACCGGCGCGAATCGCGATCGACCCGAGTTCCGTTGCCGGATGGGCTGCCAGCCCTCCGCCGAGGCGACCGAAGGGCGTGCGCACGGCGGAGACGATGACGGTGCGCGTCACGCGCGCCAGCGTACCCGCCAAGCCCTCCTACTCGGCCGGGCCGACCTTGACGAGCATCTTCCCGATGTTCGCGCCGCGCAGCAGGCCGAGGAAGGCGCTCGGTGCGTTCTCGATCCCCTCGACGACCGTCTCGCGGTAGCGGAGGCGCCCGTCGCGCACCCACTCGCTCGCGCGCGCGTAGAACTCGGGAAAGCCCTCGTAGTGGTCGCTGATGATGTACCCCTGCAGGCGAAGGCGCTTGGTCACGACCATGAACATGTTCCGCGGGCCGGGGCTCGGTTCGACGTCGTTGTAGCGCGAGATCGAGCCGCAGGCGGCCACGCGCCCGTACGTCCGCAGCGAGCCGATCGCAGCCTCCAGGTGCTCGCCGCCTACATTGTCGAAGTAGACGTCGATGCCCTCGGGCGCGAGCTCGGCGAGCGCCTTGTGCGGCCGCTGCTCGCGGTAGTCGAAGACCGCGTCGAAGCCCAGCTCTCGCAACCAGGCGAGCTTCTCCTCCGATCCCGCGCTGCCGATCACGCGACACCCCGCGATCTTCGCCATCTGACCCGCCGCGCTGCCGACTGCGCCGGCCGCGCCGGAGACCAGAACGGTCTCGCCCTCCTTCGGCTGACCCAGCTCGAAGAGCCCGTAGTACGCGGTGAAGCCCGGCATCCCGAGAACGCCGAGCGAGGTCGAGATCGGCGCTGCCGCCGGATCGACGGCCCGCATCGCCGTGCCGTCCGAGAGCGCCCACTCCCGCCATCCGAGCTGGTGGAGAACCCAGTCGCCCTCGGCGTAGCGGGGGTTCCGCGAGACCGCGATGCGCCCGACGGCGCCACCGGTCATCGCCTCGCCCAGCGTGAACGGCGCGACGTAGGAACGCACGTCGTTCATCCGCGGCCGCATGTACGGATCGACCGAGAAGTACGCGTTTCTCACGAGGACTTGCCCGTCGGCAGGATCGGGGATCGGCGTCTCGGCGACCTCGAACAGATCCTCGTCGGGGAAGCCCTGAGGCCTCGCCACCAGCCTGATCTCGCGAGCGACCCCGTCCATTCCACGATGATATGCGGCTGTGGAGTCTCTCCAGGGTCAGCTCCTCGTAGCCGGTCCGTCACTCGTGGATCCCAACTTCTGGCGGACGGTCGTGCTCGTGGGCTCGCACACCGAGGAAGGTGCGCTGGGCGTCGTGCTCAACCGCGCGTCCGAGACCGAGGTCAACGAAGCTGTCCCCGAGCTTGCGGAGCTCGCCGGAGATCTCGGCGCAGTGCACGTTGGCGGCCCGGTGCAGCCGTCCGCGATCGTCGTTCTCGCCGACTTCGTCGAGCCCGAGCGCGCGGAGTCCCTCGTCCTCGAGTCGGTCGGGTTCCTCCCATCGGAGGTCGATCCAGACGCTCTCGGCGAGCTCCGCCGCGCGCGTGTGTACGCCGGCTATGCGGGCTGGGGACCGGGGCAGCTCGACGACGAGCTCGAGGAAGGCTCGTGGATCGTCGAGGAGGCCCTGCCCGAGGATGTCTTCACGGAGGACCCGGAAGGGCTCTGGAGCGCAGTCCTGCGACGCAAGGGCGGCCCGTTCGGCGTGCTCGCGCTGATGCCTCCCGACCCGTCCGTGAACTAGCCGCGGCCCACCATTAGGCTCGCGTGCGATGGAGCTGAGCTCGATCCCGCGCACCGCGATCCTGCGTGCGGCCGACAGCGAGCGGCTGCAGCGGCTCGTGCAGCGGCACGGCATGCGGCTGGGTGCGGCGCGCTTCGTCGCCGGCGAGACGCTGGACGAGTGCGTCGCCGTGCTGCGTCGACTGAACGACGCAGGCCTGCACGCGAACACCACGCTCCTGGGCGAGGACGTCGCCGACGAGGCCGGGACGAGCGCAGTCGTCGCGGAGTACGAGCTGATCCTCGATCGGCTCGTCGCCGAGAAGCTGCGCGCGAACGTGGCTCTCAAGCTCACGCACCTCGGGCTCACCTTCGACGAGGAGACGGCGTACACGAACCTCGAGCGCCTCGTCGCGCGCGCCGAGCGGCTGGGGTCGTTCATCCGCATCGACATGGAGCAGTCCGCATTCGTCGACGGGACGCTGCGAATCTACGAGCGTCTCCGTACGGCCGGGCACACGAGCGTCGGGACGGTGCTGCAGTCGTACCTCTACCGCACGGCCGCGGACCTCGAGCGGCTGCTCCCGCTCGCGCCGAACCTTCGCGTCGTGAAGGGCGCGTATCTCGAGTCGGCGACCATCGCGTATTCGAGGAGAAGCGCGACGTGGACCGCGCGTACCTCGAGCTCGTCGAGCGTGGCCTTACGCGGCGGCGCGTACATCGCAGTCGCGACGCACGACGAGCGCATCGTCGAGCACGTCAAGTCGTTCACCGCACGCGAGGGGATCTCACGCGACCGGTTCGAGTTCCAGATGCTGTACGGCGTGCGCCCTGCACTGCAGCGGAGCGCTCGCGGCCGAGGGCTACAAGGTCCTCGTCGCGACGCCGTTCGGGCCGGACTGGTACCCGTACCTCATGCGTCGTCTCGCCGAGCGCCCGGCCAACGTGGGCTTCTTCCTCCGTAATCTCGTGCGCCGGTGAGCTCTCTCCCCGGACAAGCCGAAGTCGTCGTCGTGGGCGGCGGCGTGATCGGCACGAGCATCGCGTTCCATCTCGCCGAGGCCGGGACCTCCGTCTGCCTCCTCGAGCGGGACGAGCTCGCCTCGGGGTCGTCCAGCCGCGCGGCGGGAGGCTTCCGCGCGCAGTTCTCCGACCCGCTCAACATCACGCTTGGACTGCGCAGCATCGAGGCGTTCACGCGCTTCGAGGAACGACCCGGCGCCGAGATCGACCTCCACCAGGTCGGGTACCTCTTCCTCCTCGACCGCGATGATGACGTCGCGGCCTTCGAGGAGAGTGTCGCCCTTCAGAACGAGCTCGGCGTGCCTAGCCGCTTCGTCGCGCTGGACGAGGTGCACCAGCTCTGCCCACTCGCGGGCCTGGACGGAGTGATCGGCGCCGCGTTCTGCGCCCTCGACGGGTACGCGAGCCCGGAGGCAGTCGTGCAGGGATACGCGGCGGGTGCCCGCCGGCACGGCGCAACGGTCACGACGCGAGCGCCCGTGACGGGGATCGAGGTGCGCGACGGAGACGATCCAAGCAGTGGCGCACGAGGGCGGGAGGATCGAGACCAACGTCGTGGTCTGCGCCGCCGGAGTGTGGTCTCCGGAGATCGCCGGCCCGCTCGGGGTCGAGCTTCCGGTCGAGCCGTATCTGCGCGAGGTCGGCTTCACGGGCCCCGTCGACGATCTGCCCGAGCACATGCCGCTGACCGTCGACTTCTCGACCGGCCTCTACTTCCACCGGGAAGGCCCGGGCCTCCTGTTCGGCATGGCCGACCGCGAGCAGCCACCCGGCTTCGACGCGCCGACCGACGGCTCCTGGCTCGAGAAGGTCATGGAGGTCGCGGAGCGCCGGCTGCCGGCGCTGCTCGACATGGGCCTCGCCGGTGGCTGGAAGGGCTACTACGAGGTGACGCCCGACCACAACGCGCTCGTAGGGGAGGCGTCGAGCGTCGCGCGCTTCCTCTACGCGACGGGGTTCTCGGGACACGGCTTCCTGCAGGCTCCCGCCGTCGGCGAGATCGTGCGCGACCTGGTACTCGGCCGCGAGCCCTTTGTGGACATCGCCCCCCTCGCGGCCGAGCGGTTCGAGGGCGGGACACTCCGCCCCGAGCTCAACGTGATCTGACGCGGCGACGGCGCCCGCGCCTGCCGACTCGCGTGGTCCTGCTCTTCGCGTTCCGTCGAAAAGCAACCTGCCGGGCCAGAGCCTGCGGTTAGCCGTTCGGCCAGGGTCGCCCTGGCCACTCGGCTAGGCTCGATCGAGTGAGCAGCGCCGAGACCCTCGTGTTCATCCCCGCGTGGAACGAGGAGGCCAACCTCCCGGGCGTGCTCGACGAGCTCCGCGCCGGTCTTCCCGACGCCGACGTGCTCGTCGTGGACGACGGCTCCACCGACGCGACGGCCGACGTCGCCCGTAAGCATGGGGCCGAAGTCGTCTCCTTCGGCGAGAACCGCGGCCTCCAGGAGGGCATTGCGGCGGGGTACGCGTACGCGGAAACGAACGGGTACACGTACGTCGGACGCGTCGACGCCGACGGTCAGCATCCGGTCGACGAGCTGGCCCGGCTGCTCGAGATCGTGCGCTCGGGACAGGCCGACGTCGCCGTCGGCTCGCGGTTCATGTCCGGCGACGGGTACGAGGCGTATCGCTACGAGCCCTCCGGGAGCCGGAAGGTCGGAACGGCTGTCCTGCGGCGGGGGATGAGAGCTGCGCTCGGCAGCCCGTTTCTCGACGCGACGAGTGGGATGTACGCAGCGAACCGTGCCGCGATGCCGACGCTCGGCAAGCCGTACACGACCGGCGCGCCGGAGGTCGAGGCGCTCCTTCGCCTGCGCGAGGCCGACCTCGCCGTGGTCGAGGTGCCGGTCAACATGCGCGAACGGGCGAGCGGCGAGTCGAAGCTGCGCGGGAGCAAGGCGGTCCGTCTCGTGCTCACGGTGATCGGGACGCTGCTTGCGTACGGCGTCTGGCGCCGGCTCCGACAGCGCCGCTGAGCCGGATGCGGCTCGTTGCCGTCCTCGGCTTCTCGGACCGCCGCACCGTCGGCCTCCATCCGGTCTGTGCGGCACGCATCGCGCTCGCCGGCGACGAAGCTCGTCCCGACGACGCCGTGCTCTTCTCTGGCTGGGCGCGCGGGAGAGCAGCCGACACCGAGGCTGATCTCATGGCGCGAATCTGGTCGAGACCGGTCCGCACGGTGCTGGTCGACCGGGGCGCGCGAACGACCCTGGGCAACGCGATCGGGATCGCCGAGGCGGCTAGGCGCGTCGGTGCCGACGAGGTCCTGCTCGTCACGTCGCGCTGGCACGGCAGGCGTGCGGCGAAGCTCCTGCGCGCCGCTCTTCGCGGATCCGGCACTCGCGTGAGGGTCGTGACGACCGACGAGCCGGTGGCGCTGCGGACGAGCGTGCGCGAGATCGCGTCGTGGGCGGCTGTTCCGATCCTCGCTCTCGTCGCGGCTCGGATGCGCTAGGTTGCGGCGGTGAAGCGCGCCCTCGTCCTCGTGTCGGCAGTGGCTGCGCTGGCCTTCGTCGCGGTCGGCTGCGGTGGAGGAGACGACGAAGCGGATCCGACGGCAGCCTGGGCGACCGACTTCTGCAGCAGCGTCAGCTCGTGGACGAGCGAGCTCGAGAGCATCGGCTCGAGCTTCACCGACGTGTCGTCGTTCAACGAGGAGTCGATCGAGGCTGCGGCGACGGACGCGCGGGAAGCCACGAACACGCTGGTCGACGACCTGCGAGCGCTCGGTGCGCCACCGACCGACTCCGGCGACGAGATCGAGGCGTCGATCGACGAGCTCTCGACCGAGCTCGAGTCGCAGTCCGGAAGCATCGAGACGGCCGTCGACGGAATCACCAGCCTTGCCAACCTCCCCGAAGCCGTGACCGCGATCACGACGTCACTCACCGCGATGGCCACCGCATTTCAGTCGACGGTAACGACGATCCAGGACGCCGACGTCGGCGGCGAGCTCGAGAGCGCTCTCGAGGACTCGCCCGAGTGCGACGAGATCACGGACTGAGCCTCAGTTCGATCCAGAGCTGTTAGCGCGCGGTGAGGCGCTCCGCCTGCTCGAGATAGCTGTGCACGTGCTGGATCGCGACCGATCCTTCCCCCACTGCTGACGCGCAGCGCTTGACGGAGCCGGCACGTACGTCGCCGACCGCGAACACACCCGGCACGCTCGTCGCGTAGTCGGGCCCGGTGACGACGAACCCGCGATCGTCTCGCTCGAGCTCGGGTGGCAGCCAGTCGGTCATCGCGATCGCGCCGATCAGGACGAACAGCGCATCGGCAGGTACGCGATTGTCACCGCTGTCGTCACGAAGCACGAGTGCTTCCAGTCGCTCGTCGCCGATCGGCGTCGACGACCTGGGTTCGCATGCGCACCTCGATGTTCGGCCGGTGCTCGATCTCGTCGATGAGGTACTGGGACATGCTCGCCGCGAGCGAGTCGCCGCGGCAGAGGATCGTCACGCGCGCCGCGTAGCGGCTCAAGTGCACCGCCGCCTGGCCGCCGGAGTTGGCCGCACCGATCACGAAGACGTTTCCACCGGTGAAGTGGCGCGCCTCCGCCGGCGACGACCCGTAGAAGACGCCTGCGCCCTCGAGTGCCTCGAGCGCGGGCAGGGCGAGCCGGCGATACGAGACGCCCGTCGCGAGAACGACGGCTCGTCCCTCGACCTCGGTGCCGTCCGAGATCGTGAGCACGTGGCCGACCGGCCCGGAGCGAAGCTCGGTCACCTCCCGGGTCACGAGAAACGTCGTGCCGAAGACCCACGCCTGCTGGTACGCGCGCTGCGTGAGCTCGGCACCGCTGATCCCGCGGGCGAATCCGAGGTAGTTGCGGATCCGCGCGCTCGATCCGGCCTGGCCGCCGATCGTGGCCCGCTCGACGACGAGGACACGAAGCCCCTCCGAGGAGGCGTAGACCGCGGCCGCGAGACCAGAAGGCCCCGCCCCGACGACGACGACGTCGTAGGGATCACGATCGTCGAGCGACGTCGGCAGTCGTGCCCCATGCTCGGTCAGGTCCTCGAGCGCGGGATCGATGAGGACCCGGCCGTCGGTCAGGAGCACGACCGGGACGGTGGATCCTTCGTGCCCGCAGTCGCGCAGGAGCCTCGCCCCGCTGTCGGACTCGCACGTGTGGAAGGCGTGTGGAACGCCATTTCGTCCGAGATGGTCCCGGATCCGACTCCCCTGGGGCGTCAGCGGATCCGCGATCACCGTGATCTCGCGTCGTCCCTGCGCATGCTGTCGACGCCACTCCTGGAGCAGCTCCGAGATGAGGCGGTGGAAGATCTCGTCCGGTGTGCTCCACGGCTCGAGCGCGTAGTAGTCGATGTGTCCGACGGCCATCGCCGTGCGGATCGCGTTCGCCGTCTCCTCGTCGGCCCAGCCACCCCACGGGATGAGGAGCGCGCGCTTGGCATGCGGGTGGAGGTCGTGGACGCGCGCGAGCAACTCCTCGCCCTTGAGCTCCGCTGTGCCGCGAGCAGCGAGCACGATGGCGACCGCTGCGTCTTGGTCGCGGAGATCCTCGAGCTGCCGCAGCGCAGCCTCGGTCGACGGCCCGCAGACGATCTCGTAGTCGCGCGCATACCGCTGGAGCTCGTCCGTGATGCGTACGAGCCCGTCCGGGTTCTCGTCGACGGCGACGATCAGTGGCAATTCGGTCATGTGCCGTCCACGAATGCTGCCAGCCGCCACTCGCCGTCCAGCCCCTTCAGCGCGTGCGTGCCGCGATCCTCGAACGCGAGCCCCGAGGTCGACGCGAGGACGCGCGTGAGGTCGGAGACGAGGATCTCGCCCGGTTCCGCGGTCGCCATGATCCGGGCGGCCTCGTGCACGGTGACCCCTCGCACGTCCTCGCCCACGAGCTCCACCTCGCCCACATGGACGCCGATTCGCAGCGTCAGGCCTCCACGGCCGGACGCGCGTCGTATCGAGGACGCACACTGGAGGGCGCGCGCGGGGCCGTCGAACGTCGCCAGCAACCCGTCACCCGTGGTGACGACCTCGCGTCCACCGAATCGCTCGAGCTCGTTCCGAGCTGCCACGAAGTGCTCGGCGAGGAGCTCCCGCCAGCGGGCGTCACCGAGCCGTGCCGCCGTCTCCGTCGATCCGACGATGTCCGTGAACAACAGCGTCGCGAGCACCCGACTCCCGAAGCCGGGAAAGCCGAAGGTCTTGAGCCCTGCCCACTCGACCTGGACGCACGGCTCGTCGCCGACGGTGTACCCGTCGTGCCCGGCGGGGATGTCGAAGACGTCGTTCGGCCCGAACTCGTACTCCGTCCCATCCTGCAGAGTTATCCCGAGTCGGCCCGAGAGGATGATCCCGATGTGGCGCGCCATGCACCACTCGCCGCCCACCTTCGGGCCGACGTGGGTCGACCAGCGCCAGCCCGGCTCCGTGACGATGCGTCCGACCGTGAGGTCCCCGAGCTCGACCGTCTCGGCGACGAGCCCGGGGAACTCTCGGACGTCGTCGGGGCTCTCGAGGCTCTTGGAGAGGGCGGCCTCGGGCACGTCAGCGCGCAGCGACCGTGTCCCCGACGTCTGCGATCGCACGCAGCGCCTGCGCGAGCGCGATCGGGAGCGTCGCGATGAAGATCGCCACCGGCAGCCCGATGAGGAGCACGCCGATCGTCTGCCAGAAGCCGTCCGCCTCGAATGCCCAGACGATCGCGCCGATCGCGGCGAGGATCATGCCGAATATGCCGACGAGCGTCGCGATGAACGCCCACGCGCGCAGGGTCCCGTACTGAGTCATCGTCACCTCCTGAGAGTTGTGGGGTCGCCGGTGAGTCTACGTCGGGTCGGCTCGCGTTTTCAGCCCAGGATCGCGCGCACCGTCTCGACGGTGTCCGCCTCGTCGGGGCGCTTGTCGGGCCGGTAGCCCTTCACCCGCGCGAACCGCAACGCCATGCCTCCGGCATAGCGAGAGCTCGTCTGCACGCCGTCGAACGCGATCTCGACGACGAGCTCCGGCCGCACGTGGACGACATGGCCCTCGCGGTGAGTCTCGAGAGCGAGCAGATGCTCGGTTTGCCACGCGAGCATCTCGTCGGTCATGCCCTTGAACGTCTTCCCCAGCATCACGAAGCCGCCCGTCGCGGGATCTCGCGCACCGAGATGGAGGTTCGAGAGCTTTCCCTTCCGACGCCCGCTCCCCCACTCGACCGCGAGCACGACGAGGTCGAGCGTGTGCGCCTGCTTGACCTTGAGCCAGCCGGCACCTCGACGCCCCGCCTCGTATGGCGCGTCGAGCGACTTGACCATGACGCCCTCGTGGCCGCGGGCCAGCGCGTCCTCGAGGAACTCCTGTGCGACGAGGAGCTCGTCCGTCTCGATCCGCGGAACCCGAAGCGTTTCGGGAAGCGCCTCGTCGAGCTCGCGGAAGCGCTCGCTCGCCGGCCGGTCGAGCAGGTCCTCGCCGTCGAGGTGGACGCAGTCGAAGAAGAACGACGACAGCGGTAGGCTCGTGCGCTGCTCCTCGACCTTGCCCTTCGTCCCGAATCGGCTCATCGTCACCTGGAACGGATGCGGCCGGCCGTCCTCGCGGAGGGCGATGACCTCGCCGTCGAGCACGAGCGCCCGCGCAGGCAGCGTGCGAACAGCGTCCACCACCTCCGGCACGCGCTCCGTGATGTCGGCCAGGTTCCGCGTGTACGCCCGCACCTCGTCTCCGAGCCGGTGCACCTGGATGCGCGCGCCGTCGAGCTTCCACTCGACCGCCGCCGTGCCGGTGCGCTCGAGCGCGGTCGCGAGATCGTCTCCCGGCTGCGCGAGCATGGGCTGGATCGGGCGCAGGAGAGTGAGCCGGAACTCGTCGAGCCCGGCCGACCCTTCCGCGAGCGCCTTCGTCGCAACCGCGGTCAGGTCGCCGGCGAGCATGACGGCGCGGCGCACGTCCGCGACGGGTATCTCCGATGCTCTCGCGACGGCGTCGACGATGACGCCCTCGAGCGCGCCCTGCCGTAGCCCGCCGAGCAGGAGACCGGTCAGGAATCGCTGCTCCTGCTCGGTCGCCTGCGAGAACAACGTTTCGAGCTCGTCACGCCGCTTCGCCTGCGAGCCCGGCCCGGAGGTCGCGGCGATGCGGGACATCGCCGCATCGACCTCGAGCAGCGCGAGCGTCGGAGTCGTCGCCGGCTCGGGAAGGTCCCGCAGCGCCGCCCAGCCGACCCCGATCGAGCCCTGGGGCAACACGCCCGAGAGGTATGCGACCGCTACCCCTACCTCGTCGCCGTCCGCAGCCGAGAAGCACTCGGCGAGCCTCGCGACCTTCGCGAGACGAGACGACGTTCCGGCGACGTCGGCCGACGTCGCTGCAACCTCGGCCAGAAGCACGTGGACAACTTTGCACGCTTTCGGCGCATTCCAGTGCCAGACACTGATCCGCAACAAGAGTGCGACATTCGCGGCCGCGCAGGGAGAAGCGTCGAGCTAGAGGGCGGCGAGCGCCTCGAGATCCTCGCCGGACAGGTGCCACGAGGCCGCCGCCAGCGTTCGCCCGCACCTGCTCGGGCTTCGTCGCGCCGGCGATCACCGATCCGATGCCCGGAGTCGAGCGCGAGCGCCGAGATCGCGAGCTCGTGAACCGTGTGGCCGTGTTCCTCCGCGAAGCGCTCGAGCGCTTCGACCCGGTCGTACCGCTCGTCCTCGATGGCGCGTCCCTCCAGGCGACTTCCCTCGGGCGCAGGCTCGCCGCGACGGTACTTGCCCGTGAGGAGCCCGCTCGCAAGCGGGAAGTACGGGATGTACGACGACGTCGAGCTCGCGGCAGAGCGGCAGCACGGTGTCCTCGTCCCTGCGCTCGAGCAGGCTGTACTGGTTCTGGAGGACCGTGAACCGCGCCGTCCCCAGCTCGCGAGCCGTCTGCTCGGCCTCCGAGAGCTGCTCCGCCGAGAAGTTCGAGCAGCCGAGCGCGCGCACCTTTCCGGCCCGAACGAGCTCGTCGAGGGCGGTGAGCGTCTCCCCCACGGGCGTGTCCGGATCGGGCTTATGCAGGTAATAGAGGTCGACGTAGTCCGTCCGCAGCCGCTCGAGCGACCCTTCGAGCGCCGGCCGGATCCCCGTCGGCCCCTCCGTCTCCGTGCTCCTGACCCCAGCCGAACTTCGTGGCGAGCACGACCTGATCGCGGCGACCTTCGAGAATCTCGCCGAGGAAGCGCTCGCTTCCCCCGCCTCCTCCGTAGACCTCGGCGGTGTCGAAGAAGGTGACGCCCGCGTCGATGGCGGCGTCCACCACGAGCCGCGTCGCCTCGAGGTCGAGGCGACTGCCGAAGTTGTTGCAACCGAGCCCGACACGCGAAACACGCAGGCCACTCGCGCCGAGATCGACGAGCTCCACGCGGCCGGACGATACCGATAGCGCGTGCGGATACCGCGCTCGGGGGATGGACGCCGCGGACGCGCGGACGAACGCTTTCCCGGTGATCCCAACACGTCGAAAGGCGTGACGCCGTCGAGGGAGCCCGCTTGGCGGCAGGGCTCTCTCGTCCTCCGCTCCTCCCTGGTCAGACGTCGCCGAGATCGAGGCGAGGCGGCAGAACGCCCTCGAGCTCGAGCAGGCGGCGCTTGAGCTCCAGACCGCCGCCGTACCCGCCGAGGCCGTCGGCCGCCACCACGCGATGACACGGAACGACGAGCGGCACGGGGTTGCGGCTCATCAGCACGCCGATCTCGCGAGGATCGGTGACGTCCGACCGCTGCGCGAGCGCGCCGTACGTCACCGTACGTCCGAACGGAGCGATCTCGCACAGCGTCTCGAGAACGTGCCGATGGCTCGGTTCGACGTCCGTCCAGTCGACGGAGAGCGAGAACTCTTCACGCTCGCCGCGTACATACTCGGCGAGCTGATCGGCCGCCGCCTTCGCGTTGGCCACAGCCGAGCCGCTCCCATCCACGTCGTGCCGGCGCGCTGCGCGATCCGGCAGGAGCACGCGACGTATCCCAGCGGTCGTGGCCACGACGCCCAGCTCGCCGAGCCGCGTCTCGAACACGATCGCCGCCTTGTCCCGCGGCTCGACTCCGGTCGACGCCACCGACCCACACTACCCAGCCTGGCGAACGCCTGGAACTGCGACGGCGCCGAAGCGAGAAGCGGTCGGTAATTCTTCGTCGAAGTTTAGCGAGCCTAATTGCTTTTGCTCGAGCCGGTAATAGGCTGCGGGAACCTCCGTGTATTCACTCAGGGTCTCGTGGCGTAGACCCGCTTGTCGCTACGCCGCCGCTCTGTCCGATCGAGGACACGAGACCCTGAGTGACCGCGGTTCCTCACGCAGCGTACGTGAAATCCAGGGCACTGTCGGAGACGCATTCCGCCGTCAAACGACGAGCCCCACCCGCAGTCGCGGATGGGGCTCGTGTGTAGCAGACGAGCGCTTCAGGTTTGCGCGCCGCTAGCTGACTCTCCAGCCTTCGATGTTCCAGGTGGAGCTCTGGTTCGTCGGGTTCCGGACGGTTCCCTTTACCTTCGTCGAGTTGATCACGAACGTCGGTCGTGCGAACAACGGAACGGAGAAGACCTCCTCGGCCAAGATCGTCTCGGCCTTGTGGAGCATCGCATTCCGGTCGGCGGTATTCGGCGTGAACTGCGCCTTCTGCAGAAGCGCCGACGCCTTCCGGTTGCACGCGGCACCGTAGTTCTGGTCCCCGCCGCAGCCGCCGATCTGGAAGAACGTCGGCCCGCTCACCGGGCTGCCCAGGAAGGTGAACAGCACCGACTGCCAATCACCGCCCGTCAGCATGCCGCCACCGAAGAGGACGGCGGGGCTGATGAAGCGCGGTGTGAACTCGATGCCGACGCTCTTGAGCTGCCGCTGGATGATCTCGAACGTGAGAGCACGGAGCGGATTGCCCGAGGTCGTCGTGAACGGGAACGACAGCTTGCCGACGTTCGGGCAGCTGAAGATCTTGCTGTTGCCCGAGCTCGGCGTGTCCGGACCGCCTGTGCAGCCGTTCTTCTTCAGCATCGCGATCGCGTTTCGCTGGCTGAACTTCCAGCGCGCGTACGGCGTCTTGTACGCGGCCTCGAACGGCTTGAAGATGTGGCTCTGCAGGACGGGCATCTGCTTGTTCGAGGTGACAAGCCCGGACTTGACGTAGAGCACCTCCCGCAGTTGCGAGCGGTTGATGCCCGTGATGATGGCCTGCCGGACGTACTTCTGCTTGAGCGCAGGATGGGCGGCGGCGCCCTGCTGGAAGTCGAGATGCTCCCACTGGTAGCCCTGTCCCGCCTGGACCTTGAACTTCGAGTTCTTGTAGAAGTCGACGATCTGCACCTGCGGCTGCGGCTCCATGACGTCAGCCTCGCCGCTCTGCAGCGCCTGGAACTCGGACGCGCCCGCAATGAAGCGGAACACGACACGATCGAGCTTCGCGGGAGGCCCCGCCTTGAAGGCCGGGTTCTTGACGATCGTCAGCTGGGTGCCCTGCTGCCAGCTCTGGAACTTGAACGGGCCGCTCGCGATGTCGATCGAGTCGTTCCACAGCTTGTTGAAGTCGACGCCCGCCACCTTGTGCGCCGGCATGATCGTGGTGTTCGCGATGAGGTTGTCCCACGCCGCATACGCCCGCTTCGGCTTGAACTGGACGGTGAACGCCTTCCCCTTGGCGACGATGCGCTGGATGTCCTGCCAGCCCTCACGCGACGTGATGTCCCAGTTCGGATTCATGATCGTCCGCCACGTCGCGACGAGGTCCTGAGCCGTGATCGGCTTCCCGTCGCTCCAGACCGCGCTCTGCTTGAACTTGCCGGTGACGGTGAGCGGCTCTGCCTTGACGACCTTCGGGACGGACTCCATCAGGAACGGGACCAGCTTGGCCTTGTCGTTGTAGACCGCTCCGGTGGCCAGCACCGGCCCGGTCGTGATCGAGTTCACGTATCCGTTTCCGGTTGACAACCACAGGTTGAGGATTCCCGGCTCCTGATCGTGCACGAAGACCACCGTGCCCGCCGCAGTCGCCTCGCCTTTCGCCGATGCGGCAGAGCCCACGATGAGGCTCGCAATGGCGGCAATCACACCCACCGCGAGCACAATGGATCGCTTGGACATGCAACCTCCTTTTGCTAGACACGCGCAGCGAGTCGCGATGTCGCGACGAGCTACTCCCTCGATCAGTGAGACGCTGCGAGAATCAGGCGGGCGATCAGCATCAGGAAATAGCCGTGTAGATCTGCTTACCGCTACGGCTTTGTTCGTCTCTCGTCGGCTGTGACATTTTGCGCCACTTATCGTGGACTCTGGAACCGACCTCGACGGCGAGGTCCGCGAAGTCCTCTACCGCAGCGGTGCCCATGCGATCGCTGTGCCACGCGATCGCGATCTCCCGCGGTGGGATGAGGCCGTCCAGGTCGATCACGTTCGTCCGCGGATCGTCTGCATTGACTGCGAGCAGCGGCATGAGGGCAACTCCGAGCCCCGACGCGACGAACTCGTGGATGACACGGCCGTGGTCGGACCGGAGAACGATGTCGAGCTCGATGCCGGCGGAGCGGAACGGTTCGATCCAGCGATCGATGGCCCTCGACGAGCGGAAGCAGATGAGCGGAAGACCCACGAGATCGGCCGGCGCCGTCGGCGCGCCGCGCTCGGCGTACTCCGAGTCGATCTGCGCCACGAGCACCCATGGGTCGTGGAGGATCGTCCTCGATTCGTACGGCCCTGCAGGGATCGGGGGCGTCGTGAACGCCAGGTCGAGCACGCCTCGCTCGAGCGAGCGCAGGAGGTCGAGGTCGCTCGCGGCGTCGGCCACTTCGATCCTGACCTTGGGATGGCCGGTGCGGAACCTGCGTATGACCTCGGGCAGGATGCGCGCTCCCACGCTCTCGTAGGCGCCGATGCGAAGCGGGCCGCTGATCCCTCTGGCCAGCTCGCCGACGTCCAGGCGGGCGGCGTTGAGTCGGGCCTCGATGGCATGCAGGTGACTGAGAAGGATCCGACCGGCCTCCGTCGGTCCGAGCGCCTTGCGACCCTGCGCTCGCGCGACGACCTCGGTGCCGACGATCCGCTCCAGGCTCGCGATCTGCTGGCTGATCGCCGAGGGCGTGTATCCGAGGAGACGAGCCGCGCCCTTGAACGACCCCTCGTCGGCGATCGCGCGGAGAGCAGCGAGGTGACGCAGCTCGAGCCCGATCCACTCGGGCGGTTGATCGGGCCGCATGGTCAGTACAGACGTGAGAAACGCGAATGTAGTTGTGCAGGAAAGTGAAGAGTCCCTGCACGCCCACCGATCGCGACCACGAGAAAGCCCCGTCTCCGGGGCTTTCGTAGTAGCGGGGGCAGGATTTGAACCTGCGACCTCCGGGTCATGAGAGCAGGGAGAGGATCAACTCCTCGCCCGCCGTCACTCCCACCACTGAGAGTCCATGCGGGTGCCCGCGATCCCGGCCTCGGACGTGGAGAGCAGAGAAGAGGCATCGCGGGAGGAGAAACGCTGAGACTTTCCCTGAGCGGCGAGCAGGTCTCCGACCTCCTCGTCCCGCGGCGCTCCGTCTTGGTGTGGTTGTCGAAAGTGCCGACGTTCGCCCGGGAGAGCGGGCATTCGTCGTTCTAGGGCGCCCGCACGAGCCGTCGAATACGGGCAGCGCCCGTTGCCGCCAAGCACGGAACGCCGCCCGTTAGGTAGATGCGCGCTGCGACCAAATCTTGCGTCTTGGGGGCCAACGTTGGCGGCGCCGCCGCCTGGCCTGATAGCGCACTACCCAGGCCGGCGTTCAGCGCGACGCCCCGCCCGATGATCATGGAAGGGCGGGGTCTAACCGGCACGCTACGAGGGCGTCTACTCGGTTCCTGACGCTCACCGAGGACTACCGATAGGTCGCGTTCGCACTTGACCGCTGTCAGCGTCAAGATCACAGCCGCGGCGGGCAGCAACCCCGGTTACAGCCGGGATGTTCGACTCCGGAGTAGAGATGCGGGTGGGCATCGTCATGTCCAACGTCGAAGGGATCGCCGGGCTTGATCGGCTCGCCGCATCGGGCGCTGCGGGCGAAGCCGGACATGACGAAGGCACGCGCTTCCAGGCGCGCACGCTTGTGACGCGCGCTTCCGTACGTGCGGTTCTGGATGCGCTTGCGCTGCTTCGGGGTCATCGGAAGTCGTCCGCGCTCATCTGCCTCGATTTGGCTGCTGATGCCGTAGGCTCCCCCGAACAGTCCTTGCGCAAGCAGTACCACTTCTGGCCGTCCGACGACGGCGTCGATGCATGGGATGTCGACCGATTGGTGGAGCTGAGCCGTGATCTTCCGGTGGAGCAGGTGCCGCTCACTTCGATCTGGGAGTTGGACACGGCGTACTGGTCACAGCCGCTGACCGTTCGGGACGTTGCCGACCACGCACGCCTGGTTCAAGCTGTTGACCTCTCGTATCCGATAATCCTGGGCGAAGACGGTCGGGTCATGGACGGAGTGCATCGCGATAGTGCGGGCGCTATTAGAAGGACGCCAGACGATTTTACTCCGTCCGGTTCGATGTGCATCCGGAGCCGGATTACCGCAACTGCGACAGGGACGCGCTTCCCTATCCAGATACCCCTGACCATCGAGCGTCGCGCTGAATCAGTTCGGTACCTCCGCGGACGAGCTCCCAGTCGACGTGGGGGTTCTGAATGCCGGAGGTGATGCGTCGACGAATCGTCCTCCTCTCAGGGGGGAAACGCCGAAAGGAGTGGGTGAGCGCCCGGTCGCCGACACGAGAAAACGCGCCACCGCGAGTGATACTCAGCACCATGACGGCGTTGAGGCATGTTGCGGTTGTGCTGGTGGTGGTGGTGATCGGGCTGGCCGCGGTCGCGATCGTTGTGCCGGACTCCGACGAGACGGCATCGAGTGCTCTTGGAGTGGGTACCGACAAGGCCGCGCTGTACGACACCGACCCATGGTTCCAGAAGACGTGGGTTCGAGGCTGCGTCGCGTCGGGTGATAGCGCGGCCGTCTGCCAATGCGCGATCACCGAGTACACCGCGCGGCTTCAGCCGTATGAGTTCGAGATTGTCTCCGCGGTCGCTCACAGCGAAGGGTCGTTAGCCGAGCTTCCTGACCATGTGCGTGAAGTGGTCAAGGACGTAGAGCGGAAGTGCCGTTGACACAGCGCCTGAGCGGTGGTCCGCCGCACAACTCACCCGATCGCGATCTCGTCTTCGAGCGCACCGAGTTGGTCGGCTGCCCGCGCGAGGTCGCAAAGGCCGAGCGCGTCGAAGTTGGCTCGCTAGTGCTCGTCGCGAGGTTGTGCGAGGACGGGAACAGCGACGAAACGCGCTCCCCTCCACGAGACCGCGTCGGGTCCGAGAACCCTGATCTCGTCGATGCTCGAACCGGAGGCTCGAAGGTAATCGATGGCGGCCTGGAGCGCCGTGCTCGAGTAAGCGGGTCGACACAGTACGACGACCTGAGTGAATCTCGAACTCGCGGGAAGACTCGGTTGCCCGTGGAGCCTTACCTGTCATGCCTTCTCACTTTCCCCCTCCGAATCGCGGCTAAGCGCTCATCATCTTCGCGTGGGTCGGACTTTCCTCCCCAGCCAAGAACCAACGCGCGAATTCCCGGCGACATCGAATCGTCGTCAACGCTCACGCCCCGGAGCGGGCGCACCCTGTCTTTCCCCAGAAGACGGGGTGCTGCCCCACGTCCGGGTGACCGCATCTGACCCCACACTCGCATCATGGGTGGTGGCGGCGAAAAGTCATCCTTTCGGGGGTCGAGGTTCACTCGGTTGAGGGATTCAGGCTCGGCGCTCTGCGCTGACCTGAGATTTCCTCTGAGATTCGGATTCTGTGTTCCGAACCTGAAAGCAGAAAAGCCCCGTTTCCGGGGCTTTTCCGAGTAGCGGGGGCAGGATTTGAACCTGCGACCTCCGGGTTATGAGCCCGGCGAGCTACCTGACTGCTCCACCCCGCGTCGCGAGCCCGAGTATAGCGCCTCCGCCGCCGCCTCCACGTTCACGCCGGCGCGGCGCCGTACGTCGCGACGTACGTGGCTGGGTGCGGCGGGTCGCCAGTAGGGAAGCCCGATCTCGACGACGATCGCATCGGGCTGACGCGCCGTCAGCTTCTCGATCGTGCTCCGCTCCCATGCGTGCCGGTGCGCGTCACGCGCGATGACGACGAGCTGCTGCCCGTCGGGCTCGGCAACTCGGTCGGCGCCTCCTCGTACCGGAGCACCTCGCTCCCCGGCACCACGGCCTCGAACCACTCGCCCGGGAGCTGCGACAGGCGGCCCGCCGCCATTCCCGCCTCCGGGACGAGCTCGACCACGAGTGCCGGGCCGTCGATGCGCGCGTCGCCGTCGATGCGCAGCGCCCGGCGCGCGCCGCCTCGCGCCCGGCCTCACGGTCGACGGCCGCGCGCGCCGCGTAGAGCCCGTGGCCACGTCAGCGACACGTCCCGCGGCGTCGACGAGTCTCTCCTCGGACAGTCGTCCCGAGCGAACCGCCGCGACGAGCGCGTCGCGCACGCGACACGACCGACTCGTCGAACAGGTCATGCCCGAGGCACAGCGCATCGGCGCCAGCCGCAATCGCGCGCACAGCGCCTTCCTCCACCCCGACGAGTCGCCTGATCGCCTTCATCTCGAGCGCGTCGGTGACGACCATTCCTTCGAAGCCGAGCTCGTCGCGGAGGAGGTCGTGCAGGATCTCGTGGCTCATCGTCGCAGGTGCGTCACCGAGGGAGCGTACGACGATGTGCGCGGTCATGATCGACCGCACGCCCGCCTCGATGGCGGCACGAAAAGGTGCGAGCGCCCGCGTGTCGAGCGAGTCCACCACGGGGAGCGCGAGGTGCGAGTCGACCGAGTATCGCCATGGCCGGGGAAGTGCTTCGCGCAAGCGGCGACGCCGGCGCCTTGCAGCCCGCGCACGAATGCGGCGACGTGCCGCGCGACGAGCTCGGCGTCGGAGCCGAACGAGCGGATGCCGATCACGGGGTTCTGGGAGTTCGTGTTGACGTCCGCGACCGGCGCGAAGTCGAGGTTGACGCCGGCCGCCGCCAGCTCTGCCCCGAGGGAGGCCGCGACGCGCTCGGTCAAGCTCGACGTCGTCGACGACGCCGAGCGCGGCGTTTCCCGGATACGAGCTACCGGTCGCCGCCTCGAGCCGCGTCACGTCGCCGCCTTCCTCGTCGATCGCGACGACGATGTCCTCGCGCTCCGAGCGCAGGTCGGCCGTCAGCTGCACGCAGCTGCTCGCCACTTTCGACGTTCCAGGCGTAGAGCACGACACCGCCGAGGCCGTCCGCGAGCCGCCGTCGCACCCAGTCGGGCACGATCGGGCCCTCGAAGCCCGGAAGAATGCAGCGCGAGGCGAGTTGCTCGAGATCGGCCATCAGGCCTTGACCGCGCCGGCCGTCAGGCCGAAGGCGATCTTCCGCTGCACGAGCAGGAAGAAGATCACGACGGGGATCGCCGTCAGCGTCGAGGCGGCCATGAGCCCTCCCCAGTCCGTCGCCCGGCTCGTGCCGTAGAAGTACGAGAGCCAGACCGTGAGCGTCTGGTTCTGCTGGTCCGTGAGGATGACGTTGGCGAAGATGTACTCGTTCCAGCTCGTGATGAAGACGAAGACCGACGTCGCCACGAGCCCCGGAGCGACGAGCGGAAGCAGGATTCGCGTGAACGCGCCGAGCCGGCTCGAGCCGTCGACCATCGCGGCCTCCTCGAGCTCCTTCGGGATGCCCATGATGAAGCCGCGGAGAGTCCACACGGCGAAGGGCAGCAGGATCACGAGGTGGGTGAAGACGAGGCCCAGGAGGTGGTTCGTCAGGTGGTACTTGGCGAGCACGACGAAGAGGGGGATCACGAGCCCCGCCTGCGGGAGCATGAGAATCCCGATGACGAGCACGACGAAGAGCTTGTTGCCGGTGAAGCGATACTTGGCCAGCGCCACGGCCGCCAGGAACGCGACCACCATCGCGAGCGCGACGACCGCGCCGACGACGATCGAGGCTGTTCTTCACGGTGTCCCAGAAGTAGGGCCGCGCGATCGCGTCACGGAAGTGCTGCAGCGTCGGATCGCTCGAGAACCACGTCGGCGTGAAGCTGTTGATCTCGCCGTCCGGCTTGAACGCGGTCGAGATCATCCAGAAGACCGGGAAGACGAGGACGACGAACACCGCCAGCCCGACGACATTCCAGGCCGCCCGGCGAAGTCGGCGCCGGCGCTCCCGCCGGATGGAGGCCGCGCGCGGCGCAGCCCGTGTCGCAGGTGGCGCGGCGACCTCTGTCAAGGCCTTCATCGCACCTCTCCCATCTTCACCATCCGACGGACGTAGAACACGCTCATCACCGCCACCATGAGGAGCATCAGCAGCGAGATGGCCGCGCCCCGACCGAAGTCGGAGTGGGCATAGCCCTCGATGAACACGTAGACGCCCATCAGGTAGTTCGAGGAGTCGACTTGGGACGAGCCGATCAGCAGATACGCCTGCGTGAAGACGCCGAAGTCCCAGATGATCGAGAGGCTCGTGAGGATGAGGAAGATCGGCTTCAGGATCGGGAAGGTCACGTCGCGGAACACGCGCAGCGGGCCCGCGCCGTCGATCTCCGCGGCCTCGACGAGCTCGCGAGGAACCTGTGCGAGGCCCGCGTACACGGTGATCGTCACGAACGGGATCGCGCCCCATACGATCAGGAGCGTGACCATCGCGAGCTTCGAGAACGTGGTGGCGTACCAGTCGTGCTGCGAGAAGTCGCCGATCCCGAGCTCGGTCAGCGCGTAGTTGAGGATCCCGTTCTGGAAGTTCGTCATCCAGTACCAGACCTGGACCGCGACGACCGCGGGCATCGACCAGGCGAGGACGAGCCCGGCGGTGAGCAGCACTCGCACCCACGCGGAGACGCGGATCAGGAGGAAGGCGATCATCGTGCCGAGCCCGATCGTGAGCGCGACGTTGGCGACGGTGAAGATCGCGGTTCGAACCAGCGTCCGCCAGAAGATCTCGTCATGCAGGACGGACGAGTAGTTGTCGAGCCCGATCCATGCGCCCTTGCGCTGGATGAGCTCGGCCAGTCCGTACTGCTGGAAAGAGAGGGTGACGAGCTTGTAGAGCGGATAGCCCAGGATCGCCGTGATGACGGCGATCGCCGGAAGGATCAGCAGGTACGGAACCGAGGCCCGGAGCCAGCGACGAGCGAGAGACGATCGCCGCCGAGACCGGTGGGTATGGGCCTCGGCGGCGATCGTCATCGCGATCGACGTTACTGATTCAGCGTGTAGGTGATGTTGTCGCTGGCGATCTCAGCGGCCTGCTTGATCGTCGACTTGCCGGTGAGGATTCGCTGGAGCATCGTGCGGAGGACGTTCCCGTTCTCGACGTTGACCCAGTTCTTCGCCGTCGGGACGAACCAGCTCTTTGCAGCCGCGCGCTCGTTGACGCTGGTGCCGAGCAGGCTGGTCGTGTTCGGGATGTTGCCCTTCCCGCGGAGCGCGGACATGGACGCGTTGTCCGTGAAGGCGCTGATCCACGCGGCTGCCTTGTCCTTGTTCGCGCCAATCGGGACTGCGAGGTCGGAGCCGCCGAGGAAGCCCGGGATCGCCTGACCCTTGGTGTGGCTCGGCATGACGAACTGCTTCACCTTGGCCTTGTAGTCACCGACGCAGCATGTGAACCATGCAGCCCCGTACGTCGAGGCGGCGTTGCCCTGCGCCATGACGTCGTACGGCTGCGGGTGCGCTTCGTCGGTCGTCTTCTGCGCCCGAGAGGAAGCTTCGAAGAAGCGCTTGTAGGCGGCCAGGCCCGCGAGAGCGGCCGGCTTGTCGAGCATGCCGACCCACTTGCCCTTGCGCGTGATCGCGATCTTGCCGCCGTAGTCGTAGACGAAGCTCATCGCGACGTACCAGTCCGTGCCAGCGATGTACACGGGCGAGAACGCCTTGTTCTTGTTCTTCGCGCCGAGCTTCTTCGCCAGCACCATGAACTCGGCCTGGCTCGTCGGGATCTTCGCCTTCACCTGGT
Source organism: uncultured Gaiellaceae bacterium (assembly GCA_963808865.1). Taxonomy (GTDB): domain Bacteria; phylum Actinomycetota; class Thermoleophilia; order Gaiellales; family Gaiellaceae; genus GMQP-bins7. Next base: position 243,441 of record CAWEGY010000017.1, on the reverse strand, counting down.
TGAACAGATCGGTGCGGTAGGTGACGACCCGCGAGCCAGCGTAGTACGGAACGCCGTAGATCTTGCCGCCGAACCGACCGGAGGCTGCGAGCCCACCGAGCCACGTGCTCTTGTTCGGGAACGAGCTTCGACGTCAGATCCTGGAAGGCTCCGGCCGCCATGTACTTCGTCATCTCGGTGTTCCCCATCTCGATGACGTCGGGCGCGCTGTTCCCGGCGAGCGTTGCGTCGAACTTCGCGAGATGGGTACCCCACGTCTGGTACTGGACGTCGACGTTCCAACCCGGGTTCTGTGACTCGAACTGCGAGTTGGCGGCGGCGACGACCTCAGGCCACCCGGACTGAGCATCGACCTGAAGCCATACGGTGAGTGTGTCGGCTGTCTTGCCACCAGACGCACCGGAGGCTCCGACTGCCATTACCGCCAGAGCCGCAACGAGTGCGGCTATGGCGAAAGCACGTACGTTCATTCGCATCCTCCGCGGCAACTCGGGGCTCGACCTGGCCGTGCCGATGAGCGTGGCAGTCGACGGCCGGAGCTCCCAAGTGGTTTATACCAATCTGCCACCGGCTGGAGGCTTCCACATCTCGGCACGCATGTCAAGCCCTTGTGTCGAGAGATCTTCGAGAGAATTGCCTGCTAGGACGACATGCTTGGGCAAAGGCGTGCTCGTACTGCGTTGGTACTAACCACGCGCCGCCGAGGCTCGCGTTTGACCACCGTCGACGGCGGCAGCGGCGCGTGCGTCGTCGCCGCCCGTGCGGAATCGAGAGCGACGTGACCAGACGGTACCGATCGCCCCGGTAGATCGACTCGACGAACTCGACGATCTCTCCGGTCTCCGAGTGCGTGACCCGCTCGAACCGGAACGCCGGCGAATGGAGAGGGACCCCGAGCGACTTCGACTCGGCCTCGTCCGTCACCGTGGGCTCGATCGTCTGCTCCCCGCCGACCACGACGATCCCGTAGCGATCGCGGAGAAGCTCGTAGAAGGAGCGCTCCTCGAGGTCCTTCGCTGTCAGATCGGGCACTTGCGCGGCGCGAATGTGCACCGTCTCGATCGCCATGCTCTCGCTGTCGGCTAGACGAAGGCGTACTGCCACGAGCACCGGCTCCGAGGGCGAGAGGTGGAGGAGCCGCCCGAGTCGGGCGCCCGCAGGCGTGATGCGCAGCTCGAGAGTCTTGCTTGCGGGCTGCAAACCGCGGGTGCGCATGTCGTCGGTGAACGACGTCATCGTCAGCTCCTGCGCGATCTTCGGCTCACTGACGAAGGTCCCCGATCCATGCCTTCGCACCAGGTATCCCTCGCGGACGAGATCGTCGAGCGCCGCGCGCACCGTCAGCCGCGACACGCCGAAGTCGGCGCTCAACTGACGCTCGGCCGGAATCGCATCGCCGACCGAGAGCTGCTCGACGAGGTCGAGCACGAGATCTCGCGTCTCCGCCTGCTTCGTCATGCCGGCCATCGTAACCTGCTGCCGATAGTGGTCAATACCATGGCGGACGCACTCACTGGGCAACCGTCACGACGGAGGGCTCGCTCGGAGCGATGTCCCTTCCGAGCAGCGACGCTCCCGAGCCGGGATCGAAGAAGTGGAAGCGGCCGGGGTCGACCGCCAAGCGCAGCGGGGCTCCGACGCGGGCGGAGGTCCGTGGATCGACGCGCGCATTCAAGAGCGCACCGCGGTCGGTGACGAGGTCAGCTGCGCTTTCCGCCTCGCCCTCACTGACGTCGGTGGCAACACGCGTCGCGTCGACTCGGAAGAACACATGCGCGTCCGAGCCGAGGTCTTCCTGCACCACGACGTCGACCTCGATCGTCGGCAACCCGAGGGGAGCGAACGCAGCGTCTTCGAACGTCTCGGGTCGGATGCCGAGCACGACACGACCTGCCGCGCTCGGCCGTCTCACCGGATCGAGTGCAACGCGGAACTCTCCGAAGGCGACTTCGCCCGCCTCGATCGCGGCGTCCACGAGGTTCATCGCAGGAGATCCGATGAAGCCGGCGACGAAGAGATCCTGTGGCTGCTCGTAGAGCGTCTGCGGCGTGTCGACCTGGAGGATTCGGCCGTCCCTCATGACTGCAACGCGCTGGCCCAGCGTCATCGCCTCGACCTGGTCATGCGTTACATAGACGGTCGTCACGCCGAGCTGTTGATGGAGCTGCGCGAGCGAAGCTCGCATCCCCACGCGGAGCTTTGCGTCGAGGTTCGAGAGCGGCTCGTCCATGAGAAACGCCTGAGGTTGGCGAACGATCGCCCGGCCCATGGCGACCCGTTGGCGCTGGCCGCCCGAGAGCTGCGCGGGCTTGCGCTCCAGGAGCTCGTCGAGGCCCAGCAGGATCGCGATCTCGTCGACGCGTCTGCGAATCTCCGCCTTTGGCATTCGGCGAACCTTGAGCCCGTAGCCGAGGTTCTGGCGCACGCTCATGTGCGGATAGAGGGCATAGCTCTGAAAGACCATCGCGATGTCGCGATGCCGCGGCGCGAGATCGGTGACATCCCGGCCGCCGATCGAGATCTCGCCGCTCGTGACGTCTTCGAGGCCGGCGATCGCGCGGAGGAGTGTCGACTTCCCGCAGCCCGACGGCCCGACGAGCGCGATGAACTCGCCGTCCTCGATCCGAAGCGAGACGTCGTCGATCGCGACGACATCGCCTGAGAAGACCTTCGTGAGGTTCTTGACCTCGATGTCTGCCATCGCGCCGCGGTATGGATACCACATTTCCACGCAATTGGTATTGACCACCGATGGCAAACATGCGTAGACTCGTCGGATGGCAGACCCTCGGACCCGACCTGGCACTCGCGAGGACGTGGACGGAGGCGCGCTAGACGACCTGACGACGGAAGCCGGCGGCGATCCTTCGGCTGGATACGAGACGCTTCCCACGCTCGACCTCGTTCGGCTGATGAACGACGAGGACGCCACCGTCGCCTCCGCGGTCGCCGAGGCGGCCGTCGCGATCGCCGGGGCCGTCGACGCGATCTCCTCCCGGCTGCTCGAGGGCGGTCGACTCGTCTACGTCGGTGCCGGCTCGTCCGGATTGATCGCCGCGCTGGACGCGGCCGAGTGCGAGTCGACGTTCGCGACCGACCCGGGGAGCGTCGTCGCGCTCGTCGCCGGTGGCGAGGACGCGTCTCCGCTCGAGCTGGGCGTCGCAGAAGACGACCGGCGATCCGGGGCAGACGAGATCCGCGCGCTCGGGGTCGGGGACCGAGACGCGGTCGTCGGCGTGAGCGCGAGCGGGCGAACGCCCTACGTGCTCGGCGCGCTCGAAGCTGCCGCACAGGCGGATGCTCTGACCGCAGGCATCGTCGCGGTTCCCGATTCCGAGCTGGGCCGGCTCGTCGAGCACGAGATCGCCGTCGTCGTTGGGCCCGAGTTCCTCGCAGGCTCGACACGACTGAAGGCCGGGACGGCGCAGAAGCTCGTGCTCAACACGATCTCGACGATCTCGATGATCCGGCTCGGCAAGACGTACGGGAACCTCATGGTCGACGTGGTCCCCGCGAACGAGAAGCTCGAGGCGCGTGTGCGACGAATCGTCAGCGCAGCGACCGGAGCTCCGCCCCAGGACGTCGACGACGCGTTGATCGCCGCCGAGGGCGATACGCGCGTGGCGATCGTCTCGCTGCTCGCCGGGGTCGACGCGCACGCCGCGCGCGCCAGGCTCGACGCTGCAGGACGGAGCATCCACCGAGCGGTGGAGAGCTGACGTGCGCCTCGGGGTCGAAGCCGCTCTCGTCGACGGCCGGCTGATCGCGGGCGACGTCGAGGTCGCCGGTGGCCGCATCGCCGGCTACGGGCTCTCCTCCCCGAACGGTCGCGGGATCGCCGTCCCCGGATTCGTCGACCTCCAGGTCAACGGCTTCTTCGGCGTCGACTTCCTCACGGCGGACGCCGAGGGCTATCGGCGTGCCGGAGACGCCCTACTGGAAACAGGCGTCACGGCGTTCCTCCCGACCTTCATCACCGCTCCCGAAGAGCAGCTCCTCGCCGCCCTCCGCGAGGTGCCTGCCGAGTCGGACGGGCCACGCATACTGGGGATCCACCTCGAAGGGCCGTTCATCTCCGCCCTCCGACTCGGGGTCCATCCTGCCGCGGCTCGCCGCAACCCCGATCTGGGCCTGCTCGAACGGCTCCTCGATGCGGGGCCCGTCCGACTGGTGACGCTCGCGCCAGAGCTTCCGCGAGCGGGCGAGGTGATCGAACGGCTTCTACGACGCGAGATCGCCGTCTCGTGCGGCCACTCCGATGCGAGCGCCGAGCAGGCCGACGCGGCCTTCGACCTCGGCGTGCGGAGCGTGACGCACCTCTTCAACGCCATGCGCCCGTTCCACCATCGCGACCCCGGAGTCGCCGGGGCCGCCCTGGCACGCGACGACGTGATCGTCCAGCTCATCCTCGACGAGGTGCACGTCGCGCCGACGACTGCCGCGATGGTGTGGAAAGCCGCGGCCGGACGTGTCGCGCTCGTGACCGACGGGATGGCGGGAGCAGGGCTGAGCGACGGCGAGTATCGCCTCGGCGGTGTCGACGTGACCATCAGGGACGGGGTCGCGCGAGGTGCCGAGGGCGCTCTCGCCGGAAGCACGCTCACGATGATCGAGGCGATCAGGAACCTCCACGCGCTTGGTGTCCCGCTCGAGGACGCGGTGGGCACCGCCACGGAGGTGCCGGCCCGTGTCCTGCGCCTGCCCGACCGTGGGGCGTCTGGGGATCGGGCTTCCCGCCGACGTCGTCGTCCTGTCGGACGAGCTCGAGATCGACAAGGTGCTGGTGGAAGGCCGCGCGCGTGTCGTCGGCTGAGGCACGCGCGGAGCTGCCTTCCGTCGAGCCGGGCTCCCGGTTCCTCGACGAGATCCGCGAGCAACCCGCGGCGCTCCTTCGCCTTCTCGAACACCAGCCCGCCTTTGCACAGGTCGCAGCGGAGATGCGCGCGCGAGGTGCGACGACGGTACGCATCGTCGGGCACGGCTCCTCCGACAACGCCGCCTCCTACGGTGTCTACGCCTTCGGGTTGCTTCCGCGCTTCACGACGCTGCGCGACTCGATCTCGCTGACCGTCTACTACGGGGCCGAGCTGGACATGTCCGGATGCACGGTCCTCGCACTCTCCCAGTCAGGGCGCACGCCCGACGTGGTCGAGTACGTCCGCAAAGCGCGAGAGCGTGGCGCGTACGCGGTGGCGATGACCAACGACCCGGCGTCCGAGCTCGCTGGGGTCTCCGATGCCGTGCTCGAGCTCCATGCCGGGCCCCGAGCACGCGGTGGCCGCGACGAAGACGTACTCGAATCAGGTCGCCGCGCTCGGCCTGCTCGCGGCGCATGCGGCAGGCAGCGGGCCGGCGTTCGCAGCCGAGCTGCGCGCGACCGCCGAGAGCCTGCCGGGGCTCGTTCGCTCGCTCGAGCTCGAGATCCCCACCATGGCGATCCCGTTCGCGTACGCGGGTCGCATGTTCGTGGTCGGCCGAGGAGTCGAGTTCGCGACCGCACGCGAGATCGCGCTGAAGCTCCTCGAGACCTGCCGCATCGCCGCGGAGCCGCTGACCACGACCGATCTCGCGCACGGCCCCGTCGCCGCGCTCGACCCGCTGTTCCCGGTATGGGCGATCGCCTCGGACAGCGCCACCCTGCCGACCGTGCTCGAGGCCGTCGAGCGGGCACTCGAGGCCGGAGCGACCGTGGTCGCGAGCGGAAGCGCCGCCGAGTCGATTCCCGGCGCCGACTACGTCCTCCCCGTGCCGAGCCCGTCGTCGCCGCTCGTCGCACCGCTGCTCTCGGTCGTGCCGGGACAGCTCTTCGCGTGGGCGCTGGCGAAGGCGCGTGGCCTCGACCCCGACGCGCCACGCGGCCTGTCGAAGGTGACGCTGGCTCGTTAGAACCGGGCGGCGGTCGCGTCGCGCGACTGCGTCGAGACCTTGTCGAGAATGGCCTCGAGCAAGCGGCCGGACGAGAGCACGTGCTCGCGCGCCAGCACGCGGGCACCATCGGGACTGCGTGCAGTGATCGCCTCCCGGATCGCGCGGTGCTGGCGATCGTTCTTGTCGTAGAGCACGTCGAGGTCGTCACCCGTCGCCCACACCGGCTTGACGAGGAACGTGCGGCGCGCGGCCTTCGCCATGCGCTCGATCAGCGGCACGTCGGCCGCGCGGTAGATCACGTCGTGGAACGAGTGGTTGAGATGGAGCCACTCGCGCGCGATCTCGAGGTCCTGGCGACCGTCGTGGCTCATCTCGACCAGCGCGCGGGTCGCCGCGCTGAAGCGACGCTCCGCCCGCTCGAGCTCGGCGAGGTCCTCGTCGGTCATCTTCGGCGTCGCGATCTCCGTTGCGAGGCTCTCGAGCTCCGCGCGCACCATGAATGCCTCCCGGATCTCGTCGCGCGAGAGCAGCCTGACCCGAACCCCGCGGTTCGGCTCGAACGTGACGAGCCCGAGCGCGGCGAGCCGCCTGAGCGCCTCTCGTACCGGCGTCCGGCTCACCTGGAACTGCTCGGAGAGGTGCTCCTGCCGCAGCGTGCTGCCGGGTGGGATCTCGCCCGAGACGATCGACTCCTCGAGGGCGAGCGCGATGTCGTCGGCCTTCGTGCCGTCGGACATTGCTAGCGAGCACCGGCCTCGTGCTCGGGATGACCGAGAAGATGGGCGTAGGCCGTGAGCGTGAGGAACTCGACGAAGACCTCCCGCATCGACACCTTCTCGAAGACCTCGCGCGCCTCGCGATAGACGGGCTCGTCCGGAAGCTCGGCCATGACCTCGGCGACGATCCGCTCGACGTCCGCGCGCTCCACGCGACCGTGATGGAGCCACTGCCAGATCTGGGAGCGCGAGATCTCGGCGGTCGCGACGTCTTCCATCAGGTTGTCGATCGCCGCCGCGCCGACTCCCTGCAGCCAGGCTGCGATGTAGCGGATCCCGACCGACACGTTCGCGCGGACGCCCGCCTCCGTGATCTCGCCGGGTGTCGCGGCGACGTCGAGCAAGTCGTGCGCCTCGGTCGCGACGTCCTCGCGCAGCCGCCCGAGCTGGTTCGGCCGGTCGCCGAGCGCGTTGTCGAACTCGGCCTTCGCGATCGGCACGAGATCGGGGTGCGCGACCCACGTCCCGTCGAAGCCGTCGGACGACTCGCGCTGCTTGTCCTCGCGAACGCGCGCGAGTGCCGTCTCGTTCACCTCGGCATCGCGCCGGCTCGGGATGAACGCCGCCATGCCGCCGATCGCGTGAGCACCGCGCTTGTGACACGAGCGCACCAGCAGCTCGGTGTACGCGCGCATGAACGGCACCGTCATCGTCACCTGGACACGGTCGGGCAGCACGAACTCGGGTCGGTCGCGGAACTTCTTGATCACGGAGAAGATGTAGTCCCACCGGCCGGCGTTCAGACCCGCGGAGTGCTCACGCAGCTCGTAGAGGATCTCCTCCATCTCGAACGCGGCCAGGATCGTCTCGATGAGGACGGTGGCCTTGATCGTCCCGCGCGGAACCCCGAGCCGGTCCTGGGCGAAGCAGAACACGTCGTTCCACAGCCGCGCTTCGAGGTGGCTCTCGAGCTTGGGGAGATAGAAGTACGGCCCGGTCCCCCGCTCGAGCAGGCGCTCGACGTTGCGCTGGAAGTAGACGCCGAAGTCGAAAAGGCCCGCAAACGCGTGCTTGCCGTCGATCTCGACGTTCCGCTCCATGAGGTGCCAGCCACGCGGACGCACGAGGAGGACGGCGACCTCGTCGTTCAGCGCGTACTGCTTCTCGCCCGTGTCGAGCGAGATCGTCCGCTCGATCGCATCCGTCAGGTTCTGCTGGCCCTCGACGACGTTCGCCCACGTCGGCGAGTTCGCGTCCTCGAAGTCGGCCATGTAGACCTTCGCGCCCGAGTTGAACGCGTTGATGACCATCTTCCGGTCGCCCGCAGGCCCGGTGATCTCGACGCGACGATCCTGGAGATCTGCGGGCGCGGGTGCGACGCGCCAGTCGCCTTCGCGGACGTCGCGGGTCGAGTCGAGGAACCCAGGCAGTTCGCCCGCGTCGATGCGCTCCTGCCGTTCCGCGCGAGCGAGCAGCAAGTGCTCGCGATGGCCCGCGAACTCCCGCTGGAGCGCGACGACGAGGTCGAGTGCCTCCGGAGTGAGTACCCCCGCCGGGTCCGGCGCCAGGACGGTTACGGCGGAGGTCTTGGTGCTCACCTGCTGCGCGCCGCCTCGAACTGCGCCTCCTCCGTCGAGCCCTTGAGCGCGAGGGTCGAGCTCTGCCCCTGGGTGATCGCCTCGAGAACGGAGTCGAAGTACCCGGCACCGACCTCGCGCTGGTGGCGCGTCGCGGTGTACCCGAGCTCCTCGTTCGCGAATTCGGCCTGCTGGAGGCGGACGTACGCGCTCATGCCCTCGGCCGCGTAGCCATGGGCGAGGTCGAACATCCCGTTGCAGACTGCGTGGAAGCCGGCGAGCGTCACGAACTGGAACTTGTAGCCCATCTCGGCGAGCTGCGCCTGGAACGAGGCGATGGTCGCGTCGTCGAGGTGCTGCTTCCAGTTGAACGAGGGCGAGCAGTTGTACGCGAGGAGCTTGTCCGGGAACTGCGCGTGCACGGCCTCCGCGAACGCGGCCGCCTCGTCGAGATCGGGCGTCGAGGTCTCGCACCAGAGAACGTCCGCGTAGGGCGCGTACGCCAGCGCCCTTGCGATCGGAGCCGCGATGCCGGGCTCGATGCGGAAGAAGCCTTCCGCAGTGCGCTCGCCGGTGACGAACTCGCGGTCGCGCTCGTCCACGTCACTCGTGAGCAGCGTCGCCGAGAGCGCGTCGGTGCGTGCGACGAGAACCGTTGGAACCTCGAGCACGTCCGCTGCGAGGCGCGCGGAGACGAGCGTCCGCACGAACTGGCTCGTCGGCACGAGCACCTTGCCACCGAGGTGTCCGCACTTCTTCTCCGACGACAGCTGATCCTCGAAGTGGACGCCCGCGGCGCCGGCCTCGATGAAGGCCTTCATCAGCTCGAACGCGTTCAATGGGCCGCCGAACCCGGCCTCGGCGTCCGCCACGATCGGTGCCAGCCAGTACGTGCCGTTCTTGCCCTCGGCCGAGTCGATCTGGTCGGCGCGCAGGAGAGCGCTGTTCAGCCGCTTCACGAGCGCCGGCGCGCTGTTCGCCGGATACAGGCTCTGATCCGGGTACGTGTGCCCGGCGAGATTGGCGTCGGCGGCGACCTGCCAGCCGGACAGGTAGATCGCCTTCAGACCGGCCTTGACCATCTGCACGGCCTGCGCTCCGGTCACGGCGCCGAGAGCGGCGACGTACGGCTCCGAGTGCATGAGCTCCCACAACCTCTCGGCGCCGAGACGCGCGACCGTGTGCTCGACGTGGAATCGGCCGCGAATGCGTTCCACGTCCTCCCGTGTGTACGGCCGCTCGATCCCCTCCCAGCGATCCCGCACGCTCTGCCCGGTCGCGCTCATCTCGGCTCCTTCCCACTTGATTGTGTGCAATCTACTGCCTGCCGGATCCTAGATTGCCATTTAGATGGCGTCAATCTTAGCGAATTTCACCACTTTCGGATCCATAAACCATCAGAACTGGATCCCAGATGAGCGAGCTCGGACGACTCGGCGCCGGTGTTTCTAGACTCCTCCCGTGGTTCTCACGTCGTTCCTCGTCGGCTTGACGCTCGTCCTCGCCGCGCTGTTCGTTCTCGTCGTTCGCTCGATCGCGCTCTGGAAGGACGGCAAGCGCGTCGGCGGTTCTCTCAGCAGCGAGCTCGACTCGTTCGAGGAGCGCTCCGCCCGCACCGAGCAGCTGCTGGCGGAGGCCGACCGCGCGAGCGCGGATCTCCGGGCGGCGACCGAGAGGCTGCGGATCTCCCGAGCGCGCCTGCAGGTGCTTCTCGGGTCGCTCGAGACGGCAGGCCACCGCACGCGCTGGCTGCGCGCATTTCTCCCTCTACGATGAGCCGCGTCGCAGCGGTCGACCTCGGGACGAACTCGACCCGGCTCCTCGTCGCGGACGTCGACGGCGACGAGTTGAGCGAGGTCGCCCGACGCCTCACCATCACCCGGCTCGGCGAGGGTGTCGACGAGCGGCGCCGTCTGCTGCCGGTCCCGATCGCACGAGTACGGAACTGCCTCACCGACTATCGCCGCGAGCTCGAGGAGCTCGGCGCGACGAGGACGCTCGCGATCGGGACGAGTGCGATCCGGGATGCCGAGAACGGCGAGGCCTTCCTCGGCGAGGTCGAGTGGAGCTACGGGTTCACGACCAGACTGCTCGACGGCGCGCAGGAGGCCGCGCTGATGGTTCGCGGAGTGTCGGCCGGGCGGGCATCTCTCGACAACACGCTGGTCGTCGACATCGGCGGAGGTTCGACCGAGCTCGTGCTCGCGGTCGACGGTTTGCCCGTGACGTCGTCCAGCCTCGACGTCGGCTGCGTGCGCCTCACCGAGCGCTTTCTCCGCACGGATCCACCGTCACGGCCCGAGTTGGCGGCAGCCGCCGGCTACGTCCGGTCGCTGCTCCCGGCCATGAACGCCAACGCTGCGATCGGCGTCGCCGGGACCGTCACAACGCTGGCGACGCTCCATCTCGGCGATGCGGAGTACGACCCGGCGCGCACCCACGGTCACCGGGTTCCGGCGACGGCGGTCGCAGAGCAGCTCGAGCGGCTCGCGGAGATGCCGCTCGAGGAACGCACGCGCGTGCCCGGAATCGAGCCGGGTCGCGCGCCCGTGATCGTCGCGGGGCTCGTCGTCCTGCGCGAGATCATGGAGGCGTACTCGCTCTCCGAGATCGAGGTTTCCGAGCGGGACATCCTGCACGGCGCAGCGCTCGCTGCGGCAGAGCTTCCCGAGCCCGAGGAGGGTGCGGTGCCGCCCGGCGCCTACACCTGCTGCTAGGCCACTAAGGGCAGGGGCGGAGCGGCGTCTACGCGGCCGGCGGGAGTGGCTCGTCGTCCCCGGTCGGCTCCTCGTCCTCGGCGAGCCGACGCTGGAGAACGCTTCGCGAGAGCACCCCGACGAGGCGCTCGTCTCCGTCGACGACGGGCACGCGCTCGAGGTCCTCCTCCTCGAGGAACCTGAACGCGTCCTCCAGCGGCACGTCCGGGCCGATCGTGAAGTTCGGCTCCTCGGCGATCTCACGGAGCTGGGTGGTCGTGGGATCGAGGCCGGGCGCGACCACCTCGCGGATCAGCGTCTTGCGCGTCACGACTCCGACGAGCCGCTCGTCCTCCGTCACGTAGACGGCACGTACCTCCGTGCGTCGCAGCAGCTCACCGGCGGCCTGCGCCGTCGCGTCCGCCGGCAGGCGGCCGGGGTTCGAGACCATTGCCTCTCGGACGACGCTCACCGGCGCTCACGGGAAGATCCCTCGTGCCTGGAGCGCGCCCGAGACCTCGCGAATCCCGGTCACGAGAGCGCCGGTTCGCAGCGGCAGGTCGCGCTCGTCGGCGAGCGTCCACACGCGGTCGAACGCGTCCGACAGCTTCTCGGCGAGCTTCGCGCGGATCTCGTCCCGGGTCCAGAACAGCCGGCCGAGGTCCTGCACCCACTCGAAGTACGACACGGTCACGCCGCCCGCGTTCGTGAGGATGTCGGGCAGCACGGGAATGCCCCGCTGCCACAGGATCTGATCCGCCTCGAGCGAGGTCGGGCCGTTCGCGCCCTCGGCGATCATGCGGGCCTGGACCCGCGGCGCGTTCTCGCCGGTGATCTGATCCTCCCGCGCCGCGAGCACGAGGATGTCGCAGTCGAGCTCGAGCAGCTCCTCGTTCGTGATCCGCACGCCGGCGTCGCAACCCTCGAGGGACCCGTGGTCGCGCACGTACTCGAGGAGCGCTGGGATATCCAGCCCGTCCTCTGAATGGATCCCGCCGGACACGTCCGACACGGCCGTGACGGTCGCGCCCAGCCCGTGCAGCTCGGCCGACGCGATGCCGCCCACGTTGCCGAAGCCCTGGACGACGCACCGCTGCTCGGCCAGCGTCCAGCCGAGCCGGTCGCACGCGCGGCTGACGACCATGACGACGCCGGCCCCGGTCGCCTCGTGCCGGAAGACGGATCCGCCGATGGAGATCGGCTTGCCCGTGACGATCTCGGGGACCGCGTACCCACTCTGCATGGAGTACGTGTCCATCATCCACGCCATCGTCTGCTCGTTCGTCGCCATGTCCGGCGCGGGAATGTCCTCCTTGGGACCGATGATCGGGAGGAGCTCCGAGGTGAACCTCCGCGTGAGCCGCTCGACCTCCGCCATCGAGAAAGCGCGCGGATCGCAGCGGACCCCGCCCTTCGCGCCGCCGTAGGGGAGGCGCAGGAGCGAGCACTTCCACGTCATCCACATTGCGAGCGCCGCGCACTCGCCGAGCGTGACCTCGGGGTCGTAGCGGATGCCGCCCTTGGTCGGCCCCATGATGCTCGAGTGCTGGACCCGGTAGCCGGGATAGACGACGCGCCGGCCGTCGTCCATCCGCACCGGGATGCTCACGATCGTGGAGCGCTCCGGGTAGCGGAGTCGTTCGGCGACGTCGTCCGGGATGTCGGCCACGGCGACGGCCTGGTCGAACTGGGCGACCGCCATGCGGTAGAGCGGCGTATCCCACTCGAGCTGGGCATGAGCAAGCGCTTCCGGCGTGCTCGCCACGGACGGCGGAGTGTAGCGGCGTATTGCGGCTGCCTTGCGCGGCTGAGTCGAAACGGCGACCGCGGTCGCGAGGCGATCGCGCTTCAGGATGTCCGTGCGAAAACAAGCACCTGTGCCGGGGGCGGGACTCGAACCCGCACGCCCCTTGGAGGGACACCCGCTTTTAAGGCGGGCGCGTCTCACCCGTTCCGCCACCCCGGCACATCGGAGTGTAGGACGCGGCTGTCGGCCTAGGTGCCGCCGGGGAGGAGCGAGTCGGCCGGGAAGCGCTCGGGCCCCTGGAACTGGAACGCGCTGAAGAACGACGAGAAGGCGTCCTCGTCGAACGCGCTGCACTTGGCGAGGTGGCCCTTCGCTTCCTCCTCGTCGCCGACCCACGCACCGAGCGCGATCTTGTCGCCGAGCTTCGGGTACGGAGCCAGCACCGTGCCGTTCTTGTGGTCGTCGTAGAACGCGCGCAGCTCCTCGACCACCGCATCGGAGACGTCCTCGCCGTAGAAGATGTAGATGCCGCCGTGCTCGAGGTTGTGGATGATGCGAGCGACCTGAACGGGCTCGTCGTAGGCGCCCCAGATGACGGTGCCGACCGAGCCGTCGGGGTTGAATCCGAAATGCGGGCCGCTCGTGGGCGGGTCGGTGTTCCACTTGGCCGTGCCGTCGGGCGTGAGCGAGTGCCTTCCGGGCTGGGCCTTGACCGACTGCAGCGTGCAGCCCGCGGCTTCGAGCGTCGTCCTGACCTCCGCCTCGTCCGGCTTTCCCCCGCCTCCGACGAATCCGAGGACGGCCGCGACCGCCACGAACCCGAGGACAAGGCCTGCGATACCCGCCCCGATGGCGAGGAGCCGCTTCCTGTTGCCGGTCTCCGGAGAGGCGGACTGGCGCTGCTTTGGCGCTTTGACGCGTGGTTTCTCGGCCATGCCGCGGGAGAACGTAGCACCAGCCCTAGTTGCGGCCGGGTTGTGCCGGGAGTCCGTCCTACGGCCTCTCTACCGTTCCTCGACCCATGGTTGTGCTCGCTCTCCTCGCCGGACTGGCAGCCGGTGCATTCATCGTCCTCCTGGCCCTCCGGCCGGCGCTCGTCGAGCGTCGGCGGCGGACGCAGGAGGTGATCGAGCTCGAGCGCACGCTCGCCGCGGCCGAGGCCGAGCTCGCGGTCGAGCGCAGCGCGCTCGACGAGCGCATGGCGGTCGCGATCAAGGCCTTGTCCGCCGAGGCGCTCGACGCGAACAGCTCGCGCTTCCTCGAGCTGGCCGAGACGCACCTCTCGGGTCACGTCCGGCCGCTGAAGGACTCGCTGGAGCGCATGGACCACAAGCTCGCGACGCGTCGAGCGCGTCCGCCAGGAGGCGTACGGCTCGCTGACCGAGGGCGTACGGCAGCTGCGCTCCGATCAGGAGCACCTGCGCAGGGAGACGGGGAACCTGGTTACCGCACTGCGGGCGCCGCACGTCCGCGGGCGCTGGGGCGAGATCCAGCTTCGGCGTGTGATCGAGATGGCCGGGATGGTCGAGCACTGCGACTTCGACGAGCAGCCGTCGACCTCCGACGGCGAGGGCAACGTGCTTCGCCCGGACGTCGTCGTCCATCTCCCGGGCTCGAAGCACGTCGTCATCGACTCCAAGGTGCCGCTGGTCGCGTACCTGGACGCGTTCCGCGAGGACGCGACGGAAGACGAGCGCCGCGCGCGCCTTGCGGATCACGCGCGACACGTGCGCGAGCACGTGCAGAAGCTGAGCCAGAAGGCGTACTGGAGACAGCTGCCCGGCACACCGGAGCTCGTCGTGATGTTCCTTCCCGACGAGACCTTCTTACGTGCAGCGCTCGAGCAGGACTCGTCGCTCGAGGAGCTCGCCTGGGCGAACAACGTCATCCCGGCGTCTCCGACCAACCTGATCGGGCTGCTCCGTGCGATGCACTACGGCTGGCAGCAGGAGACGATCGCCGAGAGCGCTCGCGAGGTGTCCGAGCTCGGCCGCGAGCTCTACAAGCGGCTCGCGACGATGGGCGCCCACGTCGGCCGGCTCGGCAAGTCGCTCGACGGCGCGGTCAAGGCGTACAACGAGACCGTCGGCTCGCTCGAACGCCAGGTGCTCGTGCAGGCGCGCCGGTTCGAGCAACACGGGATCTCCGGCATCGAACCGCCGGAGCTGCAGCCGATCGAGCGGCAGACGCGGTCGTTGGCCGCCGCCGAGCTCGTGGATCCGTCTCAACCGGCGCTCGAGGCGATCTCCGCCGGCGCCGACGCGGCGTGACGGGAAGATCGGCTCCCGCCCGAGCGTTTCTCAGAGAGTCGCCCCGCCCCGCGGGGCTAACGTACCTCCCGAGGAGCATTCGTGAACGACGTCCGTGACGTGATCATCATCGGCGGTGGGCCTGCCGGCTACACGGCAGCGCTCTACAGCGCGCGCGCGAACCTGCGCCCGCTGGTCATCGAGGGCTTCAACTGGGGCGGCCAGCTGATGATCACGAGCGACGTCGAGAACTACCCCGGCTACGCGGACGGCGTGCTCGGCCCGACGATGATGGCCGACTTCCGCCGCCAGGCCGAGCGCTTCGGCGCGGAGTTCGTGACCGACGACGTCACGCGTGTCGACTTCTCCGAGCGCCCGTTCCGCGTCTACGTCGGAGACCAGGAGCACCGTGCCGAGTCCGTGATCGTCGCGACCGGCGCCAGCGCGCGGCAGATCGGCCTCCCCTCCGAGCAGACGCTCCAGGGTCGTGGCGTCTCGTACTGCGCGACCTGCGACGGGGCGTTCTTCCGCGACAAGGTGGTCGTCGTCGTCGGGGGAGGCGACTCCGCGATGGAGGAGGCGACGTTCCTCACCCGCTTCGCGCAGAAGGTCGTGATCGTCCACCGCCGCGAGGAGTTTCGGGCGTCGCCGATCATGGTCGACCGAGCACGCGAGAACGAGAAGATCGAGTTCGTCCTGAATGCGGTCGTCGAGGAGGTGCTCGGTGAGGAGGGCGGGCACGTCACCGGCGTACGCCTCCGCGACACGGTCACGGGCGAGGTCACGGACGTCGACGCCGACGGCCTTTTCGTCGCGATCGGACACGACCCGACCACGGCCCTCTTCCTCGACTGGCTCGACCACGACGAGCAGGGATACCTCGTAACGGAGCCGCGCTCGACGCGGACGAACATCGAGGGCGTCTTCGCCGCGGGCGACGTGCAGGACCACACGTACCGGCAAGCCGTGACGGCCGCCGGCTCCGGCACGATGGCGGCACTCGACGCCCAGCGCTGGTTGGAAGAGCAGCGGCACCGCCCCGAGCTGGCAGCCGCCACCTCGCCTAGCGGCGACTCCGACCGCACGCGTCGTTACCCTCGCGCAGCGTGAGCGCGCGCTGGCTCGATCTCGTCGATCCTGCACATGAGGAGCTGCTGGCGTCGCTGCCCGGCGGGGTCGACCCGGACGTCGTCGATGCCCTCCTCGCCCCCGTCGACCGGCCGCGAGCCCAGACCGCTCCTCGAGGCGCATGGCTCGTATGTCTTCGGCCTGCTCGTGGCCATGCGGTCTCTCCCGGAGGAAGATCGGTTCGAGCACCAGGAGATCACCTTCGTCGCGACTCCCGACCTGCTCGTCACCGTCCGGAAGACGCCCCCGGGCGGTGTTCCCTTCGACCCCGCCGCGGTGCGCCCGTCGGCCAGCAGCGGCGCGCCCGCCGGCGCACTGATCCATCGGCTCGTCGACGACGTCGCCGAGACCTTCCTCGAGTTCCTGGACGCGATCTACGGCGAGATCGACGAGCTCGAGGATCGGATCGACGACTGGCAGCCGTCGCGAGTGCGGAGTCGCATGGGAGAGCTTCGCCACGAGCTCACCTATCGTCGGCGAACGGTCTCTGCAACACGGGCAGCGGTACGCCGAATCCTCGACGGGCGCGTCGACGTCGGGGAGCACGAGCTCTTCCCGATCGAGATCGAGCGCCTGTTCTCAGACACGTACGACACGCTCGTCCGGGTGACCGAGGAGCTGGACGTCGCTCGGGACCTCCTCGCGAGCGTTCGCGACCACCTGCAGGCGAAGGTCGCCGAGACCCAGAACGACGTCGCGAAGAAGCTCACGGTGATCGCGTCGCTCGTCCTCGTGCCCTCCTTGATCGTCGGCTTCTACGGCCAGAACTTCGAGGGCGCGTTCGACAATCGCTACTGGACGCTCGGCTCGTCGCTGGCGCTCATCCTCGGATCGACGATCGTCCAGGTCGCGCTCTTTCGCTGGCGTCGCTGGATCTGAGAGCGATCCGGCTCGCCGGGCACAGGTTCTCGAGCACACAGTCCTCGCACCGCGGCCGCCGTGCGTCGCACACCCTGCGGCCATGCCAGATGAGAAGGTGAGGGAAGCGCGCCCAGTCCGGTCGCGGCACGACGCGCTGGAGATCCCGCTCGATCTTCACGGGATCGTCGTTTCGGGTCAGTCCGAGTCGCTGCGAGAGCCGGCGGACATGGGTGTCGACAACGATTCCCTGGGCGTGTCCCAGCTCCGCCGCGACCACGTTCGCGGTCTTCCGCGCGACGCCGGGGAGCTTGACCAGCTCCTCGAGTCGCGACGGTACCTCGCCGTCGAAGTCCTCGATCAGCATCCGCATCGTCCCGCGGATCGACTTCGTCTTCTGCCGGAAGAAGCCCGTCGCATAGATGTCGCGCTCGAGCTCCTCGACGGGGACCGCGAGGTAGTCCTCGGGACGGCGGTACTTCTCGAAGAGTCCCGGCGTGACGCGGTTGACGTTGACGTCGGTCGTCTGGGCCGAGAGCATCACCGAGACGAGCAGCTCCAGGTCCGAGCGGAAGCGGAGTGCGATCTCGGCGTCCGCGTGCTCCTGCGCGAGGCGCTCGACGATCGGGACGATTCGCTCGCGGCGGCGTCCGAGGCCGCGGCGCCTCGCCTCGCGGACGTAACTACGAGCCACGAAGCGACTCGAAGTACGCTCGTCACCTCGTCGGAGCTCTTCGGATCGACGAGCAGCTCGAGCATGTCCTGCCTCGGTGCTCCGAGCGCGCGAGCGGCAGCTACCGCCTCGACGACGTCGTACTCGCTGCGCCGGAACTCGACGTCCCGTCCGAGCACCGCCCAGAACGCCCCGCGCTGCCCCTCGTACGGTAGGCCGACGCTCCCGGGATTGACCACGCGAAGCCCGCTCGAAAGGAGGCGGTCGTACTGCATATGGGTGTGCCCGCACACGAGCACCTCGGCGTCCACGTGGCCGACGACATCGAGCACCTCGTCGTCTGGTGTCGCGCGCGTGTAGATCGGCTCGTCCGACCCGGGCGTCGAGTGGCACACGAGAACGCGGCCGAGTCCCTCGACATCGAGCTCGAGGGTCAGCGGCCAGGCGGCAACGGCCGCGAGGCGTTCCGAGCCGAGGCGATCCTCGTTCCACGCCGCCTGCTCGTCGTCGAAGCGCCTCACCTCCTCGAGCCGGTCCGCGTTTCCGTGAACGATCCGGGCATCGACGCTCCGAAGGCGGTCGAACACCTCCGCGGGCCACGGCCCGCTGACGCTGTCGCCGGCGACGAGGATCGCGTCGACGTTCGCCTCCTCGATGTCGGCGAGCACGGCGTCGAGAGCAGGCAGGTTGCCGTGAATGTCGCTGATCGCGGCGACGCGCACGGGGTCGAGGCTACCGCGCGAGGGACAGGCGCGGCCCAGCGCAGACGAGGTCGAGCGCCGGGCAGTCCGAGCACGCGAACTCGCTCGGCGTGGGCCTGAACTCACCGGCGCGGATGCGGGCGATCGCGGCAGAGAGCTCAGCCTCGAGGCCCGATGTGTCCGCAGTCGAGAACGTCGCCGAGACGACCTCGTCCGGCCGTTCGAGGAACTGGTAGACGACCTCCACCTCCGACGCACCGGCCCGGAGGCACGCGAGCGCGTAGACGAGGCGCTGCAAGCCGTACTCGGCGTCGACGATCGCCGCGGGGTCGGCGCCCTCGAGCGCGTTCGACTTGTAGTCGACGACGAGAGAACGATCGCCGTCCGTCCAGAGGACGTCGAGCCTGCCGTGCAGCAGCACACCGTCGTGCTCGAACGCGAACGGCCGCTCGACGTCGGCTCCGGGAAGGCGCGCCAGCCGCTCGGCGGTCGCGGACGCGCAGTACGCCTCGACGAGCGCCGAGATGCGGTCGAGCTCCTCCTCGCGAACCTCGGGGTACCACTGCCGAACTGTCTCTTCGAGGTCCGCGCGCGCGGGGACCGCCGGGTCCGCGAGCGGCACGAGCTCGAGCAGGCGGTGCACGGCATCCCCGAGCTCGGTGGCCGCGAGGCTCGGCGCCTCGTCCGCCGCACTGTCGCCAACGCTTGCTCGTTCCACCCGAGGGAGCCCGAGCACGCGTTCGGCGAAGTACCGGTACGAGCAGCGCTCGAACAGGGCGAGCGCGCTGTATGAGAGCCGATGCACGTCGTGGAGCGGCGGCGTGTCGATCTCCGCGAGCTCCGGTAGCTCGACGCCGACGCGGAGCTTGCCCGTCGGAAGGTCGGCGAACAACGCCAGCTGGCCCTCGACCAGAGCTTCCTCGGGCTCGGGGGCCGTCTCGCTCGGAACGTGCGTGACGACGGTGA
Organism: uncultured Gaiellaceae bacterium; assembly: GCA_963808865.1. Classification (GTDB taxonomy): domain Bacteria; phylum Actinomycetota; class Thermoleophilia; order Gaiellales; family Gaiellaceae; genus GMQP-bins7. The sequence goes on along the minus strand of CAWEGY010000017.1, from coordinate 224,262 downwards.
GCACGAAGCGCGCGTCGTCGCGCTCGATCTCCAGTGGATGCCCGTCCGACGACGCGACGAGCTCGTGAGCCTGGAGACGCTCGAGCACCCACCCGATCGGCGTCTCGCGGTCGGCCCTGCGCTCGGGGTCGATCGCCCCGGACACGATCAGCCGATCGATCGCGCGGGTCATGGCGACGTAGTAGAGACGGAGCCGCTCCGCGCGTTCCTGCCTCTCCTCGGCCGCTCGCACGTCCTCGAACCCGAAGACCGGCTGCCGGTCACCGCGAGTGGGGTGAACCATGCGGAAGCCGAACCTGCCGTCCGACAGCGCCACGATCTCGTCGGCGCCGCGGGGGCCGCCCGTGTCGCGCCCGGCGTCGGCCACGATGACGACCTTGAACTCGAGACCCTTGGCCCCGTGGATGGTGAGCAGACGCACCGCCCCCGCTCCCTCCTCCTCCGCGACCGCTTCGAGCTCCCTCGTGCCGAGCGACTCCTGCTCGCGGATGAACCTGACGAACCCAGCGAGGTCTGCACCCCGAATCGCCTCGTACTCCCGAGCCAGGCGGCCGAGCTTGCGTAGGTTTGCGAAGCGCCGCGACCCGTCCCAGCGCGCGAGCACTGCGAGGTCGTAGTCGTGAGCGGTGAGAATGCTCTCGCACAGCGCTTCGAGGCCGACTCGCGTGGACTCCCGGACGAGTCGCCCGTAACGCTGGAGGAAGGCGCGCAGGAGGCGTTCGTCCGCTGCCGCCAGGCCCTCCGGCAGGTCCCGCTCGAGCGCGGTGAACAGCGGTCGGCGCGTTGCGTTGCGCCGAAGGAGCACGAGCGTGTCGTTGGAGACGCCGACGAACGGCGACGCGAGGACGGTGGTCAGGGCGACGTCGTCGTATCGGTTGTGGACGAGCCGGAGGTACGAGAGCAGGTCGACGACCTGCTGCTGACCGAAGTACCCGCGGCCGGTCACCCGGAACGTCGGTAGTCCCTCGCGCCGAAGCGCCTCCTCGTAACGCTCGGCATCGGTACCGGCCGCGAACAGCACCGCGATCTCGCCTGCGGCAGCCTCCCCCGAGGCGACCAGCTCGCGCACCCGGGCGGCGATCGCGCGCGCCTCTCCCTCGCGCCAGTGCTCACCGGTTCCCTTGAAGCTCGACTTGTCCGTCACCAGGAGCTCGACCGGGTGGCCGAACACGGGATCGGCGAACTCCGCGGAAGCGGCGAGCGGTTGATACTCGTCGCCGAAGACGTCACCGAAGAGGCGGTTCACCGCGGCGAGCACCTGCGGACGCGACCGGTAGTTCTTCGTCAGCGCGAGCACACTCTCTGCCTCCTGCCTGCGCTCGCGAAAGACCTCGACGTCCGCGTGCCGGAAGCCGTAGATCGACTGGAACTCGTCGCCCACCGTGAAGACCTCGGTGAGATCGGGATGAGCGACCAGATCGATGAGCTCGCATTGCAGTCGATTCGTGTCCTGGAACTCGTCGACCATGACGATCCGGAATCGGACCTGCGTCTCCTCCCGCACGGCCTCGTCATCCCGCAGGAGATCACGGGCCGCCAGCTGGAGATCCTCGAAGTCGACCGCAGACTCCCGGCGCTTCGCGGCCGCGTACTCCGCCGCGAAACGCTCGAGCAGCTCCTGCAGGAGGTCGCGGTCGGCCGCGGCGAGCTCCTCGAGGGCGGCGCGCTCGGCGGCCTTCCGTGCCAGCTCGAACGACGCGGCGCGCGCTCCCTTGGCGGCGAGGGCCGACAGATCGATCAGGCGCTCGGGTGGCGACGGCGCACCCACTACGCGGAGCGCCTCGGCCGCGTTGCGCCGTTGCGTCACGGTGGCGGACGTGTCGTCGGCGAGCTGCGTCGCCTCGGCTCGCAGCCGCGCTATCGCGTCGTCGAGGCTCGAGCGCTCGCCGAGCTCGAGCACCAGCTCGCGTCCCGCCGAGCGCATCGTCTCGAACACGCCGGTGAGCATTCGCCGTAGACCGTTTGCGCGGTAGGTCGCGAGCAGCCGCAAGCGCTCGTCGTCACCGCCTGAACAGAAGTCGTCCAGCGCGCGCTCGAACGCCTCGCCGCGCAGAACGGCAGCGCCCGCGTCCTCCAGCTCGCGAAAGCGAGGATCCAGCCCCGCAGCGAACGGATGGGCTCTCAGGAGACGGTTGCAGAAGCCGTGGATCGTCGAGATCCACGCGGCGTCGAGCCCGCGCGCGAGATCGGGCCGACCTCGCGCTCGCAGTGCGGCGCGGATCCGGCTGCGGAGCTCGCCTGCCGCCTTCCGCGTGTAGGTGATGACGAGGATCGACTCGACATCGACGCCGCGGTCACAGACGGCCTGCACGTAACGCTCGACGAGGACCGAGGTCTTCCCGGTGCCGGCCCCCGCCGAGACGAACACCGATCCCGGCGCATCCACGGCGGCAAGCTGCTCGTCGTTCAGCGGCGAGGTCACGTCCATGACCGTCATGGGCGCGGCACCCGGCACATCGGCCACAGGTCGCACCACGCAGGGCAGCCGTCGCCCTTTGGGTCGTGCTGGACGTCGCCGGCGCGAATGCGCACGGCGTTCTCCTCGGCGCGTTCCCGCGCCGACTCGACCTGTGCCCAGAACGCGTTCTCGTCGAGGTAGTCGTCGCGCGCGAACCCCGGCAGATCCTCCTTGGCGCTTTCCCGCAGCATCCCGCGCGTCGCCCGGCGTCCGGCCAGCGCGCGGTAGACGCCGCCCAGCGGCTCGATTCCGACGAGATCGCGAAGGGCGAGGAGGTAGAGGGGAATCTGCAACCGAACGTCGCGGTCGATGTCACGCGCGGAGTGGGCGCCCTTTCCCGACTTGTAGTCCTGCACGATGCCCCGCGCCGAGAACGGGTCGACGTCGATCCGGTCGATCTTCCCCGAGAGCCAGATGCCCTCGCCGAGCGGCAGACCGCGCTGCAGCTCCGGTGCGGCCCGGTCGGAGCCGAATGCGACCTCGAGGCGCCGCGGGACGAACTGCAGCTCGGAGGCTGCTTCGTCCCGGACGAATCCCTCGAGATCTGCACGGAGCGTGTGCTTCAGCTCGGCGGCCTGGAGCTCCGTGAGATCGAGACGCACTCCGGATTCGAGCGCGTCGTCGAGACAGCGTCGGACGAGCTCGATTGCCGCGTCCAGGTTCTCGGGAGTCACGCGCTCGGAGTCGAGCTCGCGCGGCAGCGCTGCGTAGAAGCGATTCAGCGTCGTATGCACGACCTGGCCGCGGAGTATGGGGTCGGGCTCCGCGTCGATCCTCTTCGGGTCGATGACCCGCTCGACGAGCCACGCCGACGAGCAGTCCGCGAACCGCTCCAGCTCCGTGGCCGAGAACTGCGACCGCGAGGCGAACGGCTCGAGCGTGGTGGGGTTGCGGAGGGAGGTCGGGCGGTCGAACGCACCTCGCGCGCGCTCGAGCCGGCGCGACCAGCCGTTCGCATCCGCGAGCACGTCCGCACCCTCACGGTCGTCGACGGCAAGGCGAACGAGTGAGCGCAGCCGCTCACGTTCGGTAGGCGCCGCGTCGAGGCTCCAGGTGAGCGCGGACAGCGGGCGCCGGCGGGTCGCTCGCGCGAGCTCGTCGTCGTCGAACAGCGACCCTCACGTCCTCCCAGAACGGGCTCGGCTCGCGTGGCACGCCGTCGTCGGTGGCCGCTTCGCGAACGAGAACGAGGCGTTCGGTCGCACGCGTGCAGGCCGTGTAGAAGAGGTAGCGGTCGCGCGCGACGCCGTCGGGGCGTTCGAGCCGCGCGCTCAGCTCCTGTCGCACGGTGTCGCTCAGGAGCGGCGAGGGACGCGTCCGTCGCGGAAGGCTCCCCTCCTCGAGGCCGAGCAGGAAGACGACATCGAACATCCGCGTCCGCGCGCGCTCGTAGTCGAGCACGGCCACCCGTCCCTCCTCGTCGCGCACGGGTGCCGGAAGGCGGGTCCGCTCGAGCGCTCCGAGGACCGTCTCGGTATCGAGAACCTGACCGTCGTGAGCCGCGAACGCGGCGAGCTCGCCGAGCGTTCGCGTGGCCGCTCTGAACGTGCGCGCGTCGAACCTCGCGTCGTCACTCGTCGGAGGCGACTCGAGTCCCCACGCGTTTCGAACCATCGTTCGGAGCAGCGTCCGTGCGGCCGCCACCGGATCCTCACGGGCGCGCAACTCCGTCAGCGCGGGGATCGCAGCGCCCCGAAGCCGTTCGCTCTCCTCCTCGATGCGCGCTGGATCGGCGATTGCCCTGCCGCGCAGCCGGCCCTCGACGAAGTCCACCGACCGGCGCTCGAGACCCGAGAACGGGGAGCGCAGGAATGCGAACAGCTCGCCGCGACCTCCCCCGGCCCACGCGAAGCGCAGCAGTGCGATCAGCGACTCGCCGAGAGCGGAGTCGGACAGACGTCCGCCGGACTCGAGTACGTACGGGACTCCGGACTCGCGGAAGACGACCTCGAGCGCGGCACGCCAGCGGTCGGGCGAGTCGCAGACGACCCCGATCCGAGCAGGCTGAGTTCCGCCTCTGATCAGCCCTAGCAGCTCGCTCGCGAGGAGCTCGACGGTCCCCCGCGCACCCGCACCTTCGAGGAACCGGAGCGCGCCGTCGAGCGGAGGACCGCGCGTCGGCTCGTCGGCGAAGAGCTCCCGCTCGAGATGGAGCAGCGCTGCAGGGGCATTCCGCTCGGTCGCCCTCGGCAGCTCCTCGATCGCGCCGTGGGCGAGCTCCGCGAGATCCTCCACGGTCCGCCCGAGTACCGCGAACGCTGCGCGGCCGGGCTCGTACGGGATCGAGACGGTGACGTCCGTGCGTGCCGCGAGCGATTCGAGCAGCGCCCACTCCACCGCGGTCAGATCCTCGAAGCCGTATGCGAGGACGGGCGAGTCGTTCCACGAGGTGAGATCGGATCGCAGCCGTTCCACCGCGCGGCGCCGCAACGCTCCGCGATCCTCGAGACCGAGAGACTCCAGCTCCTCCCGATACGCTCGTGCGAGCCGCGCGAGATCGCCTCCCACGCGATCCGGCTCGACGAGCGCGGACGCGAGCTCGCCGAGCGTCGTTACCAGCGTGTCGCTGAACCCGGCAGTGGACGCGGAGTCTGCGAGCTCCTCGAGCTCCGTACGAGCGACGGCCCGCCGGGCAGCAAGCTGGCGCTGGATCTCGGATGCGACGCCCTGGCCGCGGCTCGCATCGGCGACGTGCTCGAAGAGATCGTCGAACGTCCCGATGTGCCCCGCAAGAAGAGCAGTCTTCCGGCGAATGAGATCTCGCTCGACCCGTTCGACGTCCGCCCGGTTCGGAACGACGAGCCAGGGGTCGCGATCGAGGCCAGCGAGAAAGCGGTCGAGGAGTAGCGCGATCTTGCCCGCGTGTGCCGGGCCGACGACCAGGGAGAGACCCATCGGTCCATCGTAGTCCCGGCCTCGGGCGCTCTTTCGTACGCCGCGACCGAGTGTGCGCAAAGAGCGTGAAACCGGGAGGAGCGGGTCGGCTAGGCGCCTACACGAGCCGAGATCAGATCGGTATGCGGCCGCGAATGGCTATGCGACGGGCTTCGGCCGGCGGCCGCGGCGGGCCACGGATTGACCCGGCATCTTTTCCGCGCAGTTGTCGCACAAATCGGCCTGCTTCGACTTTCGCCGTGCATCCGTGTAATTGATCCGCATCGCGGCGCCGTGTGCTTCCTCGACCTCGGTTCCGCAGTTGTCACAAACGAGTATCGTCTTTCGCGCCACGTATTTCTCCTTCGGTTGACTGTAGGAACGTACGACACCCTAGAAAAGCACCGCGCAAAGTGCAAGTCAATGCGCCGTGCGCTATTGCCAGGTCGGCGGCCAGTAGGATCACGTCGTGCAGACCATCGTCGTTCTCGAAGGCGATCAAACGGGTCAGGAGCTCCTGGACGAGGCGCTTCGCGTCCTCGACGCCGAGGTCGTCGGGGTCGAGCTCGACTTTCCGCGCTTCGATCTCTCGCTCGAGAGCAGACGGGCGACGCAGAACGGCGTCGTGCACGAGGCTGCCACCGCGATTCGAGAACACGGCTTCGGCCTCAAGGCCGCAACCGTCACGCCGGAGACCGCAGGTGACGTGGGCTCGCCGAACCGGATTCTCCGGGAGGAGATCGGAGGCAAGGTGATCGTGCGCACGGGACGCCGTATCCCCGGTGTCGTTCCGCTCGGCGGCGTGCACGCGCCCATCTCGGTCGTCCGCATGGCCGTCGGCGACGCGTACGGGGCGAAGGAATGGCGCGAGGGCGAAGGCGACGACGAGGTCGCGCTACGCACCGAACGCATCGAGCGGCGGATCTGTCACGCAGTCGCGGAGTTCTCGTTTCGACAGGCCGAGCGCATGGGCGCGAAGGTCTTCGGCGGCCCGAAGTACACGGTGAGCCCGATCTACGAGGGGATGCTCAAGGAGGAGATGGACGAGGCTGCCGCCCGGCATCCCGAACGTCCCGTACGAGCCGCAGCTGATCGACGCCACCTTCGCGCTCCTCATCTCCTCGAGCGGCGCCCCGATGGTGATCCCGGCGCTGAACCGCGACGGCGACATCCTCTCCGACCTCGTGCTCCCTCTGTTCGGCTCCATCGCGGGCTCCGAGTCGTTGCTGGTCGCATTCGGCGACGACTACGTGCCGAGCGCGCTCATGGCCGAGGCGGCGCACGGCACCGCGCCGGCTCTCGAAGGCAAGGACGTCGCGAATCCCATGGCCATGATCCTCGCCGGGGCGGCGTTGCTGACGCACGCCGACGACGAGCAGCTGCAGACGGCAGGGAGGGCGATCCGGGAGGCATGTCTGGAGGCGGTCGCAGAAGGCGTCCGCACCGCGGATCTCGGCGGCCACAGCGGAACCGAGGCATTCACCGACGACGTCATACGACGCACGAAGACGAAGCTCGACGTGTGGGCGTCGCTCTGACGGTTCACAGGACGATCCGTCCGGCCGCTCCGTAGAGTTTCGACCGCATGCGAGTCGCGGTCCCGAAGGAGACGGCTCCGGGCGAGCGTCGCGTCGCGCTCGTGCCCGAGACGATCTCGAAGCTCCGCGAGAACGGGTTCGAGCTGCGGGTCGAGCGTGACGCCGGTGGGAGCGCGGGGTTTCCGGACGACGAGTACGCAAGCGCGGGAGCCGAGCTCGTCGACACCGCCACGATCCTCCGGGAGAGCCAGTGCATCGTGTGCGTACGGCGGCCGGCGGACGAAGCGATCGCAACGCTGGCATCCGACACGGTCCTCATCGGCTTCCTCGATCCGCTCGGGGATGCGGCGGGCATCGACCGCTTGCGCGAGCAGGGCGTGGTGGCGTTCGCCATGGAGTCGATCCCGCGCATCACCCGCGCGCAGTCGATGGACGCGCTGTCGTCGCAGGCGACCGTCGCTGGATACAAGGCGGTGCTCCTCGCCGCCGACCGGATTCCGCGTCTGTTCCCGATGCTGATGACGGCGGCCGGCACGATCGCGCCCGTTCGAGCCCTCGTCATCGGTGCCGGCGTCGCGGGACTGCAGGCGATCGCGACGGCACGACGGCTCGGTGCCGTCGTCTCCGCATTCGACGTTCGACCGGCCGTGAAGGAGCAGGTCGAGAGCCTCGGGGCGTCCTTTCTGGATCTCGGCGTCCGGGCTGAGGAGACCGCGGGCGGGTACGCCACCGAGCTCACGGCGGAGCAACAAGCACAGCAGCAGGCTGCCCTGGAAGAGCGGATTCCGGACTTCGACGTCGTGATCACGACCGCGGCGATCCCCGGTCGCCCCGCGCCCAAGCTCATTCCCGCAAGCGCCCTCGAGCGCATGCGGAGCGGCTCCGTCATCGTCGATCTCGCCGCCGAGACCGGAGGGAACTGCGAGCTCACGGAGCCCGGCAGCGTGGTCGAGCACGGCGACGTCACCGTCGACGGGACGACGAACCTCCCGTCGCTCATGGCCTACCACGCGAGCCAGCTCTACTCGCGGAACGTCAGCGCGCTGCTCGCGCACCTCGCGCCTGAGGGCGAGCTCGTCCTCGACTGGGAGGACGAGATCACGGCGGGAGCGTGCGTGACGCGACCCGAGGCGCCGGCGCCATGACCGACCTCACGTTCGTCCTCGAGCTGACGATCCTCGTCCTCGCCGCGTTCCTCGGCTTCGAGGTCATCTCGAAGGTGCCGACCATGCTGCACACCCCGCTGATGTCGGGCACGAACTTCATCCACGGGATCGTCATCGTCGGCGCGATCATCGTCCTCGGATTCGCGGACGACACCTTCACGAGAGTCATCGGGTTCGTCGCCATGGCGCTCGCCACCGCGAACGTCGTCGGCGGCTGGTTCGTCACCGACCGCATGCTGGAGATGTTCAAGCGGCGGCCCGAGCCGAAGCGCGAGGAGCCCGAGTGATCTCCGATCCCGGACGTCCTCGGCCTCCTCTATCTCGTCGCGATCGTCTGCTTCGTCCTCGCGCTGAAGTTCCTCTCGTCCCCGCGCCACGCACGCCGCGGAAACTGGCTCGGCGGGATCGGGATGCTCGTCGCGATCGGGACGACGCTGCTCATCGAGGGCATCTCGAACTGGGCGTGGATCGTCGTCGCTGCCGCCATCGGGAGCGTCGTCGGCCTCGTCGGCGCGCGCACGGTGAAGATGACGGCGATGCCGCAGATGGTGGCCCTGTTCAACGGGGTCGGTGGCGGCGCGGCAGCGCTCATCGCACTCGCCGAGTTCCACGAGACGGACGGGATCCTCGTTTGGGACGAGGCGCTGTCCGTCGCCCTCTCCGCGCTCATCGGCTCCATCTCCTTCTCCGGCTCGCTGGTCGCGTTCGCGAAGCTGCAGGAGCTCCTCAGCGGCCGCCCCATTGTGTTCCGCGGCCAGAACATCGTGAACGTCGCGATCCTCGGCGGCGCGGCGGCACTCGGCATAGCGATTCTCGCGGGCGTCGAGAGCCAGTGGGCGATCGTCGCGCTCATCGCGCTCGCGCTCGTCTTTGGCGTGATGTTCGTGCTCCCGATCGGCGGCGCGGACATGCCCGTCGTGATCTCGCTGCTGAACGCGTTCACGGGGCTCGCCGCCTCGGCAACGGGGTTCGTGCTCGACTCGACCGTCCTGATCGTGGCGGGAATGCTCGTCGGCGCCTCGGGCACGCTGCTCACGATGCTCATGGCGAAGGCGATGAACCGCTCCATCGCCAACGTCCTGTTCGGAGCGTTCGGACAGGTCCAGACAGGTGCGGGTCAGGCGCGCGCGGACGATGGCCGGACGGTGCGGGCGACGACGCCGGACGACGTCGCCGTCCAGCTCTCCTTCGCACGGAAGGTCGTCGTCGTTCCGGGCTACGGGATGGCCGTGGCGCAGGCGCAGCACGACGTCCGGCAGCTCGCGGACGTGCTCGAGGAGCGCGGAGTCGACGTGAAGTACGCGATCCACCCGGTCGCCGGGCGCATGCCCGGGCATATGAACGTGCTGCTCGCGGAGGCCAACGTCCCGTATACGCAGCTCTTCGAGATGGACGAGGTCAACCCGGAGTTCCCGCAGACCGACGTCGCGCTCGTGATCGGGGCGAACGACGTCACCAACCCGGCTGCCAGGAGCGACCCAGGGAGCCCGATCTACGGGATGCCGATCCTCGACGTCGACAAGTCGGCGAGCATCGTCGTCATGAAGCGCTCGATGAATCCCGGGTTCGCAGGAATCGACAACGAGCTCTATCTCGATCCCAAGACGACCATGCTCTTCGGGGATGCGAAGGACTCCGTGTTGAAGCTGATCTCGGCCGTCAAGACGGCCTAGATGGTTCCCGTTTTTCGGGCAGCGGACGTCGAGCGCGCCGTCACGCCACACGAGGCGTACGACGCCGTCCGCGACGCGTTCATTGCGTACGCGCGCTCGGAGTGGACGATGCCCTCGAAGGTCTACGTCGAGAACTACCCGGCCGGGGACTTCCGAGCGATGCCGGCCCTCGGCGGCGGCCACGCCGTGTTGAAGTGGGTCACGTCGTTCCCCGGCAACCCGGCGCGCGGCCTGCCCACGGTCACCGGGCTCGTGCTTCTCTCGGACGCGGACGACGGGCGGCTGCTCGCCGTGCTCGACGCAGCAGCCGTGACGGCGCTGCGCACCGCCGCCGCAGCGGTCTTGGCCGCGGACACGCTCTGTCGCGCGGAGGCCTCGTCGTACGCGGTCGTCGGCTGCGGGGTCAACGGCACGGAGACGGCGCGCATGCTCGTCGCGCGCGGCGCGAGGCCTCTCCTATGGGACGTCGACGAGGGTCGCCGGCGGGTCGTCGCGGAGCGGCTGGGCGTGCCCGCCGCCGAAAGCGCGGCCAGGGCGCTCGCGTGCGAGGTGGTGGTCACGGTGACCCCGGGAGTCGAGGTGCTCTACCCGGTGAACTCGCTCGAGGCGGGCCAGCACGTTTCGCTGATGGGCGCCGACGGGCCCGGGAAGGCCGAGGTCGCGGTCGAGGAGCTCCGACGCGCGCACCTCTTCTGCGACGACTGGGAGCAGGCGAGCCACGGCGGCGAGTTCACCGCGGCCGTCGAAGCGGGTGCCGTGTCTCGAGAGGACGTGACCGAGCTCGGCGCGGTCCTCGCCGGGAGCCGCGGACGGACGCCGAAGCGACGGCGACATCACGCTCTTCGACTCGACCGGGCTCGCGATCCAGGATCTCGCGATCGCGAAGGCCGCGTACGCGAAGGCGGACGAGCTCGACCTGCCGACGCTCGAGCTCTAGACGGCGAGCAAGCGCGAGGGCTCGAAGAGGTCGAGCAGCGGATCGCGGTCGCCGAGAATCGCGCGCGCGACCAGTCGTCCGCAGGCGAAGCCGAGTACGTTCCCGTGCCCGGAGTAGCCGCCCGCGATCCAGACACCGTGCTGGTCGGGCGCGCGGCCCACGACGGGCAGGAAGTCGAAGACCATCCCGAAGATCCCGGCCCAGCGGTACTCGACCTCGAGCGAGCGGCCGACATGGTCCTCGACGAATCGTTCGAGCGCCGCTTGCACCGGGGGTGTCGTGACCTCGTCCGCCGTGAACTCGGTGTCGAGCGAGACGTCGCGAAAGCCGCCGGCAACGATGCGGCCTTCGGGATCCTGGTGCCAGTAGTCAAAGCCGTGGCGGCTGTAGTGCGGGGTCTCGAACAGCGTCTCCGCGATGGGTTCCGTCGCGATCACCTGGCCGCGCGTCGGCACGATCAGTCCTTCGAGCTCACCGAGAAGCCCGCTCGGGTAGCCGTCCGTGGCGACGACCATGGTCTCCGCGCCGGTCTCGGCCGCCGAGCCGACGTGCGTGTGCTCGCGGATGTCGACTCCGGCCTCGGCCGCACGCAGCGCCAGCCTCCGCACGAGCCGTGCGGGCTGTAGCACCCCGTCGGGCGGATGGAAGATCGCCGCGGGATAGCGTCCGGCTAGCGCCGGGCCGAGCTCCTCGCGCCACTCGACCTCGAAGCCTGCGTCCCGAAGCGCTTCGAACTCGTCCCGAAGCTCCTCGCTCTCGTCCTCGTCGGCGGCAAGCCGGAGGCTGCCCGTATGGCGGAAAGCGTCGCCCGCGAACGCGGCGAGCTCGGCGAGCTCGGCCTCCGTCCAGCGCCAGAGCGCGGCGGTCGACTCGGCGCCGATCGAGTCCGCTAGCACGGGGTACGGCGCCGCCCCGCCCCGCAGCGCGAAGCCGCCGTTGCGGCCGCTCGCGCCACCTGCGATCTCCCGCGCCTCGTAGAGCCTGACCGCGAGACCGGCCTCGGCGAGCGTCAGCGCGCACGCGCAGCCGGTGATGCCGCCTCCGACGACCGCTACGTCCGGCACGTCCACGCGTCCGCACCGGCAGCGGATCGCTCGGCTCCGCGAGCCAGTACGAAGTCGTCGACACGGACGGCGATCCTAGATGGACGCGCGATAGACGCCGTCCTCGACCGTGACGCGACCTGCCAGTTCGAGCTCCATGAGCGCCGCCGCGGCTTCTGCAGTGTCGAGCCCCGAGCCGCGTGCGAGCTCGTCGGCCGTGAGCGGGCCGTCGTCGAGCCGGGCGACGAGCGCGCTTGCCGTCTCCCCGACCTCCACCCGAGCCGGCTTCGTAGCCACGAGGCCGAACAGCTCGAGCACGTCTTCGGCGCGGGTCACGGGAGCCGCGCCGAGTTTGAGCAAGGCGTTCGTCCCGGCCGAGAGCGTGCTCGTGATCTCGCCCGGAACGGCGAGGACGTCGCGGCCTTCCTCGAGCGCGAAGTCCGCGGTGATGAGCGCACCGCTTCGCTCGCGCGCCTCGACGACGAGGGTGGCCGCGCACAGCCCGGCGATGATGCGGTTGCGCGCGGGGAAGCGCCACGGGGCAGGCTCGACCCCCGGCTCGTACTCGGACACGACCAGACCGCGCTCGCAGATCCGGCGTGCGAGCTCGGAGTGCGCAGCTGGGTAGTCGCGGTCGATGCCGCAGCCGAGCACCGCGATCGTGATCCCACCGGCTTCGAGAGCGCCGCGGTGCGCTTCGGAGTCGATGCCGCGCGCCATCCCGCTCACGACGACGAGACCAGCTCCCGCGAGGTCTCGAGCGAGTGAGCGCGCCACCGACCTGCCGTACGACGAGCACGAGCGTGCGCCCACGACGGCAACGGCCGGTCGCTCGAGGATCTCTGCATCGGCCTCGCCGCGAAGGAAGAGGCGGGGCGGCGGATCGTGGATCGCGGCGAGGAGCGCCGGAAAGCCGTTAGCGCGACGACGGATCACTCTCTCGGCCTTCATGCGGTCGACATGTCTCCCGGCAGTCGGAAGGAGAGCGCCTCTGCGACGTGGGCCGGCGCGACCTCGCTCGTCCCGGCGAGGGCCGCGATCGTTCGCGCGACACGCGCTACGCGAGCTCTGCCACGACCCGACAGCGGCAGCCGGTCGACGGCGCTCGAGAGGAGCTGGGAGGCCTCGTCCGTGCGACGAGGTGCTGACGCGCGAAGCCGTTCGCGGGCGCCGACCACTCGCTCGCGCACGGCCTGCGAGGCCTCGCCCGGCGGCGCCGCGAGCTCGGACGCTCTCGGTCGCGGCATGGCGACCGAGAGATCGAATCGGTCGAGCAGCGCCCGCGACAGCTTCTCCCGGTACGCGGCAAGACGCTGTGCCGAGCACCCGCACTCCAAGGCAGCATCGCCGCGTCCTCCGCAGGGGCACATGTTCATGGTTCCGACGAGCTGAAAACGAGCCGGAAACAGGGCGTGCCCGCCGACGCGCGCAATCGCGACGATGCCGTCCTCCAACGGCTGGCGAAGGGCTTCGAGCACCGAGCGCGGGAACTCCGGGAGCTCGTCGAGCAGAAGGACGCCTCGGTGGGCGAGCGAGACTTCACCGGGTCGCGGTCCGGATCCGCCTCCGACGACCGCCGGCGCAGAGGCTCCGTGATGCGGCGCCCGGAACGGAGGCGCGGACACGAGCGGGCGTCCCTGGGGAAGGAGCCCGACGACCGAGTGGATGCGCGTGACCTCGAGCGCCTCTTCCCGCGTCAGCGGGGGCAGGATCCCCGGCAACCGGCGCGCGAGCATGGTCTTCCCCGTGCCGGGCGGCCCGACGAGGACGAGGTTGTGCGCTCCGGCGGCTGCGATCTCGAGCGCGCGGCGAGATCGCTCCTGGCCGCGGACATCGGCGAGGTCAGCGCCGCCGCTGCTCTCCAGCATCGTGTCGGGAAGCGGCTCGTAGCCGGGTGCGTCGATCTCGCCGCGGAGATACGCGACGACCTCGGACAGGTGCCGTACCGGGACCGGCTCGATCCCGGCCAGCGCAGCTTCGGCAGCCGAATCTGCCGCGCAGACGATTCGGCTCAGCCCGCCGCGCTTCGCACCCTCGGCGAGCGCCAGCGTTCCGGACACGGGCCGGACGCGTCCGTCGAGCGCGAGCTCGCCCACCGAGGCATGCTCGGCCAGCCGCTCGGGTGGGAGTTGCCGCGTCGCAGCCAGCACGGCCAACGAGATGGGAAGGTCGAAGCCCGAGCCCTCCTTGCGGAGCGCTGCCGGAGCGAGGTTGACCGTGATCCTGCGATTCAGCGGCCACTCGAGCGCCGCGGACACGATGCCGCTGCGCACGCGGTGCTTCGCCTCCTGGCACGCACGATCGGCGAGCCCGACGATCGCGAACCCGGGGATGCCCGGCTGGAGGTGCGCCTCGACCTCGACCTTCCGCGGCTCGAGGCCGACCAGGGTCTGGGTGATCGCACGCGCGAGCACCCACGCGAGGGTAGGCACGAAGGCGCATCACAGGGGACACGCCTTCGTGTCGAAAGAGCTACGGGTGGTTCAGGGCGTGTAGCAGAGCACGTGCACGGTGAACGTGCTCTCCTCCGGCGGCACGCCGCCCCCGTTCCTCCCCCACCCCAGGAACCCAATCACCTGGTTCTGTGGATTCAGCTGAGGCCGAAGCTCGCTCGTGTAGAAGATCTTGGCGGTATCGTCGTGGCCCCACGACGTCCCTCCGGAGATTGCACGCTCGTTTCCTTCGCAGAGGCGCGTTACGCGACGCGACGAATTGACTGGGACTGCGACCGAGGCAGTCCGCACAGTGATCGCACCGACCGAGCCAGCCGGTCCGGCAGGCCCGGCGGCCCCTGCAGGCCCGGCGGGGCCCTGCGGCCCGGTAGGCCCGGCGGGCAGCTGACCCGGCGCGAAGTCCACGCGGAGCAGAGACCTGTTCGCCACTTTGGACGTGTTGACCGCGCCGTTTCGGATCTTCGGGCTCGTGACCGCGCCGGTCCGAAGCTGAGCCGGCCCCACGCTGTTTCGTGCCAGCTGGCTCACAGCCGCCACGCTCGTTCCCCCAAGGGCGACGAGAAGTGCAAGACACGCCACGACCATCGCCGGCGAGGGTCGCCGGTTCGCGAGGTTTCGCATGACTCTCCTTTCGCGGGTATGCACGCGAGCCAGGCTAACCGTGCCTCCGGCCGATCCCGCCGGCTCTAACGCTTTCCTGACCTCTCCCTTGCCGGCATCGCACACAGGCGACGGCGGCCGCGAGAGCACGCCGCGCGACCGCCGCCGTCATCCACGGAGGACTACCCGGAATTCGTCAGGTTCTGGACTCCGATCGCGGCGATCTTGACCTGGCTCAAGGTTGCTGCGAACAGTGCCGAGCGGACGCATCGGAACGACACAGTGCCCGCCGCCGTGAAGTTGTGCACCACCAGGTTGCTGATCGTCGCCGGCGTGCTGTTGGTGGCGTTGGCGGCACTCTCGTCAGTGTCCGTTCCCGCTTCGAGTCGACAGGTCACCGTCCCCGCTCCCGACACGACCGCCTTGCCCACGATCACGTAGTTGCCAGCTGTCGGAACGGCAACGTTCGTGATCTCGGACAGTGCGTCGGGCACCTGCACCGGGCCGTTGACGAAGCGCGAGAAAGAGCTCGTCGGTGCGGGCAATGCACCGGCAGCGAAATCGGCCGCCGCGAGTGACCCGTCCTGCACCTTCGCGCCCGTGACCGCGTTGGCCGCGATCTTCGGCGAAGTGACTGCGTTCGACCCGATCTTCGCGGCGACCACGGCGTTACTGGCGATCTTCGCGGCCACCACGGCGTTGTTCTTGATCTTCGGCGTCGTGACTGCGTTCGACTTGAGCTGATTCGCGCCGACGCTGTTCTTGGCCACCTGGCTCACGGCCGCGATGCTCGTCCCCCCGAGGGCAACTAGAAGGGCGATGCAGGCGACCACCATTGCCGGCGACGGCCGCCGGACTGCGTATCTACGCATGGTGTCCCCTTTCGGGTTGGGTTCCGGCACGCTACCCGGGATCGTGCGTTCTCAGTCGGCGCTACCGTCAAGCACGGCAACGAGAACGGACTCGAAGTACTCGCCCGCGCGGCGTCCGGTACGCCGGTTGACGTGGCGCTCGAGGCGGTCCACGAGCCGCAATCCGCTGCGCGAGAGGATCTCGGGATAGAGGCCTCGCCGGTCGTTGACGACGATCACGACCGGCGCACCTGGGGCGAGCGACCGGGCGCAGCGACCGAGCGCATTCGCGATTCCGTCCACGTAGGCACCGAGCGCCGCACGACTCGTCCCGCGCGCAGCGGCACCGAGCTCTCGCTCTCGATGATCCGCGAGCCCGAGGAGCTCGTAGGCGTACCGGTGCTGCTCGTGGTAGTCGATCAGCCCCGGATAAGGCGGAGAGGTGACGATCGCGTCGAACTCGCCGTTGGGTACGGCGTCACGGGCGTCGCCGTGAACGACGTCCGCCCCTCGCGAGCGGTGCCGAACACGCTGGAACTCCTTCAACCGAACGAGCGTGTCGAGGAGGTACCGAGTCAGGAACTTGTTCGCCTCCTCGACCGGCTTGCAGGTCCGGCGGTGCTTGTGGCACCAGTAAGGGCCGTGCTGAGGGGCTTTCGGGAACTCGAGGTCGAAGTGGGTCGTGGAGCGCGCCGAGCGCGCCGCCCGGGCGAGCACGACTCTCAGCACGTCCGCGTGCTCGTAGTCGGGGATCAGCGAGCGGAAGTGGACGAGCTCCGAAGCCGCCTGCGGCGCGTACCACTCGCGCACATAAGCCGACGGACGATCACGCGAAGCTCCGAGCCGTGAGGCGGCGTCGCGCAACTCCCGCTCGAGCAGGACCGGGTCGTACCGAGCGGTCTTCACGCGCATCACGAGACAGTTGAAGGACGCGATGTCGATGCCCACGGCGTCGTGCCCGGACTCGAGGGCCTGGACGAGCGTCGTCCCGGAGCCTGCGAACGGATCGAGCACGCGCCCGCCCGCGCGCACGTAGCGGCCCAGCAGGGCCTCGACGAGCTGTGGGATGAACTTGCCCAGGTACGGGTGGAGCCGATGGACGTGCTTCGTGCGCTCGCGCTCGGGCAGCTCTGCCTCCGACCACGACAGGTGGAGGTCGTCCGCGAGCTCCTCGTAGAGGGCGGCCTGCGTCGGAGCCACGGATGCTCCTTCGACGCAGGCCTGTCGGGTCCTACGTCGAGCGGGACTCGCTCGACCCTGCGGCCCTGAACGCCCGCCGCTTCGAGCTCGAGGTCGAAGCCGGCCAGCTCCGGGTTCCGCGCGAGAAGGCCGGCAACGGCGCGACGCACCCTCCGCGACTTCTCGGCGTCGATCATCTCGAGCGGGTGCCCGAATTCAAAGCCGCTCTTCTCCTTCACCTCCACGACGAGCAGCCGGCGCCCGCGGCGGAGGACGAGGTCGAGCTCGTTGCGACCGATTCGGACGTTCGCGCCGACGAGCCGATAGCCCCGCAGGCGGTAATGCCGGAGTGCGACTCGCTCGCCCCGGTTCACGCTGCGGAGGGCCTGGTGGAACGTACCTCGTCGGTGGGGTTCCGCTGGTCGCCGCGAGGCAAGGACGCAGGGAGCGCCCATGCTTGACGTATGGGCGCGACTGAGGACGCCGCATCGCGGTGACCAGCGCAGCCCACCGACACAGCGTCCGTTTCGCCAGGCCCTCCTCGATAGCAGGCGGCCTGGAAGGAACGGCGGTGCAGCTCGGAAGGCCCGAACGCACGCACGGCCTCGGTGTGCGCCGGCGTGATGTAGCCGACGTGCGAGATGAATCCGTAGCGCGGGTAGAGCGCATCCAGGCGGCGCATCACGCGATCTCGCACGACCTTCGCGACGATCGAAGCTGCCGCGATTGCGGCGCTTCGCGCGTCGCCATCCACGACCGCCCGATGCGGAGGAGCCGAAGGGCCGAGACGAAAGCCGTCCACGAGGCATGCGTCGGCGGGCGGGCTCAAGTCGCTCAGGACTGCGCGCAGGCCGGCGAGGTTCGACCGATGCAGACCGGCGCGGTCGATCTGGCCGACGGACACGATGCGCACGCTGACGGCGGCCGCACACGCGCCGACGGCCTCGAACAGGAGCTCCCGTTCGTCGTGCGCGACCTGCTTCGAGTCGTTGAGATTCGCCAGGCACCTGACGCGGGCCCCACGCAGCGACTCGTAGTCGAGAAGCACGCCGGCCACGACGAGCGGCCCGGCAAGTGACCCCCGACCCGCTTCGTCCGCACCCGCCACGAAGCGGACGCCGAGCTTACGATCGAACCCGAGAAGTCGCTGGCCGCTCGATCGAGGCACGCGGCCGAGGATAGACGCTAGCCCTGCCGGAGCTCGCGGACGCGCGCCTTCTTCCCCACTCTCTTGCGCAAGTAGTAGAGCTTCGCGCGGCGAACGTCGCCGATCGCCATGACCTCGAGCTTGTCGATCTTGGGCGAGTGGAGCGGGAACGTGCGCTCGACCCCGACACCGAAGGACTGCTTGCGAACCGTGAACGTCTCGCGGAAGCCCGAGCCCTGGCGCTTGAGGCAGATGCCCTCGAAGACCTGGATCCGCTGCCGGTTGCCCTCGATGACCTTGAAGTGCACGCGCAGCGTGTCGCCTGCCTTGAACTGAGGCAGGTCCGTGCGCATGTTGCGCTGCTCGAGGCTCTCGATCGTCGTGTTCATCGGAAAGGAGGCGGCGAAGCCGGGCGCCAATGCTAGCGGAATGAAATTCGTTGGGGCGGCCAGTAGGTCATGAAGACCTTGCCGATGAGGTTGTCCTCGGGCACGGAGCCCCAGACCCGCGAGTCGCACGACTGCGAGCGGTTGTCGCCCATCACGAAGTACTCGCCTTGTGGGACGCGGAACCTCTCGGCAGGTCCGATGTCGCGTCTGTCCTTCTCGATGTACGGCTCCTCGAGCCGCTGTCCGTCGATGTAGACGTACGCGGCTCCGCCGTGGATCCGGATCCCCACGGTCTCGCCCGGCAGCCCGACGATCCGCTTCACGAAGGTGCCGCCCGCTCCGCACTTCGCCTTCGCGGCCGGCGGTGTCTCGAAAACGATGACGTCGCCGCGCTTCGGATCCGTGAAGTGGTAGACGAAGCGGTTCGCCAGCACGCGGTCGGAGAAACGCGCCTCGCAGCCGGCCGCAGGACGCGCGCAATGCAACGTCGACTCCATCGAGGACGACGGAATCCGGTACGGGTTGATCACCCACGCCTTGATCGCGAGCACGATCGCGACCGCCCCGACGATGGTCACGATCCAGTCGACGGCGATGCGTAGCCGCCGTGGAAGGCGACCCGTGACGCGGTCGAGCGGATGATGGAACTCGTGCGCCTTGTCGTCGGGCGAGCCGGCGCCGGTCTGCGGCCACGAGAACGGAGGGGCGGGTGGCGGCGGCTCGTACGGCTCCCGGACGACCGACCAGTCGTGATCATGGCCGTCACCGGCGTCGGGCTCCGCTCTCGGAATCGGCCACTCGCGCTCTTCGGTCCCGCTCACGTCGGAGTCCTCACATGGTCGCGGCGCCAGGCATCGATGCGTGCATGGTCGCCCGACAGGAGTATCTCCGGCACACCCCAGCCCCGGAACTCGGCCGGACGCGTGTAGTGCGGGTATTCGAGCCCGCCGTCGAGTGCGGCCGAGAAGCTCTCGACCTCGCCCGATCCCTCCGTCAGCGCTCCCGGAAGCCGCCGTGCCACCGCGTCCACGAGCGCAAGCGCGGGAATCTCGCCGCCGGAGAGGACGTAGGGGCCGATCGAGACGACATCGGTCGAGAGATGATCGAGGATGCGCTGGTCGAAGCCCTCGAACCGGGCAGACAGGAGCGTGAGTGCGGGCTCCGAGGCGAGCTCCTCGACGAGCTCCTGGTCGAGCTGGCGACCCTGCGGAGACAACGCGATCACTCGCTGCTCGGGGACGCCGCCGTACACGGCGTCGAGAGCAGCCGAGACGACGTCGACCCGCAGCACCATCCCTGGCCCGCCCCCGTATGGATCGTCGTCGACCTGCCCGGCGCTGAGCGGCGTCGAGTCACGGTAGTTGAAGATCCGAAGCTCGAGCTCGGTTCCCAGGACTGCAGCCAGCGGACGACGCTCCTGGAGCCAGTCGAAGGCGCTCGGAACGAGCGTGAAGACGTCGAGGCGCACGAGGCGGAACCGTAGCCGTCAGTCCGTGAACCCGGGGTTCAGAAGGATGCGACGACGCTCCGTGTCGACCTCGCGGACGCACGCGTCCACGAGCGGGAGCAGGAGCCCCGTGTCGAGCTCGAGGGCGTCGTTCGCAGGCCCCGGGTGCACCTCCCGCACGACCCCGATCCGGGCATCGTCGAACACGACCTCCATCCCGATCAGGTCGGACACGTAGTACGTGTCCTCGACCAGGGCGGGAAGCTCTCTGCGCGAGACCGTGAGAGCTGCGCCGCGCTCGGCCGGGCGATCGAGCTTGATCGCGGGCCGTCCCCTTCCGACCCGGCGCGACGCGACGACGAGCGCCCGCTCGCCCGCGACGAAGAGCTCGGCTCCGACCTCGAAGCGGGCCGGATCCTCGCTCGCACTCTCGACGACGAATGCGCCGTCCACCCCGTGCGGCCGCCCGACGCGGCCGATGAGAACGGCGTCGGACTCGGGATCAGTCGGCAATCTCGAGCAGGTAGCGCTCGTGCGCCCTCGCCCCGCCCGCACGGACGATGCTCCGGAAGGCACGCGCGATCCGGCCCTGCTTGCCGATCACCTTCCCGACGTCGTCCGGCGCCACGTGCAGGTGGAACACGATCGCGTCCTCGCGCTCCTCGGTCTCGACGCGAACGGCATCGGGCTCGTCGACCAGACGACGCGCCAGCCATTCGAGGAGCTCGGCCACCTTCGAGCTCACTCGGCCATGCCGGCGGCCCTGATGAGCCGCGAGACCGGAGCCGTCGGCTGAGCGCCCTTCGCCATCCAGTCCTTGATCTTCGCTTCGTCGAGGTCGATCGTCGACGGGTCCGTCTGGGGGTTGTAGCGCCCGACGATCTCGATGAAGCGGCCGTCGCGCGGGGAGCGCGAGTCGGCCACGACGACGCGGTAGATCGGGTTCTTCTTGGAGCCGACACGCGTCAGCCTGATCTTCACTGCCATGTTCTGTTGGAGCCTTTCCTCGTTGTCAACCGCGAAAGGCTAGCGACTCCCGGGAAGCGCCCCCGGCGGGAGAGTCGGCATCTTGCCCTTCCCCATCTGCTTCATCATCTTCGCCATCTGCTTGCGGGCGGCCATGAGCTTGTTCACCTCGTCGAGCGACGTCCCGCTGCCGGTGGCGATCCGGCGCCGGCGCTGCATCGAAATGATGTGCGGCAGCCGCCGCTCCTGCGGCGTCATCGAGAGCACGATCGCCTCGACGCGCGCGAGTTGCGCCTCGTCCACGTCCATGCCCTGAAGCTGCTTCCCGAGGCCGGGGACGAGCTTGAGAACGCCCTGCAACGGCCCCATCTTGCGCAGCATCCGGTAGCTCGCGAGAAAGTCGTCGAACGTGAACTCGCCCGCGCGCAGGCGCTTCTCCATCTCCGCCTGGTCGTCCTCCTCGACCGCCGCTTCCGCCTTCTCGATCAACGTCAGGACGTCGCCCATGCCGAGGATTCGCGACGCCATCCGATCCGGGTGGAAGTACTCGAGCTGGTCGAGCTTCTCGCCTACGGAGGCGAACTTGACCGGGCGGCCCGTGACCGCGCGCACGGAGAGCGCTGCGCCGCCGCGCGCGTCTCCGTCGAGCTTCGTCAGGATCACGCCGTCGAAAGAGACGCGCTCCTGGAAGGCCACGGCGACGTTCACCGCCTCCTGCCCCGTCATCGCGTCGAGCACGAGCAGGACGTTGGCCGGCTTCGTCTCCGCCGCGACGCGCTCGAGCTCGGCCATCAGCTCGTCGTCGACATGGAGCCGGCCGGCGGTGTCGAGGATGACGACGTCGAGGCCCTCGGAGCGTGCTTGCTCGAGGCCGAGCTTCGCCGCTTTGACCGGATCGGCTCGCTCGGTTGCGAAGACCGGTACCTGGATCTGCCGGCCGAGCTGCACGAGCTGGTCGACGGCCGCCGGGCGTTGCAGGTCGCAGGCGACGAGCCCCGGATGCTTGCCGTCACGACGAAGGAGGAGCGCGAGCTTGGCCGCTGCGGTCGTCTTCCCCGAGCCCTGGAGCCCCGCGAGCAAGATCACTGTGGGCGGCCGGCCGAACGCGAGCCGCGAGTCGCTCGAGCCCATGAGCGCGGTCAGCTCCTCGTGGACGATCTTGACCACTTGCTGGCCCGGCGTGAGGCTCCGGAGGACGTCCTGACCGGTCGCGCGCTCCTTCACCGAGTTCGTGAAGTCCTTGGCGACCTGGAGGTTCACGTCGGCTTCGAGCAGGGCGAGACGAATCTCGCGCATGGCCTTCGAGATCGCCTCGTCGTCGAGCCTGCCGCGCCCGCGAAGGTCGCCGAGAGCGCTCTGAAGCCGGTCGGAAAGCGTGTCGAACACCGGTCGGACAGTGTACGGCCCGGACTTCCTGCCTCTCTGGACGTGGATCCGCCTGTTGGGACAGCACAGGAACGGCACCCGCTCGACCTGAGGGCCCGCCCCTACCCCCGCTACTTCCTGCTCGAGGATCTCCTCGATCGTGGCCGGGCTGAGCGCGGCGCTATACATGGCCGAGATGCCCATGATCGTTTCGTGCTCCGCTGTCAGCGGCAGCGCGTCGATCGTCCGATCGAGCCGGTCGCGATGTCCGGGATCCAGCTCACCGTGCTCGATGAACGTGCGGAATGCGTCTCGCGGATACCCGGTTGTGGAGATGAGCGTCTCGATCAGCGTCGGTGTCGGCGGATGACCCTCCATCAACGCGACGAAGCCGAGGAACGCGATCGGATGATGATGGTAGATCCAGTAGTACTGCGCTCCGACCAGGCTCGCGACCGAAGGAGACGGCATGCGGCCCAGCACGGTCGCCCGGTCCACACCGAGCAGCTCGAGGTCTTCGAGCAGCATGTCGTCATGCCCCAGCTCCTCGTCGACGTGCTCCTCGAGATACCGGGCCAGGCCGGAGGCCACAGGATCGTCAGCAGCGATTGCCTCGGCCCGCGCAGCTGCCACCTCGGTCAGGGGGACCGTTGCCCGAATGATCTCGTGCTGGGTGATCAGAAACCGCGGCCAGAGGTCGGCAAGCCGGGGGTGCGTCACGAGCACGCGGCATGACTCCGCGTACGGCCCATTCACGAGCTCGATCTTCCGGCGGAGGCGGACGCTCGCGGCGTCGTGGCGGCAAGCGGCCTCAGCCTCGACCTCGCTCATGCCGGCATCTAGGTGGCTACGAAGTTCTGCTAGTGGACCCTGGCGACCACGTCGGGTTTTACGTACTTCAGGCTGTCCCCGAGCTTCCTCAGAAGGGCTATCTCGCCCCCCGAGAGGGTGGAAAACGTTTCCAACGCCTCGTCGTCGAGTTCGCTCTCCTCGACGCCCTTGTCCTCGAGGTACTTCTTCACGTGGTTGGGCAGCTCGTGCGCCATTGCCCCCCCTTTCAGTCGATAACGCGAATATCCCAGGGTGGGCCTCGTCTTGTCAAGGCGCGCTTGCCCTCCGGGGGGCCCGCACGGAGAATCCGTAGCTTGAGATGGCAAGCGCCGGAGGGACCTTGGTCTGTGCAAGCTGCGGAGGCGAGAACACACCCGCGTCGCGGTTCTGCGCATCCTGCGGATCGCTGCTGACCGCACAAGCTCGCCGCGGGCGGAGACGCGCAAGGTCATGACGGTCCTCTTCTCGGACCTCGCCGGATCGACCGAGCTCGGCGACGAACTCGAGCCGGAATCTCTTCGGCAGCTCATGACTCGGTACTTCCAGGAGATGGCCGAGGTGATTCAGCGCCATGGCGGAACGACCGAGAAGTTCATCGGCGACGCGATCATGGCGGTGTTCGGCGTACCGCTCCTGCACGAGGACGACGCGGTCGCGCGCCGTCGCGGGCCGCAGTTGGGATGCGTGAGTCCCTCGATGGGTTGAACGACGAGCTCGAGGTCGGCTGGGGGGTGCAGGATCGTCGACACGGACGGGCGTGAACACCGGCGAGGTCCTTGCCGGCGATCCGACGCCGGGCGAGTCGCTTCGTGGTCGGAGAGGCCGTCAATGTTGCGGCCCGGCTCGAGCAGGCGGCGGGCCCAGACGACATCCTGATCGGGGGCGCCGACGCATCCGCTCTGGTGCGGGACGCGCCAGCGACCGACGCCCAGTCGAGCCTCTCCCCCTGAAGGGCAAAGCGCAGCGCGGTCGGCGCGTGGAGGGTCCTGTCGAGGTCGCACCAGTCCCAGTCGCCGGTGCCGCCATCTCGACTCGCCTCTCGTCGCGCGCGACGCGCGAGCTCGCGGTCGCTGCGAGCAGGCCTTCGCAGCGGGCGGGCGACGAGCGTCGCTGGAGCTGGTGACGGTGCTGGGACGGGCCGGAGTCGGCAAGTCGCGGCTGACGCGGAGTTCCTCCCCGGACCGGGCGCCGACGCGCGGCTGCTGGCGCGGACGATGCCTGCCCTACGGCGAAGGCATCACGTTCTGGCCGGTCGCCGAGGTTCTCAGGATGCAGCCGGCATCACGTGTGACGGGCGACAGGCCGGCGGAGATGCTCGACCTAGCTGACGAGGCCCTGACGCGCGATGGTCGGCGGGGCGGTCGCGGGCGCCTGATCGGGCTCGCGGTCGGGCGCCGGCGGGGTGAGGAGACGTTCTGGGCCGTGCGGAAGCTCTTCGACGGGCTAGGCCGTCGACGGTCCGCTGGTCGTCGTCTTCGACGACATCCACTGGGCCGAGCCGACGTTCCTCGATCTGCTCGAATATCTCGCGACGGCTGGACGGACGCCCCGGTGCTCCTCGTCTGCCTCGCGCGCCCCGAGCTCCTCGAAGTCCGCGGTTGGGCTGGGATGGCGGCGAAGGCGAACGCTTCCAGGTCGTCACGCTGCGCCGCTGACGGTTTCCGCGATCGAGCGGCCTCATCCGCACCTGCTCGGCGGTGCGGAGCTCGACGACCGAGCCTCGGCCCGCGATCGCCGAGGCCGCGGAGGGAACGCGCTCTTCGTCGTAGGAGTCCTGCGGATGCTCGATCGACGACGGCCTTCTGCTGCGACGGGCGAGACGCTGGGCCGTAGCGGGCCGACCTCGTCCACGAGCTCGATCCCGCCGACGATCACGCGCTCCTGACGCGCCCGGCTAGGACCGGCTCGCGCTGGAGGAGCGCGTCGGTGATCGAATGTGCCGTCGGTGATCGGGCGGCTCTTCTGGTGGGGTGCCGTCGCGGAGCTGTCGCCCCCAGACGGAGCAGCGTCCTCGCGTCGGCAGGCAGCCTCCAGTCCCTGCGTAGGCAAGGATCTCATCCGGCCCGAGCCGCTCGACGATCGCGGGGCGAGGATGCCTTTCAGTTCCACCCATATCCTCATCCAGCCGACACGGCCTACAGCGGCATACCGAAGGAGCGCCCGAGCTCAGCTCCACGAGCGGGTTCGCGATCTGGATCGAGGGCATAGCGGGCGACCGGCCCGTTCGAACTACGAAGAGATCGTCGGCTACCACCTGGAGCAGGCGTACCGGTTCTCTAGCGGAGCTTGGTCTTGTCGAACGAGCGCGTACGAGTCGCTCGCGCGCCAGGCGAGCGCGCGCCTGACATCGGCCGGGAAGGCGGGCCTTCACGCGCGGCGACATGCCTGCGGCCGTCAACATGTTGTCTCGCGCGGTTGCCCATCGGCCCGCCAGATTAGATCCGGCTCGGCTCGATCTCTTGCCCGAGCTCGCCTTCGCGCTCTTGGAGACCGGCGACCTGGGGCGTACGCAGGATGTGATTGCCGAGATGAGTGAAGCCGCCACGGCCTCCGCCGATCGCCGACTTCAGGCACATGCCCCTGATCCTCGACTTATGGGTGCGTTTCTTGGCCGAGCCGGAGGGCTGGGCAGAAGAGGCGTATCGCGAGGCGACGCGGGCCATATCGATCTTCGAAGAGCACGACGACGGGCACGGGCTGGCGAAGGGCTGGTCCCTGCTCGGCCTGTTCCATCTGACGAAGTGCAATTTCGGGGCCTACCGAGGAGGCGTGGGAGCAGGCCTCTGTGCACGCGTATGCCGCCGGCGACCACCGAGAGTGGTTGGAGTCGCTCTCCTGGTTGCCGTTGGTCGTCTGGGCAGGCCGGATGCCGGTCGAAGCGGGAATTCTTCGGTGTCGTGACGCGCTTGCTCAGCGCCGAAGGCGACCGCAAGGCGATGTCGGCCGCTCTCTTCAGCTGGGGGAACCTCGCCTTAGGCGATGCGCGGGCGCTCGCCGCCGCGGCAGCGCTCGAGCGGCCCGTCCATCTCGTAGGGCTGGCGCTCCGTCAGGATCACGGGGCCGCTCGTGCCGAACGCGATCGCCCGCGCGATCGGCGTCCGGGAGTCGCCGAGCCGGACGCCCCTGGAGGCGTGGCCGAGTCACTGACCGGCACGGGCGCGCTGCCCTACCTCGACAACCATTGCGAGGCACCTCGCGGAGGCCGTCTACGTCCAAGGCCGATACGAGGAGGTCGAGGCGTATCATTCAGTCTGGGGGACGAGACTCGCCGGCAGTGACGACGCCTATTCGCAAGGCCTGCTGCGATGCGTCAGGGCGAAGATCCTTGCCCGCAAAGGGGACACCGAGCAGGCGATCCGAATCGCCCGAGAGGCCGTAGCGATCCTGCAGCCCACGGACTTTCTCTTCCTCAAGTGGTTCGTGCTGGACGGCCTCGGCGAGGTCCTCGATGGAGCGGGTTTCACCGACGAGGCCGAGGATGTGCGCGCCGAGGCCGTTCGCGTGAGCGAGGAGAAGGGCTTCGTTGTCGGTGCGACCCGCACTCGGAGGCGACAGGAGCAAGCGCGATTAGCGAAGGCGGTGCCGAGCCGCCCGTCTACGCCGCCGTCTCCGTGACCGCTGGGCCTCGGGCTCAGTCGATTGTCTGAAGGAAGTCCTCCACGCGCTCGAGGAACGCCTCGGGCTCCTCGACGTGCGGCATGTGGCTCGAGTCCTCGAAGATCGTCCACTGCGCGCCGGGGATGCGCTCGTGGATCTGCTCGACGATCATGCGGCGTCGCCTCGTCGTATCGGCCTGACAGGAGGAGCGTCGGCGTCGCGATCTCGTGCAGCCGGTCGGTGATGTCCCAGCTCCTTCAGTGACCCGACCACGTGAAACTCACTCGGGCCATTCATCGTGTGGTAGACGGTCGGGTCGGCCGTCCATCTGCGCGAACGTCCGCACTCACGGCAGTCCGGCCACGGCACACGGCACAGGTGGCGGTCGTAGAACACCCGCACGGCGGTCTCGTACTCCGGATCGGACGTCGTTCCCGTCCTGCTCGTGCCGACGTCAACGTCTCCTGCACGTCCTCCGGTAGATCGCGGCGCAGCCGGTTCGCCTCCGACGACCCATAGCCGCATGCTCGCCGGCGAATCGGCGACGACCGATCGCGCGCAGCCCCGCCGGCCGATCCAGGGCGTACTCCATCGCGAGCATTCCGCCCCACGACTGCCCGATGACGGCATAGCCGGCCGTCGATCCCGAGGTGCCGCGTCAACGCCCCGAGCTCGTCCTTGAAGAGCTGCGGCGTCCAGAACTCAGCGGGTGCCTCCGGCAGGTGCTCGCTCTTCCCGCAGCCGAGCTGATCGTAGAGCACGCAGGCGCGCTCGTACCCGCGAGGTCGGCGATCGGCTCGCACGTAATCGTGGGCCGCGCCCGGGCCGCCGTGGCAGATCACGACCGGCGTCTTCGACGAGGCGGCTCGTCCTGAACGCGTACCGACGACCCGTCCGTTCCAGGTCTCGTGGCCGTCCCAGCTGAAGCTCGCCTTCCGTCGTAGCTCATGCGAGCTCGGCTCCTTTACCCGTGGCCGGGATCGCGCCGCCGAGTGGATGGTGGCACGCGGCGAAGCGGCCGTGACCGAAGTCGGCGAGCGGCGGCCGCACCTCATGGCAGATCTCCGTCGCGTAGCGGCAGCGCGGATGGAAGCGGCAGCCACGACGGCGGCGCGATCGGGCTCGGGACCTCGCCCTCGAGCACGATCCTGGCTCGCGCGGCGTCTCCTCCTCGTCCCGTATCGATGTCCGGGATCGCCGAGAGGAGCGCCTCGGTGTAGGGGTGGATCGGCCGAGCGTAGAGCGTCATCGGCGGGCGCCGTCTCGACGATCACGCCGAGGTACATCACCGCGATCCGATCCGAGACGTGGTGGATCGACACCGAGGTCGTGCGCGATGAAGACGTACGTCAGGCCGAACTCGTCCTGAAGATCGTCGAGCAGGTTGACCACCTGCGCCTGGATCGACACGTCGAGCGCCGAGACCGGCTCGTCCGCCACGATCAGCTGCGGGTTGAGCGCGAGCGCGCGGGCGACGCCGATCCGCTGGCGCTGGCCGCCGGAGAACTCGTGCGGGTAGCGGTTGACGTGGTGCGGAGAGAGGCCGACGACATCCAGTAGCTCGCGCACGCGGCGCTGCGGATCGTCCTCGCCCGTTGCCGACGCGTGGATCTCGGAGCGGGTCGGCCGACGATCTCGCCGACGCGCCTGCGCGGATTGAGCGACGCGTACGGGTCCTGGAAGACCATCTGCATGCTCGCGCCGGAACGGCCGCAGCTCGCGCGCGACAGCGTCGTGATGTCGTTGCCGTCGAAGACGCAGCGTGCCGCTCGTCGGCTCGATGCAGCCGGACGAGCAGCCGGCCGAGCGTCGACTTGCCGCAGCCGGACTCGCCGACGACGCCGAGCGTCTCGCCGCGCCGACCTCGAGGAGACGCCGTCGACCGCGTGCACGCGACCGTCCGACGCTTGCGCTGCACGAGAACTCGTCTTCGAACTGGGAAGTGCTTGACGAGGTCGACCGCCTCGAGCAGGGGCGGTCCATCGGCAGGCGCGGTCATTCGCGCTCACGCCGATCTCGCGTGCCTCCGAGCGTCTCGACGCCGTGCCGCCGCGTCGAGATGGCAGCGTCGCGCATGGCCGGGCTCGCGCCGCTCGGCGAGCTCGGGCCGGGTCGAGCACAGATCGAAGCGCATGCGCGCAGCGCGGCGCGAAGCGGCAGCCGGGCGGCGGCGCGAGCGGCGACGGCGGCGCGCCCGGGATCGCGGTGAGCCGTCGACGCGCGGCCGGTCCGAGCCGCGGGATCGAGTCCGAGCAGGCCCCACGTGTACGGATGCTGCGGGTCGCGGAAGACGCCTCGACCTCGGCGCCCTCCTCGACCACGCCGCCCGGCGTACATGACGACGACCCGCTCGGCGATGCCGCGACGACGCCCATGTCGTGCGTGATCAGCACGATCGCCGAGCCGTGGTCGCGTCCTGGAGGCGCTTCAGCAGCTCAGGATCTGCGCCTGGATCGTGACGTCGAGCGCGGTCGTCGGCTCGTCGGCGATGAGCAGCGACGGGTTGCAGGACAGCGCCATCGCGATCATCACGCGCTGACGCATGCCGCCCGAGAACTGGTGCGGATAGTCGTCGACGCGCCGGCTCGGCGTTCGGGATGCCGACCTCGCAGCAGCTCGACCGCGCGCGTCCGCGCCTGCGCGCTTGCGACAGCGCTGGTGCGCGCGGAGCTGCTCCGCGATCTGCCAGCCGACCGTGTACACCGGCGTCAGCGCGGTCAGCGGATCCTGGAAGATCATCGCGATCTCGCTGCCCGCGCACCTCGCGCATCTCCTTCTGGACACAGCTCATCAGGTCGCGGCCGCGATAGAGGACCTCCCCCTCGATGATCGCGTTCGGGTCGCGGATCAGCCGCATGACGGCCAGCATCGAGACGGTCTTGCCCGGAGCCCGACTCGCCGACGATGCCGAGCACCTCGCCGAGGCCGACCGTGAACGAGAGCGCCGTCGACCGCCTTGACGACGCCGCTCCTCCGTGTCGGAACGAGACGCGCAGGTCACGGACCTCGAGGAGCGGCGTTGTCGGCGTCAGGCATGCGGACCCGCGGGTCGAGCCGCGCGTACAGGAGGTCGACGACGCGCGTTGACGATGACGACGAAGAACGCGGCGTAGATGACCGTCGCCATGATCACGGGCAGGTCGAAGTTCTGCAGCGACTCATACGTCAGCTTGCCGACGCCCGTGCAGGTCGAAGACGACCTCCGTGAGCAGCGCGCGCGCCGCCGACGAGGGCGCCGAAGTCGAGCCCGAAGAGGCTGACGAAGGCGATCAGCGAGGTGCGCAGCGAGTGCCGGAGGAGCACGCGCGCTCGGTCAGTCCCTTCGCGCGCGCCGTGCGGACGTAATCCTCGCTCCTGCGCCTCGACGAGTCGACGAGCGGAGCACGCGGGCGTAGATACCGATGTAGAGGACGGACAGCGTCAGCCAGGGGAGGAGGAGCGCCTTGAACCAGCCCGACGGGCGACTCCGTGAAGCGGGACGTAGCCGAGCGGCGGCACCCAGGAGAAGAGGAACGTGTCGTGGAGGCGGCTCTGGGTGAGCAGGTTCACGACCTCGCCCAGCCAGAAGACGGGCATCGAGATCCCGATCAGCCCGATGATCATCACAGCGCGTCGAGGGGCGTGCCCCGGAAGACGGCGGCGAGACAGCCCGAGCCCGATGCGCGAACGGACCCAGATGACCGCGGCTCCGAGCACGAGCGAGAGCGTCACGGGCGCGGCCTCGACGACCTGCGGAATGACCTTCGCGCCCCGGTTCACGTACGACTCAGGTCGCGCGTGATGAAGAGCTTCTTCATCATCAGCGCGTACTGGACGGGCATGGGCCGGTCGAGCCCGAAGTCGTGCCGCACCTGCGCGCGAGTGTCTGCTGGTCGGCGTTCCGCCCGGCGATGCGCGCGGCCGGGTCGACGCCGGGCGTCGCGAAGAAGATGAGGAAGACGAGGACGCTGATCGCGAACAGGACGAGCACCATCGCCGACGCGCGCGCCGGCGCGACGAAGCGCAGCATCAGCGGTCACCTGACTTTGCGCGCGGGTCGAGTGCATCGCGGACGCCGTCGCCGAGGACGTTCAGCGCGAGCACCGTGAGCACGATCGCGACTCCGGGGCGCCAGCGCGACGGCCGGCGTGTGTAGAGCAGATCCTGGCCGTCGTGGATGATCGTGCCCCAGCTCGCCTTCGGCGGCTGGACGCCGATCGAGAGGAACGACAGCGCCGCCTCGGTGAGCATCGCGAGCGCCATCATGAGCGGGAAGAGGACGATCACCGTCGTGACGACGTTCGGGAGGATCTCGCTCCGGAGCAGGCGCCAGGTCGACGCGCCGATGGCCGATAGCCGCCTCGACGAACTCCCGCTCCCGCAGCGAGAGCACCTCGCCGCGCACCGGGTCGCGCGACGTACGGGACGTAGACGAGGCCGATGATGAGATCGGCAGCACGAGGCTCCCGGCCTCGATCGTGAAGGGACCGATCACGATAGCTCGCTCGTGAGCAGCACCGTCGAGAGGCAGATCGCAAACAGGTAGACGGGGAACGCCCAGACCACTCGAGAAGCCGCGAGAGGACGCGTCGAGAACGCCGCCCGAAGAAGCCGGCGACGAGACCGATGATGGTCCCGAGGAGGCACGTGATCAGCGCCGCGAAATCCCGATCAGCAGCGAGTTGCGCCCGCCGTAGAGGAGCCGCGCCGCGACGTCGCGTCCCTGGTTGTCGGCGCCGAGGAAGTAGTGGTGCGGGTCCCAGGTCGGGCCGATCGGCGTCACGCCGAGGCCGAGCCCGCGCGCGACTCCTGCTTCATGACCGGCACCACCTTCGCCGTCCACGATGGTCGTGCCGTCGAGGTTCGAGCCGGAACGGATCGGTGTGCGCGATGTCGGTCTGCGTAGAGGGGCGCCGCGAGGCAGGCGAGCACGATCAGCGGCGAAGACGCCGAGCATCGCCATCGCGACCCTGTTTCGCCGGAGCCGCCGGCGCGCGAGCGCCCAGGGGCTCGCGCCGCACGGCTCCCGCGCCCGCCGACGGCAGGCGTCAGCCCGCCCGCGAGCGTTTCAGCTCATCGAGCCGTCAGGCGATCGGACGCCGGGCTCCTACTTGCACCCACGACTTGGCCGACTAGCCAGTAGAACTGCTTGCTGAACTGTAGTTGCCGACGCGCTTCGAGACGAAGTCGATGTGCTTCGGGTTGAACAGCGTGCACCATCGGCGCCTTGTCCGTCACCATCCTGGTCGATCTGCGTCCACATGCCGTTCGGCGGCGGCCTCGGTCGGTCGAGCCCAGCTTCGAGCGCCGTGTGCATCTTCGCGTTGATCTTCTTGTCGCAGAAGCCGGCGATGTTGATGCTCGAGTCGCTGCCCGGGTGGAATGACTCGCAGCCGAAGCAGGATGTAGAGGAAGTCCGACGCCGCGGGGTAGTCCTGGTACCACTGCTGGACGTTGATCTGGACCTTGTTCTTCGTGTTCTGGATGTAGGTGAACTGAGATGTTCGCGGAGATCGGCTTGACCTTCGCCTTGTAGCCGATCTGAGTCAGGATGCTCTGCGAGGTAGACGCCCATCGCCTTGTTGACCTCGTCGTCCGACGAGTGACGGCGACCTTCTGCCCGGCGGTACCGGACTCCTTGACGAGTTGTCTTCGCCTTCGCCAGGTCGGGTGCCGACCAGCGTGGTGCCCGGGTTCTTCGTGTACGGGCAGTACGTCGCTCGTGGCCGGGGAAGCCCGGCGGCAGGACCTGTGCACGACGGGCTGTGGCGAGGTTCGGCCCGCCGAAGATCTTGACCAGTCGCGTTGCGGTCGATCGCGTAGTTCGACCGCCTGCCGCGCCTTCACGTTGTTGAACGGCGGGATGTTCGTGTTCATCGGCAGGTACCAGAACGCCGTCAGCGGGTTCACGTGCACCTGGTCCGCGTACTTGCGTGCCGAGCTCGGTCAAGCCGGTCGGCCGGCGGGTCGTCGAACATCCAGTCGGCCTGGCCGTTCTGCGACCGCGGTGACCTGCGGCCTCGACGGTCAGGCCGAACGACATGGTCGATCTGACGTCGGGGTAGCCCGTCCGGCTGCGCGTCGCTTCGACCACTCCTTGAAGTACGGGTTGCGCTTCATGACGCAGCTGCTTGTTCGGGTTGTACGACGTGAAGTATGTAGGCGCCGGTGCCCGGCAGGGGCTTCGTGCCGGCGTCCTTCGACGGGCTGCTCTGCGGGCAGGATCGTCGCGTGCGGCACGGCGAGCTTGTAGCTTGAACTCGGGGTCAGGGTGCCTCGAGGTTGATCGTCACCGTGCCCGCCGCAGCGATTCGCGATCGACGCCCCCTTCGAGGGTGCACGTGGCCGCCTTCTTCAGGCAGGCGTCCGCGCCGACGATGCCCGCGTAGAACGCCGCCGGATGTCGGGCTCTTGAACTTTGAAGATCCGCTGGAACGACGCGACGACATCGTCCGGCGTCACGGTCTTGCCGTTCGAGAACTTGATCCCCTTGCGGAGCTTGAAGACGTAGGTCTTCCCGCCGTTCGTCGGCGTCGGGATCTCCTCGGCGAGGTCCGGAACGACGTTGAACGGCTGCGTTGCCGCCCGCCTTCTTGAACGCGAGCAGGCCGTCGTAAGTCGCCTGGTACGAGCTTCCAGTACTGGAGTGTGTAGTTGACCTGCGGGTCGAGCGTGCCCCCTGCGGTCTTTGCGACCATCTTCAACGTTCCACCGCGATGGGCGTTCATCAGCGCCGCTCGATCCTGTTTGCGCCTGCCGTTGCGGCGACGTCGTGCTCGCGTATGCGGCCGCCACAGCTGCGAGCGAGACGACGATCAGCACAACCAGTGCTTTCGCTCCACGTCTCATATCCACTCCTAGCCTCGGGGTTCCGCTCCCGCCTGAGCCCCGCACCTGTGCTGCGGGGACATGTCAGTGAGCGTCGGCCGATCGTAACGCGTGTGGAATCAGCCGACAACGACGCCGAACGACACTTACGGGAGCAATCCGTCGGACTTAGACTCGGCCGGTCACGGCGACCAGAGGAGTCCCATGGGTCTCGAACATCGGATCGGCCCACCGCACATCCACCACGATTGGGATCGCGACCGCGAGCCCGTTCGTCACGATCAAACCCGGCGACGTCATCCACTTCGCTCTACCGATCACCGGCGAAGGTCAGGGGTCCGAGAGCTCGACGATCGACCAGGTCGCCGTGGATTCGAACGATCTACAACCTGGCCGGCCCCATCTACCTCGAAGGGGCCGAGCCGGGAGACACGCTCGAGGTGGAGGTGCTCGATCTCACCCCGGGACCGTGGGGATGGACGGCCTTCTTGCCGGACCTCGGGCTTCTCGCTGATGACTTCCCGGAGCCCTTCCTCAAGATCTACGACCTCCGGAACGGGTCGACGGCCGCCGTCGCGGCTAGCGTGGAGGTTCCTCTCGACCCGTTCCTCGGAACCATGGGCGTTCCGACCGAGGAGTCCGGTCAGCACTCGCCGTTTCCACCGCATAAGGGTGGCGGAAACGTCGACTGCCGCCATCTCGTCGTCGGGTCACCGCTGTGGCTGCCGATCTGGCGGGAGGGAGCGCTCTTCTCGTGCGGAGACGCACACGGGGCGCAGGGAGACGGCGAGGTGTGCGTCAGCGCGATCGAATGCGCGATGGAGGCATCGCTCAGGTTCGGGCTGCAAAAGACCTCGATCTCCGGCCCGGCGTTCAACGTTCCACGGGCTGTGGGAGACCCGGGACCGCATTACGGGACGATGGGAATCGATGCCGATCTCATGGAGGGGGCGCGCGGACCGCCGTACGCAACATGATCGGATGGCTGACCGCCGAGAAGGGGCTCAGCCGCGAGGACGCATACGTCCTCTGCAGCTTGGCGGGCGACCTACGCATCCACGAGATCGTGGATGCGGGCGTCTGGAACGTCGGCATGGTGTTGCCGCTGAGCGTGTTCGCAGGAGAGGCGTAGAGAACGCGAGCGCTAGCGGCGTCGCTCGACCATGGCGCGGAAATCGATCGTAGGAGGCGCGACCAGCTGGTCGCGCCTCCTAGCGCGTCAACTGGCCCAGCTGGCGACTGCCGCTGGAAGTGAGACTGCGCCGATCCGGTCGATCATGTCCGGATCCTCGGCGTAGAGATTGTGGAGCTGGACGACCCGGATGTCCGGCTCGCCTCCGATTCCGAGCTCGCTCGCCGCGGGAAGCATGCGGTTCTGGAGGAAGCTCGAGAAGGCCTGCTCCGTCTGCCAGACATCGCAGACGTCCAGGCCCTCGTCCGTAACGGCCGCGACGTGGAGCACACCGCCCGCGGCGGGGTTGGCATCCAGGCCGAGCCTCGCCATGACGGCGTCGTACTGGTCGGACGTGACGCCCGGCCAGTGCATGAACATCGCGACTGCCATTCCCAGTCCTCCCTTACCCCTCGTCGCGTGCAGGATCCGCTCAAAGCGTACGCGGCCGATCGGCCGCCTGCAACGGGACCCGCCCCTCGATCGAGGGAATTTCCTAAAGCTTCGTCAACCGGCGACCAGGGCCCGTGCGTAGTCGTGCGCGTCGAACGGTCGCAGGTCGTCGACGGCTTCCCCGATCCCGACGAGCTTCACGGGCAGGCCCGAGCTCGACCGCGATCGCGACCGCGACTCCGCCCCGGGCGCTGCCGTCGAGCTTCGTGAGCACCACGCCTGTGACGCCGACCGCCTCGCCGAACAGGCGCGCCTGCTGGAGCCCGTTCTGGCCCGTCGTGGCGTCCACGACCAGGAGCGTCTCGTGTGGAGCGCCGTCGAGGCGCGTCGCGATCACGCGTCTCACCTTCTCCAGCTCGGACATGAGATTTCCCTGCGTGTGCAGTCGCCCGGCCGTGTCGATGATGGCGACGTCGTGACCGCGAGCGCGGGCGGCCTCGACCGCGTCGAAGGCGACGGCAGCCGGATCCGCACCCCTCGGGGACCCTACGAAGTCGGCGCCGGCGCGCTGCGCCCAGATCTCGAGCTGCTCCTCGGCGGCCGCGCGGAAGGTGTCGGCCGCGCCGACGAGCACCGAGCGCCCGTGCTCCCGCAGCTTCTGCGCCAGCTTGCCGATCGTCGTCGTCTTTCCCGTGCCGTTCACGCCGACCACCAGGACGACGGCCGGTCGCTGGTCGAGGGTGAGCGTGGGCGGACTCGCCGAAGATGTCACCGACCTCCTCGACGAGCTCGTCCTCGAGGTCGCCCACCACGCCCTTTGCCTCGAGTCGCCGCACGAGCTCGGCCGTCGCCGGTACGCCCACGTCGCTGCGGATCAGAGCCTCCTCGAGCCGTTCCCACGCCTCGTCGTCGCCGGCATCGAAGGCGGCTGCCGCCAGCTCGGCAGTGAGTGCGCGGCGACTCTTCGCGAGGGAGTCGCGCATGCGGCCCAGGAAACCCGTGCGCTCGGGCTCGTCCGCCGCCGTGACCTCGTCGCCGAGGAGCTCGGCCCAGGTACGGCTCACGCCGCTCGGCTCACCCTCGCGGCGACGCTCTCGGTGTGCTGCGGCAGGCGCCGCGACACGACCTGCGACACGCCGTCCGGGCCCATCGTCACGCCGTAGAGGATATCCGCGGCTTCCATCGTCCTCTTCTGGTGGGTCACGACCACGAACTGGGCTCGGTCGGAGTAGCGGCGCAGCAGCTCGACGAAGCGCGCGATGTTCGCGTCGTCGAGTGCGGCCTCGACCTCGTCGAGGAGGTAGAAGGCACATGGGCGCGCGAGGAAGAGGGCGAACAGGAAGGAGATGGCCCCGAGCGCCTTCTCGCCGCCGGACAGCAGGGAAAGCCGCGTGATCCGCTTGCCGGCAGGGCGCAGCTCGACCTCGACTCCCGGCTCGTGCTCCGGCTCGTCCGGGTCGGGATCGACCAGACGCAGCCGACCCTCGCCTCCCGGGAACAGCGTCGAGGCGACCTCCTCGAAGTGCTCGGCCACCGACGCGAACGTCTCCGCGAACCGGCGCTCAACGGTCTCGGTGAGCTCCGCCCGCAGCCGTTCGAGCTCCTCCAGGCTCTTCTCGAGATCCTCCCGCTGGGCCTTGAGATCGTCGAGCCGCTCCTTCTCTGCCTCGTACTCCTCCCGCGCCAGCGGATTGACCTGACCGAGCGTCGCGCGGCGCGCCTCGAGACGCTCGACACGGGTCGCGAGCTCGTCCCGATCGTCGCCCTCCGCCGGTGCCACTCCTCCCGACGCCTCGAGTCGGCGAGTCGCTTCGCTCGTCTCCGCGTCGACTCGCGCAATCTCGACCTCGGCGGCGGTGAGCGCCGCGCTCGCCTCGTCGAGCTCCGTCCGTAGGCCGACCTCGGCCGCGCCGAGCTGGCGGAGTTCCTCACCGAGCTCCCCGGCCCGGGTCGCGCCGGCGTCGACGCGCGCGCGCAACGGCGCTTCGAACCGCGCTGCCGCCCGGTGCGCGGCAGCCAGCGAGTCGTCGAGCGAGCTGGCGAGCTCGACGAGCCTGTTCAGAAGCGCCGCGTCGAGTGATGCAGCAGCACGCTTCGGCACCGCATGCCCCCACGCCGCCTCGGCCGCCCGCGCTCGTTCAGCTGAGCGGCGGCAGCCTGCGTCGCGGTCGCGAGCTCGGCGTCGAGCGCCTCGACCTCGCTCGCCAGTGCTCGACTGCGTCCGTGGAGCTCGAGCAGCACGGCCTCCGCGGTCTCACCCGCGAACCAGAGCTCGCCACGCGCCGGGTCGTAGCCGAAGCCCTCGGGTGTCACGGAGGCGACCTCGGCGTCGAGAAGCGCGGTCAGCGGGACCACGGGCACCTCACTCACGAGCTCCTGCGGCGAACGACGCGTGAGGATCGTCAGGCTCCCGAGGCCAGCCGCGCGGGCGCGCTGGAGGAGCGCGAGCCCGACGACCGGGTCGTCCGCCAGCACCGCCGACGCACGCGTGCGCAACGCAGCTGCGACGGCGCGTTCTGTCCCCGGTTCGACGTCGAGCGCGGAGAGGGCAAGCCGCGCGCCGCCCTCCGCCAGGGCACGAGCCGCGGGAGGAAGACCTTCCTGCTCGGCGAGCGCCTGCTCCAGCGCACGCGCCCGCTCGCGGGTGAGCTCCACCCGCTCGGCGAGTCGATCGCGCTCCAGCTCCGCGCTCCGCGCCGCCGCGGCTGCCGTGACCGCCTCGCGCTCCAGCTGTGAGACTGTCGGCGGCCTGCCCGCTCGGCAGACGGTGTCTCGCTCCGGAAGCGCCCGAGCAACCCCGAGGAGGCCTCCCGCCGCAGCTCGAGCCGCTCGCTGGCCCCTTGCAGCCGGTAGCGGGCAGCGACGGCGGCCTCTCGCCTGCCGGCCGCGTCCGAGAGCTCCTCCTCCGCTCGCGCACGGTCGGCGAGCAGTCCCTCGAGTCGAGACTGGGATCCGCGCCGAACGAGGGCCGCTCCGTCCTTGCGCTCCTGTGCCTCGGCACGACGGCCGTCCGCGTCAGCGAGGTCGAGCTCCGCGATCGCGCGCGCGAAGCGCTGCGATCTCGAGCGCCAGCTTCTCGACGCGCTCCGCCGCCGTCGCCTGGAGCGCAAGAGGACGCAACCGCTTTCGAACCTCCTGCTCGACGTCGTGGGCACGCTCGACCTGCAACGCGACCCGCGCGAGCTTGAGCTCGGCTCGGTGCCGGCGGCGTTTGAACTTCCCGAGTCCGGCAGCCTCCTCGACGAATGCGCGCCTGTCCTCCGGCTTCGAGGCGAGCACCTGCTCGACCTTTCCCTGACCGACGATCGAGTGCATGGCCGACCCGAGCCCGACGTCCGCGAGGATCTCGACGAGATCGGTCCTGCGCACCGGGCGCACGGTTCACGAGGTACTGACCCTCGGCGCCGCGCACGAGGCGGCGTGCGATCGAGACCTCGGAGAAGTCGAGGTCGGGCCACGTTCCGTCCTCGTTGTCGAAGACGAGCTCGACCTCGCAGTGATCCACGGGCTTGCGATCGCTGCCGCCCGCGAAGAGGACGTCGTCGGGCTTCTCGGCGCGCAGCTCCGACGGAGTCAGCGAGCCGGCCGCCCAGACGACCGCGTCCGCGATGTTCGACTTGCCCGAGCCGTTCGGGCCGACGATGACGGCCACGCCCGGCTCGAGCGTGATCTCGAGCGGTTCCGGGAACGACTTGAACCCACGGATGCGAAGCGTGCGCAGGTGCACCGGGCCTGGATTCTCAACGTCCAGCCGGACGGCGCCGACGCCCGTTCAGATGCGGTCCGGGACGACGCCGAGCGCCTCCAGTGCCTGGCGCGCAGCCTCCTGCTCGGCAGCTTTCTTCGTCGAGCCCCGTCCCGTGCCGAGCTGCTCGCCGGCAACGTGCGCGGCGCAGACGAAGCGCCGGTCGTGAGGCGGCCCCTCCACCTCGAGCACCGTGTACCTGACCTGCGTCCCCGAGCGCGCGAGCGCCTCTTGCAGCTCCGTCTTGTAGTCGACGTGGCTCGAGCGCGCGTACTCGATCCGCTCGTCGAACGCTTCGACGATCGCAGGCTCGATCTGCTCGAACCCGAGTTCGAGGTAGACCGCCGCGATCGCGGCCTCCAGCACCGCCGCGAGCACATTGCGGCTCCGCGAGATCCGCTGCAACTCGTCGTCGGGGACGTCGACGGCGTACTCGAGCAGCGTCGTGCCGAGGTCGAGCTCCTTGGCGACCGCGGCGCAGCTCTGACGCGACACGACGTGCGCGCGAATCTTGGCCAGGCGCCCCTCGGATGCGGCGCTGAAACGGTCGAAGACAGCGCGGGCGATTGCGAGCTCGAGCACGCTGTCGCCGAGGAACTCCAGGCGTTCGTAGGACTCGGCGCGCTCCTCCGCCCACGAGGCATGCGTGAAGACCTGTTCGAGCCGGTCGGCCGGCAGCGCCGAGATCAGGCGGCCGAGCTCGGCCGGACCGGCATGTCGATCGGGCTCAGGCCTGATGCGCGATGACGTAGTCGATCGCCTTGCCGACGGTCGTGAGCTCCCGTGCGTCCTCGTCGGGGATCTTGAGCCCGAACTGATCTTCGAGATCCATCACGACCTCGACCAGGTCGAGCGAATCGGCGCCGAGATCCTGCTCGAACGACGCCTCTTCCGTGATCTCGCTCTCGTCGATGCCGAGCTTGTCGGAAAGAGCACCCTTGACCTGCTCGAGAATCTCCTCACGCGAGTTGGCCACGTCGAAACCTCACCTCTCTACCGTCGGGGTCGTGGAGCGCGCCGATGCTAACACGCCCGAACCCAGGCGTTCTCGCAGTCGTTCGACGACTCGATGCTCGACGCCACGAGCGGCCAGGCGAACGGCATTCGCGATCGCAACTCGCGAGCTCGATCCGTGTGAGATGACCACCAGCCCGTTCAATCCGAGGAGGTAGCCGCCGCCGTAGGTCTCGGGATCGAGGCGCTCGCGCAGGTTCTGCGCAGCAGGCCTGATGAGCAGCCCACCGAGCTTGCCGCGTACCGACGACTCGAGCTCGCCGCGGAGCGACCCGAGCAGCGTCCTGATCGTCCCTTCGAGCGTCTTGAGCGCCACGTTTCCCGTGAAGCCGTCCGTGACGATCACGTCGGTGCCGCCTTCGAGCAGCGCGCGACCTTCGGTGTTGCCGGCGAAGCGAAGGGTCGTCTCGCGCAACAATTCGTGGGCCTCGAGCGTGAGCTGGTTGCCTTTCTCGTCCTCCTCGCCGATCGAGAGGAGTCGAACCTCCGGCTCGCGGATGCCGAGGATCTCCTCTGCGAAGACGACTCCCATGTGCGCGAACTGCACGAGATGCTCGGGGCGCCCGTCGGCGTTCGCGCCGGCGTCGATCAGCACGCTCGGTCCCTGCTTCGTCGGAATCACGATCGCGATCCCGGGTCGGTGGACCCCGGGAAGGCGCCGAACGTGCAGGAGTGAGGCGGCGAGCATCGCTCCCGTGTTTCCGGCGGACACGACTGCGTCGGCCTCGCCCTGGGCAACTGCTCGAACCGCTCGGACGAGCGACGAGTCGGGCTTCGCCTTGACCGCTTCGACCGCCGACGCGTCCATCGCGATGACCTCATGCGCCTCGATCAGCGGAAGGCCGTTCCCGCCGAGCTCGGCGGGCCCTACGAGGACGGGCTCGATCTCCTCGGATGCAGCAGCAAGCGCCCCGGCCACGACCTCCTCCGGAGCACGGTCGCCACCCAGCGCGTCGACGGCGACCCGGATCATGCCCGGACTATCGCCTACGGCACGTCGAGGCGAAGCGGCTCGACATCCCGGCCCTTGTACGTCTTGCAGTTCGGGCACACGCGGTGCGGCCTTTTCGGCTGCTTGCAGGTCGGGCAGACCTGGACGCGCGGGACGGAGATCCCGTGCTGTGCGCGACGCTTGTCGCGCCTGGAGCGCGACGTTTTCCTCTTCGGGACGGCCATGAGCGGCCGCGGAGTATACCCACGACCGTGCGAACGGCTCTGTGAGACGGATGTAAGTCTTCGTAAGGAGTACGCAAGAGTTCGCAGCCGCCTCGTCTCCGAGCCGTCATAGCTACCGATGGACATCCGGAAGCGACCCAAGGAGGAGACGATGGTCGCGCTGACGAAATCGAACAGGCGCAGAACGAGGGTCGGAGTCGTCGCAGCACTGGCAGGAGCAATCGGAGTCGCCGCGCTCAGCTTGCCGACGGCGGGCACCCCGGCGCCCTCCGCGCCTCCGCGCTCCACGAGCGAGCCCAGGATCGACGGCCGTGCCGAGCAAGGACGCACGCTGAGCGCCTCACGCGGCGGGTGGACCGGCGGAGGGCTCTCGTTCGCCTATCGCTGGGTCCGCTGCGGCGTCGGCGGCGGACTGCCGGACGGGAGCGACTGCACCTCCATCGCGGGCGCGACGGGCTCCCGCTACGTCGTTACGAGCGCCGATGTCGGGTTCCGGCTCCGCGTTCGCGTCACGGCCACGAACTCCGAGGGCTCGCAGACGGTGGCGTCGAACCCGACGGCTGCGATCGTCGGTCCGCCAGTCAACACGTCGATCCCCGTGGTCTCCGGGACGCCGCTCGTCGACTCCACGCTGACGGTCTCCGTAGGAGGCTGGAGAGGACGACAGCCGATCGAGTTCGCGTACAGCTGGCTTCGATGCAACACGTCAGGCGGCGAGTGCGCTGGCAATCCCAGGAGCGACCGGTCGCAGCTACCGGCTCACGTCGAGCGACGTCAACCGCAAGCTCCGCTGCAATGTCACGGCGCGGAACGCCGTGGGCTCGGTGACGGTGCTGTCGTCCGAGTCGGGCACGGTGGGCGTCCCGCTTCCGGCGGGAGCGATCAGGCTGCCGAGCGGTGCGGTCTCGATCCCGCCGTCGAGCGTGCCCAACGACCAGCGTCTGATCGTCTCGCAGGTCGTCTTCTCGCCCAACCCCGTCGCGAGCCGACGCGGCCCCGTGACCGTGCGCGTCAAGGTCACGGACACACGCGGATATCTCGTGCGCGACGTCGTCGTCTTCGTCCGCTCGACTCCGCGCGTGACGTCGGGCAGCCGCCTGCTGACGGCGACCGACGGGTGGATGACCGCGCAGCTCGTCCCGCTGCAGACATTCCCGCTGAGGAAACAGGGTCACGTGCAGTTCTTCGTGAAGGCCTATCGCTCGGGCGACCCGGCGCTGGGAGGCGTCGCCGGCTACCGGCTCGTCCAGGTCAGGACGGCACCAGCGACCTAGAGCTGATCTCTGAGCTCGCCGAGCGCAGCCCACCGCGGGTCGGGCTCGCGCTCGGTGTGCTCGTGCGGCTCGACGTTCAGGTCCTTGCCGCAGGCCGGGCACAGCCCGGCGCACTCG
The DNA here is from genome assembly GCA_963808865.1 of uncultured Gaiellaceae bacterium. Classification (GTDB taxonomy): domain Bacteria; phylum Actinomycetota; class Thermoleophilia; order Gaiellales; family Gaiellaceae; genus GMQP-bins7. The sequence goes on along the minus strand of CAWEGY010000017.1, from coordinate 182,051 downwards.
GGGCGGCAGAGGACCTGCTCGGGTAGCTCGAGGGCGAGCGCATCGCGCACCCACGCGCCCACGTCGAGCCGCTCGTTCGCCACGTAGTCCGAGCGCAGCTCGTCGGCGGGTGGCGCGTCGGGATCGTAGAACTCGCGCGCCGTGACAACCGCCTCGACCTCGGCGAAGCCGAGACAGCGCATGCACGGCCCGGTCAGGTGAGCGTCGAAGCGAATGTCGAACACCGTCGCTCCTGATGCCTGCGAGATCTCAAGCTCTGTTGAGGTGACCGACGGAACCGAGTCATAGCGCTGTCCTCCGAGCTGGAACGGCTCGAGCTCCACGTCGATCTGCTCGCGCCTGGTCTCGCCCGGGCGAAGGTGGAAGGAGCGCAGGTCGAGAGCGGTCACACGCGGAGCGTAGCGCCGGCGAAGCCCGCTCGAGAACGATTAGCCACGATGCTCGGCTGGTACGATTCCATCATGGAGACTGATCGCTGGCTAGGGCTCGATCTGCGCCATCTGGCAGCGCTCCAGGCAATCGCCGACGAGGGCTCATTCGGGAGAGCGGCCGAGCGTCTCGGCTACACCCAGTCGGCGATATCGCAGCAGATCGCAGCGCTCGAGCGGATCGTCGGCCTGCGCCTCATCGACCGACCCGGAGGACCGCGACCGATCTCGCTGACCGAGGCGGGTCGGATCCTTCTACGACACGCCGAGGCGATCCAGGCGCGGCTGCTCGCGGCGAAGGCCGACATGGCGTCGCTCGAGGCAGGAGACGCCGGCCGCCTGCGCGTCGGGACGTTCCAGAGCGTGGGCGCCAAGGTGATTCCCCCGCTGCTCCGTCGTTTCTCGCAGTCTCACCCCGGTGTGGAGGTCGTGCTCCGCGAGTCCCAGGACGAGAGCGAGCTCCTGGCCATGATCGAGCGCGGGGAGCTCGACCTCACGTTCTGGACACTCCCCGTGGAGGCGGGCCCGTACGAGTCGCTGGAGCTGCTCACCGACCCCTACGTCCTGCTCGTCCCGGCCGGCTCGCCGCTGGCGGCGCTCAAGCGCGTCCCGACGCTCAAGGAGATCGCTCTTCAGCCGCTCATCGGCTTCAACCACTGCAGTGCCATGGATCACGTCGAGTCGCAGCTCACCGCGGCCGGTCGCGCGCCCAACTTCGTCTATCGCTCGGACAACAACGGAACCGTCCAGGGGCTCGTGGGTGCAGGGGTCGGCGTGAGCGTGTCGCCCCAGCTGACGGTCGACGAGGACGATCCGAGCATCGAGATCATCGACCTCCAGGGACGGATCCCGCCGCGCGTCATCGGCCTCGTCTGGCACGGCGACCGTCATCGCAGCCCCGCTGGCGAGGCGTTCGCCGAGTCGGCGCTCGGCGTATGTCGCGAGCTGTCCGCCGAACCGGCAGCCGCATAACCGTCAGACGGCTGAGTCGACGCAGCGATCCGGCCGCGAAAGCGGCCGGCTTCAGGGATTCTCGCGATCGAGTGTTCGCGCTAGCGAATACTCGATCTGCGGATCAACCAAAGCGCTCGTACTCTTCGGGCTCTTCGAGGGGCTCGGGGCCGATCCCGGCGATGACCGTCTCCTGGGAGCGCTCGTGCAACCGCTCGCGGCCGCGCTTGACGGCCGTCAGGAACTTGTCGAGGTTCAGCTCGAGCGTGGAGAGGATCGAGTCCGCCCAGTCCTCCATCTCGAGCCGCGTCTCGCGCGCCTGCCGCTTGGCGTCGTCGACGATGTCGTCGGCCTGCTTCTCGGCGAGCTTGACGATCTCGGTCTGCGACGCCTCGCGCATCGCCTGCTCGCGGGCCTCCTGAATGATCCGGTCGCACTCCCGCTTCGCCTCGGCGAGCATCTCCTGCCGCTCCTTGACGATCCACCGAGCCTGCTTGATCTCCTCCGGGATCGTCGCCCGCATCTGGTCGAGGATCTCGTAGATCTCCTCGCGGTCGAGGCGGACCTGGTCGGTCAGCGGCACTGCCTTCGCGTTGTGGACGAGGTCGTCCAGCCTGTCGATGAGCACAAGTACGTCCATGGGCGCGCAGTCTACTCCTGGGGTGAGACGGGGGCGCCGGGGCGCCCGTCCGGGATACAGCTCGACGAAACGCTGGGCCACTGCGGCCGGAACGAGCTCCTCGACTCTCCCGCCGAAGGACGCGATCTCCTTGACTCCGCTCGACGACACGAAGCTGTACTGCGGGCTGGACATGACGTAGAGGGTCTCGATCTCGGGTGCGAGCTGCCGATTCAGGTGGTTCATCTGGAACTCCCACTCGAAGTCGGCGATCACGCGCAGGCCCTTCACCATCGTGGTGGCGTCGTGCTTGCGGGCGAAGTCGACGACGAGCTCGGAGAACACGTCCACGACGACGTTCTTGCAGCTCGAGAGCGCATCCTCGAGAAAGGCGACGCGCTCCTCGACGGTGAAGAGCGTGGCCTTGTGGCTCGGGTCGCGCACCACGCCGACGACGACGCGATCGAAGATCATGGCGGCTCGTCGAATGACGTCGACGTGGCCGTTCGTGACCGGGTCGTAGCTCCCTGGGCAGATTGCGGTGATCATCGGGAAAAGACCGTGATGCGAGCGGAACCGTAGCGCCGCGTCGTCACCAGGTCGAGTGGAAGGTCGGGCTCGATCCGCTCCGACGTCTCGATCACCACGAGCGCATGGGGCTCGAGCACCTCCGGAAGGAGCTCGGAGAGCGTCACCGCGTGGCGCGGCCAGTCGTCGTAGGGAGGGTCGGCGAGGACGAGGTCGAAGCGATGCTCGCGTTCGCGCTCCTCCCGGAGCGCCGAGCCCGCGTCGCGATTCTCCACAACGGCGCCGGTCAGGCGGAGCTTCTCGAGGTTCGCCTGGATGACCCGACATGCCGCGCGGTCCCGCTCGACGAACATGCAACGTGCCGCTCCGCGCGAGAGCGCCTCGAGCCCCATCGCGCCGGAGCCGGCGAAGAGATCGAGCACGGACGCATCCTCGACCGACCCGACCAGCGCAAACGCAGCCTCGCGGACGCGGTCTCCCGTCGGACGCGTGACGATGCCCTTGGGCGCATCGATGCGATGGCCCTTCCGCGAGCCGGCGACGATCCTCACTACGAGTCGCCGAGGTGCTCGGCCTCGCCCAGCACGCGGTCGACCTCGTCGGCCAGCAGGCCCTCGTCGCCGAGCCCTCGCGCTGCGTCGCGCGCTCGCTCGAGCAGATCCTGGTCCTGGCGCAGCCGCACGAAGCGGAGATCCGAATAGCCGGATTGGCGTGCGCCGAGAAGTTGCCCCTCGCCTCGGATCTCGAGGTCGCGCTCGGCGAGCTCGAACCCGTCCGTCGTCTCGACCATCGCCTCCAGACGCTCGCTCGCGGTCTCCGACAGCTCGTCGCGGGGGCGCGAGACGAGCAAGCAGTACGACTGCTCGGCTCCGCGGCCAACCCGACCACGAAGCTGATGGAGCTGCGCGAGCCCGAAGCGATCGGCCTCCTGGACGATCATGATCGTCGCGTTGGGAACGTCCACGCCGACCTCGATCACCGTGGTCGCGACGAGGACGTCCAGCTCGCGCGCCTTGAAGCTCGCCATGACGCTCGCGCCGCTCCGCAGGTCGGAGGCGCCCGTGCAGGCAGCCGACGCGATACCCCCGTAGCTCCGCGGCGCGCAGACGTTCCGCTTCCGCCTCGGCGGCTCGCGCGCGGCGTGTCTCCGACTCCTCGATCAGCGGGCAGACGACGTAGGCCTGGCGGCCGTCGTCGAGGTGTCGTTGCAGTCTCTTGTACGCCTCCGAGCTCCGCTCCTCGGTGACCCAGGCCGTGATCACGGGCTTGCGGTCTGCAGGCGGCAGCGTGAGCTCGCTGACGTCGAGATCGCCGTACACGGTGAGTGCGAGCGTGCGCGGGATCGGCGTCGCCGTGAGGTGCAGGACGTGCGGGCTGCGGCCCTCGACGAGCGCGCTCCGCTGCGCGACGCCGAAGCGGTGCTGCTCGTCCACGACGGCGACGGCGAGGTCGTCGAAGTCGACCTCCGTCTCGATCAGCGCGTGCGTGCCGACGACGATGTCGGCGTCTCCGGACGCGATCACCTGCCTCGCGGCCGCGTGCTCCTTCGCCCGCAGCGAGCTCGTCAGCAGGCTGACCCGGACGCCGAGCGGTGCGCAGAGCTCGTCGATGGTGAGGAAGTGCTGCTCGGCGAGCGTCTCCGTCGGTGCCATCAGCGCGCCCTGGCGTCCGAGCTCCACCGCGCGCAGCAGCGCATAGAGGGCGACGACCGTCTTGCCCGAGCCGACCTCTCCCTGCAGCAGCCGTTGCATCGGCGTCGTCCGGCGCGAGATCCGCGTCGATCTCGACGATCGACCGCTCCTGGTCGGGGGTAAGCGTGAACGGTAAGGACGAGCGGTACCGCGCCAGCAGCTCGCCCGGTGCTCCCAGCGGAACTGCGGACGCCTGCTCGCGCCGGGAGGCTGTTCGCGCCAGTGCGAGCCGGAGGACGAGCAGCTCCTCGAACGCGAGCCGCTTCCTCCCCATCTCAGCCTCGGCGAGCGTGCGCGGACGGTGGACGGATGCGAGCGCGTCTGCTCGCCCCGGGAGCCGCTCGGCGCCGAGCAACGACGCCGGCAGAAGCTCGCCGACGTCACGGACGAGCTCGAGCGCATGAGCACGAAGCTCGCGCAGCTTCTTCTGCGAGACGTCCTCGCTCGCGGGATAGACGGGGGCGAAGTCGGCGGTCTCCGACTCGCCGTCGAGGTCGTACGAGCTGACGGCGAAGCCGTACCGATTCGCGCGGCCGCGGACGCGCACCGGCGTGCCCGGCACCAGCTTGCTCTCGAGCCAGGGCTGGTTGAACCACGTCGCCTTGATCTCGCCGGTGCCGTCGGCGACGCGCGCCGTCAGGATCTTGAGCCTGCCTCTCCTCCTGCTGGTCGCCGAGCGGACGACGCCCTCGATGACTGCCTCCTCGTCGCCGAAGAGATCGCAGATCCGCTTCGCGGGTACCGGCTCCTCGTAGCGACGCGGACGCTGCCAGAGGAGATCGCCGACCGTTTCGAGCCCAAGTCGCGCGAGCCGTCGTGCGATCGTCGGGCCGACACCGGGCAGCGTCTCGATCGCGGCCTCGAGTCGGTCGGGACGCGGCGTGAACCGCGGACGCAGCCTGGGGTCAGGCTCGCCTGCGCCGGCGAAGCCGACGGGAAGCCTCGCGCGCGCAATCGTCCCCGCCACAACCGTCGAGTCACTATAGGTCCCGGCGGACGGACGGCTGCCTCTACGAGTCGACGTGCAGCGTGTAGCGCCACCCCGGCTGCCAGCGGAACGAGCCCTCGACGAGCTCTTCGAGCGGCGTGCCCTCGAGGATGTGGTCGAGCGCCCACTTCGTCGCCGAGTGGCCGATCACGGCGACGCGCCTGTTCTCGAAGCGGGCGGGAAGATCCTGCAGGAAGCTCCGCACGCGGGCGACGACGTCGATGTAGCTCTCGCCGCCGGAGTACGGATCGACCACATGCTGAGCCCGCTCGGCCTCGAGCCGGGCGACCGCGGTGCCGTTGAGCAGGCCGTAGTTGCACTCGCGAAGCCGCCAGTCGTGGAAGATCGGCAGGCCGCTGGCGCCGAACGCGATGCGGGCCGTATCCGCGGCCCGCGCCAGGTCGGAGACGAAGACGGCCGTCAGCTCGTCCTCGGCGTGTCGCTCACCGAGCTCCTGCGCCTGCCGCCGCCCGAGCGGCGAGAGCTCACCGTCGAGCCAGCCGGACGCGATCCAGCGCTCGTTGTCCGTGCTCGTGGAGTGCGTCTCGAAGACGATCGCGACAGCGGACAGACGTCGGCGCCGGGCCATGTGCCGTGCCCTCAGTCCGTGTCTTGGAACCAGAAGAAGCCGACCGCGCCGGGGCCGGCGTGCGTTCCCACGACGGCGCCGAGCGTCGAGGTGAACTCGATCTCGGCCTTCGGCCGGGTGCGCCAGGTGAGCTCCGAGAGCGTCCCGACCCAATCGGGTGCGTCGGCGTGGGCGATCGCGACCCGCAGGCCGGGCGCGTCGCTCGTCGCCGAGACGAACCGCCGCTCGAACTCGGCCACAGCCTTCTTGAGCCCGCGCACACGGGCGACGGCGACGACGACGCCGTCGTCGACGCCGAGCACCGGCCTCAGGTTCAACAGCGAGCCCGCCATCGCCTGTGCTCTGCCGATACGGCCCCCGCGCTGGAGGTACTCGAGCGTCTCCACGGTGAAGACGACCTCGCAGTCGCGGTGGAAGCGATCGACGAGCTCGCCGATCTCCTCGTCCGTCGTCCCGCGAGCCAGGCGGCGCTGCACCGCATGCGAGAGCATCGCGATCGCCAGGGAGGCCGTGAGCGAGTCGACGACTCGCACCTTGTCGCCGCCGATCTCCTGCGCGGCCAGCTCGGCGCTCTGGAACGTGCCCGACACCTTCGACGAGACGTGCAGCGAGTAGATGCGCTCGTAGGCGGCGAGCTCCTGGTACGTCGTCACGAAGTCCTGTGGCGTCGGCTGAGCGGTCGCAGGCGTCACCGGCGAAACGCGGAGCTTCTCGTAGAACTCCGCCGGCCCGAGCTCCACGTAGTCGCGGTAGGTCTCGTCGCCGAAGCGGACGTAGAGCGGGACGAACCGCATGTTCGGAAACCGCGACGGCGCCTCGGGATAGTCCGACGTCGAGTCGAGGACGATCGCCGTGTTCTCCGTCGTCAGCTTCACCCGTCACCTCCCGGCGGCGGCCCGCACGGCGGAGACGAGCGCGTCGATCCCCTCGTCCTTCCGCACGAGCGCAGCTCCCGCGCTCGACGCGGCATCGTACTCCTCCGCGCCTGCAGAGGCACTCAGGAAGACGACGGCGTCGCAGCCGCCTGAATCGGCCAGGTCCGCCGCCACCTCGGACCCGTCCCGGTCCGGGAGCCTGTAGTCGAGGACGACGACGTCCGGAACGAGCTCGCGGGCGAGGCGGAGCGCCGAGTTGCCGTCGGCCACCGCGCCCACGACGTCGAGGTCGTCGAAGCGTCCGAGCAGGAACACGAGCGAGTCGCGGTAGACGTCCGAGTCCTCGACGAGCAGGACGCGGATCGCGTCCGTTCTTGCCGTCACTCCGCCAGGACGAGGAGTGGATAGTGCGGCTGGCCGCCGTCGCGGACGTCCACGATGACGTCCGGGTGCTCGCGCTCGATGCGCTCGATGAGCCCGTCGAGCTGGGGAGCGTCCTCCCCCGTGAGGATCGCGAGGTACTCCTTGTCGTCAGCGAGTAACTGCCTCACGACCTCGCTCGCCACGGCGTCGAGATCGGAGTCCGACACCACCGCCGCGCCCTCGACGAAGCCGAGGTATGCGCCCTTGCGGATCTCGATGCCGTCGAGCTCGGCGTCCCGGGACGCGACGGTCACCTCGCCCGTCGCGGCCGCCACGAGCGCCTCTCGCATCGCTTCCGCGTTCTCGTCGGGAGAGTTGGTCGCCACGAAGCGGCCGATCGCGGCGAGGCCCGCCTGGACCGACGTCGACGGGATGACCCGCACGGACTTCGTAGTGAGCGCGGCGGCCTGCTCCGCAGTCAGGACGACGTTCGCGTTGTTCGGGAGGATCAGCACCTCGGGGGCCTCGACGGACTCGACAGCCTCGACGATGTCGGCGGCGGACGGGTTCATCGACTGACCACCTTCGATCACACGAGAGGCGCCCAGGCTCTCGAAGAGGCGGCGATTTCCCCTCCCCGGGCAGACGGCGACGAGACCGGTCTCGATCTCGGCGAGCGTCCCGGTGGCGCCGCCGAGCAGCCGCTCCTCTCGCTGGGCCGTCTGCAGGTGCATGTTCGCGATCTCGACCCCTTCGACCACGCCCACGGCCGTACCGAGCGAGAGAGCCCGCCCCGGCTCGTCGGTGTGCACGTGCACCTTGAGCGCGGATTCGTCACCGACGACGAGCAGGGAGTCGCCGATCTGCTCGAGCTCGGTCTCGAGGCCGTCCTTGTCGAGCTTGTCGCCCTCGACGACGAACACCGTGCAGTAGCGGTACTCCGAGAGCTCGAGGTGGATCGCGTCGAGTCCGAGCGCCTCGGTTGCGACGGGTGCCTCGGGGAGCTCCTCGCCCGTCGCCCCGGCAACGAGACCACGCGTGATCTCGACCAAGCCGGCGCCGCCGGCGTCGACAACACCCGCATTGCGCAGCACGTCCAGCAGCTCGGGCGTGCGCGCGAGCGCATCCTCCCCGCGTGCGAGCACGACCCGGAGGAGCTCCTCGGGAGCGAGGCGCCGGTGCTCCTTCTTCTCGGACTCCTCTGCCATTTCGCGGATGACCGTGAGCATCGTCCCCTCCACCGGACGCTTCACCGCCCGATACGCGGTGTCGCTCGCACCGCGAAACGCCCGCCTGAGAAGCGGCGCGCTGAAGCTGTCGGAGCGGCCGAGAACCTCGACGAACCCGCGCACGATCTGGGAGAAGATGACGCCGGAGTTCCCGCGAGCGCCCATGAGAGCGGCGCGGGTCACGTCCTTCGCGACGTCCTCGCTCGTCGCCGCGGTGGAGGCGTCCAACGCCTCGACGATGGATCGCAGCGTGAGGACGAGGTTCGTCCCGGTGTCGCCGTCCGGGACCGGATAGACGTTGAGGTCGTCGATACGCCGTCGGTGAGCTTCGAGGTTCCGAAGGGCCGAGCCCGTCAGGTGGCGGACGGCTTCGAGCTGCATCAGTGGCCTCGGACGCCGTCGATGTGCACCTCGAGCGAAGCGATCGGAAGCCCGATCATCCGCTCGAGCTCGTACTGCACGCGCTCACGGACCTTGTCCCCGACCTCGGCGAGCTTGAGGCCGTGCTCCACGACGACCCGGAGCTCGACGACGAGGCCGTCTTCTCGGCGCTCGACGTCGACTCCCTTCTTGATGCCCCACGGGACGAGGCGCGAGAGGCGACCCCGACCTGCCAGGGCGACCACGCCGTAGCTCTCGGCCGCTGCCGCACCGACGATCTGCGCGATCGCGTCGGGAGAGACCGCGATCCGGCCGGCGTCGGTCGTCGCGATCACGAACGGCTCACGCTCCACGGCGCGAGCCTACGCGTTCTAGAGCGCCTTCTGAACCTTCCCGGCCTTGAGGCACCGGGTGCAGACGTACGCGCGTGTCGCGTGCCCGTCGAGGACCACGCGGACGCGCTGCAGGTTGGGGTTGAAGCGGCGCTTGGTGGCGACCATGGAGTGGCTACGGCTGTTGCCGAAGCCCGGCTTCTTCCCGCAGATGGCGCAGATCTTGGACATGCGGCCGCGCAGTGTAGCGGGTCAGCGCGAGGCGGCCGCGCGGAGCTGCGAGAACAGATCGGCCATCTCGAGCGCGCTGCGGACGGCTTCTGCGCCCTTCTCGATCCGCGCCTCCGCCTGGGTTGCACTTTCGAGCGTGAGGACGCCGAACGAGACGGGGACGCCGGTCTCCAGCGCGGCCAGCTGGAGCCCGCTCGCCGCCTCGGCCGCGATGAAGTCGAAGTGCGGCGTCTCGCCTCGGATGATGCAGCCGAGCGCCACGATGCAAGCGAACCTGCGGGTCTTGGCGAGGGCCGTCGCTGCCAGAGGGAGCTCGAACGCTCCCGGCACCACCATGATCGTCACCGCCTCGCGCCTCACTCCGGCTTTGATGAGCTCGGCGAGCGCGCTCTCGAGCAGCGAGGACGTCACCTCCCCGTTGAACCGCGAGACGACGAGCCCGACGGCACGACGTCCGCCCTCGCCGACGCCTTCGAGAACCGTGTAGTCGTCGGGGATCCTCAGGTCGCCCGCGGCGTGCTCCGGGGAGGGCGCGATCGCGAGCTGTGGTGCGGCCGGCTCCGAGGGCTCCGGCTCGACCTCGTCCTGCGGCGACTCGTCGGGCGCGTCGAGTGGCTCCGCAGCTTGCTCCTCGTGCTCCTCGCTTGCGTCGGGCTCCTCCTGCTCCGCAACCTCCGATTCCGGAGCCGCCGGCGCGGTCCCCCAGGCGGGGGTCGACGGAGCCTCCTGCGGGAGCGGGGTCTCGACATCGGTCTCGCTCTCGGACGTCTCGTGCTGCTGCCAGTCGTGCAGCACGTTCTCGCTGGTGGAGTCGATGTCGCGGCTGCTCACGCTTCGTCCTCGGAGTCCGCGTCTGCGAGGCGCGCGCCCTGGTGGTGGAGCTTCGTGATCGTGTGCCCAAGCTTCTCGCGTTTTGCGGCGAGGTAGCGCGCGTTCTCCGGCGTCGGCTCGACCTCGAGAGGAACCTGCTCGACGACGGTCAGGCCGTAGCCGTCGAGACCCGTGAGCTTGCGGGGGTTGTTCGTGAGGATGCGGATCGTGGAGAGGCCGAGATCCGCAAGGATCTGGTTTCCGATGCCCCACTCCCGCGCGTCGGCCGGGAACCCGAGCGCGAGGTTCGCCTCGACGGTGTCCAGGCCGTTGGCCTGGAGCTCGTAGGCGCGCAGCTTGTTCAGGAGGCCGATGCCCCGTCCCTCCTGGCTCATGTACAGCACGACCCCGCGGCCTTCGGCTTCGATGCGTGCCAGCGCCTGCTCGAGCTGCTCTCCGCAGTCGCAGAGGTGGGAGTGGAAGACGTCGCCGGTCAGGCATTCGGAGTGGACGCGGACGAGGACGTTCTCCGCGCCGGCGATGTCGCCCTTCACGAGCGCGACGTGCTGTTTGTCGGTGAGGAGCTCCCGATACGCGACCGCCCGGAACTCGCCGTAGTCCGTCGGCAAGCGGACGGACACGGCGCGCTCCACGAGCTTCTCGGCCCGCCGGCGATACTCGATGAGGTCGGCGACCGTGACCATCTTGAGCCCGTGCCGCTCGCAGAACACGACGAGATCGGGGACGCGGGCCATGGTCCCGTCGTCCAACATGATCTCGCACACCACGCCTGCCGGAATGAGGCCGGCGAGCCGCGCGAGATCGACCGCTGCCTCCGTCTGACCCGAGCGCTGAAGAACTCCGCCCGGCTTGGCGCGGAGCGGGAAGACGTGCCCGGGCTGGACGAGATCGTGCGGCGACGAGCCTGCGTCGATCGCGACCTGGATGGTCCGCGCGCGGTCGTGTGCCGAGATGCCGGTCGAGACGCCCTCGCGCGCCTCGATGGAGACCGTGAACGCCGTGCCGAGCGGCGTCTCGTTGTGGTCCGTCATCGGACGGAGGTCGAGCTCGTCGCACCGCTCCGGCGTCAGGCACAGGCAGATCAGTCCGCGGCCATGGGTGGCCATGAACGCGATCGACTCGGGCGTGACGAACTGCGCCGCGATGGTGAGATCGCCCTCGTTCTCGCGATCCGCATCGTCGACGACGACGACGAACCTCCCCGAGCGGACGTCCTCGATCGCCTCCTCGATGGTCGCGAACGGCGATGCCGTCTCGGGCGGGGTCAGGCTCACGCTCACCGCCTGATCGTAGCCCTCAGGCTCCGTCGGGGGGCATGAGGCGTTCCACGTACTTCGCGAGCACGTCGGCCTCGAGGTTCACGAGCTGCCCGGGCCGCACGGCGCCGAGGGTCGTGACCTCGAGCGTGTGCGGGACGAGCGCGACGACGAAGGCATCGTCGCGGAGCTCGGCGACGGTCAACGAGACGCCGTCGACCGTGACCGACCCCTTCTCGACGCAGTAGCGGAGAACCTCGTCCGGCGCCTCGACGGCAGCACGGAGCCCGCCGCCGTCCGGGTCGATCGACCGGATGCGACCGACACCGTCGACGTGCCCCTGGACGTAATGGCCTCCCAGGGGCTCGCCCGCACGCAGCGCGGGCTCGACGTTGACTCGAGCTCCGGGCTCGAGATCGCCGACCGTGGAGCGCGCGATCGTCTCGGGCACCGCATGGAACGCGACGACGCCGTCGTCGACCGCGACGGCCGTCAGGCAGCAACCGTTGATCGACACGGAGTCGCCGACGGCGGTTCGCGCCGCGGCCTCCGGCGCCCGCACGCTGAGGTCACGCCCTCCCTCCTCCTCGGCGGACGACTCGATCGAGCCGAGCTCGCGGACGATCCCCGTGAACACGCTGGAACGGTACTCCGCTACGGCTCGTGGACGTACGCCTGGATGAGCACGTCCTCTCCGATCGAGCGCGCCTCCAGGCGGGATAGGTGGAGGCTCTCGGCGAGGCCGGCGAGCATCCCCGGGCCGTCGGTGGAAAGCCTCGGAGCGACGAAGACGAGCAGCTTGTCGACGAGCCCCTGCTCGAGAAAGGCAGCGGCGAGCGTGGGGCCTCCCTCGAGGAGCAGCGACTGCACGCCCTCGGCAGCGAGTGCGGCGAGCTCGTCAGGCAGAGGCCCCGAGCGCAGCTCGAGCTCCGAGCCCTCGGGCAGCGGCCCGCGGCCGAAGGCGATCCTCCTCGGCTGGTGCACGACCGGGACGTCCCGCGCGTCGAGCCGTGGGTTGTCCCAACGCACGGTGCCCATTCCCACCGCGACCGCATCGGACGCAGCGCGGAGGACGTGCACGAGCCGGCGCGACTCCTCGCCGGTGATCCAGCGCGATTCGGCGATACGCGTGCGACCGTCGAGCGTGACCGCGACCTTGTAGGTCACGAACGGCCTCGCGAGCGTCACCCACGTTCGCCACTCCTCGATCTGCTGGCGGCAGCGGAACGCGAGCTCGCCGTCGGCGAGCTCCACGGCTACACCGGCTTCGCGAAGGCGTTCGAGGCCGCCGCCGTGCTCCGGGTCGGGATCGAGCTGGCCGGCGACGACGCGCTCGACCCCCGCATCGAGGAGCGCCTCGGTGCACGGCGGCGTCGCGCCGTGGTGCGCGCAGGGCTCGAGGGTGACGTAGACCGTGCTCCCGCGAGCGCGGGCGCCCGCCGCCGCGAGCGCTGCGACCTCCGCGTGCGGCCCTCCCTTGCGCTCGTGCCAACCCTCGCCCGCGATCTCGCCCTGCGAGACGACGACGGCGCCGACGATCGGGTTCGGATGCGTCGTGCCGCGGCCGCGCTCGGCGAGCTCGAGGGCGCGCTCCAGGTACTCCGCCTCCATCGGCGGATCCTAGGCCTGTCCTTCTGCGAGCAGTCTCGCGACGAAGAAACCGGCGGTGCCGTGAGCGTGAGGCAGTGTCTGCAGGAACTCGGGTCGCCGTGGGTGCACGAATTGCGGCCATTCAGCTGCGAGCGTGTCGTCCACCGCGAGGCCGGACGCGTCGACGACGGCCTCCGACTCGTCGGCATTCATCGTGCACACCGAGTAGACGATCTTGCCTCCGGCCCGTACACGCGCGGCAGCGGCTCGGAGCAGCTCGAGCTGAAGCTCCGGCAGCGGCTCGGCGCGCCAGCGGAGATCCGGTCGACTGTTCAGAACGCCGAGGCCCGAGCACGGCGCATCGACGAGCGCACGATCGAAGTCGGCCAGCTCCGGCGCAAGCTCTCGTCCGTCGGCGACGACGACGCGCACGTTCGTCGCGCCCAGCCTCCGGGCGGTCGCCTCGAGCTCGCGCGCTCGAGCCTCGTTCAACTCCACCGCCACCACCTCGCCGGCGAGCATCGTCGCCTTCCCGCCAGGCGCCGCGCAGAGGTCGAGAACACGATGGCCGGGGGACGAGCCGACCGCCAGGCCGACCAGCTGCGAGGCGACGCTCTGTGGCCAGATCCTCCCTTCCGCCAGCGCACCTTCGTCCACACGCGCGACGTGCCAGGCGCCGGGTACGACAGGGTCGGCGGTTCCGTCGATCGCTCCGCGGACGAGCCTGACCGTGGTCGCTGCCGGCTCGTTCTGCGCGATCATCGATGCCCGCGCGTCGTCGGCGCCGAGATCGCGCCACCACGTCTCCGCGATCCAGTCGGGATACGAGTGTTTCAGCGCCGCGGCCGACGCGGTCGCCTCGGGCAAGTCCTCGAGCAGCCGTCGAATCCCGTCGGCCAGGCGTCGGAGGACAGCGTTGGTAAACGCCACCGCTCGTTCGAGGCCTGCGCGCCGCACGAGCTCGACGGACTCGTTCACGGCCGCGTAGCGCGGCACGCCGTCCATGTAGCCGAGTTGATACGCGCCCAACCGCAGCGCGGCGCGTACGGGCGGATCGAGCCGGTGTACACGCCTGCGACCCAGCTTCTCGATCGTATGGTCGACCGTGCGCACACGCTGTACGGCTCCGTAGGCGATGCGCTGCGCGAGCGCGCGGTCGCGCTCGTCGAGCCCGCCGGTCGCGGAGCGGAAAGCGCGATCGGCGTACGCGTCGTCCTCGAAGACGCGAAGCAGGACCTGGAATGCCGCTGCACGCGCGGGACTTATCTGAGCCCGCGCAGCCATGCGTCGTGCTCCATCCGTCGTCCACCTTCCGGCTGGACCTCGAGCGGCTCGAACGAACCGTCCGTCGGCGACTCGCGCGCGCCAGACCGTCACTTTCCGGCCGTGCAGCTCGGCTCGGGCGCCGATGTGCGGCGACAGTGCGCGGACGACGTTCACGAGCTCGCTCGCCGGCCGCGTGAGGTCGAGCGCACGGTCGTCGGCCGTGATCTTGTCCGCATACGTCGCCTCGCCTTCCTGTGGCCGGAATGCCGGCTCTGGATCCGCGAGGACGTCGTCGAGCAGGTCGACGGCCTGCTGCGCAGCCCTCTCGAAGGTTGCGCCCGCATCGTCGTCCGGCTCGACCTGGAATGCCCGTTGGCCCGCGATCGGGCCGGCGTCGAGCTCCTTGACGAGGCGGATGATGGTCACGCCGGTCTCGTCGTCGCCTGCCATCAGGGCACGCTCGACCGGCGCGGCGCCACGCCAGCGCGGAAGCAGCGACGGATGCACGTTCAGCCAGAGTCGCTCCGAGAGCACGTCCTCGGGGACGATGAGCCCGTACGCGACGGCGACGACCGTGTCCGCGCCGAGATCGAGGCCCGGCTCGAGCCGTTCGGGCTGGACGACCGGCAGGCCGAGTCGGGCGGCGGCTTCCTTGGCCGGAGGCGCGGTGAGCGTGCGTCCGCGCCCCGCTGGTGCGTCCGGCCGGGTGAGGACCAGCTCACGTCGTGGTGCGCGGCGAGGCGTTCGAGAACCTGGGCGCCGAACGGCGCGGTGGCAGCGACCGCGATCCGGGCGCTCACCGCATCCCGAGCACGGGCTGCGGCCTGAGCTTCGCGAGTGCCGCGCGGCGCGACTCGGCATCGGTGCGATCGATGATCAGCACGCCGTCCAGATGGTCGAGCTCGTGCTGGACGACGCGTGCCGAGGGCAGCTCGAGCTCGAGCGAGACGGGATCACCGTGCTGGTCGACGCCCTCGATGGTCACGGAGGTCGGCCGCTCGACGGGGACGAGCACCTCGCGTAGAGAGACAGCCTTCGTCCTCGACCTCCGTCTCCTTCGCCGTGCGCGTGATCACCGGGTTCACGAGCACGCGATCCTCACCGTCGTCGACGAAGACGAAGACGCGCCGCAGGACCCCGACCTGCGTCGCCGCAAGGCCGACGCCGTTCGCCTCGTGCATGAGAGCGGTCATCCGCTCGACGAGCCGTCCGAGGTCGGCGTCGAAGCTTTCGACCTCGCGTGCCTTCATGCGCAGCGCGGCGTCGCCGTACTGGCGGATCCGCGAGAGCGCGAGCAGGCGCCGGGCTTCGCGTTCGAGCTCGGCCTGCTCGTCGCGCTCCTCGTGCTCGTGGTCGTGCTCGTGCGGGTCGTGCTCGTGATCGTGGTCGTGGTCGTGGTCGTGGTCGGCCATCGGCGCGGCGAGTCTAGCCCGCCGCACGCCGTGGAACCACTCAGCGGCGGTGAGCCACCTGCTCGGTCTCCGATGTCGCGTCGAGCCCTTCGTCGACCCAGGCGCGGTCGGCGCCGGGACCACCGTTGACCACGTCGGCGAGGTTGTCGAGCGCATAAGTGCGATCCTCGCCGGCCGCACCGAACAGCCAGTCCGCTCCGGCGCCTCCGACGATGACGTCGTCTCCGTCCCCGCCGAGGATCACGTCGTTCCCGCCCAGGCCACGTATCCGGTCGTTTCCGCGCAGCCCGCAGATCAGATCGTCGCCGGGGGTGCCGTTCAGGACATCGTCGCGATCGTGCCGTAGACGGTGCAGACCGGCTGCCAGTCGGGTTCACAGTCCGGAAACGTTGTAGCGCGTGTGAGGTGCATGGCCTTGCGGCCATCTGCCTCGACCAGCTGCGACTTGCGTAACGGGCTTCGTTTCCTGCAGATCGAGGAATCCGAAGACGAGCCGGTCACCGTCAGGAGACCAAGCCAGCCCGTTCTCGACCTCGTTCCACGGCCTGGCTGGGTCTGAATACTCGTTGCTCGGCACCGGTAGTCGCATCGACGATCCTGATCTCGTGTCAGACCTAGTCTCATCGCCCGATAGGAAAGCGAGGAGCCGGGAGTCAGGGGACCAGCAGGGAATGACCCTTGCGCCGACGATCCGCGGATCTGCGTCCCAAGGTGTCAGTGACAACGATTTCCGTGCGCTCCCGCTCAAACGCCGCTCGAAGGCTATGTGTTGCCCATCCGGCGACCAGGCTGGGCGACGCTCGCAGGAGTCGTCTTCGTCAATCGCGTCTCTGGCTGCCGTCGGTTCGCATCGTGTGCAGATCGACACAAAATTGTCCGGCCGGACTGCCTTCGGCCGACACGACAGCAGCGCCGTCCGGAGACCAATCGACATCCCACCGTTTGAACGCCGGCGATTCGTCGCTGGAAGAAGACGTGTTGTTGCGCCATCCGGAGCGCCGGTCTGAGCGACATATATGCCTGAAGACCTCACGTAAGAAGCCGACGGCCGTCAGCCGACCAGTGCGGGCTAGTCGAGTTCTCTTTGCCGAGAGGAAGCCTCTGCGTCGGGCCCCTCGCTCCGGAACGATTACCCAGAGACTGAACGGATTGACGCGGGCCTTGATGGAGGTACACGATCTCCCCGACCGTCGTGTTCGTTTGTCCTTGCGCTCCGCCTGCAATGCCGACGCAGAGCGCGAGGCAGAGAACGAGCGGGAATCTCATCCGGTCAGTTTCCACCCGTCGTTCAGTGAGAACGAGAAGTAGGAGCCCCAGCTCTCGCCGGGTGGGCCGAACGCCCGTTGAAGTGGCTCGCAGTCCCATCCGCCCCTGCCGTTCTCCCAGCCCGGGAACAACGTCAAGGCGGCCTGATACGGGCCAGCTGGCGATTCACTCTTCCAGCCGCCGAGTTCCCACTCCCTCACCTGATCCATGCTCGGTGTCGCTCGTTCACTGGCTCTTGGAGAGTTCGGACTCGTCGACGGTTCCGTTCGCGTCGAGGTCATCGGCGACGAGAAGCGGAGTCTTGCACCGCGAAACAAAGGCGTCACCGCGCGTGTCCCGGGGATAAGCACGGACGCGCTCCGCGGACTCAACAGCCCACCGGTCGAGCCCAAGGCCACCACCCTCCCAGTTGGCTGCTTCGTGGGTTCGGAGGATGCCTATCCGACCAGGGGCGGTCGGGTGAGCGCGAGCGACGAGATTCAGACACGGCAGGTCGCGCTGCAGCGTGGTGAGCCCTCGGCGCTGGTGCTGGAAAGGAGTCCCATCGGACGCGCTTGCGGGAAGGTCGGCCGCGTGATCGGTTTCAAGACCGCAGTTCCCTCGGCGCTCCTAGAGCGATGGCCTTCTCGTAACGCGCGCCGTCGGTCCTCGAAAACCGCCATCCGCCTGAAACCGCCACCTCGCGTGAGCGCAGTGAACTTGGGCTCCTTGACGAACGGAGTCCCCGCCGCATTCGGTGCCGCGTATGTCGTCACGAGGGCCCAGAGGCTGACGGACGAGCGGTAGAAGCTGTACCGGTAGCGCAGGCGGACGATCGCGTTCCCGCCTGGGCCGAAGCCCGTGCCGCCGTATCGGTCGCGGAGCCAGACGTCCATCGTGTAGTTGACCCTCGTCGGCGACTGGCGGGTCGGGCCGTACCAGTTCCGGGCGTAGACGCCGTGCCCGTCGTTGGTCGGGCGCACATGCGGCCCTCGATCACCTGGGGCGTTCGTCCGACATCCGTCTCGACCGCACTGGTGGTCGGATCGTCGCCGGCGGGCTGTTGCCCACCGGGCCGCGTGCGTGATGCCAGCCGAACGTGCCGAGCCCGCCGTTGACCGCGTTGATGTAAGCCCGGGCTCCATGTGTCCGTGCGGCCGCGATAGTCGTCCACGATCGGCGTCCACGCCCACTCAGGCGCGCGACGTACCCGGGCCCGACGTGTGACGGCGACCGTCCGAATGCCTGTCGAAGCACTGCTTGTAGATCGTCCAGATCCCGTCGGCGTTCCGGAATTGGATCGCGGTCGTGTTCTCGCTCCACGTCGACCGCGGGGGCGCGGTAGGAGGCTTCCGCTCTCGTCGGCGCAGTACCACGGGTCGCTCGGCGCGGGCTTGATGATCACGTTGCCGCGACGGGTCGCGGTCGAGTACGCCAGCACGCGTCGCCCGACCAGCCGCCACCCAGCTGGCCATCCTGCGGATTCGAGTCCTGAATCGGGCCGGGCGGGCAGGTTCCGGGAACGGTTCCGTCGTTCGGCGCGTTGGGATCCGTGCTGTCGACAGGCATCGGACTCTCCGGAAGCCCGGGCGCCGTCGGCGCGAACGCAGGCGCCTCGTCGGCGTCGCACTGCGGAGGCTCCTCGTCGCCCTCCGACTGACAGGTCGACGCCGTCGTCGTGACGATCTGGACGAGCACGTCGCCCAGCGGCGTCGCACTCGTCGACTCGGTCGCCTGACCTCCCGTGAGCCCCGCCCACCAGTTCCAGTACGGGAGGTACGCGGGCACGCCGTGGTACAGCGACGAACGCGAGCGTGAAGTCGGCCGCCTTGAAGTCCGCGAGCACCTGTTGCCAGTCGAGTGCCGAGCCGTCAGGGCCCGGGATCCGAGCCCGTGTCCCACGGCGACGCGACGCTCACGATGTCGGGCGGAACGCCGGCGTTGAGGTCGTCGTCGTGAGGAACGTCGTCGGCGATGAGCACGACGAGACGCTTCGCTCCGGCAGCCCACCCAGCCTCGGGGTCGCGAGTCGCCTGGTAGAGCGCCGTTCCGTAGGCCTCGGGCGAGTCGCCTCCGCCGCCGGCCGTCAACCCGTCGATCGCGGTCTGTACCGCCTGCCGGTCCGTCGTCAGGGACTCCTCCACACGCCACACGGGGTCGTCGCCGTGGTCCTTGATCTGCGCGAGCCCGAAGCGGAGGTTCGGCAAGCGGCCCGAGAGGCTCGTCATCACGCCGGCGGCCTGCGCCTGCGCCTCGGAGAGCGCACCCGACATGCTGCCCGTCGTGTCGAACACGAAGAGCACGTCGGTTGCCGCAGGTGGCGCAGTGCTTCCCTCCTGTGTTCGGACGAGCAGGACGATCGCTGAGACGGTGAGCACGGCAGCCAGCCAGGTGGCGTAACGAAGCGCCATCGACGCACCTCCGGGGTTCGGATGTCCGGCGGTGCGCTGCTACGGGAGGCGCCGGTCGCTTACTGGATCGGTTGTGGAGCTGCGACGAACCTGCCAGCGGGCCTCGGAACCGTCAATCGAACGCGAGGTGTAGCCGGCGGTGTATTCGAGAAGCCAGGCTTCGTCCCGGCGAGCGCCCTAGAGCGACTGCGGATCCACGTCCACGACCGCGCTCAAGCCGTCGCGACGCATCGCCGGCGCGGCGGCGGAGAGCAGGCTCGCAGCCCGGCTCGCGAACGCGCGCGGCGAGGCCGTCTTCGCCAGCAGCTGTGCGCGGTGACGGCCACGGAGGCGGAGGAGCGGCGCAGGGCCGAGCAGCTCGAGGTCCGGCGTCTCCAGCGCGGCTCGCAGCTCGCCGAGTGCCCGGAGCACGGGCCGCAGCTCGGGCCCGGACACGACGAGCGCGACCAGATGGGAGAACGGTGGATAACGGAGCTCCTCGCGCCGCGCGAGCTCCTGCGCGAGGAACCCGGCGACGTCGTGGCGCAGCGCGAACGAGAACGGCGTCGCGTCCGGCTGGAACGTCTGCACGACGACGCGGCCGGGAGCGTCGCGGCCGCTTCTGCCCGCGAGCTGCGTGACGAGCTGGAACGTCCGCTCCTCGGCACGGAAGTCGGGGAACGCGAGCCCGGCATCCGCGTCCACGACGGCTGCGACCTCGACGCCGGGGAAGTGATGGCCCTTCGCAACCATCTGCGTCCCGATCAGCGCGACGGCGCGCGCGGCTGCGAAGCGTTCGAGCGCCTCGCGCAGCGCGCCTGGACGCGACGCGGTGTCGGCGTCGAGCCGGATCCGCTCGAGCCCCGGCAGCCGGCGCTCGAGCTCCGCCTCGAGCCGTTGCGTCCCCGCGCCGATCCTGGCGAGCTCGACGGAGCCGCACTCGGGGCACGCCTCCGGGAAGCTCGAGCGAATAGCCGCAGTGGTGGCAGTGCAGGCGTGAGTCGGAGTGCAGCGTCAGCGCGATGTCGCAGCTCCGGCACCGCTGCGTGCGTCCGCACGAGCGGCAGTGGATCGCGCCGGAGATCCCGCGACGGTTGAGGAGCAGGATTGCTCGACCGCCGCGCTCCTGCACTCCCGACAGCTCCGCGAGCAGGGGCGCCGACAGCGGGTAGCCGGCCTCGTAGCGCAGGTCGACCAGCTTCACCGTCGGCATCGGCGCACCGATGCGGGCCGGCAGCGCCAGCGGATCGAGCCGAGCCCAGCTCTCCGCCCGCGGCGTCGCGCTTCCGTACACGGCGACCGCGCCCTCGAGAGCTGCGCGCTTGGCAGCGACGGTGCGGGCGTCGTAGCGCGGGTCCGACTCCTGCTTGAACGAGGCGTCGTGCTCCTCGTCGACGACGACGAGCCCGAGTCGGGCGACGGGCGCGAACACGGCCGACCGTGCGCCGATCACGACACGCGCCTCGCCCGTTGCGATTCGCTCGCGCTCGTCACGGCGCTCGGCGTCGCTCAGCGCCGAGTGCAGCACGGCGACGCGGCTCCCGAAGCGTGCGTGGAACCTGCCGACCGTCTGCGGCGTCAGGGCGATCTCGGGCACGAGGACGATCGCGCCGAGCCCGCGCTCGAGCACGACCGCACAGGCCTGGAGATACACCTCCGTCTTCCCGCTTCCGGTCGGGCCGTGGAGGAGGACGTGGCCGCCTCCCGCCTCCAGTGCGCCGACGATCCTCGCGACTGCTGCCTCCTGCTCGGGCGTGAGCTCCGCCGGCTCCGGCTCGCCGGGGATCGCCTGCTCGAGCACGACCTCGCGCCGGGCGCCTCGCCGCGATCGCATGTGCGGCGCAACGAGCGCGAGCGCCCGCGCCGGTGTCGAGCCGTAGTAGTCGGCGAGCCAGAGCGCGAGCTCCACGAGCGCTCCTGGCACGCGCTCGACGATCGGGCCCGACTCGGCGATCTCGAACCCCGGGCGGCGGCTGCGAATCGAGCTCGACGACGACGCCGCGGACGCGGCGACCGCCGAGCGGAACGGTGACGACGTCTCCGAGTGTCGACTCGTCCGGGACCCTGTACGTGAAGGGGCGAGCGAGCGCGCGAGCCGTGACGAGCGGAAAGACGTCTGCGAGCGGCATCGCGGCGAGCGTATCCGCGGCCTCGGCGCTACGATCGGCCTCGAATCCGCTGTAAGGTTCCCCTTACATGGTGTGCTCGATGATCCGGCTGGACGCCGTGACCAAGCGGTTCGGCGACGTCGTCGCCGTCGACGCAGCCTCTCTGTGCGTCGATCGTGGCGAGGTCGTCGCACTGCTCGGGCCGTCGGGATGCGGAAAGACGACGTTGCTCCGGCTCGTCGCAGGATTCGAGCGACCCGATGCCGGAACGGTCGAGGTCGCCGGGCGCGTTGTCGCTGAGGCCGCAACCTGGGTTCCGCCGGAGCGTCGACGTGTGGGCATGGTGTTCCAGGATTACGCGCTGTTCCCGCATCTGACCGTGGCAGAGAACGTCGGCTTCGGGCTCGCGCGAAAGGAACGTGCGACGCGTGTGGACGCGTTGCTTGCGACGGTCGGGCTCGACGGCCTCGGCACGAGGTATCCGCACGAGCTCTCCGGCGGACAGCAGCAGCGCGTCGCGCTCGCGCGCGCGCTCGCGCCGGCGCCCGAGCTCGTGCTGCTGGACGAGCCGTGGTCGAACGTCGATCCGTTCCTCCGCGAGAGCCTCCGCGGTGAGGTGACCGAGATCATGCGCCCACTCGGCGTTACGGTCGTCCTCGTGACGCACGACCGCGAGGAGGCGTTCTCGCTCGCCGATCGGATTGCGCTCGTCCGGGACGGGAAGGTCGTTCAGGAAGGAACATCGGAGGAGCTCTACTACGCGCCCGCGACACGCTGGGCGGCGGAGTTCGTCGGCGCCGCGAACGTGCTCGAGGGCCGCATCGTGGCGGGTCGGGTGGAGACTCCTATCGGCGTATTCCCCGCGAACGGCTCGGCGAAGGAGGACGACGTGCGTGTGCTGGTTCGCCCCGAGTTGCTCGAGCTCGAGCCGGATGCCGCGGGCACGGCTGAGGTGGTCGCGCGCGAGTTCCGCGGCCACGACGTCTTCTACCGCGTGCTCATCGACGGCGTGGAGCTCGTCTCGCAGCGGCCGTCCACCGAGGTGGTGGCGCTCGGATCGCGCGTCTCGATCCGGGTGCACGACGGTCATGTCCCCGTGCTTGATTGACCTCTTGTAAGGTTCTCCTTACATTGCAACTAAGGTAAGTCTTACAGGAGGCTTCGTGACCAAGTTGACTGCAGCAGCTCTGGCGACCATCGCGGCGATCCTCGCGATCGCCGTGGGTGCGACCACCGCTCCCGCACAGACGACGTCGCTCACGATCTACTCGGGACGCGAGCAGGCGCTCGTCAAGCCCATCATGGACCGCTTCACCAAGGACACCGGCATCCAGCTCAACGTCCGCTACGCGTCGTCGCGGCGCTCGCGACAGCGCTGGTCGAGGAGGGCAGGAACAGCCCTGCCGACGTCTACTGGTCGCAGGAGCCCGGCACTCTCGGCCTCGTCGGCGCACGGGGACTGCTGCACGCCTGCCGCAGGCGATGGTCGGCAAGGTGCCGTCGCGGTTCGCCACGCCGAGCCGCCGCTGGGTCGGGCACGAGTGGGCGCTCCCGGGTCCTCGTCTACAACACGAACGAGGTGCAGATGAGCGAGCTCCCGGCTTCCGTCTGGGGGCTGACGAACGCGACGTGGAAGGGCAAGATCGGCATCGCGCCGACGAACGCGTCGTTCCAGGCGTTCCTCGGGGCGATGATCAATCTCTCCGGCGAGGAGCGGGTGCGCGCCTGGCTCGAGGGCCTCCGGGCGAACGACGTGCAGCTTCTACCCGAACAACACGACGGTCGTGCAGGCGGTGGGGCGCGGTGACGTCGAGGTCGGGCTCGTGAACCACTACTACCTCTACAACCTCCTCGCCGACACCCCGAGCCTTCCCGTGCGGAACCACTGGTTCCGCGACTGGCGATCCCGGCAACCTCGTGCTTGCGGCCGGCGTCGGCATCGTCGCCTCGACCCAGAAGGCGGCGGCAGCCCAGCGCTTCGTCGACTTCCTTCTCTCGAAGACGGGTCAGCGGCTGATCGCCCGTGGGCCGGGCGCGGCCGAGTACCCGCTCGTGAAGGGCGTGCCACGTCGGCCGGGCTCCGCCCGCTCAGCTCGATCAAGGGACCGAAGTACAACCTCGGGCGCCTCGCCTCCGACATCGCGCCGGCGGTGCGGCTCCTCCTCGAGGAGGGCTACCTCAGGTGATCTCGGGCGCGGCGGCCGCGCGCTCGTCGCCCGGCCGCCGCGCGCCGCGGACGCTCGTCTGCGCTGCAGCCATCGTCGCGCTCACGGCCGTCGTCCCGGTCGCCTACCTCCTCCTGCGAGCGCTCTCGGCCGACGAGAGCGCTCGCGCGCTCACCCCGCTCTCGACGACGGTCGACCTCGTGTGGGACACGGCGGTCCTCGCGCTCGGCGTTGTCGTCGCCACGCTCCTCGTCGGCGTTCCGTTCGCGTGGCTCGTCGTCCGCACCGATCTGCCCGGGCGGCGTGCTTGGGGTCTCGCGGCATCGCTTCCGCTCGTCATCCCGAGCTTCGTCGCCGCGCTCGCACTCCTGGGTGCGCTCGCGCCTCGCGGCCTCCTGCAGGGGCTCCTCGAGCCGCTCGGGGTCGACCGCCTGCCAGAGGTGAATGCGTACTGGGGAGCGCTCGTAGCGCTCACGCTGGCGACCTACCCGTACGTGTACCTCCTGACCGCGTCGGGTCTCCGAAGCATCGATCCGACCGCGGAGGAGGCCGCGCGAAGCCTCGGAGCCCGCCCTGCGCGGGTGTTCTGCCGCGTGACGCTCCCGACGTTGCGTCCCTCGCTCGCGGCAGCCTCGCTTCTGGTCGCGCTGTACGTGCTCTCCGACTTCGGCGTGGTCTCCCTCATGGGCTACGCAACGCTGACGACCGGCATCTATGTCAGCTACGAGTCGCTTCTCGCACTCGAGTCCGCCGCGATCCTCGCGCTCGTCCTCGTGGCGCTCGCCCTCGTGATCGTTCTGCTCGCCTCACGCTGGCGGCTGCGAGGCGCCATCTACCGGAGCACGCCCGGCGCAGGACGTGCCGCCAAGCCTGTTCGAGCTCGGCGTCTGGCGCTGGCCTGCACTCGCCTTTTGCGCCTCGGTCGTCGGGGTCTTCCTCGTGCTTCCCGTCGGCGTGCTCGTCTGGTGGTCCGTCAGCGCCGACCCGATCACGGGACGCGCGGGAATCCCGTGGTCGGCGGCCGCGAACTCGGCGTTGGTGTCGACGGCGACCGCGGTGATCGCGGCACTCGTCGTGCTGCCGGCGGCACTCCTCGCCTGGCGGTACCCGTCGGCCGTGTCCCGCGGGCTCGAGCGCGTGACCTTGCTGCCGAGCGCGCTCCCCGGGATCGCAGTCGCTCTCGCGCTCGTGTTCGTAGGCGCGCGGATCGGCTCGCCCGTCTACCAAAGCCTAAGTCTCCTGCTCGTCGCGTATGTCATCCGCTTCATGCCGTACGGCTTGGCCTCGACGCGCGCCTCGCTCGAGGCGGTCAGCCCGAGGCTGGAGGAGGCGGCGCGCTCGCTCGGCCGTGGCTCGCTCGGCGCGACGACCGGCGTCGTCCTCCCCCTCGCCCGCTCCGGCATCCTCGCCGGCGCGGCGCTGGTCTTCCTGAGCACGATCAAGGAACTGCCGGCAACGCTGCTCCTCAAGCCGATCGGCTTCGAGACCCTCGCGACCGAGATCTGGAGGGGGACGTCGATCGGGGCGTACTCGGCCGTCGCTCCGTCAGCGCTGCTGCTGATCGCGATCGCCGCGCCGCTCGTCTACCTACTCTCCTGGCGCAATGCCTGGGAGCTCGGCGCCCCGGACTGACCGTCTAGGATGGCCGCGTGGCAGCCGGTCACAGCGTCGACGAGTACCTCGAGACGATCTACTTCCTCGCGTTCCCGATCGGGGAGTACCGCCCGGCCACCGGCGCGACCGCGATCGCCGCGCGGGTGGCGGAGATGCTCGGCGTCTCCCGGGCGTCCGCCGGCGAGATGCTGAAGCGCCTCGAGGCAGACGGGCTCGTCGAGCGCGGCGAGCAGAAGGAGGCGATCCTCACAGTCGAGGGCGCGGAGCGCGCGAAGCGGGTCGTCCGCAAGCACCGCATCATCGAGCGCTTCCTCACGGACTTCATGGGCTACACGGCCGCCGAGTCGCACGTTCACGCAGACGAGCTCGGCGACACGTTCACGGACGACATGATCGAGCGCATCAACGAGAGGCTCGGTCAGCCCGATCGCTGCCCGCACGGTTGGCCCGTCGACACCGACTTCGAGCAGTCGGAGAACGCCGAGCTGGTCGCCGCTCGCCGAGCTCGAGGTCGGGCGCGAAGGTCGGATCGTGCGCCTCGCAGAGCACGACGGCGACCTCCTCCACTGGTTCTACGACGAAGGCCTCGTCCCGGGCACGCAGGTCGCGATGCGCGGCGCGCAGCCGGCCGCGGGCCAGCTGACGATCACGGTCGCGGGCTCCGAGCGCCCCATCGCCGAGCGTGCGGCGGACGGCATCTACGTCCGCGCCGCCTGACCGCACCGCGTCGGACCTAACGAAACGCTCACGCCCTCCTCACACGACGGTGCCACCATCGGGCCGCAAACCGCGTAGAACGAGACAATGGGGAGATACGAATGAGGATTGAGTCGTTACGCCGTCGGGGCGCTCGTCGCTACCGCGGCGCTTCTGGTCGGAGGTGGCTCCGCAGTCGCGGCGTCCCAGCAAAACGACCGCTCGGCACGCTGCGACGCGCTCCTGTCGAAGATCGCCGAGAAGCGCGGGGTGTCGGTCGGAGCAGCTTCGCACCGACGATCACCGGACGTCTGACCGCGTGGATCGACGCAGCCGAGAAGGCGGGACGCGTTTCCCCGGAGCGAGCCGACAGGCTGCGCGCACGCGTCGCCGACTGGACACCGTGCAGCGGTCGACACCACGTGCGGGCAGGGCTCGCGCATCGCGGAATGCTGGGCGCGGCCGCCCGGTTCCTCGAGCTGGATCGCAAGGAGCTCAGGGCACAGCTTCCCGGAACGTCGCTGGCAGCCCTCGCGGCGAAGCAGGGGAAGAGTGTCGAAGCGCTCGAGCAGGCGATGCTCGCCCGCGCCAAGGCGCGCCTGGCGAAGGCAGTGCAGGCAGGCCGCTTCTCGCAGGCGCGAGCCGACCGCGTGCTCGACCGGCTCGAGCGGTTCGTCGACAGGCTCGCCGCGCGAACGTTCCCGGCGAGGTAGCCGGCGCTTCTTAGCGAACTCTTAGACAACTCACATGAGGCGTTAACGGGAGCGCGCTCTAATCGGAGACGTACTCCCTCATCGATGCCCTCCGGACGAAGGCCCGCGCGAGCGGGCCTTCGCTCTCTTCGAGCCTAGGCAGCGCGACTATTCGGTGGTCGGCGTGCGGCGCATGAGCTGCTCCACGAGGTCGGTGAGCAGCACGCCCCCGAGCACCGCGCAGACACCTTCCGTGATCGGAAGCTCGATGCCGAGCCGGTGCGAGAGATCCCGGAGCACGGGGGCGGTCGTCAGACCCTCGACGACCATGCCGATCTCGGCAGCTGCGTCCTCCGGGCTGGTTCCGCGCGCGATCAGCTCGCCCGCCCTGCGGTTACGCCCGGAAGGCGACCAGCAGGTCACGATGAGGTCGCCCATGCCGGCGAGCCCCGCAAACGTGTCCGGGCGGGCTCCTGCGGACTCGGCGAGCCGCCGCATCTCCGCCAGGCCACGCGAGACGAGCGCCGCCTTCGCGTTGTCTCCGAGCGACAAGCCGTCGGCGCCGCCGGCGGCGAGCGCGATGACGTTCTTGGCCGCGGCGCAGAGCTCGACGCCGACGACGTCCTCGTTCACGTAGATGCGGAACACGCTCGAGTTGAGCGCGACCTGTAGGCGCACGGTGAGCGCGAGATCGTTACTCGCGACGACCGCTGCTGCCGGGAGCCCCCGGACGATCTCCTCGGCGATGTTCGGGCCGGAGAGCACGGCCACCGGTCGCCCGCGCACGAGTGTCGACAGCCGCTCCCCCGTTCCCGGGTCGAGGCCCTTGGTCAAGCTGAGGACGGGCGCCTCACCGGGCAGATCCGTCACCACCTCGGCGAAGACGCGGCTCGGAACGGCGACGACGACGAGCTCCGAGCCGGCGATGGGCGCGTCGGCGATCGTCGCCGCGGTGATGCCGCGAAGGTCCGCCTGCGTCGCGTACCGCGGATTCCGGCCGGTCTCGGCGATGGCGGACACCTGCTCCGGGTCGCGCGCGGCGAGGACGACCTCGTGCCCGTTGTCCCGCAGCACGCAGGCGAAGGCGGTGCCCCACGACCCCGCTCCGACGACGGTGACGTTCACGTCGACGTGATGAAGTCGATGGAGACGGGAACGCCCTCGAGCCCGAAGCGCTCCCGCAGCTGGTTCTCGACCCAGTAGCCGTAGTCGCGCGTGACGAGGCCGCGATCGGACACGTACAGCCGGAACCGGGGCGGGCGTGAGGTCACCTGCGTCCCGTACAGGAGGTTCAGTCGGCGGCCGCGGCGAGCCGGAGGCTGCCGCGCCTCGCGCAGCTCCTGCAGCGCTCGATTGAGCTCGGCGGTCGGAATCCGCCCGGCGTAGCGGACGAACAGCTCTTCGATCATGGCCAGCAGCCGCTCCAGGCCGCGGCCGGTATTCGCCGAGACCGCGATCAGCGGCGGGCGCTGGCGCAGTCGCGTGGCGATCCGCGGGCGCACGTCCTCGATCCGAACCTCGGTTACGTCCCACTTGGAGAGCACGACGATCGTCGCACACTGGGCCTTCCGCGCCACGTCCGCCACGGCCAGATCCTGATCGACCACACCCTGGCTCGCGTCGACGAGCACGAGCGCGACGTCCGCGCGCTCCGCGGCCTCGAGCGCACGTAGCTCCGAGTAGTACTCGATTCCCTGCCGCTGCCGGCGCTTGCGGCGAAGGCCAGCCGTGTCGACGAGGACGAACGTCGTGCCGTCGCGCTCGAGAACGGTGTCGATCGCGTCGCGCGTCGTCCCGGGGACCTCCGAGACGATGACGCGCTCGCGTCCCAGCAGCGCGTTCAGCAGCGACGACTTGCCGACGTTCGGCCGGCCGAGAATCGCCACCTTGATCGCCTCCTCGCCGACGGGCGACTCCTGCCCACCCGGGAGCCGGGCGATGATCTCGTCCAGGAGATCGCCCGATCCGTGCCCGTGCAGCGCCGAGATCGGGATCGGATCACCGAGGCCGAGTCGATGGAACTCGAGCGCTTCCAGGTCACGCCTCGGATCGTCGAGCTTGTTCGCGAGCACGAGCACCGGTCGTCGCGAGGAGCGCAGGATGTCCGCGAGCTCCGCGTCACCCGGCGTCACCCCGACCGTCGCGTCGACGACGAACAACACCAGGTCGGCCTCTTCGACGGCCAGACGCGCCTGCTCGCGGATCTGGGGCCCGAACGGGCCCGTGTCCTCCCGGTCGACTCCCCCCGTGTCGATGAGACGGAAGTGCGTGCCCGACCACTCGCAGAGGAGCTCCTTGCGGTCGCGCGTGACGCCGGGCGTCTCGTGCACGACCGCGGTGCGGGTGGCTGTGAGGCGGTTGACGAGGGTGGACTTGCCCACGTTCGGGAAGCCGACGATCGCGACCGTGCCGGCGATCTCGACATCGGTGCCGGAGCTCATCGAGGTGGTGTCGCGTCGCGCGGACGGCCGAGCTCGTGGATCGTGACGAGCCACTCCCAGAGCTTGCGGATCTCCCGCTCGATCTCGGTCGAGGCCTCCCTGTAGCCCTTGCCGCCGCGCGGAAGGCCCTCGAAGGTGAGCGGCTGTCCCCAGGCGATCGAGACCGGGTGGAAGTTCCCGAGGCGCCAGGTGTGGCTGCCGTGGACGGCGACGGGGATCACGGGGACGTCCTCGTTGATCGCGACCATCGCGGCCCCGGCCTGGACGGGACCCGGAACGCCGGACTTCTGCCGCGTTCCCTCGACGAACATGCCGAGCGCGTTCCCATCCCTCACGATCTGGCGCATGGTGCGCACCGCCTCGCGGTCGGACTCGCCGCGACGGACGGGGAACGCACCGAAGGAGCGCATGAGCTCGCCGAGCCCCGGCACGCGATGGGCCTCGACCTTTGCCATGAAGTAGAGGATTCGCGGGCAGGCTGCGCCGAGGGCGGGCGGATCGATCCAGCTGAAGTGGTTGCACGCGACGACCAGGCCTCCCTGCAGGGGAACCCTCTCCGTGCCGTAGACCCGAAGCCGCGACACCGCACTGGCGAGGGGTGCGATCGTCAGGCGGCCGACCGCCCACACCGACTCGGTCTTCATCGCCTGGCCGCCACGAGCCCGGCGACCGCGTCCACGACCTCGTCGACGCCGAGGTCGGTCGTGTCGAGGAGAATCGCGTCCTCGGCGGGCTTCGTGTTCACGGCGTCGCGCTCGTCGCGCTGCCGGAGGTCAGAGGCGAGCGTCTCGGCGCCGACGCCAGGACGCTCCGCCCCACGCCGTCGTGCGCGCTCGGCCTCGTCGGCGACGAGGAACACCTTCAGCTCGGCGGCCGGCGCGACGACGCTTCCGATGTCGCGCCCTTCGATGACGCAGTCGCCGAGCTCCGCGAGCGCGCGTTGGCGCTCGCGCATCACCTCGCGTACCTCGGCGTGGCGAGCGACCGTCGGGACGAGGCGGTCGATCTCGGCGTCGCGGATCGCGGTGGTGACGTCCTCATCATCGATCCCGACGAGGCCGTCCGAGTCGAGCGACACCGGGTGCTCGCGCGCGAGCCCGGCGAGCGCGACTCCGTCGTCCAGGGCGACACCGTCGCGCACTGCCAGCCACGCGAGCGCGCGGTACATCGCACCGGTGTCGAGGTGGCGAAAGCCCGAGGCGCCGGGCGAGCGAGCGCCGCGACCGTGCTCTTTCCGGTCCCGGCCGGCCCGTCGATGGCGACGATCATGCCGCGGGAGGGTAGTGAACCGAGCCCGGCGCCACCTGGTCGAGAACCTCGAAGAAGCCGGGGAAGCTGACGTCGACGTCCTCGGCGCCTCGGAGCGCGACTCCCTCCCGCGAGGAGACGCCCGCGACCGCGCCGAGCATCGCGATGCGATGGTCGCCACGGGACTCGATGGTCCCGCCCCGGAGACGAGCCGGGACGCCTTTCACCCGGAAACCGTCCGGCGTCGCACGGATGTGGCCGCCGATCCTGCGCAGCGCGTCCACCACGGACTCGATCCGGTCCGACTCCTTGACGCGGAGCTCGGAAGCCCCCCGCACGACCGTCTCTCCCCGCGCATGGCAGGCGGCGAGCGCAAGCAGCGGCAGCTCGTCGATCAGCGCGGGCACCTCTGAAGCGGAGACGGTCGCGCCGACGAGCTCGGAGTCGCGTATCTCGACGTCGCCCGTGGGCTCTCCGCTCAGGAGCGCCGGTTGTAGACCGAGATCCTCGCGCCCATGCGCTCGAGGACATCGAGTAGGCCGATGCGGCGTGGATTGAGGCCGACCCCATGCACGGTCAGGGTCGATCCGGGGACGATCGCCGCCGCCACGAGCAGCGGGGCGGCCGACGAGAAGTCGCCGGGGATGTCGACGCCGTCGAGCTCGAGCCTGTCAGCCGTCGCGACCGTCACGCTCGTCGGCCGCCGCGTGACCTGCGCACCCGCCCGCTCGAGAAGGCGCTCGGTGTGGTCCCGGGTCGGAAGCGGCTCGACCACCGTCGTCTCGCCCGCAGCGAGCAGCCCGGCGAGCAGGATCGCCGACTTGACCTGGGCAGAGGCGACCGGCAGCTCGTAGTCGATCGCGTTCAACGTCGTTCCCTCGACGACGAGCGGCGCGTGCCCGTCGGTCGTCTCGATCCGCGCCCCCATTCGTCGCAGCGGCTCCGCGACGCGCTCCATCGGACGGCCCGACAGCGACTCGTCGCCGACGAGCTCGAAGCTACCGCTCTGGCCTGCGAGAGCACCGCAGAGGAGCCGCATCAGCGTCCCCGAGTTCCGGCAGTCGAGCGGCTGGTCAGACGGGGAGAGTTGACGAAGTCCACGGCCGCGAACGACAAGCGCGTCCTCGGTCTCCTCGACGACCTCGACGCCGAGAGCCCGCACGGCCCCGATCGTCGCCTCCGTATCTGCGGAGCGGCCGAAGCCGGAGATGCGGACGTCGCCCTCGCACAGCGCGCCGACGAGCACCGCTCGGTGCGAGATCGACTTGTCGCCCGGCACCGCGACGTGCCCCTCGAGCGCGGGCACGGGCTCGACGCGCATCGGGCGAGTCTAGATGCCTCCCCGCCGCGCGTGGCCCGGCGGCGCCGTGTCGGTCCAGGGAGAATCCTGGGATGCGGATCTTCTCCGGGATCAGGGCCTCGGGCGACAAGACGCTCGGCAACTACAGCGGGGGCTACCGCCAGTACGCGGCCACGCAGGAGCAGGGCGACGGCGTGTTCTGCATCGTCGACCTGCACTCGATCACGACCGCGTACGAGCCCGAGGGGCTCCACGAGGCGACGCTCGCGGGCGCGGCCATGCTCTTCGCGACCGGTATCGACCCGGAGCGATCGATCGTCTTCGCGCAGAGCCATGTGCAGGCGCACGCCGAGGCGGCGTGGCTGCTCAGCTCCGCGACGAGCTTCGGCGAGCTTCGGCGGATGACGCAGTTCAAGGACAAGTCGGCAGACCAGGAGTTCGTCTCGGCGGGCCTCTTCACGTACCCGGTCCTGATGGCCGGCGACATCCTCCTCTACCAGACCGACATCGTCCCGATCGGCGACGACCAGCGGCAGCATCTCGAGCTGACGCGAGATGTCGCCGAGCGCTTCAACAGCCGCTACGGCCAGACGTTCACCGTTCCGAGAGGCGTCTTCCGGAGGAAGGCGCGCGCATCAAGAACCTCCAGGAGCCCGAGCGGCTGATGTCGACGTCCGCCGGGAACCCGCAGGGCGTCGTCCGGATCGTCGACGAGCCCGACGTCATCCGGAAGAAGTTCAAGACCGCGGTGACCGACTCGGAGCGCGAGATCCGCCACGATCGTGCAGGCGAAAGCCGGGATCTCGAACCTCATCGAGATCCACTCCGTCGCGACGGGCGAGCCGATCGACGCGATCGAGCGGCGCTACGACGGCGCGGGCTACGGGCAGTTCAAGGAAGACGTGGGCGAGGCCGTCGTCGCGCTGTTCGGCCCCATCCAGGAGCGGTATCGCGCGCTGCGGGCGGACGAGACGACACTGCGCAGCCTCCTCGCCCAGGGCGCCGAGCAGCGCGCGCGAAGCCTCCGCGCCGACGCTCGAGGCGATGTACGAGCGCATGGGCTTCGTCCGCCCCGCCTGAGCCGCAGCGGCTAGAGCCCGACCTGGCGGCGCAGCGACGCCACCTCGTCGGGGGTCAGCTCTCGCCACTCGCCCGGCGCGAGCCCGACGAGCTCGCAGTCCCGCATAGCGGCTGCGGTGCAGATGCTGAACGGGGTGCCCGACGGCTTCGCACATCCGCTTCACCTGGTGCTTGCGGCCCTCGTGGAGCGTGAGCTCGAGCGGCTGCACGCGTCCCGCGACGGCCGAGCCGCGCGCCTCGGCCGGAGCCGTCGGCCGTCCTCGAGCTCGACACCGTCGGCGAAGCGTCTCGAGCGCGTCGGCTTCGGCGAGCCGTCGACGTCGGCGTCGTAGACCTTCGGGACGCCGTAGCGCGGATGCGCGAGCCGGTGCGCGAGGTCGCCGTCGTTCGTCAGCAGCAGCGCACCCGTCGTGTCCGCGTCCAGCCGGCCGACGGCACCACGCGCGACTCGTGCGCGACGAGGTCGACGACCGTCGGACGTCCCTGCGGATCGTCGCGCGGTCGTCACGACACCCGGCGGCTTGTGCAGCAGGACGTACGCCAGCGGCTGCATTCCGACGCGCCTCCCGTCCACCTCGACGACGTCCCGCTTGCCGACGAAGGTGTTCAGCTCGCCCGGCTCCCCGTTCACCCGCGACGCGGCCCTCCTGGATGAGCTCGTCCGCGCGCCGCCGCGAGGCGACTCCGGCGCGGGCGAGGAACGCGTTCAGCCGCACGGCTGCATTCTCTCCGGGCTAGATTCTCGCCGTGTCGCCGCAGATCGAGGACGTGGACGGACAAGCTCGCGGACCTCGCCGTCTACGGCGCGAACGTGCAGCCCGGCCAGCTCGTCGCCGTCACGAGCTACATCGGGAAGGAGGCAGCTCACCCGCCAGATCGCGCGCTCGCCGTACGAGCGCGGCGCGAGCTACGTCGACGTCGTCTACTTCGACCAGTGGGTGAAGCGCGAGCGCGATCGAGCTCGCCGACGAGGACTCGCTCGACTACGTCCCGCCGTGGATGTGCGAGCGGCTGCTCCACCTCTCCGACGAGCATGCCGCCCGCATCACGCTCTCGGGCCCGCACGCGCCGCGCGCGCTCGACGGCCTCGATCCTGCGCGGGCGGGACGCGATCTCCTCCCGTACCTCCCCGAGACGGGCGAGGTCGTCAACCGCATGACGACGAGCTGGTGCCATCGTGCCGGCGCCGACCGACGCCTGGGCAGAAGCCGTCTACCCCGACCTCGACCGCGGAGGACGCGTACGAGAGGCTGTGGGAGGCCGTCGCGCACATCTGCCGGCTCGACGCAGACGACCCGTCCGCAGGCGTGGCTCGAGCGCTCGACGATGCTGAAGTCGAACGCGCGGCGACTCACCGATCGCCGCTTCGACTCGCTCCGGCTGCACGGTCCCGGCACGGATCTCACGATCGGCCTCTTCCCTCGGCGCACTGGGCGGCGGGCGACCTCGAGACCGTCGACGCGCGGCCGCCACCTGCCGAACCTCCCCACCGAGGAGATGTTCACGACGCCCGACCCGGATCGTGTCGACGGGCACGTGAGCGCCACCATGCCGCTCGAGCTCTCCGGCTCCGTGATCTCGGGCATCCGGGTCGAGTTCTCGGGTGGCCGCGCGGTGGAGATCGACGCCGACGCAGGGCGCGGACGCGCTCCGCTCGGCCGCCGCGCGGACGAGGGCGCGGCCAGGCTCGGCGAGATCGCGCTCGTCGACGGCGCAGGGCCGGATCGGCCCGCTCGAAACCGTGTTCTACGACACGCTGATCGACGAGAACGCAGCCACCCACATCGCGCTCGGCAGCGGCTACGACCACCCGGTCGAGGACGCCGGCGAGAAGGCGAGGATCAACAAGAGCCAGATCCACGTCGACTTCATGATCGGGAGCCCCGAGCTCGACGTCGACGGGATCACGCGCGACGGCGACGCCGTGCCCGTGCTCCGCGAAGGCGCCTGGCAGATCTGAGACGGCGCTGGCTAGGAGGCGCGCGCCTCGGCGACCTCGAGCAGCCGCTCGCGAAGCTCGACGGCGTCCGTCGCCGAGATCCTCCAGGCGCGGCAGCGCCGCGAGGCTCTCGAGCCCGAACACGCGCTCGAAGAGCGGCGTCGTCCGGTAGCGGACGGCGCCGCCCGGGCCGCCTCGCGCCCGGCCTCGGAGATCAGGCCCCGCTCGAGGAGGCTCGCGACCGCGGAGTCGGCCGCGACTCCGCGGATGCGGGCGATCTCCGGCCGGGAGCAGGGGCCGAGGTACGCGACGATGGCGAGCGTCTCCAGCGCGGCCTGTGAGAGCCCGCGCTCGACCGGGCGCTCGAAGAGCCGTGCGCAGGCATCGCTCGCATCACGGCTCGCGCGGAACGCGTAGCCGCCCGCGACCTTCTCGAGCACGATCCCGCTGCGACCCTCGCAGTACCGCTCGCGAGGAGGCCCAGCGCGGTCTCGACCCGCTCCGGATGGTCGTCCAGCCGCGTCGGCGAGCTCGTCGAGGCGAGAGCGGAGCGGACGCGACGACGAGCAGCGCCTCGATCGTCCGGGCGAGGCGATCGACCGGGTTCGCGGCGATCAGGCGGAGCGGGCTGTCCATGTGTGGATCCTTTCGTCGTCGGCCTTCGAAACCCTTATCGGGGCGAAGGGCTGCGCCTGGCTCGAGCGCGATCTCGCCCGACTTGCGGAGCTCGAGCAGGGCGAGCAACGCAACGGCCTGCTCGATGCGCGAGAGACCGCCGACCTCGGCGTCGAAGTCGAACCGGCGCCGACGGCCGAGGAGTGCGCGGAAGCGCTCCAGGAACTGCGATACGGGCGGGAAGCGCAGCGCCATGTGCGCGAGCGAGACGCCCGGCGGCGGCGTCGCGAGCGCGCGCAGGCGCGCTCGAGCGCCGCGGGATCCTGCGGCGGCGAGCGCCGCTCGGGCTCGGGTGCGAACGGGGCCGGCCCGAGCCGGAACCAGCGGTCCTGCTCGCCCCGAGCCGCGTCACGAGCCACGCTGCCGCCTCCTTCATCCGCCGGTACTCGGCGAGGCGGCGCGCGAGCTCCTCCGCGGCCTCCTCGGGCTCGAGGTCGTCGAGCTCGGCCGCCTCGTCCGGGAAGAGCTTCCGCGCCTTCAGCTCGAGGAGCGCGGATACGAGCACGAGGAACTCGCCGCACGCCTCCAGGTCGAGCTCGTCGCGGGCAGCCATCAGCTCGACGAAGGAGAGGACGATCGCCGCGACGTCGACGTCGCGCGGCTCGAGATCCTCCTTCAGCAGGAGCGTCAGGAGCAGGTCGAACGGGCCCTCGAACGCGTCGAGGTCGAGCTCGAGCTCACGCACGGGTGTCGCGGGCGCGACGGCACGGAGCGGAGGCTAGCCCGCGGCCCCGGACGCGACTCAGCGCAGCGACTTCGCGATCGCCAGCGCCTGCTCGCGGTCGAACTCGCCCTCGAGCCGGTACGCGACCCCGTCGTCCTCCCACAGGAGCACGTTTCGGGCCAGGCGCGCGGTCTCCTCGACGAACTCGCCCGTCTCGTCCACGAGCATCACGGCGTGCGGCTCGCCGCTGAGGAAGAACGCCGCGGCGCCCCGTCGACGCTCGACCTCCTCCACCGTCGTTCCGCGCCGCGACGAGCTTCTTCAGGATGAAGTCCTGGTCGACGCCGAACCGCGGCGTCTGGGCCACCAGCAGGCGAACGTTCTCCGGCTCCCGTACAGGAACCAGACGGTGCCGTGGTCGCCGATCGTACACCCGATCGGGAGCCTCGTCCAGCTCTCGGAGCTCGAAGCCCGCTTCGCGACGGGCGAGCGCGAGGGTCGCGCGCTCGCCGAGCACGATGTCGAGCTCGATGGGCTCGACCGGGACCGGCGGCAGCTCGTCGACGAGCTCGATCCGCGCGCCGCCCAGGTGCAGGATCCGGAGGAGCGCCGAGCGCGCGTCGGGAATGGCGAGGGTCGCGAGGAGCGCCGCGAGGGCGCACGACGGCGACACGAGCACCCACCGCCGCGTCACGCGCGAGGCGGGCGCCGGCGAGCGCGGCTCGAGCGCGTCCACGCACGGCGGGCGCGACATCGGGCGCGGCCGGAACGTCCAGCTCACGGCCGAGGGCGACGAGTGCGCGCTCGAGCTCGCTCATGCCTCCAGCTCCTGCCGGAGACGGCCGAGCGCCCTGGCGGTCCGCGACTTCACCGTGCCACGCCGCACGTCGAGCACCGTCGCCGTCTCCTCCTCGGACAGCTCGAGCAAGTAGCGGCAGGTGAGCACGTCGCGGTCGCGGTCGTCGAGCCGGTTGACCGCGGCGAGCAGCTCGTCGCGCTGCTCGCGCTCGAGGGCGGCCCCCTCCGGGGACGGGGCCGCGTCCTCCGGAGGATGGGCCACGGTCGGCGCGCAGCCGCAGCGCCTCCTGCCGGCCCGTGGAGCGGCGCTTGTTGTGGGCCTCGTTCGCGACGATGCGCGAGGAGCCACGGCCTGAACGGCGCCCCGCGCCGGAAGCGCGGCAGCGCCGTCCAGGCCTTCACGAATCCCGATCTGGACGGCCTCCTCCGCGTCGGCTGCCGACGCAGACAGGAGGTAGGCCGTTCGAAACGCGATGCCCTGATACATCCGCACGAGCTCCTCGAATGCGCGCTCGTCTCCACGCCTGGCGTGTTCGACGAGATCGACGTCATCGGGCGGCCGGCCCTCCACCGCCCATTTCTACACCCGCCGAGCGCAATCCGTTCCCGATACTCAGCCGCCGGCCGGCGTCAGCTTCCGCTGCCGGCGCAACGCGAAGAGGAGGGCAGCGAAACCTGCGACGGCCGCGAGCAGGGCAGCAACGCCGACGACCGGCACCGGCTCGGAGTCACCGCCGGCAGTGCCGCCGGCGTCGATCCGCGCCGGTCCGTAGCTGACCGACGACTCGCCGAAGCCGCTGTGGATCACGATGCGCCAGTCGCCCTCCGACGGGAATACGACATCCGCCTGGTACTTGCCGGCTTCCGACGTCTCGGTCGCCACGAAGGTCTCGGACGCGCCCGAGCCGTCCTCGGAGATCGTGACCATCGGGCGTCAGGCCTGTGAGCGGCTCGACGCCGTGCTGCTTGACGAAGATCGTCGGGTTCCACGTGCCGCCGGCCGACGTGTCGTCGGGCAACGGCTCGAACCCGACCGACGCCCACCCGCCTCCGAAGGCCGATCCCGCCACGACACCAGCGACCACGAGCGCAGAGACGAGCGCGAGTAGATGACGCATGACTCCTCCTTCCTCGATCGCCTGCCGGGGGTACACCGCAGGCGCCGGGAAGGGTCCCTCGGCTATCGACCTTTCGGGATGGCCATCGCCTCCACCTTCGGCGGAGGCCCGGTCCCGCGCTTCCACGTGCGCTGCCACCAGACGAGGAAGGCGGCGGAGAGGATGATCGCCAGCCCCGCGACGTACACGTTCAGGCGAACGCCGCCGAACTCGTGTGACGGGTCGACGCGCAGCATCTCGATCCACAAGCGGCCGATGCTGTACAGGAGGACGTAGAGGGCGAACAGGCTCCCCGGGCGCAGTCGTCCCCGGAACCTGCGCTCGACGAAGAGGAGCACCCCGGCCGCAGCGAAGTTCCACAGCGCCTCGTACAGGAACGTCGGGTGGAACGTCTCGTGGTCGACCTCGTCGATCGGGCGGTTCTCGGGATCGATCTCGAGGCCCCACGGCAGGTCGGTCGGCCCACCGAACAGCTCCTGGTTCCACCAGTTCCCGAAACGGCCGATGCCCTGCGCGACGAGGAGCGCAGGTGCCGCGCAGTCGGCGAGCGCCGCGACGCTCGCGCCGGAGCGCTTCGCGACGATCGCGCCCACGACCGCTCCGAGCCCGATGCCACCCCAGACGCCGAGCCCGCCCTTCCAGATCGCGAACGGCCCCCACCACTCGTCCGGCAGCTCGTCCCAGCTCGTGATCACGTGGTACAGGCGCGCGCCGATGATCCCGAACGCGACGCCCCACACCGCGCACGCGGAAGATGAGATCCCAGTCGCCGCCGCGCCTCGTCCAGCGGATGCCGCTGATGACGACGGCCGCCGCGATCGCGACGAGCAGCGTCAGGCCGTAGAAATGGATGGAGAGCGGTCCGATCTCGACCGTGCTCTCGCTCGGCGAGGGAATCGACAGCAGCGGAAGCATCGGCGGGCGCGACATTCTGCCGACACCGCGAGGGCCGGACGTGAGAGAACCGTCGAACGCAATGCTGGGGCAGCCCTAGGCTCCCCGGGGAGCGACCCGGGTAGAGGAGAATCTGGAGCGCCAGCTCGACGGTGCAGCCGCGCTGCAGGAGGTTCACCGCCGCGTGCAGATCGACGTCGTGGCTCGCAGCGAGGACGATCGCGCTCTCGGGGTCGTAGCCGGCCCGCTCGAGCTCTGAGTGACGCCACTGCTCGATTCGGTCTCTCTCCGACGTGTGCAGGATTTGGAGCTCTACCGCAGACATTTCGCCGCCCTTCGCCTCGGGATCGGTTTCACTGCCTATTCGTCAAGTGAGACGAATCGGACTTCCCCTTTCCGGGGGGATCGGGTTGCGGATCGGTAAATGTTCGATAAACGGAGTCGCGCTGGTGCGAAACTCGGCCCGTGCCGTTCTGCTCTGAGTGCGGGACCGAGAACCCGGATGTCGCGAAGTTCTGCTTCGCGTGCGGCAATGCGCTCGTAGCTCCCGCGCCCCCGCCGGAAGCGCGCGAGGTGCGGAAGGTCGTATCGATCGTGTTCTCCGATCTCAAGGGATCCACGGCCATGGGCGAAAAGCTCGACTCGGAGTCGCTGCGGGAGGTGATGACCCGCTACTTCGACGCCATGAGCGCCGAGCTCGAGCGGCACGGCGGTGTCGTCGAGAAGTTCATAGGGGACGCGATCATGGCCGTGTTCGGGCTTCCGACGGTGCACGAGGACGACGCGCTCCGCGCCGTGCGGGCAGCCGCGGACATGCAACGGGCCCAGGCGGTTCTGAACGACGAGCTGGAGCGGCACTGGGGCGTTCGTCTGACCGTCCGGACGGGCGTGAACACCGGCCAGGTCGTCGCGGGCGATCCCACCGCGGGCCAGCGGCTCGTGACGGGGGACGCCGTGAACGTCGCCGCGCGGCTCGAGCAGGCTGCGGGCGCCCAGGAGGTCCTGCTCGGAGACCTCACCTACCGCCTCGTACGCGACTACGTCGACGTCGAGGAGGTCGAGCCGCTCGAGCTGAAGGGGAAGGCGGAGCGCGTCCCCGCGTACCGTCTCGTGGGCGTCCACGAGGACTCGGAGCGTCCGAAGCGGCTCGACGCGCCTCTGGTCGGACGCGATGCAGAGCTGACGGAGCTGGCCGCCGCCCTCGACCTCGCCGTATCCGGTCGCCGCTGCGAGCTCGTCACGATCGTCGGCGAAGCCGGCGTCGGCAAGTCACGTCTCGTGGACGAGTTCATCGCCTCCGCGAGCGAGCGCGTGGCGGTTCTGCGGGGCCGCTGCCTGGCATACGGCGACGGAATCACCTTCTGGCCGCTCGCCGAGGCCGTGCGCGCAGGCAGCTCGCATCGGCGAGCTCGACTCGATCGAGGTCGCGACGGCGAAGCTGGCCAAGCTGGTCGCGGACGACGACGTCCGGGCGCGGCTCGAGTCCGCGATGGGGCTGTCGCCGACCTCGTATCCCGTCTCGGAGCTCGTCTGGGGGGCGCGAAAGCTCCTCGAGGGCCTCGCGACGGAACGCCCGCTTCTCGTCCTCTTCGACGACATCCATTGGGCCGAAGCGACGTTCCTCGATCTCATCGAGCAGGTCGTCTCCGGAACGACCGACGCCCCGCTCCTCCTCGTCTGCACGACTCGGCACGAGCTCGTCGAGCGCCTCCCGGAGTGGTCGACGGGCGCCGGCACGCGCCGCATCGAGCTCGACCGCTTGTCGGAGGAGGACACGGCCGCGGTCGCCGAGCACCTCCTCGGCATGGCAGACCTCGACGACCAGATCCGCGAGCGGATCGTGACGCCGCGGAGGGGAATCCGCTTTTCATCGAGCAGCTCCTGTCGATGCTCATCGACGAAGGGATGATCCGATTCGAGGACGGCGCGTGGGTCGCGACGCCCGCGATCGCCGACGCCGCGGTGCCGCCGACGATTCACGCGCTTCTCGCGGCTCGGCTCGACGGCCTCGAGGTCGACGAGCGCGCCGTGATCGAGCCGGCCGCGGTCATCGGCCAGATCTTCGTGCGGGCGGCCGTCCAGCATCTCGCGCCGGAGCGCGTGCAGCCCGAGCTCGACCTGCACCTCCACTCGCTCGCCGAGAAGCAACTGGTTCGCACGGATCACTCGCGGACGGAGGAGAACGCGTTTCGCTTCCACCACGTCCTCATTCGCGACACCGCCTACGACGGGATCCTCAAGCGCGCGCGGGCGACCTTCCACGAGCAGTTCGTCGAGTGGGCCGACAGCGTCAACCGCGAGGGCGCGACGGAGTACGAGGAGATCCTCGGGTACCACCTCGAGCAGGCGCACCGCTACCTCTCCGAGCTCGGCCCGCTGGACGACCACGGCCGCGCGCTCGGTGCCGACGGCTCCAGGCGCCTGGCAGCGGCAGGCGCCGGCATTCGGCGCGGCGACGTCCCGCTGCGGCGATCCTGCTCGGTCGCGCCGTCGACGCTCCTTCCCGAGGACGACGCTCGGCGACTCGAGCTCCTCCCGGAATACGGCGAGGCACTGCTCCAGGTCGGGCGTTTCGGCGAGGCAGCCGATGCGCTCGACGAGGCGATCGCGCGCGGCGAGCGCGGTGGCCACGACGGTCGTCGCGCCACGCGTCGCTCGTACGCCTCCTCGTCCAGCTCCGAGCCGGTGACGCGAGCGCTGGCACGACGAGGCGGCGGCCACGATCGCCGAGGCGATGGCCGTCTTCGAGGAGATCGGCGACCACGCCGGTCTCGCGAAGGCCTGGCGGCTCCTCGCCTGGACGCACGGGACCGCGCTGCAGTTCGGCAAATGGCGGCGGAGGCGTCCGAGCACGCGCTCGAACACGCCCGCCTCGCCGGGGACGTGCGGCAGCAGACGCACGCGGCGACGGGTACGCCGCGGCGGCCGCGTTCGGGTCGACCCCGGTCGCAGAGGCGATCGAGCGCTGCGAGCAGATGCTCGGCAGGTGTCCGGCGACCGCCAGTCCGAAGGCCGTCCTCACGGCGATGCTCGGGGAGCCTGTACGCGATGGAGGGTCTTTCGAAGAGCGCGCGGAGCTCGTCTCGCGCGAGCCGCGCGATGCTCGAGGAGCTCGGACTCGAGCGTGCGAGTCGCACGCATGTGCGCTCGAGGCATGGCGGGTCGAGATGCTCGCGGGTGACCTCGGTCGCGGCCGAGCGCCAGCTCCGACACGCCTACGACGCTCCACCCGCGTAGGCGAGAAGTACCTGCTCTCGACGGTCAGCGGGCTGCTCGCCCAGACGCTGTACGAGCTCGGACGCTACGACGAGGCGGAGCCGCTGGGCCGCCGAGTCACGGGAGCTCGCGTCCGACCGACGACGTCGACACGCAGGCGCTGTGGCGCTGCGTGCTGCAAGCTGCTCGCGCGCGCAGGGATGTGCGCAGGAGGGCGAGGCACTGGTTCGCGAGGCGCTCGAGATCCTGGCGCCGACCGACGCCGTCCTCTTCCAGCACGGCGCGCTCCTCGATCTCGCGGAGGTGCAGCGCGCTCGCCGGCGGGACGAGGACGTCGGGCTGCGCTCGCGCGAAGCGCTGCGCCCTCGCGGAGCGAAGGGAGCCCGGCGAGGTCGCGAGCAGATCGCAGCGGCTCTGCTTGCCGACGGGCGCCCGACTCGCTCGTGTGAGCGCTACCGAATCCGTCCCAGCCGTTGCCCGGCGACTAGACGGACCTCGTGATCTTCTGGTCTGTCGATCGAGCCGGGGCCGAGCTACGATGTAAGCGCCGGTGGTCGACACGGCGACTCATGCGACACCGTCCTCGTAGTCGCGTCGTGGACCTTCGTGTCGGCCCTCTCGTTCAGCGCGTTGTTGTCGATCGTGAAGGTCGAAGGTCGCGCCGCGCGTGCGTCGAACGAAGCCACGGGCTCGTAGCTCGCACGTCGATCCGGATCGGCCCGGGTCGCCGGCGGTGCGGAGATCGAACGACGATCTCGGTCGATCCCGAGCGCTCGCGCCGATGCGTGCTCGTCGAGCTCGATGATCGAGACGCGAGGCCGGGATCGACCAGCTGCGCCACGGAGCGGGACGCGCAGACCGCAGTCGCGAGCTGGTTCGAGCTTCGGCCGACGCGCCGGATTCGTCTCGAGCGACTTCTCGCGGCCGCGGTGTCGCAGACGTCCGTCAGCGACGTATCCAGCCGTGCCTCTTGTCGGTGTCGGGCGACGTCGAGAAGCGAGGTCGTCCACGGTCGCGAAGCGATGTCCTCGTGGATCGCCGCGGGCCGCGGTTGTTCCCGTGCCCTCCTTGACCGTCCAGACCGACGAGCCTCGTTCGGAGGCACGCGCCGCAGTCGACAGCTGACGCCGTCCGTCGGCTCCTCGTCGCCGACGAGGATGTCCTGACTCATCGGCACCTTCGGTTCGAGTGCTCGCCGAGGTCGCATCGACGGGATCGCTCTCGCCGCGCACGCCGGCGTCGGTCGCTCGGACAGGCGGCGGAAGCTCGCGTACGTCGAGCGTCGACTTGAGCGTCTGGTCGCCGTCGACACGGTCGTCGGGAGCGGTTGTCGGTGACGTCGACTTCGTGAACGTGTTGCGACTCGGAGGTTCGGAGAGGTCGTCGTCGATGTACCGACGTTCTCGCCGTACGTCGACCTCGACCGGGCCCGGGAATTCGT
The DNA here is from genome assembly GCA_963808865.1 of uncultured Gaiellaceae bacterium. Classification (GTDB taxonomy): domain Bacteria; phylum Actinomycetota; class Thermoleophilia; order Gaiellales; family Gaiellaceae; genus GMQP-bins7. The sequence continues at coordinate 138,767 of CAWEGY010000017.1, read as the reverse complement.
TCAGCGGACGGCCAGCGCGTTCGGGTCCCGGCGGCGCGGTTCGGCCGCAGAATGCGACGGCCAGCACGCAAGGACAGTGACTGCGATGACGCTCACGACATGCCGCGAGCCGCATGCATGTGTCCGGCGTAGCCGCTCATCCCCAGTACCCCTTTTCCTGTAGCTCCGCAGATTCGAGGCGAGAGCATACGGGGCTGTAACGACAGAGTCCAGCCTTGCGCCGAGCTTTGGCTAGGGCATTAGGATTGCGTCATGGCTCTGCGACACGACGCGAAGATCGACCTGCTCAAGGGCGTGCCGCTCTTCGCCGGGTGTACGAAGAAGGAGCTGCGCGAGCTGGCCCGGATCGCAGACGAGCTCGATCTTCGCGAAGGCACGGTCCTGACGCGTGAGGGACGTATCGGACACGAGTTCTTCGTGCTCATCGACGGCACCGTTCGCGTCGCGAAGAACGGACGCAAGCTCGCGGACCTCAAGGGCGGCGACTGGCTCGGCGAGATCGCGCTGCTGACGCGCGCACCGCGCACCGCGACCGTGACCGCGACCTCGCCGGTGAGGACGCTCGTGATCGTGGATCGCGACTTCCGGCGAGTGGTCGGCGAGATCCCGTCGATCGCGATGAAGGTGCTGACGTCCGTGGCCGAGCGCCTCTCGGACACGCCGCGCAGCTAGCGCCGAGCCCTCCTAGGCGATCGCAGCTTCGCCCAACAGCGATCGCACCTCGGCGAAGAAGTCGGCGTCCGGCTTCACGCGATACTCGGGGCCGAGCGCGAGCGTGCGCTCGCCGACCGAGGTGTCGAGCGCCACGTAGACGGGCGCGTCGCCCGGGAAGTCGGAAACGAGCGCGGCCAGCTCCCGGATGAGCCCTGCGGGCGCCTGGCGGGCGTCGATGCGCAGGCGCACCTCGCGGCGCACGACGGCCGCCTCGAACGCGCTCACCTCGAGGGCGACGAGCTTCGTCTCGCCGGCCTGCTTGTGGTCGACGCGCCCCTTGACCACGAGGATGCGGTCGTGCTCGAGGTGCTCGCGGGCGGCGGCGTAGGTCGAGTTGAAGACGACGACCTCGACGCTTCCGGTGGGGTCGTCGAGCGCGACGAAGACCATCGGCTCGCCGCGCTTCGTCGTCACCTGCTTGAGGCCGGAGACGATCCCGCCGACGGTGACGATCTCGCCGTCTCGGCGGCGTTCGACATCCGTGAGCAGGCAGTCGGTCTTGCGCCTGAGCTCCGCCCGGACGCGCTCGAGTGGATGCTCCGAGACGTACAGGCCGAGCGTCTCCTTCTCGAGGCGTAGCAGCTCTCGCTCGTCGAACTCCGTCGCGGAGATGGCCGGGTGCTGCACCTCGACCGGCTGGTCGGCGGCCTCCCCGAAGGCGCCGTCGAAGATCGAAGCCTGTCCCGCGAGCCGGTCGGCCGACACGCGCTGACCGTGCCCGACTGCCGCGTCGAGCGCCGCGAGCATCCCCATCCGCGTCGCGCCGGTCGAGTCGAGCGCGCCGCACTTGACGAGCGACTCGAGTGCCCGCTTGTTCAGGAGCTGGGTCTCGACCCGCTCGGTGAGCTCCCAGATCGAGTCGAACGGCCCGCCCTCCGATCGCGCGCGCACGATCGCCTCCGCCGCGGCCTCGCCGACGTTCTTGACCGCGTTCAGGCCGAAGTGGATCACCCCGCCGACGACGGCGAAGTCCTGGCGCGAGGAGTTGACGTCGGGAGGGAGCACGTCGATCCCCATCTCCCGGCAGGCGTTGACGTAGAACGGCACGCGATCCTTCGTGTTCATGACCGACGAGATGAGCGCGGCCATGTACTCGCGCGGGTGGTTCGCCTTCAGCCACGCCGTGCGGTAGGCGATCAGCGCGTAGCAGGCCGCGTGCGCCTTGTTGAAGGAGTAGTCCTGCGACGACTCCATGTCCTTCCACAGCTGCTGCGCGACGGACGGCGCGACCTGGTTCTCGGCGCAGCCCTCGAGGAACTTGCCCTTGAGGGAGGCCATGAGCGTGTGGATCTTCTTGCCGATGGCCTTGCGCAGCGTCTCGGCCTCCGCGGGCGAGAACCCCGCGAGCTCCTTCGCGATCTGCATGTACTGCTCCTGGTAGATGCAGATGGCGTACGTCCCGCCCGTGATCGCCTCGAGCCGCTCGTCCGCGAACGAGACCTGCTCGCGCCCGTGCTTGCGGGCCGCGTACGTCGGGATGTAGGCCATCGGGCCCGGGCGGTAGAGCGCGACGAGCGCGATCAGGTCCTCGAACTCGGTCGGCTTGACGAGGCGCAGCGCCTCGCGCATGCCCGACGACTCGAACTGGAAGACGCCCGTCGACTCCCCGCGTGCGAGCATCGCGTACGTCTTCTGCGTCGTCGAGCGGGAGCGTGCCGATGTCGACGCCGCCGACGAGCTCGACGGCCTTGTCGATGACGTCCAGGTTGCGCAGGCCGAGGAAGTCCATCTTCAGGAGGCCGAGCTCGACGACGTCGTGCATCCCGACCTGCGTCACCACCTCCTGGTCGGACCCCTTCTGCTGGAGAGGCACGAGCTCGATCAGCGGCTGCGCGCCGATGACCACGCCCGCCGCGTGGATCGAGTCCGCCCGCGTCAGCCCCTCGAGCGGCTGCGCGAGGTCGACGACTTCCTTCGCGACGGGGTCCGAGTCGACCGCCTGACGCAGCTCGGCACCCGGCTTCAGGGCCGCCGCAAGTGTCTGCCCGGGCCCTTCCGGGACCATCTTCGCGATTCGGTCGACGACGCCGTACGGGACGTCGAGGACGCGCCCTGCGTCGCGAATCGCCGCGCGCGCCGCCATCGTCGAGAAGGTGATGATCTGCGCGACACGGTCGCGGCCGTACTTCTCCGCGACGTAGTTGATGACGCGATCGCGCCCGGCCACCGAGAAGTCGATGTCCATGTCGGGCAGGTCCTTGCGCGCCGGGTTCAGGAAGCGCTCGAAGAGCAGGCCGTAGCGCATCGGGTCGACGTCCGTGATCTCGAGGCAGTACGCGGCCAGCGAGCCGGCGGCCGAGCCGCGGCCCGGTCCCGACGCTGACGCCGTTCTGCTTGGCGAAGTGGATGAAGTCCCAGACGATGAGGAAGTAGTCCGCGAACCCCATCTCGCGGATCGTCTTGAGCTCGAAGCGGAGCCGCTCCGTCAGCTCGGGCGTCGCGGCGCCGTAGCGCTTGCGCGAGGCCGCGCTCGCAGAGCTCGACGAGGTAGTCGAACGCGTCGCGGCCCTCGGGCACCGGGTACGTGGGCAACAGGATGCGGCCGAGCTCGAGCTCGACGTTGCAGCGCTCCGCGACCTCGAGCGTCCGCGCGAGCGCGTGCTCGAGCCCCTGGAAGTCGCCCGCCATCTCCTCCGGCGTCTTGAAGAAGAACTCGTTCGTGTCGAACTTCCAGTGCGCGGGGTTCTTGAGCGTGTCGCCGGACTGGATGCAGAGCAGTGCCTCGTGCGCGAACGCGTCGCCGGCGTCGAGGTAGTGGACGTCGCCCGTCGCCACGAGGGGCAGCCCGGTCTCCTCGGCGAGTGCGATCAGCTCCGGGTTCACCTGCTGCTGCTCTGAGAGCCCCGCGTTCTGGATCTCGACGTACGTCGAGTCGCGCCCGACGATCTGGACGAGGCGGTCGAGATCCTCCCGCGCGTCCTTGCCGCGGCCCTCGGAGAGCGCGCGCGAGACGCGGCCGGAGAGGCAGCCGGAGAGGGCGATCAGTCCCTTCGAGTGCTGCTCGAGCAGCTCCCAGTCGACCCGGGGCTTGTAGTAGTAGCCCTCGAGGTAGCCGAGCGAGGAGAGCTTGATCAGGTTCGCGTAGCCCTCGTTCGACTCGGCGAGGAGCGTCAGGTGCGCGTACCCCTTCGTCTGCGCGCGGCGGTCGTCCGCGACGTACACCTCGCAGCCGATGACGGGCTTGACGCCTTGCTGTCGCGCCTCCCGATGGAGCTCGACGGCGCCGGCGAGCGACCCGTGGTCGGTGAGCGCGACGGCAGGCATCTCGAGCCGTGCCGCCTTCGCCACCAGGTCGGGGATCCGGCACGCACCGTCGAGGATCGAGTACTCCGAGTGGACGTGGAGATGGACGAACGGGGCGGCCACGGGAAGGCCAGCTTACTGCCGTGGTCGGAGGGCCTTTCGCGAGCGGATTCAGAGCGGTCTACGCCGCTTCGCCGGACCAGAGAACGTCGGCGAGCCGACGCCATTCGTGCTTGAGGTCGGTGCGTCCCGTGATGCGCTGGAGCTCCCAGTAGACGCGCACGAGCGCTCCGAGGTCGGGGTCGGAGCCGGCCGAGCGATCCTCCTCGAGCACGCGGATGTACCAGGACGCCGGATCGACTCCGTGCTCCGCGGCGAGCTCGAGTGCTCGATCGCGCACGACGTCCGGGGGTGCATCGCGAGGGATCATGCCTCCGATATCGGCACCCGCCTCGGGGCCGATGAGGCGTTCCCCCCGGACGAGGTATCGGCTGGCGGCACACTGTCGAGTCGTGCGCCCACCCACCGTCATCGTGCCCGGACAGATCATCGCCGGACGCCATCCGTGCGCGTCCGGCCGCGAGTACGCACCCGCAGTCGTCGACGAGCTCGCGAGGTCGGGAGTCACGCTCTTCCTCGATCTCACCCACGACGGCGAGCTCGAGCCCTACGCCGACCTGATCCCGCCCCAGGCCCGGTACCAGCAGATGTCCATTCAGGACTTCTCCGTCCCGACCTTGCACGGGCTCGTGGACACGCTCGACGCGATCGACGCCGAGCTCGACGCGGGCGGCCTCGTCTTCGTCCACTGCTGGGCGGGATGCGGACGGACGGGCGTCGTCGTCGGCAGCTGGCTCGTCCGGCACGGAGCCGATCCGAACGACGCGCTGCGCCTGATCGCCGAGGCGCGCGGCTCGGCGTGCCCGCAGACGATCGAGCAGCGCATGGTCGTGCTCGCGTGGGAGCCCGGCCGCTAGCAAGTCCCTGAGAAGGGTGAGCGAGCGCGTGCCCGCCACTCCGATAGGCCTTGAGTGAGCACGTCCGCCCGCCCGCTGGATTCCGCACGGCTCGCGTCGAGGGGACGCACGGCGAGGCATGCTCTCCTCGTCTAAGAACGACGCGAAGCAGGAGGCTCGTTACTCGAGCCGCCTCGACGTCCTGATCGAGCGCGTCGACACGCTCGCGGCGACGGTCGCGACGACGGCGTCCTCGACAGCGAAGACGGACGGCGAGCTCGTCGGCCTCCGCCGCGACCTGCAGACCGTCGCCGCTCGGGTCGAGGTCGCTGTCGCCGGCGCCGCTACGGGCGACGGGTCCGCGGCGCTGAACGAGCTCAAGGCGCGCGTCGCCGCACTCGCAGCCGAGCGCCCCGCGCAGGCGGACAACGCGCGGTTCGACGACCTGAAGCTGATGCTCCTCAGGCTGGCCGAGCACGTGGACGCACTGGCCGCGGCATCGGAGGCCGCTCCCTCCCGGGAAGAGCTCGAGGGGCTCGGCACGCGTACGGAATCGGCGTTCGCCGAGATTCGCGCGCACGTCGCCGCCCTCCCCGCACCCGACACGACCGCCCTCGAGCTGCGCCTCGACGCGTTCGACGCACGCGCGACGGAGCTGGAAGGAAGCGTCGCCGCCCAGATCGCCGGGCTCGCCGCGACGACGCCCGAGCTCGAGCAGCGGCTGCACGCGTTCGACGCACGAGTGGCCGCGCTCGACGAGCGCCTGGCCGCCCGGATCGCCGACGACGCGGCGAAGACACCCGAGCTCGAGGCACGACTGGATCGTTTCGAAGCGCGAGCGACCGAGCTCGACGAGCGTCTGGCCGCCCGGATCGCCGACGACGAGGCAGCGATCCCCGCCGTTCTCCAGCGCCTGAACGCGTTCGACGCACGAGTGGACGCGCTCGACGAGCGCATGGCCGCTCGGATCGCCGACGACGCGACGAAGACACCTGAGCTCGAGGCGAGGCTGAACGGGTTCGAAGCACGCGTGGTGGCGCTGGACGAGCACTTCGCCGCCCGAGTCGCGGACGACGCAGAAGACGCCCGAGCTCGAGGCGAGGCTAGACCAGTTCGAAGAGCGAGCGACCAAGCTCTACGAACGCCTGGCCGCCCGGATCGCCGACGACGCCGCGAAGACGCCCGAGCTCGAAGCGAGGCTGGACCGGTTCGAAGAGCGAGCGACCGAGCTCGGCGAGCGCCTGGCCGCCCGGATCGCGGACGACGAGGAAGCGATACCCGCCGTCCTCCAGCGCTTGAACGCGTTCGACGCACGAATGGCCACGCTCGACCAGCGCCTGGCCGCCCGGATCGCCGACGACGCCGCGAAGACGCCCGAGCTCGAAGCGAGGCTGGACCGGTTCGAAGAGCGAGCGACCGAGCTCGACGAGCGCCTGGCCGCCCGGATCGCCGACGACGAGGCAGCGATACCCGCCGTGACGCAGCAACTGGGCACTGTCGAGGCACGAATAGCCGCACTCGACGAGCGCCTCGCCGCGCAGCAGCACGGCCTCGAGACCGCCCAGCGGCAGTTCGCCGAGACCGGCGCGCGAATCGGGCAGATCGTCGGCGAGCTGCGGCCTACGCTCGCTGCGATGCAGGCCCCGCGAGCACAGGATTCGGCTCTCGTCGAGCGAGTGGACGAGCTCGCCGCGAGCATCGCGCTTCTGGCCGACCGGCTGGACACCGTCGAGTCCTCGGCCACGACGGCGACGCCGGCGGAGCCAGAGCCAACCGAGCTCGGCGCGGGTCTCGAGGCGCTCGAGTCCCTCGCTGCGGAGCTCGCGAACGCCTCCGACCTCGCCACGGTCAACGAGCGGCTCCGTCTTCCGCGAGTGGACGCGCAGCTCGACGGGTCGGACAACGGCGCTGTCGCGTTCGAGGCCGGCGTCGTCCCGTTGCGCAGCGTCGAGCCCTAGGGGCGCGAGCAATGCTGCGGCTCAGGGACACGCTCTTCTTGCGGCTGCTCGGTCGACGCTCGAGGCGACTGCGGAGCAGGCTCGCCTACGAGGTGCTGTTCGCGCTCGTGCCGCCCGCGTCGCGGCGCTAGAGATCCGTCGGGACGGCGTACGCCATCAGGATCGCGTCGACGAGCTCGTCGCCACGCGCGTAGTGCGCCCTGCGGTAGCCCTCGCGCTCGAACCCGAACGACTCGTACAGGGCGAGCGCCGGCTCGTTCCAGGGAAAGACGTGCAGCTCGAGCTTGCTGACGCCCGCCGACCGCGCCCAGCGCGACCGCCTCGTCGAGCAGCGCCGTCCCGACACCGCGCCGGCGCTGGCTCACCGCGACCATCAGCCCGAGGTCGGCGACGTGGCGGCTCGCCGGGTGCGGGTCGCGCGAGAGGGAGAGTCGGGCGACCACGGAGCCGTTGACCTCGGCGACGAACACGGCCGCATCGGGATGGCGTTCGACGCTTCGCAGGTACTTGCGCTCGTCGCCGGCCGGACGCCACGGCCCCGTCCCGAGGATCCAGCGGCCTTCCTCGCGTCCGACCGTCCTCGGCGAGCGCGACGAGCGCAGCCGCATCGCTGGGCGTCGGCGCGGCGGATCGCTCATCACGGGACCACGACCCCGACGCCGCCTCGCCGCGGGTCACCCGCTGCTCCGAGCCGGCCGTCCGGCCTTCGCTCGACGGCCTGCGCGCCGCCGAAGAAGAGATTGATGCCCTCCCAGCGGACCACTGTCCCAGCTCTGCGGGCAGCATCGTGACGTCCGCGTCGGGCCACCCGCCTTCGAGGTGCAGCGTCTTCCGTCGACGTGCATGCGGGGAGCGTCGATCGCGTCGGTGACGTGCGAGCCGGCGAGCGTACGCGCCACACGACCTGCGCGATCGCGCCGGCCAGCCGCACCGAGCCGGCGCTTCCGAGCACGAGCCGCGGGCCGCCCGAGCCGAGCACGAGCGTCGGCGTCATCATGCTCGGCAGCCGCTCGCCCGGCGGCTGCTCGTCGTGCCCGATCACGTCGAGCTCGCCGAGCATGTTGTTCAGCTGGGTGCCGCCGCGGAAGACACCGGACCCCGACCCGAGCGTCGACGAGAGCGCCGCGGCCGTTCCGCGGCCGTCGACGACCGAGATGTGGGTCGTCCCCGTCAGCCGGCCTGCTCCGAGGGAGCCGTAGCCTGCAGCCACCGCGCGGGCAAAGTCGGCGAGCGACGGCTCGCCCGCGTCGCCGCAGGCTGCTCGAGAATCTCGAGGACGATCGCCTCCGCCGCGCGACGGCATCGCGAGCATCTCGAAGCCGCGCACGACCGTCGGCGAGCGGCGGTGCGCTCGAGCACCTCGTAGGCGGCGAGGTCGTCGGCGAACTCGGGAAGGAGCTCGGCGACAGCGGCCAGCGCCGACGTCGCGCACGCTCTCGAGCGTCGCGCAGCAGCCGCCGTGACGACACGCGCTCGCGGATCGCCGTAGACGCGCCGGCCGCCCTCGTCGCGGAGCAGAATCGCCGGCGAGGATCGCGTGCAGGAACATGCCGCGGCTCGTCGCGCACGAAGCCGCCGTGGGCGAGCGCGAGCGCCGGCTCGACGAGCTCCGCCCACGTCGCGGCGTCGCGAAGCGGCGGTGAGCCTCGTCGAGGCCGGCGAGCAGGCCTGGCACGGCGACGGAGCCGTCCCCACGTGGAACGCCTGCGTCCCCGCGTCGGCGAAGTCGATCACCACCTCCTCCATCTCGCCCGACGTGTCGTCGGGACGGCGAAGAAGCAGTCGAGGAACGTCGCCTCTCCGTCGGCTCGTGCGCACGAGCAGGAACCCGCCGCCGGCAGGCCCGGTGAGCGGCCCCTCCGCACACGAAGGCGGTGAAGGCGGCTGCGAGGAGCGCGTCCACCGCGTTCCCGCCTTCGCGCAGCATGCGTGCGCCGGCCTCGGCCGTCAGCGGGTGGCCGGCTGCGATCGCGCCGTGCATCCGGTGGAGGCTACTGCGCCGGCTGGCGCGCTTACGACGAGGTGAGGAACGACGGCAGCTCGGTGTCGCCCGCCGGCTCGGGTCGCGTCCGTGTCGAACGCCGGCGCGCCCGGAGCGCCGGCGCGTCCCGCCGAGCCCGGTTGCGACGACGGTCACCCAGACCTGGCCGGTGAGCCGCGCGTCGACGGTCGCGCCGAAGATGATGTTCGTCTCGTCGGTCGCGGTCGCGCGCACGACCTCGGCGGCCTCGTTGACCTCGACGCAGCGAGAGGTCGTCGCCGCCGGCGATCGAGAGCAGGATCCCCCGCGCGCCGCACGATCTCCGCGTCGATCAGCGGCGAGCCGAGCGCCCGCTCGGCGGCCTCGCGGGCGCGGTTCGGCCCGGTCGCGTAGCCGATGCCCATGAGCGCCGAGCCGGCGTCCTGCATGACCGTGCGCACGTCCGCGAAGTCGAGGTTGATGAGCCCGGGTGTCGTGATCAGGTCGCAGATGCCCTGCACGCCCTGGCGCAGGACGTCGTCGGCGATCTTGAACGCGTCGACCATCGAGGTGGAGCGGTCGAGCACCTCGAGCAGCCGGTCGTTCGGGATGACGATGACGGTGTCGCAGGCGGCGCGCAGCTCCTCGACGCCCGGTCGGCCGCGCCGCGCGCCGCCGCGTGCCCTCGAAGCGGAACGGCGTCGTCACGATCCCGACCGTGAGCGCGCCGATCTCGCGTGCGATCCGCGCGACGACCGGCGCGGCGCCGGTTCCGGTACCGCCGCCCTCGCCGGCCGTGACGAAGACCATGTCGGAGCCGCGCAGCGCGGCCTTGCAGCTGGTCGCACGGCAGTCCTCGGCCGCAGCGCGGCCGACTGCCGGATCGGCGCCGGAGCCGAGGCCGTGGGTCAGCCCCTCGCCGATGTGAGATCTTGGTCGGGGCGTCGGAGATCGCGAGCGCCTGCATGTCCGTGTTGACGGCGATGAAGTCGACCTGCGCGATTCCCGCGTCCATCATGCGGTGGACGGCGTTCAGGCCGGCGCCGCCGACGCCGACGACGCGGATCGCGGCGAGGTAGGCGGCGCCCTTCGGCGGCGGCACGCGGTGGAGCGCGGGCGCCGGCTCGAGCATCGTCTGGAAGTAGCGTGCGGCCGCCCGCGAGGCGGCAGCTTCGTCGGGCGGCTTCCTCCGTCGGTCGAGCGGCAGCTCGGGGCGTCGGCGCGGCAGCCGCGTCCGCGACGATCCGCCGCCTCGGCCTTCGCGAAGTCGTGGAACGTGCTCGACCGTCTCCTCGAGCGCCGCCTGGCGCGCGGGCTCGGCCTCGGGCTCGGTCGCGGGCTGCGCGGTCGGCTCCTGCTCGCCTCCTGCGCGCGCTGCGCCGCCTCGGTCTTGCGGAAGAGCTCGGCGAGCGGGCCCTCACGCATGCTCGCGCGCTTGCGCGCCATCGAGCACCTCCTTCGCCAGATCGCGGTACGCCTGGGCGGCCGGGCCCGGTCGGGTCGTAGCGGAGCACGGAGCTGCCCTTCACGGGCGCCTCGGCGTAGCGGACCGTCTTGCGGATCCGCGTCCCGTAGACGAGGTCGCCGAAGTTCTCCTCGAGGATCTCGATCGCCTCCCGCGCGTGCAGCGTGCGCCCGTCGTACATCGTCGGGACGATTCCCTGCACGCGGACGCTGCGGGTTCAGGTTCTCGCGCACCATCGCCAGCGTGTTCTCGAGCTGGACGAGCCCACGCAGCGAGAGGTACTCGCACTGCACGGGGACGATCACGCCGTCGGCGGCGACGAACGCGTTGATCGTCAGCAGACCGAGCGACGGCGGCGTGTCGATGAGGATGAAGTCGTAGCGCTCGCGCACCTCGACGAGCGCCTTCTCGAGCGCGCGCTCGCGCCCGATCAGCGCGGAGAGCGCGAGCTCGGCGCCGGCGAGGTCGATCGAGGCGACGGCGATGTCGACCTCGACGGTGCTCGATGACGTCGGAGATCGGGACGCGGTGGACGAGCACGTCGAACATCGAGCGCTCGATCGCGTCCGGGTTCATCCCCTGGCTCATGGTCAGGTTGCCCTGCGGGTCGAGGTCGATGATGAGGACGCGATGCCGCCTTCTCGCGCAGGGCGACGCCGAGATTCAGCGTCGTCGTCGTCTTCGCGACCCCGCCCTTCTGGTTCGCGAGCGCGATGACGTTCGCCATCACGCGTGCTCCTCGGCGGCGCGAGCCGGGCGGCAGCGGGCTCGGGCACCGCCTGGAGGGGGCGAGCTCGTCGGCTCGCGCGAGGCTCGCGGCTCGTCGCTCGTCGGGCGCGGGCTCGAGGCTCGGCGGCTGGGCCGCGGCAGGAGACGTGAGAGCCCCATGACCGCTCACCTTCCCGTCTACCGCCGAATCTCCTTCAAGGCTGCCCACGCTAGCCACCGTAGCCCGCCTCAGTCTTCGCCGTCCCAGTAGTCGAGCTGCTCGCCGAGCCGCGCGACCAGGCCGAGCCCGCGTAAGTACACCTTGCCCGAGCGCGGGTAGAAGCAGATGTCGTTCGGGTCGCGCGTGCCGTACATGAGCGAGGCGTCAGCCCGTCGGCCCGGCACGGAAGGCGTGCGCGACGCCGGTGCCCGCCGGCCGCGCGACGACCGAGCCGCGCACGGACGCGGATGCTCGCGCGACGCCGTCGTGCCTCCCACGAGACAGCAGCGTGGCCGCTCCCCTCGAGCACGACGAAGATCTCCTCCTCGGCAGAGTGGCAGTGCGGCGGCGCGTTCAGCTTGCCCGGGAGCACCTCGACGAGACGCAGACCCGGTCCGCGCCGAGCCGGCCGCGCGGCCGAGGTCGCGCACGCGGCGGCCGACTTCGCGCCGTCCCGCTCGACGGCCTCGACGTCGGCGACGTTGACGATCGTCGACGGCCGCGGCGAGACGCCCGCCACCTCGCGGCGGGCCGGCGGCCGCCTCGCGCGCCCACGGGTGGTCCTCCTCGGCGCCGACAGGAGCCCAGGTCTGCCCGAGCCAGCCACGCCCGCGCGTGGCAGCCAGGTGTTGCCGCGCGCGTACGTCCGCTGACCGAAGGCGAGCACGTCGAGCCCTTCCGTCGCCCGCCTGGAGCGTGTGCGCGTTCTCGAGCGCGAGGTGGACGAGGCAGTCGCCCGCGCCGACGTCGTACGCGACGCGTTCCTCGCCCTCCCACTGGACGGACGCCCGGAGCCGCCGAGCACGTAGAAGATCTCCTCCTCGGCGCCCTCGAGGTGGAGCGGTGTCGACCACATTCCCGGGTCGACCCGGATCCGCTTGACGCCGACCGTGATCGACTCGCGTCCGGTCAGGCTCGTCCACGTGCCGGCGATGTGGCCTCGCTCGCCGCGCGAGGTCTCGAGCGTCGTCCCAGTGCGTGATCACGTCGGTCAACGGCGATCATGTCACGCGCGAGCGCAGACCGCAGCTTCGTCGACCGCCCTGCGCCGGCATCACCTCCCTCCGCGCTGCGACCATGCCTCCGCCTCCGCCACGAGCAGCGCGCAGCTCGGCCAGCAGCTCGCGCCGCCGGCGCCCGGCCCGGTCGAGCGCCTCGATCCGCTCCAGCCGCTCCAGCACCGCTCGCGCTTCGTCCATGCACCGACCGTAGCCGGGCACCGCGTCACGGCGTGGGCAACGGTTCGTGCCGACGTTCGTGTCAGCTCGCCCTGAGCGCGGCAGACCGCGCTCGGCCCAGGCGCCGGCGCCGCGGAGCCCGAGGAGCTCGCGGTCGAGCTCGTGCAGAGAGCTCCGCCCGATCGCCGCCGCGCAGCGCCGCCACGAGCGCGCCGCACGGCCGCGTCCGCGCTCGCCGTGCTCGCCGCCTCGCCGCCCGCCAGCGCCGCCGAGCTCGTCGTGCAGCTCCTCGCGCGCGCCGCCGTCGCTCCTCGAGCAGGACGGCGCAGCGCAGCGGCCAGGTCGTCGCCGAGCAGCGCCGCGAGCGCGGCCCGCAGCTGCTCGGCCCGGAACGGCTCGTTCTGGAAGAGCGACAGCTCCCAGCGGTCGAGCGCCTCCGCGAGCTCGGTGTCGCCGTCGGCGTCACCGAGCGCGCGCGAGCAGCTCGACCGCGATCGGCGCCGCGGAACGCGTCGAGCCGGGTCGGCTCCCCCGGCGGCTGCGTCGCGGCGATCGGGAAGACCGGCCGGATGCCGAACGGCCTCCCGTCGAGCGTCTCGAACAGCACCGGGCCCGGCCGCGAGCGCCGCCGCAGTCGTCAAGCCGGATCGCGCTCACCGCGTCCGCGATCTCGGCGGGCGCGTCGGGCGGATCCTCTCCGGGATCGAGCTCGACGCCGAGCTCGAGCACGCAGTACCGATCGGGCTCGCTGCCCGAACCCCGGCGGGAGGAGCCCCCGCGCCTCGGGCCAGTGCGTCGACAGCTCGCCGGCCGCGGCCGCGCGCACCGCGCAGTCCGGGCGCGAGCTCGAGCTGCGTGCCGACCGACAGCCCGATCAGCGGCGCGACCGCGCGGTAACGCCGCCGCTCGCCGAAGAGCGAGCGCTCGAGCTCCGCGTACGCGCGCTCGAACGCCTCGTCGTCCCAGTCGAAGCCGCCGCACGCCTCGGCGGTCGAGATGCAGCAGCCCGAGCAGCACCGTGCGGAACAGCGCGTCGTCCTCGGTCGCGCCGCGGCCCGGCGTGGGCCGCGCGAAGATCGCCGCGGCCGGCTCGCGCCGCGAGCTCCTCGAGAGCGAGCCGCGCATCCTCGCGCGCCGCGCAGCCGCGCCTCCCGCTCCTCGATGAACGAGCGCACGAGCGGCCGTAGCTCGTACAGCGCCGGCCCGTGACGCTGGACGTGCTCCTCGAAGGCGAACGGCAGCTCGGCGCCCTCCTCGAGCTCGCGCCCGAGAACGACGAACGCTCCGAGGACGAAGCCCCGGAGGAGCGGGTACAGGTGCGGCGCGCGCACGGGCACACCTTCCCGGTACGCGACCGCGGCCGCCTCTCCTCGCTGCGAGCGTGATCATCTACGGCCGCAGGACGGCGCGGCGCGGGCCGGCGAGGAAGCCGGCCTCGACGAGCAGGCCATCGCCTCGGTCTCGACGACGGGCGTCGCCGTCGAAGCGCTCGACCGCGAGCCGCTTTGCGCCGCCGCCCGGACGTGCGCGACGAGCGCGGCGAGCGCCGGCCGCAGCCACTCGGCATCCGGATCGCGCAACGGCACGAGCGAGCGACCGCCGCGTTCGACGAAGAGCGCCGCCTCGCCGTCGAGCAGCACGACCCAGCGCGCCCGCGACGCGCGCCGCGCGCGCGCCCGCGCGCCGCGGCCACGGCAGCGCGGCGCCGTACGGCTGGGCCGGATCGGCCGCGGCGAGCACGAGCGCCTCGGCCGACTCGTCCGCCGCCGGCCGCGAAGCTCGCGCAGTCGCTCGACCGCGCCCGGGCAGCGCGAACTGCGCGCCGCCGAGGCCCTCCACGAAGTAGCCCGCGCCGGCAGACCCCGAGCGTCTCGAGCGCGCGCAGCTCCGCGTACACCGCGCCGTAGCCGCCGCGGATTCCCTCGCCGCGCACGCCGTCGCGCGTCACGATCCCCTGCCGCTCGAGCAGGAGCTCGGCGAGCGCCCGCCGGTCGGGCGTCTCCGGCGAAGAGCGCGGCCGCGAACGACCAGCGGCCCTGTGTCGGCGACGGCGCCGCCGTGCGCGAACGGACGAAACGTCGCCTGCGGCCGCTCGCGGCCGCGGCGCCTCGTAGCGCCGCGCGGCACGCAGCGGCGCCCAGGAGTCGTTCGTCACCTCGCCCGCCCAGACGAGGTCCCAGAGCGCCGCGAGCGCGTCGCTCCGGCTCGAGCCCGGTCGCGCTCGAGCAGGTCGGCCCAGAAGAGCGCGCCGCCGCGCCGAGCGCCGCCCGAATCGCGACGCATGCGCGTCGCCCTCCGGCGGCGGCCTCGGCCGCCGGCGGCCCGAGCAGCGCGCGCGTCGTCGCGGAAGTAGACGCGCGACCCGATCGAGCCCGGCGCCGACCCAGACGACGCTCGCCGGACGCGCACAGCGCGTCGAGATCCGCCGGCCGGTAGCCGGGCACGCGGCGAGGCAGCACGTCGCTCTCCCAGAGCGAGACCGGCAGCGGGAGGCCCTGCAGGGGGACGAGCGCCTCGCGCAGGGTCTGACGCCGGCCGATGCCGTGCCAGGCGGGCAGGAAGCGGCCGAGCGAGGCCTGCTCGGCCGGCTCGACCTCGCGCCGGAGCACCGCGAGCGTCGCGCGGCGGATGCGGCGCAGGACGTCGGGGTCGCACCACTCGCGCTCGCGTGCCGCCGGGACGCAGCTCGCCGCGGACGAGCTTCTCGTCGCGCTCGAGCGCCGTCGAGCTCCGCCTCGACGCGCTCCGGGCTCGAGGGCGAACCGCGCGGCGCCGCCGCCTGTCGTGAACGGGCCGTGCGAGCGGGCGAAGCGGCGAAGCACCGCGCGCAGCGCATCGTCGACCGGCTCGAGGAACACGTCGGGCACGCCGCCCGGCGGCACCGCGCCGAACGCATCGCGCAAGAGGCCGGCGTCCTCGACCGCGGCGAGCAGGCTCGCCGTCCCCGAGCCGAACCCGAAGCGCGCGCCGCTCGCGCAGGAGGGTCTCGGCGAAGCCGGCGTCGTACTCGCCGGCGAGCAGCGGTCCCGCGCGGCGAAGAAGGTCGTGCAGCTCGTCGGCGTTGCGCGGCGTCGGCAGGAGCGACGCCTCGACCTCCGCGATCGCGCCGGGGTCGAGCAGCTCGCGCAGCTCCTCGATCCCCATCAGCTCGCGCAGCAGCTCGCGGTCGAGCGAGAGCGCCTGCGCGCGGCGCTCCTCGGCGGGCGTGTCGTCCTCGTACATGTACGTCGCGACGTAGTCGAAGAGGAGCGACGACGGCGAACGGGGAGGCGGACGCCGTCTCGACCTCGACGACGTCGAGCTCGCGCGTCCGGATGCCCGCGCAGGATCTGCTCGCAGCGCCGGCAGGTCGAAGACGTCCTGCAGGCACTCGCGGTACGTCTCCAGCACGATCGGGAACTGCGGGTACCGGCGCGCGACCTGCAGGAGGCTCTGCGCCTTCAGGCGCTGCTGCCAGAGCGGCGTCCGCTGGCCGGGCCGCCGGCGCGGGATGAGCAGCGCGCGCGACGCGTTCTCGCGGAAGCGCGCGCCGAACAGCGCCGACTGCGCCGAGCTCGACGAGCAGCGAGTCCTCGATCTCGTCCGGGTCGAGCAGCAGGTCGGCCACCGGCGGCGGCACGTCGGCGTCCGGGAAGTGGAGCGCGATCCCGTCGTCCGACCAGATCGACTGCACCTCGAGGCCGAGCGAGTCGCGCAGGCGGGCGCGCAGCGCCATCGCCCAGGGCGCGTGCACGCGACCGCCGAACGGCGTCAGGATGCAGACCCGCCAGTCGCCGATCTCGTCGCGGAAGCGCTCCACGACGACCGAGCGGTCGGAGGGCACGACGCCGGTCGCCGCCTCCTGCTCGCGCAGGAAGGTGACGAGGTTTCGCGCGGCGCGCTCGTCGAGGTCGTACTCGCCGCGCGACGCGCTCGATCGCGCCTTCGTCGGCCAGCGCGACGAGCGCGCGAGCCGCGCGGCCGATCCGCTCGCCGAGCTCCGCCGGGCGGCCGACCCCCTCGCCCTTCCAGAACGGAGCGACGCCGGGCACGCCCGGAGCCGGCGAGACGAGCACGCGGTCGCGCGTGATCTCCTCGATCCGCCAGGTCGAGGCGCCGAGCACGAAGGTCTGCCCCTCGCGCGCCTCGTAGACCATCTCCTCGTCGAGCTCGCCGACGCGACCGCCTCCGTCCGACGAGGAAGACGCCGAAGAGGCCGCGGTCGGGGATCGTGCCCGCGTTCGTGACCGCGAGCCGCCGCGCGCCCGTGCGTCCGCGGACCACCCCTGCAGTGCGATCCCAGACGATTCGCGGCCGCAGCTCCGCGAACTCGTCCGACGGATAGCGGCCGGCGAGCATGTCGAGGACGTTCTCGAGCTGCGCGCGCGAGAGCTCGGCGAACGGATACGCGCGGCGCGACGAGCTCGTGCAGCTCGTCGACCGTGATCTCCTCGTCCGCGCAGATCGCGACGATCTGCTGCGCGAGCACGTCGAGCGGGTTCCGCGGAATGCGCGTCTCCTCGATCGCGCCCTCGCGCATCGCCTGCGCGACGACGGCCGACTCGAGCAGGTCGGCCCGGAACTTCGGGAAGATCCGGCCCTTGCGAGACCGAGTGGAGCTCGTGCCCGGCTCGGCCGACGCGCTGTAGCCCGCGCGCGACCGACTTCGGGCTCTCGACCTGGATGACCAGGTCGACCGCGCCCATGTCGATCCCGAGCTCGAGCGACGAGGTCGCGACGAGGCACGGGATCTGCCCCGCCTTCAGCAGCTCCTCGACCACGATCCGCTGCTCGCGGGCGAGCGAGCCGTGGTGCGCGCGCGCGATCTCCTCCCCGGCGAGCTCGTTCAGCCGCAGCGCGAGCCGCTCGGCCAGGCGGCGGTTGTTGACGAAGACGATCGTCGAGCGGTGCGCCGGACGAGCTCGAGGATCGCCGGGTAGATCGACGGCCAGATCGAGCGGCTCGACTGCTCGACGCCGGACGCCCATCTGGACGCCGTCGGCGAGCGGCGGCACCGAGAGCTCGGCGGTGGACGCCGAGCTCGCGCATGTCCTCGAGCGGCACGACGACCTCGAGGTCGAGCTCCTTGCGCATGCCCGCGTCGACGAGCTCGATCTCGCGCCCGTGCCCGCGACGAAGCGCCCGATCTCCTCGAGCGGCCGCTGCGTGGCGGAGAGCCCGATCCGCTGGAGCGGCACGCTCGACGAGCCGCTCGAGCCGCTCCAGCGAGAGCGCGAGATGCGCGCCGCGCTTCGTCCCCGCGACCGCGTGCACCTCGTCGACGATCACCGTCTCGATCCCGCGGAGCGTCTCGCGCGCCTGCGACGTGAGGAGCAGGAAGAGCGACTCGGGCGTCGTGATCAGGATGTCCGGCGGCGTCCGGAGCATCCGCCGCCGCTCGCTCGGCGGGCGTGTCGCCCGTGCGCACGCCGACCGCGAGCTCCGAGCCGAGCCCGGCGAGTGGGCTGCGCAGGTTCCGCTCGATGTCGTAGTTGAGCGCCTTCAGCGGCGAGACGTAGAGCAGCCGCAGTCCTTCGCCCGGCGTCGCGTTCAGCCGGTCGATGCCGAGCAGGAAGGCGGCGAGCGTCTTGCCCGAGCCGGTCGGCGCCTGGATGAGCACGTTGCCGCCGCGCGGCGATCGCCGGCCAGCCGAGCGCCTGCGCCGGCGTCGGGCCCGCGAACGCGCGCTCGAACCACGCTCTCGTCGTCGGGCGAGAAGACGTCGAGCGGGCTCCATCGGGTCAGGGTACCCCCGGAGCTCGTCCCGACGGCAGGCCCGTCAAGCCGGGCCGGCACCGCCTCGTGCGTCACGTCGTCGTCGACGTCCCCGACCTCGATCGGGTTCGACTGACGGGTCCTTGCTCCACTCGAACCAGCCGCCGTCGTAGACCGCGATCCGCGGCCAGCCCATCGAGGTACGCGTAGAACCAGGTCTCGCTGGCCCGCCAGCCGGTACCGCAGTAGAAGGCGACCCACTTGTCCGGGGTGACGCCGGCGTCCGCCCAGTTGGCGGCGATCTCGGGATACGGCCGCATCGTGTTGTCCACGTTGCGGTAGTGCTGCATGTGGTACGCGTCGCGTGCCGCAGTTGCCCCAGACGTCGCCCGCGATCCGCCCAGCGGTGGCGATGTAGTTGTAACCGCTCAGCCTGCCGATGTGCTCGCTCCAGGTGCGGACGCTCACGAGCGCGGCACCGTCACGGTCGCGCAGGATCGCCTTGGCCTCGCCGATGTCGACGATCGCCTCCGGGCGGCGTGGGATCGGAGCCCCGAACGACGACGACCGGGCGCGGCTCGCGCACCGTCGTCTCGAGTGCGCCGCCGGCGCGCACCCACGCGTCGAAGCCGCCGTCGAGCAAGCGAACGTCCTCGACCCCCGCGTAGTGGAGGATCAGCGCGGCTCGACACGCGGCGATCTGGCCCGCGCGCCTCCCCGGCCACTTCTCGTCCGCGCTCGCCCACCGTGTCCCGGCCGTAGAGAACCACGGTCGTGTCGTGCGCGATGCCGAGCGAGCGCAACGACTCTTCCAGCTCCTCGGGTGTCCGGCGATTCCAGTCGACCGGGTTCTCGAGCTGATTCGTGTCGAGGTAGAGGGCTCCCGGAAGGTGGCTCTCCGCATACTCCTCCGGAACGCCGAAGTTCACATGGAAGAGTAGAAGCCGCTCCGCGGGCGGAGCCTCGGGCGCATCTCCAGCGAGGACTTGCTCGAGCCAGGCGACGTGGACGAGCTTCTCGTACCTGGCAAGGTGCTCGACCGAGAGCGTCTCGTCCGCGGCCCACTCGGCCCACCCGGCTTCGTACGGATGCTGGCGTCGTGGTAGCCCAGACCGGCCAACCTCGCGAGCAACGGAGCGACGGCGTCGGCGCGATCCCCGTAGACGACGACCTCACGACCGGGGTCGACGTGCTTCGACCGCAGCAGCTCGACGAGGTCCGCGTCGTCGACGACGTCGAGCCAGCTCTCGGGAAGCGCAACGGCGCCGGGTATGTGCCCGCCCCGCGCGTGTCCGTCGATGCGCCACCCGTTGTACGCGGCGAGCGGGCGGACGTCCACGAGCGAGACGCCGCCCTCGGAGAGCCGAGCGAGGAGCTCTTTCTTCGAGATCGTCGGTCCGGTGCGCAGATCGGCTCACTTTGCTAAACATAGCGCTCTCGCTTCAAAAAGAAAAGTATTGAGTCACTGGCTAGTATCGGAGGCGTGCCCGAGGCGCTGTACCTGACCGACTCGGACGAGGCGAACCAGCTCATCGCGCCGCGAGCCGCTCGCGCTGCTCATCGGGTTCGCGATCGACCAGCAGGTCACCGTCCAGCAGGCGTTCTCCGGGCCGCTCAGGCTGAAGGAGCGGATCGGCGACGCTCGACGCCGCCGCGATCGCGGCCACTGGACCCGGCGAGCTCGAGGCCGCGTTCCGCGAACGCCCGGCGATCCACCGCTTCCCGCGCGCGATGGCCGCCGCGTGCAGGAGTTGTGTGCGGTCGTCGCCGACGAGTACGGCGGCGAGGCCGAGCGCGTCTGGACGGAGGCGACGCGACGCAGCCGACCTCCGCAAGCGGATCGGCGCCCTGCCCGGCTTCGGCGCGATGAAGATCACCGGCCTCGGGTCGGTGCTGGCGCTCCAGTTCGGCGTCGAGGCCGCGCAGGAGCTCGTGCCGGAGCACCCCTGCCTCGGCAGGATCGACTCGCCCGAGGCGCTCGCCGAGTACCAGGCCGCGAAGCGAGCGCACAAGGCTGCGCTGCGCGCCGCCGCACAAGACCGCGTGACGCGAGGCGACGGCCGGAGCAGCCGTCCGGCCGGCGATCGGGATCGAGACGCTGACCGACGGCGGGCAGCGTCCCGCCGACGTCGGCCGCGGGATCGCCCGCTTCCTCGCGAAGCGGCGGAGACGTCTCGACCTCGCGCTCTACGACGTCCGCTTCGAGACGGACGCCGGCGCGGTCGTGCTCGCCTCCCTGCTCGCGCGCCGTGCAGCGCGGCGTGGCGGTGCGGCTCCTCTACAACGTCGACCACCCGGGGCCGATCCCGGTGCCGCCGCCGCCCGAGACGGCGCCGCAGGCGATCGAGGCGCTCCCGATCACGACGCGCGGCATCGCCGGCGTTCCGGACCTCATGCACCACAAGTTCGTCGTCCGCGACCGCGCGGCGGTCTGGGGCGGCTCGACGAACTGGACGGACGACTCGTGGTCGCGACAGGAGAACGTCATCGTGACCGTCGACGTCGCCCGAGATCGCGTACGCGTACACGCTCGCCTTCGAGCAGCTCTGGGAGCGCGGAAACGTCGCGCGGCACGGGTGACGTCGACCCGCGACCGGCGACGGTCGACGGAGCGCGCGTCCGCGCGTGGTTCACCCCCGAGCACGGCGAGGCGCTCTCGCACCGGATCGCGAAGCACCTGGCAAGGCTCGGACGCGGATCCGCATCGCGTCACCCGTACTCACGTCCGGGCCCGATCCTGGGCACGCTCGTCGAGATCGTGAACGAGAAGCGCTGCGACCTCGCGGGCGTCGTCGACGACACCCAGGTCGACCAGGTCTTCCACCAGTGGAAGACGAACGGCGTGAGCGAGTGGAAGATCCCGCTCCTGCGGACGCGTGCTCGACGGCGCTCCGTGGAGCGGCAAGACCTCGATCCCGTGGACTCCCGAGTCGGTTCACGACTTCATGCACGCGAAGGTCGTCGTCGCTGACGACACGGCCTTCGTCGGCAGCTTCAACCTCTCCCGCTCGGGAGAGCGGAACGCGGAGAACGTGCTCGAGATCCGGGATCTCGGCGTGGCGGACCGCCTCGCGTCGTTCGTCGACGACGTGCGCGGGCGCTACCCGGCGACGACTCCGCCGGGCTGATCGCCGACGCGATCGAGCGCCGTCGCTGCGCGCCGGCGCGACGGCGAGGCGTACCGAATGCTTACGGCTACGTCACAACTTGCTCAAGGAACGCGAACGGCTCGGTGGATGGATTCGGTCGCTGACTCGCGAACGAGGGAGGCAGGCCGTGAGGGCACTCGCACTGATCACCGCCGGCGCGCTCGTGCTCGTGCTCGCCGCGGCGCTCGGACCGGCGGCGCTCGCGGGCGACCGGAGCCGGACGGCGAACGGCGATCTCGCGCGCCGACCTCGTGGGCGTGAACTTCATCGAGAACTGCCGCTTCTCGCACCAGGCGCCCGACGATCCCGATCGTGTTCCCGGGCAAGCCCGGTGCCTCGCACCAGCACACGTTCGTCGGGAACCGCACGACGAGCGCCTTCTCGAGCTTCGGCTCGCTGCGCTCGGGGTCGACGACGTGCATGCGCGCCGACGACACGGCCGCCTACTGGGTGCCGACGCTCTACCAGGGCACGACGCCGGTCTTCCCGCAGGCCGCGACGATCTACTACCGCCGCGGCACGCCCGCCGAGGTCATCGCCTTCCCGAACAACCTCCGCATGATCGCCGGCGACGCAACGGCGACGAGCCCGCAGGGCAGGCGCGTGACGTTCTGGAGCTGCGGCGTCGTCTCGGGCGTCGGCCGCTCGGAGACGGTCCCGACCTGCCCGGAGACGCGCGGCTCCTTCCTCCGGCTGCACATCCGCTTCCCCGAGTGCTGGGACGGGCGGAGGCTCGACAGCGCCGACCACAAGAGCCACATGGCGTACGCGATGCGCGGGAGCTGCCCGTCGACGCATCCGGTCGAGGTGCCGCAGATCACGCAGATCTACCGCTACCCGACGCAGCGGGGCGAGGGCTTCTCGCTCGCGTCCGGCGGGCAGTCTACAGCGCGCACGCGGACTTCGTGAACGCGTGGAGGCCGGGAGCGCTCAGGCGGCTCGTGGACGACTGCCTGAACGCGCTCGTCCACTGCGGGCGCGGCGGCTCGCGCTAACAGGAGCCGCACAAGGCCCGGCTACGGTCGGCTCGCCGTGGCCGGGCCGAAACTCCTCCTGACAACGCTCGCGGCGCTTCTCGCTCGCGCTCTCCGTCGTCACTCGCGTGGCCCGGGAGCGAGGGCGACGCTGCCGCCGCTCGCGCAACCGCCGACCGGCGCCGGTCGCCTCGCTCGAGCCGGAGCGCACCGCCGCGCTCGTGGCAGTCGCCTCGTCGCGCAAGCGGCAGCTGCGAGCGCGCGCGGCTCGCCGAGTGCCGCCCGCTGCGGGCGGTGTTCTACGCCGCCTCGGACTGGCTCCGCCTGGCGACGAAGCTCGCCGCGAGCGCCTCGCCGTGCGCCGAGTACTACGTCTCCGTGCCGCCGCTCGTCGCCGACAAGACGCAGTTCCGTCGCGACCAGGCTCGCGCATCCGCGCGCTCGGGCCGAACTTCCACACGATGGCGGAGATCCACTTCGCGACCTGGGAGCGCTGGGTCGCCAGCACGGGCTCCTCGTGGTTCACGGCCGGCGTCACGGCGCGGCAGCGAATGGCCGAGGCCGGCTACGACGTCACGCGCGGGGACAGCTGGATGCTGAACGAGCTCACCTCAGCGGTGCGGCGCGGCGACGGCAACGCACGCGCAAACGTCCGTGAGTTCCTCCGCGGGCTGTACGAGGGCGAAGGGCGACCGGCGAAGGGAGCCGTTCTCGTGATCGGCTTCGGTCAGCGGACGGGCGACGTCAGCGCCTACCAGCGGACGTTGCAGTCGTGGCTCTCGGATACGGCGTTCTGGACGGACATGGCCACGTACGTCAGCGACTGGTCGCAGGAGGTCTACGGCGACATCCGGGCCCACGCAGTTCCCGGCACGCCGACGTCGGTCCGCCGCGAGTACCTGAACGACTACCTCCAGCACAAACTCGTGCTCGCCGGCGGCGGGCCGACCGAGATCGAGCCCGCACGCGCGTTCCTGCGCGAGGCGTACAGCCCGCTGGCCAACGGAGCCTGGCCGCGCGAGACCGCATGGGGCTGGACGATGGTTCCGGCCGAGCAGATGGCGGCGTACCTCTCGGCGCAGGTCAACGCGCTCCGCTACTTCAGCGCGACGAGCGCGCAGCCGCGCGACCACTGGGGCTTCGCGTGGGCGCCGCGCAACACGACCGGAATCCGAACGCCGACTTCGCGGCGCAGACGGGCGCGCTCCTCGACCGGCTCGCAGCCGCCGTTCGTGACTCGGGCGACGTCGTCGAGCCCGAGAATCCCGGCAGCGGTGCGTGCGGTCCGGGCGAGACGCTCTGCGCGATCGATCTCGCGGAAGCGAGGCACAGTGAGGCGTGGCGGTCGTTCCGCGCCTGGGCGCCTCGGCACTCTCGATCGCAGGAGCGCCGCCGACGCTCCTCGCAGGTGTGGCGTCCCCGCCGCTGCAGCTCGCATGGACCGCCGCCGGACGATCCCGGTCACGGTGACGCTCCGCTCGAGCTCGCCGGCCGGCGCGTTCTCGACGACTCCTGCCGGCCCGTGGACGAGCACGCTGGGCCTGACCGTGACGCCACGCGTGCCCATGGCCTTCTACTACCGCGACGCGCGCGCAGGCACGGCGACTCTCACGGCAGCGGCTCCCGGCACGACCGAAGCAGTGCAGCAGCTGACCGTGGTGGCGGGCCGCGGCAGCACGAGTCGCTGTCGCCCCCGCCGCGCGCGAGGTACGAGCCCGCGGCGAGGTCACGTTCACGGCGGCGGCGACCGACTCGTTCGGCAACCCCGCTTCCGCCACCGTCACGTGGACCGTGACACCTGCGAATCTCGGGACACTGCGCGCCCGGGGCGCAGCGGTGACCGTTACAGCGGGCCGCGCGCTCGGAACCGGGACCGTCACCGCGACGGCGGGCGGTGGGATCGCCGGCACCGCGTCGCTGGCGGTGCGCCCGGCCGACGCTCCGGATCGCGTCGGTCGCGTTCAGGGGGATCTCCCGCGGGGTCCAGGTCACCGTCGCCACGCACGACGGCGCGCGCAGGCCGATCTCTCGGGCCGCCATCACCCTCGTCGCGCGGCTCGACGGTCGCCGCGCTGCCCGCGGGCGAATCCAGACCGGCCCTGCCGGGAAGGCTCGTCTGCTCGTGCCTCCCGGCCGCGGTTGCTACACGGTCTCGGTGACGTCAGGCGGTCGCGCAGGGATTCGTCTGGAACGGCAAGACGCCGCGCAACCGCTTCTGCCGGCGGTAGCGGTCAGCCGACGCCGGCGAGCAGGAAGGCGCGCGACTCCTCGAGCATCTCGCGCGCGATCACGAGGCGCTGGATCTCGTTCGTGCCCTCGTAGATCTGCGTGATCTTCGCGTCGCGCATCATGCGCTCGACCGGGTATTCGCGGATGTAGCCGTAGCCGCCGAGGATCTGCACCGCCTCCGTCGCGACGTCCATGGCGGTGTCGGTGCAGTACAGCTTCGCCATCGCCGATGCCTTCGTCAGCTCGGCGTCGTCGGCGCCCTCGTCGACCATGCGCCCGAAGCGGTAGAGGAGCCCGCGCGCGGCCTCGCAGCGCGTCTCCATGTCGGCGAGCTTGCCGGCGATGAGCTGGTGCTCGGCGATCGGCTTGCCCATGGTCTCGCGCGTGCGGGCGTACTCGAGCGCGTAGTCGGTGGCGCCCTGCGCGATCCCGAGGCCCTGCGCGGCGACGCCCGGACGCGAGCGGTCGAGGATGCGCATCGCGATCCGGAAGCCCTCGCCCTCCTCCCCGAGCCGGTTCTCCGCCGGGATCCGCGCACCGTCGAACGTCAGCTCCCCCGTCGTCGAGCCGGCGATACCCATCTTCGGCTCGAGGCGCGCGACCTCGAAGCCCGGCGTTTCCGCCTCGACGACGAACGCCGAGATGCCCGGGTGGCCGGCCTCGGGATCGGTCTTCGCGAAGACGGTGTACAGACCCGCGACGGCGGCGTTCGTGATGAAGCGCTTCGAGCCGTCGAGGACGTACTCGTTCCCGTCTCGCCGCGCGGTCGTGCGCATGGCCGCGGAGTCGGAGCCGGAGCCGGCCTCGGTCAGCGCGTACGCGGCCAGCACCTCGCCCGAAGCGAGGCTCGGGAGGAAGCGGCGCTGCTGCTCCTCCGAGCCGGCGAGCTTGAGCCCGAGCGAGCCGAGCTCCTGCACCGCGAGGATGAGCCCGCTCGTCGCGCAGACCTTCGAGACCTCCTCGATCGCGACGAGCGCGAGCAGCGTCCCGGTGCCGGTTCCGCCGTGCTCCTCCTCGAAGAGGAGACCGAAGATCCCGTGCTCGCGATAGAGCTCGACGACGTCCCACGGGAACTCGTGCGACTCGTCGATCTCGGCCGCGCGCGGCGCGATGCGGTCGCGCGCGATCGTCCGCACGAGGTCGCGGATCTCGAGCTGCTCGGCGGTCAGCGGCTCCCAGGGCACGCGCGCAGTCTAGGGCGAGCGCTACGGCGCCTTGTGGCAGACCGCCTCGATGTTGTTGCCGTCGGGGTCGAGGACGTACGCCGCGTAGTAGTTCGCGTCGTACTGCGCGCGGATACCCGGCGGCCCGTTGTCCCGACCGCCCGCGCCGAGCGCGGCTTCGTGGAAACGGTCGACCGTGTCGCGATCGGGGCAGTCGAACGCGACGTGCGCACCGCCGACCGGGTCGCGGCGGCCGATCCCGAAGTCGAGCCCGCCCGCGTCGGCGAAGTACGCGAGCGCGCCCTCCTCCACGTACACGGCGCGATAGCCGAGCGGCCCGAGCACCTCCTGGTAGAACCGCTTCGCGCGCTCCCACTCGCTGACGTTGACGGCGACGTGCGCGACCGTCATTGCGGCGCGGTGTGGTCGATCATCGTTGCCCCTTTCGACGGCGCCGATACAGTCGCCGCGCATGATCCTGGATAACGGCGTGATCCGCACGATGGACGCCTCGATGCCGGTCGCGCGAGCCCTCGCGATCGCCGGTGAGCGCATCGCGGGAGGGGTCGGCACGCACGAGGTCGCGCTCCCCACACCGGACGTCGTCGATCTCCGTGGCCGCTGCGTCCTGCCCGGCTTCACCGACTCGCATGTCCACTTCCCGACCTGGTCGCTCGCGCAGCGGGACGTCAGGCTGGAAGGGGTCTCAGCCCTCGCGGAGGCGCTCGAGCGAGTACGGCGCCATCCGCGTCACGGGGGCTGGATCCGCGGCATCGGCTGGCGCTCGGCCGAGTGGGAGACGCAGCCGACGAAAGAGGCCCTCGACGAGGTCACCGGCGACACCCCGGCGATGCTCTTCGCCAAGGACTACCACTCGCTGTGGCTGAACTCCGCCGCGTTGGCGCGCGCCGGTGGCGACCTGGAGGTCGAGGGCGGCGTCGTCGAGCGGGACGAGGACGGCGCGCCGACGGGCGTTCTCCGCGAGGAGTCGGCATGGCAGTTCCGCGCACGCTTCGCCAAGGTGCCCGAGGACGAGTGGATCGAGGCGACACGTGCGGGACTCCCCGTTGCCGCAGCGCGCGGGGTCGTCGCCGTTCACGACAAGGACGGCTGGCTCGGCGCGCCGGGCATCTTCCAGCGCGTCGCCGCGCTCGACGGCTTGACGCTCCGAGTCTGGCAGTCGGTTCCCGTACGAGCGGCTGCCCGAGCTCGAAGCCCTCGGCGTCCACGCGCGGATCGGCGACGACTTCCTCCGGATCGGCTACCTGAAGGCGTTCATGGACGGGACGCTCGGCTCCCAGACCGCGTGGATGCTCGACGGCTCCGGCGTCGTCATCACGAGCCAGGAGGAGCTCGCGGAGATCGTTCGCGCCGGCGCGGCGGCCGGCTGGCCCGTCGCCGTCCACGCGATCGGCGACGCGGCGAACCGCGCGGCGTTGGATGCATTCGAGGCGACGCGCGACCTATGGGCGCCGCTCGGGCTGCGCCAGAGAGTCGAGCACGCGCAGTGTCTTGCCCCGGAGGACGTCGGTCGCTTTGCGGAGCTCGGCGTCGCGTGCTCGGTGCAGTTCAGCCATGCCCCATCGGATCGCGACCTCGCGGAGAGGTTCTGGCCGGATCGCCGTCGACGGCGCGTACGCATTCCGGTCGCTCTGGGACTCGGGCGCCCTCGTCGCCAACGGCTCCGATGCTCCGATCGAAGAGCTCGACCCGCTTGCCGGCATTCGCTCCGGTGTCCTGCGCACGATCGACGATCGACCCGCGTGGCGTCCGGAGCAGGCCGTGACGGTCGAGGAGGCGGTACGCGCGATGACCGTCAACCCCGCCTGGCTGTCGGGCGACGAGAGAAAGCGGGGCAAGCTCCTTCCCGGTTTCCTCGCCGATCTCGTCGTCCTCTCGCGCGATCCGCTCGACTGCCCGCCCGACGAGCTCGAGTCGGTCGAGGTCGTCGCGACGATGGTCGGCGGCCGCTGGGTCCACAACCCGCCGCCCGTGGGACTAGTGCGAATCGATCGCTCGGAAGGGCGGGATCTGTTCGGCTCCGATCCCGCAGGGTACGACCGGGCACGCCCCGGTCACTCGGAGCAGGTCTACGAGGTTCTCGTCGACCGTTGCGGGCTCGGTCCGGGCACCGCAGTGCTGGAAGTCGGGCCAGGCACGGGGCAGGCGACACGACGGCTGCTCGGCCTCGGCGCCGATCCGCTCGTCGCGCTCGAGCCGAATCCGGTGCTCGCCGGCTACCTCCGCGAGCACGTCGCCGGGCCGCTCGAGGTTCGCGAGGCTCCGCTCGAAGAGGCGTCGCTGCCGCCCGCGACGTTCGCTCTCGCCGCGGCAGCGTCGTCGTTCCACTGGATCGACGAGGAGGCCGGGATCTCGCCGGATCGTCGGCGCTCTCCGTCCCGGGGGCTGGGTCGCGCTCTGGTGGACCCTGTTCGGCGAAGGGCGCCGGAAGGACGCCTTCATGAGGGCCATCGATCCGCTGCTCGAGGATCTTCCGCAGAGCCCGTCGTCAGGATGGCGAACCGGCCGACCCGCCTTCGCGCTCGACGCCGAAGCTGCGAGAGATGGCGCTTCGCGCAGCTGGATTCGACAGCTTCACCCACGAGCGCTTCCGGTGGCAGGCGAGCTGGGATACGGGCGGTATTCGCGCGCTGTACGGGTCCTTCTCCCCGATCCTCCGACTCGACGACGACCGGCGCGAGGCACTCCTCGATGAGATCGCTCGCGTGGCCGAGCGCGACTTCGACGGCCGGGTCGAGCGCACGCTGACGACGTCGCTCTACACCGCGCGCAAGCCATCCTGACGACCGGCCGTACAATCAGCTCGTGCCCGCTCGCACGATGCTCCCGACCCACGAGGCGCCGACGTGCTCGGTTGCGGGTGCGGCCGAGATCGTCGGCTCGAAGTGGACGGTGCTCATCGTCCACGACCTCTCCGAGGGCCCACGTCGGTTCACGGAGCTCGAGCGCTCGTGCGCGGGGATCAGCCCGCGGACGCTCGCCGAACGGCTCCGCTGGCTCGAGACCGAGGAGATCGTCGCGCGTCAGAGCTACCCGGAGTCACCGCCGCGCGTGGAGTACGCGCTGACGGACAAGGGCAGGGCCCTCCTGCCCGTCGTGCACGAGATGCGGCGTTTCGGCCACGAGTGGCTGGGCTGCGGCGTCCACGACGCCTGAGCTCCGGCGCAGCGCTACCCGGTCAGCGCCCTCGAGAGCACGCGATCTCGGAGTCGCGTGGGCAACCGCTCGATCCACGCGCGGAGGTGGGCATCACGGCCGACGAGGTAGCGAGCCTTCGGCCGGTCGAGTCAGCGCGTGCTCTACGCCTTCGCGACCTCGTCGGGATCGCCGCCGGGGCCGCGCGACAGCGCGACGTTCCGGAAGCGCGCGACCGCTGGCGCGTACAGCGCCTCTGTCTCCGGCGCCAAGCCCGCCCGCATCGCGTCCGCACGTGACGCCCCCTTCTGCCAGATCGGTGTCGCAATGCTTGCCGGCTCGACGATCGCGACGGCCACTCCCCACGGCCTGAGCTCGACCCGCAGCGAGTCGGCGATCGCCTCGAGCGCGTGCTTCGAGGCGGCGTACGGGCCGAGGAACGGGAGCGCGCTCCTGCCGCCGATCGAGCCCATGAGCACGACTCGCCCACGCGCGCGGCGAAGCGCGGGGAGAAACGCCTGCGTGACCGCCACCTGGCCGACCACGTTCACCTCGAGCTGGTGCCGGAGCTCGTCCAGCGGGACGAGCTCGAGCGGCGCGGCGATCGCGATCCCCGCGTTGTCGACCAGACCGTCGAGGGTCGAGCCGACCGCGTCCGCGGCGGCAGCGATCTGTTGAGCGTCTGTGACGTCCAGCCGAAGCGCGTCGAAGCCGCGCTCGCGAAGCGCCGCCGCGTCCTCATCCGTCCGCACGCCTCCGAACACTCTCCAGCCGGCCTTCGCCATGCGTACGCAGCAGGCGAGCCCGATGCCCGAGGAGGCGCCCGTCACGACGACCGTCTTCACGAGGACGATCGTCGCACGTCCGACGCAGTCAGTCGCTCAGCCCCTTCTCGCGCAACTCGGCGAGCGCACGCTCGGACTTGTCGAGCCCGGTCAGCCCCATCCCTGCGAGCACGCGCGGCGTCTTCGTGAACTGGACGGCGCGGTAGTCGACGAGCTGCCAGCGATTGCCCCACGGGTCGAGGACGTCGTGACCGGCGACCCGCGCTCCAGCCTCACGAGCCCGGCGCACGACCTCGTCGCGGTCGTCGACGACGAGTCCGAAGTGGCCGCTGGAGACGGGCTCGCGGACCGCCTCGAGCGCGACGAACTGGTCACCGAGGTCAACGAACGCCATGTTCCCGGAGCGGCCCCGAAGCGTGACTTCGATCGGAGAGCTGCTCGAAGAAGGAGATCGCCTCATCGATGTCTCCGACCTCGACCGCGACGTGGTTGATGCCGACGAGCCTGGCCACGTAGCGCTCAAACGAGGCTACTGCGCGTTCGATTCCGCCCAGACGGATGCGAGCTCGACGACGGTCGCGGCCGCGGCGGCCATGTCCTGCACGCTCGCCCACTCCTTGACCGAGTGGTAGTCCTGGCCGCCGGTGAAGAGGTTCGGTGTCGGCAGCCCCATGGCCGAAAGAACCGAGCCGTCCGTCCCACCCCGCGTGATCGCCGTCATCGGCTCGACGCCGACGCGGCGCATCGCCTCGAACGCCGCCTCGACGACGCGAGGGTTGCGCTCGATGACCGGGCCCATGTTCCGGTAGCTCTCGCGCACCTCGACGTCGACATGAGCGCGCGGCTCGAAGTCGGCAACGCGATCCACGAGCTCGCGCAGCTCCTCGACGTGGGCGTCGAGGAGGTCGTCGTCGTGGTCGCGGACGATGAAGTCGACCACGGCCCCTTCCGCGTTGCCGGCCATGCGCCCGGGGTGCACGAACCCTTCGCGGCCCTCGGTCGTCTCGGGCGACAGCCTGCGGCCGGAAGCGACGCGACGAGCTGCGCCGCGAGCTTGACGGCGTTGACCATCTTCCCTTTCGAGCGGCCCGGGTGCACCGAGTGGCCGTGGATCGTGACCCGAACCGAGGTCGCGGAGAACGTCTCCACGTCGATCTCTCCGAGGCCGGAGCCGTCGAGCGTGTACGCGGCGGTCGCGCCGAAGCCCTCGACGTCGAAGTCCTCGACCCCGCGCCCGACCTCCTCGTCCACCGTGAACGCGACCCGCAGCGGGACGCGGGGTCGGTCGGCGTGCCGGTGAGGTACGCGATCGCCGCCATGATCTCGGCGACACCGGCCTTGTCGTCGGCTCCGAGCAACGTCGTTCCGTTGCTCGTGACGATGTCGTGGCCGACGCGCGCCGCGAGTGCCGGCAGATCCGCGGGGTCGAGGACCTGGCGCGAGTCGCCCGGGAGGGTGATCGGCTCGCCGTCCCACGCCTCGTGCACGATCGGCGACACCCCGGCGCCGAGCACGTCGGGCGACGTGTCGACGTGCGCGACCAGGCCGATCGTCGGCCCGTCGACCGTTCCCGGCAGGGTCGCGAACACCGCATGCCCCTCGTTGAGCACGGCGTCGTCGAGACCGATCGCGCGGAGCTCCTCGACCAGTAGCCGCGACAGGTCGAGCTGCTTCTCCGTGCTCGGGCGTTGCGCCATGCCGTACGCCCCCTGCGTGTCGATTCGGGCGTAACGGATGAAACGCTCGAGCACGTCACTCGCCAGCTCCTCGGCGAGCGGGCTCGTGAACGCCGCCCTACCGGTCGAGCTCGCCAAGGCGCCGGAACGTCTCGCGCATGGTCTCGACCCCGACGGCGATTGCGTCGTCGGGGACGTTCTCGTTCGGCGCGTGCACGTTGCACTCGCTCTCGATCCCGAAGCCGGTCGCGAGCGTGGGCAGATCCACGCGCCACCAGCGAGGCATAGATCGGCAGAGTCCCGCCCGTACGCACGAGCAGCGGGCGGCCCCCGACGACGTGCTCGAACGCATCGCTCGTCAGCTGGATCGCGGCTGCGTCCGTCGAGGTGAGAGCAGGGCGCGCGCTGTTCTTGCAGCTCGATCTCGAGCTCCGCGCCCTCGGGGAGCGCCTCGCGCAGGAGTCGCTCGAACTCGGGCCGGATCACGTCCGGGTCCTGCCCCGGCGCGAGACGAATCGAGACGTTCGCACGCGCCTCCACGGGGAGAACCGTCTTCACGAGATCCGGCGACCCGCTGGCGAACCCGTTCACGTCCAGCGACGTGCCCGCGAACGTGCGCACGTAGAACTCGTCGGCGGCGCCGGGCGCGATCGGGACGGCGCCGTACTGGGCGAGCTGCTCGCCGCCCGGAGGAAGCTGCGCCCAGGCTTCGCGCTCCTCGGCG
Source organism: uncultured Gaiellaceae bacterium (assembly GCA_963808865.1). GTDB lineage: Bacteria > Actinomycetota > Thermoleophilia > Gaiellales > Gaiellaceae > GMQP-bins7. Next base: position 106,815 of record CAWEGY010000017.1, on the reverse strand, counting down.
GTCGGCGGAGTACCGCCCGCCCGCAGCGACTCGGGAAGCAGCCCGTCCGCGCCGGGCTGGACGGCGCGCAACGCGGCCATCAGCGCATGAGACGCATTCAGTGCTGCCGATCCGAACATCCCGGAGTGCATGTCCGTCGTCCCCGTCCGCACACGGAGATGGAAATACAGCATCCCGCGAACGGCGATCGCGAACGCCGGCAGCCCTCGCCGAATCATCGAGCCGTCGAGGATGAGAGCCGCATCCGCCGGGCCGTCGTCCTGCTCGACCCACTGCACGATCGAGTCGCCGCCGACCTCCTCCTCGCCGTCGAACGCGAAACGCACGTTCACCGGGAGCTCGCCGGCTGCGGCGAGCTGAGAGGCCGCCTCGACGAGGACCAACAGGTTGATCTTGTCGTCGGCGACGCCGCGCGCGTAAAGACGTCCGTCGCGCGCAGTGAGCTCGAAGGGAGGCGACTCCCAGAGCTCGAGCGGGTCGGGCGGCTGTACGTCGAAGTGCGCGTAGCAGAGGATCGAGGGCGCCTTGTCGGCCCCGTTGGACGCGCGCACCTCGCCGATCACGAGCGGACGGCCCACTCCCCACGGGACGACCTCGGCCGAGCCGCCACCGTCACGGATCCGGGCGGCAACCCACGCCGCGGCCGCCTCCACGTCCGCCGCATGCGCCGCGTCGGCGCTCACTGACGGAATGGCGACCAGCTCGGCAAGCGAGTCGCGAAGCGTCGGCAGCGCGTCGGCACACGCGCGAGTCTAGTCAGCGGTCGTCGAGGAGCGAAGCCGTTCTAGGCGACGTCGCGAACGCGCTGGGCGTCCGCGAGCGCGCGCAGCTTCTTCAGTCCCTGGTGCTCGATCTGGCGGATGCGCTCGCGCGTGACATTGAACGCGCGGCCGACCTCGTCGAGCGTGCGCGGCTGCTGGCCGTCGAGGCCGTAGCGGAGCTCGAGCACCTTGCGCTCCCGCTCGGAGAGCGCGCCCAGGATCGTCCGCAGCGCCTCGCGCTGCAGCGTGGTCTCGGCGAGCTCGTCGGGGAGTGGCGCGGACTCGTCGGCGAGGAAGTGCCCGAACTCCGACTCGTCGTCGTCGCCGACCGGCTTCTCGAGCGAGACCGGCACCTGGGCGCTGCGACGGATCTGCTCCACCTCGTCGGTCGACATGTCGACGTCGCGGGCAATCTCCTCGGTCACCGGCTCGCGTCCGAGCTCGGCACGGAGCTTCCGTTCCGAGCGCAGGATCCGGTTGAGCTTCTCGACGACGTGCACCGGCATGCGAATCGTCCGCCCCTTGTCCGCGATCGCCCGCGCGACCGCCTGGCGGATCCACCAGGTCGCGTACGTCGAGAACTTGAAGCCCTTGCGGTAGTCGAACTTCTCCGCTGCGCGAACGAGCCCGATCGTCCCCTCCTGGATCAGGTCGAGGAACGGGAGGCCCTGGTTGCGGTAGCGCTTGGCGATGGAGACGACCAGGCGGAGGTTCGCCTCCACCATCGCCTGCTTCGCAGCGTGCTCGCCGCGCTCGATGCGCTTCGCGAGCTCGACCTCCTGGGCCGCCGTGAGCAGCGGAACCTTCCCGATGTCCTTGAGGAAGAGCTGGAGCGCGTCGGTCGTGATCTCGGGCTGTGCCGGCTCGGCCTCGACCTCGGGCTCGTCGGCCTCGCCCGCGTGCACGACGGCGATCTGCGCCTCGTCCAGGGCAGCGTAGAACTCGACCAGCTGCGCGGGATCGAGCTCGAGCTCGTCGAGAGCGAGCGCGACCTCGTCCGCGTCGAGGCTGCCCGTCCGATACCCGCTCTCGAGGAGACGCTGCGCCTCTTCGGTCGCGAGGACGTCCTCGATCGGCGTGCGAGTGGTAGCGCCCTGCGATTCTTCAGTGGCCAGACCGCCCCCCTTCCTCGAAAGCCGTCACACGGTAGTCACAGGTGCGGCGGTCGTCAAAGACGCGCCCTGGCTAGAGAGGAGGCGGAGGGGGCGCCGCCGATTCAAATCGTTCAGTCCTTGTCCTGAGCGGCAGCTCGGCCGGAACGCTCTCCAGGTGCTTCGGCGTGGCGGGGCGGCCGACTCGTTCGCGGCGCACCGGTGACGAGCGAGACACCAGCCGAGCCAGACGGTCGCGAGTTTCACCCGCTGCGCGGCGAATCGTCTCGAGGTAGCGCGTCGCCTCGCGCGCGAGCGGCGAGCCGGGCTCGGCACGCGCTGCCAGCCGGAACTGCCGCTTGGCGGCATCGATGCGGCCCGTCCACAGCAGCAGCACGCCGAGGTGGAAGCGCACCGACGGCTCGTCCCCGTACTCGCGCGTGAGCGGGCCGAGGCGTCCGAACGCCTTCTCGGGAGCGTCCTTGTCGAACGCGCCCACGGCGCCCGCGACCTGCGCCTCGACCTCGCCTGGGTAGCGGCGTGACGCCTGATCGAAGACCCGCGCGGCGGAGACGGGGCGCCCGACGCGCTGGAGCCCGACTCCGTACAGCAGCTGCTCGCGGACACCACCTCGCTCCGCCGCGACGCGCAACGCCTCGAGCTGCCGCGCCGGAGGGAGCTTCGTGATCGCGGCGGGATGCGGCGAACGAGGGGATGAAGGCGGGCAGACCGCGCGGGAGGCCCGGGTGCAGGAGATTGCCGGCGACGATCGCGTACGGCGTGTCGGGCTCCGCCTCCAGTGCCGCGCGCCAGGCCTCCACCGGGTCGCCCTCGTTCGACCACAGCCGCGCGAGCCCGAGGTGGAGCTGCACGACCGCGACCTCCGGATAGAGCTTCGCGAGCTGCTCGAGCCGGTCGAGCGTCCCCTCGGGCCACGACGCGAACGCCGAGCCGACCTTCGCCTCGAGCGAGTCGTGCTCGGCGAACAGCGCCGTCGCTGCCGCCACGTCGCCCCGGTTGTAGGCAGCCGCGCCGCGTGCGAGGTCGCGCGCCTCCGCGTCGGCGCCGAAGCCGAGCGCGAACGAGAGCGGCGGCCGGCCCTCGCGAAGCTCGGGCTCGGTCGTGGCAGTCGCAGCGGAGTCCCCGTCCGCGGACAGGACGGCGACGGCGACGACCGCGACTGCCGCGGCCGCGACGGCAACGACCAGCAGCGCAATTCGACCGCGGGCGGACACCGCACGACGATAGCCAGGCACCGACGCTATAGTTCGGAAAGTAATGGCGACGTATCGCGAGCTGCTCGCGCAGGTCAAGACGGAGATCGACGAGATCTCGACCATCGAGGCGCAGGAGCGCCTCGAGTCGTCGGATGGCTCGCTCTTCGTGGACGTGCGCGAGCCGGACGAGTGGGAGGAAGGGCACATGCCCGGCGCGATCTACACGGGCCGCGGCCGGCTCGAGCAGCGCATCGAGGGCCTCGTGCCCGACAAGAGCCGCCCGCTCGTCGTCTACTGCTCGGCAGGGTCCCGCTCGGCATTTGCCGCGAAGGTGCTCGAGGAGCTCGGGTACGAGAACGTCGTGAACCTCGCGGGCGGCTTCTCGGACTGGAAGCGGAACGGCTTCGAGATCGCCGATCCCGCGCGTCCTCTCCCCCGAGCAGCGCTCCCGCTACAGCCGCCACCTGCTCATCCCCGAGGTCGGCGAAGAGGGCCAGCAGCGCCTGCTCGACGCGCGCGTCCTGCTCGTCGGAGCCGGCGGCCTCGGGTCGCCCTCGTCGCTCTACCTCGCCGCCGCGGGAGTGGGAACGCTCGGCATCGTCGACGCCGACGTCGTCGACGAGTCGAACCTCCAGCGCCAGGTGGTGCACTCGACGGAGAACCTCGGCGAGCCGAAGGTGGCGTCGGCGAAGCGGACACTGGAGGCGCTCAACCCAGACGTCCAGGTCGTGCCCTACGAGGAGCGACTGACGTCGGAGAACGTCGATCGCATCCTCGGTGAGGGCTGGGACGTCATCGTCGACGGCGCGGACAACTTCCCGACCCGGTACCTGCTGAACGACGCCTCGGTCTGGCACGGGATCCCGGTCGTGCACGGCTCGATCTTCCGCTTCGAGGGCCAGGTGACGGTGCTCTCGCCCGGGCTCGGCCCGTGCTACCGCTGCCTCTTCCCGCAGCCGCCGCCGCCCGAGCTCGCTCCGAGCTGCGCCGAGGGCGGCGTCCTCGGCGTGCTGCCGGGGATCATCGGCTCGATCCAGGCCAACGAGGCGCTCAAGCTGATCCTCGGCCGCGGCGACTCGCTCGCGGGCCGGCTGCTGCTGTTCGACGCGCTCGGGACGACGCTGGACGAGGTCACGGTGCGCCGCAACCCGGAGTGCCCGGTCTGCGGCGACAGCCCGACGATCACCGAGTACGTCGACTACGTCGAGTTCTGCAACGCACCGGTGCTCGGCTGATGGCGACGGTCCGCATCCCTCCCACGCTGCGCGCCGAGGTCGGAGGCGCGCGCGAGCTCGAGGCGCGCGGCGACACCGTCGCCGACGTGATCGACGACCTCGTCGACGCGCTTCCCCCCGCTCGAGGGCCAGCTCCTCTCGGGCGGAGAGCTCGCGCCGTTCGTGAACGTGTACCTGGACGGCGAGGACGTCCGCACGCAGGAGGGCCTCGACACCGAGCGTCCGCGAGGGCGGCCAGGTCATCCTCCTCCCCGCGATGGCGGGTGGCAGCTAGGACCGCCGCGCGGCGTCGCTCCTCGACCTCGTCGGGTCGACCCCGCTCGTCGAGCTGCCGCGCCTCTCGCCGAAGCCCTCCGTCCGCCTCGTCGCGAAGCTCGAGGGCCAGAACCCGACCGGCTCGATCAAGGACCGCGTCGCGAAGGCGATGCTCGACGAGGCGGAGGCAGCCGGCGAGCTCGAGCCCGGCCGCCACTTGCTCGAGCCGACGAGCGGCAACACGGGGATCGCGCTCGCGCTGCAGGCGCGGCTCCGTGGCTATCCGCTCACGTGCGTCGTGCCCGCGAACGTCACCGGCGAGCGCCTCAAGCTGCTGCGGCTGTACGGCGCCGAGATCGTCGAGTCGCCGGGCGAGGAAGGCTCGAACGGCGCCGTCAGGCTCGCACTCGACCTCGCCGAGCGGGAGCCGTCCTACTTCATGCCGTTCCAGTACGCGAACGCCGCGAATCCGCGCGCGCACTACGCGGGCACGGGCGCGGAGATCGCGGCGGCACTCGACCGCGTGGACGTCTTCGTCGCCGGGCTCGGCACGGGCGGGACGCTCATGGGCGCAGGCGACAGGCTCCGCGAGTCGTTCCCCGACATCGTCGTCGCGGCCGCCGAGCCGCTGCCGGGCGACGAGGTGATGGGCCTCCGCTCGCTCGCCGACGGCTACGTACCCCCGATCCTCGACGTCTCGAAGCTCGACCGGAAGCTGCTCGTCACGAACGCCGAGTCGGTCGCGGGCCTCAGGCTCCTGCTCGACCGGGAGGGGATCTTCGGCGGCGTCTCGTCGGGCGCGGTTATCCACGCGGCGCTCCGCCTGGCGGCAGAGCTCGACGAGGGCGTCGTCGTCTGCGTGCTGGCCGACGGAGGCTGGAAGTACCTGTCGGCCGACTTCTGGGAGGCGGAGGACGCGGGCGAGGCGATGGAGCGGTCGGTGTGGTGGTAGTTCCGGCCGCCGTGCGTGCCGAGCTCGAGGAGCACGCGCGCGCGGAGAGCCCGAACGAGGCGTGCGGGCTCGTCGTCCTCCGAGACGGTGTCGCGGAGCGCTACGTCCGCGGCCGGAACGCCGCGTCGTCTCCGTACCGGTTCGAGCTCGACGTCGATCCCGAGATCTGGTTCGTCGAGGACGACGGGCTCGAGCTCGCCGTCTTCCACTCGCACCTCTCCTCGCCGCCGCGCCCTTCACGCACCGACGTCGAGAACATCGGGCTCTGGGCCGGCCGGCCGTACCTCATCTACACGGTGCGAACGGACGAGCTCCAGGGCTGGCGGATCTCGAACGGCTCCATCGAGCCGCTCGAGATCCGCTGAGTTGTGCACAGCCGGGAGGCTCGCTAACGCGAGTCTCCCGGCGTGCGTAAACCCCTAAAGCGCGATCGCTCTGCGATCGCGGTCGCGACGAGGGTTACTCGACGGCTACTTGATCTTGAAGGAGCCCTTCATCGAGCTCGCATGCGGGTCGCAGACGAACGTGTAGGTGCCCTTCTTCAGCGTCACGGGGTACGACTTCGTTCCCGTCTTGGCGACGCTCGTCGCCACGTTCACGCCCGGGCCCTTGAGACGGAAGTTGTGGGCGCTGGACTTGTCGGAGACGGTCAGTGTGTACTTGCCGGCCTTCGTCGGCTTCTTGGCCACGGTGATCGTGAAGCCCGGCCCGACGGTGCCCGAGATCTTCGGGGTCGCCGCGAGCACGGGCAGCGCGACGATGGCGGCGACCGCCACGGCAAGCAGAACTGCTGCAGTGCGCTTCCTCATGATCCTCCTCGTAAGCTCGTCCTTGGCTCGAAGAGGGTAGCCGCCGCGTTCTGTCGTGCCGCGGGCCTACCGCTCGCCGGTCGAGAGCCCCGCCGCCTCGATCGCCTGCCTCGCGAGCGCGTCGTCGTCCGGGCCGGGAAGCCCGCTGACGCCGACGGCTCCCACGCGACGTACGCCGTCGAACGCGGCGACGCCGCCCTGGAAGAACGTGAAGAAGGGGTCGAAGCTCGCTCGTTCGGCAGCGTCCTCCCGAGCCTTGCCGGCGAGCTCGGCGGTGGACGTCGCGTCGCTGCGCGCCGCGGTGTACGCCTTCCGCTGCGCGTTGAGGCGCGTGTCCGGAGCAGCGCCGTCCATCGTCGCCGCCGCGACGAGCTCGCCGTGGTCGTCGGCCACGAACACCGAGACCGACGCCGAGGCGTTCTCGACCACGAAGTGCACCACCGTCAGAGCGCTCTCGAGTCTCACGGGACGATCTTGACGCATCCGCAGAGGCGAGGACGTACGCTCAATCGCCGTGCGCGCGATCGTCATCGACGGGCCCAACGCCGTGCAACTGCGGGACGTCGAGACGCCGACCCCGGGGCCGGGCGAGGTTCGCGTTCGAAGCGTCCTTGCCGGTGTCTGCCGTACGGACATCGACATCCTCACCGGGGCGCTCGATTCGCGCTGGGTGCGCTTCCCGGTCGTCCCCGGGCACGAGTGGAGCGGCGTGGTCGACTCGCTCGGCGAAGGCGTCGTCGGCCTCGAGCCGGGGCAACGGGTCGTGTGCGAGGGGAACATCGGCTGCATGAGCTGCCCGCGCTGCCGTGCGGGCGACACCCACCTCTGCCAGAGCTACGACGCGGTCGGGTTCACCCGCGGCGGAGGCTGGGGAGAGTTCGTGGTCGTCCCCGCGCGGATCCTGCACCCTCTGCCCGACCACGTTTCCTTCGCCGCGGCGGCCCTCGTCGAGCCCGGTCCTGCGTCGTCAAGGCACTCGAGCGAGCGCGAATCGAGCCGGCCGAGACCGTCGGCGTCGTCGGCGTCGGAGCGATGGGCGCCCTCGCGATCCGGATCGCCCGCCTGCGCGCTCCGGCGACGATCGTCGCGTACGGCGTGCGTGACGAGGAGCTGGAGCTGGCGCTCGCGCTCGGCGCGGACGCCGCGTCAACGTCGCACAGCAGGACGCCGAGGAGGAGACGCGCAGGATCACGGGCGGCGGCCTCGACGTCGTCGTGGAGACGGCCGGTGCGGTCGCGGCAGTGGAGCTCTCGACCCGCTTGGTGCGCGAGGGCGGCCGCGTCGCGTGCTCGGGATCGCAGGTCGGGACGAGGAGCTGATCCTCCCGGCCGACCGCATTCCGCTGCGCGACCTCTCGATCCTCGGCAGCGTCGGCTACACGACCGCAGCGTGGTCGCGCATGGTCGGGCTCCTCCGCGAGCGGCTCGTCGACCTCGACCCGATCGTGACCCACCGCGTTCCGCTCGAGCACTTCGAGGAGGCATTCGCGCTGATGGACGACCGCCGCGGCGTCGTCGCCCGGATCGTCCTCGAGCACGCGCAGTGATGCGCGTCGCGAGGATCACGACCGCGGTCGTGGAGGCGAACTAACCCTCGCGAATCACCGTCGCTCGACCGATGCGCGCGTCGGTGAAGACGTCGAGCTCGTCGACGCTCATGGTCGAGAACTCCGAGACGACCGCTCCCTCGTCTCCGGCCTGGAACCAGTGGAGCACGTTCGGCGAGATCGTGTGTTGCTCACCCGGGCGCAGCTCGACCTCGTGCCAGACGGTGAATGCGTCAGCGCCGGCCGCCGGCGGTCGACAGGCCGGACTCGCGGTGGGCGCGCCCTCGACGTAGAGGTAGACGACGCCGCTGCGACAACGAAACGTCTCTTCCTTGCCGGGTGACCCCTCGAGCGGCGGGTGCCGATGCTCGGGACACGTCTGGCGCGGGAAGAGCACGAGCTCCTTGGCGCAGACGCGCTCCGTGTTCACGTAGACGACGATCTGGAGCCCGATCTCGTCGAGCCGCGAGAGACCGAAGTCCGCCACCTCGATGTTCGCGCGCTCGTCCGGGCTCAGGACGATGCCGGACTCGGCCAGGACCGCTGCCGCCCGGTCCCTCGCTGCGCTGAGCTCGTCCTGCGTGAGCACCGGGCGGACGTTACTTCGACGACGCCTGCCTGCGACGGAGTCGACAGCGCCTGCCGGCAGCGGGAACGCTCTCGACGTCGACGAGGCGGCAGTACGATTTGCGCTCCATGAGCGCGCCTGCCCTCGCCGGCCGCCCGTCGGTACGGATCCGGGGCACGCACTACCCGGTGCTGCTGCCGACGGTGCGCGACCCTCGGCTGCATCTCGCAGGCGTGATCGTCTCGCTGCAAGTCCTCGGCCAGGTCGCCTTCGACTTCCAGCTGTCGATCGCGCAGATCCTCGTCTCGCTCCTCACGGCCGCCGTCCTCGAGGTCGCGATCGCGTTCCGAGCCCAGCGCGTGCTCATGTGGCCGGCGAGCGCCCTCCTGACCGGCAACGGCGTCGCCTTCGTCCTCCGCGTGCCCGGCACCGAGCACGGCGACTGGTGGAGCATGAACGGCGCCTGGATCTTCGCGGCGACCTCCGCGGTCGCCCTGCTCTCGAAGTACCTGGTCCGGGTTCGAAGGCAGCACGTCTTCAACCCGTCGAACTTCGGCCTCGTGCTGTGCTTCCTGCTGCTCGGCGCCGAGCGTGCGGATCCGCTGGCGCTGTGGTGGGGACCCCTGTCCCCGGCCCTCGTCCTCGCGATCGCGTTGATCGTCGTCGGCGGCTTCCTGATCCTCCGGCGGCTCCACCTCGTCGGAGTCGCCGTCGGCTTCTGGCTCGCGTTCGCCGCGGGGATCGGCGTGCTCGCCGCCAGCGGGCACACGATGACCGCCGCCTGGCACGTGGGGCCGATCGAGGGTCGGGAGTTCTGGTGGCTGCTGGTCTCCTCGCCCGAGATCCTCGTGTTCCTCTTCTTCATGATCACCGACCCGAAGACGATCCCGGCCGAGCCGCGCGCGGGCGCCGCGTGTACGCGGTGGGAGTCGGGCTGCTGGCGACGTTGCTGATCGCGCCGTTCACGACCGAGTTCGCGACGAAGGTGGCGATCCTGGCGGCGCTCTTCGTCGTGTGCGCCACGCGCGGAGTGCTCGTGCTGCTCGGCTCGGAGCGGCTCTCGGCGCTTCTCGACCGGCGACCGCGAGCGGAAGGTGATCGGACGGTCGCGCTCGCGGGAGCGCTCGCGTATGCCGGCCTCGTCGTCGCGGCCGGGATCCCGGCGCGCCCCGACGCGGAGCCTGCACTGGCCGCGGTCGGCGCCGTCGAGGCGCTCCCCGAGGTCAGGGTGGTCGATTCGGAGGGCGTCGCGCGGATCGACGACGCCACCGCCCGAAGCATCGCGCGCGACGTCGTCGCCGATCTCCGCATCGAGGCCGAAGCCCTCGAGAGCCGGGACCTGGAGCGAGCGGCCGACGGCGCAGCGGGTGAATGGCTCGCGACCCTGTGGGGGCAGATTCGCGCCTCGTCGGGGCGCGAGCTCGACGTCACCGCGTACGACGTCGAGAGCATGGAGCTCAGCCTCAGCCCGGGCGACGATCAGGGACCGCCGACCGTCGTCGCGCGCCTCGAGGGTGACGGATACCCCGTCGAGGAGGGTGGAGCTCGCGCTCGAGGAAGGGCGCTACCGCATCGTGCGCTCGGAGGGCGGCCCGCTGCTCGTGAGCGCGCCCGGCCGGCCGGCGTCGGAGGCACGCTCAACGGCACGTCGCTGACGAACGTCGCGCCGACGGTGGGCCTGAGCTTCCGCCACGGCGCATTCCGGTTCGGCATGTCGAACGACACGACGGCGATGATGGGCGGCGGCCTCTGCTGGCTCGACTACGACGCAGACGGCTGGCTCGACCTCTTCGTCGTCAACTCCTACGCGGACTCCGAGTTCGCCGCCTGGGACGAGCGCGGCGGCCCACCCCGGACGGCACTCTTCCGGAACGTCGACGGGACGTTCGAGGACGTCAGCCGCAGCTCGGGTGCCGCGCTGCCGCTGCGGGGGAACGGATGCGTCGCGGCGGACTTCGACCTCGACGGCCACACCGACCTGTACGTGACCACCGCGGGCTACAACGTCGCCGCGGACGGATACGACGCGCTCCTGTGGAACGAGGGCGACGGGACGTTCACCGAGGGCGCGCGACAGGCCGGGCTGACCGCAGCAGGCTGGCACGCGGGAGCCGCGGTCGGCGACGTGAACGCAGACGGGCGCCCCGACCTGTTCGTCGCGGGGTACACGGACCCCAACGTCACCGTCCCGTCGGCCTCGGGCTTCCCGACGAACCACCTCGCCGTGCGCGATCTCCTGTACCTCAACGAGGGCAACGGACGAGGACGGCCGCACGCGCTTCCGCGAGGTCGCGAAGGCAGGCGGGCATCGAGAGCAACGGCGTCGCGCACGGACTCGGAGCGGTGTTCACGGACTACGACCGCGACGGCCGCCTCGACCTGTACGTGGCCAACGACGCCGATCCGAACCAGCTGTACAGGAACGTCCCGCGGTCAGGACGCCTCGGTTTCCGCTTCGAGGAGGTCGCGGAGCAGGAGGCGGTCGACGACCCGAACGCCGGCATGGGCATCGCCGCCGCGGACTACAGCCTCGACGGCAGGACCGACCTGTTCGTCACGAACTCGCGCCAGCAGCTGCACGCCGCGTATCGAAGTCGGCCGGCGCGGGCGCAAGGGCCGTCGTTCGCGGACGTCCGGCCGGAGCTCGCGGCCGTGCTCGGCACGCAATCCACGGGCTGGGGCACGTCGTGGGCGGACCTCGATCTCGACGGCGACCTCGATCTCGTCGTCGCCAACGGCGCCATCCCCGTCACGAGCCTCGCCCGGGACGCGCAGAGGGTGCGCGTGCTGGAGAACGTCGCGGGGCCGGGCGCGACCCGCTTCGTGCCCGCAGACGCCGCCGCAGGGCTCGCGCGCACGCCTCGCGTCAACGGCCGCGGCCTCGCGACGGCGGACTACGACAACGACGGGGACGTCGACGTCGCGATCAACTCGATCGGAGGTCGGCTCCAGCTGCTCCGCAACGAGCGAGCGCGCGCGGCCACTGGCTCGAGGTCGAGCTGCGCACGTTCGCTCCGGGCACCGTCGTGACGGCCGTGCTCCCCGACGGGCGTCGCCTCGTCCGCGAGGTGCAGGCGGGCAGCAGCTACCTCTCGTCCGAGGATCCCCGCGTGCACTTCGGGCTCGGCAAGGCCTCGCTCGTGGCGCAGCTGCTGGTCCGGTATCCGGACGGCACCACGACACGACTCCGGAACGTGGCGGTCGACCGGATCGTCGAGGTCGGTAGGCCCGCGAAGTAGCGAGCCCACTGCGCTCAGCGGCCGGAGCGCTCCTGCAACCGGCGGGCGACGGTGTCGAGCGTGACTGCAGCAAGGAGGATGACGCCGGTCACGACGTAGATCGTCCCCGTCGAGTAGCCACCGATGTTCAGACCGTTCGCGATCGTCGCGATGATGAGCGAGCCGAGGAGGGCGCCGCGCACCTCGCCCCGGCCCCCGAACAGGCTCACGCCGCCGATGACCGCGGCCGAGATCGAGTCGAGCAGGAGCGTGCCGCCTCCGACGTTCAGGTTCACGGACTGCAGTCGCGCCGCGAGGACGATCCCGCCGACGCCGGCCATGATCCCCGAGATCGCAAAGACGAGGATCCGGACACGCGCGACGTTGATACCCGCGCGTCGCGCCGCCTCCGCATTGCCGCCGACCGCGTAGACGTGGCGCCCGAAGGTCGTGCGCTTCGCGAGGAACGTCAGCCCGACGAGGAAGACGAGCATGAGGACCGCGGCGAGCGGCAGCCCGAGGGGCTGCGTGCACGAGACGGTCAGCGGCGTCCCCTCCGGGCAGGCCTTCGGCCTCGTCGCGTGCGTGCAGACCGCGACGATGCCGAAGGCCGCAATCGCGACTCCCGCGACCTTCGCGACCGTGATGACCGGCCTGATGACGAGGCCGGCCCGCCGCTTGGCGAAGGCACTACCGAGGACCACCAATGCGTACCCCACCGCGACGACCGTCGCGATGATCCAGCTGTTCCGCGCCGAGAAGTAGTACGTCGCCGTCTTGTTGATCCAGTCCTCCTCGATGATGATCACGCCTCGCACCTGGAGGACCTTCAGGATCACGCCCTGCCAGATGAGTAACCCGGCCAGCGTCACGACGAACGACGGCACGCCGACCTTCGCCACGAACGTGCCCTGCGCCGCTCCGATGATCGCCACGACGCCGAGCGCGATGAGGATGCAGAGCCAGCCCGGGTAGTTGCGACCGTCGGGGAGCTGCAGCTGGGCGGCGGTCAGCGCGGCAATTCCGCTCAGAAAGCCGATCGACAGATCGATCTCCGCGATCAGCAGGACGAAGACGACACCGAACGCGATCATCGTCACGCCCGCCATCTGGAGGATGACGTTCACGAAGTTCGACGCCGTGAAGAAGTTCGTCGCGGTGAAGCTGAAGTACGCGACGATCAGGACCTCGCCGATGACGACCGGCAGGACGCCGAGGTTCCCCGACTTGATGTTGCCGAGCGCGCGCTGCCAGATGCCTTCCTGCTCTTCGGACTCCGGCGGACCGAGGTCGGAGGCGGCGACGTCGACCGTGCTCATGCCACGACCCCTGCGTCCACTTCGGCGACACCGGCGACCTTCGTCGGGATTCCTGCGGTGATCGCGTGCACGACCTCTTGCTGCGTCGTCGTGGCGCGCTCGTAGATGCCGACGTTGCGCCCGAGGCGGAGGACGGTGATCCGCGTTGCCGTCTCGAAGATGTCGTGCAGGTTGTGGGAGATGAGGACCACCGCCAGGCCCTGGTCGGCCAGTCGGTTCACGAGTGCCAGGACCTGCTCGGTCTGCGCGACGCCGAGCGCCGCGGTGGGCTCGTCGAGGATGACGAGCTTCGAGTTCCACATCACCGCCCGCGCGACGGCGACGGACTGGCGTTGACCTCCCGAGAGCGTTGCGACCGCCTGACGGATGGACCGGATCGCTCGTGACCCTGAGACCCTTGAGCGTCTCCGCCGTCCGCTGCTCCATGACCGGCTCCCTGAGCCGGAAGAGGAAGTCCCGGATCTCGCGGCCGAGGTACATGTTCTGCACGACGTCGAGGTTGTCGCACAGCGCGAGATCCTGGTACACGACCTCGATCCCGAGCTTGGCCGAGTCCTTCGGCCCGTGGATGGTCACCGGCTCGCCGTCGAAGAGGATCTCGCCGGAGTCGTAGCCGTGGATGCCGGCGACGCACTTGATGAGCGTCGACTTGCCCGCGCCGTTGTCGCCGACGAGCGCCATGACCTCGCCGGATGCGCACCTCGAAGTCGACGTCGGTCAGAGCCTGCACCGAGCCGAACGTCTTCGAGAGGTCGCGGATCTCGAGGAGTGGTGTGTCGCTCACGAGTGACGGGTCCTACAAGAGAAGTGATGGAGGCGCGCGACGCGCGCCTCCATCGCGTGCTTATCCGACTACCTGCAGAACTTCCTGTACTCCCCGGAGCAGACCTCACTCCGCTTGAGGAACTTGTCCGTGAAGAGCCGGGTGTAGTTCGCCTTGGTGATCGAAACCACCGGGATGACGAACGTCGGCATCTTCTTGTTGCCGTTCGGCCGCGTCGTGTTCGTCTTCGGCCTCGTGCCCTTGTACAGGGCGATCGCGGCAGCAGCGGCAGCGTTCGCCTCGGCGGGCACGTACTTGTAGACGGTGTTCGTCTGCCAGCCCGAGATGATGTTCTGGACACCCTGCACCGTCGCGTCCTGACCCGAGAGCGCGATGGGCTCTGAGGCCCTTCGCCTTCAGTGTTGCGACCACGGCGCCGGCGATGTTGTCGTTCGCCCCGACGACACCCTGGATGTTGTTGTTCGTCTGGACGAGCATCTGCTCGAAGATCGTCTGGGCGTTCTTCGAGTCCCACTCGGGAACGAACTTCGCGGGGCCCCTCGTGACCTTCCTGGACTTGAAGACCGGCCTCAGGATGTCGTCGTTGCCGCTCTTGAACCAGAACGCGTTCGCGTCGGTCGGGCCTCCCCAGAGCTGGGCAAGAACGCCTCTCCTGTTGTACGTGCCCTTCGCCTTCATCCCCGCGATGACGCCCAGCGCCTGCTGGCGCCCCACCAGGTTTCCGTCGAACGTCACGTAGACGGAGCTGGTGCCGCCGACGACCAGGCGGTCGTAGTCGATCGTCTTGCCACCCGCCGCCGTGAACTTCTTCTGGATGGCGATCGAGGTGCCGGTGTCGAGCGACGTGATGATGCCGACCTTGGAACCGCTCGAGATGCACTGCTCGGCCTGCGAGAGCTGCTTCTGCGGGTCGTTGAGCGCGTTCACGACCGTTGCGGGCACGCCTGCCTTCTTGAAGGCGTTGACGAACGCCGGCCTGTCGAACTGCTCCCACCGGACCGAGGACTTCGTGTCCGGCAAGAGGACGCACACCGAGCCCGTCTGAGCCGTACGCGCGGTCGCACCACTCGCGACGACGGCGACGAGGACGGCGGCCGCGGCGACTCCGACGAGGAGCGCCGAGGACCTCCTGAGACCTGACTTCACTGCACCCTCCCTTGCTTGGTTTCTGCCTGCGCGTGGACTCTATTACGGAACGGCGCTCGCCTCAAACCGCCGGCTACGCGAGCGTCCGGTAGTCGAGCGTCTCGCGGCGGCCGCTCTCGCTCGAGCGGACGATCGCGTCGCACACCTCGGCCGCGCGATAGCCGTCCTCGAACGTCGCGCCGTGCGGGGCGATGTCCCCGTCTCCGGCGATCGCAGCGAGGACGTGGTGGAGCTCGTGGACGAACGTGTCGCCCCAGCCCGACGATGTGCCCCGGCGGCCACCAGTGCTCCCAGAACGGGTGGTCGGCCTCGGACACGAGCACGGTCTTGAAGCCCCGCGCGCGCTCGCCGTCCGCCCGGAAGACCTGGATCTCGTTCAGGCGCTCCATGTCGAAGGCGAGCGAGCCCTTCGTCCCGTTGATCTCCCACTGGAAGGCATTGCGCCGTCCGAGCGCCAGCCGCGTCGCCTCGAGAGTCCCGACGGCGCCGTTCGCGAATCGGACCGTGGCCTCGACCGCGTCGTCGACCTCGCGCCCCTCGATGAACGTGCTCAGGAAGCCTCCGACCTCGTCGATCTCGCCGACGAGGTAGCGCGCGAGGTCGACGACGTGAGCAGCGAGATCGCCGAGCGCGCCCGAGCCCGCCTCGGCGCGGTCGAAGCGCCAGACCTCGGCGTCGGTGTCGCCCCAGTCCTGGAGATAGCGCCCGCGGAAGTGACGGATCTCGCCGAGGTCGCCGGCGTCGATCAGCTCCCGTGCGAGCCGAACGGCCGGGACGAAGCGGTAGTTGAACGCGCACAGGTGCTTGACGCCGGTCGCGGCGACGCGGCGCCAGATCTCGTAGCTCTCGTCCGCGTCGCGCCCGAGCGGCTTCTCGCAGACCACGTGCTTCCCCGCCTCGGCGGCGGCGATCGTGGGCTCCGCGTGGAGCGAGTTCGGTCCGAGGTTGTCGAAGAGCTGGACGCGCGGGTCGGCCACGACCTCCTCCCACGTCGTCGTCCAGCCCTCGAAGCCGTAGCGCCTCGCGGCCTCCGACACGGCCTCCTCGTTCCTGCCGGCGATCGACACGAGCCTCGGCTCGAGCGGCGGCGGCCAGGTCATGTACGCGATCTTTCGAAACGCGTTCGCGTGGGCCTTGCCCATGAACGCGTACCCGAGCATCCCCACGCCGATCTCGCGTCGCTCGTTGCTCACCGAACCTCCTTCACGACTCGTCTCCCGGATTCGCGCGTGATACTAGGCCCGGCATGAAGACCTCGCTCGGGATCTGGGCCCTCGGCACGATGGCCACGCGCTTCGTACCGGGCGGCTACCAGCCGCAGTGGGCGGGCGAGTCGACCGCCGACCGGGTGCGGCGTGCGGTTGCGGGTCTCGAGGGCCTGATCGACGGCTACGAGTTCCACTACCCGCAGGAGCTCGACGCGGAGAACCTCGACGCCGTCCGCGAGGCCCTGGAAGGCCACGAGATCTACTGCATCGCCACGGGCCTGCACCTCGACCCGAGGTTCGGCAAGGGCGGCCTCGTGTCGCCCGACCCGGCGACGAGATCGGAAGCGGTGAAGCGGACGCTCGACGCCGTCGACTTCGCCGGAGAGCTCGGCGCGCACTTCATCATCTGGCCCGGGATCGAGGGCTACAACTATCCGTTCCAGACGCCGTACGCCGAGTCCTGGGCGTGGCTCGTGGACGGGATCGGGCAGGCCGCGGAGCGCTGCCGGGACCACGGCGTCTCGCTCTTCCTCGAGCACAAGAACTCCGAGCCGGCGATGAAGATCCTCATGCGCAACGTCGGGATGACGCTGCACGTGATCCACAAGCTGCGCGCGCAGGGCATCGACAACGTCAAGGTCAACATGGACTGGCAGCACCTGATCATGAACGGCGAGAACCTCGCCGAGTACGCGGCGATGCTGGCCGCGGAGGGCCTGCTCGGCCACCAGCACGCGAACTCGGGCTGGGGCACGTTCGACGACGACAACATGGTGGGCGCGACGGCGTTCATGGAGACGCTCGAGCTCGCCGTCGAGCTGCGGCGCGCGGGCTACGGCGAGAACGGCGAGCGCCTCGGCTTCGACCTCTACCCGTACACCGAGGACGCGATCGCCGCGGTGCGGCGCAGCGTGCTCCAGTGGCGGTTCATCGACTCGGTGGCGGCGAAGATCGACGACGCGGAGCTGCGGGACGCGCAGATGCAGAAGGACGCGGTGCGCGCCTACGAGCTCGTGTACCAGGCCCTCGGCGGAGAGTGAACGCGCGGCTGCGCCGATGACGGCCCTCGTCGGGCTCGACGTCGGCACGACCGGCGTGAAGGCGATCGCCATCACGCCCGACGGCGAGGTGATCGACTCGGCGGAAGAGGGCTACGAGCTCGCCACACCGCGGCCCGGCTGGTCGGAGCAGGACCCCGAGGACTGGTGGCGGGCGAGCGAGGTCGCTCTCGCCCGGCTCGGGCTCGAGCAGTCCCGGATCGGCCTCTCGGGTCAGATGCACGGGCTGGTCTGCCTCGACGCCGAGGGACGCGTCCTCCGGCCCGCCATCCTCTGGAACGACCAGCGCACCATGGCCGAGTGCGTCGAGATCGAGGAGCTGGTCGGCTTCGAGCGCCTCGTCGCGCTGACGGGAAACCGCGCCCTGCCGGGCTTCACGGCACCGAAGCTGCTGTGGCTGCGCCGCCACGAGCCCGACGTCTACGCCCGCATCCACCGAATCGTGCTCCCGAAGGACTACGTCCGGCTTCGGCTCACGGGCGAGTGGGCGATCGACGCCGCGGACGCCTCGGGGACCCTCCTCTTCGACGTGGCCAACCGACGCTGGTCCGACGAGGTCCTGGCGGCCCTCGACATCCCGGCCGCGTGGCTGCCGCCCGTCAGCGAGTCGACCGAGATCGCCGGCGCCGGCGACCAGCAGGCTGCGGCCCTCGGGCTCGGCGTCATCGAGCCGGGAGCGGTCTCGGTCGTGCTCGGCACGTCGGGCGTCGTGCTCGCCGCGCTCCCCGAGTACGCGCACGATCCGAAGGCACGGCTCCATGCCTTCTGCCATGCGGCTCCGGGAATCTGGGAGGCGATGGGAGTGATGCTGAACGCCGCCGGCTCGCTGCAGTGGTTCCGTGACGCACTCGCGCCCGGAGTGGCGTTCGCCGAGCTGACCGCAGAAGCCGGACCATGGGAGCCGGGCGCGGAAGGGCTCGTCTTCCTTCCGTATCTCCAGGGCGAGCGGACACCACACGCGGACCCGAACGCGCGGGCGGCGTTCGTGGGCCTCTCGCTCCGACACGATCGCGGCGCGCTCGTGCGAGCGGTCCTCGAGGGCGTGGCCTTCGGACTGCGGGACTCGCTCGAGCTCTTGCGCGGGCTCGGCGTCCGTCCCGACCGCGGCCGAGTCTCAGGTGGGGGAGCGCGCAGCGGCCTGTGGCTGGAGATCGTCGCCTCCGTGCTCGGCCTTCCTCTCGAGCGCCCGGCTGTCCTGGAGGGGTCGGCCTACGGCGCCGCGCTCCTCGCCGGCGTCGCCGACGGCACGTTCGCGGATGCACGCGAGGCGGTCTCGGCATGCGTCCGCATCCAGGACACGGTCGAGCCGAACCCTCGCTGGGCGGAGGCCTACGAGGAGGGATACGCTCGCTTTCGCGCTCTGTATCCCGCCGTCCGAGGAGTGGAGGAAGCATGAACGAGCTGACCGGCAAGGTCGCATTCGTCACCGGCGCCAGCCGCGGGATCGGCGCCGCCACCGCGCGAGCGCTCTCGGAGGCAGGGGTCAGCCTCGGACTGGCGTCACGCAGCGGTGACGATCTCGGCCTACCGAACGCGCTCGGGCTCGCCTGCGACGTCCGGAGCCTCGCTGAGGTCGAGGACTCCGTCGCGCGGACCGTCGAGCGCTTCGGCAGTCTCGACATCTGCATCGCGAACGCCGGAGTGGGCTCGTACCACACGCTCGTGGACACCCCGGTCGAGCACCTCGAGGAGATGATCGACGTCAATCTCAAGGGCACGATCTACGCGCTGCGAGCCTCGATCCCGCATCTGATCGAGAGCGGAGGCGGCGACATCGTCACGGTCGCCTCGGAGGCGGGACGCCGAGGACTGCCCGGCGAGGCCGTCTACTGCGCTTCCAAGTTCGGGCAGGTCGGCCTCACACGCGCGCTCGACCACGAGCTGCGCGAGCACGGCATCCGCTGCACGAACGTCTGCCCGGGAGGCGTCGCGACGGACTTCGCGCTGGCCGACGGGTACGGACGCACGCCGGATGTGCTGCCGGGAATGATGTCGGGCGACGACGTGGCCGAGGTGATCCTCTTCTGCCTCACCCGGCCGCGAGGCCATCGCCTCCTCGAGACCGCCCTGCGGCCGATGACGGAGGCGTCATGGGGATAGGAGCTCCCATGCGCCTCGGCATCGTCTCGACCGCCGACATCAACCGGAAGGTCATCCCCGGCGCGCACGCCTCGGAGAAGGTCGAGCTGGTCGCCGTGGCCAGCCGAGAGCAGGAGCGCGCCGAGCGGTACGCGAGAGAGTGGGACATCGGGCGCGCCTACGGCTCCTACGAAGCGCTGCTGGAGGACCCGGACGTCGACGCGGTCTACATCTCCCTGCCGAACACGATGCACCGCGAGTGGTCGATCCGTTCCCTCGAGGCAGGCAAGCACGTGATCTGCGAGAAGCCGTTCAGCAAGCGCCCCGAGGACGTCGAGGCCGCCTTCGACGCTGCCGATCGCGCCGGCCGGCACCTGACGGAGGCGTTCATGTACCGGCACAACCCGCAGACGAAACGAGTGGTCGAGCTCGTGCGCGAGGGCGCGATCGGGGAGCTTCGCGTCATCCGCTCGGCCTTCAGCTACTCGCTCTACGACGCGGACAACATCCGGCTTCGCACCGACGTCGACGGCGGGAGCCTGATGGACGTCGGGTGCTACTGCGTCAGCGGATCGCGACTCCTCGCGGGCGAGCCCGAGACCGTGTTCGGCAACGCGTACATCGGCCCGACCGGCACGGACTGGGTCTTCACCGGTGCGCTGCGGTTCCCCGGAGACGTGCTCGCGCTGTTCGACTGTGGAACGAGCCTTCCCGAGCGCGACGAGCTCGAGGCGATCGGCACCGAAGGGTCGCTGTTCCTCGACGATCCGTGGCACTGCCAGGAGCCGGTGATCGAGCTGCGTCGCGACGACGGCGTCGAGCGCATCGAGCTCGACGTCGTGGACTCCTACCGCCTCGAGCTCGAGAACCTCGCCGACGCGATCGCCGGGGACGCGCCCCTTCTGCTCGGACGCGACGACGCCATGGGCCAGGCGCGGGCGATCGAGGCCTTGTTCCGCTCCAGTGAGACGGGAGTGTCGGTCGCGCTCTAGGCCGAGCCCTAGCTCGTCACCTCGAAGCTGCCGGTCATCTGGCCCGCGTGCGGGTCGCAGACGAACGTGTAGGTCCCTGCCTCGAGGTCGACCTGGAACGTCGACGTGCCCTCGCCGGAGACGTCGGTCGACTCCTCGACCCCAGGCCCGGTGAGGTGGAAGTTGTGGATGCCCGACTGGTCCGACACCTCGATCGTGTAGCTCCCGGCCGAGAGCTCCATGACGTCCGACCCGGCCGAGTCGGTCAGGCTGATGTCGAAGCCCGGCCCGACGTTGCCGGCGAGCGCGCTCGGGTCGCCTGAGGTCGTCGCGCGTCGTCTCGGGTCGTCGTGTCGGTCGCGACGCTCCCCTCGTCGTCGCCGCCACAGCCGGAAGCGGCGAGTGCCACGACGGCGAGCCCGACGGCGGCGATGCGTGCTGCTCTCATCCCGGTCCTCCTTTGGTCTGCAACGTAGCTACGCAAACGCAGCGGGGACGGTTCTGTCTACAGTCGGCGCATGGACGTGCTTCAGGTCGCTCCGGGGCTCTGGCGGTGGACGGGGGCGCACGAGGAATGGGCACAAGACGTGGGCTGCGTCTACTACGAGACGGAGGACGGCGTCGTCCTCGTCGACCCGCTCGTGCCGCCCGAGGACTCGGCGCGCTTTCTCGACCACCTCGACGGCGAGGTGTCCGGTCGCGAGGTGCACGTCCTCATCACCGTGTTCTGGCACGGGAGGAGCGCGGCGGAGGTCGTCGAGAGGTACCGAGCACGCGTGTGGGGCCCGAAGAGCGGCCGAGCGGCGATCGCGCGTCGTGTGGGCGAGGTGACCGACCCGTTCACGCCGGGCGACCCGCTACCGGGCGGAGTCGTCGGGTACCGCACGGCGCGGGCGGCGGAGGTCGTGTACTGGATCCCGGAGCACGCGACGCTCGTGCCGGGTGACGTCCTCGTCGGTGACGACGCGGGCGGGGTCGAGATGTGCCCGGCGTCCTGGCTGCCGGCGGCGAAGAACCATGGAGATCTCGCGGCGTCGCTCCAGCCCCTGCTCGAGCTCCCGGTCGAGCGGATCCTGGTCTCGCACGGCGGGCCCGTGCTGACCGACGGCGCCCGAGCGTTGGCCCTCGCGCTCGCCCCATAGACTCGCCGGCGATGCTCTGGCTCTGGATCGTCTTCGGTGTCGTCGTCCTGCTACTCGCCGTCGCGGCGTACGGCTACAACCGGCTCGTGCGGCTGCGCAACGAGGCCGACACGGGCTGGGCGAACATCGACGTGCAGCTCGAGCGCCGAGCCGATCTGATCCCCAATCTCGTCGAGACGGTGCGCGGCTATGCCGCCCACGAGCGTGGCGTCTTCGAGGAGGTCACGCGCGCACGAGCGGCTCTCCAACAGGCGCGCGGGCCCGCCGCCTCCGGCGAGGCGAACGACATGCTGAGCGTCGCACTCGGCCGGCTGTTCGCAGTCGCCGAGGCCTACCCGGATCTGAAGGCGTCGGAGAACTTCCTGCGCCTCCAGGACGATCTGACGGACACCGAGGACAAGATCAGCGCCGCACGCCGCTACTACAACTCGACCGTCATGCACTACAACACCGCAGTGCAGAGCATTCCGTGGATCGTCATCGCGGGACCGTTCGGATTCCGGGCGAAGGAGTTCTTCTCCGCCGAGGGCGACACCTCGGCACCGCAGGTCTCGTTCTCCGAAGCCACGTGACGCTGCAGCAGCAGATCCGCGCGAATCGGTTCCGCAGCACGATCGTCGTCTTCGGTTTCGTCCTGCTGCTGCTGGTCATCGGCGGGCTGATCGGGCTCGCGCTCGACGCCTCGCTCGCGATCGTCGCGCTCGCCGCCGCCGGGGTCTACGGCGTGATCGGGCTCGTCACGTCGCGCAGCATGGTCTCGCGCATCACGCAGGCGCAACCGCTGGCCGAGGACGAGCTTCGGCCGCTTCGCCGTCTCGTCGAGAACGTGTCGATCGGTGCCGGGCTCCCGGTGACGCCGGAGGTTCGCATCGTCGACGACGTGGCGCCGAACGCGTTCGCGGCAGGGCTACGCCCGAAGTCGAGCTACGTGGGGGTGACGACCGGCCTCCTGCAGACGATGCCCAAGCGCGAGCTCGAAGCCGTGCTCGCTCACGAGGTCTCGCATATCCGGAACCGCGACACGTACCTGATGACCATGGCGACCGTGTTCGTCGGCGTCATCGCGCTCGTCGGCGACATCGGCTTCCGCTCGATCGCGTACGGAGGCCGAAACCGCAAGGCAGGCGGGCTCGTGGCGATCCTGGCACTCGTGGGGCTCATACTCGCCCCGTACGCCGCGCTGCTTCTACGGATGAGCCTCTCGCGACGTCGCGAGTTCCTCGCGGACGCCGGCGCCGCGGAGATCCTCAGCGATCCGGAGGCCATGGCGCTGGCCCTCCGCCGGCTCGAGCTCGACCCCACCACGGTGCGCTACTCGAACTCGTCGACCGCCCACCTGTGGGTCGAGAGCCCCACCGAGCGCGTCGACTCGCTCCGCACCGGAGTGATCGAGTTCACGAGCTGGTTCAACACGCATCCGCCGATGCGTGCCCGGATCGCCGCGCTCGAGGAAGCAGGCGGGTTTCGGCTCGGGGAAGGTCTTCCCGCGGACGTACCCTTTGCCGTCGAGATGGGTCTTGCGTAGCCCAAACAGACCGAGGGAAGATCCGCGCTCAGCTTTAGGGCCGTTCGGGTCGATAATGGACGTGCCGTGAAAGGTCTTCGCCGTCGTCGCTCGCATTCGGAGCCCCAGCTCTCCCCGCTCGAGCTCGCCCTGCGCCCTGCGCTGGTCGAGGGACGCTGGCAGATCCCGGACCGCTTCAACTTCACGGGCGACGTCGTCGAGGCGCTCGCACGCGATCCGAAGCGACGCGCGCTCACGTGCCTCGGCAAGGACGGGATCATCGAGCCGCGCACGTTCCACGAGATCGCCGAGGGAGCCGCCGTCTGGGCGGAGGCGGTTCGAGAGCACGGCGTCGAGCCCGGAGATCGTGTCGTCGTGCTCGCCGGGAGCACCGTGGACTGGCTCGAGGCGATGCTCGGCGTCTGGAAGGCCGGCTGCATCGCCGCCCCCTGCTCGCCGTCGGTGTCGCCTTCGGCGCTCGAGGTGCTCGTCTCGACGTCCGAGGCCGCGCTCGTCGTCGCAGAGCAGTCGGCGGAGCAGCTCATCTCGCAGATGGGGTTCACCCCCGAGGTGCACTACTTCGAAGAGGGAGTTCGCAGGCGGAGCTCCGACGTGCCGGACAACTCTGCGACCCATGCGACCTCGTCGCGCGACATCGCTTTCATCGCCTCGTCTGCGGGCACCGGTGGCCGACGGAGAGGAGTCGCGCATACGCACGGATCCGTGTTCGCGACACGCGTCCAGGCGGAGCACTGGCTCGACGTCGGACGCGGCGACGCGGTCTGGTGCGTCGCGCCCTCGGACTCACCGCTCGCCGTCTGGGACGCCCTCGTCGGGCCCTGGTCGCGAGGAGCGGAGGTCGTTCTCCACCAGGGCAGCGAATTCGACCCCGACGAGCGACTCGACCTGCTCTTCAGGCTCGGCCCCAGCATCCTCAGCCAGTCTCCCGCCGAGTATCGCGCGCTCGCACGACATCCCAAGCTCGAGCGCTTCCGGTCGCCGCGACTGCGCCGGCTCGTGTCGACCGGCGAGCACCTCGACTCGGACACGATCGAGGCGTTCGAGGAGCGCTGGGGCATGACGATTCACACCGGCTACGGACAGGCGGAGACGAACCTCGTCGTCGCCGCATCGGCCGACGGTGCAGAGAAGCCCGGCTCGATGGGACGCGCGCTGCCCGGCCACCACATCGGGATCGTCGACGACCAGGGCAACGAGCTTCCGGCCGGCATCGAGGGCGACCTGGCCGTACGCGGACGTCCTCCGACCCTCTTCGCCGGGTACTGGGAGTCGCCCGAGGAGACGAAGAACGCGTTCCGTGGGGACTGGTACATCACCGGCGACGTCGCGATGGTCGACGAGGAGGGGTTCGTAACCTTCGTCGGCCGCGCCGAGGACGTGATCACGTCGAGCGGCCGCACCTTCGGCCCGCACGAGGTCGAGCAGGTGCTCGACGGCCACCCGGCCATCGCGGCCAGCGGTGTCGTGGGCATGCGCGACCTGCAGCGCGGCGGCCAGTTCGTGCGCGCGTTCGTCGTGCTCGGCCCCAGGGCCGCGGCCTCGCAACAGCTCGAGGCGGAGATCCGCCAGTTCGCGGCCGAGATGCTCCCGGATCAGCAGGTGCCGCGCGAGATCCTGTTCGTGGACGAGCTGCCGACCGTCCAGGGCAAGCTGAGCCGGCACGAGCTTCGCGAACGACCGGTCGTCGGTCGCCCGCTGTGGGAGCCGGAGCCGATCGACGTCCGTCTGGAAGCCGCGCCGGTTGCTCCGGACCCGGAGCCGGTCGCCGTTCCGGTGGTAGAGCCGGCTCCTGCCGCTGCTGCCGTGCCGGAGCCCGTCGTCGAGCCCGTCGTCGAGGTCGAGGCCGTCGTCATGCCGGAGCCCGTGGTCCACGACGAGCCCGAGGTCGTCGTCCTCGACGCACCCGAGGCCGTCGTCGAGCCCGAGCTCGAGGTCGTCCACGTCTTCCCGGTGATCGACGCCGAGCCCACGCCTGCTCCTCCCGAGCCCGAGCCGGACCCCATGTCTCTCGCCGCACCGGAGCCCGTCGTCGAGCCCGAGCCGGTCGTCGAGCCCGAGGCGGTCGTCGAGCCCGAGGAACCCGCCCTCGTCGTGGTCCCGCCCGCTCCTCCTGCTGCCGAGCCGGAGCCCGTCGTCGAGGCCGAGCCCGAGCCGACTCCCGAGCCCGAGCCGGCACGAGAGGTCGAGGCTGCACCCCTCGCCGAGCCGGTCGCCGAGGCCGAGCCCGCGCACGAGCCCGAGCACATCCCCGAGTTCACCGTGGTCTCCGAGCCCGAGCCGCTTCCCGACTACGTCGTCGAGCCGTCGGCCGAGCCTGCGCCTGTCGTCCAGCCGGACCCCGAGCCCGAGCCCGAGCCGACGCCACTTCCGGATTTCGTCATCGAGAACTCCGCCGGGTCGGCCGCGCCGCCACCGGCTCCGAGCGCACTCGAGCCCGAGGAGGAAGAGGATCTCGGGCCACTGCCCGAGTACGTGATCGACCCGAGCCAGCCGCCGCACGAGCCACGCCGGGCGACGCCGGAACGTCAGCAGGCTGCCGAGGCAGTGCCGACATCGAGCTCCGGCGCGGCGCGCACGCCCGAGTCGGAGTCGTCGCCCGTCGCGGCGGTCGGGCTCAACTTCCCGTCGGCGGCGAGCTTCCCGGCCCCCCGCGACGATCCGAGTGATGACGAAAAGCCACGAGAGACTCGCAAGCCACGTCGTCGTCGCCCTGCCGCCGAGCTTCCCTCGTCGAACGAGACGA
Source organism: uncultured Gaiellaceae bacterium (assembly GCA_963808865.1). Lineage (GTDB taxonomy): Bacteria > Actinomycetota > Thermoleophilia > Gaiellales > Gaiellaceae > GMQP-bins7. The sequence continues at coordinate 81,188 of CAWEGY010000017.1, read as the reverse complement.
GCGCTCCCGCCGAGCCGGGCGACGAGGGCCAGGAGGTCGGCTGGATGGCAGGGCTCTCGAATCGTCTGAGCGCGTACAGCCTGTCCGAGGAAGACACCGTCGCGGAGAACGAGCCCACCGTCGAGCCGGACACGGCCGACGAGTCGGCATAGCGTCGAGTCCGCGGCTTCGACCGTCTAGCCTGCTCGCATGAGCGACCAGGCAGCGGTGAGCCTGTTGCGCTGGCTCCGCCGGCAGCTACGACAGCCGACACCCCAGCGCGAGCACCTGGAGGCGGCGGTCGCGAACGACGACCCGGCCGAGGTTCGCCGCCTGCTCACCGTGATCCCGTTCACGGATGCCCAACGGCGCCACGTCGAGGGACTCGTCGCGCGCTGGGAGGACGGCCGTGAAGGCAGCTGAGAACGCGGCCGTCGTCCGCAGGATCTTCGACGCTTTCGCGCGCAAGGAGGGGCTGGCACTGCGTGGGCTGTTCGCCGAGGAGGCGGTCTGGAAGGTGCCCGGGAGCGGCGTCATGGCCGGCACCTACGAGGGGCGCGAGGCCATCTTCCGGTTCCTCGCGCAGCTGCCCAGGGAGACGGAACGGGACCTACGGCTCGCAGCTGATCGACGTCCTCGCGAGCGACGATCGTGCGGCTGCCCTGTACACGGCGCGCGGAACCCGCCACGGCCGCAGCCTCGAGCTCGAGCAGCTGCTCCTGTTTCGTTTCGCGAACGGGCGCGTGCGGGAGGTGCTCGCGCTCCCGAGCGATCCCGAGGCGTTCGAAGCCTTCTGGGCTTAGGGTCTCGACTCGTGTCCGAGCTGCGATTCGCCGACGGCCTGCGCTACCGCATCGAGATCCCGTCCGTGGAGGGCCCGCGCGTGCTCGAGGCCGTGCTCGACGAGGCGGAGCGACGCTCCGTCCCGGTGCGGCGGATCTCCCAGGGAAGCGGCGTGATGATGCTGACGGACGACGAGATCCGCGAGCTCGCGAGGCTCGGCGCCGACGCGGGAGTCGAGGTCTCGCTCTTCCTCGGGCCACGGGGTGCCTGGGACACCGGTGGCCAGTCCATCGTCACCGCCGCGGCGGGAGGTGTCGCGCGCGGGACGGTCGGGATCGAGGACTGCGTCGCAGAGGTCCAGTCGCGGTGTCGCGCTCGGTATCCGCTCCTTCCTCGTAGCGGACCTCGGGGTCCTGAAGACGCTCGGCGACCTGCGACGCGCGGGCGAGCTTCCGCCTTCGCTGGTGCTCAAGACTTCGGTTCTCCTCCCGTGCGCGAACCCGGAGAGCGCACGCGTCCTCGAGGACCTCGGCGCGACGACGATCAACGTCGCGACCGATCTCTCCGCCGCCGAGCTCGGCGAGCTCCGCGCGACGTGCTCTGCTCCGCTCGACGTCTACGTCGAGGTGCCGGACGACCAGGGCGGATTCGTGCGCTTCTACGAGGTGCCGGAGATCGTGAGGCTCGCGGCGCCCGTGTACGTGAAGCTCGGGCTGCGCAACGCGCCGAACATCTACCCCTCGGGCCTCCACCTCGAGGACCTCGCGGTCAAGCTCGGACGCGAGCGCGTGCGCCGAGCGGAACTCGTCCTCCGACTGCTCGCAGAAGCGCGCGCCCGAGCTCGTCGAGGGTCGCGGCGACGATCGCCCTCCGGATCTCGGGATCCCCGAGCCGTGAGGGAGCGCTTCGCCGCGATCTACACGGCTGCGCTCGCGGACATCCTCGACGATCGCGGTCACCGGGAACAGACGCTGCCTCCGTCGATCCGCCCGCTCGCGCCGGGGATGCGGCTCGCCGGCGAGGCGTTCACCGTGCTCGGTCGGCCGGCTGCGACCGAGAGCCACGACACCGCGATTCGCAAGGTTCTCGAGATGCTCGGCGAGGTGCCTCGCAGGAGCGGTCGCGGTCTACTCCTGCAACCAGGAGGTCGCCGCCCACCTCGGAGAGCTCTCGGTCACGTCGCTGAAGGCGCGCAGCGTCGCCGGCTGCGTGCTCGACGGAGGCTGTCGCGACGTGCGCTTCATCCTCGACGAGGGCTTCCCGGTCTTCTCCCGGTTCGTGACTCCCGAGGACTCGACCTGGCGCTGGCAGCTGGAGGCGACGCAGGTTCCCGTCACGATCGGCCGCGTCCGAGTCGACCCGGGCGACTGGATCGTCGGCGACGACGACGGCGTGGTCGTCGTCCCGCAGGCGATCGCGGAGGACGTGCTCGCCGAGGCGGAGGCGAAGGCGGCGACGGAGAGCGAGATCCGCGCAGCCGTCCGCGACGGCATGTCGCCGCTCGAGGCCTACGAGCAGTACGGGACCTTCTGAGCTCTACTCGTCCTCGAGGCGGCGGCTGCGGATTCCAGACCGGGCTGGAGTCGTTGTTCGCGCTGTCGGTCAGCCTTTCGACCTCGCCGCCGCCGAGCTCGACGGTGAAGATCGCGCCGTCCTCCTGGTAGGCGATCTTCGATCCGTCCGGGAGACCACGACGGCTCGAAGTTGTCTCCGACGGTCGGAGCAACGCTCCGCAGCCCCTTCCCGTCGGCACCGACTGCGAAGAGTGCGTACACGTCGCTGTCGGCATTGCTCGAGAAGACGATTCGGGAGCTGTCGGGCGACCACGCCGGCGTGAAGGCGCGCGCGCCCTGCGAGGTGACGGCGTGCCGCTGGGAGCCGTTCGGGCGCATGAGCCAGATCTCGCGGACGGGCGTACCGGGAGTCCGGCGGACATAGGCGATCCATGTGCCGTCGGGGGACCAGGCCGGATCGGACTCCTCCACGAGAGGATCCGAGATGCGTGTCACGCTGGGACCCGTCCTCGCTCATCGTGTAGACGTCGCCGTCCCGCGCGAACGCGAGAGTCTGTCCCGACGACGACCACGTCGGGTGGGAATCGTTCTGCTTCGTGGACGTGACCTTTCGCGTGTCGGTGCCGTCGGCGTTCATCACGTAGATGTCGAAGTTGCCGCTGCGCTGGCTCGCGAACGCGATCCGCGACCCGTCGGGCGACCAGGACGGCTCTACCTGGAAGAAGAGCCCGGCCGGGTCGGACGGGTCGGAGTCCGACGCCGTCAATCGGCTCTGCCCCTCACCGTCGGCATTCATCTCGAACAGGGCGTAGTCGCCGTCCCGCGAGCTGACGAAGGCGAGATCGGGTCGCGCCTCGTCGTCGCCGCCGCACCCGGCGGCCAGACGCCGCGACGGCGACGGCAGCGACGATCGACAAGAGCACGAGCGTTCTGGACACGGCCGGAAAGACTAGTGCGAGAGCGGCTCGACGCCGAGGTACCGGCGTTGCAGATCCGGGTCGCCGGAGAGCTCGCGCGGCGGTCGTCTCGGCGGCGATCCGCCCGCCGATCATGATCAGCTGGCGTTCCGCGAGCGCCGTGGCCATGCCGAGGTTCTGCTCGATCAGCAGGATCGCCATGCCCTTGTTCCTCGAGGAGCTTGAAGGCCTCGATGAGACTCTCGATGACGGCAGGAGCGAGGCCCTCCGACGGCTCGTCCATGACGAGCATCCTCGGGTTCGTCATGAGCGCGCGGCCGATGGCGAGCATCTGCTGCTCGCCTCCCGAGAGTTGCGCGCCGCCGTTTCGCTTGCGCTCGGCAAGGCGCGGGAACAGCTCGTACACGCGCTCGCGGGTCCACTCTCCACCGCCGTTCGCCGAGCTCCCGCGCGCAGCGATGCGCAGGTGCTGGTCGACGGTCAGCGACGGGAAGAGCCGGCGCCCCTGCGGGACGTACCCGAGCCCTCGCCGCGCGATCTTGTGCGGCGGGACGCCGACGAGCTCGTCCCCGGCGAACTTGATCGAGCCGCTCGCCCGCGGAGGCGAGATGCCCATGATCGCGTTGCACAGTGTCGTCTTGCCCATGCCGTTTCGCCCGACGATCGCGACGGGATCCTTCGTCATCGAGAAGCTGACGCCCTCCAGCGCCTGCGCGCTCCCGTAGTAGGCGTGCAGGTCGGTCAGCTCGAGCAGCGGCTCGCCCGAAGCGGCCGGCAACGGCCTCGGCACCCTCACTCATTTCCGTAGCCCCGGCCGAGGTAGAGGTCGTGCACGGTCTCGTTCGCGCGGATCTCCGCAGGCGTGCCCTCCACGATCACCCGCCCGTCGTGCATCATCGTCACCTGCTCGGCGACGTTGAGCGCGATGTCCATGTCGTGCTCGATGAGGATCAACGTGATGTCCCGGTCGAGCGCGAGCAGGAGCTCGGTCAGGAGCTGGCGCTCGCCGCGTGAGAGGCCCGACGCGGGCTCGTCGAGCATGAGCGCCCTCGGCTCGGCGGCGAGCGCCATGGCGAGCGCGACCTGCCGGTGCTCGCCGTGCGAGAGCGAGCCGACGATCTCTCCGAGCTTGTTCTGGATCGCGACCCTGCCCGCCGCCTCGCGCGCCCGCTCACGCGCCTTGCGGTCGCGGCCGGGGAGCAGCACGGGACGGAGGCGACCACCCTCGACGCCGACGATCGACAGGTAGATCGAGTCCTCGACGGTGAGCCCGTCGAAGAGCCGCGACTGCTGATACGTGCGAGCCAGCCCGAGCTTCGCGCGGTACCGGGCCGGGCGCCTGGTCACGTCCTCGCCGAAGAGCTCGACGCTTCCGGCCGACGCCTCCAGATCCCCGCAGATGACGTTGAAGAGCGTCGTCTTCCCGGCGCCGTTCGGCCCGAGAATCGCCCTCCGCTCGCCGTGAGCGACGTCGAGGTCGACGTCGCTCACCGCAAGCAGTCCCCCGAAACGCCGGCCGACCCCCCGCAGGCGGAGGGTCGGCTCGGCGTGTTCGGCGGACGGTGCTGCTTCGGTCACCGACCTACTTGATGACCTGGTTCGTGATGACGCCGTTCTTGACGACCTTGATCTTGCCCTGCCACGGAAGCTTGCGCTTCACGCAGGCCGGGAAGTTGCGACCAGGTGCGGCCTTGCTCGGCCCGAAGTAGCCGCCGAAGGTCTGGTCGACGTTCGGGACGTAGCCCGCGATCGTGGCCGTGACCGTGCCCTCACCAGCCGCCTTCGTGATCTGGAGCGGGTACTGGTCCTGGACCGCCTGACGGCGGCTGTCGAGCCTCAGCGTGCCGTTGTTCGCGACCTGGAATCCAGGCTTCAGCGTTCTCGGCAACGCCCGGTGGAGCGCCGCACCGAGCTGGCCGTTCGACCTGTCGAGACCCTGAACGAGCGCCCACGCGGCGTTCCAGTAGTTGTAGAAGAACCCGTCGTTCACGTTGAACGCAGTCCCGAACCACTTGCTCGCGTTCCTCACGTAGGTCCGGGCCTGGGGGGTCTTCAACCCTCCTGTCTGGAAGGTGCCGAAGCCACCGAAGTACGCCCCGACGAGGCGCGGCGCGACGGTGGTGTTGGCACCCAGGAAGTAGAGGAACAGGTTGCCCGAGTGCTGCCTCGCATTGAGCGGGCCGTATGTCTGCTCGAATGCGGTGAGCGCGGCACTCGTGTTCGCTCCTCCGACCAGCCAGAAGTAGCCGTCCACGGCGTCCGGACGTGGCAACTGGCGGATGAACGGTGCGTAGTCGCCGCCAGCCGGCGGTGTCCACACGCGCTTCGTGATCCTGCCGCCGATCCCGCAGAAGTCGGCGATGATGCCCGCCGCGGACGTCCACGGGAAGCTGTAGTCGTCGCCGATGACCGCGGCCGTGCGCCAGCCGAGCCTCTTGTAGACGATCTCGCCGAGGCCTGCGTTCCACTGTGCGCCGTCTCCGTGGTAGCGGAAGAGGTTCTTCGGCGCGATCTGCATCGTCGGATCCTGCGACCCGGCGGTGCCGATGATCACCGTCTTCGTCGGATTGGCCTTCGCCCAGTTGGCGATCGCGACCGCCTCGTCACCGGACAGCGGGCCGATCATGACGTCACCGCGGAGCTGAACCATCAGTCGACGCGTCTCCTTGAGCGCGAGCGCCGGAGTCTCGTCGCCGCAGCCGATGCCGACGATGCGGAGGTTCTTGCCTCCGGCCGTGCCGCCCGTCATCCCGGCCGAGGGCTTCTTCCTGTTCTTCGGCTTTGCGCCCGCGTACTGCGAGAACGCCGCGATCGTGCCTGCGGTGTCCACCTCGTACCCGAACGCAAACGCGCCCTTGCAGTCGGTCATGATCGCGACCCTCACCTCGTTGGCCTGCGCCGGTGTGGCGAGAGCGCCCGAGGTCGCGATGAGACCGCCTGCGACGAGCAGCGCAAGGGGAAGCAGGAGCTTCCACCCACGTACCTTCATGTGTCCTCCTCTCGTGCCTGCACCTTCAACGGTTCTGCCTCGAACTTCAGTGCGTGAGCCTACGCCAAAGTCGTGTGTGGGTTCCACCCCCTCCTACGGCGCGCTCGCGCCCGTCGCCGGCTGCGGTTGCTCGGGCGCCGCGACCGGTGGCCCCCCTCGGCGGCGCGCGGACTCCCAGATCCGATCCCAGAGCCCCATCAGCCCGTCGGGCGACACGATGACGATCGCGAGGAAGATGAAGCCGATCACGGTGTTGAACGTGCCGCCGATCACCGGCAGGCCGGACGAGGGGATCCGGTTCGTGATCTCGTTGTTGATGACGAGGAAGGCGATCGCCCCGAGCCACGCGCCCTCGATCCTGCGCAGCCCGCCGATGACCGCGATCACGAGGAGCTGGATGGTCGCGTCGAGCCCCATAGTCGTCGGCGAGAGCTGCCCGAACCACCACGCGTAGAGGACGCCGCCGAGCGCCGCGATGAGGGCGCCGATGCCGAACGCGAGCGTCCGGTGGAGGGCGACGTTGTAGCCGAGCGACGCCATGCGCACGGGCTCGTCGCGAATGCCCTGCAGCGAGATGCCGAACGGCGTGCGGATCAGGTAGCGGATGAGGAGATACACGAGCACCGTGACGATCAGCGAGATGAAGTAGAGGCGCGTGCGGTCGGAGGCGATGTCGCCGATGAAGCCGGGCGTGTACTGGTCGACGCCGGCGACGGGCGAGAAGCCGCCGATGAGCGTCACCGAGCCGACGAAGAGGAACGCGATCACGGTGTACGTGAGCGTCAGCATCAGGAAGTAGATCCCGAAGCTGCGCGACGCGACGGCGCCGAAAACGAGCCCGATCGCGACCGTCAGCAGAACCGCGGCGATCAGCGCCAGCGTCGGATCCCAGCCGAGCAGGAGCCCCTTCGTCTCGCCGCCGGGAACGCGCTGCGTGACCATGTTCGCGAGCGCGTAGCCGGCGATCCCCATGAGGCCCGTCTGCGCGAGCGAGATCATCCCGCCGTACGCGGAGAGGAAGATGAGGCTCGCGGCCCCGATGCCGAGGATCAGCGCCTGCGTGAGGATGGAGTTCAGCCAGAAGTCGCTCACGAGGAGCGGCGCGAGCACCGGCGAGGACGAGTGCGCCGACGCCGATCGACGCGCTCCGTGAACGCTCTTCGTGCGGTCGAGTGTCATGCGGCTCTCCCGAACAGACCCTGAGGGCGGAACGCGAGCACGAGCGCCATGAGCACGAAGGTGAGGACGACCGAGTACTGCGTGCAGCACTCGTTGCCGGTGACCGGGAGGTACGAGACGGCGAACGCGAAGACGAGCCCGTACAGGACCGAGCCCACCGCGGCGCCGGCGAGCGAGCCCATCCCGCCGATGATCACGACGACGAGCGAGAACAGGAGCCACTCGCCGTCACGCCCCTGCGCGATCGACGCCTGCGAGCCGCCGACGACGGCGCCGAACGCGGCGAGCGCCGACCCGACGAGGAACGCGATCGCGAACGTCTTCTGGATGTTGATGCCGAGCGCCGAGGTCATCTGTCGATCGTCGACGCCGGCGCGAATGACCATCCCGGTCTTCGTCTGGTGCAGCCAGAGCCACAGCACCACTCCGACCAGGATCCCGAGCCCGAGCATGACGAGCCGCGAGAGCGAGTAGCTGATGCCGCCGACGTGCAGGTCGACGAGTTGGTTCGTCCAGCCCGGCCAGGTGATGCTCACGGCGTTGCCCGCCGAACTGCTGCGTGCCGGCGGGAACGGTTCGCGGGAAGTGCGCGATGACCTGGTCGGCCACGATCACGGACACGGCGATCGTGATCAGTGCCTGGCGCAGGTCCTGCCCCTGGTTCCAGCGCAGGAGCAGCTGCTGGACGCCGAGCCCGAAGACGCCGATACAGACCATCGCGACGAGCCAGGGGACGACCCACTCCCAGGTGCTCACCTCGTTCGGGTTCAAGCCGAACCCTGAACCCGTCATCCGCTGCTGGATCTCGTAGGCGATGTACCCACCGAGGAGATAGAAGGCGCCGTGGGCCATGTTCACGACGCGCATGAGCCCGAAGATGAGCGAGAACCCGCTGGCGACGATGAACAGCAGTCCGGCGAACGTGACCCCGTCGAGGACCGTCGTCAGGAACGAGCTCGGATCGTCGAACGCCGAGCCGGTGTTCGTCGTGCGCCAGTTGCCCGCGCCGAACTCGTCGGGCGGATTCGCGATGACGAGCACGTAGAGGATCGCGAACGCGACGAGCGCGGCCGCGGCGGCCCGCGGCACGGTTCCAACGACTCCCCAGGCGCGGATTCGCTCGGCCACCGGCTCCGCGAACGCTACCAACGGCACGTGAACCTTTCAATGCGGAACGGTATTGCCCGCGGCAGGTTCAGCCGCGTTCCCAGGCGAGGCCGGCCGCGAGCACGACCTCGTCCGTCGGCGCGACGAGCTGCATGTTCCCGATCGCGAGGCCGGCCCAGCCGGTGAGATTCACCCAGCGCAGGAAGGAGGTGAGCGGGAGGCGGACCTCGAGCTCGTCCGCGTCCTCGTCGGGAAGCTCGACGGCGTAGCACGGGCTGACGTAGAGGTCGACCTCCGGCTCGTAGCGGCGCCACTCCTCGATCGCGCGATACGCGTCGGCGATCTGCTCGGGCGTCGCGCGCTGGGCAGCCGTGAGCTTCTTGCGCATCGCCACGCCGTACTCGTCGGCACGGCTCGGGAAGGTCGCGGCGTGCGACTGCAGCGCCTCGTGCTGGAACTGGGGCCAGGTGTTCGCGCTCGGCTCGGGGACGCGCGCCTCGACGACACGCGCGCCGAGGCGCTCGAGGTCCGCGACCCAGGCCTCGGCGGCATCGCTCGTCTCGGTCTCGCGGCCGTCGCCGATCCCGGGCGGCTGGCGAAGGAGGCCGACGGTGAGCCCGGCGAGCCGCGGTTCGGGAATCGGGCGATCCGTGAGCACGGACCACATGAGCGCGACGTCCTCGACGCTCGTCGCCATCGGCCCGACCGTGTCGAGCATCGGCACGAGCGGGAACACGCCCTCCGTCGAGATGAGCCCCCACTGCGACTTGAGCCCGACGACCTCGCAGGCGGCTGACGGGAGACGGATCGAGCAGCCCGTGTCCGAGCCGAGCGCGAGCTCGCAGAGACCGGCGGCGAGCGCAGCCGCCGAGCCGCTCGACGAGCCGCCCGTCGTCTTCCCGGGATGCCGCGGGTTCTCACACGTGCCGTACCACTCGTTCTGCCCGAGCACGCTCCACGCGAACTCCGGCGTGTGCGTCTTGCCGACCATGACCGCGCCGGCGTCGAGGAGCCGCTGCACGGCGACGGCGTTCCTCGCGGGCACGTGGTCGCCGTAGAGGCCCGAGCCGTACGTCGTGCGCACTCCGGCGGTGTCGAAGAGATCCTTGACGGCGAGCGTGCGGCCTTCGAGCGGGCCTGGACGAGAAGGCACTGGGTCGACGTACGTGATGAACGCGTTCGCGCTCATGGGACGAGGGCGACGCACTCGATCTCGACCTTCGCGCCCTCGACGGCGAGCCGCGGCACCTCGACGAGCGTCGACGCGGGCCGGGTCGCGCCGAACACCTCTTGCCGCACGGGATTGATCAGCGGCCGGTCGTCGATGTCCGTGAGGAAGACCGTGACCTTCACGACGTCCTCGAATCGGCAGCCGCCCGCCGCGAGCACGACGCGCATGGTCTCGAACACCTGGCGGGTCTGCGCGACCACGTCGTCGCCGCCGACGAGCTCGGCCGTCGCCGTCGACCGCGACGATCCCGGACACGTAGAGGAAGCCTCCCGCGCGAACGGCGTCGGTGAAGTGCGAGATCGGCTCGGCGAGGCCGTCGACGCGAATCTCCTCCCGACTCACGCGGCTCCCTTCTGCAGCTCGCTCAGCCTCACCCTCGGGCTGATGCGCTCCGGGTCGACCGGAAGCTCGAGCAGCGCGGGCTTGCCCGAGGCGAGCGCCCGCTCGAACGCAGCTTCGAAGTCCTCGGTTCGCTCCACACGCTCGGCGAACCCGCCGTACGCCCGCGCGAGCGCGACGAAGTCCGGGTTCTCGAGATCGGTGCCGACGACGCGGCCCGGGAACTGCCGCTCCTGGTGCATGCGGATCGTCGCGTACATCCCGTTGTTCACGAGGAGCACGACGATCGGCAAGTCGTACTGGACCGCGGTGGCGAACTCGGGCGAGCTCATGACGAAGTCGCCGTCGCCGGTGAAGCACAGCGACGATGCGGTCCGGGTGGACGAGCTTCGCCGCGACGGCTGCTGCGACGCCGTACCCCATCGAGCCGCTACGCGGGCACGCCTGCGTCCCGTACTGCGTGAACTGGGCAAAGCGATGCGCCCAGACGGTGAAGTTGCCGGCACCGCACGTCTGCACGGCGTCGCCCGGGAGCCGTCCGCGGAGGAACGCCTGGATCTCGCCGAGGTCGACGTCTCCCTCCATCGGCTCGTGGCGAAGCGTGTCCTCGTACTCCGCGCGAGCCGACTCCGTCCATTCGCCCCAACGCGGTTCGACGGGCTGCGAGTCCGCGGAGCGCCGCGGCCACCTCCGGCAACGTCGCGGCGATCGCGAGGTCGGGCTCGTATACCCGTCCGAGCTCGGCCGGATCGGGATGGACGTGGACGAGCGTCTGCCTCGGCCGAGGCGGCTCGAGCAGCGTGTAGCGCCGCGTCGGGACCTCGCCGAGCCGACCGCCGACCGCGAGCACGAGGTCGGCGTCGCGAAGGCGCGCGGCGAGTCGCTCGTCCATCGCGACCCCGAGCACGCCGACGTAGCTCGGCGAGCGGTTGTCGACGAAGTCCTGGCAACGGAAGGCGCACGCGACCGGAAGCGCGTTCGCCTCGCAGAACGCGAGCACGTCCACTGACGTCTGCGCCGTCCAGCCGCCCTCCCCCACGATCACGAGGGGTCGCTCCGCTGCCGTCCAGCAGCTCCCGCAGCCGCTCCAGCTCCTCACCGCCGGGCGCGACCCGCTCGACCTCGACCGGCGCTCCGTCGGGAACGTCCGCCGACTCGGCTAGCACGTCCTCCGGCAGCGCGAGCACGACCGGCCCGGGCCTTCCCGACATCGCGATCGAGAACGCTTCCGCCATGTGCTCGGGGATCCGCTCGGCACTGTCGAGCTCCCACGCGGCCTTCGCCATGCTCGCCGAAGACCTCGCGCGTAGTCGAGCTCCTGCCACGCCTCCCGTCCGCGAAACGCGCGTGGCACCTGGCCCACGAGGAGGAGCATCGGCGACGAGTCCTGCTTGGCCGTGTGCACGCCGACCGCCGCCTGCGTCGCGCCGGGCCCGCGCGTGACGAGGCAGATCCCGGGACGGCCCGTGAGCTTCCCGTACGCCTCGGCCGCGTTCGCCGCGCCCTGCTCGTGGCGGCACGTGACGAGCCGGATCGGGGAGTCGTAGAGCGCGTCGAGCACCGGCAGGTAGCTCTCGCCCGGCAGGCAGAACGCGAGGTCGGCGCCGTTCAGCTCGAGCTGGTCGACGAGGATCCGGCCTCCGGTTCTCACCGACGCAAAGACTCCTCGAGCAGCACCGTTGCGCGCTGCAATCGCGGCTTGTCCTCGTCGGCCCGGATCGAGGTAGCGGATCGTCCGCCGTCCCGCCCACTCGGCCGGAAGGAGGAGCACCCGGACGAACGCGGTCTCCTCGGTCGGAGACGCGGTCGCGACGACGGGATCGTCGGCATCCTCGAACCAGGATTCCCCCGCGCGGTAGGTCGACGTGGCACCGCCGTCCCGCTCGATCGTCAACTCGCCGTGGAGAATCGCGCCGGACGCCCGGCCCCGGGTGGACGTGCTCGTACGCGACCCCGCCGGGCGGGAAGTCGACGCGGTCACAGCGCAGAATCCAGTCGCCGGGCCCCGGGTCCTCGGTCGACCTCCCACACGAGCGCCGGGCCGTCGACACGCGCGAGGCCGAAGAAAGCCACGTTCCGGTCGACGTCGTAGACGACGCAACGGCCGTCCGCCGTCCGCACACCCCCCGGGTGCTCCTGCAGCGAGAGGATCAATGGAAGTACTGGCCGCCGTCGATGACCATCGTCTGGCCCGTGACGAAGTCGGCTGCAGGGCTGCACAGGAAGACGACCGCGCCGACGACGTCCTCCGGCACCTGGTCGCGCTGGATCGTCCGCGCCGCCACGGAGACGTCCCGCAGCTTCTCGACGACCTCAGGGTGCGACTTGACCCCCTCCGACATGGTGAAGCCGGGCGCGACGCAGTTGACGTGGATCGAGTCCTTTCCGAGCTCCTTCGCGAGGGCGCGCGTGAGCGCGACGATCGCACCCTTGCTCGTGACGTAGTGGAGGAGGAACGGGACGCCGCGGAAGGGCGTGCCCGACGAGATGTTCACGATCTTGCCGCCGCCCTGCTCGCGCATCACGGGGACCACCGCGCGGCACGTGAGGAACATCGAGGCGACGTTCACCTCCATCACCAGGTTCCACTCCTCGAGCGGGATCTCGGTGAAGGCGCGCATCTCCAGCGACGCGTACAGGCCCGCGTTGTTGACGAGGATGTCGATGCGACCGTTTCGCTCGAGAGCCTCACCCACCATCCGGGACACGTCGTCCTCGGACGAGACGTCCGCGCGAATGCCGCCCTCGGGCGGCTCGAGGTCGGCGACGACGACCTCCGCCCCCGCGGCCTCCAGACCGGATGCAATCGCGGCGCCGATCCCCTGCGCCCCGCCGTCACGATCGCGACCTTGCCGTCGAGGCGCCCACTAGCGCAGCGGCGAGAACGGGGTCGGCACGAGGATCCGGTTCTGCTGCGTGTGCATGAGCGGCTGCACCTTCGCGAGGAACGCCTGCCAGCGCTCGTCCGCCTGCATCCGGGCGCGCTTCTCCTCCCGCTCGGCGAACGAGTCGTAGCGCCAGAGCGTCGTGTACGTCGAGAGCGCGCCGATGTCGGTCGTGAACGCGCCGACAAGCCCGCCGAGAAGCTCGTTCTGGAGCGGAATCCCCTCGTCCTGGTACAGGCGCACGAGCTCGGGAAGCTTCCCGGTGTAGACGTGGTAGTCGCGCTGCTCGACGATCACGGGCCTCGTCCCGATCCCGCCGATCGCCCAGTACTTCAGCTCGAGCCACTCGTCGATTCCGTACGACGAGCCCTCGCGGCCGATACCCGACTCCTTGACGCCGCCGAAGGGCGCAACCTCGGTCGAGATGAGGCCGGTGTTGATGCCGAGGATCCCGTACTCGAGCGACTCCGCGACCCGCGTGACGCGCCCGAGGCCCTGCGAGTAGAAGTACGCGGCCAGCCCGAACGGCGTGTCGTTGGCGATGCGGACTGCCTCCTCCTCGGTCGAGAAGCGCGCGATTCCGGCGACCGGGCCGAACGTCTCCTCGCAGCTCATCGCCGCCTCGGCGGTCACGCCGAGAAGAACCGAGGGCTGGAAGAACTGCCCCTCGATGCGCTCGCCACCGACCACGACCTCGGCGCCCCGCTCGAGCGCGTCGGCGACGTGACGCTCGACCTTCTCGACCGCGGGCTCGTCGATGAGCGGCCCGACGTTGACTCCCTCCGTGAATCCGTCGGCGACCTTGAGCGCGCGCACGGCCTCGGTGAACCTCGGCACGAAGTCGTCGTAGATCCCGTCCTGCACGAGCATCCGGTTCGCGGAAATGCAGGTCTGGCCGGAGTTGCGGAACTTGCAGGTGATCGCGCCCGCGACCGCCTCGTCGAGGTCGGCGTCGTCGAACACGATGAACGGCGCGTTTCCGCCGAGCTCGAGCGAGACCTTCTTGAGCCCCGGCGCGCACTGCGCCATGAGCAGCTTCCCGACCTCGGTGGAGCCTGTGAAGCCGAGCTTGCGCACGGCCGGGTTCGACGTCATCTCGCCGCCGATCGCAGGCGCGTCCTCGGCTGCGCCGGTGACGACCGAGAAGACACCGGCCGGGATGCCCGCCTCCTCCGCCAGCGCGGCGATCGCGAGCGCGGACAGCGGCGTCTGCTCCGCGGGCTTCAGCACCATCGTGCAGCCCGCGGCGAGCGCGGGCGCGGACTTCCGGGTCGGCATCGCCGCGGGAAAGTTCCACGGCGTGATCCCGGCCGTCACGCCGACCGCTTCCTTGGTCACGTGGATCCGCTTGTCCGGCCACGGCGACGGGATCGTGTCCCCGTAGACCCGCTTCGCCTCCTCGCCGAACCACTCGTAGAACGAAGCTGCGTAGGCGACCTCGACCCGCGCCTCGGCGAGCGGCTTTCCCTGCTCGAGCACCATCAGGCGCGCGAGATCGTCCTCGTGCTCGACCATGAGATCCGCGAGCCGGCGCAGCACGCGCGCGCGATCCTTCGCCGTCCGCGCCTTCCACTCCGGGAGCGCGCGCTCCGCCGCGGCGAGCGCCCGGCGCGTCTCGGCAGCTCCCATGCGCGGCACGTCCGCGATGACGTCACCCGTCGCGGGATCGACGACCGGGAAGGTCTCGCCCGAGTCGGCGTCGACCCACGCTCCGTCGACGTAGGCCCCCCGCTGGAGCAGTGCAGGTTCGACCGCGGTCACCGCGCGAACGATAATCGAGCGCAATCGGCCGAGATCGCCGCGGAGCCGCGACGTGTGCGGCATTGGGCTACAGTCGATCCATGGTGCGTGTCGAGGACACCCACCGCTACGGGGTGCCCGTCGAGCAGGGGTTCGGCTTCATCACGAACACCGCGAACTGGCCGTCCTTCTGGCCGAGCTTCGTCCGGCTCGAGCCGGGATCGCGCTGGGGCGCCGTCGGCGACACGGCGCGCCTCGTGACGCGGCTGCTGGGCCGCGACCGGGAGCTCGAGATGACGATCACGGGGTTCGAGCCGAATCGGCTCGTGACCTACACGAGCAGGCAGCCGGGCCTGCCCGACGCGCGGCACGAGCGTCACTTCGAGCCCGACGGCGGCGGATTCGTGTACCGGCTCGTGGTCGAGTACGAGCCACGAGGCGGAGTCGCGGGTCTCTACGACCGCGCCGTGCTCTCTCGCGGGATCCACCGCGCGTTCAAGAGCACGTTCGCCTCCCTCGAGCGCGAGCTCGAACGCAGCTAGCCGAACCCGCACAACCGCACGACGGCTCGGAGGGCGACCGTTGGCCGCAGACCACGGCCGCCCTCCTTGCCGTTACACGCCGGCGGGAACGCCGGCGAGCGCTTCCGTGACCTGCTCGCACGTGGTCACGGTCGAGACGTTCTGAAGCGCGAAGTTGATCGAGGCGTTGTGCCAGTCGGCGTTCATCGTCGAGCACCCGTCCTCCGGCACGACCATGAAGTAGCCCTTGTCCGCGCCCGTCCGGGACGTGTGCTCGATGGACATGTTCGTCCAGGCGCCGGTGACGATGATCGTGTCGCGCCCGAACCCCGTCAGCAGGTTCTCGAGCCGCGTCCCCTGCCACGCACTCATGCGCATCTTCTGGACGATGAAGTCGCCGTTCTGCGGCTCGAGCCCCTCGGCCGGTGCGGCACCCCATGAGTCGCGGACCAGCGCGCTCGTGTCCTTGACGCCCTGGAACAGCGGCGCGTTCAGCTTCAGGCCCGGAGCATCCGGCTCCACGATGTAGTGGACATGGATGATCGGGGATGCCCTTGGCGCGGCACACGTCCGCGAGCGCCTTCACGTTCTCGA
Source organism: uncultured Gaiellaceae bacterium (assembly GCA_963808865.1). Classification (GTDB taxonomy): domain Bacteria; phylum Actinomycetota; class Thermoleophilia; order Gaiellales; family Gaiellaceae; genus GMQP-bins7. Next base: position 65,410 of record CAWEGY010000017.1, on the reverse strand, counting down.
CGACGTTCTGCTCCTTCGCGTGCTCCGGCGAGCCCGAGTCCGCGAACGCGCCGCCCTCGATGATCACGTCGTTCTGCAGGTCCTGGATGATCAGCACGCAGCGATTCACATCCAGGGTCAGGCCTTCGTCGTTCATGATCGCCTCCTAGCCCATGTAGGGCTCGTGGCGCGGCCCTACGGTCGTCCGAATGGAGTAGAGCGAGGTGGAGCTCGGGATGTAGAGCGTGTGCCAGTCCTCGCCGCCCCACGTGAGGTTGCCGGTGTTCTCGGGCACGAGGATCGTCCCCAGGTGCTCGCCGGCGGCGGAGATGATCCAGATGCCGCCCGGCCCGGTCACCCAGATGTTCCCGCGCTCGTCGCACTTCATCCCGTCCGGGATGCCTTCCTCGATGACGCCCGAGCCGCAGCCATCGAAGAACATACGGCCGTTCGAGATCGACCCGTCGGGGGCCGCGTCGTAGACCTTGATGTACGCCCCCGGCGTGTCGTTGATGAAGAAGAGCGTCTCGTCTCCGTTGAAGCAGATCCCGTTCGGCATCTCGAACTCGTCGCGGCCGACGATCAGCTCCGGGTCGCCGCCTCCGGGCGCGATGCGGTACACGCCCTGGAACCCGAGCCTTCGCTGGCGCGGTTGCCCGAACCCGGGCATGCGCCCGTACCAGGGGTCGGAGAAGTAGATCGCCCCGGACGAGTGGACGCAGACGTCGTTCGGGCTGTTCAGCTCCTCGCCCTCGAACTCGTTCGCGATGATCTCGCGCGACCCGTCCGGGCTCTCCTTCACGAGCGAGCTCGTCACGTGCTCGCAGACGAGCAGGTTCAGGTCGGCGTCGTAGGTCATGCCGTTGCACTTGTTCGAGAAGTTCCTGACCTCGACGACGGTTCCGTCCGGCGTGTACTTGCGGCGGACGTCGCCGGGCATGTCCGAGAAGAGCAGGTAGTGCTCGGTCGGGTGCCAGATCGGCCCCTCCGTGAACGTGAAGCCGGTGGCCACCCGCTCGACCTGAGTCCCTTGCTCGACGAGCTCGTAGATCGCGTCCGACTTCGCCTCGATGCCGAGGCCCGTTTCCGTGCTCGTCACCCGTGCCCCCTTTCGTGACGGAATGTCGGGGCGACTCTAATACGCGTCCGTGGTACGCGGGCACCCATCGCAGATCCCGGTCACGAGAACCGCAGCTCGAACCGGCACGCCGAGCCGCCGCGATGCATGCATTCCACCTCCTCGACGTCGATCGTCTCGTCGTAGACGCGCCCGGTGCCTTCGACGAGGCCGCGAAGCAGCGCGCAGATCTTGCGTTGCGACGTGTAGACGATCTGGAGGCCGCCCTGCTCCGAGCTCGGTAACGACGAGCTCAGGTGGCCGCGCGTCCGGCAGTGAGACGCGAACGACCTCGTGGATCGGGTCCTCGACCGTCAGCAGGAAGTCGCGTGCCGTCGGCGAGGACCTGAAGAGCACGGAGTACAGCCGCGCGAAGGTCGTGGCCGCCGTGAACACGCCGAACTCGAACAGGAACTCATCGTGAGAGAGCCCTGTCCGCGCACAGGCGCGCTCGAGCAGAGCGAGGAACTGCTCGTCCGGGTACGCCTCGCTCAGCGTGTACTGCGGTTCTCCGGCCAGCACTTCGTTCGCGACCGCCGCGTCGTGCTCGGTCGCGAGGTAGTCGCGAAGCGAGGCAAAGATGAGGCCGTGCATAGCGCGAGAGATCTTAGGGTCAGTCGGCGCTCAGCGCATCAGGACGCCGCCGTTGACGTCCAACGTCGCACCGGTGATGTAGCCGGCGTCGTCGGAGACGAGGAACGAGACGAGCGCGGCGACCTCCTCCGGGCGGCCGAGACGGCCGACGGGAATCTCGCGAACCTTCTCCTCGAGCCGGTCTCGAAGGACCGACTGCGCGAGCGGCCCGTCGATCGCGGCCGGTGCGATCGCGTTGACCGTGACGCCGTGCGGCGCGAGCTCCGTCGCCGCGCGGCGGGTGACCGCGACGACGCCCGCCTTCGACGCCGCGTAGTGCACGCCGGAGGCGCCGCTCGCCGCGAACGCCGCGTCGCTTGCGAGGTTCACGATCCGGCCGGCGCCGCGCTCGCGCAACGCTGCGCCGACCACGCGGCAGCCGAAGTACGTGCCGCGGAGGTTCGTCGCCAGCACGTCGTCCCACTCCTCGAGGTCGATCTCGAAGAACGGGCGGAACTCCGTACGCGCGGCGTTGTTCACGAGGACGTGCACGTCGTCGAGCTGCGCGAGCAGACCCTCCCACGACGCGAGCTCGCGAACGTCGTGCTCGAACGCGCGAGCTCCGAGCTCGGCGGCGACGCGCTCGGCGCCGGCGACGTCGAGGTCCGTCAGTGCGACGTCGTAGCCGTCCGCGTGGAGGCGCCGCGCGATCGCCTCGCCGATCCCGCGCGCGGCTCCCGTGACGATCGCGATCGGCACTACGCGACCTCGACCGAGTCCCCGAGCGCGACGGGCCCGGGCTCGACCACCTCGCACCACACGCCGAACGGCAGCGGCTCCATCGTCGGAACCTCGCCGCGGTACGCGGCGATGACGCCCAGGGTGTCCAGGTCGCGGATGCCGGTATCCGGGTCACGCGTCGTGACGGCGCAGCGCCCGACCTTCTCCTGCACTCGGACGACGGCGCCGCCGAGTCGCACACGCTCGCCGATCCAGCCGTCCTCCGCGTGGGCTTCGACGCCGTCGACGCCGATCGTCATGCGGAAGCGGCGCCCGTCGACGGGCTCCTTCGCTCCTGCCGCAGCTCGTAGCGCCTCGAGGGACGCGGTGGAGACGAGCGACGCAGGCGCCATCCGCCCCCTGTCGACCCCGTCTCCTTCCCGCTCCGTCCGCGCGACGCGGACGGGCTTTCCGACGAGCTCGGAGAGCACGTCGTTGAACGGTCCCTCGACGATGCGGCCCACGACCGGGCGTCCGTAGAAGCTCGTCTCGACGCGGTCTCCGAGGCGCACCTCGCCCTCCACCGTCGTCTCGTCGGGAAAGCGAAGCACCAGGCGCCCGTCTTCGACCGCCGGTCGCACGGTGAGGAGGGCCGGCGCGCGCTTGGCGTTGACGAGCGCATCGTCGGCGTCGACGACGTAGAACCGCCTGTCCCCGCGAATGCCGGTCGTATCGAGCTCGATCGCCTCGACCGTGGCCAGGCGCATGGACTTGACGGGCGCGATCGACAGCCAGGCGACCTGCGGAACGGCTACTCGACCTCCACGTGGATGCGCTTCTTCGCGTTCTTCAGGAAGCCGCCTTCGCGCTCGCCGCGCACGGCGAGGATCTCCGAAGGATCGACAGCGCGGTCTCCTCCTGCGTGTCGGCGCCGATGTCGAGGCCGCACGGTCCCATGATCCGCTCGAGCGCCGACTCGTCGACGCCTGCCTCGAGCAGCCGCTCGCGCCGGCGCTCCTGGTTGCGCCGAGAGCCGAGCGCGCCGATGTAGAACGCCTCGGTCTCGAGCGCGCCGATCAGCGCGGGCTCGTCGAACTTGTCGTCGTGCGTGAGGACGACGATCGCGGTCTGGTGGTCGGGCTGCACCTGTGCGATGGCCTCCTGCGGCCACTCGACGATGAGCTCGTCCGCCGACGGGATGCGCTCGGGAGTCGCGAACTTCGCGCGCGCGTCGGCGACGATCGCGTGCCAGCCGAGGAGCTTCGCGCCGCGACACATCGCCTCGGCGGTGTCCACGGCGCCGTAGACGAAGAGACGCGGCGGCGGCCCGTACCACTCGGCGAAGACCTTCGAGCCGTCGTCCAGCTCGAGGAGCCGGTTTCGCCCCCGCCGGATGAGCTCGTCGAACTGGGAGACCGCCTCGTCGAGGCCCTCCCCGACCTGCTCGCCGGACTCGAGGACGAGCACCTTCGTGCCGACGCCGTTTCCCTCCACCCCGGTGAAGAGGATCCCGCGCTGCTCGGACTCGCGGAGCTCCGCGAGCCGGTGAATGAGGCTCACTATTCGACCCGCTCGACGAACACGTCGATCTCGCCGCCGCACGGGAGCCCGACGCTCCAGGCGAGGTCGTCGTCGATGCCGTACGAGAGCATCTTCGGCTCGCCGGTCTCGAGCACCTCCTGCGCGCTCTCGAAGACGTCGCTCTCGACGCAGCCGCCGGAGACGGAGCCGCACATCTTCCCCGACTCGGAGATGGCGAGGCTGGCGCCGATCGGTCGCGGCGCGGAGCGGCGCGTGGCGACCACGGTGGCGACGACGACCTTCTCGCCGTCCTCCTTCCAGCGGTCGATCTCGGGCAGGATCTCTTTCACGCCGCGTGCCTCCTTTCGATGCCGGCCAGCACCGCGCCGAGCTCTTCGAGACTCCGGAGATTATGGCCAGGGAGGAAGCGGTCGACGAAGGGCAAGGCGGCGCGCATGCCGCCGGCGAGCGGCTGGTACTCGGGATTGCCTTTCAGTGGGTTGACCCAGACGACCGCGTACGCAGCGCGCGCGAGCTTCGCCATCTCGCGCGCGACGAGGTCGGGATCGTCGCGCTCCCAGCCGTCGGAGACGATCACGACGACGGCGCCGCGGGAGAGTGCTCGCCGCCCGTAGGTCGCGTTGAACTCGCCCAGCGAGGCGCCGATGCGCGTGCCGCTCCCCCAGTCCACGGCCGCGGCGTTCGCGCGCGCGAGCGCGGCCTCCGGGTCGCGTGTGGCGAGATCGGGCGTCAGCCGCGTGAGCCGCGTCCCGAAGGCGAATGCCTCGACCCCGTGACCCGTGCCGACGATCGCGTGCAGGTAGAAGAGGAGCGCGCGCGCGTAGGCATCCATCGAGCCGGAGACGTCGCAGAGCACGACGAGCTTGCGCGGGACGACCTTGCGGGCCCTCCACGCCTGCTCGATCGGCTCGCCGCCGGTGCGCAGCGACGAACGACAGAGGCGCCGCAGATCGAGCCGGTCGCCGCGCGGATCGGGCGCCCGCCGGCGCGACGTTCGACGCGGTCGGGTCCGCGCGATCGCGGCCATGAGGCGGCGAACCCGCTCGAACTCCTCGGGCGTCATCTCCGCGAAGTCCTTCTCGCGCAGGAGCTCGTGCCCCGACGCGCCGAGCTCGTGCGGCGTTGCCGGAGTCGTCGGCCTCGTCGCCGTCGGCCGCCGACTCGAGCGTGTCGCGGACGACGCGCTCGGCGAAACGCCGTGTCTGCTTCTGCCGGACGAGCGGCGCGATCGGGCCGCGCAGGAACCACGCGACGAACGCGCGATCGAAGAGCTCGAGCTCGTCGTGGCGCGAGACGAGCGTCTGCCGAAGTGTGAAGTAGACGTCGTCCTGCCTCGTCAGGTCGACGGCGCCGAGTCCGCTGACCGCGTCGGCGACCCGACCGGCCCCACCTCGATGCCGACCTCGCGCAGCACGCGCCCGAACGTGACGACGTGCCGGACGATGGCCGCGCCTTGCATCGGCTAACGGTTCGCGGTCGCGCGCGCCTCTTCGATGAGGCCGACGAGAGTCTCGTCACGCACGGTCTCGATGTCCTCGCGGTACTTCAGCACCGAGCCCAGCGTCTGCTCGACGACCTCGGCGTCGATCTCCTCGCGGCCGAGGGCGGCGAGCGCCTGCGCCCAGTCGATCGTCTCCGCCACGCCGGGCGGCTTCGCGAGGTCGAGTCCGCGGAGGCCGCGTACGAACGCGGCCGCCTCCTTCGCAAGCCGCTCCGGAATACCGGGGACGCGGAGCAGGACGATCTCCACCTCCCGCTCGATCGACGGGTGCCCGATCCAGTGGAAGAGCGCGCGGCGCTTGAGCGCGTCGTGGAGCTCGCGAGTCCTATTCGAGGTCAAGACGACGGCCGGCTTGCGGCGCGCGCGAATGGTTCCGAGCTCGGGAATGGTGATCTGGAAGTCCGACAGGATCTCCGAGCAAGAAGGCCTCGAACTCCTCGTCGGCGCGATCGATCTCGTCGATGAGGAGCACGACGGCCTCGTCGGAGTCGACGGCGTCGAGGAGCGGTCGCCGGATGAGGAACTCGGGCCCGAACAGCTCCTGCTCGGAGACGGTGCCCTCCTGCGCGGCGCGGATGTGCAGCAGCTGGCGCGGGTAGTTCCACTCGTACACGGCGTGCGAGACGTCGAGCCCCTCGTAGCACTGGAGCCGGATCAGCCGCGCGTCGAGCGCCGTCGCGAGCGCCTTCGCCGCCTCGGTCTTCCCCACGCCAGCCTCGCCTTCGAGCAGCACCGGCTTCTCGAGCGCGAGCCCCAGGAAGAGCGCCGTCGCGAGCCCGCGATCGGGCAGATAGTCGGCCTCGCGCAGGGCCGCGTCGAGCTCGTCGATCGTGCGAAAGGTCACAGTCGCAGCGTACACACGTGCCTTCCACGCCCAGCCACGACGGGATTAGACTCGGCGCACGTACCTCGCGACCGAGAAGGGTGGGCTATGGCACTAGCGACTGTGGCGTCGGACTCCGCGACCGAAGTTCTCGTCCCGGGGTCCGAGGAGGAGGCGATCGCTGCCTTCGGTGACGGCGCGGACGTCGTCGTCGTGGGCGGCGGGACGATCGTCGTCCCGGATCTCACGTACCGCCGGATCCACGCGACGAAGGCTGTTCTCGTCGGCAATGCCGGGCTCGCCGGCATCACGCGCGACGGGTCGCGCGTCACCATCGGCGCGACGACGCCCGTCCAGGAGCTCGTCGAGCTACCCGCGCCGCTCGGCCCGTGCGCGGCGAACGTCGCCGACTTCGAGATCCGCTCGCAGGGAACGGTCGGCGGCAACATCTGCGCCGGTCACTCGCCCGAGGCGCCGCGCGGCGACCTCCAGGGCGCATTCATCGCGCTGGGGGCAACGGTCCGATCCGCCGGGGACGGAGGCGTCACCGAGGAGGCGATCGAGGACTTCCTCCCCAATGCCGGCGAGCGGCTGCTCCTCAGCGTCAGCTTCGACGAGCCCGCGGCAGGTGCCTTCGCAGGGCTCGACCGCCCGCACACGCACGACTACACGGCGCTCGCCGTCTCGGGAGCGAAGGCCGCCGACGGGACGATCAGGCTCGGCGTCACCGGGGCGGGCTCGCATGGCCAGCGGCTCGCGTCCGCCGAGGGAGGCGACGCAGACGCTGCCCTGAACGACGTCACGCCGCACGACGACGCGCTCGCGTCGGCCTGGTACCGCGCGAAGGTGCTGCCCGCGCTCGTTCGCCGAGTCCTCTCCGAGCTCGAGGAGGCATCGTGAACCTCACGGTCAACGGAACCGACGCACGAGATCGAGAGCGCCGCACTGACTCCGCTGCTCGACGTGCTGCGCGAGGAGCTCGGCGTCACGGGTCCGAAGGCGGGCTGCCATCAGGGAGGATGCGGCGCCTGCACCGTCCTCGTGGACGGCGAGCCTCGGCGCTCGTGCCTCGTCCCGATCGGCAATGCCGACGGCGCCGAGATCACAACGGCGGAGGGGCTCGGCACGCCGGAGAGCCTCTCGGCGATCCAGCAGGCGTTCGTCCACCACTACGCCGCGCAGTGCGGCTTCTGCACGTCCGGGATGATGATCGCCGGGCAGGCGTACATCGACCGGGGCGGTGCGGACGACGCCGAGGCGATCCAGGAGGCGCTCGCCGGGCACGTCTGTCGCTGCACGGGCTACGCGAAGATCCTCGCCGCGGTCGGAGCCGCCGCGCGCGGCGACTCGTTCGACCTTACGACCACCGCGGTCGGCGAGTACACGACGATGGCCCAGGGGATGACAACTGGAGGTGCGGCATGAAGGTCGTCGGCGCTCGAATTCCCCGGTACGACGGCGTCGCCCACGTGACCGGGCGCACGCAGTACGTGGACGACGTGCGCGTGCCGGGAACGCTGTGGGTGAAGGCGCTCCGCTCGCCGGTTCACTCGGCGGCGATCGAGAAGCTCGACACGAGCAAGGCCGAGGCGATGTCGGGCGTGCACGCCGTCATCACCTGGAAGGACGTGCCGCTCCTCGAGTACGGGCACCTCTCCGCGCTCGGCATTCCCGCGGACGAGCCGCTGCTCGCGAAGGACGAGGTGCGCTACAAGGGCCAGCCGCTCGCGCTCGTCGCAGCCGAGGACGAGCACACCGCCGCCGCGGCGGTCGAGGCGATGGAGCTCGATCTCGAAGAGCGCCCCGCGCTCCTCGACATCCGCGCGGCTTTCGACTCCGACGCCCCGAAGATCCACCAGTGGGGCAACTGGTACCCCCACTTCGAGAACGAGATGGATCGTCGGCAGATCCGCAGAGGTGACATCGCCATGGCCTTCGAGCAGGCGGACGTGATCGTGCAAGGCGTCTACCGTCCCGCGGCGATCGAGCACGTCCCGATCGAGACGCAGGTGTGCCAGGTCGTTCCCGAGCCGAACGGGCGCTTGACGATCTACTCCTGCACGCAGGCGCTCTACTTCTCGCTCGGCGTCGTCTCGGCGCACCTGCAGGTGCCGATGAACAGGATCAAGATCGTCGGCGGCACGACCGGCGGCGGCTTCGGCGGCAAGGTCGACACCGCGACGGAGACCATGTGCGCGCTCCTCGCCATGAAGTCGGGCAAGCCGGTGAAGTGGCGCTGGACGCGCGAGGAGGAGTTCCTCTGCTCGTCCACGCGCGCGCCGTGGCACATGGAGATCGCGACCGCGGTCACGTCCGACGGGTGGATCCTCGGACAGAAGATGCTGACGCTCCACGACTCCGGCGCGTACGCGCGCTTCTCGCCGTACGGCCTGACCAAGCACAGCTTCCACCACACGGGCGCGTACACGATCCCGAACCTCGAGTTCGACGGGTACGTCGTCTTCACCAACCGCGTGCCGACGACCGCCATGCGCGGGTTCGGGGTCACGTCGGTCTCGTTCGCGACCGAGACGCACCTCAGCCGTATCGCGAAGGAGCTCGACCTCGATCCGTTCGAGATCCGACTCAAGAACGCGAACAGGATCGGCGACACCTCACCGAACGGGATCGTCTACACCGACCCGTCGACCGTCCCCACGATCCAGGCGATCGCAGACGCCATCGGCCACGAGCTCTCGGCCGACTACCGCACGATGACGAACGAGCCCCGGGCCGACGCGTTGCTCCCCGAGCACCTCGTGGCCCAGGTCGGAAACCCGGAGGAGCATTAGCCATGGCGAAGCACAAGGGCCGCGGGATCGCGGCGATCGAGTACCCGACCGGGATGAACCAGAACGGCGACCCGTCGCAGTGCTGGATAAAGGTCAAGCCGGACGGGCGCATCGACGTCTTCGCCGGCACGGCCGACATCGGCAACGGGTCGAAGACGATCCAGTCGCAGATCGTCGCGGAGACCATCGGCGTCCCGTACGACTGGATCACGTACGACAACTCGAACACCGACTCGTCGCCCGATGTGCACGGGCACGTTCGCGTCGCGAGCGACGTTCGTCGCCGGCAAGGCGGCGGAGAAGGCAGCGCTCCAGGTGAAGCAGAAGCTGCTCGAGATCGCGGGCAAGGAGCTCGAGATCGACCCCTCCGACCTCGAGATCGTCGACGGCGAGGTGGTCGCCAAGGGGGCACCGCAGACGAAGATGTCCGTCGCCGACGTCGCCGGCGCGGCCACGTTCGGCCACGGCGAGCTGATCACCGGCACGGGCGCGCAGCTCAAGCCGTACGCGGCGATCGTCGACCCCGAGACGGGGGAGGTCGACCTCCCGCCCCACTCCGCGATCTCGTACGCGGCCTGCTCGGCCGAGGTCGAGGTCGACGACGAGACCGGCGAGGTGAAGGTCCTACGGCTGCAGCAGTGCTACGACGTCGGCCGGGCCATGAACCCGACGCTGGTCGAGGGCCAGATCGAAGGCGGCGCGATGATGGGCCTCGGCCTCGCGGTGCTCGAGAACTGCTACCCGTACTACCCCGACGCCGAGAACCGCGGCGGCTCGTTCGGGAGCTACCTCGCCCCGGGCATGGAGGACATGCCCCAGATCGACACGATCCTCATCGAGAACCCATCGGCGGATGGCCCGTACGGCGCCAAGGGGATCGGGGAGATGGCGAACAACCCGCAGCCGCCGGCGATCACGGCCGCCGTGCACGACGCGATCGGCGTCTGGATCACGGAGCTGCCGATCACACCGGAGCGGGTGCTCCGTGCGCTCGAGGCGAAGGCCGAGCCACGTCGCGAGGGCAAGGTGGTCGTGTTCGACGAGGAACTCTCGGTGAACTCGGTCTCCACCGGAGCGATGCGGTTCGAGGTCTCCACCTGACCACACCCTTCAGAAGCTGGAACGGCGTGGATCGACACTCCCTCTTCCCGGGGGTGTCGATCCACGCCATCGGCGGCGAGCAGGTCATGCTCTGCCACGTCGTCTACGAGCCGGGGACGCGCGTGGCGCGGCACTCGCACCCGACGGCCGAGCAGGTGATGTGGATCGTGGACGGCGACGTGACGATGACGATCGAAGGCGAGTCGCGGCGGCTCGGCGCGGGAGACGTCGTCGTGGTGAATCCTGGCCTCGAGCACGAGCTCTACTCCGAGGGTGGGATGACGTTCGTCGAGGCGCTCGCGCCCGTCCTTCGCGACCACGTGCCGGACGCGGAGCGCGATCTCGTCCTCGGCGCGCAGGGCGACTCGCTGCACGCCGACCGCTGACTCACCGACGCGCAGGCGGATCAGCTGATCCGCCTGCGGATCCACCAGATTGAGAAGACGAGGAGCGCGGCGGCCAGCGCGACGAAGATGCCGGCTTCGATCGTCTGGAAGAGCCAGAAGCGGCTGTCCGGGTGGTACGAGGCAGACGCGTAGAGACCGATGTCGTGCCGCGCCAGACAGGCGGTGTCGAGGCTCTTCAGCCCGTCGGCCGAGAGACACGAGTCCACGATCGCGGGATCCGGCCGCTGCTGGCCCTCGGCGACGCGGAGATCCGTGGACTGTCTGAAGACCCACGCGTCGCGCAGCTCGGGACCGCCAGCGCCTGCCCAGGTCTTCTCGATCGGAGCCTGGTAGTTCGGGGCGCGCCCAGTTTGCGATCCCGATCCGGAACACGATGAAGAGGACGAAGGCCAGGCCGATCGCCGCCGCCGCGCGGCGCATGACGACCCCGAACGCGATCACGAGCGCGGCCGCGAACAGCGCATAGGCCGGCGGGGCAGCGCCTTCGAGATCGAACGCTTCGGCGAACCGTCCGTTCACGTCGTCGAGCGGGGCGCGCCACCACGTCATGAGCAGCGTGAGCAGCACCGAGGCAACGAGGGTCGCCGCCACGATGAAGGTGAGCCTGACCGCCAGCCACCGGCCGCGCGAGATGCTCTGCGTCCAGGCCAGCCGGAAGGTCCCGCGCTCGAATTCGAGGACGAACGGCGCCGCGAGCAGGATTCCGATCAGACCGGGTACGAGGTTCAGCCAGCCGCCGAAGCTCGTGAACGCGTCCAGGCGGTCGACGAAACGGCTGACGGCCTCGCGACAGTCGGCAGACGGATCGGTCAAGCAGGCCGCGACGCCCTCCTGCTCGTAGACGGAGGCCATGTGCAGGCCGGTCGGGACGAGCAGGACGACGACCAGCGCGAGCAGGAGCGCTGCGACGAGCGACTCGGTGCGCTGCTGGCGCCAGGCCAGCCAGATCACGATGCCACCGCCTGGGCGCGCGGTACGGCCTCGGGCGATAGTGCCGAGCGCTGACCGAGGTACCCGAGGACGATCTCCTCGAGGCTGACCTCGTCGGCACGCCAGCCGGCGTCGGCGAGACGCCCGTTCAGGCGCACGAGCATCGTCGTCTGGCGTTCGGTATGGCTCTCCTGGATGACCGTGTGGTCGCGCGCGAGTGCCGCAGGGTCTCGTCTCGGTCCGGTCAGCAGCCGATGCGAGGCGAGGACGTGCTCGATCGAGCCTGCCAGGCGTACCCCGCCGGTCGCGAGGATCACGAGGTGGTCGCACACCCGCTCGAGCTCGGCGACGATGTGCGACGAGAGGATCACGGTTAGCCCGCCGTCGGCTACGGCCTCCATGAGCGACTGCAGGAACTCGCGCCGAGCGAGTGGGTCGAGCGCGGCGACCGGCTCGTCGAGCACGAGCAGCTCCGGACGCTTTGCCAGCGCCAACGTCAGCGCGACCTGCGCCTGCTGCCCGCCCGAGAGCGAGCCGATCCTCCGCTCGAGAGGAAGGCCGAGCTGCTCGAGCCGGCGACGGGCGAGCTCGTCGTCCCAGCGCGGGTTCAATTTGCGGCCGAACGTCCAGGATCTCGCGGAGCCGGAACCCTCGGTACAGAGGATGCTCCTGCGCCACGAACCCGATCCGCGGGAGAACGAGCGTGCGGCTGCTCCCTCGCCGACCAGCCGAGCACGCGGACTTCGCCCGACCTGGGCGCGGCGAGGCCGATCACGAGGTGTAGCAGCGTCGTCTTGCCAGCGCCGTTCGGCCCGACGAGCGCGGTCACCGATCCGGTCGGGACCGCCAACGAGCACTCGCGGAGAGCCCACTGCGACCCATAGCGCTTCCCGAGGTTCTGCGTCTGACACTGCGGGAATCGGCGTCACGCCGCCTCCTCGACGAAGGCCGTGTGGACAGCGGCCGCGAACAGCGCAGCGACGCCCTCCTCGTCGAACCCGGCCTCCTCGGCGCGCCTGACCCAGCGCAGCAGCGCCGCCTGCAGCGCCGCATGCTCGGCCGGGACCGCGGGCATCAGAACGCGCGACACGAACGTGCCCTGACCTCGCCGTCCTTCGACGAGCCCTTCGCGATCGAGCTCCCGATAGGCCTTCAAGACGGTGTTCGGGTTGATCGCCAACGAGCCCACGACGTCCTTCACGGTCGGGAGCTGGTCGCCCGGCTGCAGCACACCGAGGCGAATGGCCTGCCGCACCTGCTGCACCAGCTGCAGGTAGGTCGGGACGCCGGAGCGAACGTTCAACCGGAACTCGATCATGCGATTCATTTACCTACAGTCATAGGTAAATAGTTATATAACACGTCAGCGACCTCGTCCAGGCAGCGGAGAGGAGAGGGGCCGGCGCCGCCGCGCCGGACGGGCTCAGCCGGCGGTGATGTAGTCGTTCAAGAACTGGATCTCGAACGTCTGCAGCTTCGACTTGAACTTCACGAGGTCGCCGATCGAGACGAGTCCCACGACCTTGCCCTCCTCGACCACGGGAACGTGACGGATTCGCTGGTCCGTCATCAGCGCCATGCACTCGTCGATCGTGCTCTCCGACGAGGCCACGACCAGCGGCGAGGACATGATCTCGCGGACCGGCGCCTGCTCCGTTCGTCCCTCGAGAGCCACGCGACGCAGGTAGTCGCGCTCGGTGACGATCCCGGTGACATCACCTTTCTCGGTCACGAGCAGTGATCCCACGTTCCTGTCGACCATCAGCCGAACGGCCTCGAGGACCGTCACGTCCACATCGATCTCGAGCACGTCGCCGCCCTTCTCCTCGAGGATCTCGGCCAACCGGTTCACCGTCATCTCTTACCCCCATTCGTGAGGTTCACACCTGGATCAGCGAAGCGAATCGTCTGTCCGCAGCAACGGCTTCAGGTCGACCACGGGGGTTCCGTCGATCGCCTCGAGTGGTCCGACCGTGAGCTCGAGCCCGTCGAGCCCGAGGACGGTGACCGGGTGCAGCCCGAGTGGGTTCGGGCGATCCGAGGACCGCGTCGCGAAGACGCCCGTGAGCGGACGGCCCTCGTCGTCGCGCGGGTGCACCTGCAGCACGTCGCGCCGGGCTTCGTGCAGCCACGTGACGACGATGAGCCGGTCGCCGACCGCGATCCCGTGGAGCGCGTCCGCCACGGACGGCTCGAGGACGATCCATGCGTCGGGCGCCCCCTCGTCTCCCTGGCGTGGTGCGTCCGCCCGGTCTCGCAGGGGCGAGCGGACCATTCCGACGGGAGTCAGTCGGAGAGCGTGCGGCTCCGTCATGCCTCGAGTATGGCGAGGAGGCTAGGCTCTCGGGCATGCCCGACTTGAACGCCATCGGGATCGTGGCCTCCGACACGACCAGGTCGATCGCGTTCTACCGCCTGCTCGGCGTCGACTTCCCGGACTCGGAGGAAGGCCACATCGAAGCGACGCTGCCGAGCGGCGTCCGCTTCATGCTCGACTCCGAGGAGGTCGTCACGAGCTTTCGGCCCGACTGGACGCGCGAGATCGGGAACCAGCTCGCGCTCGCCTTCGAGTGCGCCAGCCCGGCCGAGGTCGACGAGCTCTTCGCGCGCGTTCGGGACGCGGGATTCCAGGCCGAGAAGGAGCCGTGGGACGCGTTCTGGGGCCAGCGCTACGCGCAGCTCCGCGATCCCGACGGCGTCCCGGTCGATCTCTTCGCGCCGCTCGGCCTAGATGTAGCCGGCTCGCGTCGCCTGGGCTGCGGCCGCAGCTCGCGAGGACTGCGTCAGCTTGTGCAGGATGTTCGCCACGTGCCGATGCACGGTGTGCTCGCTGAGCACGAGCGACGACGCGATCTCCCGGTTCGACAGCCCCGCGGCGACCAGTCGGAGAACCTCGGCCTCGCGGCGCGAGAGCGGCGACGCGCCGTTCTCATCGACGGGCACCGCGTCGTCGAGAAAGCCGGCGAGCGCCCTCTGGAGCTCGCGCTGGTCGTCCATCCAGGGCAAGTGTGCGTCGCCGCTCAACGCGACGAAGCGTGCGTTCGGGAGCAGCGCGGCCAGCTCGCGGCCGTGGCCGATCGGCACGGTGCGGTCGCCGCGACGATGCACCACGAGCGCCGGCATCGTCACCTTCGGAAGGAACGCGCGCGCGTCGGCCGTCAGCTCGAGCTCGAGGAACGCCGCCGCAGCGCTCGCCTCCGCGGAGTGCCGCAGCTGTTGCGAGACGCTGTCGATCTCCTCGCCGCTTCCGTGCGGGACGAGGAGGCCGGAGAACATCTGCGCCGCGAGTCGCCAGTTCAGGCGCGTGAACTCCACGAGCGAGGCGCGCGTCGCGTCAGGGACGTCCTTCCTCGAGACGTAGCCCGCGAAGAACACGATCTTGCGGACGAGGGCGGGAGCCGCGCTCGCGAAGCGCACGGTCGCCTGGCCCGCACACGAGCACGAGAACACGATCCCTGGCTCTCCGCCGGTCGCCTCGAACACCTTCGCCAGCGCCCGCGCCTCCGACTCGATCGTCGGCGGGCTTGCGAGCTCCCGGTCGGAGAGGCCTGCGCCGATCCGGTCGTAGCGCACGACACGATGCGTGCGGGCGAGATCCTCGAAGAACGCGCGTGCGCGCGGCTCCTCCCACTCCTCCTCGAGGTGCGAGACCCACCGCGCGCTGAACAGGAGCAACGGCCCTTCGCCGACCGACGAGTACGCGATCCGGCGGCCGTCCAGCTGGCAGAAACGGATGTCCTGCTCCATCACCCGTGAGTGTCCTGGCCCGATCGGGCCATGTCAAGAAGATGGCCCGGCGCGGGGAAGTTTCGGGCCATGCTTCGCGTTTACGCTCGTCACATGCAGTCGCGCTACGTCAACGGGCTCACCATCCGAGCGCTGCGAAACGGGGACACGCAGACCGTCGCGGCCCTCTTCGAGCGCCTCGGTGACCGCTCACGCGAGCGGCGTTTCTGCGGCGGCAAGCCGCGCCTGTCCGAGATCGAGCTCTCGAACCTCGCGCGCGTCGACCGCGACCACCACGTCCTCGTGGCTACGTCGACGGGGACTCCGAGCCTGTCGGGATCGCACGCCTCGTGCGCGACGGCGCGTCGGCCGAGATCGCGTTCGCGGTCGCGGACGCGCACCAGAGCCACGGCGTGGGATCCATCCTCGCGAGTGAGCTCGCGGCCGACGCGCGCGCGGCCGGCATCACGCAGCTCGTCGCGACCGTCTGCGGGGACAACCCTCGCGTCGTCGCCCTGTTCAAGCGGATAGGGAGCACGCTCGACGTGACCTGGGGCGGCCGCGAGCGCGAGTTCGTGATCGGGCTCGAGAGCTAGCAGCGCGTACGATCGCGCGCGGTGGCTGCCGCGCTTCCTCCCGGCTGGCTCGACGAGCTCGGCGAGCTCCTCGCCATACCGAGCGTGAGCGCAGATCCGGCGCGGGCGGCAGACGTCGCACGCGCGGCCGAGTGGGTCGCGGAGAAGGTCCGGCGCTGCGGCGGCGAGCGCCGAGGTGCGCGAGGACGGAAGGCTCGTCGTCGGCGAGATCGAGGGCAAGCCGGACGCGCCGACCGTCCTCGTCTACGGCCACTACGACGTGCAGCCGCCGGATCCGCTCGAGCTCTGGGAGAGCGATCCCTTCGTCGCCGATCCACGCGGCGAGTGGCTGTACGCCCGCGGCGTGGCCGACGACAAGGGTCAGCTCTGGATGCAGCTGAAGGCAATCGAGGAGCTCGCCGCGGACGACGCGCTCCCGGTGACCTTCCGCATCGTGTGCGACGGCGAGGAGGAGACGGGCGGAGACGCGATCAACCGCTTCCTCGGCGCGGACGAGGGCCCGGCGGACGCGTGCGTCGTCTTCGACGGGTGGATGAAGCGCCGCAACTCGCCCGAGTTCGTCGTCGCCACGCGCGGCCTCGTCGCACTCGACCTCGAGGTGCGGACGGGCGAGCGCGATCTCCACTCGGGCCACTACGGGGGCACGGCGCTGAACGCGATCCACGCGCTCACGCAGGCGCTGACGGCGCTCTACTCGCGCGACGGCCGGCTACCCGAGCCGCTGCGAGCCGGGGTCTTGCCGCCGGCCGACGACGAGCTCGACGGCTGGCGGGAGCTGCCACCGGGCTCGGAGGAGCTCGAGCGGGTCGGCGCCGCACCGCTCGACGAGCGAGCAGCGGCCGAGTTCTACGAGCGCGCCTTCGTCGAGCCGTCGCTCGACGTCACCGGGATCCTCGGCGGCAAGCCGGGTCTCCGCAACACGACACTCGTCTCGCGCGCAACGGCAGGGGTCACGATCCGCGTCGCACCGGGCCAGGATCCCGCCGTGCTCGCGGCGGCCGCGGAGGAGCTGCTGCGCGACTCCCTGCCCGAAGGAGCCTCGCTCGAGATCGTGAGCGCCGACCTGACACCCGCCGCGGTACTTCCTCGGGACACCGAGGCGCTTGCTCTCGCCCGGGACGCGTTCGAGCAGGTCTTCGGACGTCGCCCGCTGATCGTCCGCGCCGGGGGCACTCTCCCCGTCGTCGCCGCTCTCGCAGAGCGTGGGATTCCCGACTGTCATGGCGGGACTCGCTCTCCCCGACAGCCACACGCACTCGCCGAACGAGCGGATGCTGCTCGAGACGTTCCCGCTCGGTGTCGCCGCGGCGCGCGAGACCTACCGCGCGCTCGCCACACTGTCCACGTGAGCGGCGCGCTCGCCGAGATCGACCGGGAAACACTCCGCGGAAAGCTCGAGGACGGTTCGGAGCTCGTTCTCGTCGATGCACTCGGGCCGATCTCGTACGCGGCGGCGCACCTCCCCGGCGCGATCAACATCCCGCCCGAGCGAGTAGACGCGCTCGCCGAGAGGCGGATCCCGAGCCTGGAGACGCTCGTCGTCGTCTACTGCGCGAACCCGACCTGCGAGAGCTCGGTCGAGGTCGCGACTCGGCTCGTCGAGCTCGGCTACCGCAACGTGCTGCACTACTCGGGGGGAAAGGAGGACTGGCGAGCCGCCGGCCTGCCGCTCGAGGGCGGCCGCGTCACACAAGGCCGGTAAGGCGCTCGAGCTCGGCCCGAGCGTGCGCGGCCATGACGAGGTTTCCCTTCTGCTCGCAACGAGCAACCGCGTCCTCGAGGATCGGGACGGCCTCGTCGGCGGATCCGGCAAGCTCGAGCACCTCGGCGTAGTCCATGAGCGCGTCCGCGTGGGCCATCAGGAAGTCGCCCGCTTCGGCGAGGTCGAGCGCCTCTCTTGCAAGGCGACTCGCCTCGTCGAACTCGCCCCTGCGAGCGAGAACCTTCGCGCGGATCGATCGCCAGAGGATCCGCGAGTGGTGGTCATTGGGACGACATGCATGTTCGCATTCGACGGTGAGCAGCTCGGCTTCGTCCCAGCGCCCTTGCGCGTAGGCGACGGCAGAGAGCGAGTGGACGATGGACGAGAAGTGGCTTCGCTCACCGGTCCGCTTGAGTGCTCCGTACGCAGGACGCAAGTCGACCTCGGCCGCTGCCAGGTCTCCGTGCCAAGTACGGATGAACGCGTACCAGAAACTGACGATCCAGATCCACTCGCCCGCCTCGTTCATCGCCGCCCGGGCATGCTCGAGCAGTGCCTCCGCCTCCGACTCGCGACCCTGCATTGCGTGGAGCACCGAGGCAGCACAACTCACCTCCGCCCTGACCATGAGGTCATCCCAGTCCTGGTCGAGAAGCTCGCTGCACCTGGCCATCGCTTCAGGCGCCGGCGTCGGCCCGAGAAGCAGCACGATCACCAACCACTCGACGATCTCTCGCTCCTCGAACCGATCAGCCGCCCGTCGGGCGTGGACCAGCGCACGCTCTGATGCGTCCCTGCATCGGCCCGCCCATCCATCGAGGTAATGGGCCTGCGAAGCGAGCCGCCATGCGCGAGCCAGCCCGAGCTCGTCGCCGAGGCTTTCGAAGACTGCGATTGCGCGATCCGAGACGTCGAAGAGCTCCCGCGGCGTGACTTCCGCATCGATGAAGAGCCGCAGGAACCCTCGCTGCACGAGCGCGTGCGCCGCGAGACCGCGATCGCCGGTCGTCGCGGCAGCCTCGACCGCCTCCGTCAGCACACGCTCGGCCCAGTTCAGGTCCGCCAGGCCCTGGACGGCGCGCACGTTGGGCACGAGCTTGACACGGAGCGGGTCCTCGGGAGGCAGGAGCGCAACGGCGCGCGAGATGAGATTCACGCCTGCGGGTGCGTCGCTACGAAGGAGCGCACGCCGTCCTGCGCTCGCTAGTCGATCAGCCGCTCGGCGTCCAACTTCGCGAGCCGCAGCATCGACGAGTCCGAGCTCCGAGCGGTACCTGAATGCCTGCTCGTAGTGGTAGCCGATGATCTCTTCGAACTCGAGGGTTCGCTCACCGCGCCGACGCTCGAGCGAGTCGGCGTGACGTTCGTGCAGGCCGGCCCGTGTCTCTTTCGGCATCGCGGCGTACGCCGCGTCCCGGATGAGGAGGTGGCGGAACGTGAACGCGCGCTCGCCCGAGAAGAGCGGTCGATCCGGCCGGATCAGTTCCTTGCGAACGAGCGACTCGAGGTGCCGGTGAACTTCGTCGGGTACGACCGAAGCGAGCTCGACGGCGGTCGTCTCGTGGAACACCTGCCCCTCAACCGAAGCTGCCTCGAGGATCGTCCGCTCGTCGTCGGGCAAGCGATCGAGCCGAGCAGCGAGCAGCGCATGGATCGTCGGCGGAACCTCGAATGGAGCGGCGTTGCCGCCCTGCTCGAGCACGAACGCGAGCATCTCCTCGACGAAGAGCGGATTTCCACTCGACGCCTCGACGACGTGCCGTCGCGCCGCGTCCTCGAGTTCTCCCGCGCTCGTGAGGTTGTCGACGAGCTGTGCGCTCTCGGTCTCGGAAAGAGGCTCGAGCTGCACGGAGGTGGCGTTCAGCTTCCCCCCACCCCACTGCGGCCTGAGCTCGTGCAGCTCAGGTCGAGCCAGACATAGGAGCAGAATTGGTGCGGCGCGCGCCCAGTCCGCGATGTAGTCGACGAGATCGAGGAACGTCGACTCACCCCAGTGGATGTCGTCGAAGACCAGTACCAGCGGGCGGCGGCGGGCGAGCGCTTCGACGAACGTACGAATCGCAAGGAACGTTTCCTCCGCACCGCTCGTCTGCTCCACGATGCCGACGACCTCGCCCACGCGCCGAGCGACGTGCTCCGCATCGTCCACTCCCTCGAGCACCGCGAGCAGCCGCGCGAGGTTGTCTTCGCTCCGCGCCGCGTCGTCGATGCCCGCTGCGTCGCGAACGACCTCGAGCACAGGCCAGTACGTGATGCCTTCGCCATACGGAAGGCAGCGGCCGCGGGCGACGATCGTGTCGTCGCCCAGACCGGACAAGAACTCCTGGACAAGGCGCGACTTCCCGACCCCGGCCACTCCGAGAATGGTGAAGAGCTGGCACGAACGGTCTCCGGTCGCCTGCTCGAATGCGTCATCGAGACGTCGCCGTTCGCGCTCGCGACCGACCATCGGCGAGTCGAAGCGGCGCTCGCGGGCTGGGGCGCTCGCTCGCAGGCCGAACGATGCGGACGTGCTCGTCGGCAGCTTCGCATTCGACCGCGTGCTCGACGAGTCGATGCGTGCGCTGGTCTACGAGCACCGCGCCGGTCTCGGCGATCTGCTGTAGGCGAAGAGCCGCGGCGACCGGTGCTCCCGTCGCGTACTGCTGGTCCCCGTCTCGGCCGGCAAGGATCTCGCCCGTGCCGATTCCGACGCGAAGCTCGAGCCATGCTCCCCACTGGCCTTCGAGCTCGTCTCGCAGTCCGACGAGCCGGTCGCGCATCTCCACCGCGGCGGAGACCGCACGCAGCGCGTCGTCCTCGTGGACCGCAGGGATCCCGAAGATCGCGGTCACAGCGCCGCCCAGCGAGCGCTCGACCGAGGCGCCATGGCGCTCGAGCGACGGCAGCACCGCCTCGAACCCGCGTGCGCTCATGCGTCGGAGGGACTCCGGATCGAGCTGAGCGCCACTCGCCACGACGTCGCAGGAGAGCACGCTCACGGTCTTCCGTACCTCACGGTGCGCCGCAGTGGCCGGTTCCGCCGGTAGAGCTTGCTCCAGCTCGTGCTCGACGGGCGGCGGCGTCGGCTGGCCGGGCGGCATGAGGGCCTGGGTCGTGGGCGAGGATCGCCCGCTGCAGCTCCTTCAGCTCCACGCCGGGCTCGAGCCCGAGCTCGTCGGAGAGAACCGTGCGACCCGCCTGGTAGACGTCCAGCGCCTCGGCTTGCCGTCCCGACCGATAGAGCGCCAGAATGAGCTGGCCGCGAAGGCGCTCGCGCAGGGGATGCGCACGCACGAGGCCCTCGAGCTCTCCGACGACGGCGGCATGCCGTCCGTCGTCAAGATCCGCTTGGATTCGCTCTTCGAGACACGCCACTCGGAGCTCCGACAACCGCGCGATCTCGCTCTGTGCGAAGGGCTCGTAAGCGAAGTCCGCAAGAGGCTGCCCGTCCCATTCGGCGAGGGCCTCGGCGAAGCGGCGCTCCTGGGCAAGGCTCTCGAAGCGCTCGACGTCGAGCTCGCCGTGCTCGACCCGGATCTCGTAGCCGGGAGCCCGGGTGAGGATGCGGTCCCGGCCGATCGTCTTGCGGAGCTGGGAGACATAGACCTGCAACGCCTTGTTGGCGGTGTCCGGGGCGCGCTCGCCCCAGAGCGCCTCCATCAGCTGATCCTTCGAGACAACACGGTTCGGACTGAGTAGAAGCGTGGCGAGAAGGGCTCTCTGCTTGGCGGCGCCGACGTCCATGACCCGGCCATCAGCGAGGACTTCGAGCGGTCCGAGAATCCGAAACTCCACGTGGCTCGCGACGCTATCACCGGCTCCTCCAAGCGCGAAATCGCCCTTTGCCGGCGCTTTACCGCGCGTCACCCTCGGGCTTTGGCGCCGTCTCCGAACCTGCACTCAACGCGATCGCACTGGGTGATCGCAAAGGACAGGAGGAAGAACGATGACCGCCAAGTTCACACTCGTCGTCGCAGTCGCCGTCACCGCGCTCGCCGTCGGTGCACCCTCAGCGTTCGGCCAGGACCGCCTCGCCGACGCCCACGACCGCTCGGTGGCGACGGCACCGGACTGGTTCGAGCGCGCCGCGTTGGCCGCACAGCGAAACGGCTCCGTCGTGAGCACATACCCGGACTCGTTCGAGCGTGCCGCTCTGGCCGCGCAGCGAGACAACGGCCTCGTTGCGTATTCCGATGGCGCCCAGCGGGTCGAGCCGACGACCGCTTCTGCGACGGCTCCGATTGCCGCGGGCTCCGACTCGGCGATCGACCCCACGCAGATCGGGATCGGGTTCGGCATCGGACTCCTGGTCTTCGCCGGGCTCCTGCTGGCCACGCGGCTCATCCCGAGGCAGCCGCTGCTCCCCTGATCCTTCTCCTCGACCACACGCGCAACGGCCGCCCCGACCCGAGGTGGCCGTTTCGCGTCGGCTCAACCTCGAACGGGCGCGCGCTCCGGCGCGGCGGACTGATCCTCGCGCGTCCATTGGAACAACTCGAGGACGTGGCCGTCCGGGTCGCGGAAGAACACCTGCGTCACGCCGTCGCCGCGTGGCATCGGCCCGCCGATGAGCCCGACACCGTGACGTTCGAGACGGGCGAGCGAGGCATCGAGATCATCGACCTCGAGCGCGACGTGCGCAACGAGCCCGAACGCAGCGCTCGGCCCGGGATCGTGGACTCCCGCTCGACCGGTCGTGTCCGACTCGACGAGCAGGTGCAGCTCGCTGTCGCCGAAGCGGAACCACGCGCCGCCGAACGTGAAGTTGGCCGGCCGCTCGACCTCCTCGAGCCCGAGCGCCTCGCCGTAGAAGCGGCGCGAGCGATCGAGATCGGAGACGATGAGCCCGACGTGCTGAAGGCGCGCGGTCACGGCGCCTACGCTAACCCGCCGGATCGACGAAGGAGGCGCGATGCCGCTGATCAAGGTCGAGCTCTTCGACTACCGCATGAACGACGAGACGAGCGCCGCGCTCATCGAGAAGCTGACCGATGCCCTCTGCGAGGCCACGCACCCCGGCCTCCGCGACCACACGTGGGTCATCGTCGAGGGACACAACCCGAAGAACTGGGGTCTCGGGGGCAAGCCGTGGCCGGTCGACGAGATGCCGCCTGCGCCCTCGTCGTAGGATCGGAGAAACCAGGGAGAGGAGACACGCATGCCCGTGATCGACGTCAAGCTGTACGACCGCCGCGTCACCGAGGAGTCGGTGCCGAAGATCATTGAGGCGCTCACGAATGCGCTGCACGAGTCGAGCGGCGCAGCGAAGGAGCACATCCACGTCATCGTCACCGGCGTCCCGGCCAAGCACTGGGGCCAGGGCGGCAAGCCCGGCGAGTAGTGACTACTCGGCCGGTGCCGAGACGAGGAGCTCGAGCTCGACTGCCTCGGCGCCCGGCACGATCGCCTGCGTCTCGCGTGCGTGCAGGAGCGTCGTCCTGACGATGAGCTTCGCGCGAGCGAAGTTGTCGAGCTCCGTCGGCACAGGCCCCACCCGCCGGCCGAGCGCGTAGCCGGCGGCGTTGCGGCCCATGGCGCGGTACGACTCGAGCGAGTAGAGCGGGGACATCCCGAAGAGCTCGAGGTTGTCCAGCGGCTGCAGGTCGGCGCGATGGATCACCGCCGTCCCTTTCGACTGCAGGCCGAGGGCGACGCCGGACCCGGAGAGCCGCGCGCCGTCGTGGGCGATGAATGCCACGTCTGCGACGCGCCGCACCCTGACGACGCGGGGTGTGGCGCCTCCCTCGCGGATTCCGTCACAGATGGCTTCGAGCACTTGTCGGTGCTCTTGCTCCGCGATCGTCCGGCGAATCCGGTCCGCGAACGCCGGTCCAACCGCGACCACGACCTCGTTGGGGTCGTCACCGCGGCGCGCGGCTCCCCGCTCGTCGACCACCGGCTCCGCACCGCTTTCCTCACCGAGCAGCTCGGCCGGAACCACCACCTGCGGCAGCGCCTGCAGGAGCTCCCAGCGCTCGCCCTCCAGGCGATAGCCGGTACCCGGACCGGAGTACTCGTTCGGATCGTTCACCGCCGACAGGACGGTCCCATCGGCGCCGATGACCGCTGACGTCTGCAGGTAGTCCGCTGCGACGCGCTGGCGCTGCATGCCGAGAACGGCCTCGGCGACATCCGAGAAGCCGCGATCGTCGAGCGCACGAGCGACATCGAGCCCCGATGCTCCGCGTGCGAGGAGGTCGTCCGCGGCTTCGACATCCGCCGCGCGGTCGCGATCTGGCATCCCGCGCGCGTCGTAGCCCGAAGTCGCGGCGGCAACCTCCTCGTCGGAAATGACGGGCAGTCCGAGCTCGGCGAAGACGGCCTGCACTGCACGCGCGCCTCGCTCCCGCACCCGGAGCACCTCGTCCTCGGCGACCGGCTCGATCCCCGCGTCGACCTGCCAGTCGCGCTGAAGCGTCAGCCACTCGTCGAGGTCGTCGGCGTCGAAGTTCCCGCCGCCGAAGGTGTTGTCGTGGCGGGGCATCACGGAGTAGCCGGAGGTGACGAAGTCGGTCCCCGGGAGGAACTGGCCCATCAGCTTCGCGGTCTTGCGGATCTCCGAGTGCGACGAGATCGCGTCGTTCCCGGACGCGACCTCGAGGTCGAGCCAGGCGGCGAGAGTGTTCTCGCCGAGAATCGCCTTCGTCCCACCGGGCACCGAGAGGACGAGCGCGACGCACGAGATCGAGCCGTTCTGTACGCCCTGGGATCCGGCTGCACGAACGACCGCGAGGCAGCGCGCCTCGAGGTAGAGCATCGATAGCCCCTGGGCGTACCCCATGAGCGCCTCCGAGCCGGTGCCTGACGTGAACCGCACCTTCACGCCGCGCGAGGCGTAGGCCGCGCCCAGGAACGCCTTCGACCACGGCGTGTCGTCGCCATCCACGAAAACGGGCTCGGTGCCGTACACCGAGAGCGTCTCCGCGTAGGTGACGAGGCCGCGGATAGCGAGCTCGAGGTTGCGCCGCTCCTCCACCGCGCACTGCGTCATCACCCCTGGCCGTCCGGTCTGCGAGCCGACGAGGAGCGCGACCGCGTTCAGCGGCGCGTAGCGCGCGACGCCGACCGTGGTCTCCATCTCGGCAAAGCCACGCCTGGCGGCCTCGGCCGCGTCGGCGGCGAGCAGCGCCGGGCTCTCCTTCAGGTTCGTCACGTGCGCCTGGTTCCCGGGAGCTCGGCGGGCGCGCAGCTTCTTGAGCGCGAGCATCAGCTCGACCGGGTCGAGCAGGCCGATGACCCGCGCGAGCTTCGCCGGCGTCAGCCCGCGCGAGAGCCGGACGAGCTCGGCTCGTGAGACGTTGACGTCGACAAGCTGTCGGGCTAGCTCGGCGTCCTCCAGCGCCATCGCCTCGGCCGCGACCTCGAGGTCGAGTCCGTGGGCGACGACGAACCTGTCGATCACGTCGAAATCGGCAGCGTCGCGGCCGTCCATTCGGGTGACGGCGCCGTCGACGACGACGAGCTCGGGCTCGGGATCGTTCGGCCCGTTCGCGGCGACGAGGCCGAGCTCCGGAAGCGGCGAGACCAGCTGCTCGCGGCTCAGGTCCCGTCGTGCGCGTGACGCGAAGCGCTCGCTACCCATCGGCGAGGAGTTGCCGCTCGGCGTAGGTCGAGGCGGCTTCGCGCACGAAATCGGCGGTCTGCTTCGCGTCGTATCCCTCGAGCCGCACCGCCCACCCCTCGAGCTCGGCAGCCGTCGCGCGCCGCGGCCGCAACGCCGTGTAGACCTCGAGCAACAGCTCGTCGGGGACGGAGGCGAGCTCGGCTGCACGTTCGAAGCTCGCGGCGAGCTGCCTCCGACCCGCCGCGCGAGCCACGTCGGCCTGCAGGCGCAGGGTCTGCGGCGTGGCGCGGATCTCGTCTCCGGCGAGGCGGCCTTCGCGCAGCGCCGTGAGCGTTACGTCGTTCAGCGGGAGCCCGCCGGGCGTGGTGACGAGCTCCGGGCGGCGGGCTCCGAGCGGGTAGTCGTGGTTCGGGTCGAAGGCCACGTCGCCGAGACTCTAGGCTTGCGCGCGAGCCATGAGCAACGCGGACAGATTCTCCGGCCGGGTGGCGGTCGTGACGGGGGCGGCGAGCGGGATCGGCGCTGCGGTCGCCCGCCGACTTCTCGACGAGGGCGCGCGCGTCGCCTCCTTCGACCTCCACGCCGACGCACCCGACGGCGTGCTCGCGCTCGCAGGTGACGTCTCCCGCTCGGCCGATGTCGAGTCGGCGCTCGGTCGCGTGCAGGAGGAGCTCGGGCCCGTGGACGTCCTCGTGTGCGCGGCCGGCGTTCCCGGGGAGTCGCTGCCCACCGTGGAGGTCACGGACGAGGAGTGGCGGAAGGTGCTCGGCATCAACGCCGACGGGGTCTTCTACTGGAACCGCGCCGTCGTCCCGAGCATGGTCGAGCGCGGGTACGGACGGATCGTGAACGTCTCGTCAATCGCCGGGAAGGAAGGCAATCCGATGGCCGCCGCCTACTCCGCCTCGAAGGCCGCGGTCATCGCGCTCACGAAGGCGGTGGGAAAGGACGTCGCCCGCACGGGCGTCCTCGTCAACTGCGTCGCACCCGCGGTGATCGAGACCCCCATGCTCGACGGCATCACGCAGGACCACATCGACTACATGGTCGAGCGCATCCCGATGGGTCGCGTGGGCGAGCCCGAGGAGGTCGCGGCGCTCATCTGCTGGCTCGCGAGCGAGGAGTGCTCGTTCTCGACCGGCGCCACCTACGACATCTCCGGCGGACGGGCGGTGTACTAGACGTGGCGCGGTACGTGCGAGTGCGCGGGCCGAACGGAGTCGAGGGCGGTGCGGTTCGGGACGGCGAGATCGTCACGGCCGGCGGGGCGAAGATCGCCGTGCTCGACCCCGAGACGCTCACCCTGCCGAACGGCTACGAGCTGCTCGCGCCCGTGGACGCGCCCGAGGTCTGGTGCGCCGGTGTCACGTACGAGCGCTCGCGCGACGCGCGCATCGAGGAGAGCGCGGTGAAGGACGTCTATTCGCTCGTCTACGACGCGCCCCGCCCGGAGCTGTTCCTGAAAGACGCAGGCGGGCGGCGCACCGTCGGCCCGGGCGAGCCGATCGGGATCCGGAGCGACTCCTCGTGGAACGTGCCGGAGCCCGAGATCGGGCTCGTGATCGGCGCCGAGGGCAGAATCGAGGGTCTCACGATCGGCAACGACGTCTCGTCGCGGGACATCGAGGGCGCGAACCCGCTCTACCTCCCCCAGGCCAAGATCTACGCGGGCGCATGTGCCATCGGCCCGGCGGTCTACGTGCCGGACCACCTCGACGCGCCGCTTCGCATCCGGATGCGCGTGACGGACGAGTACGGACGCATCGCGTTCGAGGGCGAGACGTCTACCTCTCGCATGCGGCGCTCGTTCGGCGAGCTCGTCGAGTGGCTGCTCGCGGACAACCCGGTACCCGCGCGGAGCGTGCTCCTGACGGGGACGGGGCTCGTTCCTCCGGACGACTTCAGCCTGGTGCCGGGCCACGTCGTCGAGATCGACGTCCCCGAGATCGGCACGCTCGTGAATCCCGTCGTGCGCGCGAGAGACCTCATCGAAAGGAGCACCCCATGACCGAGACGATCGCCGCGCCGACCGCTCGCAACTACGTCGGCGGCGACTGGCGCAAGAGTGCGGGCGGGGAGACGTACGAGAAGCACAACCCGTGGCGCCCGTCCGAGGTCACTGGCACGTACGCGGCCTCGACCGCCGACGACGCCGCCGCAGCCATCGAGGCCGCGCGCGGTGCCTTCGTTGACTGGGCAGCGCTACCGGCTGGACAGCGCGCAGCCTTCTTCGGGAAGGCCGCGGACGCGATCGAGGCACGGGCGGAGCAGGTCGCCCAGGACATGACCGCGGAGATGGGCAAGCCGCTTCGCGAGGCGCGGATGGAGACGGCACGCGCCGCGGTCATCCTCCGCTACGCGGCGGGCGAGGCGTTGCGCCCGATCGGGGACATGTACGCACCGTCGGTCGCGAACCAACGCCTGTACACGTTGCGGCGCCCGCTCGGTGTCGTGGGTCTGATCACGCCCTGGAACTTCCCCATCGCCATCCCGGTCTGGAAGCTCGCCCCTGCCCTCATCTACGGGAACACCGTCGTCCTGAAGCTCGGATACGAGGCGCCTCGCACGGGACTGCACGTCGCCGAGTGCTTCGCCGAGGCGGAGCTTCCCGCGGGCGTGCTGAACGTGCTCACGGGAGCGGGCTCGAAGGCAGGTGCCGAGATCGTCTCGAACCCCGGAGTACGCGCGATCTCGTTCACCGGCTCCGTCCCCGTCGGGAAGGGCGTGCGCGACGAGGCGACGGCCCGCGACTGCCGGGTCCAGCTCGAGCTCGGCGGCCACAACCCGCTGATCGTCACGGCGGCCGCGGAGCTCGACCGCGCGGTCGAAGCCGCCTACGCGGGCGCCTTCTGGTCGGCTGGCCAGAAGTGCACTGCGACCCGACGCATCCTCGTCGAGGACTCGGTCTACGAGAGCTTCCGCGAAATGCTGCTCGCACGCGTCGATGCGGGGAAGGTGGGCGATCCCGCCGATCCCGAGATCGAGGTCGGCCCCGTCGTCAACGAGGGCGCGATGGAGGACATCCTCGGCGCGATCGAGCGGGCGCGCGATGGCGGCGGCACGATCCTCGCGGGCGGCGAGCGCGCCGACGACGACGGCTACCTCATCGCACCGACGGTCGTCGAGGGGCTCGCGGACGATGCCGAGCTCTCCTGCGAGGAAGTGTTCGGGCCCGTGACCTCGCTCTACCGCTACTCGAGCCTGGACGAGGCGCTGGACCGGGCCAACGCGGTGCGCTTCGGTCTCTCCGCCTCCATCTTCACGCGCGACCTGCACGAGGTGCAGCGCTTCACGGACGAGATCCAGGCGGGGATCATCCACGTCAATTCCCAGACCGCTGGTGCCGACGTGCATGTGCCGTTCGGCGGCGTGAAGGGCTCCGGCTGGGGGCCGCACGAGCAGGGCCGCGCGGCTATCGAGTTCTACACCGAGACGGTCACCGTCTATCAGGACGCGCCGCTTGCCTGAGGCGGAGCGCACGCTCGTCACGGGGGCCCTCGGCTGTCTCGGCGCGTGGACGCTTTCCGCGCTCCTCGAGCTCGGCGAGGAGCCGGTCGGCTTCGACCTCGGCACCGACGACTCGCGACTCCGGCTGATCCTGAGCGAGGAGCAGCGCTCGCGCGTCACCCTCGTCGAGGGCGACGTCACCGACGGCGAGGCGCTCGGGCGGACTCTGGACGAGCACGGGATCACGCGTATCGTCCATCTCGCGGCGCTCCAGGTTCCGTTCTGCCGGGCAGATCCCGAGCGGGGCGCGCGTGTGAACGTCCACGGCACGGTCGTCGTCTTCGAGGCCGTGAAGAAGCGGCTTGCGCGGATCCCCGGGCTCGCGTATGCGAGCTCGACCGCGGTCTACAACGCAACGGATCGCTCGCCCGCGCCCGAGTCGGGCGGGACGGCGCCGTCGACGCTGTACGGCGTCTACAAGCTCGCGAACGAGGGAACCGCGCGCGTCTACTGGCACGACGAGGACATCCCGTCGATCGGGATCCGCCCCTACATCGTGTACGGGCCGGGTCGCGACCAGGGGCTCACCTCGGGGCCTTCGCTCGCGATGGCCGCTGCCGCGAAAGGCGAGTCGTACAAGATCGAGTACGGCGGCTCGGCGCAGTACGACTTCGCTCCGGACGTGGGACGAGCCTTCGCGCTCGCGGCGCGCGTCGCGGCGGACAGCGCCCATGTCGCGAACTTCCCGGGCGTGCCGTCAACCATGCAGGAGATCGTCGACGCGATCGAGGCCGCCGCACCCGACGCCGCGGGCAAGGTCTTCTGGGAGGAGGGCCAGCTCCCGTTCCCCGAGGCGCTCCAGGGCCAGCTCCTCGAGCGCCTCGTCGGCCCGCTCCAGCACACGCCGCTCATCGACGGCGTCCGGCGCGACGATCGAGCACTTCCGCGCCAGTTCGTGATCGAGCTCGGCCGAGGCGGCCGATCGAGCGAAGCTAGTCCTCGCCTTCCCAGTACTCGATAGTGGGTCCGGGCCTCGCGAAGATGATGTCTTCGTCCTCGACGCCCTTGGCGAGAACCTTTCCGGTGTCGAGGTACTCGATGATCTCGCCGCGGATCATCGAGGAGAGCATCAGTACGCGTATCGGCGAGTCCGTTCCGTTGATTATCTGATGCGCACCCTCTTTGCCGCGCGGAAAGCAGACGACGTCACCCTCCATCAACACCTGCTCGCCTTCGGGCGTACGCAACGTCGGCTCGCCGCGAAGCACGATCACCCATTCCTCGTTCAGGTAATGCGTGTGGTACGGCCAGAGCTTGCAGCCAGGCTCGACCTCGGACATGGTCGCGCCGATTAGGTCACCGCCAATGTGTTGGCCGACGAGCGCGCCCATGGCGCGCCAGCCCTCGCGGTCCCTCGTCCCGTCCCACTCGTCGCTGTTGAGGTTGAAAGTCTTCATTCGACAACGGTAGCCACGTCTCGAGGGACAATCCCGCGCGTCCCTCCTCGCCGCGCGCAACGGATACACCCTATTGCAAGGGGCGGGGCGGGCGTTTTCGGGGCCCTCAGCCGATCCGCGCGCTCGAAGCAACAGAGGCTGGCCCTGAAGTCGAATCCTGTTCGCCTAGGCTCCTACGTCTCGCGCGCCATGGCGCGTTGGGAGGTTGCGGGCTTTTGGCCGGGGTTCTGGCAGCAGGGCCAGTTCAACCATCCTACTCCTCCGAGCCGGGGACACGATACGGCGATGACTCTCGGCTCGTCCTGCAGTCTCTCTCGAGTGGGGATCAGATCGAGCGACTCGAGGAGGATCAGATGGGAAGGATCGTCGTAACCGAGTACATCTCCGTCGACGGTGTCGTCGAGGCGCCGAGCGGAACCGAAGACTTTGCGCGTGTCGGCTGGATCGACGACTTCCGGCGCGGGCCGGCGGGCGAAGAGTTCAAGGTCGACGAGACGATGGCATCGGACGCGCTTCTGCTCGGACGCGTGACGTACGACGGTTTCGCCCCAGTCTGGCCGCAGGTCGAAGGCGAATTCGCGGAAAAGTTCAACGCGATGCCCAAGTACGTCGTGTCATCCACCCTGAAGAATCCGGAGTGGAACAACACGACCGTGCTGCGGGGGGACGTGCTCGAGGAGGTCGGAAAGCTCAAGGAGCAGTACGACGGCGACATCGTCGTCCACGGCAGTCCGCAGCTCGCGCAGACATTGATCGAGCACGAACTCGTCGACGAGCTGCGCCTCATGGTCTACCCGGTGATCGTCGGCGCGGGGAAGCGCCTCTTCGCCGAGACGAGCGGCACGAAGCGTCTGCAGCTCGTCGAGGCGAAGACGGTCGGCGACGGAATCCATATCCTCGTCTACCGAGCCGAGCCAGTGCATGAGTGACGTAATCGATCACGTCGGCATCAGGGTCAGCGACCTTGCCGCGAGTCGGGGCATGTACGAGGCGGCGCTGGCCGAGCTCGGATTCGCAGTGCTGGGCGAAGGTGAGTTCGAAGGCGATGCGTACGTCCTGTTCGGTCGGGGTACGAGCGACGACTTCGCGCTGCACGCGGTCGGAACCGCGCCAGGTCGAGACCGCGTCACGACAGGTGCACACATCGCGTTCCCGGCTCCGGATGCCGTCAGTGTCGACCGCTGGCACGCAGCGGCGATCGACAACGGCGGCACCGACAACGGCGCGCCCGGCGTTCGTCCCGATACAGCGGCCGCTACTACGCCGCGTTCGCGCTCGACCCGGACGGCAACAACGTCGAGGCCGTCTTCCACGCACCCGTCCGTAGAGAGTCACCCGTAGACCTCGGCGCACACGCGCACGCCGCTCATAGGCGCCGTGCGCGCGCTGATCGAGAACTGCGACTAGGCCGCGGTCATCGTGCTCGCGAGGCGGTCGACCGTGTCCCGCCAGCCGTTCTCCGCGTACGCCCACCAACCGGGGACACCGTCGTCCGGAAGGCTTGCCGGCAGCTCGACGTGGACGGTCAGCTCGGTGCCCGCTCCCGAGGAGGCGAACGTGACCGTCACGAGCGGGCTCGCGTCGAGCTCGTCGACGTCGAGCGCGGGCCAGCCGCCGGTCGCCCCCCAGGCGAAGACGAGCCTCGCGTCGGGAACGATCTCGCGGTAGACACCGCCCGTGAAGTACGCCGTGTCCTCGTCGATGACCATGCGCTGGCGCCACACGCCACCCACGCGCAGGTCGAGCTCGATCGGATCGTCCGGGATGGGTTGCTCGGGGTTGTAGTACCACCCGAGGTGATCGGGGTCGGTCCAGGCCCGGAACGCGTCCTCGGGCGGGGCAGCGAGCGTCCACGTGAGAGTGAACTCGCGCTGTCCGAGGTCGGTGCTCGTCATGACTCCTCCTCGTTCTTCGGATTCGACAACTGCTCCTCGAGGCGGGCGAGGCGCGTCTCGAAGAAGGCTCTGTACGGCGCCAGCCACGCGTCCGCCTCGGCGAGCGGGCCGGCGTCGAGACGGCAGGGCCGCCACTGAGCCGAGCGGCCCTTGACCACCAGGCCGGCCCGTTCGAGCACCTTGAGATGCCTCGAGATGGAAGGCAGGCTCATCGAGTGCGGCGCGGCCAGTTCGCCCACCGTCGCCTCACCGGCGGTCAGCTGACGCAGGACGGCTCGCCGTGTCGGATCGGCGAGGGCTGCGAACGTCTCACTGAGATGGTCGCGCTGCATTTAGCCAGTAGTGTAATTAGCCAAACTGCTAAATGCAAGAGCCACGCCAACGCGTCTCGACCACACCGCAGCGGAGGTCAGTGCAGAAGCGGCTTCAGGGCGTCACGCGCGATCAGGAATCCGCGCTTGACGAGCTCCTCGGTGCCCTCGAACGCGCGATCCTCGTGCTCGATCGAAACGACGAAGTCGTAGCCCTCGCGATAGAGCGCGGCGACGAAGCGATCCCAGCGCACCTCGCCGAGGCCCGGTAGCCGCGGAACCTGCCAGCCCATCCCGAGCGACGCCGTTCCGTTGCGGTAGAGGCCGTCGCGGTCGATCTCCATGTCCTTTGCGTGCACGTGGAAGAGCTTCGACGCGTAGTCGCGCACGACCCGCTCGTAGTCGATCTGGAGCCAGACGAGGTGCGACGGGTCGAGGTTGAGCCCGAATGCAGGGCTGTCGACGATCGCGAACATCTCGTCCCACACGGCCGGTGTGGAGGCGAGGTTCGTGCCGCCCGGCCACTCGTCCCAGCTGAAGATCATCGGGCAGTTCTCGATCGCGATCTTCACGCCGCGCGACTCCGCGTAGTCGACGAGCCGCGGCCACACCTTGCGGAACTCGCGGAAGTTGTCCGGGACGTTCTTCGTCTGGTCGCGCCCGACGAACGTGCCTACGACGTCGACCTCGAGCTTCGCGGCGGCGTCGATCACCTTCTTCAGATGTGCATTCGCCGCGCGCCGCTCGGCCGCGTCCGGGTGCAGATTGTTCGGGTAGTACGCGAGCGAGGAGATCTCGAGGCCGTGCCGGTCGAGCACGTCGCGAACCGCGGCCACGTCGAGCTTCGAGACGTCGATGTGCGACGTGCCTGCATAGCGGCGACGCTCGCCGCCCGCAGCGGGCCAGCAGGCGACCTCGAGCATCTCGAAGCCCTCGCTCGCTGCCCACGTCGCGACCTGCTTCAGCGATCGTCGAGGGAACGGCGCGGTCAGCAGTCCGAGCTTCATCCCGCGACGACCGGGTTCGTCAGCGACACGAGCCCCTCGATCTCGATCGTCACCTCGTCTCCGGCGCGCAGCAGCCGCTGCGGATCTCGGAACACGCCGACACCGGCAGGAGTCCCGGTGAGGATCAGGTCGCCCGGCTCGAGCGTCGTCGTCTGCGAGGCGTAGGCGATCACGTCGTCGACGCCGAAGATGAGGTTCGCCGTCGTCGAGTCCTGCAGCACCTCGCCGCTCACGATCGCGCGAATCGCGAGCGCGTGCGGGTCGGCGATGTCGTCGCGCGGGGTCATCGGCCCGACGGGGCAGAACGTGTCGGGCGACTTCCCCCGCGTCCACTGCCCGTCCGAGAACTGCAGATCGCGCGCGCTGACGTCGTTCGCGCAGAGGTAGCCGCGAACGGCCTCGAGCGCGTTCTCCTTGGAGACGTTCTTCACGCGCTCGCCGATGACGACGCCGAGCTCGGCCTCGTAGTCGCACTTCGTGACGAGCGGCGGGATGACGATCGCTTCGCCGGGGCCGATCAGCGAGGTCGGCCACTTCGCGAAGAGCAGCGGCTCCTTCGGCAGCTCGGCGCCCTGCTCTTCCGCATGGTCACGGTAGTTGAGCCCGACGCAGACGATCTTCCCGGGACGCTCGATCGGCAGCACGGGCCAACCCTATAGTGGCCGCGTGGCCCTCTCAGCGTCCTTCGTCGCCGAGCTGCGCGGTGCTCTCGGCGGCGACCACGTCATCACGGAGATGGAGCAGCTCCGGACGTACGAGTGCGACGGGCTGACCGGGCATCGCGCCGTCCCGGAGCTCGTCGTTCTTCCGGGCTCGACCGAGGAGGTGCAGGCGGTCCTCCGCGCCTGCCACCGCGATGGCGTGCCGTTCGTGGCGCGCGGTGCGGGCACCGGTCTCTCGGGCGGCGCGACGCCGTTGGCAGGCGGCGTCGTCGTCTCGCTCGCGCGCATGAACCGCATCCTCGAGGTCGACGTCGCGAGCCAGCGGGTCGTCGTCGAGCCGGGAGTCGCGAACCTCGACGTCACTCGCGCCGTCGAGGACGAGGGCTTCTTCTACGCGCCCGACCCGTCGAGCCAGCAGGTGTGCACGATCGGCGGCAACGTCGCCGAGAACTCGGGTGGCGCGCACTGCCTCAAGCACGGCTTCACCGTCCATCACGTCACCGGGCTCACGTTCGTCCTCCCCGACGGCGAGGTCGTCGAGCTCGGCGGAAAGGCGCTCGACCCGGACGGGCCGGACCTGCTGGGCGTGATCGTCGGCTCCGAGGGCACGCTCGGGATCGCGACCCGGATCACGCTTCGCATCGTCCGCGCTCCGCAGCTCGTGCGCACGCTCCTCGCCGGCTTCCGGTCGATGGACGCCGCGGGCGCCGCCGTCTCGGGAATCGTCGCCGCAGGAGTCCTGCCGTCCGCGATCGAGATGATGGATGCCCTCACGATCGAGGCCGCCGAGCGCTCGGTTGCGCCGGGTTACCCGGCGGGCGCCGGCGCGGTGCTGCTCGTCGAGCTGGACGGTGTCGTCGAGCAGGTCGAGGACGACTCCGCCGAGGTCGAGCGCATCTGCGCCGAGTGCGGCGCGTTCGAGATCCGCGCTGCCACCGACGAGGTCGCGCGCGCCCTGCTCTGGAAAGGCCGGAAGTCGGCGTTCGCTGCGATGGGCAGGATGGCGACGGACTACTACGTGCAGGACGGCGTGGTGCCACGAACGCGGCTGCCCGAGGCGCTGCGCCGGATCGAGGAGCTCTCGGCGCGCCACGGACTTCGCGTCGGGAACGTCTTCCACGCCGGGGACGGCAACCTGCACCCGCTCGTCCTCTACGACGCCGAGGCGGGAGAGACGGAGCGTGCGCGCGAGCTGGCCGAGGCGATCCTCGAGATCTGCATGGACGCCGGCGGCTCGCTCACGGGCGAGCACGGCGTCGGCATGGACAAGGCCTGCTCGATGCCGCAGATGTTCTCCGAGCGAGATCTCAGCGTCTTCGAGCGCGTCCGACGCGCGTTCGACCCCGACGGCATCTCGCAACCCGGGCAAGGTGATCCCCACGCCGCGGCTCTGCGGCGAGGTGCCGGGCCCCTACCGCGTGCACGCGCTGGAGAGGATCGGCGTTGCCGAGCGTCTCTAGCGTCGAGGAAGCCGCGGTCTTCCTCGCGGACGCGTTCGAGCGAGGAGCGCCGTGTTCGGCTCGGCGACGACCTGACGACCGAGGGCCTCGATCGCATCCTCGAGCACGAGCCCGGCGACCTCACCTGCACGGTCGAGTCCGGCGTGCGGCTTTCGACGCTTCGCGCCGAGCTGGCGCGGAGCGGCCAGCGGCTCTCCCTCGATCCGCCGGGCGATCCGACCATCGGCGCCCTGCTCGCGACCAACGTCTCCGGCCCGCTGCGGCACCGCTTCGGCGCCCCGCGCGACCTCGTCCTCGGCGTGACGCTCGTGCTCGCCGACGGGACGATCGCGAGCGCGGGTGGCAAGGTCGTGAAGAACGTCGCCGGCTACGACCTCGCGCGCCTGGTGTGCGGCTCGCGCGGGCGGCTGGCGCTGATCGGGAGGGCGAGCTTCCGCCTGCATCCGCTGCCCAAGGCGACGGCCACGCTCGTCGTCGAGACCGACGACGCCGCCGCGGTCGTCGCGCGGCTTCTCCGCTCGCAGCTGCAGCCGAGCGCGCTCGACCTGCTCCACCCGGGACGGGTCGTCGTTCACTTCGAAGGCTCCGCGCGTGCTGTCGAAGCGCAGGTCGCCGCCGCGCGCGCGCTCGTCGGCGGCGCGCCCGCGACGAGTCGATCTGGGACGAGTCGCGTAGCCGACAGCATGCGGCGCGCGGGCGGCTCCGCTTCGCTCCGGGCGAGCTCGCTGACGCGCTCGCGACGCTGGGCGAGGCGGTAGTGCGCCCGGCGGCGGGCATCGCATACGTGCCCGATGAGGTGCCAGAGGAAGCGCCAGACGGCGTCGACAGGCTCGTCGCCGCGATCCGGCGCGAGCTCGATCCGCGCGGAGTGCTCGCGGCGTGATCCGCGAGCTGACGTCCGACTGCGTCCACTGCGGCTTCTGCCTGCCGACGTGCCCGACCTACGTGCTCTGGAGCGAGGAGATGGACTCGCCGCGCGGCCGCATCCACCTCATGGACGCGCGGCTCGACGGGACGATCTCGCTGAACCAGACGGTCACCCAGCACTTCGACCGCTGCCTCGGCTGCATGGCGTGCGTGAGCTCGTGCCCCTCGGGCGTGCGCTACGACCGTCTGATCGAGAGCACGCGCGCCGCAGTCGAGGACGAGTACGACCGGCCGCTCGGCGATCGCTTCCTGCGGGGCCTCCTCTTCCGAGTGCTGCCGTATCCGGAGCGGATGCGCGTGGCGACGCGGCTCGCGCCGCTTGGACGGGTCGTGCCGATGCCGAAGCGCTTCCGACCTCTCGTCGAGCTCGCGCCCCGCTGGCGCGGTCGGGGCGAGGTCCCGGCCGTGACCTCCGCCGCCGGAGCGCGGCGCGCTCGTGTCGGTCTCCTGACCGGCTGCGTCCAGAGCGCGGTCTTCCCCGACGTGAACGCCGCGACGGCCCGCGTGCTCGCCGCCGAGGGGTTCGAGGTCGTCGCGCCGCCGCAGGGCTGCTGCGGTGCGCTGTCGGTCCACGCCGGGCGTCTCGAGGAGGGCAAGCGGTTCGCGCAGCAGCTGATCGACGCGTTCGTCCACGTCGACGTCATCGCGGTCAACTCGTCGGGCTGCGGGTCGCACCTGAAGGAGCTCGGCTGGCTCCTCGAGGACGAGCGGGCGGAGGAGTTCGCCTCGAAGGTGCGCGACGTCGGGGAGCTCCTCGCGGACGAACGGCCGCGCGCGCGTCGTCACCCCGTCCCGCTGCGCGTCGCGCTCCAGGACTCGTGCCACCTCCGCCACGCGCAGCGGCTGCCGCTGGCGTCACTCGGCTCGCTCGGGCGAATCCCTGGACTCGACGTCGTCGAGCCTGCCGAGCAGGACCTCTGCTGCGGCTCGGCCGGCATCTACAACGTCGTCCAGCCGCAGGCCGCCCGCGAGCTCGGCGACCGCAAGGCGACGCATGTCCTCGCGACGAGCGCCAGCGCTTTCGCGAGCGCCAACCCCGGCTGTCTCGTGCAGGTGTCGCAGGCTCTGCACCGCGCCAAGCGCCCGCTGCCGGCACTCCACCCGATCGAGCTCGTGGACGCGTCCATCCGCAATACCGGCGCGGCGCGCCTGCTCACCCGGGCGCGGCGCTGACGGGACGGAGCTCGTCCAGGCGGTCGACCCGGGCGAGTGCGGGAAAGAGCTTCCACCACAGCCCGGCCACGACGATCGTCGCAACTCCGCCGATGACCACCGCCGGCACGGCTCCGACGAGCGCGGCCGCGACCCCGGACTCGAACGCGCCCAGCTCGTTGGAGGCGCTGATGAAGACCATCTCGACTGCATTCACGCGCCCGCGCAGCTCGTCCGGCGTCACCAGCGGGAGGATCGTCGAGCGCAGCACCATGCTCACGAGGTCGAACGCGCCGCCCGCGGCGAGAGCGAGCATCGACAGCCACATCTGGCGGGAGAGGCCGAAGACGATCATCGACGCGCCGAACCCCGCGACGACGAAGAACAGGATCGGCCCGGCACGCTGGCGGATCGGATAGCGGGCGAGGGCGAGCGCGGAGAGGAAGGCACCGGCCGGGGCCGCGGCGCGGAGCAGCCCGAGACCGGTCGGCCCTACCTCCAGGATGTCCTTCGCGAAGATCGGGAGCAACGCGACCGCGCCACCGAGGAGCACCGCGAAGAGGTCGAGCGAGATCGCACCGAACAGCACGCGCGTGCGACGAATCAGGCGCACGCCTGCCAGGACGTCGCCGAGATCGGCGGCGCCGTCCGACGCAGGCATGCGACCCGACCGCACGGCCAGCGCGAGCGTGAGCGCGACGAGCGAGAGCGCGATCCCGACGATGTAGACGAGCTCGTCCTCGATCGCGAACAGCAAGCCGCCCACCGCCGGCGCGGCGACCACCGTCAGCTGGAAGCCGATCGAGCGCTGCGCGAGTGCCGCGACGAGGATCTCCTGCGGCACCAGCGACGGCATGAGAGCGCGGCTCGCGGGTGCTCCGATCGCGCTGCCGATGCCCTGGACGAACGCGAGCGCGAAGAAGGGCCAGACCTGGTCCGCGCCCGAAGCCGTCACGGCGAGGAGGCCGCAGAGGACGACGGTGTCGAGGGCGATCATCGACGATCCACAGCCGCCGGCGCGGGAGGCGGTCCGCAAGGTGTCCGGCCGGAAGTGCGAGCAGCGGGAGCGGGAGGAACTCTGCGAGCGCGACGAGGGCGAGGTCGAGCGGGTTCTCGCGCACGGAGTACACCTGCCACCCGATCGCGACGGTCGCCATCGTCAGGGCGAACGCCTCCGTGACCTGCGCCGAGAAGTAGAGGGCGAAGTCGCGGTGGCGGAGAGGCGATCCGCTGGCAGCGCTCACGCGCGAGCGCTACGCGGCTTCGGGCTCGTCGGCGGTGGGAGCGTCGCCGAACTCGACCTGTAGCCGGAGGATCCGCGAGCCCTCCACCTCGACCACCTTCAGGAGGAGCCCGTCCGCCTGCACCGAGTCGTCGACCTCGGGCGCGCGGCCGAGCATCCCGAACACGAGGCCGGCCATCGTGTGGAAGTCCTCCTGCTCGAGCGCGGTCCCGAACTGCTCGTTGAAGTCGTCGATCGTGAACGTCCCGTCGATGCGGATGTTCTTCTCGTCGATCCGCTCGATGGACTCGTCCGGGAGGTCGAACTCGTCCTCGATCTCGCCGACGATCTCCTCGAGGACGTCCTCGAGCGTCACGATCCCCTCCGTCGTGCCGTACTCGTCGATCACG
This sequence comes from uncultured Gaiellaceae bacterium, assembly GCA_963808865.1. Lineage (GTDB taxonomy): Bacteria > Actinomycetota > Thermoleophilia > Gaiellales > Gaiellaceae > GMQP-bins7. Next base: position 26,405 of record CAWEGY010000017.1, on the reverse strand, counting down.
ACGGCCATGTGCTGCTTCTCGCGCCGGAAGTCCGCGAGGAGCGCGGCGAGATCCTTCGTCTCCGGGACGACGTAGGCCGGGCGAACGATCGACTCGAGGCGCACGGACGCGATGCCGAGGTCGTACATCGCGGCGAAGAGGTCGCGCACGTGCAGGATCCCCACGATCTCGTCGAGCGACCCGCGGTAGACGGGGTAGCGCGTGAACGGCGAGTCGACGACGGCCTTGAGCGCCTCGTCGGGCGGCATGTCGACCGCGATGGCGACCATGTCCGGCTTCGGCACCATCACCTCCGAGACCTCCTTCGAGGCGAAGTCGAAGACCTTGTAGAGCATCTCCTCCTCGGCCTCGTGCAGCTCGCCGACGTCCTCGGCGGCCGCGACCGAGTGGCGGATGTCCTCGCGCGTGTAGGCGATCATCCCGGCCGGCGCGGGTTTGACGCGGAGGGCGCGGAGCACGACGTTGGCCGGACTTCTGCAGCAGCCACACGAGCGGGTGGGCGATCTTGGCGAGCCAGTCGAGCGGGACGGCGAGGGCGACCGCGAGCACCTCGGCCTTCTGCAAGCGCGACCGCCTTGGGCACGAGCTCGCCGAGCACCACGGACAGGTACGTCAGGATCGCGAACGCGAGGACGAACGAGATCGTCGCCGAGAGCGGCGGCTCGAAGAACTCGGACACGAGCGGCTCGCCGATCGCACCGAGCAGGATCGCCGACACCGTGATCCCGACCTGGACCGTGGAGATGAAACGAACCGGGTCGTCCATCAGGCGAAGCGCCGTCTTCGCGCCTCGACCGCCACGCAGCGCCCGCTCCTCGAGGCGGCTCCGCCGAGCCGTGACGAGCGCGTACTCGGCCGCGACGAAGATCGCGTTCCCGAGCACGAGCAGGAAGACGACGACGATTCGCAGAGGAGTGCTCATGGCCCGCGAAGGGCGCCGGTACTAGGCGGGATCTCGTCGCCCATCGATCAGGCCGCAGTATAGGTAACGGCCCCGTCGCCCCCCTGCCGCCGGGCGGCACCCTCGTTCACGAGCCGCTCGAGATGGGAGAGCGTCTCGGCGATCGCGAACCGCCGTCCCGCCGGCGGGAGATCGGCGCCGAAGAGCGCGAACGACAGGATGTATCCCGACTTCGGCTCCTGCTCGAGTGCCGCGGCCGCTTCGGCGAGGCGGAGGCGATGGTGCTCCTTCAGCTCGCGCGCGCGACCTGCCGGATCGTCGATCGGATCGCCGTGACCGGGGAGCGCGAGCTCGGGGTCGAGCTCGATCGTCCGGTCGAGCGCAGCAAGGTAGTCGCCCAGCGGATCCGCACGGCTCGCGGGCCACAGCCCGACCGTCGGCGTGATCCGCCCGAGCAGGTGGTCCGCGGCGATCAGGACGCCGTCCTTCAGCAGACAGAGCTGGCCGTCCGCGTGCCCCGGAGCCGCGACGAGCTGCCAGCCGTCGACGCTCTCGCCCGGCTCGACGAGACGCGGGTCGCGCTGGTAGCGGATGAACGGTCGGTAGACCGAGCTTTGCCCGACGAGCTCGGCGGTGACGTCGTCGGGCGCGCCGTGCAGCTGGAACCAGTCGCGGATCCGCTCCGGCCAGGCGGGGTTCCCCCAGACGAGCTCGCATTGCGCGTAGTCGAGTGCGCCCTGGACGACCGGCGCGCCGGTGAGCTCGTGCAGGTCGGCGGCGGCCCCGATGTGGTCGGGATGGAAGTGCGTGACGAAGATCGTCGCGACGCGCCCGCCTGCCTCCGCGAGCTCGCGCGACCACGTCTCCTTGGCGTCCGGAAGCCCGATGCCGGTGTCCACGAGCGTCCAGCCGTCGTCTCCCGGCAACAGGTACGCGTGCACGTGCCCCGGCCGGGTGGGCAGCGACAGCGTGACGCGGCGGATGCCGTGGACGAGCTCTTCCATGGGCGCGGACTCTACGCTGCGCACGTGAATCCCGACCTAGGGCTTCTTGCAGAGGCAATTGGCAGCACGCCTCTCGCCTGGGAGCCCGTGAACACGGGCGGATACACGCGCTCCCGCGCATGGAGCGTGAGCACGCAGGACGGGCCTGTCTTCGCGAAGGAGGCAGAGGACGAAGGATCGCTCCATATGCTCCGGCGCGAAGCGCTCGTATACGGCGAGGTGCGCGGATCGTTTCTCCCCAGGCTGGTCGGCTTCGCAGACTCAGGAGCGAAGGCTCTCCTCGCGATCGAGCTTCTCGAGGGAGCCCACTGGCCTCCGCCGTATCCCGATGACGCGTACCCGTTGTTCGAGGCGCTCGAGCAGGTGGCCGCGACGCAGCCACCGACCGATCTTCCGACCCAGGGAAAGCGGACCTCGCGCTGGGAAGAGGTCGCGACCGATCCAGAGCCTTTCCTCGAGCTCGGTCTCTGCTCCCACGAGTGGCTTCGGAGCTCGCTCGACACGCTGATCGCAGCCGAGGCTCGCGCGGACTTCGAGGGCAGTGTCCTGGTTCACAACGACGTCTACAGCAAGAACCTCTGCTTCACGAGTCACGGCGTCGTGCTCGTCGACTGGGGCGCGGCTGTTCGCGGATCCCCGTCGATCGATGTCGCGTTTGGCTTCTCAGTCTCCGAGCCGAGAACGGCAGTCGCCCCGATCTCGACTTTCCGGACGAGGCCAGCTTCGCGGCCGCCCTGGCGGGGATGCTCGCCACAGAGGCGCCCGCACCGGCGCCGGCTTGGGCCGATCCCGACTCCGGTCTGCGCGAAGCCATGGCCGGCGACCTCGTACACGCCCTACAGTGGGTCGGGGGAGCTCCTCGAGCTGCCTCCCCTGCCCTGATCTCATCCTCGCTTCATGCGGGGACTTGCGCACAGCGCTGCCCCCTCGTTAATTAGAACGTCCGAGCGCGCGAGGGGGGCAGACCGCCCGGTCTGGCGCCGAGATTACGTGCCGGGATTCGTTCCGAAAGGCCTGAAAACGGCGCCGCGCGCCAGTTGCGCCCCATCCGCGGGGGGCGATTGGCCAGCTTGGCGCTGCCTGAATCACGCGCGCTCGCGGGCGAGGCGGTCGGCGTGACTGCCTGCGCGGAACGCCTCGGCCGGATCGAGCGGGGGTCCATTGGCCTCCCTTGAGGCGAGGAGCAGGGTCGCACGTCGGTCTCGTAAGCTCTGTCAGAACGCGATGCGCCCCGAGAACGTCGCCGGCTGCCTAGGAAAGCGAAGGAGCTTCTCGTCGACGAGGCGATGCGTTTGAGCCGGCCTCGCGGCGGGGTAAGGATGCGTGACCTCAAAGGAGGAACTGTGGGAATCATCGCGTTCATCATTCTCGGACTCCTCGCCGGCGCGATCGCCAAAGCGCTCATGCCGGGCGACGACCCTGGCGGGTGGATCATCACCGCCGTCATCGGCGTCGTAGGAGCGATCCTCGGCGGCTTCTTGGCTGGGGCGCTCTTCGGCGCAGATCCGATGGATGAGTTCTTCGACATCTCGAGTTGGCTGACGGCAATTGTGGGCTCGATCATCCTGCTCGCGATATACCGCGTCGTTGTGAATCGCGGGGGCGGACATCGAGCTCTCCGAACCTGAGGCTACGAAAGAACCGCGTCGATCAGGAGCCTCGCCGATGGGCGGGGCTTCTGATCAGAAGGGCCTGTGATGGCTGCACCGACCGGAACGGAACCCATGGAGATCTCGACGAATCAGCAGCGGATGGCGACCAGGAGTCGCGAATCAAGCGCTACGACCAACGGATCGAGGAGTGGCTCACGTCGCTGAAGGAAGGGGCGGAGCAGCGCTCACCGGAGGTACTGGGTGCGTCTGGCGACCAAGGCCAAGGACGTCGGGGACTACTTGGACAAGCTCGCAGACAAGGCACGGTTCGTCACGTGAACGCCGCCCTCGCGGCATCGTCGAATGACGTGAGTTCGAAAGGAACGAGCGTTCGCAATCGCTCCTCGCGCGCAATGGTCGGATTCTTCAGCCCTTCGATCAGCGGGCGAGCGACGGACGCATCAACGGGAGTAACGAGGTGAAGCCATAACGACGACAGTCTCGGCGTCAAGATCGGGACTTCGAGGATCCGCGGTCGGCGACCGCGCAGGACGGCGATCCGCTCCATCATCTGACGGTAGGTCATCAGCTCAGGCCCGCCGGCATCGAAGCTTTCTCCAAACGCACCCTGATTGCCGCAGACACCGGCGAGATACCGGCTGATGTCGTCGAGCGCAATCGGTTGGGTGGGCGTCGACACCCAGGTCGGAGTGATCATCGCTGGCAGGCGGTCGACCAGGGCGACGATCGTCTCGAAGGCGGCACTACCTTCGCCCACGATCATCGCGGCGCGCAGTGTCGTCACCGGAACTCCTCCGGCCGAGAGGCGTTCCCCCGTCTCTTGACGGCTTCGCAGATGCGGTGACGCTTCGGGGTCGTCGTCGCCGAGTCCGCCGAGGTAGACGATCTGCTTCACGCCAGCGTGCTCGCACGCTGCTGCGACGGTCTCCGCCGCTACTGAGTCCTGCCGCTCGAAGTCAGGTCTGCCGAGAGAGTGAACGAGGTAGTACACGACCTCAGCGCCCTCGACGGCTCGCATGACGTCATCTGCCGAAGTGGCGTCGCCCTCGACCCAAGACACGCGCGTCTCGGCTTTTCGTGCTGAGCGCGAAACGGCGACGAGCTCGTGGTCGGAGACGAGGAGAGGGAGAAGCGCGCGACCGACGACTCCGGTCGCGCCAAAGACCGTGATCTTCATACGCCCGCCCTCAACGCAAGCAGCTCGAAGTAGCCGCGGCTGATGGCGGCGTGCAAGGGGCTCTGACCCTTCGCGTAGAGGGCTCCTGTCCATCTGGGCGCGCCAAGCCGTGCCGCGAGGCGCGGGAAATACTCCTCGACGAAGACGCTCAGCTCGACCTCGTCATCAGTGCGTCGCTGCGCGAGCGTGACAGACCCGCCCGCCCGGAGGGCGAGCAGGCCTCCTTTGATCGCGTACCGACACGAGACAGCCTCGTCGGAGAATGCGAGTTCGGGCGGCTCAAAGGAGAGGAGGCTCGCGCCACCCAGAAGGGTGAGGCGGCCGCCATCGTGGGTCCAGCGTGCGCGCACCCCCCCGCGGGTAAAGCGGTTCACCGCCTGCCAGTACGCGATCCCAAGCCAGCGCGCGCCCGACTCGGAGTTTTCGACGAGCGGCTCGGAGGCAAGTACGCCCTGCGTCGACTCGAACCCCCCGGAGTCGAGCACCCGCTCGGTCGTGTACCAACCGTGAAGCAAAGAGGGCATGGGTAGAGAGCCGACGATCGACCTCCGCTCAAGCCTGAGCCAGCCGGCCCGTCGCGTCCACGAGCCCGGTCACGCGCCCCGCTTCAGCGACCGAGTCGCCTGAAAGGACGAGCACAAGATCGGAGGCGTCGAGCCCGACCGTGCCCGCTCCTCCGAGGGCGACGCGATAGCGGGTCGCGAGCGTCTGCACCTGCGGTAGTGCAGCGAGTACGAGGTCTGGCGTGACCGTAGACAGCACCACGAGGCTCGGCTGCAGAGCGTCCGCGGCGTGCTCGACGGTATCGAGGGGCGTGTCGCTCCCAAAGAAGGCGATACGCCAGCCGTGGGAACGCAACGCTAGCCCGAACGCCATCAGACCCAGCTCGTGCCGCTCCCCAGGGAGGCAGGCCAGCAGTGCCACTGGGCCGAGCCCTCGACCCCAGCCACGGGCTAGGCCGAGCAATCGCCCGCGCAACACGCTGGTGGAGAAGTGCTCGTGGGCGACCGAGATCTCCCCGCGCTCCCAGCGTTCCCCGAGTTCCTCGAGATACGGAAGGATCACGTCGGTCAGCACCGTCTCGACTGTGGCCTCTGCGAGCAGTCGATCGAGCGTCGACTGTGCTCGCGGCTCGTCGAATGCATCGAGGGCAGCTGCGAGCTCGGCGCGCGCGGTCGTTGGCAGGTGGGGCGACGGCAGGACCTGCTCCTCTGCGGAGCGAGCAGCCAACGCTGCCGCTTCTGCCGCGGCCAACCCGCCGGCGAGGTGCTGCTGCATCTCGCGTACACGGTCGAGGTCATCAGCGGAGTAGAGACGCAACCCACCGGGTGAACGTGTGGGGCGGAGTAGCCCATAGCGCCGCTCCCACGCCCGCAACAGCTCCGGGCTCACACCAGAGCGACGGCTGAGCTCGCCGATCCGCAGAAGACCGCCCTCCGACATGCTTGCACTATACAGCGTTTGTACAAAGTCTTGACAAGACGGACGCTGCGGTGTACCGTCGTGCTGTACAGATCTTCTACAGGAGGTGTACAGAATGAAAGTTGTCAACATGCTCGCCGCCACGCTCGTGATCGTGGGCGCACTCAACTGGGGACTCGTAGCACTGGCCGAGTTCGACCTCGTGGCCGAGGTGTTCGGACTCGAGTTCGGGGAGACGAACGCCGCGACGCGCGTGGTGTACGGCCTGGTTGGTATCGCCGGCGCGTACGGCATCTGGGCGCTCGTCGCGACTCGCGGCCGCGCCCTCGCCGAGCCTCGAAGCACTGCAGCGGCTCGCTAATGGTCAGCCATCCGAACGAGAAAGGACAACGGACGTGTACCGACTGACAACGCTCACCGCTCTTGTTGCAACTGCTGCCATCGCGATCGCGGCGCTCGGACCGGCTGCATCGGCTCGGCCCCGCGAGCAAGGCACGATCGTCGAGACTGCGGTCGCGGCGGGCCAGTTCAAGACGCTCGCCATGCTCCTGAAGCGCGCAGGCTTGGCGGCGACCTTGCAGCAGGAGGGGCCGTATACCGTGTTCGCACCGACGGACGCGGCCTTCAAGAAGGTCCCGAAGTCCACGGTGAACGCTCTAATGAAGGACAGAGCCAAGCTGCGGGCAGTGCTCCTCTATCACGTTGTCGCTGGGAAAGTGACGGCTGCGAAGGTCGTCAAGCTCTCCTCGGCCACGACGGCAAACGGGCAGAGCATCCGTTTTCGCGTCGCGGGCTCGAACGTCTTTGCGAACAGTTCGAAGGTGACGAGAGCGGATGTGATGGCGTCAAATGGCGTCATTCACGTCATCAACCGCGTGCTCATTCCGAGCGCTTGAGCAGTGGTTGTAACGAGAGGGGCCGCCGTGCTGAGCGGCCCCTCTCGCGCGGACGTGTTCCTGCCCCTACTCGGGATCGGAGCGCAACGCGGCTAGCAGCTCGCGTCCTGATCGCAGGCCAGCTGCCGCTGCGATGTGCCGACGCCACGGATCAACCGGCTACAAGCGACGTTTTCGCTCGTGGCCACGTGGGCACGTTGCTCACGCCGATATTCACCCAACGAAGGAGGATGAGTTGAAAACCATCGAGGAATCGATCGAGGTCGAGGTCCCAGTTACGACGGCCTACAACCAATGGACGCAGTTCGAATCGTTCCCGGCCTTTATGGATGGGATCGAGCGCGTTGAGCAGAAAGACGACACGCACGTTCGGTGGGTCGCAGAGATCGGTGGCGACAAGCGCGAGTGGGATGCAGAGATCACCGAGCAGCATCCGGATCATCGTGTCGCGTGGAGGGCCCTGGATCAGGAAGGGCCGAACGGCGTCGTGACGTTTCACAAGCTCGATGATGCTCGGACGAAAGTCATGGTGCAGATGGACTACGACCCCGAGGGCATGAAAGAGACGCTCGGCAGTGCCCTCGGATTCGACAGCCACCGCGTCAAGGGTGATCTCGAATCGTTCAAGTCCTTCATCGAGTCACGCGCTCATGAAACGGGCGCCTGGCGAGGTGAAGTTAACGAGGACTGAAGCCAGCCAAGCTCTGTGATCGAGGGCGGCTCAGTCTGAGCCGCCCTCGTTGAAGGGCCACCGCCAACGTGGCCAGCGTGAACTAACGACTGCTCACGGACGGCGACTGTGACCGGGCGTATGGGGAAGCCGATACGTCCGACCCAACTTTCACTCGGAGGGAGCCAGAAATGGGAGATCGAGACTCGATGAGCGCCGAGCAGAGCGAGTTGTGGGATCGAATCGAGAAGGTGCGGCCAGCGATGATGACGACGGTTGAGATGGACGGGTCGTTCCGATCACGACCGATGTGGACGCAGGGGAAGGAGTTCGAAGGCAGCCTTTGGTTCTTCGTGTCTGACGACGGGCCACTCGCCCGCGAGCTCGACCGGAATCCTCGGGTCGGGCTGAGCTACGCGGCTCCAGACAAGGACCTCTACATCTCCGTGTCGGGCCGCGCGGCTCTCATCCACGATCGGGCGAAGGCCGAAGAGCTGTGGAATATCTATGCCGAGGCCTGGTTTCCGGGGGGCGTCGACGATCCCCACCTCGGTCTCCTGCGCGTGGAGGTCGAGCAGGCGCAGTACTGGGAGGACAAGAAGCCCAAGGTACTGCAGTTCGCCGAGATCCTTGTCGGCGCGGTCAGGGGCCGACCGCCGAAGAGCGGCGAGGAGCGGAAGCTCGACTTCGAGCGCTAGTTCGCAAGGGCGGCCGCAGCCGAAGGAATCTGCCCATACGCCCCTCCCGCCCCGCGGGACCGAGCGAATCCTTGCGCGCACGCACGCGGAATAGGAAGGTACGACGGTACCCCACCCCCGCGGACGAGTTCGTCGGGTTGGGGCCTGGTCGCGGGCCCCGCGTCGGGCGCGAACCCTGGATCCTCTCGCGCGCACGCGCACACACGCGTAGGAGAAGGTGTGAGGGCTACCCACCCCTGAACGCGCTCAGAGGGCTGGGGCCTGGTCGCGAGCTGACGGACACCGACTGCCGGGTGTTCGCTAATCGCCGTCCGAGCGCAAGACCTCGAGCAATTCTCCAATCTCGTGCTCGAACTGTTCGGGGTGTCGCATCCGCGCTTCGGACCTGACTTCATATCGGTTCCGTCGCCCGTGGCGCTCTCTGGTCACGTAGCCGGCCTCCACCAGATCGTTGACTATCCGCTGAGCCGCGCGTTCGGTGATTCCCACGGTCGCTGCTACGTCTCGTAGCCGGACATCGGGATCGCGGTGGATCGCCAGCAGCACCTGCGTGTGGCTGGTGAGGAAGTGCCACCGGCCGTTTGTATCAGGACTTGACATACATGACTTCCTTTTCGTAACTTATCGACCACCGAACGATACCACCTCGTCAGCGAAAGGGGGAAATGATGGGTGAGCTCCAAGATATTCGGGTCGAGCGGCCAACACCGGACGCGGCGGTCGTTGAATTCACCGGCGAGCACGACCTGGCGGACGCGGACAGGATTCAAAGCCTGCTCGAGTCCCTAATCGAGCGGAACGCCGTCGTCGTTGCCGATTTCTCCGAGGCTCAGTTCGTGGATTCCTCAGTGCTCCGGACACTCTTTCGCGCTCATCGTGCTGCCGAGTCCCGCGGGAGCGGCTTCAGGTTGCAACTGGGTACCGCGCCGATCGTGGAGAGAGCGTTCGAACTCTCGGGGATTCTCAGTCACCTGAGTTGCTCGGAATCCAGAGCAGAGGCACTCAACGGAACAGGGCAAGTCGCTAACAAGGAGGTGGAAGACGCAGCAGCGTGATGAACCGACGCCCGACGTGCTTGAACTCGATCGATTGGCATGGAACCTTCCCACCGGTCGTGAAGCGCCCGTCGCCATTCTCAACCTCCGTCCTCTGCGAAGCTCGAGCGCGAGGACAACGACGAGACTGGACGAAGAGCCGCCTAGCCAGAAGGCGGCTTGTGCGGCACCCGGTCTGAGCTTCCGGTCGGGCGGTACCGAGCGGCGCGTGTTTAGGGTCGTATGCGTTACGGGGACGAGTGCTGCACACAGCGTTTTGCAGCGAGGTAAGTCGAATTAACAAGCGAGACACCCCACCGACCTTGTTCTCGGTCTCGATCGACAGTCGGTCGGACAGTCTCAGCGATCTTCGTAAGTCCGTCGTCTCATGGTTGAGCTCGGCCCCCATCGACGCTGATCGTGAGGCGGTCGTGCTGGCCACCCATGAGGCGGCCGCCGGCGCGATCGAGAGCGGTCACCACGAATTCAGCGTCCTCGGTGCGATCGAGCGTGACGCCGTGGTCATCTCACTCAGGACAGACGGAACCATGCGGCCACTCGATCTGACCGAACGCGAGGAACGCGCACGACTCCTCAACAGGCTCGCGTCGTCGGTTCGGGTAGAGGCGACGGCCAACTACTCGATGCTGCGGCTGGAGTTTGCAGCGAGCCGCGGTTAAGCAAAGCGGTTTGGTGGCGGTCCTGCGACGTGGCCGGCGTCGGGGTGGTCATGCTCTTGGGGATCGATGCCGTCCTCTGCAGCTTCGACTCCTGCGCATGTACCCACCCAGAACAAGCAGGCCAACGATGAAGAAGAGGATCCCGCCGAAGGCGACAGGCATGGCCCTAGCTCCTTTCGATGGGTCAGCTCTGGTGCCTATGAGGATCAGGCCCGTATTCCGCTCGGGATGCGACCGTCACGTCCGTGAACAAGCAATTCGCGCGTTTCCGTCGCGCGATTTCACGACCCGCTCGTCGCGCGCCTCGGCCTGCGTGCGAGGGACCGACCTCGCACTCTGCGTCCTCGCGAGCGCTAAGCCATCTCCAGGATCTCGTCGCGAGGACTGAGCGATTGCAGGGCGCGAGCGACGGGTATTCGAGCGGAGTGGTTCCGGCTGGAGCGGCTTCGAACATGTTTGTTCACGCGGTGTCACTCGCAGCGCGAGCGTTCGAGCACCATCGTCGAGAGCAAACGCGCGAGCTCTACCTGACTCACGCGCTTGATGTTGCGCAAGCCCTGGGCCAAGGGGCGACACTGTCTGAGTTGAGCACTGCGGTCCTCCATGACGTTCTTGAAGACACGGACTGGACGATGAATGATCTCGCAGGCTCGGGCGTAGCAGCAACGGTCCTCGACGCCGTCGGCACGCTCACTCGCCGGCCGGACGAGGAGGACGAGGACTTCGTCGCTCGGATCTGTGCAACCCCAGGAGATGTCGGAGTAATCGCACAGCGCGTCAAGCTTGCCGATCTCACCGTGAACATCGCGACGGCCGACTCCGATGAAGAGCGCGAGCGATACGAGCGAAGCGTTCCACTTGTTCGCACCACGGTCGAGCGAAATCATTGAGGGCGTTACCGGATTGCCGTTTCGGGGCACCTTGATGCGCGCGAACGGACGGATGAGAGCAGCGCTCGCTGGCGCAACGGCCGCGACGCTGTGGGCGCTTCAAGAGCCGCTGGACAAGCGACTCTTTCGCTGCGATTACTCGGATATCGCTGTGCTGGGCAAGGCGGTCACGCGCGGCGCCACATGGCGCCTCGCGGGATTCGGAATCCACGCGGTGAACGGATCGATGTTCGGTCTAGCGTTCTACGAAGTGAGACAACGGGTGTCTCTCGACCCGCGCCGACTCGCGGTCGGAATGGCACTCGCAGAGCACGTCGCTCTGTATCCGCTCACATACTTCGTCGACCGCTTCCACCCGGCACGCGGCGAGACCGGCGTGCCTCGGCTGCTTACGAACCCGCGTGCCTTCGGACTCGCTACGTGGCGCCATGCGCTGTTCGGCGCCGTGCTTGGCCGACTCGCGTAAGCCCTGCTCGACGAGCTCGAACGATTGTGTCCCAGTCGGCGTGGGTACGGCGTGAGGGTGCGCTCCTCGTCGACGCTCAGGGACTTGCAGGGGTGTTGAGGGGCCGGCTCACCGGGGACCGACGGCGTGCCGCTCCAACCGTCGCGATCCCGCGACACGGGCCTGGCGACTAGCACCGCCGCTCCACGGGTATCCGCGTCGACATGGCGCCGCCGGGGAGTTCGCGGGAGTCGCTCCTCCACCGAGCGCTGCCGGTCTATTTCGGTCTGCTGCTCGCCATCCTGACCGTCGTCGCGGTCCTCCTGCTGTTCATGGTTCGCCACGTCCTGCTCGTCCTGTTCGTGAGCGTGCTCTTCGCCGCGGCTCTGACCGGGCCTAGCGAGTGGCTTCACCGGCGCTCTCGCCTGCCGCTCGGGCTGGCGGCGGTGGTGATCTACATCGCGTGCTTCGCTCTCATCGTCGGCATCGGCTGGGTCGTCGTGCCCCCTCTGCTCGGCCAGGTTGTCGAGTTCGCCGACCGCGCACCGGAGTACGCCGAGCGCTACGAGGGAATCCGTGAGGCGTACGCCGAGCTTCGGGCCGACTTTCCGGCGCTGCCACCGTTCGAGGAACAGCTGTCGCGGCTCGGAGACGCGATCCTCGACCGGGCGGGCGAGCGGGCCGCGGCGCTTCCGGGCGACGTCTTCTCGATCTTCATCGACCTGCTTGCGGTGTTTTTTATCTCGCTGCTCCTCCTGACGAACCGGCTGCGGATCCGCGACTTCGTCCTGTCGTTGACGCACCCCGATCATCGGCGTCGCGCCGGCTTCGTCCTCGACCGGACCTGGCTGCGGATCGGCGGGTACCTCCGGGCGAAGGTCATCGTGATGGCGATCGTCGGGGCGCTTACGTACGTCTCGCTGATCGTGATCGGAGTGCCTTTCGCGGTCCCGCTCTCCGTGATCGTGGCCTTCGGAGAGCTGATTCCCCTCGTCGGCAGCTGGCTCGCGCGCATCCCACTCCTCGCGATCGCCGCGCTCGACAGCCCACGGACGTTCGTGCTGACGTTCGTGGCGTCGATCGTGATCCAGAACCTGCAGGGGTACGTGATCTCCCCGCTCGTCGAGGGCGATCAGCTCGACATCCACCCGTTGCTCGTGTTCGTCGCGGTCCTCGTGGGCGCCTCCCTCGGCGGAGCCATCGGCGCGTTCGTCGCCGTCCCCGCCGCGGCGATCGTCGACCTTGTCGTGCGGGAGGTCGTCGTCCCGTGGCGCCGTGCGCAGCTCAGGGGCTCCGCTGCGGCTGCGCCGCGCCGACCTACAGCCCACGGACCGTGAGCGTGCGACGCCGTTAGCCGGCTGCGACGAGCGCAGGTTCAGTCAGCGGGTGGCCCGAGTCAGCGTCGGATGAAGCGGCGGCGAGGCTGACCTTCGTGCCGAGAGCGGCCGCAGCGAGGAAGGCGTGCGCGGCCTCCTGGGCCTGGATTGCGGGCCCACTCAGACGCGATTCTGGATCCTCGCGCGCACGCTTGATCGCCCGTACCCCACCTACCCCATTAACTCTCATCGCGTCGAGCTGGGAGCGGGCTTTGGGCCCCGAGGGCCACGAACTCAGTCCGTTGCGCCGTAGTGCACCTCCAGGGTCTCGTTGAGGAGGGTCATCTCAAGGACGCCGCGTGCGAATGTTCCGGGCGGTGCGATCAGTTGAAGCGTCGCGCCTTCGTCCGAGAATCGGTTCGACAGCTGTTTGAGAAGCCTCAGGCCCTGGCTGTCGATGTACTCGATCCCGGAGAGATCGATCAGGACGTGTGCGCTCCCCGTGGCGGCAATCTCGATTTGCTGCCCGAGGCGCTCCACGTTCGAGAGGTCGACCTCGCCGTGCAGATGCAGGATCAGGCGTCCCTCGCGGCGCTCCTGCTCCATCCGGCACGAGTTCATCGTTCACGCGGGGTTGGCGGCGTCGTCCAAGGGCAGGCGGAATCGTACCGTGGTACCCGCCGCCCCGGGTTGCGGCTGAACTCGCTCGCAAGCCTGTCGCATGCTCGTGGTCCACGTCCTCGTCTTGCGCCCGGCTGAGGGTCTGGCGGAATCGACCCGAGTGCGGCTCGACGACCTGATCGACCGTCGCCGGCGTCCCTGCTGCGACCTCGACACTACCTCCCCGCGGCTCGCCGACATAAGCGTGCTCGATCGCATTGACGTAAGCCTCGCCGTCCGCGAGCAATAGGGCAGTCCTTCGTGCGATCAGATCTCTGCGATCGTTCAGCCACGCCGCATCGCCACCCGGAGCTCGCGTAGCTCCTCGGCACGGCCGTCGAATACCCGGCGGAATGCGGCGCCGTCTGGGACGTGCCGGATGCGAGACCGCGACGTCGTCATTGCGTGAGTCGCGGCCGAGGGTCGCGACGGCCGCTCGGGGACCTCTGGCGGCAACGCCGACGAGCGACGGCGCCGGCGTCGCCAGCGCTCGAGCCCGTCGTCGAGTCGCTCGCCGCGTCGCTCGATCGAGGCCGTCGGAGTAGAGAACAGAGAGAGCCGGCCTCGAGCATCGACGGAGCCCTGAGGCCGAGCTGGTCGGTCCGTCCCCGAACAAGGCGGCCTGGACCCTGCATCGTCGAGCCAGCGGACGTCTCCCGACGGAGAGACGAGCAGGATCGGCGGGTGTCCCGCCGAGGCGTACTCGAAAACGCGGGTTTCCGGATCCGAGCACGCCCGTAGGCAGACCGTGACGAAGTCGGTCGTTCGCGTTCGAGCTACGAATGCGTCGAGCCGCATCGAGAGCTCGCCGGGCGAGCCGTGTACTCGCGCCAGCGCCGAGAGGGCCGTCCGAAGCTGGCCCATCGCCGCGGCCGCGGCCAGCCCGTGGCCGACGACGTCACCGACGGTCACGCGCGAGCCGGCCGTCGGCGAGCATGAAGACGTCGTACCAGTCGCCGCCGACCTCGAGTACGTCGCTTCCTGCCTCGTACTGCGCCGAGCACGAAACACGCGACGGGAATGATCAAGCGGTCCGTCGGAAGCATGCGCGCTGGAGGCCGATGGCGATCTCACGCTCCTCGGCTTCCCGTGCGCGCATGCTTCCTCGGCACGAACCCGGTCTGTGATGTCGATCCCGGTCGGGTGTAGGAGCGCACCGACCCTCCGTCTGTCGCGGATCGGATGCATGGCAAAGTCGACGATCCGCTCCGTGCCATCGGCGGGCCAGTACGCAATGTCTCGCGAAACACGTCGCCGGCGGCGGCTTGCTTCGATCGCAGCGCGTATGCGCGCTTGAACCTCTGTCGAGCCGCGCCACCACGGGGTCGTCCCAGAACGGCCTGTCGAGCACCTGGTCTCGCGTATATCCAGACGCTTCGAGGGCGAGCTCGTTGACCTCCCGGAGGTTGCCCTCGACGTCCATGATCCCCGCGAAGATCCCCGACTGGTTGAAGACCGACTCGAATTTCGCCGTGGTCGCGGCCAGTGAGATCCTCTCGCTCGCTTCCGCGCCGTGATGTCGCGCACGATCTTGGCCGCTCCGATGACTTCGCCGGCGCGGTTCCTGATCGGCGAGATCGAGAGCGAGACGTCGAGCCGGCGCCCGTCCTTGGTCAGCCGCTCCGTCTCGTAGTGATCGATGTAGCCGCCCCTCACGGAGCTGGACGAGGATCTCGTCCTCCTCGGCCTGTAGCTCCGGTCGGGGATCAGGCGCCGGATGTTCTGCCCGATGATCTCCTCGGCGGTGAGCCGAAGATGCGCTCGGCGCTCGCGTTCCAGCTCGTGATCGTCCCGTCGAGTCTTGCTCAGGATCGCGTCGCGACGACGTTTCGACGACGGCGGCGAGGTAGGCCAGCTGCTCGCCGGAATGAGCATGGTCGACTCGGCGCCTCGCCGTCCCAGGCAGAAGACATCATAGATTCGTCACTCGGCATTGCGTCGCTCCTCGCGGGTATCGACCGCGCCCGCCTCACGCTACCCGTGCCAGGGGCGAGCACGTAACGGCCTTGGCCGTGAGTTTGGCCCGCGTGGCCGGCCACCCCGACCTACTAACCCTCCGACCTCCATCGCGTCGATCAACCCGGCTACCTCGAACAACCGGTGGAGCAACGCGTCCGGACCATTTGAACACGGAACCGGCAATCTCGAGCGTCAGCCGCCACCTTGTGCTCGCCCCGCCGCCACGACTACGCTCGGTCGGGGTGGGGATTGCTCTAGGCGTAGTCCGTGGGTTCCATCACGTTTGTTTCGGGTCTCTCACGATCGGTAACTGGCAAGGACTCGGGCTGCTACTTGCGCATCGAGAGCACACCGAGAATCGCACCCGCCAGGAGAAGCTGTAGGCATACGGGTAAACGGCCGGCGCGGTGCCAGCCGAGACGGTCGTGAAAGAGCTTCCTTCCACCTGGACGCAGGATCGGAAGGACGTGCTCGAGGTCGGGGGCGGAGCTCGCCGCCGCGCCGAGCGTCGCCGGGTCGAGTAGGCCCCGCCGAACGGCAAGGAGAAGCATCGCCGCGAGACCGCTTCCGATCTCGAACCGCGCCGAGTGGATGTCCTCATGTGGAAGGCGATCGCCCGCGAGGTGGAGGACCGGCCCGATGAGTAACGCCTTGAGTCGCGACCCACTGGCAGCGCCCGCGGCAGCGCCCGTTGCGACGTGGAGCGCGACGATCATGGCCCGTTCCGAATAGGAAGGCCCCGGTCCTCAGAACCGACCGGGGCCTTACGACCACGCCAACTCATCACCGCGCGGATCAGATCGGGAGGAGCTTCTACCTCGTCGCCGATACGGTCACCGACTCGTGGCTCAGCCGGGTCGCGATCTTCTCAACCTCCCGAAGGGCTTCCTTCTCCTGCTTGAGGTTGGTATCCAGAAGCGTCACCGCTTCGTCCTCGCCGAAGGCCTTCGCCATCCGACGGAGGCCCTCGTAGGCCGCGATCTCGTAGTTCTCCGTCCGGGCGGCTGCACCCAGGTCGATGTGATCGATGAGCGAGCTCGACGACTTCTCGATCAGCTCGTCGTGCTCCTTCTTGAGGCCTTCGAATCCCACGCACGGCTCGGCGTGCGGCTCCTCACCGAAGATCTCGAAGACCTTCTCGACGTTCGAGACATGCTTGCGGGTTTGCGCAAGGTGGTTCTCGAGTCCCGACTTGAACTCGTCGTCCGTGACTTCGTCGATGAGCTTCGGCAGCACCTTCTCGGCCAGCTTACGCTCGACGTACAGGATGTCGCCGAGCTCGTGTAGGAACAGATCCTTCGGGTTGTTGATCTCTGGCATGCCTACTTCCTTTCTTTTCGTTGACGACGTAGCTGGGGCTGGAGCTTCAACGCCGGTCTTATTGACCGTTGGTGGCCGAAGGGGCTGGGCGAGAAGTCGACTCCTCTTTCGGCGCAGCCTCGCGAGCCTTCTCCTGAAGACTCTCGGACAGCTCCTCCCCCTCCTCTCGACCGCGTTCCTTCGCGGTCTCGATCGCTGTCGCGCCAGCTTCCTGCACGACATCCTTGCCGCGATCCAGAGCTTCGCGACCGGCTTCCGCCGCGGTCGCCTTGACCTCGTCCGCCATCGGCCCGATCCGTTCGTCTTCCACGCGGGTCGACGGCAGAAGCACGCCAGCGATGAATCCGACAGCCGCACCGCCGATCGCCAGCCCGAGAGGGTTCCGCTCCGCAAGGCGCTTCATGCGGTTGACGCCCTGGGTGACCTCAGCACCGTCGGGTGTCACGTCTCCGACCTTGGACGACACGCCGGTCACTGTCGAAACGATGGCATCCTTCTTCTCGCCGACCCAGTCTTTTGTCCGCGTCGGCACATCCGCTTTGTATGCGAGCGCGTCGGCCGTCTCGGCCATCTGCTCTCGCGTCTGACTGATCTCCTGCTTCAGCTCTTCTGATGTGCGAGCCATTCGACGTCCTCCTTCACTGCCTCGATTGTTCGTGACGGCACTGCACTCCCCATTTCGTCGATCTTCCTGCGCCCGTACACGGCCAAGACGCCGCCTGCGACCACCCAGATCGCCGCAACGCACAGAGCTGCAGCCCAGTTCGGCATTACTCCGTCGAGAGCGAGGATGAGGAACGCGCTGAGCGCCCCCAGAGCCATCAGTCCGGCGACTCCGGCCGCAGTGAGCAGTGCCACGCCAGTGCCGGCCGTCTTCGCCTTCTCGGTCATTTCCACCTTCGCCAGCTCGACGTTCTCCTGTACCTCAAGCTTGACGAGCTCGACCTCCTGATGGACCAACGTGCTCGCCTGGTGGGTCAGGTCCTTGACCAGTTCGAGAGTCGAGCGCTGCCGGAGCCTTCCGCTATCGACGCTCGTCATCTACGCACCTCCGGAAGGGAGGCTCCGCTGCGTCTGCGAGACATAGCCACCGCCATTGCTCCGCGAGCTCTCGTAGCGACGATCGGCCGAAGCCTTCACGAAGCGCGAAGCGACGAATCCGGCGAAGACACCGACTCCGGCGGTCACCCACGGACGGCGTCGCGCAAAGCGCTCGAGATCCATAAGCATCTGGTCCGCCTGGGCCGACTGGAGATATGCGCCGAGATCCTCGGCACGCTCAGCCACCTGCGCCATCACCTTCGCAGGGACGTCCTTGCCTTCACTGCGAAGCTGCTCAACCCCCGACTGAAGGGCGTGAGCCCATCGCCTGCACTTGCTCGCCCGCTTGGGTCGAGCGCTGGTCGAGTTGCTCACGAACCTGGAAGCTCACATCCTCGCCAAGCTCATGAGCCTTCGTCGAAAGCTGCTCTTGGGTGCTGGAGACGAGCTCCTCGCCCTTCTCTTTCATTTCTGCGACCGCCCCACCGGGACGACCGCTCGTCTGCTCGGTCGCCATTCGACCGCTCCTTTCGTTGAGTGCTGAAGGCAGTTCCCAACGCGCAGAAGGACAAACCTGTCTGTCCGATACAGGCTTCGAGCGAGCTACGACTGAGATCAACCGCGGTCGAGTCGATCCTCGAGATGAGACGAGCCCGCCTGCCTGATGGAGGGAAATGACGCATTCGCGCATCACAGTCAGGTACGCGTCGGGAGATGTCGAGCACAGGTACGGATCGACGCTCCCGAAGGTCGGAGATCGACTAGGCCGTAACGGCGACGAAGGATTTGTGACCCGCGTCGAGGCAGATGGCCCCGAGGCTCGGCCACCGTAAGCGTGGGTACTGCCGGCTCCCGAAGGCGTCTCCTGGGACGATCTCAGTGCTCCCGAGAGGCGCGACGGCGAGACAGCGAAGGCACGAGAGCGCATCCTGGACGCGGCCTACGAGCTCTTCTCGAAACGAGGAATCCGTGCCGTCGGCACCGAGGAGGTGCTTGCCAAGGCCGGGGTGGCGAAATCGACGCTCTACCGCCACTTCCCGTCGAAAGAAGCGCTTGTCTTGGCGTTCCTGCAGCGCCGAGAGCAGCGCTGGACGCGTGAGTTCGTCTTGGCCGAGGCAAGGAGGCGGGGATCGACGCCGCGCGAGCGTCTGCTCGCGATATTCGACGTGTTCGACGAGTGGTTTCACCGAGACGACTTCGAAGGATGCTCATTCATCAACGTGCTCCTGGAGATGGGCGATCTGGACAGTCCGCTCGGAAAGGCAAGTGCGGCACATCTGGAGTACATCCGCTCGGTGGTGCGCACGCTGGCGGAGGAAGCAGGGGTGCAAGACTCCGAGGCTTTCGCGCACTCCTGGCACATCTTGATGAAGGGCTCTATCGTCGCCGCAGGCGAGGGCGACGAACTGGCAGGAAAGCGTGCCCGAGCCATGGGCGAAGACCTGCTCGACAGATATCTCCGGGATAAACGGATCCGCCGCAGCCATCCTTGACTCCTCTGAGCCGGCGACTGGGGCCTAGGCCAGCGCTATCTGACGGGGTCGTCCGTTTCTTCCGTGCCGGGCGTGCTCTCGATCTCTACGCGGGCCTCGGAGATGAGGTCACGAGCACCTGAAAGACGTACGCAAGCGCTCTAGCCTCGTTTCCGAGGTGCGCGAACGGGTACGCCCTCTGTTCGCAGTGCAGCTCTCCAAGTTCCTCATCCATCTGAAGTCGAGCCTCTGGTTCGTCCCGGTGCTCTGCGTGCTGGCGGGCGTGCTGCTCTCCTTCGGGACGATCGCGCTCGACCGTTACTTCGACTACGAGGCGCTTCCAGGCGCACTCGTCGTCGGGCCGGATGCCGCGGTCGTGATCCTGACCACCATCGCGGGCTCGATGGTCAGCCTGGCCGCGCTCGTACTCACGATCACGATGGTCGTCGTCCAACTGGCCATGGGTCAGTTCTCGCCCCGGATCGTGCAACGCATCCTGCGAGACAAGCCGAGCCAGCTCGCGATCGGGCTCTTCGTCGCGACGTTCGTGCACTCGATCCTCGCCGTCCGCGAGGTCGTCAACAACGGCGACGGCACGGGGCAGGTGCCCGGAATCTCGTTGCTAACCGCCTTCTGCCTCGTTCTCGTGAGCATCGCGGTGCTCGTCGTCTACGTGCACCACATCGGCCAGGCGCTACGCGTCTCCGCGCTGATCGAGCTCGTCGGGAAGGAGACGCGCAAGCTCCTCGATCGCAAGTACCCCGACGCAGGCCCTGCTCTCGAGACCGAGCCGGGATCACCGGCGGTCGTTGCGGCTCGCAAGTCCGGCGTCGTCACCAAGATCGGCTCCGAGGAGCTGGTCGAGGAGGCGCAGCGTGTCGATTGCGTGCTTGAGCTTGTTCCCGCGCTCGGGGAGTTCGTGCCCGCGGGTGCGCCGCTTTTCCGCGTCCACGGGGAGCCGGCCGATCTCGACGAGGATCGGCTTCACGGCGCGCTCGTCCTCGGCGCTGGAGCCGACGCTCGACGAGGACGTCGCGTACGGAATCCGACTCCTCGTCGACATCGCGGAGCGCTCGCTTGCAGACTCACCGTTCCAGGATCCGACCACCGCCGTGCAGGCCGTCGACCGGCTCCACGACTTGCTGAGGCAGCTAGCGCGCCGGCCGATTCCGGACGGTCGCCATCGCGACGACGAGGGCGAGGTTCGGCTTGCCGTGTTCGCAATGAACTGGGACGCGTACGTCCATCTCGCCTTCGACGAGATCCGCCTCGCCGGCGCCGGCTCGCCACAGGTCACCCGCCGGCTCAAGGCCGCGCTCGCCGATCTCAAGTCGTTGGCGCTGCCGGATCGCGTCGCGGTGCTGGAGGAACAGCTCGACCTCCTCGCGACAGCGACGCAAACGGCCATGAAGGACGAGCGCGACGCCGAGATGGCGCTCGGCGACGACCGCGAGGGAATCGGCGCGGCCGTGGCTCTCGACGGACGCTAGTCGCAGGGTGGGGTCAAAGCTCTATCCGGTACTGGCCTCCCGTAACCCGTTCCCGTTCGAACCCCCTTCGGCAACCACCAGACCCCCGGATCGCGATTCCGCGGCGAGTTTGAGTCGGGCTTGCGTCGGGGTACAGACGCGTGACCTAAAAGGAGGAACTGATGGGAATCATTGCGTTCATCATTCTCGGACTCCTCGCCGGCGCGATCGCCAAAGCGCTCATGCCCGGCGACGATCCGGGCGGGTGGATCATCACCGCCGTCATCGGCGTAGTGGGAGCGATCCTTGGCGGCTTTTTGGCTGGGGCGCTCTTCGGTGCAGATCCGATGGATGAGTTCTTCGACATCTCGTGTTGGCTGACGGCCATCGTCGGATCGATCATCCTTCTTGTGATCTACCGACTCGTGGTCGATCGCCGAGGTGGTCGAGGCGCACTGACGCACTAACAGAGGCAGCCCCGGCGACGGGGCTGCCTGCTTGCTCTTCAGGAACAGTGCTGCTCTAACGGGCGCGCCAGGATTTCTCAGGCGTTGGAAGGGACATACGAACACCGTGCGACCCAAGCCGAGGAGGACACGATGGAACGAAACATCCGCGACAGAGCAGTGATGTCGGAAGCACAAACACCCGAGGAAGAAACCATCGAGACAGACCTCGCCCAAACTCCCAACGAGGACGTTCCCGTTGAGGACGAGTACGACGGGCCGGATCCGGAAGACGACCCGAAGGGCGACGGCTCGGACGAGGATCAAGGAACCTAAGCTGCCGAGTCGTCGGTCAATCTAGAACAGTCGGATCAACACGTTCAGCAGAACCGTAAGAACTATCGAGGCAGCGAGGGAAAGGAATAGGCAACCAGGCGAGCAGCCGTAGACGCGTACTCGGCTGTCTTCGGGCATGTGGTAGCCGCCACCGTGACCAGCCTCGAAACTACTGGAGCCCGACCTCGAACTCGTTCTAGTTGAAGCCAGCGCATCAGTGTCCCATCGCCTCGGGACTACTCCTCGCGCTGACCAATACCGGACTCGTGGCGAACGACCTCCTCCGGCGACGGGCTGTCAGAGCCTTCAAGTGAGGGCGGGACTCCATCTCCTCATGATCGGATGGCACTAGCGGCGCAGCGTTGTCACGACGGCGGCTCGCGCGATTGCTGGAACGACCCGGTGACCTCCGGCGAAGCGCCGATATGTAACGCGGTAGCCGCCATCACTTCGCAGTCGGCGCACAATCCGGTCGCCACCGAATTCGATCGGAATCACCTGGTCACGCATCCCGTGCGCGACGAAGACGCGCGGCTTTCCCACCCGCTCGTCCGGCAGCGACCCTCCACCCGAGAGGGCGATCACGCCGCGGAAGAGGTCGCCGTTCGCCAGTCCCAGCCACAGCGCCATGCCGGCGCCGGACGAGAAGCCTCCGATCGCGACACGCCTGGCATCGACGCGGCAGCGCGCGAAAGCTCGCTGCAGCGCACGGTCGACGAAGCGGACGTCGACCTCGCCGAGAGTCCAAGCCGAGCCGACCGCCGCCGGCGCAACGATCACGAGCCCGGGGACATCCCAGGCGCCTCGGAACGCGTAGAGGCCTCCGGGCGCGCCGCCGCTCCCGGCCCCGTGGAGCGCGACGAGGAGCGCCGCCGGCTGGCCGTTCAGCGGCCGGGTGACGCGCATGACAGCCCTCCGGCCAGGCGCTACTCGCAACTCGTACTCGCCCGCCGCACACGGCTTCGCCCTGGCGCTCGGCCGCGCCTCGAGCCGCAACGGCGCGTCAGCGGCGTCAGCCGGCGATTCGGAACGATCCTGCCCCGTGTCGCCCGCGCATCCGCTCAGGAAGACAACGGCAAGCGCGGCAATCAGCCGCATGGCTACGAGACGTCGCCGTCCTCTTCGAGCCCGAGCTCGCGGCGCACTTCCTCGTCGTCTCCGTCGCCGGCGTCCTGCCCACCCTCGAGCACGCGCTCGCGTGTGTCGGCCTCGTCCTCGGCATCTGGTGCGTCGAAGGGATCGTGCTTGGATGGGAGGTTCTCCGTCGGGTTGGAGTCGGGCATCTCGTGGCTCTTCCCACATCACCCTTCTGCAAACCCATTACCGAGCGCTCGCGGCGGCAATAGAAGCGCTCCTCGAGATCCGCCACCAGCCCCGTCGGCTCCTTCGGCAGCCCAGCGCGCGCGCAGCTTCGCGGCGATCTCCGGATCTCCGCGGGTGCGTAATCGGGCGCGAAGACCGCCGGCTGCGGAGGAAGGTCGGAGGAGGAACGCCCCTCGGGCGCCTCGTCGAATAGGACCAGCTCCTCATTCGTCTCCGGATGCGGGCCGTTGAAGACGGCGGCGAGCCCCTGGTAGTCGGACGGCGAGAAGCGGTAGAGGCGGAGATGATCGCCGCGCTCGATGTGCGGCTTGCACTCCGGAATCTTCTCCGTCGGGATCCGCGGGCTCGGGAACAGCTTCATCAGGTCGGCACCCGTGAGGTATTCGAGAGCGCGCGCGTACGCGGCCTGGTGGACACCGCCGCGCACGAGCAGATTCGTGCCCTTGTATGTCTCGGCGCCGATCGCGTCGATGACCGTGTTCAACTCGCGAAGCAGCGCGTGCTCGGCGGAGAGACAGTCGCCCAGATACAGCGAGGCCCCGGTTTGCTCCGGGGCCTGCGCCGTGTGCGTAGTTAGGTACGGAGCGCCCTCCGCCGCGGCGATCCACGACGAGGCGGTAGATGACGAGCAAGATGATCGACCCGACGATTGCCGTAAGCCAGCTCGAGATGTCAAAGAACTCGTCCATCGGGTCTGCATCAAACAGAGCCCCCGCGAGGAAGCCGCCGAGCAGCGCGCCGGCGACACCGATGATGGCGGTCACAATCCATCCGCCGGGGTCGTCGCCGGGCATGAGCGCTTTGGCGATCATGCCCGCGAGTAGCCCAAGGATGATGAAAGCAATGATTCCCATGTCCTTCCCTTTCGCTAGAACGGAGATTGAGATTTCCCCACGGGCTCTCCGCTCAAACTCACTGAGATGCTTTGAGTCGAGCCTGATCGGCTCGAACACAGCAGCAGCCACAAGGGACTGGATAATCAGATCGCTCTCGGCCCACCAGACTGCGAGGGGCCGGTGAACGGCCCCTCGCATTTCGGTCAGCGCACCTGCTTGCGGCCCTAAGCCTCGATCGTCTTCGACAAGGCGATTTTCCTCGGCTTCTGTTCTTCGGGCTTCGGCACGCGCACCTCGAGGACGCCATTCTCGTAGTGAGCAGAGATGTTTGTCCTGGTCCGCGCCCTGGGGAAGTCCCACCGCGCGAGCGAAAGTGCCGTAGCGACGCTCGAAGCGGTAGAAGCCGTTCTCATCTGTCTCTTCGATCTTCGTCCGTTCGGCAGAGACCGTGAGATTCTCGTCCTTGACTTCGATGTGGATCTGATCCTCAGGGATGCCGGGAAGATCGAACGCGTACACGACCTCCGTCGGGGTCTCCCACACGTCAAGTGCGGGCGCCCAGCTCCGCGGGCCACGATCGTTTCCCTCGAGTAGGCCGTTCATCAAGCGGCTCATCTCCGACTGGAGCGAGTTCAGCTCGCGAAACGGTTCCCAACGGATAAAAATTGTCATGAGTAACCTCCTGTACGTAGTTGTAAACACAGCCAGTATAAAACTTCAGTCTTTTCTGCGCAAGTCCGTGACTGGCAAGTGCTGACCGCTCCTGCTTGGGCGTCGCTCCCAATCGCAGTTGATGCAAGCGGAGCGAAAGGCATGGGGTGCGCTCGGGCGCGTGACCTCCAATCCTCGCGCGCACGCGGATAGAAAGGATTGACACCCACCCCGCGAACGCGTTAGTCGGGCGGGGCCGGTGACGGGACGGTGGAGGTCACGGATCTCGGCGGCTGGAAAGAGCCAGAGCCCAGTCACGATGGCGGCGGTCTCGCGATGATGACCGAGCTCATGTCCGAGGTGGCGATTCAGACGAGGACGAGAGTTCGCATGCTCAGCGGCTAGTTCAGCCCTCCCGCCTTCGAGTTCCGCTCCGCAAGACTCGGCCATCTCCTTCGCCGGCTGACATGCCTTCGCTGAGACAGCGCAGGAGCCACCACCACCTCGCCGCCGGCTCAGCCTTCGGGAAGCCCTCGCTCGAAGTGGAGGACCGCCAGAGGTTTCGCGCCGCCGCTCGGAGGGTACGAGTGCTCCCCCAACACGAATGGAGGGATGCAATGTCCTCACAGCCCGTGTCGACCGATCGTGATGTCGATCGCACAAGATCGACACCTCGCGTTCGGCACACGACCCCCACCGAGACGAAGCCGTCGTTCCTGACGACGGAGTTCTACGCGATGATCGCTGGGATCGTCGCAGTGCTCGTGGCCGCCCAGCAGGCCGATAACCTCGACGCGCCACTGGCCTGGACGCTCGCCGCAGCTATCGCGATCGGGTACATCCTCAGCCGTGGCATCGCGAAGGCCGGTAGCGCCTATCGCGATCACGACCACGACCACTAGACCAACCGGCTAGGGGCGGGCGCTCCATGCGAGCGCCCGCCGCTGCCCCTTGAGTCGATCGGGGCAACGTCGCGAGGAGCTCAAGGTTCGGCGATGCCCCGTTCAGGCGACTAGCCGACTCACAGAGAGACAACCCGTCTCTTCTGCACCATCGACTTCGTTGAAGGGAGGGGAAATGTCTGAGAGTCAAGGCACCGAACAGGGCGGCGGCCAGGGCGGCGGTCAGGGTGGCGGTCAGGGCGGATGGACGAGCAGGGCCGGTAGCCCGACACGTCGGATGAGAGCGGCTCCATGAGCCGCGTTCTGTTTGAGAGGCGCTACAGGAGTCGACCTAAGCGGGACATCAGCTCGACCCCCCGCCTCGAGCTCGCGTTCCGACGTCTCGTGATACGAGCCCCTTCGCGAACGCGCCACTCGTGCTCCGACTGCCCGAGCGCACTTGGAAGCGACCGGCGCATCGGTACGCGAAGAGGCGAGGACGTCAGACTTCGACGATCGTCTCCAGGAGGATCGAGTCTTCGCCGAGCGGTGTGGGCTTGCCTACCGGGCCGTACTGCGCTTGGTCCCTGGGCGAAGCGACGTCGAGGACGACGTTTCCTCGCTCGTCATACCTCTTAACGCGCCACAAGGCACCGCGACTGCGTACGAGCACGCCGACAGGAAGAGCGTCGCTGGTCCACCGAATCTCGACGTCCCCGTCGGGGAAGCGGAGCCTCAGTGCCCCGGGGCCGTCATCGCGGGTCACGAGGAGTTCACCGTACCCACGAGACACCGAAGACGCCAAGCCCGTGGGTTCTTAGCGAGTTACGCCCTTCACTTCAGCGAGCTCGACCCGCACGATGAATGGCTTGCCATCGGTCGTGGCCACGACTCTCCACAGTTTGCCCCGTCGACGGATCGTGTCGCCGGCGGCCGGAGGAGGCTGCTGCAAGGCGGCGTCGATTTCGAAGTCGCCGTTCGGGTAGATGATTTGGAAATTTCGCCCCGGCACCGGTGCGGGATACCTTTCTGCCGCAACGCCAAACTCCAGTCACTCCCGCCGTCGGCGCACCCCCCATAGCTCGCACGACCAGCGCGAGGCGTGCGGGCGTTCTATCCCGTAGCCTCCACCATCGCGCTGCCGCCGCCGCGCCGTGTCGGCTCGGCCGCAGCCAGAACCCGGCCGTTGCCGAGGAACTCGATGCCCGTGACCGCGCCGATCTCCGGCGTGGTCGAGAACGGCTGGAGGTACTGACTCGCGAGCT
>CAWEGY010000016.1:0-91197 GCA_963808865.1 uncultured Gaiellaceae bacterium | reverse complement strand
GTGCTGCCGATGCTCTTCCGCGATCGCCTCGTCGGACGGATCGAGCCGCGCATGGTCTCGACCGCGCCGAAGGCCAGGTGCAGATGATCGACCTCTGGTGGGAGGACGGCTTTGCGCCCGCGCCGCGCCGAGGGCTTCGTCGAGGCGCGATGCGCGAGGCGCTTCGGGCCTACCTGCGATTCGCAGGCGCGACGCGCCTCGAGTTGGGCCCCGCACCTCGCAACGGAGAAGCGACTGTTTCTCACGCGCCCCTAGAGCGCGTCAAGCGGCAGGCTTCGGACGCTCGCGGGACCCGGTCGGAACTTATCGCCCTCGATGACGAGCGCGGTAAGTCCGCCTGCCGAACGCGTCTCGTGCTCTTCACCCTCGTGCCAGAACACCGCCTCGCCTGCCTCGATGGGTTCATCGGCGCCGTTCGCGCCGCTGACCTCGCCTGAGCCTTCGAGCACGGCGAGGATCTGCGGGAAGGTCGCGGGATGCCGTCGGAGCCTGCCACCCGGCTCGAATCGAAAGATCGCCGCCTGGACAGGCGAGCCCTCGTCGAGAGACAGCGTCAGCGGCGCAACCGTCACACGCTCTAGGAGGTCCCGCGCGGCACGAACGCGACCTCGGGCGCGAAGCTCAACCGCTCCACGGGCGCCCCTAGGAGGAGGACAGCGCGCGCTCGAGGGCGGCCCGGTCGGTCGGCCCGCCGTGCGTCGCAAGCACGTGCTCGACCGGCAACTCGAGCAGCGGGCGCAACCCCTCGGCGATCTCCTCGCGCGTCACGCCCGGGCGGAGCCACCTCTCGTTGATCTCGAGGCCCTGGCCGAAGTCGACGAGCGTGTCGCCGGAGATCACCGCACGCTGGCTCTCGACCCAGAGCACCGTGTCGTTCGGCTTGTGCCCGTGGAACACGTCGGCACCGAACGGCAGCCGGTCGCCCGGCGAGTACGGGCGTGCCTCGCCTTTGTTCTCGCGGAGCAGCCAGACGACGTCGGGGCTGCCGTCGCCGGCCTGCTCGGCGGTGATGCCGTACGTGTCCATGAGGTACTGCGCGGTGTCGGGCAGCGGCGTGTACACCGGCACGCCGAGCCGCTCCACGAGGCGCTCCGCGTCCCGCTCGTGCCACGGCGCGGTGAGCACGATCGCCGTCTCGCGCTCGGCCGCGAGCGCCTCGATCTCGCTCGGCACGCCCAGCGGGTCGAACAGCAGCAGGCGTTCGTCGTCGTCGATCGCGTAGGACGAGACGTTCTGGTCCCACGGCTCGCTCGGCCCCCAGCCCGGATGGGGTGCCTGCCAGTGCCACAGGCCCGGACGCAACTCGCGCACGGCGCGATGCTACTGAAACGCTGCGCTGCGCGCGGCGATGCGATCAGTCGAAGCCGAACACCGGCGGGAGGATGACCACGACCGTGGCGGCCCACAGGGCGAAGACGGGAAGGTAGGTGGTCTGCCAGCGCTCGAGCCGGTGGAGCGTGCTGCGTCGTCTGAGGAATCGGGCCGATAGCCAGGCGGCCCCGGCCAGGTTCACGAGGAGGACGAGGTTGAGGCCGAGCGCTGCCGTTCGGTTCGGGGTGAACCCGAGCTCGCCGATCCGAGCGATCATCGCGCCGAGCACCATCACGTCGAGCACGAGGGCGCTGACGACGGCGACCAACTGGATGCCGTCCATCCAGTCCGGCGACGTGGACGGCTCCCGCGCGGACATCCCGTACAGGACGAGCGCGAGGACGACCACCAGCAGGGCGTCGAAGACGCTGAGGAGCTCGCGATCGAACGCGCCGCCGAGCCCGGTCACGGCGTAGACGACCGCGGCGCCGGCCAGCATCACCGCGAACAGCGGCGTGAAGAGCATCGTGAGCACCGGCGCCATGTTCTCCACGACCCGTTGCTTCGACTCGACCAGCCACGCGGCCACGATCACGGCACCCGCCGCTCCCGACGGCAGCACCCACTCGGCGATCCGATCGACGTCGACCCCCGTGGGCTCGAGGATCGCCGCGGTCAAGCCCATGAGCACGCCGCCTCCGAGCGCGATCAGCACGTAGTAGATGAACCATTCGCCCGTGAAGCGGACGAAGTCCATGCGCCGCTCGTGCGATCGGACCGTGCCGCCCATGTACGGGTAGGCGACGACGAACCAGAGCACGACGGGCAGATGGAGCGCGACGAGGACCTCGGTGTCGGAGTCCGCGCCGTACGGATAGAGGTTGACCACGAGCGCAGCGAGCACGAACGGCACCGCCGTCAGCACCCATTGCCGGATGTCGAGCTGCCGTCGGCGGGCGAAGTACGCGGCGAGGAACGGCAACACGAACAGACTGCACGTTCCGCGAACAGCCAGTTCGGTTCCTCGTCGGGGAAGCCGGCAGCGAGGCGTGCGACCTGGATCGCCACAGCCGCAGCCACGGCGAAGACGAGCGGCTCGAACCAGCCGCTGGCCGCGCGCGCCGGCTCGTCGTCACCGCTCAGGACGAGCTGTTTCCACAGTCGGCCGCTGTGCTCGCGTGCGAACTCCCGGGACAGGCCGTCGAGGTCGCCCATCCGTTTCACGGCGACCAGGAACGCCTCGTCGGCCGTGAGGCCGGCCGCGTTCAGCTCGGAGATCTGGTGGCGAAGATGATCCTCCAGCTCGTCGACGTCGTGGCCGTTGACGCCCGGAGCGCTGGCGACGTAGGCCCGCCACTCTGCGATCTGTGACTCCACGCTCTCCATGGCTCACGCCTCGCCGAGAGCCGTCAGCAGCACACCGGACCCCGGCCAGACGTCATTCAGCGCACGCGTGACCGTCGCCCACTGCCGTTGCTGATCGGCGAGTGCCGCTCGTCCGTCGTCGGTGACCATGTAGTACTTGCGGCGACGCCCTTCCGGTGACGTTCGCCACTCCGTCGTCACGTACCCGAGCCGACGGAGGCGGTGGAGCAGCGGGTAGAGCATCCCGTCGGTCCACTCGAGCTCGCCCTCGGAGAGCGCACGTACCCGCTTGAGGATGGCGTAGCCGTAGCTTTCACCCTCCGCCAGGATTGCGAGCACGAGCGGTGTCGCCGACGGCCGCGACTAGGTCCTTGTCGATGTGCATGTCGCCTCCACGGCTCGAAGTGCTATGCATAGAAGCACAAGGTACGTCGAGCCGCAAGGCGTTCGACGGAAGCGCCCGGGGAACCCGCCACGGCGGGCCGGTGTATACGCGGCATCCGAAAACAGAGGAGGTCGCTCGTGCAAAAGTGGTGACTCATCGTCGTCGCAGCCGTGGCGCTCGTGTATGCGAGCACAGCACTCGCGGGGAACTGGGCGACCGTCAAGCTGAGTTCGTCGCCGAAGGGCATGGCTGCGGACGAGCCGTGGGTCGTCAACATCACGGTGCTTCAGCACGGCCTGGCGAGCCAGCCGCTCTGCTGTCTGAATCCGACGGTGACGATCAGAAGGGTCGCGCCGGTCCACACCACGACCGCGGCGCTCGAGAAGTCGCTGACTTTCAGGGCGCGCCCCACCGGTCGCACGGGCCTATACCGCGCGCGCATCGTTTTCCCGGTCGCGGGCACGTGGCGGTACGAGGTCTTTGACGGCTTCACCATGTACGGCGGCGCGCAGACGCACAAGTTCGCGCCGGTGAAGATCGCCCCTGGCAGGACCTTAGCCACACCCCGCGTCGCGTCGACCTGCTTCGAACATGGCGCGTTGGGGAACTCGTCGTCCAGAGACGCCGAGATAGAGGAAGCGGAGGAAGGAGATCCCGCATGAACACGCCCCCGATCGTGTCGCCGGAGGAATGGGAGTCTGCGCGGCAAGAACTGCTCGTCAAGGAGAAGGCATTGACCCGCGCCCGTGACGGACTCGCGGCGGAGCGTCGGCGGATGCCGTGGCTCGCCGTGGAGAAGGAGTACGAGTTCGACGGGCCAGAGGGCAAAGCGAGCCTGCTCGACCTATTCGACGGACGCCGCCAGCTGATCGTCTACCGCGCGTTCTTCGAGCCCGGCGTGTCCGGCTGGCCCGAGCATGCCTGCATCGGCTGCTCCATGGTGGCCGACCAGGTCGCTCACGTCGCCCATCTCAATGCACGCGACACGACTCTTGCGTTTGTTTCGCGCGCATCGCAGGCGGACATCGAGCGCGTGAAGTCGCGGATGGGCTGGGAGATGCCGTGGTACACGATCACGGACGACTTCGACGCCGACTTTGGCGTCGACGAGTGGCACGGCACGAACGCGTTCCTCCGTGAGGACGACCACGTGTTCCGCACCTACTTCATCGATGCCCGCGGCGACGAGGCACTTGGGAGCACGTGGAGCTACCTCGACATGACTGCGCTTGGGCGTCAGGAGGAGTGGGAGGACTCGCCGGAGGGCTATCCGCAATCGCCGCCCTACGAGTGGTGGATCTGGCACGACGAGTCGCAACGAACCGAGTCCGACCGAGCCGGGCTGGTGGGCGGCCAAACTACACGGTGAGGGAGGCCGTGCGCGAGTTCCGCACACCGCAGGTCATCCTCTTCAGCCAGAACCTCCCACGTGCCGTCGCGTTCTATTCGAGCCTCGGATTCGAGGAGACCGTTCGAGTCCCCACTGACGGCGATCCGATTCACGTCGATCTCGCCCTCGACGGCTACAAGATCGGCATCGCGTCCGTCGTGTCGACACGCGACGACCACGGCCTCGACCCGGTTCCCGAAGGCCAGCGAGCCGCGGTGATCCTCTGGACCGACGACACTCCCACAGCGTTCGCCGAGCTCACCGCGAACGGAGCTCCCGGGCTGGTGCCCCCACACGAATGGCTCGGGCGCTTGCTGATCGCATGGATCGCCGATCCCGACGGCAACCCCGTCCAGATCGTCCAAGACCTCTAACCCAGCCGTAGCCTCACGCGCGATCCGAGCACGAAGCTCGCCAGCTACCTATGGATCGAGGAGCGCGTGCCCGGAAAGGGGGACGAGACCAGCGCCGATTTCCACGAGAAACCTGGGTATCCAAACCGAGCGCCGCCCCTTCCTCGTCGCGATCGTGGTCGCCGCCGCAGCGTGGGTCGGCGGCGCCGGAAGATGCCGCTTCCGTCGCGCCTCAGGCGCCGAGCGCAGCCACTTCTCGCCCGGCCGTGCGGCCTGCGCCTGGCGTCGCCGGTCCGGGGCGACTCGGTTCAGGATCCCCGCCGGGGGTCAGGCTTCCCGTCGTCGGCTCGCCGGGCGGCTGTCCTCTGCACCCTCCACCGCAGAGACGGGAGCCGATTCGCCCGCCTGTACAGCGACTCGCAGCAGCGTCTCCTCTCGGTCGCGTTCTTCCGGCCGTCCGGGGTGCTGCGGAGTGCCTCCGATGCCGTGTATGCCGTGACTCCGGCGGAGACCGGGGCGGACGTGAAGTGCGACAGCTCGTCCCAGGCGTCGATCGGGAAGACGTACTGGCAGACGACGAGGAAGTGGTGGATCGGGGCGACGGCGCCGGGGATCAACCGCGATACGGTTGTCAAGGCCGTCCGGAACGCGCAGAGCCAGTGGACGAACAACATCAACTGGTGCGGCATCGAGGACCAGGCGAACCCGCCCGCGCACTACGAGGGCAAGACCTCTCGCGCCGCCAAGCACGACGGCTACAGCACGGTCGATTGGGGCCGCCTGAAGAACGACCAGGACTGCAGCGGAGCGCTCGCGTGCACGGTGATGGCGTATGACGAGACGGGCAACCCGGTCGAGGCGGACATCCGGTTCAACACCATAGTTCAAGTGGTCGACGACCGGCGCCTCCGGCGCATACGACATCCAGTCCGTGGCGGCGCAGAGATCGGCCACGTGATCCAGTTCGACCACGTCACGAACACCTCGAAGCGTGACCACACGGTGGTGATGTGGCCATACGTCGACATTGGAGACACGTCCGGCCGCAAGCTCGGCCGCGGCGACGCGCTCGGGAACAACAGCCACTACTGAGGACTTCCAGGGTTGATGGAGGAGGCGGGAATCGAACCCGCGTACTGTGCCCGCCCTCTGTTCTAGGGGTGATTTCGTGCTCATCGACATGACCTGCGACGAGGCGGTCGCGAACTGACTCAGCGCGACGCTGGATGCCCAGGGGTATCTGGGTAGGGAAGCGCGTCTCTGTCGCAGTTTCGGTAATCCGGCTCCGGAATGCACATCGAACCGGACGGCTGCGATCGTCTCGCGTCCTTCTAATAGCGCCCGCACTACTCGATGCATCCCGTCCATGACCCGACCGTCTTCGCCCAGGATGATCGGAAACGAGACGTCAACCGCTTGAACCAGTCACGCGTGGTCGGCAACGTCGCGAACGGTCAGCGGCTGTGACCAGTACGCCGTATCCAGCTCCCAGATCGACGTGAGCGGCACCTGCTCCACCGGAAGATCACGGCTCAGCTCCACCAATCGGTCGACATCCCATGCATCGACGCCATCGTCGGACGGCCAGAAGTGGTACTGCTTGCGCAAGGACTGTTCAGGGGAGGCTACTCCATTTGCAGCCGGTCGCTCATGACACCCCATCGGATCGATCCTGACCGCCGCCTTGCGGAGCGCGGTGCGGGGCTCACTCTGCGAGTCTGACATCGCCAAGGAATTGACCCAATCGTGTCCTATCGGGCGAGGCGAGGACAGGACACGCTTCCTGGCGATGGACGGTGGGAGACCCGCCTACCTCTCCCTCCGTCCTCCACTTGTCGAATGCGAACGGAAAGCGGCAAGCTGCCGAAGGAGACGGATATGAGGAGCACGAGCAAGGCGATCACGCTCCGCTTCCCTGATGGGAGTTAGGAGTACTGCGCGACCGAGAGAGTGCCCGAGGCTGGCGACACTCTTGTGCGAGCAGGCGTTACGTGGATCGTCGTCGGCGTAACGGAAGCCGTCGACGACCACCGAGTCGTAACCATGGCGGTACCGCCACCGGAAGTCCGACTTCCGAGCGTGGCGACGAAACCCGGACGTCGCGGGTAGCCGTTGCGCGAACCTTAGAGACGCGCCTCACCGCGAGCCTCCTGGGAACGTGGGAAGAACGGCCCACCGCAGCGGCCGCTCCTCCTGTCCACTCGAAACGTTGGTGGCAGTCGTCAGATCACTGCTGGAGGACGCCCGTCTGCACCAGCAGGCGCAGCGTGAAGCGGTTCGCGATGACTCCGGAGTGCGGGCTGGTGCCGAAGCCCTGAACGATGACGCCCGTGCCAGGACGCAGGCTGCCGGGGCTCGTGCTGATCCCGTGGCACGATGACGCCGGTCAGGGGGCGGACATGCCGGGGCTCGTGCCGATCCCGTTCACGACGATGCCGCTCAGAGGGCGGGCACTGCCTGGGCTCGAGCCAAACCCGTCCTGAATGACGCCGGTCGCACTCGCGGCTCCTGGGGCTACGAGTGCTGCGATGGCGATACCAAGGGTGACAGCTGTGCGCTTCATGGTTCTCCCTCCTCAAATGCGCTTGCTCGTACGTTCGAGAGTAGGAGGGCTCTCGCGCGGTGTCGTTCACGGGCGCGACACTACGAGTGTCAAGCTCGTGACCTGAGGAGGAGCTACGCGACCGGCCGGGCCCCGCGACCAGATCGGGCGAGTTCAGCCATCCGCCTAGCCCCGAGCAGGGTGAAAGGGGAGCCTGAGCCATGGGCGCTACGAACGATTCACCCTTTGGGCGCAAGCTTCTCGAGAGGAGTGCGTCTTCTAAGTTAGGGGGAAGAATCCCGGTAACGAGCGGCTGGGCAGCTTGGCGGCATGCCCGGCCGTTCAGCCGGGTACCCGACGGTCGTTAGCTCGCCGTTGCGAGTGCGCTCCGCACTAGCGGAAGGCTCTGCTCATAGCGCTCGCGCAACGTGTCCGAATCGGCCCGAGCGTAGTTCACCCTCAAGTCGGCGACCTTGACGTGACGGGCCGTGTCGCCGGCGACTCCGGTCGCGGCGCAAATCCGCTCGATATGACCCACGTAGCTCTCACCCCTTCTCCTGGTGAGAATCTCGATCGCCTCGCAAACGACGGACTCGACACCCCTGCTCCTGAGATCATCCGTCGTCCAGTCGGTGTCCTCGAGAACATCGTGGAGCACGCCGGTGCTGAGGCTGGCGGGCATCGGGCTGTGGCCGAGTCCCTGTGCGACCTCGATACCGTGGGCGATGAGCAGCAGCCCCGAGCGACCACGCTTCTCGCCGAACGCTCGGGCGGTGATCGCTACCGCGTCCGCAAAATCCACGGCCTGACCTTATGTCCATGCGACCGGGTAGATACCCCCGCACGGGGGACAGCTGCTCCCATCGGGGGAAGGCCCCCAGCCCGTCTCTGGCACCTGCGTGGCGCGGCGTCGGTTCACGGCGTGCTAGTTCACGAGCTCGTCCAGCCGCATCGTGCAAGGGCGCGTTAAGGCGATCCAGTTCACGCACTTCGACCATCACCGCAAGCGGCTGGCGGTGTTCGCGAAGGCTGCTGGGCACGCCTCGATTTAGACCACTGGCGATGTTGTACGCGGACTGAGACATCGGCCAGCTGACCGAGACGATGCGGGCCGCCCCGCACGGGGAGGAGAAGTCCTCCTGCTTGAGGCCGCCTCGGGGCAATTCGGGACGACGCGTCGGCGCGGAGAGAGCTCCCAACGACAAACAGCCCCATTTCTGGAGCTGTTTCCGGAACTGTCCAAGTGGAGGCGGCGGGAATCGAACCCGCGTCCGCGGTCGCACCGGACAGAACGTCTACGAGCGTAGTTCGCGCTTGATCTCGCTCGCCGGCCGGTTCGCGAACGACCAACCGACGAGCCAGCCATCCTTCAGTGTCGCGCTCCGGGCGATTGGCTCTCCCTCGGCGCCGAGCCCGATTGTTGGCGCCGAACACCGGATCTCGGGCCGAATCCGGGTCGACGTCGCCTTACCTAGCTGACGCTAAGCGGCGAGTGCGAGTTCGTTCTTCTTCGCACTTGCTTTGGTGCCGGTTGATTTACGAGGCCAACCGGCGACCTCGGCTCGCAGTTCTGCCGGAGAACCGACCACGTCGAGACCTGGTCGCCCCCGTATGTGTGTTCAGGTTTCCAGGATAGCTGCCGATAAGCGGATCGGCCCGGCTGCGGCACAGACGGGACCTGGGGGTCCGAGGGCGGGCCGAAACGAGGCGAAAGGACGGGACCAGTGGCGTTGATGATGGAGGAAAAGTACGACGACTTCGCGGACCTGCGTGAGCGGGCGAAGGCGGAGGTCGGGAAGGTCGTCGTCGGACAGGATCGCACCGTCGAACTCCTCCTCTGCGCGGCCGTCGCACACGGCCACGTCCTCATCGAAGGCCCTCCCGGCAGCGCCAAGACGCTCCTCGCCCGCGCGGTCGCGCACATGCTCGGCGCCCAGTTCAAGCGCATCCAGTTCACCCCCGACACGACTCCCAGCGAGCTCAACGGGCAAAACGTCATCCGCGCCGGCGAGCACCTCTTCCTCCCGGGCGCCGTCTTCACGAACGTCCTTCTCGCGGACGAGATCAACCGTACTGCGCCGCGAACACAGGCCGCCCTCTTCGAGCCGATGCAGGAGCGGCAGGTGACCGTCGACGGCAAGGTGCACAAGCTTCCCGACCCGTTCCTCGTCATCGCCACACAAAACCCACACGAGCACGAAGGCGTCTTCCCTCTCCCCGAAGGCCAGCTCGACCGCTTCCTGTTCAAGATCCAGCTCGAATACGCGGACGCGGACGCCGAGCTCGCAATGCTCAACCTGCCCCACAAGGGCATCGCCCCGGACATGCTCGGCGAAGTCCGACCGCTCCTCGGCGTCGTCGGGCTCGACAAGGCCCGCGCAGAGCTCGAGCACACCGAGGTCCCCGACTCGGTCGGCCGCTACATCGTCGCCGTCGGACGTCGCACACGCGAGCTTCCGGGTGTGGAGCTCGGCGTCAGCTCGCGCGCCATGATCCACCTCGTCAGCGCGGCGAAGGCGAATGCCCGTCTCGAGGGACGCTCGGTCGTCACGATCGAGGACGTTCGCGAGATGGCGCCATACGTCCTCCGCCACCGAATCGTCGTCAACGGCGACACGAGCGTCGACACCGTCCTGCTCGACGCGATGGCGTCGGCGCAGACCCCGAGGCCGGCATCCGCTCCACCGCCCGTCTCGCCGGTTTCGTAACGACTCACGCCATCGGGGGTTGACGCGTAGTCGTTGCGCGCCGATAGTGGGTGGGGGCAAGGCTGGGGAGCCGTTCGGTTGCCTCGTCGGAGTCGCGGGTAAGATTTGCGGCATCCACTGAGCTGCAAACTGGGAGGGAACGATCGTGGCATTGTTGGTCGAGGCGCCATTCGAGAGCCTCATCGAGCTGCGAGAGCGGGCGAAAACTGAGATCGCGAAGGTCGTCATCGGGCAGGAGCGTGCCGTCGAGTTGCTGCTCGTCGCCGCGCTCGCGCGCGGGCACGTACTGCTGGAAGGGCCTCCGGGCAGCGCGAAGACACTGCTCGCTCGCGCCACCGCGCACATGCTCGGCGCGAACTTCAAGCGCATCCAGTTCACGCCCGACACGACTCCGGCCGAGCTCACGGGCGCCAACGCCATCCGAGCCGGCGAGCACATCTTCCTCCCGGGTGTCGTCTTCACGAACGTCCTCCTCGCAGACGAGATCAACCGCACGCCGCCGCGTACGCAGGCCGCACTGCTGGAGGCCATGCAGGAGCGCCAGGTCACGGTCGAGGGCAAGGGCCATCGCCTGCCTGACCCGTTCCTCGTGATCGCGACGCAGAACCCGTACGAGCATCGCGACGTCTTCGAGCTGCCCGAGTCGCAGCTCGACCGCTTCCTCTTCAAGGTCCAGCTCGAGTACGCCGACGCGGACAGCGAGTTCGAGATGCTCGACCTTCCGCACAAGGGCGTCGCCCCCGACATGCTCGGCGAGGTCCGTCCACTCCTCGGTGTCGTCGGCCTCGATCGCGCACGCGTCGAGCTGGACGCAACCGAGATTCCGGAGGAGGTCGGCCGCTACATGGTCGCCCTCGCCCGGCACAGCCGCGACATCGCGGGTGTCGAGCTCGGCGTCAGCTCACGCGGGATCATGCATCTCGCGAGCGCGGCCAAGGCGAGCGCACGCCTGAGCGGTCGTGACCACGTCGCGATCGAGGACGTCCGCGAGGTCGCACCGTACGTGCTTCGCCATCGGCTGATCCTGGAGGAGGGGATGAGCGCGGACGACGTCATGCGCACGATCCTCGAGCAGGTGCCGGTGCCCGAGCGCTCGTACGTCTACCGCTGAGCTTCGGGGTCAGACCCCTGGACATGTCCAGGGGTCTGACCCCTCTCTTTCACCGA
Organism: uncultured Gaiellaceae bacterium; assembly: GCA_963808865.1. GTDB lineage: Bacteria > Actinomycetota > Thermoleophilia > Gaiellales > Gaiellaceae > GMQP-bins7. The sequence continues at coordinate 79,976 of CAWEGY010000016.1, read as the reverse complement.
CCGGCCGCCTCCTCGAGTGCCCTGCGCCCGAGCACGCGGGCGAGGTGTCTCCGGAAGTCCGCGCTCGCCAAATGGTCGGAGGACGGCTCCGTCCCGTCGGCGACGAGCGCGGCGGCGTCTTCGATCGACGACCCGGCTGCGAGCGCCTCCTCGGCCGCGGTTGCCCGAAGCGGCGTTGCGCCCATGTTCGTCAGCCCGATCGCGGTCGCCGTGGAGCCGTTCGCACGCCGGATCGCTGCGACTCCGACCGTCGCCCAGTCCTGGGCGCGACGCGTCATCTTCACGTACGACCAGCCGGCCGACAGGAGCTTCGGCACCTGGACCTCCACGATCATCTCGCTGGGCGCGAGCGCGGTCGTGAAGACGCCGGTGAAGAAGCTCCCCGCCGGGATCGTCCGCTCGCCATTGGGCCCGCGAACCACGATCGAGGCGTCGAGCGCGAGGATCACCGCCGGCAGGTCGGATGCGGGATCGCCGTGGGCGAGCGAGCCGCCGATGGTTCCGCGATGCCGGACCTGCGGATCCCCGATGAGCCCTGCCGTGAACGACACGATCGGGCAGTACTCGTGAAGGAACGCCGCGCCGGAAACGTCCTTGTGCCGGGTCAGAGCTCCGATCGCGAGGTGGTCCTCGTGCTCGCGGACGTAGGACAGGTCGCCGATTCGGCTGATGTCCACCAGCAACGCGGGCCTCGCGATACGGAGCTTCATCGCGGGGAGGAGCGAGTGGCCACCTGCCAGCAACTTCGCGTCCTCCCGCTTTCCGAGCAGCTCGATCGCGTGCTCGGGATGGTCCGCTGCCACGTAGTCGAACCGAGCCGGGATCACGACGCCGCCTCCTGAATCGCGTTCCAGACTCGCTCGGGTGTCGCCGGCAGTGGAACGTCGGTGACCCCGAGGTGCGAGAGTGCGTCGACGACGGCGTTGATCACCGCCGGCGCAGCGGCGATCGTGCCCGTCTCCCCCACCCCCTTCACGCCGAGCGGGTTGTCCGCTCTCGTCTCGACGCGATCCGTCTCGTACGACGGCAGCTCCGCCGCCGAGGGCACGAGGTACGTGGTCATGGTCGTGGTCAGCAGGTTGCCTTCGTCGTCGTACGCGCCCTCTTCGAACAGCGCGGCGGCGACGCCCTGCGTGACTCCCCCGTGTACCTGCCCGTCGATGATCGTCGGGTTAACGGGATTTCCGACGTCGTCGACCGCCACGTAGCGGACGAGACGCGTGTCTCCCGTCTCGGTGTCGACCTCCACCACCGCGGCATGGGCACCGCCAGGCCAGGAGAAGTTCGGCGGGTCGAAGACCGCGGTCTCCTCGAAACCGGGCTCCATCCCGTCGGGGAGGTTGTGTGCGGAGTGCGCCTGGAAGGCAACGCTCTTGATGTCCATCGTCCGATCGGGAGATCCCTTCACGGTGAACGTGCCGTTCGCGAACTCGAGATCGTCCTCCGAGACCTCGAGCTGGTGCGCGACGATGCGACGGGCCTTCGCGATCACCTTCTGACTCGCGTGGTAGAGAGCGATGCCGCCGACCGTGAGCGAGCGGCTGCCGTAGGTGTCCATCCCCTGCTGGGAGACGGCCGTGTCCCCGTGGAGCACCTCGACGTCGTCCACGTCGACCCCCAGCTCGTCGGCGACGATCTGCGCCCACGTCGTCTCGTGGCCCTGGCCGTGCGGAGAGACTCCGGTCACGACCTGGACCGAGCCGAGCGGCTGGAAGCGGATCGTCGCAGCGTCCCAACCGCCGACGGCGTAGCGAATCGCGCCGAGGATGCGTGAAGGTGCGAGCCCGCACATCTCGTTGTACGTCGAGAAGCCGACGCCGAGCTGCCTGGTGTCGCCCCGGTCGCGCCGAGCTTGCTGGTCGGCTCGGATCGTGCCGAGGTCGAGCAGCTCGAGGAGGCGGTCGAGGCATGCCTCGTAGTCGCCCGAGTCGATGGTGAGGCCCGAGGCCATCGTGTGCGGAAACTCCTTCACGAGGTTCTTCCGCCGGAGCTCCACCCGATCCATCCCGAGCTCGGCCGCGAGCGCGTCCATCGTGCGCTCGAGCACGTACGTCGCCTCAGGGCGGCCCGCGCCGCGATACGCGTCCGTCGGCGTCGTATGCGTGAAGACACCGGTGAAGGTGACGCTGTAGTTCGGGATCGCGTACGGGCCGGAGTAGATCCACGCGCCGAGGAGCGGGATTCCCGGCGTGACGAGCTGGAGGTAGGCGCCCATCGCGCACTGGGCATCCGACTTCACGGCCGTGATCGTCCCGTCCTTCGTCGCCGCGAACGTCAGCTCGTGGACGGTGTCGCGTCCGTGGATGGTCGCGACGTAGTTCTCCGCGCGCTCCTCCGTCCACTTCACCGGCCGGCCGAGTCGCTTTGCCAGCGCGACCGCGAGGAACTCCTCCGCGTAGACGTCGAGCTTCGAGCCGAAGCCGCCTCCCACATCCGGCGCGATGACGCGCACCTTCGACTCCGGGATGCCGAGGACGAGCGGCATCGTGAAGCGCAGGATGTGCGGCACCTGCGTTGCGGACCACAACGTGACGTCACCCGTCGGACCGACTTGCGCGAGCACTCCTCGCGGCTCGATCGCGTTCGGGATCAAGCGCGGCTGGACGTAGCGCCGCGTCACGACGACGTCTGCCGCGTCGATCGCGGCCTGCGCATCGCCCGTCTCGAGCTTCCAGACGTAGCACTCGTTCGTCTCGAGCTCGGCGTGGACGAGCGGAGCGTCGTCCGCGAGCGCCTTCTCGACGTCGCCGACCGAGCCGAGGGGCTCGTAGTCCACCTCGACGAGCTCCGCCGCGTCCTTGGCCAGCGCGCGGCTCTCTGCGACGACGACGGCGACGCCGTCACCCTGATAGCGCGCCTCGTCAGCGGCGAGCGGGTGGTGCGTCGGCATCTTGATGTCCTCCGTCACCGGCCAGGCGCAGGGCATGCTGCCGACCCAGTCGCCGGCGAGGTCCGCACCGGAGAACGCGGCGACGACACCCTCCGCAGCGCGGGCAGCGTCGAGGTTCATGCCGTTGATCCGGGCGTGGGGGTACGGGCTGCGGACGACCGCCATGTAGACCGTCCCCGGCAGTGTCAGGTTGTCGACGAAAGTGCCACGTCCGCGCAGCAGGGAGGCGTCCTCCTTGCGCTTGACGGGCGACCCGACGTAGGGCTTGGCGGCTTCGGTGACGGTCATGACGCCACCCCCGCGGCCGACGCAACCGCCTTCACGATGTTGTGGTACCCGGTGCAGCGACAGAGGTTTCCTTCGAGCCCGGCGCGGATCGCGGCCTCGTCGGTAGCAGCTCCGCTGTCGATCAGGCTGACCGCGGCGAGCACCATTCCCGGCGTGCAGTAGCCGCACTGGAGCGCGTGCTCGTCGTGGAAGGCCTGCTGGACGGGATGCAGCTCCCCGTTCTTCGCAAGGCCCTCGATCGTGGTGATCTCGGTGCCGTCGGCCTGGACACCGAGCATCGTGCAGGACTTCACCGACTCGCCGTTCACGAGCACGGTGCAGGCCCCGCACGAGGAAGTGTCGCAACCGACGTTGGTACCGGTGAGTCCGAGCCTCTCGCGAAGGACGAAGACCAAGAGATCCCGCGGCTCGACCTCGAGCTCGTGCCGTACGCCGTTCGCGTTGAACGCGACTCGTCGCATCGGCCCTCCTTTCGGCGTCGACAGACCTCGAGCGTAATACGGGAGCGCCCGTTCTGCCAACGCCCTCTAGCGACGCTGCTTGAGCGCGCGATCGATGTCGCGCTGCGCGTCGCGCTCGGCGAGGACCCGCCGGCGATCCGCTTGCTCGCGTCCGCGCGCGAGCGCGAGCTCCACCTTCACCTTCCCGTCCTTGAAGTACATGCGCGTCGGAACGAGCGTCAGACCCTTCTCGCGCACCTTGCCGTAGAGCGAGTCGATCTCGGCCCGATGGAGGAGGAGCTTGCGGTCGCGATCGGGGGTGTGTCCCGTTCCGCCCGCCTGTACGTACTCGGCGATCGAGGCGCCGATGAGCCAGGCCTCGCCCTCACGAACGTCCGCGTATGCCTGACCGAGTTGGACATGCCCGTCGCGCGCGGACTTCACCTCGGTGCCCGTCAGCACGACTCCAGCCTCCATGCGCTCGAGGAACTCGTAGTCGCGCCGCGCGCGACGGTTCTCGGCAATGAGCTTGATACCGGGCGACTTGGCCACGGCGGGAGTCTAAGGACGGTGCGTTAGCTGTCGGGGAGAGCGCTCGCGAAGCGGCGAGCGACTTCCCTGAGCATCGCCAGGGTCACGCTGGGCTCGGACTCGAGGAGCGCGAGTGCGTCGTCGCGCGCGATGGCGACGCACTTGACGGGACTCGCCGCGCGCACACGAGCGATTCGCGTGCCTCCCGGGGCGAGCAGCGTGAGCTCGCCGAAGAAATCCCCCGGCCCGAGCTCGACCCTGCCCCCACGCCACTCGACGGTCACGGTCCCGTCGAGGATCACGAACATCCCCGAGCCCGGATCGCCCTCGAGCGCGAGCACCTGACCGGCGTCGCTCTCCATCTCCCCGGCGACGCAGCCACGCGTTCGAGGGCCGCGTCGCTCGCGCCGGCGAAGAGCGGAATCGCCCGAAGCTCGTCCGCAGTCACCGCGAGTTCATATCACGACCGCGCGGCGATGCCGGCACAACGCTCGCAGAGCGGGAACCACGGCGGGCACGACCGACCGCAAGAGCGGCAGCGACCGAGCGTCGGCGACTCGACCTCGACGCGGAGCCGCGCGACGACGCGCTCGGCGGCAGCCAGCTCGAGCGCTGCTGCCCGCTCGATGGTCACGCCGCCGACGCCCTCGTACTGCAGTGCGAACCAGCGCAGGATGCTGGCCTCGCGACCGGCCTGCTCTGCGTCCTCGAGGGAGGCGCCGCGCAGGCGCGCGGTGTCGAGAAGGTAGGTCAGGTGCGGACGGGCGATCCGATCCCCTGCGATCGCCAGAGCGAGCGCGGCGAGGAGCTCGAGGTTGTCGTCGTCGACGGGAGCGTTGACGAGCTTCCAGGAGTCCGCGAGCGAGAGCTTCCTGCCTCGCTCCGCAAGGCGTCTCTGCACCGCTTGCAGCCTCAGTCGGAGCGGCTGCAGCGATTCGACCGCGAGCCAGCTCTCGAAGGCCCACTCGCGCAGCGCGACCCGGTGCCACGCCACGAGTGCCGCGTCCAGGTATGCCGGATCGTCGACGCCGAGGTCGGAGAGTTGGGGCCGGATCCTTGCCTCGTCGACCACGCGATAGCCCCAGTGGTCACCCGGCAGGCGGACGTGCGGCTCGAGCCCGGACTCGACGAGCTCGGGATCGGCAATTCCCCAGCCGAGCCCGCTGAGCACGCCGACGTGTCCGCGCTCGACGAGCCCGAAGCGCCCGGCTCGCCCGGCGATCTGCGCGAGCTCCCAGGGCAGCAGGTTGCGTCGCTCCTCGCCGTCGAACTTCGTCGTCTCCGCGAAGAGCAGCGTCTCGCACGGGAGATTGACGCCGTGCCCGAGGACGTCCGTCGCGACGCACACGTCCGCAGCGCCCGAGATGAAGCGCTCGATCTCCTCCCTCCGCGAGCCCAGGGGCATCGCACCGTAGAGCACCGCGACACGACCCGGGTGCAGGCGGTTCACCTCACCCGCGAGGGCGAGGACGGCCTTGCGGCTGAACGCGACCACGACGGTGCCAGGCGTCAGCGAGCGCAGCGTGCGCGCCCCGACGAACTCCAGCGGCAGCTTGCGTTCGAAGACCTTGAGCTCGTGCTCCGGAAAAGCGCGCTCGACCAGCGGGAGCGCATCGAGCGCGCCGAGCAGGAGGATCTCCCGGTACTCGCCGGCGAGCAGCAGCCGGGTCCAGGCCGAACCACGCTCCGAGTCGTCGGCCCACTGCACCTCGTCGAGGACGAGCAGCTCCCCGGACTGCGGCGCCATCTCCACGGTCGAGCAGATCACGGGCGCGCGCTCGTTGACGCGCTCCTCGCCGGTCACGAGGCCGACGTTCTCCTCGCCGATCCAGGCGCCGAGCCGTCGATGCGCCTCCTGCGCGAGCATCCGCAGCGGGCCGGCGTACACGCCGGATCGCTTTGCAGCGAGCTCCTCGAGCGCCGCATGCGTCTTCCCCGAGTTCGTCGGCCCCAGGTGCGCAACGACGCGCTCCGGCTCGACGCGGCGAGACGGAAGCGAGACCGCGATCCGTCGCTCCGCCTGCTTCACCGCGTGCGCGGGGCGGCGGCGCGCGCGCTCAGAGCGGCTCGGCCGCTTCTGCCTGCCCCCGGCGGATCTGCGCTGGCGCATCGGCGCACGGTACCCCCGCCGCGGCTCGAGCTCGGACACTGGCAACGCGTCCGTTCCAGACGAGGACGTCTCGCCGGGGCTTCGCCACGTCCGGCCGTGCGCCGTGATCCTCTTTCCGCCCAACCTTCCTCCTGCCTCGCTTGTTGCTCACGAGCGCGCCTCGACGACCTGAACGCCGCTCCTTCGAGCGCACGAGCCGACCGCGCGACGATGTGCTTCGACGACACGCTTGCCGTCGCGGCCCGCACCGAGGATGAGCATCGAGGCGAACGAGTGCAGGAACGGCAGACCGACGAAGTACAGCCCTGGCAGCGACGCAACGGCACCGCGGTCTGCTCGGGGTACCCGTCCTCCTCCGTCGGAAGCGGGAAGCGGATCCAGCCGTAGTCGTTGCGGAAGCCCGTGCACCAGACGACGTTCGCGACGTCCAGCACGCGGCCGTCGGCCAGCAGGGGCTTCCCGTCCTCGACGCCGACCGTTCGCTCGAGCACGCGCTCCACGCCCGCGGCCTCGAGATCGGCGCGCTTGACGCGGATGAGCGGGCCGCCGTGGGTACGGATCTCAGGCTTCAGCTTGCGGCCGATCGGAGTCGAGACGGTCAGGACGCGCGTCCACACGAACTTGAGGACCGTGAACACGATCGGCGCCAGCCGGCTGTGGATGTCGACCGGGATCTGTCCCGTGTCGCGGCCCGAGAGAATGGTGGTAAAGCCGGCTCGAGCGACCTCGTACGCGATGTCGCCGCCCGAGTGCGCCGCGCCGACGACGAGCACCGAACCTGGTTGCAGCTGGTCCGGGCTCCGGTAGTCGGCGGAGTGGAGCTGCCGGATCGCAGGATCGAGCTCGGATGCGAAGTCGGGCACGATCGGGCTCTCGTGTTGGAAGACGCCGGTCGCGACGACCACGTTGTCGGCGAGATACCGGCGGTCGCCGGCGAGCGCGACGTACCCGTCGCCGTTCCTCTCCAAGCCCTCGACGGTGACCCGGCTCCGGACGGGCAGCTCGAACCGCTCGGCGTACGACTCGAGGTAGTCGGCCATCTCGAGGCCGGTCGGAAACGTGCGGCGCGGCGCCGGGAAGGGCATCCCCGGAAGCCCGGCCGCCAAAGCAGGCGAGTACAGGCGAAGGGACGGCCAGCGCTTGCGCCAGGAGTCGCCCACGCGCTCGTTCGCGTCGAGGATGAGGAAGTCGTGCTTCTTCGACTTCAGGTGATAGCCGACGGCGAGGCCCGCCTGCCCCCCACCGATGATCAGCGTCTCCACGTGCTCGTCCGTCGCCATCTCCTGCTCCTTTCGTCGATACGGCGACGGTAGGGCGAGGCGCCGGTCGATTCATCGCAGAAGCAACCAACTTGCCGAGCACGTCCACGTGGTCATTTCTGACCACCGAGCCGGCGCGTCAGACGAGCTCGTGCTCGAACGCGAACGAGGCCGCGGCCGTGCGCGACGAGACGTCGAGCTTGGCGAAGATGTTCTGCAGGTGGCGCGCGACCGTGTGCTCGCTGATGACGAGCTGACCCGCGATCTCGCGGTTCGACTCTTCCGCGCCGCGACGAGACGCAGCACCTCGAGCTCGCGAGCGGTCAGCCCGTGCGGGGTGTGCCTGGCGCCCGTCGGCCAATGCGGCCGCGCGGAGCAGCGTCGGGAGCGGCCTTCAGCTCCTCGAACGCCGCAAGAGCCGCGTCCAGCTCGAGCGCGGCGGCCTCGTCGTCGCCGAGCGCACGGCACGCGAGACCGACGAGCTCGCGCGTCCGTGCAACCTCGTACGGCGCGTCGAGCTCCTGCCACACGCCGAGGGCCTGACGGAGCGGTCCGAGCGCCGCGCGCGGGTCGCTCTGCGCGAGGTGCACCGCCCCCCGCGCGTGAGCGACCATGGCGCCGAGCATCGCGCTCTCGAAGCGCTGCGCGAGCTCCTCGAGCTCGCGACAGGCGACGACCGCGGCGTCGACGTCACCCGCGGACAGCATGATCTCGACGGCCGCCGGCAGCAGTGCCGCACGTTTCAGCGAGTCGGTGGTCTCGGCAGCTACGCGTTGAATCGACGCCACAGCAGCGTCCACTCGGCCCTGCGCGAGCCTGAGCTGTGCAAGGCCCGGCTGTGGGTCCCACCCGTATCGGCTGGCCTCGCGGTAGGCCTGCTCGGCCGCCTCGAAGTCGCCGAGAAGCCGCTGGAGCTCGGCCTCCCGGTACAGCGCCAGGCCGACGCGTCCGAGGTTCTCGGCGTCGAGGAAGCGCTGCCTCGCCCTCCGTCGCCTCCTCGAGCGCATCCGGCCAGGCGCCGCTGAGCTGGAGGATCTCGGCGCGATGGACGAGGCAGCGGCCGGTGAAGGCGACAACGTCCGGCTGACCCTTGCACCACTCCGTCAGCGCCGCCGTCCACTCCCGCGCCCGGCGGGCCTCGTAGACCTCCTGGCAGGCGAGAATGACGCCGCAGTAGACGATCCCGGTCGCCATCGGCGACAGGTCGCCGCCGATTGCCGCGAGCATCGCCTCGTCGAGGACGGCGAGCCCGTCGGGCACCCGGCCTGCCCTGATCAGCATGTGACCCTGCGTAAAGCTGGCCAGCGCGAAGCCGTCCGCCTCCCCGAAGCGCTCCGCCATCGCCGCGGCTTTGCCGGCAACCGCAGCCGCCGCCTCGAAGTCACCCGCAGCCTCGTGCCGGAGCGCAAGCGGCATCAGGAGATAGCCGCGCTCGACGAGAGTCGTCCGGCTGCCCTTCGCACAAACGCTGCGCGCGGCCGATCCACGCGCTTCCCGGCCCGACCTCGCCTCGGGTCATCAGGATCATCCCGCACCAGAACGCGCACCGAAACGCGCGCAGCGGCTCCTCTCGCTCGAGGTAGGCGTCGTGTGCGCGCTCGAGGATGCTCACGTACTCGTGATCGCGGCCGAGCATGAAGGCCGACGTCGCCAGCAGCTCGAGATCGGCCGGCTCGAGCGGCTCGGCGCGATCGGCGGCGGACAGTGAGTCGTGCGTCTCCGTCCAGGCTCGCCTCGCGTATGCCTCGCGCCCTCGTTCGAGGTCGCCGGCCGCCATGACTGCTCTAGACCCGCAGGAAGCGGCGCAACGTGAGGCCCGGACCCGAGCGCGCCGATCATGAGCCCGCCCAGCACGAGAATCGCGGCCGTCCACGTGAACGCGAGCGCGCGCACGTCCGGGTCGTCCTGGATGTGGCCGACGATCGAGGGGATCGCCAGCTCGCGCCCGAGGAAGAGCAGGATCACGGCCGCGAGCGAGCCCGCGAGGCCGGTGAGGACGCCCTCGAGCATGAACGGCCCGCGCACGTACCAGTTCGTCGCGCCGACGAGCTTCATGACCTCGATCTCCCGGCGCCGGGCGAAGATCGAGAGCCGGATCGTGTTCGCGATGAGGATGGTCGAGGCCGCGAGCAGCACGATCACGGCGATGAGGAAGACGACCTGGATCGCGCGGGCGATCTGGAGGATGCGGTCGGAGACTTCCTTGCCGTACCGCACCTGATCGACGGCGCCGAGCTTCGAGCCCTTCACCGCGACGGCGATCGCCTCCGTGTCCTCGCCGCGCTTCGGCACGACGTCGAACGAGGCAGGCAGCGGGTTCGACGCGAGGTTCTCGGTCAGCTCCGGGTTGCGCTTGCGCATGATCGCGAGGGCCTCTGCCTTCGAGATGAACGTGATCCCGCCCGGTTTCACGCGCTCGTCCGACTCGAGGAAGACGCGGAGCTGGTTCACGTCCTTCGCCTTCGCGTCGTCGGCGATGAACACGTGCACGGCGAGCTCGCGCTTCTTGTCGTCCGACCACGCGACGAGCCACGTGCCGAGCCCGATGAAGACGCCGATCAGGAACATCCCGATGAGCACGGACAGCGCCGATGCGACGGTCGTCGAGACGTTGGCGCCGATCGAGCGGAGAGCTTCGGCGAACAGCGTGCGAATCCGCGTCATTCCTCGGCGTACCCGCCGCGGCGCTCGTCGCGGACGAGCCTGCCCGCCTCGAGCGCGATGACGCGCTTGCGCATCTTGTCGACCATCTCGCGGTCGTGCGTGACCATGAGGATCGTCGTCCCCGTGCGGTTGATGCGGTAGAGGAGCTGCATGATCCCGACGGACGTATCGGGGTCGAGGTTGCCCGTCGGCTCGTCGCACACGAGAAGTGGCGGATGGTTCACCATCGCGCGCGCGATCGAGACGCGCTGCTGCTCACCGCCCGAGAGCTCCTCGGGGCGCGAGTTCATCTTGTGGGCAAGGCCGACGAGGTTCATCACCTCGGGCACCTTGCGCCGAATCTGGGCGTTCGACTCGCCCTGCACTCTCAGGGCGTAGCCGATGTTCTCCGCGGCGCTGCGGTTCGGCAGGAGCTTGAAGTCCTGGAACACGCAGCCGAGGTTGCGGCGCAGCATCGGGACCTTCGAGCCCTTCATGCGCACGAGGTCGCGGCCGCCGACGATGATCCTGCCGTCCGTCGGCTCGACCTCCTTGAGCAGGAGCCGGATCATCGTCGACTTGCCCGAGCCGGACGCGCCGACGACGAAGACGAACTCGCCCTTGTCGATGACGAACGACACGCGGTCGAGCGCCCTCGTCCCCGTGTCGTAGACCTTGCTGACGTCCTCGAAGACGATCATCGTCGAGCCGCTCGACGCGGTCGGCTCCGGTTGCAGCTCTACAGCGGTCTCTGGTTCGGCCAGCGCCGTCATCGTGTCCTTTGTCTCCGAGTCGTCATCCGGTACCGGGCGAGTCGCAGCAGCAGCCAAGGAGGGCTGCTCCGGTTCGAGGGAAGGCGGGAGTGTAGCGGACATTTCGGCTGCTTAAACGACTTTCCCGGCAGCCTTCGCGAGGAGGTAGGCGTGGATGAAGCCCTGGATGCCGCCGTCGAGAACGGACTGTGCGTTCCCGACCTCGTGGTCGGTCCGATGGTCCTTGACCAGCTGGTACGGGTGCAGCACGTACGAGCGAATTTGACTGCCGAACCCGATGTCCTGCGCCGCGCCGCGCTCCCTCGCGAGCTCGGCCTCGCGCTTCTCCTCCTCGAGCTCGGCGAGCCGCGACTTGAGGATCCGCATCGCCGTTGCCTTGTTCGACGTCTGCGAGCGCTCGTTCTGGCACTGGACGACGATCCCGGTCGGGAGATGCGTGATGCGAACCGCGGAGTCGGTCTTGTTCACGTGCTGGCCGCCAGCGCCGCTCGAGCGGTACGTGTCGATGCGCAGTTCGGACTCGTCGATCTCGACCGGGGCGTCGTCCGGGAGGAGCGGCGCCACGACGACCTGCGCGAACGCGGTGTGCCGCCGGTGCGCGGCGTCGAATGGCGAGAGGCGGACGAGTCGGTGAACTCCGCGCTCGGCCTTCAGCGTGCCGTACGCGTTCTCACCCTTGACCGCGACGGTCGCGGACTTGAGGCCCGCCTCCTCCCCAGGGCTCTCCTCCAGCACCTCTGCCTGGAAGCCGCGATCCGCCGACCAGCGGAGATACATGCGAAGCAGCATGTCGGCCCAGTCCTGCGCGTCGGTGCCCGCCGGTCCCGGCGTGGATCTCGAGGACGGAGTCGCCCGCGTCGTACTGCCCCGTGAAGAGCGCGTCCTCGCGAACGCGGTCGAGCTCCGCCTCGAGCTGCGCGACGAGGCTCGCGATCTCGCTCTCGTCCTCGCCCAGCTCGCGCAGTTCCTTCGCGTCCTCGTACTCCGTCTGCAGGCGCTCGTAGCGCTCGAGCTTGCGCGTCACCCGCGAGTGCTCGGTGGAGATGCGGGCCGCAGCGGACTGGTCGTCCCAGAACCCCGGAGCGCCCATCGCCTCCTCGAGCTCGCCTCGACGGCGCGCTAGACCGTCCGGGTCAAAGGTAATCACGGACCCAGGCGAGCTGGGCCCCGATCTCCTCGAGCCGCTCGTCGAGCGGCTTGCCGTCCTGGTCGGCCACGTGGCGATCGTAGCGCGTGCCGCCCGAAGGCGGCGCGTTCCGTAGCTCTGTTGACGAGACGCGAACGACGAAGCTCGTTCTGAGTAAGTTCCGACCGTGCGGCGCGACATCGGACTTGCGCTCGGCCACGCCTTCGGCCGCGCGATCGACCATGCGGTCGTGTCGCACCACGCCAGGCGTCTGCGCAAGGTCGGCTGGGGTCATGCGCTCGAGGCCCCGCACCTCGATTGGGCTCGGGAGTGCTTCCCGATGCGCGCCGGCAACGACGTCGAGGTCCTGATCGACGGAGCGTCGTTCCTCCCGCGCGTGGCCGAGGAGCTGGCGCAGGCTCGCTCCCACGTGCACCTCACCGGCTGGTACTTCTCGCCGGAGCTCGCACTGGTCCGCGGGCGACGAGCTCGTGTCGGTGCGCAACCTGCTCGCCGAGCTGGCAGAGCGGATCGACGTCAGGGTCCTCATCTGGAGCGGCGCGCCGCTACCGATCTTCAGGCCGTCTCAAGGCGACGTGCGCGCGATGGTCGAGCGCCTCTGCCGCGGTACCGACATCCGCTGCGAGCTCGACTCGTGCGTACGTCTCATGCACTGCCACCACGAGAAGACGATCGTGATCGACGACCGCGTCGCATTCGTCGGAGGCATCGACCTCACGTACGACGGGGGCGATCCGTACGACAGCCAGGCCCACTCACCCCGTGGCGGAGTCGGCTGGCACGACGTCGCGACCCGCCTCGAGGGGCCCGATCGTGGCAGACGTCGCCGAGCACTTCCGCCTTCGCTGGCACGCGGCTGCCGACGAGGAGCTGCCGAGCCCCGTGGTCTCCGCTCCGGCAGGCGACGTGGACGCGCAGATCGTCCGCACGGTTCCCGAGAAGGTGTACGAGCACGGCCTGCCGCGAGGAGACTTCTCGGTGCTCGAGTCGTACGTGGGCGCGATCCGCTCGGCGGAGCGATTCGTCTACCTCGAGAACCAGTTCCTCTGGTCGGCCGAGATCGTCGAGCTCATTGCCGAGAAGCTCCGCAACCCGCCGCGGGACGACTTTCGCGTCCTGGTCCTGCTTCCCGTGAACGCGAACGACGGCGCCGACGTGTCCCGGGGTCAGGTCGCGGCGCTGATCCACGCCGACGACGGGAACGCGCGGTTCCTCGCCTGCTCCGTGTACGCGCGCGCCGGCAAGCTCCGCGACCCGATCTACGTCCACGCGAAGGTCGGGATCGTGGACGATCGCTGGCTCACGGTCGGCTCGGCGAACCTCAACGAGCACTCGCTCTTCAACGACTCGGAGATGAACGTCGTCGTGCACGACGAGCGCATCGCGCGCGAGACGCAGGCTGCGCCTGTGGTCCGAGCACCTCGAGCTACCGATCGACGAGATCGGGGGCGATCCGGCCGAGGTCGTCGATCGCTTCTGGGAGCCGATCTCGGAGGAGCAGCTCGACCGGCTGCAGAACGGCCTACACCTGACGCATCGCCTCGTCAAGCTGCCGGGCGTCTCCGTTCGCCACCGGCGCTTCCTCGGACCCCTCCAGGGTCGGATCTACGACGCGTAGGACGTCGACTCGCGCGGCTGCACGGCCGGCTCCTGCGTTCGCTCGGCTCGAGGCTGCGGCGCACCCGCGCGAACGGCCTCGAGCTGTGCGGCGACCGCCGCTCCGAAGAAGATCGCGATCGCCGACAACAGAGTCCAGAGCTGAAGCGCAACCAGACCTGCGAGAGAGCCGTAGGTCTGGCCGAACGAGGAGCTCAGGCTGAGCGCAGCGCTGAAGGCGAGGGTGACCAGGACCCATCCTGCGACGCACACGATCGCCGCGAACACGAGCCACGACCAGGCGGGCTGGCGGCGTCGCGGGGCCCACTGCAGCAAGGCTGCGAGCGCGAGGGTCGCGACGACGAGCCCGAGCGGCCAGCGCAGATACGGCCACGTCGCACGCAGGAGGCCCGCCCACGTCTCGCTGTGACGCCCGAAGGCGAACACCAGGAACGCGAGTGCGAGCCCGGTGCCGGCGCCGACCGCGAGGACGAACGCCCGGCCGTACTTCTGGAGCGTCGGCCGGTCCTACTCGATGCCGTAGATCCGGTTGAACCCACGCTCGATCTGCCCCATCGCGGTCGTGCCGGTCACAAGCGTCCCGAGGAGACCGAGGAGCAAGGGCAGGTAGCGCCGGTTGCTCCCGACTTCGCGCGCCTGTTCGACGGCATTCGTGAGGACCTCTCCGGCCGGACCGGGGATGGCACTCTCGATGGCGGCGACGATCTCGCGGCTCATGCGGACGTCGCCGAACGCCGCAGCGAACCCGACGAGTGCGATGAGTCCCTGGACGAGCACCAGCGATGTCACGAACGCGAGCGAGCGCGAATGGCTGAAGCCGTCGGCGGCTCGCAATCGGACGAACGAATCCTTGAGGAGTTGCCGGCGACCGGTGCCGAGCAGCGTCTTGCGCGCGTCGTCTCCGGTCAGCTCCCAGGTCTCCGGGACCTTCGCGGCAGTGCTCACTTGCTCTCCGCGCGGCACGCAGACGGTGATCGCACCCGGCTCGACTTCCACGTCGAGCTTCTTCACCTTGGTGCGCTCGCCTCCGTCCAGCTCGTACAGGATCTTGCGGTCGAACTTCACCTCCGCGGAGCGCGCCTTCGTGACGCGCACGAAGGGTGAGGCGCCCGACGCTCCCACCGCCGTCCGCGCGATGGTTCGGGCCCATTCGAGAGCGCTGTCGGCCGTCACCACTCCCAGGTCCAGCATCCCGTCGTCCGGACTCGCGCCCTCGAAGGCCTCCACCCCCGCGAACAGCTCGCCGACGTTCCCGAGGAGGACACTGCTCGCCTTGCCTTCGAACCAGGTGGAGCCGTCGACCTTGATGGTCGCCTCGAACGGCTTCCGCCCGATCTGGTTCACACCGTCCACACATAGGCGACTCGACCGATCCTGTCCTTCAGCCCGGCATCCGCCTCCCGGATCATCTGGGCGTCGAAGCCGGCACCGGCCATGACCGCGAAGCGCTCGCCGTTCATGCGGCCGACGTCGAGGACGCGCCGCGCCCCGTTGAGGCCGATCTCGACGGCCTGCTCGATGTCCTGCGGGATCTCGAGGTTCGAGGCGAACAGGTTCGCCGTGCCCGCAGGCACGATCGCCACTGTGACGTCGGCCCCGTCGAGCGCGTCGATGCAGCGCTGCACCATGCCGTCTCCTCCCCAGACGAACAGCAGCTCCGCACCCTCTGCAAGTGCGCGCTCGACTTGCTTGGGTGCCTTGCGACTCTTGGGCACTTCGTACCAGAGCGGGCTCTCGACACCCCGTTTCTCCAGTTCCTTGCGCAGCTCGAGCAGCCCGCCGCCGATGGTCTTGCCCGCGTGCGCGACGACCGCGACCGTGGTCACGAGACCGCTCCTGCAGGCTCGAGCACGGCATGCTTCCGCGCCTCGTGCCGTCGCGCGACGACGCCGGTGACCCGCGCGAGGAAGACGGCAAGCACGAGCGCCGAGATCCCGATAAAGACGCCCATGACGGCGTCGAGGGGATGGTGCATGCCGCGGTAGATGCGGGAGGTCCCGACGACGATCGGCATCGCTACGGCTGCGATCCAGATGAGGACGCGCGCCACCGGGTTGGCGATCCGCGAGGTGAGCAGGAACGCGATACCCCAGAACACCGCGATCGAGGCAGCGACGTGGCCCGACGGGCAAGCTGTGGTCGACGGGCAGCTGGTCGAGCCGGGGCACGTCGGGCCGCTTCCGCTCGACGAAGGCCACCGTCGTTCGGTACGTCGCCGATTCCAAGGCAAGTGCGCTGATAAGGAAGATGGCGTGTCGCCAGTGCTTCCGGACGGCGAAGGCGATCGCGATGACACCGACGAGCAGGGGCAGGAAGATGCCCCCCGACACCTCCGACCCGAAGAAGGAAGCGTCGTTGCGGGTCTCGGTGCGCCGTTCGGCAAACCACTCAGGAACACGGGCATCGGCCTCCTCGATCCCGCCGAGGGGGAGGATCACGTTCGCGAGGAACAGTCCGAGGAGGATCGATGCGGACGCGAGTGCGAGGTAGCAGACGACCACGCCGGCGATGAAGGCGGCGACCGGAGTGCCAGTGCTCGAAGCGGCGCACCGATGCGCATCGCGAGACCGTTCGGCGCGGCCTCGAGCGCGGGCGTCGGCTCGTCGCTCGCCCACTCCTGCTCCGAGACGCCCATGCTGTCGCTCGCCACCCGCCCGACCTCCGCCATGCATATGGTGTTTCCCGCGCTGCGATCGCGGGAAACTTTTCGTGATCTCGATGCCCTTGCTCGTCCTCATGGCGATCGCACTCGGAGTGGGCCTCGCGGTTGGCTTCGTCGTCTGGCACTACCCCATCCCGGTCGCCGCATCGACGGCGAGCCTGGCGGCGGCGCAGGCGGTTGGTCGCGAGATCGGCCACCACAGCCGTCTTCGCCGAACGCTCGAGCGCCGGCTCGACCCTGGGGTCGCGACCGGCCTCGCGCTCACGATCGCGCTCGGCCTCATCGTCGCTCGGCGGGCATCGTGCTCGGCTTCCTGGCGTACCTCGTGCGTACGGACTCACAGCTGATCGACATCGACGCGAGCGTCGCCCAGTGGGGCGCCGACCACGCAGGTCCGGCGACCGAGCGCGGTCTCGAGCTGATCACGCAGCTCGGAGAGACGTGGTTCGCCGTCGTGCTCGCGATCATCGTCGGGGTCATCGGCTACCTGAGACGGCCGAGTCGCTGGATCCCCGTCTTCCTCCTCACGGTGCTCGTGGGCCAGTGGCTGCTGACGAACGGCATCAAGGAGCTCCTGGATCGCGTCCGGCCGACGCTCAATCCCATCGCGGAGACACTCGGGCCCTCGTTTCCGAGCGGACACACCACCACCGCTGCGGCGATCTGGGCCGCCGCTGCTCTCGTCCTCGGGCGCGGGATGACCCGGCACGGCCGGGCGGTGCTCGCGGGAGGCGCGGTAGGGATCGCCGTCGCTGTCGCCTGCACGCGCGTCTTCCTCGACGTGCACTGGCTCACCGACGTGATCGCGGGGCTCTTCCTCGGCTGGGCGTGGTTCGCCGTCTGCAGCATCGCTTTCGGTGGACGCATCCTCCGCTTCGGCGCGCCGGCCGAGGAGGCGATGCACGAGGCCGACCTCGAGCGTGGGCGAATCGCTGCGCATCGGACGGCCTGACGACGCCTTCTGCGGCGATGCCCTCGACGTGAGAGAGCACCGCTGTGGTGGTATTGGCACCAAGAGCATGGCTGTGGTCAAACGGTGGATCCGAACATGTGGCTCGCTGGAGGCCGAGCTCGTGTTCGTGGCGATCGTCCTCCTCGCATGGCATGCGATCCGGATTCCGCTCGAGGGCGGCGTCTCGCAGGCGCATGGCCCACGCCGAGGACGTCCTCGCATTCGAGCACACGCTCTCGCTCGACGTGGAGGCTTCGCTCATCGCAAGCGCTGCCGAGCAGGGCATTGTCGACGCCCTCGCGTGGCTGTATACGAACATCCACCTGCCCGTGCTGTTCGGCTCCATGGCGGCGTTCCGCCTACTCGCGCCCGATCGGTATCCACGCCTCCGCACGATCTTCGTCGTCTCGTTCCTACCGGCGGTTCTCGTCATCGGCCTGTACCCGCTCGCGCCGCCGCGGTGGCTTCCCGAGCTGGGCATGGGCCCGACTCCGACGCAGGCCGAGCTCGCGAGCACGAACGGAGCGCTGTTCCACAACGAGACGGCAGCCGCGGCCAGCCAGCACTTCGGCTTCGCCGTCTTCGTCGCAGCCGCGTCCATCTGGCTCTTTCCGCGATCGCGTCTCGCCTGGCTGACGCTCGCATATCCGGCCCTCGTCTTCCTCGTCGTCGTCGGAACCGGCAATCACTACGTCGTCGACTGCGTCATCGGCTCGCTCACGTTCGTGCTCGCCGCGTGTGCCGCCTGGCTTCTCCACCGGGGGCACGAGCCCGCGCAGGCGCCATTGCAAGCGAGCGACGCCATCGGCATCGCGATCGGGTACGGCCTGATCGTATGGGGGTTCGTCTCGCTCGACCTGACCGCGCCGCCGAGCTGGAACAACCTCTTCCCGGAGGCGCTCGTCCTGGCTGCCGGGGTCGCAGCAGTGCTGCTGCCACGTCTCGGCACGAGGACGCCCGTCGCCGAGCGCGGCTGAGAGAGAGCATCGTCAGTCGTCCAGCTCCGCGAGGAACGCGTCCGCGATGACGCCGTAGCCGTCCTTGTTCGCATGGATGTCCTCAGCCGAGCACATCCAGGTCCACGCGCACGCGCGCGACACGTTCTCGGGCGTGCCGTCGACGAGAGTCAGGTCGGTGACCGAGAACGCGCTCTCGACGTCCGCGACCTCGACGCCGAACGCGCCGTAGATCCCCTCCAGGAAGTCGTTGAGGCCGACGGAAGCCGCGACCCGTGCCTGGAGCGCTGCCAGGCTCTGCGTCTGGAACCACACAGGAGCGACGAACGGGTCGTAGTAGTTCATCCCGACGATCGGAACACCCGGGCCAGCAGCCGCCCGGAGCGCAGCCAGTATCGGCGGCAGGTTCTGCGCGACCGCGGCCGGCCCGCCCCCGCTGAGAACGTCGTTCGCGCCGACGTCGATCGTCACGAACGCGATCTGCCCCGCATTCTCGTGGAGGAACGCGACCGCAGCCGCGAGCTGCGAGCCCTGCTCGTACGCGCAGAGCCCGCCGAAGCGGAGCGTCGTCGTCGTCTCGCCGCCGCAGCCGAGCTTGACCTCGCGCAACTGTTCGTAGCGGTCACGCGTCAGCTTGAACAGCTGATCCGCGTAGCCCTGGTTGTAGCCGGGCGGCGACTCCCTGCTCGACGGCCCGCCGATCGGCTGGAAGCCTTGCGCCAGCGAGTCGCCGAGTGAGACGTAGTACGTCGCCTTGCTGCTTGCGGGTGCCCCTGGTACGAGGAGCAGCGCCACGACGAGCAGCGCGAACACGATCGAGGCCCTGAGTCGCACCGTCCACCTCCGTCGATCAACGTTGGCGTCTGGTTACCCGAACTCGGCGTCACGCAGACATGGCTCGAGCTCGAACCGCCTCGCGCGCCAGGAGGCACCGGCCAGCCACGCGAGCTCGACGCGATGACTCGAGCGCGCCAGCTCCGGCCAAGGCACGAGCACGAAGCCCGCGAGGCCGAGGAGAAGCGTGAGGAGAAGCGAGCGGCTCAGGCGCCGTGGCAGCGCTTGAACTTCTTGCCCGAGCCGCACCAGCAGGGATCGTTGCGGCCGATGTCCTTGTGCTCGTTGACCGCGGGCGCCTGGGCGAACGACCCGGACGACTCGGCGGCGGGCGGGCTCGCAAGCGCCGTCGCCGACGCGCTGCCGGCAGCAGCGATCGCGTCCGAGCCGGCGGCCGTCTCGTGCTCGTAGTGGAGCGACCCCTCTCGGGCCTGCATCGGCTCGAGCGCGGGCTCCTCGACCTGCACCGCTACGTGGAAGAGCGTGAAGACGACCTCCTGGCGGATCGTCTGGCCGAGCTCCTCGAACATGATGTGCCCCTCGCCGCGGTACTCGACGAGTGGGTCCTTCTGCGCGAACGCGCGTAGGTGGACGCCCTCGCGGAGGTAGTCCATCGCCTCGAGGTGCTCCCGCCAGCGCTGGTCGACCGTCTGCAGGATCACGTAGCGCTCGATCTCGCGGGCGAGCTCGGGCCCGAAGCCCTGCTCGCGCTCCTCGTAGGTCTCGAGCGCGTCGTCGACGAACTCCTCCGTGAGGTCATCGCGGCTCGTGACGTCGATCTCCTCGCGAAGCTCCTCGACCGTGATGTCGGTGGCGTACAGCGACTGCATGCTCGTCGACGAGCCCGTTGAGATCCCAGTCCTCGGCGAACTCCGAGTCGGTGAACTGCTCGACGGACCCCTCGACCGTCTCGCGGATCCACTCGCGTACCTCGTCCGAGAGGTCCTCGCCCTCGAGGACGCGCCTGCGCTGCTCGTAGATGACCATGCGCTGCGTGTTCATGACGTCGTCGTACTTGAGGACGTTCTTGCGGGCGACGAAGTTCTGCTCCTCGACCTTCTTCTGCGCGTTCTCGATCTGGTTCGAGAGGATCTTCGCCTCCATGGGCTGGTCGTCCGGGATCTTGAAGCGGTTCATGATGTTGTAGATCCGGTCGCCCGCGAACAGGCGCACGAGGTCGTCCTGACCGGAGAGGTAGAAGCGCGTCTCGCCAGGATCGCCCTGGCGACCCGAGCGGCCTCGAAGCTGGTTGTCGATGCGGCGCGCCTCGTGGCGCTCCGTGCCGAGCACGTAGAGCCCCCCGAGCTCGCGCACGCCCTCGCCGAGCTTGATGTCGACCCCGCGACCGGCCATGTTCGTCGCGATCGTGACGGCGCCGCGCTGGCCGGCGTCCTTGATGATCTCGCCCTCGCGCTCGTGCTCCTTTGCGTTGAGGACGTTGTGCGGGATGCCCTTGCGAGTCAGGAGCTGAGCGAGGAACTCGGACGTCTCGACCGCGATCGTGCCGACGAGGACGGGCTGGCCCTCCTCGTGGCGCTCGACGATGTCGTCGAGGACGGCCGCGAACTTCGCGTCCGGCGTCTTGAAGATGAAGTCGTTCTCGTCGAGTCGGGCGATGGGCTCGTTCGTCGGGATCTCGACGACGTGCAGGTCGTAGATCTCGACGAACTCCTTCTCCTCCGTCTTCGCCGTACCCGTCATGCCTGCGAGCTTCTCGTACAGGCGGAAGTAGTTCTGGATGGTGATCGTCGCGAGCGTCACGTTCTCCTCGCGGATGCGCACGCCCTCCTTCGCCTCGATCGCCTGGTGCAGGCCCTCGCTCCAGCGGCGGCCCTCCATGATGCGGCCGGTGAACTCGTCGACGATCTTGACCTCGCCCTCCTGTACGACGTACTCGACGTCACGCTTGTAGAGCGACTCCGCCTTCAGTGCCTGCATGAGGTGGTTGACGAGGCTGACGTTCTTCGGGTCGTAGAGGTTGTCGACGCCGATCCCGCGCTCGATCTTCTCGATCGCGGACTGGGCCGGCGACACGGTCTTGAACTTCTCGTCGTAGGTGTAGTCGGCGCCGGAGAGCTCCGTCTCGTCCATGCCCTTGGCGAGCTTCGTGTCCCGAGGGACGCCTTCGAGCTGCTTTGCGACGCGCGCGAACTGGTAGTAGGTCGCGGCCGCGGTCTCGGGCTCGCCGGAGATGATGAGCGGCGTGCGCGCCTCGTCCACGAGGATGGAGTCGACCTCGTCGACGATCGCGTACGCATGGCTGCGCTGGACGACGCCGTCGAGCGAGACGGCCATGTTGTCGCGCAGATAGTCGAATCCGAACTCCGAGTTCGTCCCGTAGGTGACGTCGCACGCGTATGCCTCGCGCCGTTCGGCGAACGGCATCATGTTCTGGATGAAGCCGACGGTCGCGCCGAGGGCCTCGTAGACGGGGCGCGTCCACTCGGCGTCGCGCTTCGCGAGGTAGTCGTTGACCGTGACGAGGTGGACTCCGCGACCGGGTAGCGCGTTCAGGTACAGGGGCTGCACGGCGACGAAGGTCTTGCCCTCGCCGGTCTTCATCTCCGCGATGTCACCCTCGTGGAGGACGATGCCGCCCATGAGCTGGACGTCGAAGAGGCGAACGCCGATCGTCCGCCTGAAGGCCTCGCGCACCGCGGCGTACGCGTCGAAGATGAGCTCCTCGAGCGTCTCACCGTTCTCGAAGCGCTCCCTGAACTCGGCGGTCTTCCCGCGCAGCTCGTCGTCCGACAGCGCCTCGAACTCCGGCTCGAGGGTGCCGATGTACGCGGCCTGTTGCGCGAGCCGCTTGACCCGCCGACCCTCGCCCACGCGCAGGACGCGCTCGAACTTCCCGAAGGACTGGGTCGCCACGGGCCTAGGGTACCGGCTGTCTCTCGGGGTCGAGCCTCGGTTCAGGAGCCCCCAGCTCGTTACCGCCCGACTCACCAGATCGAGACGTGGTGGTCGATAGCGTCGCACCCCGTGGACGCCGACAGCCTGTGCAAGATCCCGCTCTTCGCCACGCTCACGCTCGACCAGCTCGAGTCCGTCGCGGCGTGTGCGCGGAGCTCGAGATCGAGGCAGGAGCGACGCTCCTGCGCGAGGGCGACTTCGGCTACGCGATGTTCGCCATCACGTCGGGAACAGCCTCCGTCGTTCAGGGTGACCGCGTGCTGCGAACGCTCGTGCCCGGTGACGTGTTCGGTGAGATCGCGGTCTTCTCCGGCGGGAGACGCTCGGCGTCGGTCGTTGCGACGAGCCCGATGCAGCTCGTCACCGTGCTGAATCGCGACATGTGGCGCCTCGAGCAGGACGTGCCGGACGTGGCCGCAGCCATCAGGGCGACGATCGCGGAACGACTCGACGCCGTCGTCGTCGAGTCCTCCCGCCGCGAGCTAGCTCTAGAGCGCCAGCACCAGAGATCTCCCAGAGATCACCGCGTAGGCGGCGAGCGTGCGCTGCGTACGGGCCAGCCTCGCGCGCCGCGGCGATGCGCTCGAGCGCCGCGGCGCGCTCGGGACCGGCCGGCATTCGATCGACCGTCAGCGCCGAGCGCGGAGCCGTCCCAGGTGAGCTCGAGCTCGTCACCCTCCGGGTCTGGCTCCAGCCGGGTGACCTCGATCGCACGGGCGCCGACCGCCCACAGCTTCTGGGCGGCGATGGGCGACCGCGCGGTACGGAGTCGCGATCCGCGGTTCCAGCGCGGCCGCGAGCAACACCGGGTCGAAGTCGCCTGGAGCCGCCTCGACGACGAAGCTCCCGTCGGCGAGCGCGACGAACTGCGCCTCCTCGCCCGGCGTGCCAGGCGCTTCGACGGTGGCGACGGCGTCCCACTCGCGCTGGCGTGGCAGGCCCGTGATGCCGGCGGCGAGCCAGTCCTTGCCGGGATCCAGCGGCACGCTCTACGCGGCTGCTTCGTCGCCTGCGGGCTCGGGGGCTTGCTCGGCGACCGGCTCGGGGACGACCTCGGTGTGCGACTTGCGCTGTGCGACTCGCCGCGGCTCGAGCACGCGCTTGTCGCGGTAGCGCTCGATCTGGCGCTCGAGCTTGTCGACGAGCTGGTCGACCGCCGCCTCGTACGTCGTCGCGGCCTCGCGGGCGACGAGGTTCGGCCCCTTCGCGTAGACGACGCCCTCGGCCACGTGGTCGTCCCGAATCGACGGGTTGTGCTGCCGCGACAACGTGACTTCCACCTGGGTCTGCTCGTGCACCCGGCGCGAAAGCTTGGCGAGCCGCTTCTCGGCATACGCACGGACCGAGTCCGACACGTGCCCGTGGTGAGCCTTGATCTGGAGGCGCATCGCAACGCTCCTTTCCCGATCGGCGAGCGGACGAAGACTCACTCGCAATCTAACGAACGGCTCGCGCGAAGGTGACGACCTCGACGCGCCGTGCTCCAGACCGCCGAAGTGCTGCCGCACACGCATGGGCAGTGGCGCCCGACGTGTACACGTCGTCCACGAGGCAGATGCGGTCGGGCGGCGTTGCGTGCACGAGCACGCTGCCGCGGACGTTCCGTCGACGTTCGTCGAGCGACAGCCCGCGCTGGCGCGGAAGCGTGCCTCGGCGGCGAAGCACGTCGGCCACCGGAACCCGCCAGAGCGTCGCGAGCGCCGACGCGAGGGAGCGCGACGGCACGTCTCCTCGCTCCCGGGCGCGCTCCGGATCTCCGGGCACCGGAACGAGGGCATCGACGTCCGGTGCGTGCACGACCTCAGCGAGGAGCCCGGCCGCCTCGCGCGCGAGCCGCCTGCGTCCACTCTCCTTCCACGCGCGCACCAGCGCCCGAGCGCGCTCGTCGTAGACGATCGCCGAGCGCGCGCTGGCGAAGGCGAGTCTTCGGCCCGAGCACTCGGCGCAGCGTCGGACGGGCCAGGCGCCAGGCGAGCCGCAGCGTTCGCAGAGCGGCGGGCTCAGACGGACGAAGGACCGGCGGCAGACACCACAGAGCGCGGAGCCGGGTGTTCGACAGACGGCGCACCGCTCGGGGAGGACCACGTTCGGCAGGCGCACTCAGCGACGCTACGCCGCGCTCCGTCACGTCTTCGTGCCGAGTGTGTGCCGATCCGGTCAGACCGGCGACGAGGAGACGAGCTCTCGCAGGTCGTCCTGCGACCGCTCGAGGTCGTCCGGCGTCTTGATCGGGAAGAACCGGCCACGCGGCCCCCGCGCGCGGCACCTCGAGATACGTCGTCGGGACGAGTGCGGAGACCTCGTGGTACAGACGCTCGAGCTGGACAGCGGGCCTGCCCTCGACCTCCTTCTCCACGTAGAGCCACGTGAGGTCGTGGTCGAGGTCGAGCGCGTCGAGGTCGAAGACGGCCGTGTTGGTGTTGAAGACCGGCACCCGCTCCTGGTCGAACGAGGGCGGAAAGCGCGGCCCCTCCACGAGCTGGAGCCTTCCGTCCACGCGAACGGGTGCGCCGCCCATGTCGCCTTGCTTCGCGCGCCACCTCGCACGTCAGCGGACGCCCTCCGAGCAGGTGCATCCCGACGACCGTCGGGTCGACCCTGGCGCCGAGGTTGTCGACGTTCGAGACCGTGACCACGCGCACGCCCTCTTCACGAAATCGTGCGAGGGGCCCGTGGGTGCGGATCGCCCGGAAGAGGTCGCCGTGGCCAGGCGCGTACGGCGAGACCTCGCCCGCGCGATCGCGGAAGAGCTCGCCGCCGGGATCGAGCCGCAGCGACACGAACTGGTTGAAGACGGACGGCTCGCCGAGACCGAGCTCGGCGACATGGGAGCGGATGGTCTGGTCGGTCGCGAAGCTCGTCATCAATGCGATCGGCAAGCTCGCCTCGAGCGCGCGCTCGAGGGCGACCGCCTGCTCGAGTTTCACCTGGAGGAAGCTCTTGCCGTCGACGGCTGGCAGGACCGCCTTCACGACGCCACCGAACCGCGTGGCCATCCCACCCGCGAGCACGACCTGGGCGACCTCGCCGCGGCGAAGCGCCTCGATGCCGGCTGCGTGGGCGTCGTCGTATCCGGGCTCGCCGGGATCGGGCAAGCGCGTCAGGTCCTCCGCACGAGGCGGTTCGATCTCGCCGCGGACGAGATTCGACTCCGGCGACAACTCCCCTGAGGCGACCCTGCCGCGCAACGTCTCGAAGAGCGCTTCGTCGAACCCGAACCGCTCGAGAATCGCGGTCGTCTCGGCGTCGACTCCGTCGATCATCGAGTCACCGAGGCTCTGGACGAGGAGCGACGACTCGTACGGAGCCCGCTGGACACCGTCCTCGGTGACGATCGCGCGCGATCAGCTCCGCGGGCGTGACGTCGAAGGCGGGATTGCTCGCCGGGAAGCGGGACGAGACCTCGTTCGCGTCGCGGTGCTCGATCGGAATGTCCGCGCCCGTCGCGATCGCGAGGTCGAGGGTCGAGGTCGGCGCGACGACGTAGAACGGGATGCCGTGATGGGCGGCAGACACGGCGAGACCGTACGTGCCGATCTTGTTCGCCGTGTCGCCGTTCGCGGCGATGCGATCGGCGCCCGTGAAGACGGCATCGACGTCTCCCGACGCCATGAGCGACGCCGCCGCACCGTCGGCGATGACGGAGAAGGGGATCCCCAGCGTCTCCAGCTCCCAGGCCGTGAGGCGTGCACCCTGCATGCGCGGCCGAGTTTCGCCCACCCAGACGTGCTCGACCAATCCGTCCTCCCAGGCTGCGCGAATCCCGCCGAGCGCCGAGCCGTAGCCCCCGGTCGCGAGCGCGCCCGTGTTGCAGTGGGTCAGCAGCCGCGAGCCGGGCGACACGAGCGTCGCTGCGTGGCGGCCGAGCCGTCGGCAGCGCTCGACCTCTTCCTCGTGCAGTGCCCTCGCCCGCTCGGGTGTCGGATCGGGGCGCATCCGGTCGAGCGCCCAGCGAAGGTTGACCGCAGTCGGACGGGAGGCGACGAGCTCCTCGTACGCGGCGTCGACGTCCTTCTTACGCATGGCCGCGAGCGCCAGGCCGTAGGCGGCGGCGATGCCGATCGCGGGCGCGCCGCGAATCGCCATCTCGCGGATCGCGTCCGCCACCTCGCCGGCGGAAGAGCACCACAGCTCGACCTCCTCGTCCGGCAGGCGTCGCTGATCGAGAAGGACGACGGCCCGTTCCTCGAGCCGAACGACCCGCTCGGGCGTGAGCGGGGTCAGACCCGGGGTCAGACCCCTGGACATGGCCAGGAGTGTGACCCCGGCCTTCCCGCTACGTCCCCTCATCCCAGCTCGCGAGGTACCGCGCCGTCGGGGGCGAGCGCGAGATCCTTCACGCCGTGCCTGGTCGCAGCCGTCTCGGTCTCGCTTTCGGGTCGGGAGGGACGAGTCTAGCCCTGGTCTTGCGTCGGACCAGGCGTGGATGCCTGAAGCGGCGGCCCCCGCCGGGGCACCGGCGTCGAGTGGATGATCGAGGTCGTCGTCTGGCCGTGGGGGGTGAAGCGATCGAGAAGGTCCTCCAGGTCATCGATCGAGCGTAGGTGGAGTCGCATGAGGTAGCAGTCCTCCCCGGTGATCCGATAGCACTCGCCGACCTCGGGTGTCGCGGCAGCGATCTCGCGCACCCGTTGCAGCTGCCCTGGTGAGGGCCTGATGCGCACCACGGCCGCCACCGGGAAGCCGAGCGCCGAAGGATCGACCTCCGCCCGGTAGCCGGCGATCACGCCCGACCGCTCGAGCCGCTGCACCCGCTCGGCGACCGCGGGCGCCGACATACCGATGCGACGGCCGAGCTCTGCCATTCCCACGCGGCCGTTCGCCTCCAGCTCTCCGAGCAGTCGAAGGTTGATCTCGTCGAGGAGATTCGCTTCATAGGCGTTGGCGTCACGAGTCCTTGCTTTCCCAGGCATTCTGGCCTCCAACTCCGTCGATCGTCCATTCCAGGATCGCACATCCGCCGCGACCATGTCGGAATGGCCGAATCGCACGTCGCGCCGGTTCTCCGATCGAGCCTCGTCGACCGGACGCCGCCCGAGGCGTACTTCGTGGGAAGCGCGGTCTTCCACTACCTCGGCCCTGCGTTCGCCGTGCTCCTCTTCGCCAGAGTCGATCCGCTCGGAGTCGCGTGGCTGCGGATCGCCGGCGCGGCGGCGCTCTTCGCCCTCTGGCGGCGCCCCTGGCAGCGACTGAGCGGCCTCGACGGCACCGGCAAGAAGCTCGTCCTCGCGCTCGGGGCGGTCTTCGCCGTCATGAACGTGTGCTTCTACGTCGCGATCGACCGCCTGCCCCTCGGAACGGTTGCGGCAATCGAGTTCCTGCCAGTCATTGGACTCGCCGCGCTCGGCACGCGAACGCCGCGGAACGGGCTCGCGCTGGGACTCGCGGTCGCCGGTGTCTTCGTGCTCACCGACGTGGAACTGGAGGGCGAGCCGGTCGGCGTGGCGTTCGCGTTCGCGAACGCCGGGCTGTTCGCGCTCTACATCGTGCTCGCGCACCGACTCTCGCGCGTGCCGGGCATCGACCGCATCGACGGGCTCGCGGCCGCGATGCTGGTCGCGGCGGTCGTCGTCACTCCGCTCGCCGGCTGGAGCGCGGTGCCAGCGCTCCTCGATCCCGTCGCGTTGGTCGCGGGCATCGGCGTCGGGCTTGCATCGTCCGTGATCCCGTACGTGTTCGACCAGCTGGCGATGGCGCGGCTGCCGAGGGCGACGTACTCGCTCATGGTGTCGATCCTGCCCGCAACCGCGACGGTCGTCGGAGTCCTCGTGCTGAGACAGGTGCCGACGCCGATCGAGGTCGGAGGCGTCGCCCTTGTCGTCGCGGCGGTTGCCGTCCACCGCGCGTGAGAGCTACGGGTCGGAGGTCCCCTCGCGTCCGTAGGCGTCCTCGAGGCGGACGACGTCGTCGAGCTGCGTGGTCGAAGCCTCGATGACGAGCGTGTCCTCGATCGCCGTCACGCGATGGACCGTGCCCGGCTGGAAATGGAAGGCGTCGCCTGAGCCGATCTCGACCGTCTCGAGCGCGCCTCCGACGTCACCGAGCTCGAGCCGTGCGCGTCCGTCGTGCACGAGCCAGGACTCGTCCTTCTGCTCGTGGTACTGGAGGCTCAGCGACTCGCCGGCGCGCACGAAGAGCAGCTTGCCGACGTAGGTGTCTGCCTCGGCCCAGACGAGCTCCCAGCCCCAGGGCTTCTCGACCCGGCGCGGGGACACGCGGCGGTCGGAGACGCCGCTCACGAGAAGCGGATCGCCTCGTCGGGAATCTGCTGGCCCGCACCGATGCGCAGGCCGTGGTCGAGGACGTTCCCGCCCCCTACCTCGGCTCCCGGCCCGACGACCGCGAGATTGCGAAGCTCGCACCCGACGCCGAGCTCGGCATCGTCCCCGATGATCGATCCGACGACGGTTGCGTTCTCGCCGACCTGCACTCGCGCGCCCACGACCGCATTCTCGACGACGCCGCCCTTCGCGAGTCGCGCACCCGCGCCCAGCACCGCGAGGCTTCCGAGCCGCGCGCCCTCCTCGACGACGGCCCCTGGCCCGACGAAGACCGGCGGGACGAGGCGCGCGCGCGGATCGACCTGCGCGCTGGGATCGACGAGCGTGAAGTCCGAGCCCAGCGCGTCTCCGACGGCGGTCTCGAAGATGCGCTCGAGCACGTCTCGATGTGCCTGCAGGTAGGTCTCCGGCGTTCCCACGTCGAGCCAGTATCCGGGCAGGGCGATCCCGTAGACGGAGCCCTCGGACGCGAGTCGCGGAAAGACCTCGCGCTCGATGGAGACCGCGCGGCCTTCCGGAACGAGCTCGAGCACTTCGGGCTCGAGGACGTACAGGCCTGCGTTGATGAGGTCGGTGTCGATCTCCTCGGGCCGCGGCTTCTCGAGGAACGTCTCGACGCGCCCGTCGTCCGCCGTCCTGACGAGGCCGTAGCGGCTCGGGTCGGCGACCGGCGTGAGCAGGATCGTCGCCTTGGCGCCGGTCGAGCGGTGGAAGCCGACGAGCTCGCCGAGGTCGGCCTCGCGCAACGAGTCGCCGTTCAGCGCGAAGAAGCTGCCCTCGAGCCCGCGCGCAGCGAACCCGATCGCGCCGCCCGTCCCCAGCGGCTCGTCCTCGACCGCGTACTCGAGGGCTAGACCGTCGTGCCGGTCGCCGAACCCCGCCTGGATCTGGTCGGGGAGGTAGCCGCACGAGATGATCGCGCGCTCGACGCCGTGACGGGCGAGGTGCTCGAACGTGTAGGCGAGAAGCGGCCGGTCGACGAGCGGAAGCATGTCCTTCCGCGTCCGATCAGTGAGCGGCCGCAGCCGCGTTCCCTGCCCGCCCACCAGGATCACTGCGGGGAGGCTCATACGAGCGAGCGGCCGATGCCTTCGTAGGCGAACCCCTGCGACCGCAGCTCCTCGGGGTCGAGCATGTTCCGTCCGTCCACCACCACGCGATTCCGCATTTTCGAGCCCGCCTCGGCCCAATCGAGCTCGCGCCAGCTCGGGCCACTCGGTGACGATGACCGCGGCATCCGCGCCGTCGAGCGCGGCGATCGCCGATTCCGCGATGTCGACGCCGTGCAGGTGCGCGCGACCGTCGGCGACCGGATCCCACGCGGTCACCTCGGCACCCTCCGACAGCAGACGCCCGGCGAGCACGAGGCTCGGCGCCTCGCGCATGTCGTCGGTCCCGGGCTTGAACGCGAGCCCGAGCATGGCGATCCGCTTTCCCCGAAGCGGCCCGAGGCGGCGCTCGAGCTTGCTGATCACGCGCCGCTTCTGCAGCTCGTTCACCTCGATCACCGCGTTCAAGAGCTGGAAGTGGTAGCCCGAGTTGGCCGCGAGCTGCTTCAGCGCGAGGGAGTCCTTCGGGAAGCAGCGCCCGCCCCAGCCGATCCCGGCGCGCAGGAAGTGCGGGCCGAGGCGATGGTCGAGCCCTACTGCTTCGGCCACCTTCACGACGTCGGCGCCCGTGGCCTCGCAGACGTTGGCGATCTCGTTGATGAAGCTCATCGCGCGTCATGAGGAACGCGTTCGAGGCGAGCTTGACCATCTCCGCCGACGCGACGTCCATGCGCACGACCCGCGCGTCGATGCCCTCGTGCAGCGCGGCGACGACATCGGCGTCGGCGTCCTCGAACGCGCCGATGACGATTCGGTCGGGATGCATGAAGTCGCGAACCGCGGTTCCCTCGGCCGTGAACTCCGGGTTCGACACGTAGCCGACGTTCGTCAGCCCGCGATCGTCGAGCCGATGGCGGACGCTTCGGCCGGTCCCCACGGGAACGGTGCTCTTCATCGCGAGGACCAGCCGGCGGTCGACCTGCGGCAGCTCCTCGACCACGGTCCAGACGTCGGAGAGATCCGCGTCGCCCGAGTACGTCGGCGGCGTTCCGACCGCGATGTAGACCACGTCGGCCCCCTCCACCGCCTCTGCCACTTCGGTCGTGAAGGTCAGGCGCTCGCGGTTCCGCTCGAGGAGCTCTTCCAGTCCCTCCTCGTGGATCGGGGACCTCGCCGCGCCGGAGCGCCTCGACCTTGTCGACGACGACGTCGCGGACGACGACGTCGTGGCCGAGATCGGCCAGGCAGGCGCCGGTCACGAGGCCGACGTACCCCGCGCCGAACACGGCGACGCGCACGGATTACCGCGCCTTGACCTTCGCGAGCGGCCGCAGGCCCTTGGCGATCGCGATCATGGTCTCGTTCGACATCTTGTCGAGCAGCGTGTTGACGACCCAGTAGCTCGCCTTGGGAGTGCGCAGCACGACCATGTGCAGCCTGGGGCCGTCGTAGTAGAGGTCGTACGTCCGCCCGCCGATGTTCCGCGTGTGGCTCTTGTCCGCGAGGACCGGCGCGTCCTCCCAATCCGTCTGCTCGACGCCCCAGTACTCGCCCGAGGACATCCGATACACGAGCCGCGCCGACTTGTGCTCCTCGGACGGGTCCATCCAGTGCACACGGATGGGCGTGGTGGAGTCGGTCCACGAGCTCCGCTCGATCACGGTCGGCACCATCAACGGGAAGTCGATGCGGTCTCGCCGCTCGCAACAGCAGATCACGCGACGCGTTCGGGCCGTAGACGACGCTCGGACGCTCCGCGCTTGGGCGTCTGGTCGACGGTGGCCGCGGCGAGACTGCCGTGGAAGGTCTGACCGACGACGACGGTGAGCATCGCTCCGCTCGAGAGCCGTCGAATGTCCCGCGGGACCGGCTTGAGCTCCGCCGACCCGAACAAATTCGAGACCTTGCGCGCAGCCTCCCGTGATGCCGGCTTCGACGGGTTGAAGTAGACCTGCGTGCGGAAGTAGTCGAAGTTCGGCGCGTTCGCCGGGAGGCCGTTCGGCGTCTGCAGCACGCGATAGGCACGCTGGCCGAGGAGATACCCGGCTGTCGAGGCCGACCCGGTCACGCCGTTCCCGTTGAGCACGGTGATCGTCGTACGGCTCGGCGGGAGCGCCTTCTGCTTCAGCTTCTCGCCGAGCGCCACCGCGGTCGCCTTCGAGGACGACTCGACGTCCGGGTGCGTGAACGTCTGGATGGCCCGCTGGACGTTCTCCGAGTCCGTCGTCAGCTCGGCGAAGCCCGAGAATCCCTCGATCCGCGACTGGAAGACGCGTCCGCGCGGGAGCCCGTACGCGAACAGCGCGTAGGAGAGCACGGTGCGACCGTCGACGTCGCTGCCTCCCCCTGCGCCACCTCGACGTTCTTCGTGATCGTGTTCACGACCTTCGGCAACGCCGTCGGCCCGAAGCCCTCCTGCACCTGCGCCTTGAACGACTTGACGAACTGCTGCTGGCGCGCGACGCGGAACAGGTCGGAATCCGTATGGCGATAACGCACGTAGCTGAGCGCCTGCCGTCCGCTGAGCTGCTGATACCCCGGCTGCAGGTCGATCGTCGCGTAGCCCGTCGGGCCTCCCCGATCGTTGAAGTAGCGCCGGTCGACGTCGAGCCACGCGCCGTCGAAGCGGTCGACGATCTGGCGGAAGCCGCGGAAGTTCACCGTGACCAGGTAGTTCACCTGCAGTCCCGTGAGAGCCTTGACGGTCTGCAGCGCTCCCTGCGGCCCGCAGGTCGCGTAGGCGTGATTGATCCGATCGAAGAACGGGGTCCTGCCCGGGCAGTGGATCTCCACCCGCATGTCGCGCGGGAACGAGAGCAGGGAGATGGAATCCGTGGAGGGATCTGCGCGGACGAGCATCATCGTGTCCGAGCGAGAGGGCGTGCTCTCGGCCTCCGAGGCCCGCCGGTCGTAGCCGATCATCAGTGCGAGGGCGGGTTGGCCGGGAAGCGGGACCGCCAGCTTCCGCGCAGCCTGCTTCACGGCCGGTGTCTTCGCCGCGACGGCCGCCACGGACTCGTGGAAGTAGAGGTACGCCCCGCCGGCGGCTCCGCCGACGAGCACGAGCGCGACGAGCCCGAACCACATCGCGATCTTTCCGACGAGAGCAGCCCGTGAGCGCGCGCCCTGCTCGGGCTGGCGGTACACGTTCACGGGCGTGCTGGCGCCAGGAGGAAGCACGGGACCTCCCGTTACCGTTCAGGGCGGCGCTTCGCCCGACGCCTCTTTTCAACGTTGTTCGCATGACAAACGGACGAGCGCCGCCACCGGCGCTCGGCTCGTGAGGATAGCTCAGGCACCTGCCGTGTTCTCGCCCTCGGCGGCAGTTCCTCGAACCTTTACGTCATGGCCGCGGCCCGCAGTACGTACGGGCGCAGGAACGACGCGAGCCGCTCGGCGCCGTAGGGCGTCAGGTGCAGACCGTCGTCGGCGAACCAGCGCTTGCCGTGGCTGTATTCGTTCCAGTCTGCGACGACGAGCCGGGGCCAGCGCTTCGCAGCCGCCTGTATCGAGCGGTTCGTCCAGTGGTAGATGTCGCGCGTCTCGCAGAGCGTGACCCAGACGACGCCGTTCGCACCCTGGCTGCGCGCCGCGCGCATCACCCGGTCGATCCCCGACCCGTAGCCGTGCCAACCCTCGTTGTGCCCGACCTGCACGATCAGCACGTCGCCCAGACCGGCGGCCGTTGCTCTGCACTGCCTGGAGCGCCGTCGTCGGCGCGCGCCCCTGGAAGGTGCAGCTCGAGCTCACGAGCCGGCGGCACTCGCGGAGGTCGAGCCTGACGTCGAGCCCGCGCTGCAACTCGCGGCGCGCGGCCGGTATGTAGGAGATGGACGCGGGCACCGAGTCGCCGACGAAGGTCACGTCGATCACGTCCGTCGGCTCCGCCGCGGAGGCGGAAGTCAGGGAGAGAAAGGCACAGGCGGCAACGGCGAGCAGACGACGCACCGGCCGAGGGTAACGACGAGGGCGTGCGGGCACGGTAGACCGTCGTTCAGCCGCGAACGGAGAACTCCTGCGTCCTCCGCGCGAGCGCTAGCGCCGCAGATCGGTGCACGAGCGCAATGCGCGCCAGCTCGCCTGCGCCCGGCCCCGCGCACTGCCCGTCAGCGGATACGGGATGCCGCCCGAGATTCGCGCGGGAACCCAGCGGTACCCGTCGATCCGGCGACCCGTGACGGTGACCTCGAGCACTCCCGACTCGACCGTCTCCGCACGCGAGGCGTAGAAGACGAAGTTGCCGAGCCCGTACGCGACGAGCGCCTTGCCTCGCCGACCAGCTCCGACGAGGACGTGGGCATGCGACCCGACGACGATGTCCGCCCCCGCGGCGATCAGCTTTCGCGCCAGCGACTTCTGGGACGACGTCGGGCAGGAGTCGAGCTCGAGGCCCCAGTGCAGGAAGACGACGACCGTGTCACTCGACGGGCGAGCCTCGCGCACGGCGCGCACCAGGCGCGGCTCGTCCTTCGCGGACGCGAGCCCGAGCTTGCCGGGCCGGCCGACCAGGCGGAGACGAGGTGGTCGTCCAGCACCTGTGTGGCGCCGATGATCGCGATCCGCTGGCCCCGGATGGTCCGGCGGAACGGCGCGTACGCCCGCGTGTCGTTCCGGCCCGCTCCCACGATCGGCATGCCTGCCCGCTTCGCCGACGCGAGCGTGTCCCTGAGCCCCGTCTCGCCGAAGTCCATCCCGTGGTTGTTGGCGACCGAGACCACGTCGACCCCTCCGGACTCGAGCGCGTCGAACGCGCTCGCGGGAGCCCGGAACACGTACTCCTTGGGCGCAGGCGTCCCACGCTCCGTGATCGCCGTCTCGAGGTTGAGCATGGCGACGTCCGCACGCCGGAGGACGGGCGCGATGGGCGCGAGCACGCTCGCAGGCGAAGCGTCCAGCCGCTCCCGAATCGGGCTTTCGAAGTGCACGTCGCCGCCGAACGCAAAGGTCACGGCGTTGCCGCTGCCGAGTCGGCCGCTCGTACCCGCGGCAGACGACGGCGCGCGTTTCGGCGGTGTGGTGGTCGCAGACGGAGTCTCGCTCGTCGCCGTTCGTGCCCCGGCCTGCTGCCCCCCGCCCACGGCCGCGATGGCCGCCACCGACGCAGCGACGAGCAGGCCGACGAGGGCCGTGAGCGCGACGACGCGACGACGCCGGCGCTGTCTTCGCTTCGCCGCCCTGCGTCCGCTTCTCTCGCGCTCGGAGTCCGGTCGAGCCCCGGTCACGCCGGGTCGAGCGCGCCGACGGCATCGAGCGCGTCGGCGAGGAACGCGATCTCGTCGGGCGTGCCGACCGTGATCCGAAGCGCATCCGGCGCGCCGAACGGCCCCATCGGGCGGACGATGACCCCTTGCCGAAGGAGCGCTGCGTTCAGCGCCTCGGCATCCGGAACGCGAACGAACAGGAAGTTCGCGACCGCCGGGCCTGCCGGCTCGAAGCCACGATGGCGGAGGGCGTCTACGAGCAGCGCACGCGCCCTCACCATTGGCGCGCCGGCGACGCGCGATCTCACTCTCGTCGCGCAGGCTCGCGATCGCGGCTTCCTGCCCGGCCGACGTCACGTCGAACGCGTTGCGGACCTTGCGCGATCGCGGAGATCACGCTCTCGTGCCCGACCCCGTAGCCGACGCGTAGCCCCGCGAGGCCGAAGATCTTCGAGAAGGTGCGGAGTACCACGACTCGCCGCCCCGTCTTGAAGTACTCCTCGACCGCGTCGGGGTATTCGGCGTCGTCGATGTACTCGAAGTACGCCTGGTCGACGACGGTGAGCACGTGCGGCGGAACCCGCTCGAAGTAGGCGTCCAGCTCGGCCCGGCTGTTGGTCGTTCCCGTCGGGTTGTTGGGCGCCGAGACGAAGACGAGCTTCGTCCGCGGCGTGATCGCGGCCAGGATCGCGTCGAGGTCGACGTGCTCGTCACGCAGGGGAACCTGCACCGGCACGCCTCCGACCTTGAGGCAATCGAGGACGTAGCTCGGAAACGACGGCCACCCGGTCACGATCTCGTCGCCAGGATCGAGCACCGCGAGTGCGAGATACATGATCACGGCGTCCGCTCCTGCGCAGACCGCGACCTCCTCGAAGCGGACACCGTGCCGTTCGGCGAGTGCCTGCCCGAGCCGCCACGCGCCACCGTCGGGGTAGCGGTTGAGCTCCAGCGCCGCCCGCGCGATCGCCTCCTGCGCGGCCGGGAACGGCCCGTACGGTCCCTCGTTCGATGCGAGCTTGACCACGCGCTCGAGACCGAGCTCCCGCTGTACCTCCTCGACCGGCTTGCCCGGTACGTACGGAACCAGCCCCGCCACCGCGGGGCGGACGAACGGGGTGTCGCCCGCGCGCTCCTCGCTCACGTGGCCGGGAGCGGCTCCGGCGCCGTGACGTACTCGCCGACGATGTCGCTGGCCGCGTCGAGGTCCGATTCGAAGCTCTCTCCGAGATCCGAGTCGCCCTGTCGACGACGAACGAGGACGGCGAGCACGGCGGCGAGGATGCCTGCCGAGACGACCCCGAGTGCGACGTACCCGGCCATCTTCAGACCGCTGCGGCGCTTCCTTCGCCCCAGCTTGCGCTCGACGGCCTTCAGCGTGATGTAGCCGACCGCGGCATTTCTTCTTTGAAGACGCTCACCGCGGGAGGGTAACGAATCCGCGCCCTCAGCCCGACGCCCTCTTTCGGCGGGCGACGTGGATCGGACGTCCCAGCGCCACGAGGCCTGCTTCCTTGATCGCCTCGGAGAACGTCGGGTGCGGTGCCATCCCGTCCGCGACGGTCTCGACGGTGGCCTCGGCGTCGAGGGCGACGACCCCGGCCTCGATGAGGTCGGTCGCGTGCGGCCCGACGATGACCATTCCGAGCAGCTCGCCGTAGGACGTCTCGTGGATCGACTTCACCCAGCCGGTGGTCTCGCCCGACATCACCGCGCGGGCGTTCGCGACCCAGCGGGAAGCGGCCGACCGCGATGTTCTCGTCGCCGTACTGCTCGCGTGCCTGCGACTCGGTGAGCCCGACGCCGGCGATCTCGGGATCGGTGTAGATCGGGCGCGGGACGGCAGCGCCTTCGCGCATCTCGGCCTCGTGCCCGGTGGCGTTCTCGGCGGCGATCTCGCCCTCGCGGAACGCCGTGTGGGCGAGCTGCCAGTAGCCGGCGACGTCGCCGGCCGCGTAGATGTGCGGAACGGACGTGCGCCGATGCGCCGTCCGTCCCGATGCCGGTCTTGGCGGTCGAACGTCGACGCCTGCAGCTTCGAGGCCGAGCTCCTCGACGAGCGGAGCGCGCCCGACGGAGACGAGCATGAGGTCGCACTCGACCGTCTCGCCCTCGCCGAAGTGGACGACGAGACCCGACTCCCGTTCCTCGACCTTCGTGCACTGCTTC
Source organism: uncultured Gaiellaceae bacterium (assembly GCA_963808865.1). Taxonomy (GTDB): domain Bacteria; phylum Actinomycetota; class Thermoleophilia; order Gaiellales; family Gaiellaceae; genus GMQP-bins7. The sequence goes on along the minus strand of CAWEGY010000016.1, from coordinate 43,258 downwards.
CCGAGCTGGACGACGATCCCGCGCCGGGCGAACGACTTCCGCAGCTCGCTCGTCGCGTCGTCGTCCTCCTGCGGGATGAGCGAGTCGAGCATCTCGACGATCGTCACTTCCGTGCCGAAGCGCTCGAAGATGGACGCGAACTCGCAGCCGATGATGCCGCCTCCGAGCACGACGAGACGGCGCGGAATCTCGGTCTGCGCGAGGAGGCCGGTCGAGTCGACACAGCGCGGCGAGTCGAGCCCCTCGATCGGCGGGCGAATCGGGTACGAGCCGGTCGCGACGATCGCGTTCGAGAAGCTGAGCCCGATCTCGCCCTTGTCGAACGCGATGGAGCGCGCGTCGTCGAAGCGCCCGTTGCCCTGGAACCACGTGACGTCGTTCGCCTTGAACAGCGTCGCCACGCCGCCGGTCACCTGCTTCACGACCTGCGCCTTCCACTCGTTCGCCTGCGCGAAGTCGATGGTCGGCTCGGAGGCCGTCACGCCCAGGTTGGGGTAGATCTCGCGCGTCGCGTGCAGCGCGTGCGCGGACTGGACCCAGGCTTTCGTCGGGATGCACCCCACTCGCAGGCAGGTTCCGCCGAGCTCGGGCTCCCTCTCGATGCACGCGACTCGCGCACCCAGCTGGGCCGCGCGGATGGCCGCCGTGTACCCGGCCGGGCCGCCGCCGAGTACGGCTAGGTCGAATTCCATTCGCTTCCCTTCGGTTTCGCTGTCGCGGCGATCCTAGCCATGAGCTCCGTCGACGAACCGAGCCTCAGCTCCCCAGCCAGTCGCCGAGCGGGAGCCTCACGGCGAGCTGCGAGAAGTCGCCGTCGTCGCGAATCGCGGTCGCCGCCGAGGCGAACGCGCCCACCGCGGCCCAGGTGAGCGCTCCCCCGACGCTGACTCGCTGTGCGCCCGCCTCGGCCATCTCCGCGAGCGTCAGGTCTCCGAACGCGAGCACGTTTACCGGCTTCGAGACTGCGCTGCAGACGGTGCGAATCTCGTCCGTCGTTCGCAGTCCCGGCGCGTACAGGACGTCGGCGCCGGCTTCCTCGAAAGCTTGCAGGCGCGCGATCGTGTCGTTCAGGTCGGGATTGCCGCGGATGTGGTTCTCGGCGCGTGCGGTGAGCGTGAACGGGAAACCGAAACCGCGCGCGGCCTCGACGGCCGCAGCGACCCGTTCGACCGCCTCGCCGATCTCGTAGAGGTCGCCGCCGGGGTCGTAGTCCTCGATCGAGCCGCCCACCGCGCCGGCCTCTGCCGCCCGCGCGATCGCGTTCGCGGCGTGCTCGGGCTCGCTCCCGTAGCCGTTCTCGAGGTCGACGGAGACCGGAAGGTCGGTTGTGCGGTCGAGCGCGGCCGCATGCTCCGCGACCTCGTCCAGCGTGGTCGCTCCGTCGCGACGGCCGAGCGTGAACGCGAACCCGGAGCTCGTGCTCGCGAGCGCCTCGAACCCGAGCGCCTCGAGAACGCGTGCCGAGCCTGCGTCCCACGGGTTCGGGATCACGAACGCGTCGCCCGCGTGCAGCGCCCGGAACGCCTCGGCCTTCCGCGCCTGGCGCGCTTCGTCCGGCACTAGAGCGCCCTCCGCATCGTCACGCTGTCGCCACCGTCCTCCGCGACCCGCGCGAAGCCGTGCTTGCTCGTAGAAGGAGACGAGCACGCCGTTCTCCCTGCTCGACGGCGAGGCTGAGCGCGCCGTAGCCGTCCGCCCGCGCACGATCGCAGAGCGCACCCAGCAGCGCCTCGCCGATCCCCCGCCCGCGCCGATTCGGCACGACCGCGATCGCGAGCTCGGGCGTCTCCTCGTCGACGAACCCGTAGCCGGGCTGGTCGCGGCGGAAGAGCCGGTACCAGGCGGCACCGACCGGGAAGCCGTCGTCGAGCGCGATGAGCGCAGTGTCGCCGGGCCGCCCCCAGCCCTTGACGTACCGCGCGACCGGCCCGCGGCCCCTCGCCGGGATTCCGCTCTCGCCAGTAGTACGCGTGGTGGAGCATGTCGCGGAGGAACCGGACGTCCTGGCGACCGCCTCGCCGGATGACCATGCTCGGAGGCTACAGCGCGAGCGCCGGGCTCTCGACGAAGGACTTGACGGTGCCGAGGAACTCGGCGCCCTCGGAGCCGTCGATGGCGCGGTGGTCGCACGTGAGCGTCATCGTCATCGTCGGGACGATCTCGAGCGCTGCCGTCGACGCGCCGCGGCCGATCCTCGATCGAGCCCACGGCGAGGATCGCGACCTGCGGAGGGTTGAGCACCGCGACGAACTGCTCGATCCCGTACATGCCGAGGTTCGAGATCGTGAACGTTCCGCCCTCGAGGTCGTCGAGCTTCAACTTCCCGTCGCGGGCGCGGCCCACGACGTCCGCGCGCGCGGCCGCGATCTGCTGCACCGACTTCCGCTCCGCCTCCCGGATCACCGGCACGACGAGGCCGCTCGGAGCCGCGACGGCGATCCCGACGTTCGCGGTCGGGTAGCGCTGGATTCGGCCCTCGACGAAGTGGGCGTTCACGGCCGGGTGGCGCAGGAGCGCGGACGCGACGATCCGGGTGAGCACGTCGGAGACGGTCGGCTTCGTCTCGCCCTCGCGGAGGAGCTCGACGAGTCGCTCCCGCGTCGCAACGAGCTCGGATGCGTCCGCGGTGACCGTGAGCTGGAAGACGGGCGCCTCCCAGGCCGCGGTCAGCCGCTTCGCGATCGTCTTCCGGGTGGACGTGAGCTCGACGATCTCGGGCTCGCCGGCGGCGCAGCGCCGGACGCCGCGGCCGGGCCCCGCAGGTGCGGCCACGGCGCCTCTCGACGTCGTCGGCGACGACTCGCCCCTCGGGGCCTGTCCCGGCATCGCCGCGAGGTCGATTCCGCGCTCGCGCGCAATCCGCCGCGCCAGTGGGCTCGCCTTCACGCGCTCGCCGGGAGCACGCGCGGGCGCCGCTCGGCGGCGCGGCGGAGCTTCGGGCGCTTCGCTCGGGGCTCCCCTTCGAGCTCTCCGCCGCCTGCGCCGGCTCGGCGTCGCCTCCTCGCTCCTCCGCGGCTCGCGCCTCCGCCGGGGCCGGCGCGGACGCGGTGGCCGACCGCCGTTCTCGCCCTGCGCCCCCGCGAGCAGCTCGGAGACGTCCTCGTCCTGCGCGCCGATGATGCCGACGGTCTCGCCGACGTCGGCCTCGCCGTCGGAGACGACGATCTTCAGGAGGACGCCGTCCGACTCCGCCTCGACCTCCTGCGTCACCTTGTCCGTGTCGAGCTCGTACAGCGCCTCGCCCTTCGCGACGGCATCGCCCTCGGTCTTGAGCCAGCGCACGATCGTGCCCGACTCCATGCCCTGGCCGAGACGCGGGAGCTTGACCTCGACAGCCATCGTACGAGCCCCGCGCGACCGTCCGCTTGACGGCCTCGAGGACGTCCGCCGCGTGCGGGACGACCCATTGCTCCATCGCGGGCGCGAACGGGAGCGGCGCGAACTTCGCCCCGACCCGCTCGATCGGCGCGTCCAGGTAGTCGAACGCGCCGTGCTGGATCACCGCCGCGAGCTCGGAGCCGAAGCCGCCCCTGGTGACGGCCTCGTGCGCGGTCACGCAGCGCGTCGTCTTGCTAACCGAGCCGAGGATCGTCTCCTCGTCGAGCGGGAGGAGCGTCCGCGGGTCGACGACCTCCACCGAGATGCCCTCGGCCTCCGCCTCCTCGGCCGCCTGCAGAGCCTCGTGCACGAGCCGGCCGGTCGCGACCACGGTGACGTCCTCGCCTTCACGATGGATCCGCGCCTTGCCCAGCGGGATCGGCTCGAGCGTCTCGGGCACCTCGCCCTTCAGCGGGTAGAGCGTGCGGTGCTCGAAGAAGACGACCGGGTTGTCGTCGTAGATCGACGACCACAGGAGGCCGCGCACGTCCTCGGGGGTCGACGGGAACACGACCTTGAGCCCGGGGACATGGACGAACCAGGCCTCGAGCTGCTGCGCGTGCTGCGCGCCGGGCGACCATCCGGCTCCACCCTGCGTCCGGATGGTCAGCGGCACCGTCACCTGCCCGCCCGACATCGTCCGGTGCTTCGCCGCCTGGTTGACGAGCTGCTCCATCGAGAGCGTGAGGAAGTCCTCGTACATGATCTCGACGATCGGCCGCATGCCCTGCATCGCCGCGCCGATCCCGCTGCCGACGATCGCCATCTCCGAGATGGGCGTATTGCGAACCCGACCCGGGCCGAACTCGTCGAGAAGCCCTTGCGTCACCGCCATCGAGCCGCCCATCTCGGCGATGTCCTCGCCCATGATGAACACGTTCTCGTCCGAGCGCAGCGCCTGGGCGAGCGCGTCACGGACGGCCTCCCGGTAGGTCAGCTCAGGCATAGACGAACTTGAGAGCGTCCTCGGGCGCGGGATCCGTCCCCGCCTTCGCGAACTCGACCGATGCCTCGACCTCCGCGGTCACCTCGGCGTCGATCGCCTCGAACTCCTCGTCGGTGATCTCGAGCCGGGCGCCGAGGAGCTCGAACGGGTCCTTGGTCTCGCGCTCCTTCTTCAGCAGCTCCTTGTCGCGATAGACCTGCGGATCGCCGACGTAGTGGCCCGTCAGCCGGTGCGTCCGCAGGTGCAGCAGCACGGGACCACGCCCGGCGAGGGCGTGCTCGCGCGCCGCCAGTGCGGCCAGGTAGACGGCCTCCACGTCCTGCCCGTCGGCCTCGATGAGCTTCATCCCGTATGCGGCGGCGCGCTTCCCCAGCTCGTCGACCGCGAGCGGAAGAGTGCTGCACCGATCGGCGTGGACTCCGCCCAGCCGTTGTTCTCCAGGACGAACACCGCCGGAACCTTCCAGAGCTGCGCGAGGTTCAGCGACTCGTGGAACGTCCCCGTGTTCGTCGCGCCGTCTCCGAAGAACGCGACCGCGACGCGCTTCTCGCCGCGGATCTGGAACGCGAGCGCAGAGCCGACGACCGCCGGGATGCCACCTGCGACGACCGCGTTCGCGCCCATGTTCCCGACCTCGATGTCGTAGAGGTGCATCGAGCCGCCGTAGCCGCGGCTAGCAGCCCTCCGCCTTTCCGTACAGCTCGGCCATGACGCGCTCGACCGGTGTGCCCTTGGCGATCGTGTGCCCGTGCGCGCGGTGCGTGGAGGCGATGACGTCCTCGCGCTCGAGGGCCGCGCAGACGCCGGTCGCCGAGGCCTCCTGGCCGATCGCGACGTGCAGGAAGCCGGGCAGCTCGCCAGCGCGGAAGCGCTCCTCGACCTTCTCCTCGAAGCGGCGGATGAGCAGCATCTCCCGGAAGAAGCCGCGCAGGACTTCCTCGGAGACGCCTCTGCCTCCGGATTCGGCTCGCTCCTCCACGGTCGCCATCGAGCGGCCATTATGCTCATCGCGCTGCGGCCCGGCGCGACGGTCGTTTGTCGCCTACAGGCCCGGGTATCCCTCTCGATGTGCCGAGCACGGCCGATCGCGTCCGCGCCCTCCCCGCTCCCCGAGCTCGCGGAGCCGAAGCTCGGCGACCCGGGACTGACCGACCTGTCGTGGCGCGACTGGGGCGCGATCCTCGTCCGGGCGGGCAAGGAGGCGATCGACGACAAGGTCCCGATGGTCGCGTCGGCCCTCGCCTACAGCTCCTTCCTCGCGATTCCGTCGATCCTGCTCATCGCACTCGGCCTGTTCACGCTCTTCTCGAGCCCCGAGACGATCCGCGACCTGATGGACCGCCTCGGGACGTTCATGCCGACCGAGGCGACGCAGCTCCTCGGCGACAGCCTCACCCGGCTCGAGGCTCGACCTGCGACCGGCATCTCGCTCGTCGTCGTCGGGCTTCGCGCTCGCGCTCTGGGCGTCGACGAGCGCCATGACGTGTACATGGCCGCGCTCAACACCGCCTACGACCGCGACGGACGGCCGCAGCTTCGGGCGCAAGCGCCTCGTCGCGCTCGCTCTCGTCGCGGCGTCCTCGCAGTCGGCGGTCGCGCTCGTCGGGGTCCTGCTGGTCTTCGGCCCGTTCGCTCGAGAGCTGGGTCGGCGAGGCGCTCGGCATCGAGGCCGTGCTCGGCTGGCTGTGGTGGGGATCGTGCAGTGGCCGCTACTCGTCGCGCGGCCTGCTGGCGGTGTTCGCGGTGCTCCACTACTTCGCGCCCGACGTCGAGCACCGCAGCTGGAAGTTCGTGACGCCCGGGCGCGCTCGTTTCCGCGTTCGCCTGGCTCGCGGCATCCGGCGGGTTCGCCGTCTACACGAGCCTGTTCGCGTCCTACAACAAGGCCTGGGGCTCGCTCTCGGCGGTCATCGTCACGCTCACGTGGCTCTGGCTCACGGGCCTCGCCCTCCTCTTCGGCGGCGAGGTGAACGCCGAGGTCGAGCGCTCGAGGCGGATGCGCTCGGGCGGCAGCCGCGACCGTCGCTTCGTCGAGCCGCGGCCGGGCACGGCGAGTAAGCTCCGCGCTCGATGAGAGCGAGCGAGCAGTGGGCGCAGATCGAGCGCGAGCTCGGCGAGTGGGAGGAGGCTCAGCTCGCGTTCGCTCCCGAGGGACGCGATCGCCGAGCGCAGCAGCCGTGCTCGCTCCGCTCCAGCCCGGGCGCGTGGGGAGCGAGCTCCGGATCCAGGTCTCGCGGGCGGGCGGCGGGCCTGAGCGGCTGCGCAACCTCCTCCGGCGCCTCGACCGCAAGCGCGTGTGGGGCGAGCTCCGCCTCGTCGACGGCATCGCGAGCTGCGGCTGCGCCTTCGGCGGGGGCGCCGCCTGAGCCGGCGCCGTCGTTGGCGGCCGGCTGGGACGCCGCGGTCGCGACTCTCCCGCCGGACTGGAGCGACCTTCTCTGCGAGCTCGATGCTCGGCTCGAGCGACCTCGTTCCGCGCGCGGCGCTCCTCGGAGCGCCGCTCAATCCCACCCGCAACCCCGAGCGACGACCGCGCTGCGCTTCCGGCGTCTCCGGCAAGCAGGGCTACGGCGCGTCGCCGGGGATGGCGCGGCGATGCTTCGAGCGAATGGACGCGGAGGGGGTCACGGGCCGGATCACGGTGCTGAACGCACTGTCGGACACCGAGAACGCGTCACGCAGGGCCCGGTCTGGCGCGTCGCGGGCCGCTCGGTCTAAGGCCGCGAGTCTGCTCTAGCGCACGATCTTGGCGGAGCCCCGCATGCCCATGGCGGCGTGCGGATCGCAGACGAAGCGGAGCGTCCCGGCTCGCGCGAGCTGACCCTCCACGTCTGCGTTCCGACGTACGTGAGCGGTGTCGTCTTGCGGTTGTAGCCCGGCCCGATCGCGTGCGCGTTGTGGATGCGCGAGCGGTCGCGCACCTGCACCGTGTACGTGCCCGTCTTCATCGTCTTGACGGCCTTGCCCGCGGCGGTCGTGAGCGTGATCGAGTACCCCGGCCCGGAGGTGAGCCGAAGTCGGGTCGAAGGCTGTGATCGCCGACGGCGGCGGTGGCGCTGGTCGTCCGTGGTGTTCCCACCGTGAACGAGCCGTTCATCGTCGGCGCGTGCGGGTCGCAGACGTAGCGGTAGACGCCGTCCACGAGCGTGACCGTCCACGTCACCATGCCGGTAACGTCCGATCTCGGTCGCCTGGTTCACGCCGCCCGGCCCGGTGAGGCGGAAGTTGTGCTCGGCCGACATGTCGCTGATCTCGATCTCGTAGGTTCCTGGACCGAGCCTCGTGACGCGCGCGCCCGAGGCGTCGCGCAGGCTGATCGTGAAGCCCGGGCCGACGATGCCGGAGAGCTTCGCGTTCTGCGCGGGCGGCCGCGCCGCCACCCGCAGCGGTGAAGAGAGCGGCGGCGGCAAGCGCGACGGCGACGACAGCAGGCCGGGTCACTGTCCCTCTTCTACGCAGCGACCTCGGGGTCGGATTGGTCACGCGCGGAGCTCGGCGCCGAAGCGCTCCTCGAGCGCGCGTCACGACGCGCTCCCGCGATCTCCGTCGCCTCGCTCCTCGGTCAGCGTTCGCTCGGGCGACTGGAACGAGAGATGGATCGCGACCGACTTCCGGCCCTCCCCCACCTGCTCGCCGCGATAGACGTCGAAGACGCGTGCCTCCCGGAGCAGCGCGCCGGCAGCCTCCCGCGCCGCGTCGACGAGCGCGCCGGCCTCGACGTCCTCGTCGACCGTGACCGCGATGTCCTGGAGCACCGCCGGGTACGTGAGCACGTCCTCGTAGACGATCCGCTCGGGCAGCGGACTCGAACAGCGTCGCGAGATCGAGCTCGAACGCACCCCACGCGCCTTCGAGCAGGCTCGGATGCAGCTCGCCGAGGAAGCCCGCGTCGGTCTCCGCCGCCTTGCCTGGATGGAGGAGCGCGTGCGCCGCGCGCACGACGCGCAGCTCGAGCCCCAGTGCTGCGTACATGGTCTCCGCGACACCCTTCGCGGCGCCGTAGCCGCCCGTGACGATGGCCCCGACGCGCCAGTGCTCGTCCGGAAGCGCTCGCCCGACGGCAGGTAGACGCGCGCGATCTCGAACAGCCCGAAATCGTCGCCTCCCGCGGCGACGCCCGTGCTCACGGCCTCGACGAGCCCCGGGAGCAGCGTCGTGCGCAGGATCGCCTGGTCCGAGGTCATCGGATCGGGAAGCCTGATCGCGTCCGGGTCGGGATCGGCTGCCGCGAGGCTCCAGGTGTACGCCTCGGACAGCCCGGCACCGACCAGGACGTCCTCGACGCAGACGGCGAAGCCGCTGCTCCTTCGACAGCCGGCCGCGGACGTGCCTGCGCCGGGGCAGCGTGAGCGGAACGCGGTCGAGGACGGCGCGCGCGACCTCCTCGACGAGGTCGATCTCCCTCGTCACGTCGCGTGCGCGCCACGTGGGCACCGTGACCTCCCAGTCGGCCGCGACCTCGAACCCGAAGCCCTCGAGGATCGCGCGCTGCTCGTCGTCGCCCACCTCGAGGCCGATGACGGTAGCGCGCGCGGTCGGGCCGCAAGCGCACGACGGGCGGCTCGGGCAGACCCGCATGAACGTCCGTGGCGCCGGTCATCCGAGCCCCTGCGAGGTCGACGATGAGCCTGCTGGCGAGCTTCGCGGCGGGCTCGGCGAGATGCGGATCGACGCCCTTCTCCCACCGGTTCGATCCCGCGGTGCGAAGCGCGAGCCGCTCCGAGGTGCGCAGGATGCCGATCGGCTCGAAGTTCGCCGCCTCGAGCAGGAGCTCGGTCGTCGCCTCCGACACCTCGCTCTCCTCCCCGCCCATGATGGCCGCGAGCGCGACGGGCCGCTCGGCGTCGGCGATGACGAGATCCTCGGTGGTCAGCGCGCGCAGGGTGCCGTCGAGCGTCCGCAGCTCCTCGCCGCTCCGCGCGCGGCGAACGACGATCCGTCCGCCGGCGAGCTTCGTGCGGTCGAACGCGTGCAGCGGGTTGCCGTACACGTGCATGACGTAGTTGGTCACGTCGACGACGTTCGAGATCGAGCGCATCTCGGCGAGGTAGAGCCGAGAGCGCAGCCACTGCGGCGACGGCCCGATCGCGACGTCACGGAAGACGCGTCCGATGTAGCGCGGCGCCCGCTCGAAGTCCTCGATCGTCACGTCGACTGGCTCCTCGTCGACCACTGCGGGATCGTCGATCTCGGGAACGTGCAGCTCGCCATCCGTGCAGCGCGGCGATCTCGCGCGCGAGCCCGACCATCGACAGCAGATCCACGCGGTTGACGGTCGGCGTGACGTCGAACACGCGGTCGCGGATCGGCAGCACGTCCACGAGCGGCGTCCCCGGCTCGATGCCGGCCGGGAGCACCATGATCCCGGCGTGGTCGTCGCCGAGGCCGACCTCGTCCTCGGCGAGGATCATCCCCCGCGAGACCTGGCCACGAAGCTCGCGCTCGTCGAGCGGGACGTCGAGGACGGGCAGCAGCGCGCCGGGCAGGGCGACGGCGACCGTCGCGCCGGCCTCGAAGTTCCACGCGCCGCAGACGATCTGGCGTGCATCACCCTCGCCCACGTCGACCTGGCAGACGCGCAGTCGATCGGCGTTCGGATGCTTCTCGACGTCGAGCACGGTCCCGACGAGGAACCGCCCGAGATTGCCGTCGAGATCGGTGACGCCGACGTCGATCATTGCTCAACCTGAACGCCGAGACGTGAAGAGCCGGTCGGCGATCTCCTCCGGCGTGGCGTCGAGCGTCACGTACTCGCGGAGCCAGGAGAGCGGCGCGCGCATCAGAACTGCGCCAGGAGTCGAGGATCGTTACGCCAGAGCTCACGCAGATCCGGGATCCCGTGGCGGAGAACGGCGATCCGCTCGAGACCCCAGCCGAACGCGAACCCCGTGTAGCGCTCGGGGTCGTAGCCGACGAACTCGAAGAGGTTCGGGTCGACCATGCCCGATCCGCCGACCTCGATCCAGCCCGAGTGCCGGCACACCGGGCAGCCCGGAGCCATCGCACACGTGACACGAGACGTAGCGCCTCGACCGACGGCTCGGTGAACGGGAAGTGGTGCGTGCGAACTCGGCTCCCCGGTTCTCACCGAAGAGCGCCTTGCACAGGTAGTCGAGCGTGCCGAGCAGGTCGCCCAGCGTGATCCCCTCGTCGACGGCGAGGCCCTCCACCTGGTGGAAGGTCGGCGTGTGGGTCGCGTCGGGCGTGTCGCGCCGATAGCACGCGGCCGAGCGAGACGACGTAAACGGGCGGCTCCTGCGCCTCCATCGTCCTGATCTGCGACGGCGACGTCTCCGTCCGGAGCACCGTCTCGTCGTCGAGGAACAGGGTCTGCAGCGGCGAGCGCGACGGGTGGCCCTCGCGGGAAGTTGAGCGCGTCGAAGTTGTACCGCGTGGTCTCGACCTCGCGGCCGTCGACGACCGTGTAGCCGAGGCCGAGGAAGATGTCCTCGAACTCGCGCCGGATCTGGGTGATCAGGTGCAGATGGCCGCGCCGCACTCGCTCGCCGGGCATCGTCACGTCGACCCGCTCCTCCGTCAGCCGGCGGTCGAGCTCCGCGCGCTCGAGCTCGGCCTCGCGCGCGTCGACGGCCGCCTCGACCTTCTCGCGAAGCGCGTTCAGCGCCATCCCGGTCTCGCGGTCGCGAACGTTGCGGAGCGCGAGCTTCAGCTCGCTCTTGCGCCCGAGGTACTCGACCCGGACATGCTCGATCTCGTCGGCTGTCGAGGCCGCGGCTGCAACCGCCTGCGAGCGCCGCGCTCTCGAGTGCCCTGTGATCCATCGCGAGCGGCGAGGTTACCAACGCCCCGGAACTCCTCGTTACAGGTTGTCACAGGGCTGTCCGCGGCCGCTCCAGGTCGCGTCGCGACCCAAGTTGCAACTTGTAACTCGGGCTCATGAGCGATCCACGACGGGTTCGCTCCGATCTACGACATGTGGGCGGCCGACATGACTGAAGACGTGGACTTCTACGTCGAACTCGCCCGCGAAGCGGACGGGCCGATCGTCGAGCTCGCGGTGGGAAGCGGCCGGGTCGCGGTCGAGGTGGCCCGCCGAACCGGGAAGCGTGTGCTCGGCATCGACTCGTCGCCGGCGATGCTCGACGCCGCACGCAAGCATGCCGCGGATGCCGGGGTCGATCTCGACCTCCTGCCCGGGGACATGCGCGAGCTCGAACTCGGCGAGCCGGCGGCGCTGGTGTACTGCCCGTACCGGGCGCTGCTCCATCTCTCGACCTGGTCGGATCGTCGCCGCGTCTTCGAACGGGTCGCGCTGGCTCTCCGTCCGGGAGGTCGCTTTGCCTGGAACGCATTCGTCTTCGACCACCGATATGCCGCTGAGGTCGACGGAACACGGCAGGACGAGCCACTGCCGCACTTCATCGAGTACGCGCCGGGTGACGCCCGCGTCGACATCACGCTGGAGAACGGGCCGCCGACGCTGTCCCTGTGGTGGGTGACGCGCTCCGAGTGGGACGGCCTACTCGACGTCGCCGGGCTCGAGACCGAGGCGCTCTACGGCTGGTTCGACCGCAGGCCGTTCGACGACGACAGCAGGGAGTTCGTGTGGATCGCTCGCAAGCCGGCCTCGTGACGCTCTACGACTCGATCGCGTCGTTCTACGACCCCTGGAGCCGCTCCGTCACCGAGGACGTCGGCTTCTACGTCGACTGTGCGGTGGAGAGCGGTGGCCCGGTCGTCGAGCTCGCCGTTGGGACCGGCCGCATCGCCGTGCCGATCGCTCGGGCCGGCATTCGGGTCATCGGCGTGGATTCGTCGCCCGAGATGCTCGCGGGCGCGCGGGCAGCAGCTGAGGTGGCCGGCGTCTCCGATCTGGTCGACCTGCGCACCGGAGATCTCCGCGATCCTCCCGTGTCGGAGCGCGTTCCGCTCGCCATCTGCCCGTTCCGCTCGCTTCTGCACATGGAGACCGAGGACGAGAAGCTCCGCGCGCTCCGAGCCGCGCGCAAGCTGCTCGAGCCCGGAGGTCGCTTCGTCTTCGACGTCTTCGCACCGAGCCGCGAGGACATCGACGAGACGGACGGTCGCTGGCTCGAGCGCGAGCCCGGGATCTTCGAGCGAGCCGACTGGAACGAGACCTCGCGGACGCTCTCCCTCTCCGTTCGCTCCGGTGACTCCTCGGCCACCTTCGGGCTGCACTGGCTGTCGGCACCCGAATGGCTCCGGCTTCTCGACCTGGCCGAGCTCGAGGTCGAGGCCGTCTACGGCTGGTTCGACCGCCGCCCGCTCGACGGCGAGGAGGACATGGTCTTCGTCTGCCGGGCCACCCGGCCGAGCGTCTAGAGTCACGAGCGCCGTGGTCTGGGTTCTGGTCATCGTCGTGCTGGTCGTCCTCGTCGGGCTGGTCTTCGTCTGGCTCTACAACCGGCTCGTCCAGCTCCGCAACCGCGTCGACAACGCGTGGGCCCAGGTCGAGGTGCAGCTGAAGCGCCGCTGGGACCTGATTCCGAACCTCGTCGAGTCCGTGAAGGGCTACGCGGCCCACGAGAGCGAGACGTTCGAAGCGGTCACGCGAGCTCGCGCCGAACGCACAGCAGGCGCAGAACCCCGCCGAGGCCTCGCAGGCGGAAGGGATCCTCGGAGCCGCGCTCGGCCGTCTCTTCGCCGTCGCAGAGGCGTACCCCGAGCTGCAGGCCGACGAGAACTTCCGCCAGCTGCAGACCGAGCTCGCCGAGACCGAGAATCGCGTCGCCGTCAGCCGCCAGGTGTACAACGACTCGGTATTGACCTACAACAACACCGTGCAGACCTTCCCGAGCCTGGTCGTCGCCGGGCCCTTCGGCTTCACCGTCCGCGAGTACTTCGAGGTCGAGGAGGAGGCGCAACGGGAGGCGCCGGTCGTCGACTTTTGAGTGCGCAAGACCGGAGATCCGCTAGCGCGGACTTCCCGGTCGCGCGAAGATCCCTGAAGGCGTCCGCTTCGCGGCCGCGGCGCCTGCGAAGCCTCTACGCCGTCGCCGTCTTCGCTGCCATCGCGCTGGCGCTTCCGGGCTCGGCCTTCGCGGACTCGTTCTCGCTGACCGCGGCGGACGTCGCGGTCGACGTCCAGCCGGACGGCTCGCTCGGGGTGAGCGAGCGGCTCGAGGTCGCCTTCTCGGGCGACTTCTCCTTCGGCTACCGGGACATCCCGCTCCGCGAGGGCGAGTCGCTGGTGAACCCTTCGGTCGCCGAACGCGGGACCGCGTACCAGCAGGGGCGCGAGACCGACCTCGAGCCCGGCACGCCGCGCACGTTCGGAGTCGAGCAGCGCGGCGACGTCGTGCGGATCGTCTGGTACTTCGACGCACGCGATCAGACCCGGGCGTTCACGGTCTCGTACACGCTGAGAGGCGTCGCCGTCGCGTACGACGACGTCGTCGACGTCAACTTGAAGGTCTGGGGCGACCAGTGGGAGCAGCCGCTCTCTCGCCTCGTCGCCATCGAGCGCGCGCCCGGAAGGATCCTGCGTGCCTGGGGGAAGCCGGTTTGGGTGCGAGGCGACGTCGACCTCACGGGGGCGACCGCAACGCTGCGGGCCGTCGAGGTCCCCGCGAAGCAGTTCGTCGAGCTCCGCACGCTCGTCCCGCGCTCCGCCTTCGGCTCGACGGCCGGCATGCGAGTCGAGCGGGGGAACGCGCTCGACCGCATCGTCGCCGAGGAGCTCGCCGACGCAGAGAGCTACCAGGACGACAGAGACCGGATCGACGCGCTGAAGGCGCACCCGATTCGCACCGGGCTCGTCGCGCTCGCGCTCGCGACCATCCCCGCCTTCCTCGTCAGCTTCCTCGTGTACTGGTTCCTCGGGCGCGAGCGCCGGACGGGCTACGACCGCGAGTACGAGCAGGAGCCGCCGACCGACACCGAGCCCGCTCTCGTGCCTTCGCTCTTGCGTCAGGGCGGCGCGGCCGGCTCGTTCGAGTTCACAGCGACGCTGTTCGACCTCATCCGGCGCGGGGTCTACAAGGCGGCAGCCGACGACGAGCGAACGGTCGATCTGGGCGGGGCTCCGAAGCGAGACCGTCGCCGATCTCGAGCTCTCGCCCGGCGAATCGGCCGAGCTGCGAGGCTGGGAGCGCGACGTCGCGAACGTCGTGGACGGCGTGCTCGACGGCGGAACGGAGCGGCTCTCGCGCTTCCGCGACCGGATCGAGGACGAGCGCTCGTCGATGCACTCGCGCTTCACGAGCTTCAAGGAAGCCGTTGCGGACGAGGCCGAGCGGAGGTCATGGTTCCGCTCCGTCGGGGCGATCCCACTCGTCCTCGCGATCGTTCTCTTCGCACTCGCCGGGGCGGCGCTCGTCTACTTCGCCCTGAGCGGATGGCGCTCCGTCTTCCCGCGGTACTCGGACGTGCTCATGCTCGGCGCCGGAGTCTGCCTGCTCGTCAACGCGGCACTATGCCTCGCGACGCTGGTGCTCAACCGCAAAGCCTGGCGGCGCCGCACGCGCGAGGGCCAGGCAGAGGCCGAGCGCTGGGACGCGTTTCGTCGCTACCTGTCGGACTTCCCGCGTCTCGAGGAGGCGCCGCCGGCCACGCTCGCGCTCTGGGAGCGCTTCCTCGTCTACGGGATCACGTTCGGGATCGCCGAGCGCGTGCTGCAGGCCGCGCAGCTGCACATGCCCGAGGCGCTGCATGAGGCGAGCTCGATCTACTGGATCTCGGCGAGCGGAGACCTCGGAGGCGGAGCGTCGAGCCTCTCGATCGGCGACCTCGCAGCCGGCTTCGGGAGCGCGCTCGCGCCACCGAACACGGGCGGAAGCGGCGGCGGTGGCGGCTTCTCCGGCGGTGGTGGAGGAGGCGGCGGCGGCGGGAGGCGGCGGGTTCGGCTAGCGATCAGGCCACTGACGTGCCAGCCACGAGATCCGTGCAATCCTGGAGGCGGGAGATGACGAAGAAGGAAGCGAAGAGGCGGAGCCGTGAAGCGAGGCTCGCCGATCAGGCCCGCTACGACGACGTGACCCGTCGAATGCTGGAGCGGATCGAGCAGTTGCGCCGTCAGTCTCAGGAACCCGAGCGCCGCGACAGCTCGTAGAGCGCGATCGCGCCGGCAGCCGCGACGTTCAGCGACTCCGCGTCGCCCGGCAAGGGGATCGTCGCAACCTCCGCATCCCGGACGACGTGCTCCGGCAGGCCCTCGCGCTCCGAGCCCAGGAGAAACGTGACGGGCGCATCGAGGTCGATCCCCGCGAGCGGCGCTCCACGGTGCGCCTCGAGCGCGATCCTGCGCGCCGGAAGGTCGTCCCAGGAGATGAGCGGCACCCTGAAGATCGCGCCCGCCGACGCGCGCAGCGCACGCGGACCGACGGGGTCGGCGCACTCGGGCGACAGCGCGACACCGGCGCCGAAGGCATCCGCCGTCCGCAGAAGCGTCCCGACGTTTCCCGGGTCTGCGATCCGCCAGAGCCCGAGCACGACGTCTCGCCCGCCAGTCGGAAGGTCGTCGCGGCGATAGACGCCGATCACGCGCGGCGCGTGCCCGAGCGTGGACACCTCGCCCAGGAGCTCGGGCACGACGTTCTCACCGGCGACGAGGAGCTCGACCGGCTCGACGCCGGCACCCGCCGCGGCCTCGACGAGATCCTCGCCCTCGGCCGCGAACAACCCGCTCTCCTCCCGATGCTTGCGCGCAGAGAGAAGCTTCCGAACGAGCCGGAGCTTCTCGTTCTGACGCGATTCGATCAGGTCTCTAGGCTGCTTCGGCGCCTTCGTCCGACTCGAGCGCGCTCTTCGCGCGCTCGGCGACGGCCGCGAAGGCCTGGGGGTCGCTCACGGCGATGTCGGCGAGCGACTTGCGGTCGAGCTCGATACCGGCCTTACGCACCCCGGCCATGAACCGGTTGTAGGAGAGGCCGTTCTCACGCGCAGCGGCGTTGATGCGAATGATCCAGAGCGACCTGAACGTCCGCTTGCGGACCTTGCGGTCGCGGTAGGCGTAGACGAGCGAGTGCTCCACCTGCTCCTTCGCGAACCGGTAGC
The DNA here is from genome assembly GCA_963808865.1 of uncultured Gaiellaceae bacterium. GTDB lineage: Bacteria > Actinomycetota > Thermoleophilia > Gaiellales > Gaiellaceae > GMQP-bins7. The sequence goes on along the minus strand of CAWEGY010000016.1, from coordinate 26,958 downwards.
TCGACTTCTTGCGCCCGTAGTAACCCTTGGCCTGGTCGAGGACCTTGGCCCGCTTCTTGCGCGCGTGGACTGCTCGTTTCACTCGAGGCATGCGGCTCAGCCTCCCCTGAGGAGCTTCTTGACGCTCTTCGTGTCCACTCCGGCGACCTCGTAGGTCTTCCGGAACCCGCGCCTACGCTTCGACGACTTCTTCCCGAGGTTGTGGCTCCGCATCGCGTGCCTGCGGAGGAGCTTCCCCGTCCCCGTCACCTTGAAGCGCTTCTTCGCGCCCTTCCCCGTCTTCATCTTTGGCATCTGCTTTGACTCCTACGCTCTTGAGAGGAGCGAGAACCATGACCATGTTGCGACCGTCGAGGAGGGGCTGCTGCTCGATCGTCGCGAGCTCCTTGACGTCCTCTGCGAGCCGCATCAGAAGGTCTCGACCCCGGTCCGGGTGCAGCGTCTCACGCCCCCGGAACATGATCGTGACCTTGACCTTGGCGCGCTGGCCGAGGAAGCGGACGACGTGCCCCTTCTTGGTCTCGTAGTCGTGTTTCCCGATCTTCGGTCTGAGCTTGATCTCCTTGATGTTGATCTGGGCCTGATGCTTCCGGGCCTGCTTGGCACGCTGCTCCTGCTCGTACCGGTACTTCGAGTAGTCCATGACGCGCGCGACGGGCGGGTCTGCCCCGGCCGCAACCTCGACCAGGTCGAGATTCCTGCCGTGTGCGAACTCGAGCGCTTCCTTCGTCGGGAGGATTCCCACCTGCCCCCCGTTCTCGTCGACGAGGCGAACGCGCGCGGCGCGGATCTCCTCGTTGATGCGCTCATCCCGCTTGCGCGGAACCTGCCGGTCCAGATCCGGCCGGCGCCGGCGCGGTCTCAAAGGCCCTTCATCAAGCTCTCAGCTTCCTCCTTGTAAACGACACGAACCGCTGCAAGCAGCGGCTCGTCACCTCGTCCAACCGGCTCGGTTGAACCCCCGCGAGTCAAGCCCGGGAGGTGAGGAAGCGATGAGCTCCTACTTGCAGAGCGGGGATGGTATCAGGCTCGATCTGCGCAGGATCGGATCGCGGGTCGGCTGCGTACACTCGCGCGGTGGCGGTGCGCGTCACCTGGGAGCAGGCGCTTGCGTGGCGGATGCAGCGACACCTTCTCGATCCGGTCGGCGCGCTCCCGATCGCGCGCGTGGTCAGCCGTCTCTGCGGGGTGCAGGCGCAGGTCGCATCGTCCGCCGAGCTCGCCGTCCGCGTCCGGCGCACGTCGTCGCGGCCGGGTGAGGTGGGGCGGGCACTGTCCGACGGGCGCCTCGTCAAGACGTGGGCCATGCGTGGCGCGCTCCACCTGCTCGCCCCTGCCGAGGCGGGCACGTTCCTCTCGGTGATCGCCTCCGGACGATCGTGGGAGCGGCCCAGCTGGCAACGCTACTTCGGTCTGACGCCGAAGAAGATGGATGCGATTCGCGCCGCGACCCGCGAGGCACTCGACGGCGCGCAGCTGACCCGCGAGGAGCTCGTGACGGCGATCGCGGCGCAGCGCGGGCTGCGGGGGCTCGCCGAGGAGCTCCGCTCGGGCTGGGGCACGCTCCTCAAGCCGCTCGCCTGGCAGGGCGACCTCTGCTTCGGGCCGAGCCGCGGAAACCGGGTGACCTTCATGCGTCCCGAGGCTGCCAGCTCGCGGTGGGGAGGCATCCCCGATCCCGAGGAGGCGGCGCCGGCGGCGATCCTCGCCTACTTCGGCACGTACGCTCCGACGACGATCGACGCCTTCGGCGACTGGCTCGCCGGCGGCTGGTTCGGCAAGCGAAAGCTCCGGTCCTGGTTTGCCGCGCTCGAGCACCGGTTCACGGAGATCGAGATCGACGGTGAACGCAGGTACGTGCTGGTCGAGGATCTCGACGGCCTGGCCTCGACCGAGCCCACGCGTGCGGTGCGGCTGCTGCCGGGATTCGACCAGTACGTGCTCGGCCCCGGCACTGCCGACGGTCACGTCGTGCGGCAGGCCCGGCGGCCTGCCGTGAGCAGGCAGGCCGGCTGGATCTCGCCCGTCGTCGTGGCGGGAGGAGTCGTCTCCGGAACGTGGGAGCTCGACGGGCGACCAGGTCCGCGTCGCGTGGTTCGGCGAGATGGGGAAGCCGCCGCGCCGGGCTCTCAGCGCCGAGGTCCTCCGTCTCTCGGAGCTCCTCGATCGCAACCTCGAGTCGGAGATCGGCGTGACGTGATCCGTCAGCGGGACGGGTCGGACTCGGCCTGCAGCTCGCGGAAGCGCTCGGACAGCTCGACGAGCGACAACGTCGACTGGCCTCCGCCCCGCTCCCGAACGGCGAGCGCGTCGTCCGACTCGCGATCGCCGTAGACGACGACGAACGGGATCTTCTCGAGCTCCGCGTCCCGGATTCGCTTGCCGAGCGTCTCGTCGCGCTCGTCCACGTCGACGCGAAACCCATCGTCGGCGAGGCGACTGCGCAGGCCGCTGGCCGCGGCCCGGTGGCCCTCGCCGACCGGGATGACACGCGCCTGCACCGGCGCGAGCCAGAACGGGAACGCCCCCGCGTAGTGCTCGATGAGGATGCCGATGAAGCGCTCGAACGAGCCGTACAGCGCGCGATGGACGACGAGTGGCATGTGCTCGCGGTTGTCCGGGCCCATGTAGGTGAGGCCGAATCGCGCCGGCATCTGCATGTCGTACTGGATCGTCCCCATCTGCCAGCTGCGGCCGAGCACGTCGGTCATGTGCAGGTCGATCTTCGGCCCGTAGAACGTGCCCTCGCCCTCGCCGATGACGTAGCGGATGCCGTGCCGCTCGAGCGCCTCCTGCAGCCTTCCCTCGGCGATATCCCACTGCTCGTCGGTTCCGAAGCGGTCGTCGGGCCTGGTGGAGAGCTCGGCGTGCGGCTCCACGTCGAAGAGGCCGTAGAGGTAGCGGACGTAGTCGAGGCAGCCGTCCACCTCCGCCGCGATCTGCTCCTCGGTGCAGAAGATGTGCGCGTCGTCCTGCGTCACGTAGCGGACGCGCGTCAGGCCGTGCAGGGTTCCCGCGAGCTCGTTGCGGTGCAGGGGCGCGGCCTCGGCGTAGCGGATGGGGAGGTCGCGGTAGCTGCGGAGCTGGCTCCCGAAGAGCAGCATGTGGCCCGGGCAGTTCATGGGCTTGATGCCGTACAGCTGCTCCTCCGTGTCGCCGGGGATGAGGAACATGCTCTCGCGGAACTTGTCCCAGTGACCCGAGGTGACCCAGAGCGCCTTGTCGTAGATCAGCGGCGTCTTCACCTCGAGATACCCGCGCCGCGTGTTCTCGCGACGGCGAATCGCCTCGAGCTGGCTGTAGAGCACCATGCCCTTGGGATGCCAGAGCGGCGATCCCGGTGAGTGCTCGTCGAAGTGGAACAGATCCAGCTGCGCGCCGAGCCGGCGATGGTCGCGTGCCTTCGCCTCCTCCAGCCGCTCGAGATGGGCGTCGAGGTCGGCCTGTGAATAGAACGCCGTGCCGTAGATGCGCGTGAGCTGCGTGTTGTGCTCGTCCCCGCGCCAGTACGCGCCGGCGAGGCTCGTCAGCTTGAGCGCCTTGATCGGCTTGGAGTCCTGGAGGTGCGGTCCGCGGCAGAGATCCGTGAAGTCGCCCTGCGTGTACAGCGAGATCGCGCCGTCCGCGTCGCGCGCGAGCTCCACCTTGTACGGCTGCGACTCGGCCTCGAAGCGCCGCAACGCCTCCTCCCGCGAGACGTCCTCGCGTGCCCACGCGCGGCCTTCGTCGAGCTCGCTCCGGATCTCCGCCTCGATGGCCTCGAGATCGCCCTCCCCGATCGGCTCCGGGAACTCGAAGTCATAGTAGAAGCCGCCCTCGATCGGAGGGCCGATGGCGATCTTCACCCCCGGATACAGGCGCAGCACGGCCTCGGCAAGGAGGTGCGCGGCCGAGTGGCGGAGCACGAAGAGCGCGTCGGGATCCTCCGTGTCGCGCGTCGTCAGGATCTGGATGCGCTCGCCGTCAGCAAGCGGCAGCCGCAGGTCGCGAACCGCGCCGTCGATGCGCATCAGCACGGCCTGCTCGGCCAGCTTCGGCCCGATCGCGCGCGCGGCTTCGAGGCCCGTTGCGCCGTCCGCGAGCTCGAGCTCGGAGGAGTCGGGGAGTACGACCTTCATCGCCGGGTGAGGATAGACGGACGCTGATACAAACCGAGTCGATGCGTCTGGGGTACGTCCTCGGGTTCGTGGTCGCGCCATTCGCCCTCTTCCTGGCGCTCCTGGCCCGGCCGTCCATCGACGAGAGCTGGGAGAACCACCCCGCCCACTTCTGGCTCGTCCTCGGCGCTGCGGGTCTCGCCACCGCACTCGGGTGGACGATCAGCGTCGCCGCCCGTCGCAGGCGCGATGCGCGCCTCTTCCTGATCTCGCTCGCCTTCGTCGCGAGCTCGGGCTTCCTCGGGCTGCATGCGCTCGCCACTCCGGGCGTGCTTCTCGGCGGCCCCAACGCCGGCTTCGAGCTCGCCACCCCGTTCGGGCTCGTCGTTGCGGGGTTCTTCGCGGCCGCTTCGACACTCGAGCTCTCACGCTCGCACGCCGAGTGGGTCTTGCGACGCGGAAACCTCCTGCTCGGCGCCCTGTTCGCCGTCATGGGCGCGTGGGCCGTGATCTCGGTCACAGAGACGGGGCCGCTGGACGAGCCGCTGGGAGCCGAGCAGCTCGACGGTTGGCAGACCGTGCTCGCGGTCCTCGGCGTCGGCTTCTACGGGCTTGCCGGGCTCGGCTACTTCCGCCTGTACCGGCGCCGTCCCGAGCGCTTCGTGTTCGCGTTCGCGATCGCCTTCGCGCTGCTCGCGGAGGCGATGGTCGTCATCGCGTGGGCGCGCAACTGGCAGCTCTCGTGGTGGGAGTGGCACGTGCTCATGGTCAGCGCCTTCGTCGTCATCGGTGTAGCGGCCCGCAGCGAGTGGCACGAGGAGCGCTTCAGCCCGCTCTACCTCGACGAGACGCTCGCCGGCGCGAGGGACGTGAGCATCCTCTTCGCCGACCTCGCCGGGTTCACCCGCTTCGCCGAGAGGCGCGACCCGACGGAGGTCGCGGCGATGCTCAACACCTACTTCGAGAGCCTCATTCCGCTCCTGGAGCGGGCGGGCGGGGACGTCCACGAGATCGCCGGCGACGAGCTGATGGTCGTGTTCGAGGACGGCGACCATCCCACGCGAGCGGCGCGTGCGGCGCTCCTCCTCCAGCGATCGGCGCGCCGCATCGCCGACGAGCACGACGACTGGCCGCGCTTCCGGGTCGGCGTGTCGAGCGGCGAGGTGCTTTCCGGCGTCCTGGGCGGGTCGAGCGGGCACCGCAAGCACGGGTTCGTCGGGGATGTCGTGAACCTGACCGCCCGCCTCCAGTCGGAGGCTCCCGTCGACGGCGTGCTCATCAGCCAGGACACCTTCCAGCGGCTCGACGCACGCGCAGTCGTCGACCCCGCCGGGCCGCTCGTGGTGAAGGGGAAGGAGGAGCCCGTCACGGCGTACGTTCTCCACCAGCTGTCGAAGCGCTAGGCGGCTTCCGGGTCGGCGCCCAGGGCCAGCTCCAGCTCCAGCTCGTCGAGCGCGCTGCGCAGGATGACGATCCGTTCGGCGACGTGCGCATGGGCCTCCGGGTCGACCGGCGACGGCCGCGTCACGCCGTGCCGCTCGCGGAGTGCCTGCCTCCGATCCAGCTCGCGGGCCTCCTCCATCGAGTTGAGCACCACGCCGATGAGCACGTTCAGGACGATGAACGCTGCGACGAGGATGAAGCTGACGAAGTAGACCCACGCCCACGGCTCGATCTCCATCGCGTCGGCCATGTACACGGGGAAGTCCTCGAGCGTCAGCATCACGAACAGCGTGAGCATCGCCCGGCCGATGTTTCCCCACTGTTCGGGCAAGTCGTCGGCGAAGAGGATCCAACCGACCATGCCGTAGACGAACAGGATCATCGCGGTGACGGCGCCGATGGAGGCGAGCGGCGGGACGCTTCGCCAGACGCCGAGCAGCAGCACGCGCAGGTCGGGGAGCACCCGCACGATGCGCACGATCCGCAGAAGACGTGCGAGCCGCAGGAGCGTCGCGTTCTGACGGATGCCGGGAACGAACGCGGCCGCGATGACCACGAAATCGAAGATGTTCCAGCCGGAGCGGAAGAACTCCCACGGCCGCGGCCAGTAGGAGGCGATGCGGACGAGGAGCTCGACGATGAAGATAGCGAGGCAGGCCGCGTTCACCAGATCGAGGAACTCGCCCCAGCGATCTTCGACTCCTTCGTACGTCTGAAGCCCCAGAACGACGGCGTTCACGACGATCGTCCCGAGGACGACCACCGTGAACGGGCCCGAGTCGACCACGCGCGCGAGGCTGTTTCGAGGGCTCACGGGCCGAGATTGTCGCGCGGCGGTCGGCGCTCACTGCGTTGGCGCCGCAGGTGCCTCGTAGACTCAGGGCGTGACCGAGCCCCGTGCCGCGGAGGACAGTGGGCGCCCAAACGGCCTCGTGCGCCGGTCGCTCGAGTCGCTGGGAGGGCCGGTCCGCGGCATCACCCGCGCACTGCCGATCGCGATCCAGGACCTCTTCAAGGACCGCTGCCCGCAGTACGCCGCCGCCATCGCCTACCGCGTCTTGTTCTCGCTCTTTCCGCTGACGATCGCGCTCGTCTCCATCTTCGGGCTGATCCTCCAGGACGACGAGCTGCGACAGGACGTCATCGACGAGCTCCTCGACATCCTTCCGGTCACGGAGGACGCGCAGGCGAACGTCCAGAACTCGATCGAGGGCATCGCCTCGCCGCTCTCGGCGATCGGGTTGATCTCGCTGGTGGCGCTTCTGTGGGGCGCCTCGGGGATGATGGGCTCGATTCGGATCGGGCTCGAGGCCGCGCTGAAGGTCGATCGCGGACGACCTGCGGCCCGCGCCAAGCTCGTCGACTTCGTCGTCGTGGTCGCCGCGGGCATGCTCGTGCTGCTCGTCGTCGGGTTGTCCGCGTTCGTGGCGTTCTTCAGCCGCTTCGTCGACCGGCTCGCGGAACGGCTGGACGTCGACACGGGCTTCACCGGCGGCCTGATGCGGGACGGCGTCCAGCTGGTTCTGCTCGCCATCATGGCGCTGCTGCTGTACCGCTTCGTGCCCGCCAGGAGGCTGAGCGCGCGCGGAACGCTGGCGGGCGCAGTGCTCACCGCCGTGTGCACCTGGTCCGCGGCGAAGGTGCTCCAGATCGTGTTCGCCGACTTCTCGAACTACAACATCATCTACGGCTCGCTCGCGGGCGTGATGACGTTCCTGTTCTTCGTCTACATCGTCGCGCTCATCCTGCTGCTGGGCGCAGAGTTCGCGTACGCGTGGTCGCAGCCTGCCGGCCCGCCCGGGCCCCCGCTACGCGCGCAGCTCTGGGGCTTCTTCCGCGGCCTCTTCGTGCACGTCGAGGAAGAGGAAACGCCGGTCAGTGAAGCGCCGGCTCGGCGGCCGTGAGCGCGGCCGCGACTCACTTGCAGATGCGGACCGTACGGGCCGCCTCGGCCTCGCGGCCGCGGACGTCGGAGGCGACGGCGGTGAGGACGTGCTTGCCCTTCCGCTTCCCGCCCGTGCGCCAGACGAGCTCGTAGAGGCCTGCCACGTTCTTGCGCACGCGGCCGATCTGGCGGCGGCCGTCGAAGAACCCGACGGACGAGACCTGAACCGTGTCGTTCGCCACCACGAGGAGCTTCTGTCGGTCCGCGACGCACCTGCCCGGGTCGGGCGTGATCCACGTGACTGCGGGACCCCTGACGGCGTCGGCGCGGAAGCCCTGGAACCGCGTGTTGGGAAGCGGGCTCGTGCTCTCCGTGTTGATGTTCTTCGCCTCCTGGTAGTCGGAGGCGACGAGCCGCAGGAACTGCGCGCCGGGCTCGAGCGGGAATGCCTCGCGAGGGATCGAGAAGGCCGCGATCCCGGTCGCGAAGTCGTAGGTCGTCGGACCGACCGATGTCTGCCGCGTCGACGGGCCGAAGAAGAGCTGGAGCGCCTGGGGATCCACGCCAGACTTCGCGTCGGTCACCTTGGCGACGATGGTCGGGCGCCCGCTCGAGATCCGGCGCGTGAGAACGCGGACGACGGGCGGCGTCACGTCGTTGATCCAGGACCGCAGCACGTACGGGCCGGCAAGCGACCTTCCGGTGAAGAGGTCGCGCCCCGAGTCCACCGACACGTAGTAGCGGCCGGGCGGCACGAACACGCTCCCGGCCGCTCCGATGCTGAACAGGAAGTTCGGAAGCTGGCCGTTCACGTTCACGGGTATCCCCGCGTAGCCGAGGACGTCGTTCTCGTCGAGTGAGCCCAGGAACCACGGATGGATCGGCTGGTTGGACGAGAGCAACGCGGCGATGCCCACGTTCAGCTTCGGCTCCGGCCGTACGACGACGACGCCCGCGTTCACGGCCTGCTGCGCGATGTCGAGCGAGTAGATCTTCTCCCTGCCGTCGTCGTTGACGGACGGGTCGACGCCGAAGATCCCGAGGATCGAGAACGGCGACGTCGGCCAGCGGTAGACGCTCGCGCGATCCTCTCCGGTTCGCGTGTCGCCCGATTGTGTAGCCCTGAGCGGTGTGATCGAAGCCCCCGTGAGCGACGAACGCGACACCGAGAACGCGTACGGGATTCGGCGGACGTCGTTCCCGCGACGTAGGACGACGAACCCGAAGTTGTCTCCTGCGACGGCTCCGGCGGATGCGGTTGCGACGATCTGCGTGATCGCGCTGCCACCCGGCCCGATCGTGACCGGTGCGGCCCCGACAGACGCACCGGCGGATGCGACCTGCGCTCGCACCTCCGCAGTCCAGGTGCCCGCTCCTCCGCCCGCGTCGGAGACGGTCACCGAGATCGCGCGGCTGTTCTCGCCGCCGCCGGCGACGAGGTACCCGAACGACAGCGACTGGGGCTCGCTGAAGATCAGCGGCTGATCTGCCGCGCCGATGTTGACGAGTCCCGCGCCCTGCACGATCACGGACGCCTCCGTCGTGAGCGTCGTGTCCGCGTACGCAGGGCCGGCCGTCGACATCAACGCCGACTTCATCTGCTGAGGCGTCCAGGTCGGATGGCGCTGGGTCAAGAGAGCCGCGATGCCCGCGACGTGCGGCGCCGAGAAGCTGGTCCCGTCGAGGACGGCGAAGTTGTCGCCGGCGAACTCCGGCAGCGTCGAGGACAGGATCTGGGCGCCCGGGGCGGTGACGTCCGGCTTCAGCGCCTTGCCGAACGGCGTCAGGCCCCCGGCCGAGAAGCTCGTGGGCACGCCTGCCCAGGTGGTCGGCACCTCGAGCATCTGGCGCGTGAAGCGGACGGTGACGGCGCCGTTTCGCGCCGGCGACGGCTCGGATGCGTGCGCCGTCGAGATCCGAGATCGTTCCGCCAGGCAAGCCGGAGAAGAACGCGAACGTGGGATCGCCCGGCCGGTTCTCGGCGACGACCATCCCGGTTGCGCCGGCTGCGCGCGCCCGCGCGGCCTTCGTCGCGTACGGGCAGCCACCCCGGCTGACGAGCGCGATCGCGCCGTTGAGGGCGGCGTTCGGAAGTGCGGGGGCGTCGTCGCACAGCAGTCGGCTCACGCCGTTGATCCGCCCGACGTCGACGAGGCGCTGGTCGGCCGAGATCCAGGACGGCGGGATGCTGTCCGCCGGCGCGAACGGGATCCGCCCGACGCCTCCCGGAGACACGACCGCAAGCGACGGCCCGAAGACGTGAGCGTTCGCGACGGCGCCCACGCTGATCGCGTCGGGCGCGGTCGCCGGCGAGCCCGCCGTGCCGAGGCCGAAGAAGTCACGATCGTTTCCGGCCGAGATGATCGGGACGACGCCCGCCCGGACGATGTTCGTCACGGCTTGGATGAGGACGTCCGTGCGCGGATCGGCCTGCGGGCCACCGCCCGAGAAGTTGATGACGTCCATGCCGTCCTGCACGGCTGCCTCGAACGCGGCCACGATCTCAGGGCTGTTGGCCGAGCAGCAGCCGCCCAGGGGCGAAGGCGCCGGCACGTTGAAGACGCGGTAGTTCCCGATATACGCGCGCGGCGCGACGCCCTGGAGGCCCTTCACCGCCGGATGACAGCCTCCCTGAGCCTCGTTGCACATGCCCGTTCGACCGGCCTCGACGTCGGTCGGAACGCCGGCGATGATCCCGGCCACGTGCGTCCCGTGGAACGAGACGTCACGGTTCAGGACCGATCCAGTGCCGCCGGGCCCGGCGAAACCGCGGGCGACGATCACTTTCTGCGACGTGCCGCCGCCGGTCCCCTTCGGATAGCCCGGCGGGTACGAGAAGCCTGCCGGGTTCAGGAAGGGATGCTCGTTGTCGACACCGTCGTCCACGACCGCGACCTTGACGCCCTCGCCCCGTGCTCCCGTGAGCCCGGAGAATGCGGGGCACCGAGCACCTCCGGCCCGCGGTTCAGTTTCAGCCGGTACGAGTAACTCGGATACACGCGCTCGGCGAAGTCCGCGTCGAGGAGCGTGGGCAGGCGTGCGTACGGGACGCTCGCCGCGAAGCCGTTGACGAGCACCCGGTAGCGCCGCGAGACGCGAGCCTCGGGGATCGCCTTGTGCAGGCTCGCGATCGCGCGGGTCTGTGCGACCTCGAGCGTCTCGAGATACGAGCGCGAGAACCTGCTCGAGACGTCGAGCCTCGCGTTCGACCCGAGGCCCGGCAGCCGCCGCGCGTACGAGGCTGCCGCGAGCGGCGGATCCTCGAGCGTCACGATGACACGGACGCGATTCGATGCTCCGGGCAGCGCCGACGCGGGGACGCTCGACGCCGGGCGCACCTTGAGGCAGCGCGTCCTCGATCACCTCGCGGGGCGTGCGATCGACCGAGCCGGAGGCCGGTCCTGTGCCGGCGACAGCTGCGACGACGACGGCGAAGAACGCGAGACGTCGCACAGGCGAGCTGCTAGCGAACCCTGCTCGTGTAGCCCTGCGACGCCCTCAAGCCTTCGAAAGCGACGGTCACGTTGCCGCGGAAGCTCTTGCCCCTGGCGTTCGCCGGGATGTTCCACGTACAGACAGCCGCTCCACCCTGCATGCGCTGGAGCTGCGCCCTGAGCCGGGTCGATCCGAGCCGCCCGAGACACGTGACCCGGCCGTTCTGGATCGCCGCGTTGGTGTCGGAGCGAGCGGCAACGAGGCGGAGCGTGAATGGTCGCCCTGCGGTCGGCCTCGCGGGCGTCGGTCTCAGGCTACGAACGACGAGTCTTGGCGCGGCGGTCATGACCGGGTAGTCGTAGAGACCGGAGCCGGAGGCAGGAGCGACGTCCGAGACCGCGTTCGTGAAGTCCGTATCACCCGTCACGGGATCGATGACCACGCCCGAGACCGCGATGACGGCGAAACCGAAGCGCTTCGTGTTCCCGAGCTCGGCGGCGCTGATCGTGAGAGTCAGGCCACCTTGATAGGCGAAGATCAGCGACGTCGCCGGCGGATCGCCGGGCCGCCGCGTGAAGTCCGTTCCGTCCCAGCGGAAGAGCGCCGCCTCGCCCCCGAAGATCTGGACGACGTAATCGGCACCCAGCGATTCCGCGTCGCCCGTCTGGGCGTTGTTGTCCGAGTTCACGAACAGGAACAGCACGAGGTCCTGCGTCAACGTCGCCCGGTTCGGGATGTTGACCCGGAACTGCACCACTCCCGCGTCGTTGTTCGACGTCGTGAGCGTCGTGATGTCCGGCGCGGCAGCGATCTCGCCCGTCGAGTCCTGATACGTCACGCTGTTCGCCGCCGGGGCAGCTGGAGCGGCCGGCCCGGAGAGCGCGCCGGACGCGACCGTCGGCAGAGCTACGACGGCGATCGCGATCGCGAGGACGATGCCGGGGCGGGTGAGCGATCGCACGTCGCGTCAGCGTAGATGTGCGCCGCACCCGGCGCAAGCAGGGTCAGTCGAAGACGAGGACGCTGCGGATTCCGTCCTGCGCTTCCATGAGCTCGAACCCGCGGTTGACCTCGTCGAGCGACAACCGGTGCGACAGGAGCGAGTCGACGTCGATCTCCCCCGCGAGCCAGCGGTCGACGAGCTGTGGAACCTGGGTCCGGCCCTTGACCCCACCGAACGACGAGCCGGTCACGCGCCTCCCCGTGATGAGGAGCCGCGGCACGATGTCCAGCGTCTCGCCCTTGCCGGCGACGCCGCACATGGTCGCGAGCCCCCACGCCTCGCGCGCTGCCTCGACCGCCTGGCCCATCACGGCAACGTTCCCGGTCGCCTCGAACGTGTAGTCCGCCCCGAAGCCGCCGGTCTGCTCGCGGATCCAGTCGACGACGTCGTCCCCCGCGAGCCGCGTGTCGGTCGCCCCGTGGTGGACGGCAGACGCGAGCCGACCGTCGGCGAGATCGACCGCGACAATGCGCTCGGCGCCGGCGAGCCGGCAGCCGATGACGGCGCCGAGCCCGACGAGCCCGCAGCCGAAGACGACACACGTGGAGCCCGCCTGGACCTGCGCCGTGTACAGCGCGGCGCCGATCCCGGTCGCGAGGCCGCAGGCGAACGGGGCGCAACCTGCGAGAGGAGCTTCCCGCGAGACGGTCGCGAGCGCGATCTCCGGCAGCACCGCGTACTCCGCGAACGTCGACGTCCCCATGAAGTGCCGAAGCTGCTCGCCGTTCCTCGAGAGCCGCGTCGTGCCGTCGGGCAGGTACCCGAGTCCCTGCTGTTCACGGATTGCCAAGCACCGGTTCGTGCGGCCGCTGAGGCAGTGGACGCACTTCCCGCACTCCGGCGCGAAGAGCGTGATCACGTGGTCGCCCGGCGCGACCAGCGTCACGCCGTCGCCGACTGACTCGACGACGCCCGCGCCCTCGTGCCCGAGCACACACGGCGCGTATCCGGACGGGTCGGCACCGGAGGCCGTGTAGAGATCCGTGTGGCAAACGCCGCAGGCGGCTAGGCGCACGAGCGCTTCGCCTGCTCTTGGCTCGGCGAGGTCGACCTCCTGTACGACGAGTGGCTGCCCGAACTCCTCGAGCACGGCGGCGCGGATCTTCATACGGCTCCCTCCAGGTCGACGACGAGGATTATCCGTCGCGAGGTTGTGCCTCGTCATCGGGATGGTCGAGGAAGAAGATCGCGACCTCCTCGTACGGCTCCGAGCCGACGTTGACTCCGCGATGCACCGCGTCGCTCGGCTCGTCCCAGTCGGCGTGGCCCGGCACGACGTCGAACCGCTTCGTTTCGCCGTCGCGATACTCGATGGCCAGCGCGTTGCCGCGCAGGACCACGGTCACGCGATGGAACGGGTCCCGGTGCCACGGCATCGCCTCGCCGGGCTCGAGCAGCAGCCGCCGAACGAGCGTCGTCCCGCGCCGCACGATGACTTCCTCTGCGATCAGGACCTCCTCGACATCTTCCGGACCGAGGTCCCTACGATGCCAGGATGCCTTCGCTTCCGAGCGGGACGGTGACCTTCGTGTTCACCGACATCGAGGACTCGACGGCGCTCCTGCGGACGCTCGGTGAGAGCTACGCCGAGATGCTCGCCGAGCACCGGCGGCTGATCCGTGACTCGTTCGGCGCCAAGGGCGTCGAGATCGACACCCAGGGGGACGCGTTCTTCTTCGCATTTCCGCGGGCTCGCGAGGCGGTCGCTGCAGCTGCCGACGTGCAGCGCGCGCACGCCGCGCACGAGTGGCCGCACGACGGCGCCCTCCGCGTTCGGATCGGCCTGCACACGGGCGAGCCGCACCTCGCGGAGGAGGGCTACGTCGGCCTCGACGTCGTCCGCGCCGCCCGCATCTGCGCGGCAGCGCAGGGCGGGCACGTGCTGCTCTCGGAGTCCACGCGCGCGCTCCTCGGGTCGACCCTCCCCGACGGCGTCTCGGTCTACCCGCGGGGCGAGCGCCACCTGAAGGGAATCGAGGAGCCCGAACGCATCTACGAGCTCGCGATCGAGGGCGTCGACGTCGACGACGAAGTGCCGGTGCACGCCCCGGCTCCCTCCGCGTCCGAGGTCGTACCAACGCCGCCGCCGACGCCGTCACCTCCTCCACCGCCCGCAGAGCGCGAGGTGGATCGACGCTTCGACGACTTCGGGAAACGCCTGGCCGCGAGCATCGAAGGGCAGGTCGCGCGCAAGCTCGAGCGCGCGTTCGAGCGGCTCGAGCCGTCGTCCACCGGCCCGGCGAGGGACGACGAGGACGCCGACATCGAGGACCTCGCCGCCCGCTCCGCGAGGCTCGGGGAGGCGATCAACGCGCGAGTCGACGCCGCCCTGAAAGCCAAGGGCATCACGCGCGACAAGCGGTAGCCCACAGCCAGTCCGCGTCTAGCAGCAGTCGCCGCCGTCGCAGCAGTCGTCGCCGTCACAACACGAGAGATGCTCGGCCATGCCTCCTCCTTTCATCGACGTTCGTCGATTGAGGAGCCTACCCCCTACATTGATGCTCGTCAATGAATACGATTGGGCATTCTGATCTGCATGGACGAGGCGACCGTCAGGCCGATGCTGGTCATAGAGCTCCTCTCGTGAGTGCGGCCGCCCGGCGAGAGCCAATGGGGTCGCGTGGGCTGGCTAGCTCAGGCGCCTCGAGGTCGCGGTCCGCAAGGCGGTCACTTGATCGAGGGATTCCAAAAGGGGCAGCGGTCACCCATGATCCGAAACAGGTCAGGGAGGTTTGGGGGACAGAGGGCCCGCTTCGGCGGGCCTTCTTCGTCCGCTGGCGGAAGCTAGTAGGGAGGGCTTCAGCTTCCAAAGGCCTCCCTCGTTCACAACAGCTAAGGCCGCCGTGAACCGACTTCACCCTCCTCGCCGAGGAACGCTTTGCAGCGTCGCACCGCCCGCCTCGAGTTCGCGCTCCTCGACCCGGGCTGCGTACCAAAAAGAAGAGTGGCCGCTGGAAACGGCCACTCGGCCAATACTGGGGAGGATTGGGTACCTATGAATCTCGTGGGAATCGGCGCTCGTCTCGTCCCCCTTTCGGGTACGCGCTCCTCGATCCGCGGTAGCTCGCGAGCCCAAGGGAGCGCGGTGTCAGCTCGCCGGACGCTTCAGAGACGCTCCTGGCGGTCGCGAAGTCGCCCGCTCGACACCGAGATCGCGATCTACTGTAGCGGGTCTCGCCGTCCCGGGTCTTGTGCCGAGAGCGGGGCGGTGTCCGCTAGGCCACCGCCCCGTTCAACACAGAGGCTAGCGAGGCGCACGTGGACGAAACGTGGACGGGACTCCCCTACCTCCGCGCCGCAAACCCGCGCCAGAAACGGGATTGCGGGAGTGGGCGGTACTGGGCTCGAACCAGTGACCCCCAGCTTGTCGAGCTGGTGCTCTCCCAACTGAGCTAACCGCCCCGGGCGGGTCGATGATAGCCGCTCGGCGGCGAGGCTCGGTTCGAGCCCCTTGTCCCGCATCGCGAGAGCGATGAAGATGCCGCAACCGCCGTCGATGACGAAACCACCGCTCAGCCTTGTCGCACTCTGTGCCGCCACGACGGTCGTCGCCGCGCTCGCCGGAGCGGCCACGGCGACCGTCGAGAGCCGTGAGCGCGCGAGGGGCGCGGCGCCGTCCTCCCCCGCCTGCCGCGAAGGGCGGCTGAGCACGAGCTACCTCAGGCGCGTGAACCGCGTGCTGCGGGCGAGACACGACGCGTGGGGACGAACGCTGCTCGCCTCGCCGCGAGGCCCGACGTACGAGCGCATCGAGCGCTACCTGCCGCCGCTCTTCTTCGCCCGCGGGCGCAACGGCCGGCCCCTGACCGACTCCGGCGTCCACTACACGCACTTCTCGCAGCCGGAGACGCCTTCGCGGGGCGACCTCGTTCGCGCTGCACGTCGCCGACGGGAGCCAGGTGATCACCGGCGCTCGCACGGTCGGCGACTCACGGTGGGCGTCGGCCTGCGAGGGCAGGAGCGCTACGGCTCGTGCCTCCGCCGGCTGGAGCTCCCCGAGCTCGTCGACGGCTACCTCCCGATCCTCGTGACGCGCTACACCGACAGCCACGGCGTCCGCTACGAGCAGGAGTCGTTCGTCGCCCGCATCCCGGAGACGCGATCGCTCGTGAGCTTCGTGCGGGTGGTCGCCGACGCCGGCGACGCTCGGACGAAGCTCGTCCGCCTTCGGTTCACGCCGTCGGTGGACGGCCTGGAGAGCGACGGCTCGCGGCTGCGGCGGGCGGGACGAACGTACGTCGTCTACGGCGAGGGCGGCAGCTACAGCAGTCCCTCCGTCAAGTTCGCCGTTCGACGCGGCGAGGTGCGAACAGCGTACGTGGGCTGGCTGCACCAGCCTTCCCGCACTCGGCCGCTCGTCCTCGACGAGCTGCGCTACCTCGAGGCGCGCGCGAGCGTGCAGGAATTCTGGGACCGCAAGCTCGCGCACGGCGGCCTCGTGGTCGTCCCCGAGGAGCGCGTGAACGACGCGGCTCGGAACCTCCTGATCCAGAACCTCGGGATGACCTGGCGCTACAGCGTGGGCAACCGCTACGAGCAGCTCTCCACCCCCGAGGCAGTCGACGTCGCGCGCGTGCTCGGCGGGTACGGCCATCTCGCCGTGAGCCGCACGATCCTGCGCACGGCGGTGCAGAAGCAGCCTGCGCGACCGCTGCGGAGGGCGGCACGACGGACGAACTGGAGGATCGGCGCGCGACTCGTCGGCTTCGGGCACTACGCGCGGCTCGCGGGAGACCGGTCGGAGATCGTGCGGGCGACTCCTGCACTACGCCGGTACGTGAAGACCCTCGGGGGCCAGTTGCGCGAAAGCCGCAACGGGCTCCTCCCGCGAGAGCGCTTCTCGTCCGACGTCGGCGAGCGTGTCTACGGCCTGCACACGCAGGTCGTCGTCTGGCAGGGGCTGCGTGCGATGTCGCAGGTTTGGGAGGACGAGGGCTTCACGCGGCTCGCCGCCGAATCGCGACGGCTGGCGCGCAAGCTCGAGAGCGGGCTCCGCAGCGCGATCCGTCGCTCGCAGCGTCGGTTGCCGAGCGGCGCGCTCTTCATCCCCGCACAGCTGCTCGACGGCGTGGCTCCCTACCGCGCCGTTACCGACACACGGAGCGGGAGCTACTGGAACCTCGTCATGCCGTACACCCTCGCCTCCGGGCTCTTCCCCCCGCACGGGCCGCAGGCGAGAGGCCTCCTCCGCTACCTCGACCGGCACGGCGCGCGACTGCTCGGGTTGGTTCGCGCGGGCGCCTACGGCCTGTACGGACCGGGCGAGCCGCGGAAGTCGGGCTCGAACCCCGTGTACCGGCTGAACGTCGCACGCTTCCTCGCCGACAACGACCGCCCGAGGACCTCGTGCTCAGCCTGTACGGACAGCTCGCGGCCGAGATGACGCCCGGGACCTTCGTCTCAGGCGAGAGCGTCTCCATCGCTCCACTCGACGGCCGTCTGTACCGCTCGACCTACCTTCCCCCGAACGCGGCCAGCAACGCCGCCTTCCTCGAGACCCTGCGTCTGATGGTCGTGCACGAGACGCTCGATCGAACGGGTACCGCCAGCGGTCTCGAGCTCGCGTACTCGACACCACGGGCGTGGCTCGAACCGGGCAAGCAGATCGACGTGCGTGGTCTCGCGACGAGCTTCGGGCGGATCTCGTACTCGCTCGTCGCGGACGAGTCCGGCGTTCGCGCGTCGATACGTGTGCCCGAGCGCGAGCCGCTCGGAAGCCTCCGTCTGCGCCTGCGACTACCCGAGGGACGCCGAATCCAGGAAGTGCTCGTCGACGGCGCGCCCTCGGCCGGCCTGCAGCGCGACGGCGAGACGATCGTGCTGCCGACGCAAGGCGGACTGCTGGAGGTCGAGGCGCTCGTCGGCTGACCGCGCCGGCGCGCACGTCCTCGGGCGCGTCAGAAGATCTCGGGGCACCACGGGGCACGCTCGGTCGCGAACAGCGCATCCGCACGCGCGGCAGCTCCCGGCTCGAGCTCCTGCACTCGGCCGCCGCGCACGAGCTGCTCGAAAGTGAAGCCGCCGAGATAGACCGAGCCGAGCGCGCTCACATCGCAGGCGAGCTCGGCGGAGGCCACCCTCGTCTTCTTCGCCGCGCCGTCCTCGAGCTTCCAGCGCCCGCGGTTCCACCGGCAGAAGTCGTCGGTGACGTCGATCACGATCGAGCCGTCACTCGCGTACGAGCGGGCGGAGAGCGCCGCCCTGACGTCGACGAGTCGCACCCAGAGACCGTCGCCGACGCGAAACCGCAGCCGGCGAGGCCGCGCGAGCAGGAGGAACAGCGGGTGGTCGACCGGGAGCAGGAACGCAACGGTCCCCTGCACCCACTCGATGTCGAACAGGTAGCGCCACAGCGCCGCAGTCGCCGCGCACCGAGGTCGCCATGGACCTCGTTGGCGTTGACGCGGCCCACGTCCTCCCCGGCCTCGGTCTTCGGTGCGTGCCGGTAGATCGCGTAGCCCTCGACCGCACCGTCGACCTCCGCGACGACGAACCGCTTCGGCCCCGCACCCGCGGGACGCCACGACGGCGGGTCGGCGGCAACGCGGGACTCCCACCACTCGTCGCTTCGGGCGAACACGCCCGGCCGGTCCTGCGCGGAGGTGCTCCCAGATGGGCTCGCGAGAGCCTGGATCTCCGTTGCCTCGACGTAGCGCACCGTCACACCGGCCTCGTGGGGCTGCGCGAACTCGGAGTCGGTTCGCGAGCAGGTCGATGCGACCGACGAGCGACGCGAGGCCGTACCCGTACCGACCGTAGATCCGCTCGTCGGACGCCCACAGCGCCGCGATCGGGTCGCCGCGCTCGTGCGCAGCGTCGAGCTGCGCGCGCATCATGGCCGTCAAGACGCCCCGGCGCCGGTAGGTCGGGTAGACGCCCACAACCGTAATTCCCGCGCAGGCGACCGAGCCCCCGGGCACCGAGAGGTCGAACGGGAACGCGCCCGCACCTCCGACCGCCCGCGTGCCGTCGAACGCGGCGTGCATGCGCTCGAGCGGGAGCACGCGCATGAAGTTCCTGATGCCCTCGTCGTCGACGTCCCAGGCGCCGTACTCGGCGATCGCGCCGAAGGCTTCGGCGAACTCCTCGAAGCTCTCGCAGAGGCGAACCTCCAGGCCCTTCACGCGATCTTCTCCAGGGGCGCGTACTCGATCATCAGCCTCCTCTCCGTTCCGTCCGCGGCGAAGCGGACCGTGACCACGCCGCCTGGCTCGATCGCGGTGACGACTCCCTCGCCGAGCGAGCCGTGGCGAACGGAGTCGCCGGTCGAGAGAGCGACGCCGGGTCGTGGCTCCAGCGCGGCGCTCGTCGGCGAGCCGTAGCCACTCCAGGACGCCGGCCGAAGACGCTCGCGCTCCACCTCGGAAGGAAGCTCGTCGAGGAAACGAGACGAGAGGTTGTACTCGCGCCTCCCGAACAGCGTGCGCGACATCGTGTGTGTGAGCGTCAGGCGTTCCATCGCACGCGTCATCCCGACGTAGCAGAGCCGCCGCTCCTCCTCGACGCCCTGCTCCTCGATCGACCTCGAGTGCGGGAATATGCCCTCCTCCATCCCGATCATGAAGACGGTCCGGAACTCGAGGCCCTTTGCGTTGTGCAGCGTCATGAGCGTCACGAGCCCGCGGTCGTCGCTGATCGTGTCCTGGTCGGAGACGAGCGAGATGTCCTGAAGGAAGCCTGCCAGCGTCGCGTCCGCGTTCTGCTGCCGGTGCTCGCGGGCAACGCCGACGAGCTCCTGGAGGTTCTCGATGCGGCCGCGCGCCTCGATCGTCCGCTCGGCCTCGAGCGCGTCGAGCGTTCCCGTCTTCTCGAGCACCCGTTCGAGCAGCTCGTCCGCCGGCAGCTCCTGTGAGAGCGCCATCAAGGACTCCATGGCGGCGTGGAAGGAGCGGATCGCCCGGCACGAGGCGGGCGTGACTCCAGCGGCCTCCGGATCGGCCATCGCCTGGAAGAGCGTGCGCCCCGCGTTCTCGGCGTGCGCGACGAGCCGCTGCAGGGACGTGTCGCCGATGCCGCGCCGCGGGCGGTTCGCGATCCGCAGGAGAGACGTCGCGTCCTGCGGGTTCACGATCACGCTCAGGTACGCCGTCGCGTCGCGGATCTCCGCCCGTTCGTAGAAGCGCGGCCCACCGATGACCTGGTACGGCACGTCCTGCCGGACGAGCACGTCCTCGAGCACGCGCGACTGCGCGTTCATGCGGTAGAAGACCCCGATCTCGCTCGCCGACAGGCCGCCGTCGATCGCGGAAGCGATCTCGGCCGCGACGAACCGGGCTTCGGCGTGCTCGTCCTCGACCTCGATCGCACGCACAGGGTCGCCCTCGCCGAGGTCGGAGAACAGCCGCTTCGGCTTGCGTTCGGTGTTCTGGTCGATGAGCTCGTTGGCCGCACGCAGGATCGTGTTCGTCGAGCGGTAGTTCTGCTCGAGCGTGACGACCTGGGTTCCGGAAAGTCCTTCTCGAACTCGATGATGTTGCGGATGTCGGCCGACCGAAAGCTGTAGATGCTCTGATCCTGGTCTCCCACGGCGCAGACGTTCCCGTGCTCGCCGCCCAGGAGCTGGAGCAGGCGGTACTGCGCGTGGTTCGTGTCCTGGTACTCGTCGACGAGGACGTAGCGGAACGTCTTGCGCCAGCGCTCGAGCGCCTCCGGGAAGCGCTCGAAGACCTGCACCGTGAGCATGAGCAGGTCGTCGAAGTCGACCGCGTTCGAGGCGTGCAGCCGGCGCTGGTAGAGCTCGTACACCTCGGCCACCGTCTGATCCCAGAAGGATGCGACGCGGCTCGCGTACTCGTCCGGCGAGACGAGCTCGTTCTTCGAGCGCGAGATCTGCGCGTGGATGCCTCGCGGCGAGAAGCGCTTCGTGTCCTTGCCGAGCTCCTCGAGGCAGGCCTTCGTGAGCCGGACCTGGTCCTGGTCGTCGTAGATCGTGAAGCTCGGCGTGTAGCCGAGGCGCTGGGCCTCGCGGCGCAGCATGCGCCCGCAGGCGGCGTGGAAGGTAAGGATCCAGATCGCGCGCGCCGTTGCCCGAGCATCCGCTCGAGGCGCTCGCGCATCTCGCCGGCGGCCTTGTTCGTGAACGTGATCGCGAGGATCTCGTTCGGCTTCACGCCGCACGCACGGATGAGGTGCGCGACGCGATACGTGAGCACGCGGGTCTTCCCCGAGCCGGCGCCCGCGACGACGAGGAGCGGGCCCTCGGTCGCGAGAACCGCCTCTCGCTGCGCCTCGTTGAGGTCCGCGAGGTAGCTCTCGGGGGTCGCGACGGTCACGCGCCGATGCTAGCCGTCGCCTACGATCACCTCCCGGTGATCACCGCCGTCCACTCGCTGATCTACTCCGACGACCCGGAGGCGACGCGGGCGTTCTTCCGCGACGTCCTCGAGTGGCCGCATCGTCGAGCATCCGGAGTCCGCGCCCGGCTGGCTCATCTTCAAGACGGGGCCGAGCGAGCTCGGCGTCCATCCCACGTCAGGAACGTGGGAAGGCGGGGAATTCTCGTACCCGCGCCATCACTCGATCTCGCTCATGTGCGACGACATCGAGGCGACGATCGCCGAGCTCGAGGCGAAGGGCGCCAGCTTCACGGGACCGGTCGAGGACATGGGCTTCGGGCTCGCGACGAGCCTCGAGGTTCCGGGCGCGGACGCGATCCTCGTCTACGAGCCGCGCCACCCCATCGCGCACAGCCTCTAGCCGAGTCTGCGCGGGGGCCGCGGCGCGGCACGACCGCGATCCGGTCGCCGACCGAGACGACGTCGATCGCTGCCCCGTAGTGGCGCGCGATCGCCTCCTCGGTGAGCACGTCGTGCGGCGTCCCGTCCCCGACCACGTGGCCCTGGTCGAGGAGCACCATGCGCTCGGCGTACTGGGCGGCGAGCGTGAGGTCGTGCATCGCGGCCACGAGCGTCAGCCCGGACTCCGCCCGCAGCAGGTCGAGGAGCTCGAGCGCCTGCTGCTGGTGCCCGATGTCGAGAGCAGCTGTCGGCTCGTCGAGGAGGACGATGTGCGCCTCCTGCGCGAGCGCACGGGCGACGACGGCGCGCTGCTTCTCCCCGCCGGAAAGCGTGCCCAGGCGCCGCTCGCGGAGGCCGAGCAGGTCGAGGCGCGACAGCGCGTCGGCCGCGGCGTCCCGGTCCCGCTGTCCCTCCTTCGCGAGCGGGCCCAGGTGCGGAGTACGACCGAGGAGAACGTATTCGGCGACGGTCATCCACGGCGGGATCGAGGGTTCCTGAGGCACGACCGCGACCGCCCGCGAGAGCTCCGCTCGCCGGAGATCCGCGATCGACCGGCCCTCGATGGAGATTCGGCCCTCGAAGGGCACGAGTCGCGCGACCGCCCGCAGGAGCGTCGTCTTGCCCGCGCCGTTGGGGCCGATGAGGGCGAGCCACTCGCCGCGCTCGACGGTCGCGCTCACGCGATCGACGACCACCTTGCCGCCGAGCCGGATCGTGACGTCCACGAGCTCGAGCGCTGCGGGCATCAGACCCCCGAGCGCATGGTGCGCAGGACGAGTGCGAAGAACGGTGCGCCGAAGAACGCGGTGACGACGCCGAGCGGAATCTCGGCCGGCGAAAGCGCGGTGCGCGCGATCACGTCGGCGAGGACGAGGAAGCCCGCCCCGACGACGAACGACAGCGGCAGGAGCGCGCGGTAGCCGACCCCGGAGAGGAGCCGCACGGTGTGCGGGACGATGATCCCGACGAAGCCGATCAGGCCGGTCACCGCGACCGCCGCCGCGGTCCCGAGCGTCGCGGCAATCACGAGAGCGAGCCGGACCCGGCGAACGTCGACGCCCAGGCTCGCCGCCTCGTCGTCCCCGAGGTTGAGGACGTCGACGACCCGCCGCAGAGCGAGGATCACCACCGTCGCGACCGCGATGTACGGGAGGACGAGAACGACGTCCGACCAGCCGGTGCTCGGGATGTTCCCGAGGATCCACGAGTACACCTGTTGCAGCGTTTCCGCGTTCTGCTGCTGGACGAAGGTCTGCCAGGCGGTGAAGAACGCCGTGACGGTCACTCCCGCGAGGACGAGCGTCGCGGCGTCGCGCTCGCGCCTGGCCGAGCGACCGACGGCGTAGGTGAGAAAGACGGCGATCGCTCCCCCGACGAAGGCGGCGACCGGGAGCGCCCGCTGCCCTTGCAGGCTCGAAGGCAGGTACGCGATCGCGATCGTCGCGCCCAGGCCGGCCCCGGCCGCGACGCCGAGCAGGTAGGGATCCGCGAGCGGGTTGCGGAACACGCCCTGGTAGGTCGGCGCCCGCGAGTGCGAGCGTGCCGCCGACGAGAGCCGCAAGGACGACGCGCGGCACGCGGATCTCCCACAGGATCGCCTCCTCGGTCGGGCTGAGCGAGGTCTCGAACCCGGGGACGTGGAGCCGGGCCGCCGCGGACTCGACGATCGCCCCCATTCCGAGGTCGATCGGACCGGCCAGCACGCCGACCACGAGCGCGACGAGCAGGAAAGCGACGGCGGAGCACGCCCAGACGGGCGTGAGCCCGCGCGCACGGACGTCCGTCGCGTGCTCCGCCGCGACCGACACGGGCTAGTCGCGCAGTCGCGCGAGCGCCGAGGACATCGCTTGGAAGAAGTCTCACGAGGCGCGGTCCCCAGCGCGACGCAATCGAGTCGTCCACCCGCACGATCGAGCCGGTTCGCACCGCGGCGACGCGATCCCAGCCGGGACGAGCGGCGACGGTGGACGCCTTCTGGCCGCAGCAGACGCTGTCCGCGAGGACGATGAGGTCGGGGTTGGAGGCGACGACGTACTCGGCCGAGAGCTGCGGATACCCCGAGCCGGCCCCTTCGGCGGCGTCGGCGATGTTCTCGAGCCCGAGCGCCGCGTACACGCGCCCGATGAACGTGTTCGAGGTGACGGTGAACAGCAGCGGGTCGAGCTCGTGGAAGACGGAAAGACCCTGCGACCCGGTGCGAGACGACCGCACGATGCGGTTGATCCTCGTCTTCATGTCCGCACGACGCGAGTCGCGCGCTCGGCGTTCCCGGTGACGAGCCCGAGCTGACGGATCTGCTGGTACGCGCCGGCCAGGGTCTTCGCGCCGTCGTGGTGGACGACCTTGATCCCCAGCCCACGCAGCGCGGCCGCGAGGCCCTTCGTGTCGAACGCGATGACCACGAGATCCGGCCGGTACGACGCGATCGCTTCGACGTTCGGCGTGAAGCCCGAGAGCGTCGTCTTCGGGGCGGCCTTCGGGTAGTCGGACTGGTCGTCGACCGCGACGACCTGAGGCCCGGCGCCGATCGCGAACAGCGACTCGGTCGCCGTCGGCGACAGCGACACGATGCGGCGCGGCTTGGACGCGACCGTGACCTTGCCGCTGGGCGTCGTGATCGTGACCGGGAACTGCGCCGGCGCCGCGGCGCCTCCAGACGCACCGGCGACGTGCAGAACGAGCGCCGCCGCGAGCAGTGCGGCGACGAGAAATGACGAGCGAAGCACCTGAATCCTCCTTCCGCGAGGGGTTCGGTTATGGAGGAGCGCGGCAGGTCTTCTGACTCGGGGCTCCCTCCCTCGCCGCCTTCCCGGCTCGCGCCAGTGGCTTCGTGGCGGGGGAGCGTCTCCCCTCACAGCGGCGGGACCGTCCCGGACTCGCACCGGGTTCCCTCACCGTGCTCCTGATCGGGGCCGAGCCTATCATCGGACGGTGTCCGGTTCGTTCGTCCGCCTCTGGCTTCCCGTCGCTCGCGTGGGCCGCCCTGATCTTCGCCTTCTCGTCCGTGCCCGATCTGGGCACCGGGCTCGGGCGGCTGGGACCTCGTGCTGCGGAAGCTGGCGCACACGGCCGAGTACGCGGTGCTCGGA
This sequence comes from uncultured Gaiellaceae bacterium, assembly GCA_963808865.1. GTDB lineage: Bacteria > Actinomycetota > Thermoleophilia > Gaiellales > Gaiellaceae > GMQP-bins7. The sequence goes on along the minus strand of CAWEGY010000016.1, from coordinate 2,269 downwards.
GCGCTGCTCGCTCGCGCGCTCGGGCGGAGCGGACTGGCAGTGGCGATCGGCGTGCTCTACGCAGTCAGCGACGAGGTGCACCAGGCATTCGTCCCCGGGCGGCTCGGCTCGCCCGTCGACGTCGCGATCGACGCGATAGGGGTCGTCTGCGGTGTTCTGCTGTGGCAGGCGGCTCGGACTCGGCGCTTCGCGTGACTGCGCCAAGTGCACTCGCCGTCGATCTCGACGCCCTCGGAGACACCGCGGTCTCTGGAACGACTGGCTGGAGTCCGCCGCTTCCGTGCTCGAGGTGGATGGCGCGACCCTTCCCGACGACCGCGCCGAGGCGGCCGCCGCGCTCGACCGAGCCGACGCCGGCAACTGGCGTGTCCTCCTCGAGCGCTTCTGCGAGGACCGCGCGCCCGTCTACCTCCGGCGGGATGCGAGCACGAGCGCTGCGCTGAGGACATTCGCAGACGCTGGTCGCGTCGTCGGGGTCTTCACGGACGCTCCCGAGCCGCTGGCTCGATCGCGCTCGCACAACTCGGCGCCGCCCGGCGCGTCAGCGCTCTCGAGACGGGGGCCGGAGCACGCGACCGCCTCCTGGCCACCCTCGGCGACGGCACTCTCGTTGTTAGCTCGCGGAGCGAGCTCCTGAGCCAGGCGTAGAATCGAGCCATGGAGTCGAAGGACGTCGCCGACCGCCAGCTCGACGCGCTGCTCGAACGACTCGACCGGATCGGCGACGAGCTGGAGCGGCTCAATCGCACGACCGAGCGCCAGGACGGTTTCACGGTCGTCGCCCGGGAGCTGCGGGAGCTGCGGGAGTCGCTGAACGCGCTCGCGTACGCGGCTCTGGGACAGGCGCCGCCGCGCGTGCGTCGTCGGGCGAGCTAGCTCCCCGACTCGTCAGTCACAAGACGCCGCGGCCGCGAAGCGGACGCCTTCAGGGGTTCTCACGCGTCCGACATCCGCGCGTCAGCGGCTTTCGGTCTTGCCTGATCAGGTCAGCCTGTAGATGTCCCGTCGAGGGAGATCGCGAAGAGCTCGCCCGCCGCGTTCTCGCCGAACGAGCTCAGCCCTCCTCCGACGAGGAACGGCTCCCGGCGGAGGGCCCGGGCCTCACCACCGGTGACGCGGAAGCTCCACATGATCCCGCTGCAGTAGTCGCCGTAGACGTAGCGGCCCCGTTCCGCGCGGCGCGTCGTGCCTCGATAGACGTAGCCGCCGACGACGGTGCAGCCGCCGTCGCGACCGTACTCGGCGACGGGGAACACGAGCTGCCCGGACCGGCATCGCCCTGCTCGTAGCGGCGGGAGCCCTCGTAGAGGTCCCAGCCGTAGTCTGAGCCCTGGGCTCGAGCGCGGCGTGAAGTTCACCTCTTCCGTTGCGCCCTGGCCGACGTCGCCGATGTACAGGTCGCCCGTCTGCCGGTCGAACGAGACGCCACGGGTTACGAAGCCGAGGCCGGCGATGCTCCATCCCTGCGCCAGCTTCGCCGGGTCGAGGTGAGCAGCTTCCCGAACTGGGACTGCATGTCCTGCGCGCGGTCCTCGGGATCGCCTCCGGCACCGCCGTCGCCGATGCTCGTGTAGAGGAGGCCGTCCGGGCCGAACGCGAGATGCCCGCCGTTGTGGTTGCCGTACGGGTCCTGGACCGCGAGCAGCACCTTCCGGCTTGCGGGCACGGCCCTCGCGCCGTCCGAGCGGAACCGTGCCACCGTGTTGCGGCCGGTGTCCGACGTGTACGCCACGTACAGCCAGCGGTTGCTCGCGTACTTCGGATCGAACGCGAGCCCGAGGAGACCCTGCTCGCCCCCGTACTCGACGCGATCTCGGATGTCGAGGAACACCGTTCGGCGTCCATTGCGGACGCGGATCACACGGCCCGGCTGCTCCAGGACTAGACGGTCTTCGGCTCGCCCGGCGCGTGCGTGAGGAGGACGGGATTGTCGAAGCCGCGTGCGAACACGACCTTGCGAAACGCGCTCTCGGCACCCAGTGCCGACCCGGAGATCGTTGCGACGGCGGCGGCGACGAGCAGCGAGACCGCGGCGAGCGAGCGCGCATCGCGATCACGGTAGCCGACGTTCGTGAGCGTCCGCGCCGGAGTACGCTACGCCGTCGTGCACGTCTTCGTCATCGGCGCCGGCCAGGTCGGGACGACGATCGTGGAGGCACTCCACGACGACCACGAGATCACGGTTCTCGATCGCGAGACGTCGCGGCTCCAGGCACTCACCGGTCGCTACGACGTCGCGATCTTCGAGAGCAATACGTACTGGTCGAGG
>CAWEGY010000015.1:0-28556 GCA_963808865.1 uncultured Gaiellaceae bacterium | reverse complement strand
CGAGCCAGCCCCAGCTCGTGCGGCGGCGCCTCGTGTATCAAGTCGCCGACACCTTAAGGCTCTGCGCTTAGCCGAGGGGAATCGGCGTTACGGTTGCGCCTGTGCACGGCTCGGCGACACGGGCGGACTAGGTGGGAGCTGGCTGCGTCGGCGCGTACGGCTGGCCGGTGAAGCCCTTCGACCGCGCGCACCCGATTCGCGGCGGGTTCGGCGATCCCCGGACCGTCTTCACGGGGCGACGCTCCGAGAAGACCGTGCTCGAGGGCGACGGCACCTTCTCCTTCCATCAGGGGCTCGACATCTCAGCCCCGGACGGCTCTCCCGTCTTCTCCGTCTCCTCGGGCACGGTGGTGCGGGCTCGCGGCGATCGCGTGACCGTCGATTGCGGCAACGGGCGCACGTTCCAGTACTGGCACATCGAACCTGCCGCGCGCGTCGGCCAGCGCGCAGTCGCCGGGCGGACGCTGCTCGGCTTCGTGCAGGAGAAGCGCGAGCACGTGCACCTGACGCACCTCGAGCGCGGCCGGGCGGTCAACCCGCTGGCTCCGGGGCGGCTCACGCCGTACCGAGACACGACGGTGCCTCGCGTGCTCGCGATCGCGATCGTGGGCGGAGCTTTCGTCGCCGAGGCGATCGACATGCCTTCCTTGCCCGTCCCTGGCCGCTGGCATGGCTTCCCGGTGACGCCCGCGCTCGTGTCGTGGCGCATGGAGTCGGCGAGCGGCCGCGTCGTCGCGGGTCCACGGGTCGCCCGCGACGTCCGCCGGACCGTCCCAAGAACGATCGGTTCTGGGCCACGTTCGCCCGCGGCACGCACCAGAATTGGCCGGTCTTCGACGGCGACAAGCAACAGGGCCTGAGGGGTCGCTACCTCTTCCGACTCGCCGGCGCGCAGCGTGCAGCCGGGGACGTGATCGTCGTGACTGCGTCGGATATCGCAGGCAACCGCGGCGTGCGCCGCCTCGAGCTCGACGCTCTCTAGCCCTTGAGCGCCTCTTGAGAGGTCGCTGTCAGCATGCCGAGCGGCACAAGGACCTGCACGGCGACGCTTCAGCGTTCTTACGCGCCCTTCACGTTGCCGCAGCTATAACGCCCGGGTGGCGCTCCCGTCCCGCCGGTTTCTCGGCGTCGTCCTCGTGGGCGCCGTGCTCCTGGTTGCGCTCGCCGCCACGGCATCGAAGGGATCGATCGGCTCGTCCGGCGCCGGGGTCGCACTCGGAGCCCGCTCGACCGACGCACCGCCGGGAGATGGGCTTCGCCCGGTGCGGCTCGCGCGCGCCGCGGTTACCTGGCGCGGCGGTCCGATCACGGCGTCGACGGGCGAGGTCGTGGAGGTCCTCGTCTCGGATGCGCTGCCGCTCGAGTCCACACCCGAGGGGTGGGCCGAGTTCCTCGTCGGGCTCACGCACGGTTCCGAGCTCTCCCGCCTCACGACGTACATCGCGACGTTCGACGAGGTGCAGGACATCTGCGGTTCCCGCGCGCTCGGGTGCTACTCGCGAAACCAGATGATCGCGCTCGGCGAGCCGGCCCCGAACGGAACGACTGCGGAGGAGATCGTGCGGCACGAGTACGGCCATCACGTCGGCCTCTACCGGTCGAACACGCCGTGGGAGGCCATCGACTGGGGTCCGAAGCGGTGGGCGAGCGCGGCCGACGTCTGCGCGCGCGTCGCTCGGCGGGAGGCGTTTCCCGGGAACGAGGGGACGAACTACACGCGCAACCCCGGCGAGGCCTGGGCGGAGACGTATCGCCTCATGGACGAGCGCAAGGCCGGTGTGACGACGGCCTCGTGGCAGATCGTGTCGTCGGCCTTCTTCCCGTCGGAAGCCGCGCTGCAGGCCGCCGAGCGCGACGTGCTGCAGCCGTGGACGGTGCCGGCGACGAACTCCTTCACGCGCGTCTTCAAGAGAAGGAACGCGGTGTGGCTCGTCCCCGTGCAGACCCCGCTCGACGGAGATCTCCGCCTGAGCGCAGCCGTGCCGCCCGGCGCGAACTACGAGATCGCGCTCCTCGGCGCCGACCGCAAGACGGTGATCCGGCGCGCGCAATGGGCAGGCCAGCGCGTGAAGCAGCTGACAGGCTCCGTGTGCGGGCAGCGCTCCCTGTTCGTCCGCGTCACGCAGAAGGGAGCCCTCGGGCGCGTTCGCGTGTCGGTGACCGCTCCGTGATCCGGGGCGGGGTCGCCGCGCTCGTCCTCATCGCAGTCTCCGCCGGTGGGGGAGCGACCTCCCGAACCGAGGCGGGCGCCGCGGACCGACTCGTCATGGCGACGTCGACGCGAGCCACGGCCGCCTCGTCTCCCGACACGCAGGCGCGCGCCCTCGCGACCTGGTGCGGCACGGCCTCGCAGGTCGACCGTGTTCCCAACCCGGTCGGCGGGAACGCCGTGCACTGGATCTACGCGATCCCCTCGGACGGCGCGGATCGCCTCGCTTCCGTCGCGAGCACGATGCAGACGAATGCCGAGGAGATCGACGTCTGGTGGCGCGGGCAGGACCCGCTGCGCGTGCCCAGGAACGACGTTGCGACGTTCCCTTGCGGCACCCAGCTCGACCTCACGACCGTGCGCGTCTCGCGGACGGGGTCTCAGCTCGCGTCGCTCGACGATCGGTTCGACGGGATCGTCGATTCGCTCGAGGCGGCGAGCTTTCGCTCTCCCTTCACCAAGTATCTCGTGTACTACGACGGCCCGGTCTCGGAAGCCAACGTCTGTGGCCAGGGCGGAAGCGACCCGACCGGATTCGGCGTCGCAGTCGTCTATTTCCAGGCCTGTGCGGGCGTGTCGACTGCGGCGGTCGCGGCTCACGAGCTCCTGCACACGCTCGGCGCGGTCCCGCGCGCGGCACCGCACAACTGCACCGGAGACACGTCCGACCACACGTGCGACGACCGCAGCGACCTGATGTTTCCGTCGATCGGCGGCGATCCGCTCGCGAGCAAGGTCCTCGATCCCGGACGGGACGACTACTACGGGCACGCCGGCGCGTTTCAGGACATGCAGGACTCGGCCTGGCTCGTGCGGCTCGACGGGCAGTCGCCGCTCGCGCTCACGATCACCGGCCCCGGCACGGTGTCGGCGGACGTCCCCGGCCTGCTCTGCACGACGAGCTGCACGACCACCTGGAACGCGGGGCAACGCCTGACGCTGACGGCAGCTCCGAGCGCGGGAGCCCGGCTCGTCCGCTGGGGCTCTGCCTGTAGCGGCGCGGCCGGGTGCATCGTCACGGTCGGAGGCGGCACGACCGTCTCCGCGCTCTTCGCACCCGCGGCCTTCCGGCTGTCGGTCGGCGTCTCGGGTCGCGGCGCGGTTCGAAGCTCGAGGTCGGGAATCACGTGTCGGCCGCGGTGCTCCGCCTCGTTCCCGTCGTACTCGCCGGTCAGGTTGACGGCGACGCCGGCCAAGGGATGGAAGTTCCGCTCGTGGAGTGGCGCGTGCCGCGGAGCGAAGCGCACGTGCACCGTGCCGATGAGCGCGGCCACCTCGGCCCGCGCGCGCTTCGCTCGCGCCTGACCGTTCCACCCAGAGCGCCGGGAGCCATCAGGTAGCGTCCTTCGCAGTGGACGCCGTGCATGACGTGGTCGTCGTCGGGGCCGGCTGCGCGGGCATGCGCGCGGCGATCGAGGCCTTCGACGCCGGAGCGGACGTGGCCATGATCTCGAAGATCCACCCGGTCCGCAGCCACTCCGGCGCGGCCGAGGGCGGCATCAACGCGGCGCTCGGGAACGCCTCGGAGGACGACCCCGAGAAGCACGCCTTCGACACGGTCAAGGGCTCGGACTACCTGGGCGACCAGGACGCGATCGAGATCCTCTGCAACGAGGCTCCCGACGACGTCTACCAGCTCGAGAACTGGGGCGCGGTCTTCTCGCGGACGCCGGACGGGCGGATCGCGCAGCGGCCGTTCGGCGCCGCAGGCGAGCCGCGCACGGCCTACGCCGCCGACATCACCGGGCACGTCCTCATCCACGTGCTCTACGAGCAGGTGATGAAACGGGACATCAAGACGTACGAGGAGTTCTTCGCGTGGAAGCTCGTGGTCGACGACGATCGCTGCCAGGGCGTGATTTCCTGGGATCTCCTGGACGGTGGGCTCACGTCCATCGGAGCCAAGACCGTGATCCTCGCGACGGGTGGGGCGGGCCGGCTGTACACGGGCACGACGAACGCCTACGCCTGCACGGGCGACGGGATGTCCATGGCCCTGCGCGCGGGCGTCGCGCTCAAGGACATGGAGATGATGCAGTTCCACCCGACGACGCTCGCGCCGACGGGCGTGCTCATCACCGAGGGTGTCGCGGCGAGGGCGCGTACCTGCTGAACGCGCAGGGCGAACGCTTCCTCGTGCGTTACGCACCGAACGCGATGGAGCTCGCCTCGCGCGACGTCATCTCGCGCGCCGAGCAGACCGAGATCGACGAGGGTCGCGGCCTGGACGGAAACGTGCTGCTCGACCTGCGTCACCTCGGAGCCGAGAAGATCGTGGAGCGACTGCACGGGACGCGCGAGCTGTCGATGACGTTTGCGGGCGTAGACCCGATCTACGAGCCGATCCCGGTTCGACCGGGCGCCCACTACCACATGGGTGGTGTCGACACCGACGTCTGGGGCCAGACCGGCCTCGAAGGGCTGTACGCGGCCGGCGAGGTGGCCTGCGTCTCCGTCCACGGCGCCAACCGCCTCGGCGGGAACGCGCTGATGGAGACGATCACGTTCGGCAAGCGCGTGGGTCGCCATGCGTCGGACTGGGCGCTCTCGCACACGACGGTGGACGTCCCGCCTCGGCCGAGACCGACGCCGAGCGCGAGCTGCGCTCGCTCCTCGACCGCTCGGAAGGCGAGCGCCCGTGGCAGATTCGGGACGAGCTCGCCGAGACGATGCACGAGAACTTCGGCGTCTTCCGCCGCGAGGAGCAGATGCTGAAGCAGGGCGAGATCGTCCAGGCGCTCCAGGAGCGGTACGAGCGGGTGGTCGTCGACGACAAGGGCGACGTGTTCAACAGCGACCTCACCCAGGCGCTCGAGCTCGGCTTCCTGCTCGAGCTCGCCGACTGCATGGTCGTCTCCGGGCTCGCCCGCAAGGAGAGCCGCGGCGCGCACGCGCGGCCATACGACTTACCAGACCGCGACGACGAGAACTACCTCCGTCACACCGTGGTGACCTGGGAGGATGGTGCTCCGAGCCTCGACTGGAAGCCGGTGACGATGACGAAGTGGCAGCCGCAGGAGCGGAAGTACTAGGGCATGAAGATGGCACTGAAGATCTGGCGCTACGACCCGGTCAAGGGCGAGCGGGCGCTGAAGGAGTACGAGGTCGACGCGCCCGACTGGGCGACGCTGCTCGACGTCCTCGACATCGTCAAGGACCGTTACGACGGTACCCTCGCGTACCGCAAGAGCTGCCGGATGATGATCTGCGGCTCGTGCGGCATGCGCATGGACGGCGCCGCCGTCCTCGCCTGCAAGACGCGGATGGTCGACATCGCCGAGTCCGGCCACGTGCCGGTGATCTCGGCGATGGGGAACATGCCGATCGTCAAGGACCTCGTCGTCGACATGGAGCCGTTCTGGGGCAAGATCCGCGCCGTCCAGCCGTTTCTCGAGCCGGGCTACACGGATCCGGGCGAGAAGGAGTACGTCGTCTCGCAGGAGCAGATGGACATGATCCACAAGGAGTCCCTCTGCATCATGTGCGGCTGCTGCGTGTCCGAGTGCAACTCGATGGAGGCGGATCCCGACTTCCTCGGCCCGGCGGCGCTCGCCAAGGGCATGCGCTTCGTCGGCGACGCGCGCGACCGCGCGACGGTCGAACGGCTGCAGGAGTACTCGGCGAGCACGGCATCTGGGACTGCACGCGCTGCTACTTCTGCACGAGCGCTGCCCGAAGGGCGTCGACCCGCGCGACGCGATCGCCAAGCTCGGCGCCGAGGCCATGAAGGCAGGCATCGACTCCGACATGGGCGCGAAGCACGCGAAGTGGTTCGTCACCTCCGCGAAGACGACCGGCTGGCTGCGCGAGACGGAGCTCGTGCCGAAGACGCAGGGCATGGCAAGTCGCTCAAGGAGATGAAGTTCGCCATGGGGCTCGCCAAGCACGGCAAGGTGCCGCCGCCTTCCTCCGCACGTCGCGAAGCACGTCGACGAGGCGCGGGCGCTGTACGACCTCGTGAAGCAGCAGGACCGCGGCGGCGCGCGGGCGTCGTGCAGGGGAGAAGGCGCTCGCGCACCTCGAGTTCGCCGAGGGCCACGAGGAAGCCGCGATCCGTACGGCGAGGGCTCGTTCCCGCGACCCGATCCGCTTCCGGAAGAAGGACGGCGCCCGCGTGAGGACCGTGGCGTACTACAAGGGCTGCCTGGCGTCGCTCTCGGCGAAGGAGCTCGACACCTCGACGCAGGCGCTCGCCCCGAAGGTGGGCCTCGAGCTCGATCGAGCTCGAGGCCGTGACCTGCTGCGGCGCGGGCGACATCCACGAGGCCGAGCCCGACTTCTACCTCCACCTGAACGCGCGCATCCTCGCCTACGCGGAGGCGACCGGCTCGGACACGCTGATGACGATCTGCAACGTCTGCACGCTCAACCTGCGGCAGGCGAACCATGCGCTCAAGGGCGACGTCGGAGCTGCTGGCGCGGGTGAACGAGAACCTCGTCTCGGTCGGCGCGCCGCCGTACTCGGGCGGCGTCGACGTCGTCCACTTCCTCTGGCTCATCTCCGCGGGCGAGGGCTACGAGCTCCTCCAGGGCGCCGCGCACAAGGGCTTGAAGGGCCTCAAGATCGCACCGTTCTACGGCTGCCAGATCCTGCGGCCGTCGAAGCTGCTCGGATTCGAGGACCCGGACAAGCCCGAGTCGCTCGAGCGGATCATCGCGGCGTGCGGGGGCGAGGCGATCGACTATCCGGCGAAGATCAAGTGCTGCGGCTTCCCGATCATCCAGGCGCGCGAGGACGTCGCTCTCGCCGAGCTCATCCAGCCCATCGAGCAGGCGCGTGAGGCAGGCGCCGACGCGATGGTGACGCCGTGCCCGCTCTGCCACCTGTCGCTCGACGCGTGGCAGTCGAAGCTCCGCGAGCAGACGGGGAAGGACTTCCAGATGCCGATCCTGCACCTCTCGCAGCTGGTCGGCGTCGCGGCCGGGCTCGATGCTCCGAGCTGAAGTTCAAGCGCCACGTGGTCTCGGTCGCTCCGGTCACCGACAAGCTCGCAGTCTGACCTGGCTCCTCGTCGCGCTCGCCGCTGCTGCCCTGGCGGCAATGGCCTGGGGCTGGTTCGAGGCGGGCTGGCTGCGGACGCGGGTGCTCGAGGTCGAGCTCGAAGGCGTCCCGGCGGAGCTCGACGGCCTACGTATCGCGCACCTCTCGGACTTCCACCTCGGCGTCCCGTCGCGAGGAAGCCGCGCGAGCGAGCAGGCGGTCGCCTGGGTCTCGGAGCGCTCGCCCGGACCTCGTCTGCGTCACCGGTGACCTCGTGTCGCGGACGTCGGGGCTCGCGCAGCTCGAGCGCCTCTGCGCGAGCTCGGCCCGTGCTTCGTCGTGCTCGGCAACCACGACTTCGCGGACAGCCGCGACCCGTTCTCGCAGCGCGATCGACACGGAGGAGATCGAGGCGCTCGAGAGCGTAACGCTGCTGGGGGACGAGAGCGTCGAGGTCGAGCTGCGAGGTTGCCGCGTCCAGCTCGTCGGCGTCGACCCCCGGACGTACGCCGCGCGGCAGGCCCATCCACACGAGCTCGTCGACTCGACGGCGAGCCTGCGGATCCTGCTCTGCCACTTCCCGCGGATCGCCCAGCGGATCCCGGACGTCTTCCACCTGGTTCTCGCCGGGCACATCCACGCCGGGCAGATCACGGTGCCGCTCCCGCGCAGGAAGCTCGCCTCGCGCACCTGCGCGCCCGCGACGTCGACGGCGTCTACCGGTCGGCGCGTCGGTGCTGCACGTCTCGCCCGGGCTCGGCACGACGTTCGTCCCGTTTCGCTTCTTCGCGCGGCCGGAGGTCACCGAGCTGGTTGTACGATCGATCGCGATGGAGGGCGAGCTCCGTGATCTCGACTGACGTGCTCGCGCGCTACGCGGGAGACGCGGCGCGCGAGGTCGAGGGCGTCAGTGGGCTCGCGCGGGACGCCCCGGGACATCACGAGTCACCGACGCTAGCGACCGACGTCGTCGTGCTACCTCGAGCTCGCGTGGGGACACAGCGCACGGGGAGTGAGCGCCGAGGTCCAGGAGCGCGTGTCGCGAGTACCTGGAGCGCATGGCCAAGGCGAGCGTCGGCTCGGTCGACGTGGTCGTCGAGCGCGTCGGGGCGCCGCCGGCGAAGCAATGACGTCGCGGCTCGCCGGGCTCACCGGAGCAACGCTCGAGACCGCTCCTCCGTTGCCAGACCTGCGTCTGGTGGCAGAGCCGCGGCAACCGGGAGCCCGAGAAGCGCAAGTGGATCGAGCGGGCGGAGGACGAGTGGGGGGCCTGGGGACGATCTACCGCGACGATGACGGTCGCGTGCTCGGCTCCATGCAGTACGGCCCCGCGCAGCTCTTCCCACGGGCGGCCGACCTCCCGCGGGGCCGCCTTCGGACGACGCCGTCCTCGTGACGTGCGCCTACCTGCTCTCGGATTCGCAGCCGTGGGTCGAGCAGTCCCTCTTCCTCGCCGCGATCGGCGAGACGAGAGACAAGGGCGCCCGGGCGCTCGAGGCGTTCGCCTACCGCTATCGGGAAGGCGCGCCGCCGGCCGAGCGCTTCCTCGTCCACCGAACCGTCTTCCCGCGCGACTTCCTGGCCGACTTCGGCTTCGTCACGGTGCGCTCCTCCGGCCGCATCGAGCTCGCGCGGCTGGAGCTGGGCGGCCTCCAGCCGGTCGAGGAGGGCGCCCGCGAGAAGGTGCTCCGCAGGTGTCAGGAGGCCTTTCAGCCGGCGCCGGCACCGGCGCCTCCGGGCGGCTAGGCCGCGAGGTCGTAGCTCGGCAGCGAGGCTGCCGATCAGGATCTCGGCGATCTGCACCGCGTTGAGTGCCGCGCCCTTGCGCAGGTTGTCGCAGACGAGGAAGAACGCGAGGCCGTTCTCGGCCGACGGGTCGGCGCCGAACCGGCCGACGAGGACGTCGTCGACGCCGACCGCGTGGCCGTGATCGGGCACCGCCTCGAATCGCAGTCCCGGCGCGCTCGTCAGGATCTGCTCGGCGTCCGCGCGGACGTAGTGGCTCCTCGGTCTCGACCCAGACCGCCTCGGCGTGACCGACGACGACGGGCACACGAACGCAGGTCGCGCTGATCGGCAGCTCGGGGAGCTCGAGGATCTTGCGCGTCTCCTCGCGCAGCTTGGCCTCCTCGTCGAACTCGACGCCGTCGAACTCCCAGTCCATGCGCAGCCGATGGTCGTCGGGCCCTCGGCGCGGAGGTCTTCGATCGGCCTCCGAGCCGGCGCCCGAGACCGACTGATAGGTCGCGACGCGAACGCTCCGCAAGCCCGCCGCCTCGTGGAGCGGAGCGAGCACCATCGTCAGCGGGATCGCGCAGCAGTTCGGGTTGGCGACGATCCCGGTGTGCTCGAGCGCTCGCTCGCCGTTGACCTCCGGAACGACGAGCGGGACGCCGTCCTCGAGCCGGAATGCGGCCGACTTGTCGATGCACACCGCGCCGGCCGCGGCTGCGGCGGGACGAGCTCGCGGCTCAACTGCGTCCCGATCGAGAAGAAGCAGAAGTCGAGATCGCCCGCGCCGAGCGCGTCGGCTGTCGCCTCCTCGATCTCGAAGTCGCCGAGGCGTCCCGCCGGCCGAGCGCGACGACGCGAACGTGCGAATGTTCGTGTACCCGCGATCGACGAGGAGCTCGAGCGTCACGCGTCCGACGGCGCCGGTCGCGCCGACGACTCCGATACGCGAGGCTCGCGGGTCGATCATCGCGCCAGTGTACGGATGCAGGCGTCTGGAAACGACCCCAGAAAACACTGAACCGGCTGACCCGAAGGCCCGCCGGTTCAGTGCGCGAAACATATGACGCCGGTTCACGGGATGCAAGCCCCGTCGGACGCGAGAAAGCCGCAATTTGCGCGAAAATCGTCGCGGGCGCCTACATCTCGCGACGGCCGGCCAGAGCACGCCCGAGCGTGACCTCGTCCGCGTACTCGAGGTCGCCGCCGACCGGGAGCCCGCTCGCGAGCCGCGTGACCTGCACGTTCTCGCGGAGGCGGTCGGCGAGGTAGGCCGCCGTCGCCTCGCCCGGTCATCGTGGGGTTCGTCGCAAGGACGACCTCCGTCACCCCGTTGCGCTCGACGCGGTCGAGCAGCCCCGCGATCCGCAGATCGCTGGCTCGACGCCGTCGAGCGGCGAGAGCGCCCCGCCGAGCACGTGGTACAGGCCGCGATACTCGCCCGTTCGCTCGACCGAGACGACGTCGACGGGCTGCTCGACGACGCAGATGACCGATCGGTCGCGCCGCGCGTCGGCGCAGACCTCGCAGAGCTCGTCCTCGGTGAGGTTCCCGCACTCGCGGCAGAAGCGAACGCGAGCCTTCACGTCCTCGATCGCACGGGCGAGCTCGAGCGCGTCCTCGGGCCGGGCGGAGAGGAGGTGGAAGGCGAGTCGCTGCGCGGTCCGCCGTCCGATTCCCGGCAGCCCGTGAGCTGCGGTGACGAGGTTCTCGACGGCGGGGCTCAGCACGGCGAGAGCGTAGCCGTCCGCTCCGGACGCCCTGCGACTGCAGCGCCGACCGGCGGTCCCAGGCATCCTGCGCGATCCAGCGAAATCCATCGGCAGCCGATGGACCGATCATGCGCGGATGGGAGTCGAGATCGTGTCCGGTGACAACGAGGTAGTCAGCCCAGAGCTCGCCCTCGTGGACGCTGCCCTCGCGGCGCGTGCACGTCCCGAGCTCGCCGAGCCACGGGCGCCCGTGCGCGCACGGCTCTCCCAGCCCACGGTGATGGAGACGGCCGTCGCAACTCCTCGGCTTCCGGCGAGCGAGCGCGGAGGCGATTCCTGGCGCCTCCTCATCGGCGTGGCGGCGGTGACGATCGCGGCGCTCCTGCTCTTCGACGTGCGCGTGGAGGTGGGCGAGGAACCCGGCTTCCGCAGAACCGGGGACGTCGGTCAGGGTCCTCGCACGGTGCCATCGAGCCCGCGCCCGGCGGCGCAGGCTCCGAGTCCCTCGAGCCGACCCCGGCAACCCGCCCGGCCCGCCCGGCCGTCGCCGCGCCGCTTCGCATGGGCCCCGACCGCCGGTGCGACCGGATATCACGTCGAGTTCTTCCGCGGGGACGACTCGCGTCTATGCGCGCGAGCACGACCCGATCCAGAGCTCACCGTGCCCGCGCGCTGGACGTACGGCGGTGCCGAACGAGTCGCTTCGCCGCCGGGCGAGTACAGGTGGTACGTCTGGCCGATCGTCTCGGGACGGCGCGAGTCACGCGCGGCCGTCCAGACGACCGTCTCGATCCCCCGCAACTGAGGCCCGCTGAGCCCCCGAGTCCCTGTGGTGCGTGTCACTGGCACGGGGGAACTGCTGCGCATGGTTGAGCCAGTCGAGCCTGGACGTAGGTCCGGTCTACCCCGTTCGGGGGTCTAGGGCATGCTCGGGGTACGCCGAGAACACGGGGGCTGTGTTTGCTGCCGCCGCCAAGCGCACGGTCCTTGCCGCCGCCTCCATTTCCTCGTCGTCGCCGTGACGATTCTCGTCGGCGCCGCCGGAGCATCGCCTGAGCCACGGGATCGCGAGGCTCCGAGCGCACCTGAAAACGTGCGCGTCGTCGCGGCGACGCCGACCCTCGTCCACATGGCTTGGGACGCTTCCGTCGACAACGTCGGTGTCGTCGGCTACTACGTCACCGGCGACAAGGGTCAGACCGGGTGGCGGGAAAAGGACAGTGGTCGCAGTCACCGTCGACAAGCCCGAGTACACCGTTCGCGGGCTGGAATGCGGCGAGAGCGCAGTCATCACCGTTGTTGCGTTCGACGACTCCCAGAATCGATCGAGAAGGCGGACGCGACCGTGTCCACGGCAGCTTGCCCCGACACGCAGCCGCCCTCGCCGCCCTCCGGCTTCACGCAGGTCGCGACGAGCGAGAACGCGGTCGTGCTGGCTTGGACTCCGTCCGCGGACAACGTGGGCGTCGTCGAGTACGGCGTTTACCGCGATCTCCAGCGGGTCGACGACGCCGCCGGAGCCGAACGTCGCGATCAGCGCACTGTCGTGTGGCTCGACGTACGACGTACGCGGTCGACGCTGCAGATGCCGCAGGCAACCGCTCTCCGCTCGCGACCGTCTACGTACGGACGGCAGCCTGCCCCACTCCACCGCCCTCCGACCCGACGCCGCCGACCTCCTGGACGTTCTGCGCCAACGAATATGAGCGGTGCTCGTTCTCGGGGACAAGGGACGTGCGCTATGGAGCGGACGGAACGTTCACGGCCCCGCGCACCCTCACGGGCGGCGTCATGTGCACCAACAGTGTCTTCGGCGACCCGCTTCGTGGTGCGACCAAGCGCTGTGAGACGCGCGCGGCATCGTCGACCCTGCCGCCTCCACCGCCCTCCGACACGACACGACCGCCTGGACGTCTGCGCAAACGGCTACCAAGGTGCTCGTTCTCGGGGACGAAGGACGTGCGCTACGGCGCGGACCGGAACGTTCACGGCTCCCCGTACGCTCTCCGACGGCGTCTGCTGCATCAACGGTGTCTTCGGCGACCCGCTTCGTGGTGCGACCAAGCGCTGTGAGACTCGCGCGGCTCGACGACTTCGGCGCCGCCCCCTCCACCGCCCTCCGACACGACGCCGCCCTCCGCGCCACCGGGCCTCACCGCCTCGAACGTGACACAGACGGGCCTGACCCTGGGCTGGAACGCCTCGACCGACAACGTCGGCGTCACGGGCTACGACGTCTACCGAAACGGCACGAAGGTGGCGACGGTGACCACGACGTCCTCGAGCCAGACCGGTCTCGCGTGCGGCACGTCGTACACGTTCGGTGTCGTGGCGCGCGACGCCGCCGGCAACCCTCCTCGCAGGCGACGTTGCAGGCCTACGACCGCCGCGTGCTCGACTCAGCAGACCGCCTGGACGTTCTGCGCGAACGAATATCGAACGGTGCTCGTTCTCGGGGACGAAGGACGTGCGCTACGGCGCGGACGGAACGTTCACCGCCCCCCGTACTCTCTCCGACGGCGTCATGTGCACCAACGGTGTCTTCGGCGACCCGGTTCCTGGTGCCGACGCAGCGCTGTGAGACTCGCGCGGCATCGTCGACCTCGCCGCCGCCACCGTACCGCCCACCGACACGACGCCGCCCTCGGCTGCCGACGGGCCTCGCGATCTCGAGCGCGACAAGGACGAGCGTCTCGCTCACGTGGAGCGCCTCGACCGACAACGTCGCGGTGGCGGGCTACCGAGACTACGTCAACGGCTGCCTGGGCATACGCACGACGCAGCAGCCGGGCGCACGGTCTCGGGTCTCACCTGCGGCACGGCGTACACGTTCGCGGTCGACGCCTTCGACGCGGAGGGCAACGCTCGACCGCGCGCATCGGTGATCGGCTCCACGGCCGCCTGCGCCGACACGCAGGCGCCCACGGCGCCGGCGAACCTCGTCGCGACCTCGCGCACCGCGACGAGCATCGCGCTCACCTGGTCGGCCTCGAGCGACAACGTCGGCGTCACCGGCTACGGCCTGTACCGCGGCGGCCGCTCGGTCGGGCACGAGCGCGACGACGACCGGGATCTTCTCCGGCCTCACCTGCAACACGAACTACACGCTCGCGGTCGACGCCTACGACGCAGCCGGCAACCGCTCGGCGAAGACGACGGTCATGGTCTCGACGACCGCGTGCCCGGACACGACGCCGCCGTCCGCTCCGACCGGTCTCGCTGCCTCGAACGTGACGCAGACGGGTCTGACCCTGACGTGGAACGCGTCGACCGACAACGTCGGCGTCTCCGGCTACGACGTCTACCGCAACGGCACGAAGATGGCGACCGTCACCTCGACGTCCTCGAGTCAGACGGGCCTCGCCTGCGGCACGGCGTACACGTTCGGTGTCGTGGCGCGGGACGCTGCCGGAAACAGCTCCTCGCAGGCGACGTTGCAAGGCTCGACCTCGGCGTGCTCGACTCAGCAGACCGCCTGGACGTTCTGCGCGAACGAATATCAACGGTGCTCGTTCTGGGGACGAAGGACGTGCGCTACGGCGCGGACGGAACGTTCACCGCCCCCCGTACTCTCTCCGACGGCGTCATGTGCACCAACGGTGTCTTCGGCGACCCGCTGCCGGGCGCCAACAAGCACTGCGAGATTCGCGCGGCATCGTCGACTGCGTCGCTTCCGCCGCCGCCGTCTTCCGCGTGGACCGGCCCGATCACGATCACGCAAGGTGGCACCTACTCGGGTCTGGTCTGCCTCGGGCGTCACGCCAGCCGCGACTATCGCCACCAGCGCGCCGTCACCATCGTGAACTCCCGCATCCGCAACCTGGATGGCGGGGATCTGATCCAGGGCGTCAACTGGCAGGTACGCGATCTGACGCTCGAGCGGACGTTCCTCTACGGCGGAACGGGGCGGTGTTCGACCTCGAGGGCTTCGACCGGATCATCGTTCGCAACTGCACCATCGAGAAGACGAGTGGGATGAAGTTCGCCCCGGACTGAATGGAGCTTCCGTGCTCGTCACGCGAAACAAGTAGAGCAACATCCAGGGAACCGCGGGCTCCTCTCGGCAATTCTTCCAGCTCGCGGAGGTTCAGAACGCAACCATCGAGATATCCTGGAACGAGGTCATCAACGAGTACGACAAGTCCCACCCCGAGGACGTCATCAGCCTCTTCAAGTCGGCCCATGCGAAGGTCCACGACAACTACCTCCAGCACAGATCGTCGCCGGGGAACGCCTACGGCACCCTTACAGGGCACCATCACGGATACCCCGAGGATCAGCCCTCCACCACAACGAAATCTAGGACAACCAGATGGTCGACACCGCGAACGGCTTCTACTTCCGACTCAGCGCGTAGACAACCCCATCGGGACAATCGCCTGATCCAGGACGGCTACCTCGCGGACGGAGCAGCAAATGAACGGCTAGGCGGGCTCTCGCTGATCGGGCCGCGGAACAACAACCATTTGGACGACAACTCTCCGGCTTCGTCAGCCGCGACGGCGACCGACACGACTGGGCGCACATGCCGGCTGCCGTCGTCGCAGCACAGACGACGCTCCCTGGTCTGATCACGGCCCAGATGGAACTGAACGAGTGGACGACCTGGCAGCAAAGCTCGCTGCCAACGGCATCACCGTCGGCGCCTAGCGCTCCCGTCAGCCGGCATGAGCGCGAGCGTGGCACAGCCGCGACTCGAGCGATGCGCTGTATCTTTCCGGGCGACTCGGCAACGTCAGCCGCAGACAGCCCCGTTAGACGCTCGTGGGAGGGCACGACGCTCGGCATCGCGCGGCGTAGTCGCATCGGCTTTCTGCTCGCACTCGTCGGACTGACCGGCGTGGGCGCGTCGTCTGCGCTGCCGCGGCCTTGCCGAAGGTCCGATCACGATCACAACCGGAGGTATGTACTCGGGCAACTGGACATCGACGACTTCGACGCCGGCAGTGCGGATCAGCACTACCGAGCCTGTGGTGATTCAAGTCTCGAGAGTCACGAACCTGAGCGGCGGTCCGCTTATCGTGACCGACTGGCCGCTCGCTGCGAACGTGACACTCCGCAAGGTGAAGCGCATTCGGCGGCGCGGGCGCTTCTCGAGGCCGAGGGCTTCAAGTCGATCCGAATCGTGAACTGCACGATCGAGAAGACGGCGGCATCAAGCTCTCATCGCGGGCGCCGGGATCGTCCGTGCTCATCACGAGGAACAGGCACCGCAACGTGCAGGGCCGCGTCAGGCGAACATTGTCGCAATTCGTCCAGTTCGCCGAGGTGCAGGCCGCGACGGTCGACGTCTCGTGGAACGAGATCGTCAACGAGTTCGGGAAGTCCGAGGCCGAAGACGTGATCAGCATCTTCAAGTCCGCCCACGCCCGTATCCACGACAATTACATGCAGGGCGGCTACCCGCTCACGAACACCTCGGACTCTTCGGCGAACGGCATCACGGTCGAGGTCGGGGAGGTGAACGCCACCGACGTCCTTCGACAACGAGATCTGGAACAACCAGGTCGTGGACAACGTCGGAGGCATCGGCATCGTCGGCGGCCGGGACAACGTCATGCACCACAATCGAATCGTGCAGGACGGCAAGCTCGACGACGGCTCGACCCTGCCGCCGCGAACCTCGGTCTGGCCGTGTGGAACATCGCAAGTTCCCGGGTTTCGTCAACAATCGTGCGCACGGCAACATCGTCGGCTACGTTCACGCGGCCGGGTACCGAAACGACTTCTGGTTCCCGGACTCCCCGCGTGACTATGCGCTTGAACACGTCGATCCTCGCGCGGCAGGGTCACTGCGCAGACGACCGAGCGTGCCGAGCGGACGAGCGTGGCTCGCCAAGCTCGGTCAACGCGCATTCGCGTCGGCGCCTGAGCGGCTCCGGGCGGAGCCGACCGACCGACACTCGCCGATTTCGATCGCGTTCCACTGTGAAAGTCGTCGCCCTCCTCACCTGCCACAACCGCAGGGACCTGACGCTCCGCTGCCTCGAGCGCTCTTTCTCGCAGGCGTTCGCGTCGTTACTCCGGAGCTCGAGGCGATCGTGGTCGACGACGGCAGCACCGACGGCACGGGCGGAGGCAGTCTGGCGAAGCTTCGACTCCGCACGGGTGTTCGCGCCGGACGGTTCGCTCTTCTGGGCGCGAGGGATGCAGCTCGCCGAGTCGACGCGCGATCGCCGACACGCCCGAGTACCTGCTCTGGCTGAACGACGACGTGAGCTCGATCCCGTCGCTCTGGATCGGTTGCTGGCGACTGCCGGAACGCGTCCGGACGCAATCGTCGTCGGTGCGCTGCTCGACCCCGAGACGAGGGCAGTCACGTACTCGGGTGTGGTGCTGAGCCGGTGGCATCCGATGCGAGCGCGCCTTGTCGAGCCCGGCGAGGCCGCTGGAGGCCGACACGTTCAACGGCAACGTCGTTCTCGTACCTCGCGTCGGTCTACGAGTCGCGTCGGGCCGATCGACGGAGGATTCTCGCACGGTCAGGCGGACTTCGACTACGGCCTGCGGGCGCGGACGGGCCGGCTTTCGGATCCTCGTTGCGCCCGGTCCGTCGGGTGCCTGCCGCGCGGCGGCGAACAGGCACCTTCGAGGACACGACGCTCTCTCTTGAGGCGCGCGGTGGCAGCTCGTGCAGAGCCCGACGGGGCTTCCGATGCGCTCTCACGCGCGCTACCTGCGGCGACATGGCGGTCGTCTCTGGCCGCTCTTCTGGGTCGCGCCTTACGTCAAGCTGACCCTGAGCGCGCTCGCGACCGCTCCCGGGAGGCGGAGACGTTCACGGGATTGAGGCGCATGCGACGGCGAGATCGTAGTCAGCACTCGCTGAACCGCTTCTCTAGCGCACGGCGATGTACGACTTCGTGAGAAAGAGAAAGCGCTCCCGCAGAATCTGACAATCAGGAAACAAGAGCCGCATCTCCCGGTACGAGAGAAGGCGCACCTCGTCCAGGAACGCCTCTCGCTCCTCCGGTGTCGGTTTCGCGCACAAGCGCCCCATACGGTGAAGCGAAGGAGCTTACGCTGGAGCGCTCTCGGAAGGTAGTGAATGAACGGCGTCACGAGATGCGGCTCGATCGGGAAGCTCTTCGCCGGCGTCTGCACCCACAGGTGCCCGGCCACTCGGCTGTATCTCCGACGCGAAGGCCTGTTGATCCGCGTACTGGGAGAGGTGCTCGATCACGGAGTTGGAGAAGCCGATGTCGAACGAGCCGTCTTCGAACGGCAGTTGACGACCGTCCGCGATGGTGAAGTTCCACCTGGTCCAGTTCCACGTCGGGGATGTCCGGCTTGTGGACGTTGACGATCGTGATGCTCGACGGGACGACGTCGCCGGCCCAGTCCCAGGGATAGCCGCCGACGTCGACGATCGAGGTCGCCGGGCCCGGGGCGAACCGCGAGGCGAACCTCCGCATGCGCCTTCGCCTGAAGTGCGGCTGGAAGAACGAATAGAGCGTGTGGATGTTCACGTGCGCCGACGTTACCGGCGAGGCGTGTGGAGCGCGCCCAGGACCCCGCCGGCGAAGTTCGCGACCATCGTCTCGAGCGAGTAGCGCGCGGCTGCCGTACGCACATGCTGCCTTCAGGCGGGCGAGCTCGTCGCGGTCGAGGAGCACCTGCTCGACGGCCTGCGCGAACTCGCGCGACGCTGTCGCCCGGAGATGCGCGCGTTGACGCCGTCCTCGAGGTAGTCCACCTCCGGGCCGTGATACGGCCAGCGGGTCGTGATGATCGGCGTCTGCAGCGCGAACGAGTCCGACCGCGACCAGACCGACGCCCCCGGGCATGAGCAGGACGTCCGACGACCGCGCCGAGTCTCGCCTTCTCCTCGTCCGACCGCCCGGCCGACGTATCGGAGCCAGGGGTAGGACGCGAGCGATCCCTCGACGATCGTCCGTTCCGGCCCGTCGCCCGCGACCACGAGCGCGAAGTCGGGGATCATGCTCCGCCACGATCGAGCATGCCTCCAGCAGGAAGCCGATCCTCTTCGAGGCGTCGAGCGCGCCGATGTAGAGGCAGACGTTCTGCGCAGGAAGCTCGAGCTCGTCGCGCAGCAGCCGCTGCTCGTCGGCGGAGACATCCTCCCGGAGCTCGGCGAGTTCGCCCACGTCGACGTGTTCTGCACGACCGTGATGCGTTCCCGGGGAAAACCGCTCTCGCTGCGACCTAGATCCGCGCCGCGCTTCGTGTACGCGAAGAACCAGTGAGCCGACCTCGTGATGCGGCGCTCGACGAGCCGCTCGAGTCCGTGTGGTCCGGCTTCACGCGTCGGGTTCCGTGGCCCCAGAGCGCGACCTTCGGGCCCGCGCCGCTGCGGAGCAGCAGCGGGTAGTTCTCGAGATGTCGAAGCGCCTGGTCGACGATGACGAGGTCGCGAGTCGGCGGCCAGCTGGACAGCCTCTTGTAGGTCAGCCGGCGCCCGGCGATCGAGACGGATCTTGCAGGCACGCTTCGCACCATCGGGAGCGAGACGGCACGGCGTCACCCCTTGCGGCGAGAGCAGCGGGAGCCATCCCCACCGCCACCGTGAGCCGAATAGACTCGGACTGCGAGTGCAGCCTCGAGCATCTCGAAGAAGCGTCGACGGTACTCGGGGATGTACTCCTCGACGATGAGGACATCGGTCGCGTCTGAGGGTGCGCCCGTTCCGCCAAAACGCGCACGACCGCTCTGCGCTTTCCCGGTGCCACGTCGGGCGAACTCTACTTCGGTAACCGTCGCGCGATTCGGAGCGCCGAGCTCGAGATGGACGCATGCGACCGCGCTGACTGACCGACTCCGCCGCGCGGTGAAGGCCGGGCGGGGCGCTGTTCCGCCGACGCACCCGACCGGTGAGCTGGCACGACCTGCGGCGGCTGGAGCCGATCGACCGGCGCTTCGGGATGTCGCGAGGGACGCCGGTCGACCGCTTCTACATCGAGCGCTTTCTCGACGCACATCGGGCCAGTGTGCACGGCGCAGTTCTCGAGGTGGGCGATGCTCGCTATACCTCGATGTTCGGTGGGAGCCGGTGACCCGGTCGTCCGTGCTGCACGCTGATGAGCAGGAACCCGAAGGCCGACGATCGTCGGTGATCTCGACGCAGGGGCTCCCCGGCCACGAGGGAAGCTTCGACTGCCTCATCCTGACGCAGGTGATGCCGTTCATGTTCGACGTCGCGGCGGCTGCCTCGACGATCCGGGCGCTCTGTCGCGCCGGCGGCACGGCGCTCGTCACCGTGCCCGGCATCAGTCAGGTCAGTCGCTACGACATGGAGCGCTGGGGAGACTACTGGCGGTTCACTCCGCTGAGCGCGCGCAGGCTGTTCGCCGACGCAGTTCGGCGCCGGACAACGTCGAAGTCGTCGACTACGGCAATGTCCTCGCCGCCGTCGCGCTGCTCCATGGGATCGCGGCAGAGGAGCTGACCGAGGAGGAGCTCTCGAGCTTCGACGCCGACTATCCGGTGATCGATCGGCGTGGTCGCGCGCGCCGCCGGCTGACCCTGTCGAGATGCGGATTGCGCTGCTCCACTCGCGGTACCTCAGCGGAGACCTCTCCGGAGAGAACCGTGTCGTCGCGGACGAAGCGGCGTTGCTCGAGGCGGCCGGACACGACGTCGCTGACTTCGACACCGTCCGCTCGCGTCGACGCCGGTTCCTGGCGCTCGCGCGCGAGGCGATCTGGTCATCCGGGTCTGTAGAGAACGTACGTCGTCTCGTCGAGGAGTTCCGTCCCGACGTCGTTCACGCTGCACTCGCTGTATCCAGCGCTGTCCCCCGCAGTTCTGCGGATTCGACGCCCACTCGTGATGACACTCGCACAACGCTCGGCTTCTCTGCCTTCCCGCCACCCTTCTCCGCGACGGGCGGGAGTGCGAGGTGTGCATCGGCAAGATCCCGTGGCGCGGCGTTGCCTACGCGTGCTACCGGGGATCTCGCCCCGCGAGCGCTGCGATCGCCGCTCGCTGACGCTGCACCGGGCGACGCGGACGTTCGACAGGGTCGCGCTCTTCCTCGCGGTGAGCGAGTTCGTACGGGCGAAGCACATCGAGGCAGGCTTCGACCCTGACCGGATCCGGGTCAAGCCCAACTTCGTGCCAGCCGGCGAAACGTCGCATCGGGCCTGGAGGGCCTTCGTCGTCGTCGGCCGACTGACGCGCGAGAAGGGTGTCGACACGCTGCTTCGCTCGTGGGGGAGGCGCCCCTGGAGATCGTCGGCGATGGCGATCGAGCGGGCAGCGCTCGAGCAGATCGCTCCTTCCTCTGTGCGCTTTCGAGGCGCCGTTTCGTGCGCCGAGGTCTCCGATCTGCTTGCCGGCGCGAGGGCGCTGCTGATCCCGTCTCGTTCGGAAGGGCAGCCGCGCGTCGTCGTCGAGGCATTCGCTGCGGGGGTACCCGTGATCGCGAGCCGAGTCGGAGGGCTTCCGGAGCTGGTCGAGCACGACGTCAACGGCCTGCTGGTCGATGTCGACGACGAGGACGCCTGGCGCGCGGCGTCGGAGCAACTGGCCGACGACGCCGAGAGCATCGCGGCTCGGGGCGGGCGCGTTCGCGCGTGGGAGAGGCGTTACTCGCCGGCGTCGGGCTCTCCGAGCTGGAGCTGGCATATGCGGATGCGATCCGGCTTCGACGCGGTGGATCAGGCAGGAAGGCGACGCCCACGGGTCGTCCGGGAGCTCATGAAGAAGCCGCTCGTCCACCGCTCCGAGCATGTAGCGCGCGAGCTCACGGTCGCTGAGCCGGTGACGCACCCATCGATGGGCCGCGAGCCCGAGCTCCAGCACCTCCTCCCTCGGCCGAGCGAGTAGCTCGCGCACCCGTCCGACGACGGCGTCGACCGTCGGCTCGAGGAAGAGGCCCGTCTCGGGCCCGGGGAGCCACTCCGAGCTCGGGTGCAACGTCGTCGACGTGGGCTCGCCCGGCCAGGAGCTGGATCGCGAGTCGATCTCGATCGAACGCGCCATAGTCGGGAAGTGATCCCAGTTCGCGGTCATCAGCGCGCGTCCGGGCGGCAGCGCCTGATCGTCGTAGTGGACCGGACCACGCACGCCTCGGCCGGTCCAGTTCTGTCCGTACACGGCCAGCGGGATTCGCGCGTCCTTCTGAAGGACGCGCACGAGTCGAAGCCGTTGCCTCGCGCCGGGTAGGCGAGAGATGAAGTACCGATTGCCCCACCAGTTGCCGATTACGGCGACGTCGGAGTAGTCACCGCGCGTCGGCGGCTCGTTTGCCTCTTCCGCCGCGATGATGGACGTGATCGTACGTGTTGGGGACGAAGCGGACTTCGCGGCCGCCGTAGCGTTCGATCAGTCTTCGCTGCTTTCCGACCGCCACCGTGAAAACGACGTCGGCCGCCTTCCACCAGAGGCGGGTCTCAGGCGGGAACAGGCTTGGTCCATCGGCCCCATGCGTCGCCTTCCCAGTACGAGCAGGATCGGACGGGAAGGGGCAGCCGCGACGGCCCGGAACCACTCCTCGGTGAAGGGAAGCCCTGCCGGCGCTGACCTGCACGATCACGTTGGGGCGCTTCGCGCGGACGATCTCGAGGATCTCGCGAAGGGCCCTGCCTCGCCTTTTGACTTCGGCCATCATCTTCGGAGCAGCCCATGCTGAATGACTCGATGGCTGCCGTCCTCTTCGAGTCGCGCGAAGCCGTCGCGCTGACCCGGGTGCTCGCCGTCTGCTCCTCGTTCGTCAGCAGGAGGACACGAAGGCGGTCGTTCGGCGACGAAAGCGCATGCGGAGCGGGGTCCCTCGTGTGCGTCGCTCACGCTCTACGAGTATCCGTCGCCCAGAGGGCGCTGGGACACCTCGGACGCCAAGCGATGCGTATCCCGCGTCGGGAGAGTGCCCTTCCCGCGGGAAGGTGGGGAAGCGCGAGCCACGTGGCCAGCGTCGAGAAGTGCGACGACGCCGCAACTGGCGACGATCCGCATCGCCATGCCATGCCGGACAGTGAGTGTGTCGTCAGCATCGTCGCGATGTACCAGACCGCTGCGACCAGCGCCGCCCAAACTTCCGCGCGCAGCGTGCCCACGGCGTCGACGAGTCGCGACTCGGGCGAGCAGCGTGATCTGCAGGACGTGCACTGCGATCTGGACCCCGGCAGCGACCAGCACGATCGCGCGCATGTCGGCATCCGCGCGGACGGCGATGCCGAGAGAGCAGACCAGAGCCACGGTCCAGCACGCCTGCACCAGCCAGATCTGCCTGAGGTGACCGAACGACTCCGCGAACGAGGCGAAGATGGCATAGGCGAAGTTCGCGGTAGCGTAGAGACAGAGCGGGCCCACGATCGACGCGGCCGGTGCCCAACGGGCGCCGAGGAGGAACTCGACCACCAGCGGGGCGAGGCCTGCGAGCGCGGCGAAGAGCGGCCAGACCATCGTCGTCGTCACGCTCGCGACGTCGATCATCATGCGCCTGCACTCCTCCTTGTTGTCCCGGAAACGGGGATAGATCGGATACAGCGTCTTCTGGACGCCTTGGGCGAGAAATGTCTGCGGTAAGCCCACGAGCATCGAGGCGCGAGAGAAGAACCCGAGACTCGCCTGGCCGAGGAAGCGGGACACTGCGAAGCTCGGGAGGATGTTGTTGACGTAGTGGCCCAGGTTCTGGAGCGAGACCTGCGCGGAGAACGAGAACAGCGACCGGGCCTGCACGCGCGAGTACGAGACGCCGAGCTGCGAGCGGGTGGCGAGCACGCCCAGTGCGAGGAGTGCACCCGCTCCTGCGACTTGCCCGAGGACAAGCGCCTCTGCGTTGCGGAGCTGCCAGCGCGAGAACGGCTCCGATGCCGAATCCGATCAGCGTCGACGATGTCTCGATCAGGCTGGCCGAGCGATAGTGCAGATCCCGGCGCAGCAGGCTCAACGGCACGATCGCGAGTCCTCCAAGCAGCGTCTGGGGTGCGTAGAGACGGATGAGCGACAGCTGCTCCGGGGGAGCGCCAGAGATCGGCCCACAAGCCCAGCCGCGGCCAAGACGACCACGCGAAACGACGGCGCCGGCCGCGCCGGTGAGGATCAACGCCGTGCCGACGACCTGGCGGTCGAGTGAGGGATGGCGGATGATCGCGTTCCCGACCGTGCTGAGCGTGAAGTACCCGACGAGCATGAGCAGTGCCTGTGCGGTCGCGTAGGCCCCGAACTCCGCAGGGCTGATCAGGCGCGCCGTGAGTGCGGTGTAGAGCAGTTGGCCGACGATGACGACGCCCGCGCCGCCGTAGTTCCACGCCGCCCCGCGTATGCCCCGCTGAGCGAGCGTAGACACCGTCCCGATCGCCCGCGGACATGGGGTCAGACACGGCGAGACGTGTGGACACGAAGGCATGGCGTACTTGGGCGTCACGTTCCTAACACCGATCACTGGTCTATCGAGGCTCACGAGACGGCCCGATGTTGCGCTCCGTCGTGTCTCGCCCGAATGATGCGTCGACCAGGCGGTCGGCGTTCGGCGACCCGAGAACTATCATCCGGAGAGCGTTCCGCTGCCCGGGTTCGGTTCTGTGGGAGAAGGCACAGCTCGATCGAGTTCGAATGCTCTCTCGGACGCCGATCGACACTTGACGACTACGAGATAGTTTCCAAGGGTGAAGTGCTGCCAGCTGTGCCAGACGACCGTCTCGACCAGCCTGACCGAAGGATTCAGTCTTGATCCACGGGTCCCTCCGCCAGGCTCCGATCCTCGTGGCAGCCCTACTGGTTGTCGGCGGATTGAGCTACCTGTTCCGTGAAGAGTGCCTCGGCGGCGCTCTGGACGCTGGTGGTCGTCTTCGCGGCGACCAAGGCGATCGTCCCACCACTCGAGCTCGATGTAGCCGTGGGGGGATTCACGCTCTTCGCGTTGGATCTCGTCACCGGTCGATGTTCGCGATCGGCGCGGTCGCCTCTTGACTCGACCCAGCCCGCGCGCGGTATCATTGCCACTGATAGTCCTGTCCGCGCTCTTCATGGCTCATGTCGCTTGGGGCGCGTCCGCGTTCGGACTACAGATCGCTGTCAACTACTCCCGCCTTTGGCTGGCCTGCTTGGACCGTTGGTCTATTGCGCCCAGGCATTCCGCCCTTGGTCGCGCGCTTCGTTCCTTCCGCTCTTGCAGCGCCGGCGCGATGGCCGCGTACGCGCTCGCGCAGATCGCCCGCAACGGCCTCTACGGCGCAACGGACTTCATCTACGTTGGTGACCAGTTGGTCGATGCGCGCCCGGTAATTCCGCGGGGGCGCTGCTGATCGTCCAATGCCTCCTGATTGCGTCTGGCTGGCCGATTCGTTCGATCGCTTCCGTGGCTGTTGCGATCGTGTCGTTGGCAGGAGCAGTCATCCTCCTCCAGTTCGCACCATCTGGATCGTTGCGCTCTTGGTGGGGACGGTCGCGTATCCAGATGGGCTCGCGAAGCGATCCGTGTCAACGAGCGAGCAGCGGCCCTCGCCGCGAGCGCAATACTCCTGATCTCGCCGCGTGTCCTGACGGCTGCCGCTTCGTCGAGCGCGTTCGAGCAGTCCGTCCAATGAGCTAGGGGTTCGGACAGTACATTGGGCTGGAGGACTGCGAGCTGGGGGTCGCTCATCGAGGCACATAGCTCGCCGGAGGACGTCTTCATCGGACTCCCGGCAGGGACGTCCTTGGAGCGGCGCATCGAGGGCGAGTCCGCGACACAGTCCGCGCACAGCCTCTATGTCGACTCGCTCCTCAGCTTTGGCATACTCGGGCCCGCTGGCGTGGTGTGGCTGTGGGCGCTGATCGTTCGCTATCGCCGCCGCGTGGCCGGTGTCCTCGAGCTCTCGGCCGTAACCGTCGTCCTCCTCGTCGCCAGCCAGGCCGTGTTCGGCATCACCAACATGCTCAACCCACTTCAGGGTGTGCTCCTGGGGATGCTCCTGCAAGCGAGCTGGATCACCCGTCCACACGACGCCCGATCGCTCGATTGCGGAGACGAGTCGTCCATGACGAACCCAACACGGCCTGTACTTCCCGCGAGCATCTTCTCGGGCTTGCTGCGTCGTGCTTCGTCGGTGACCTCGATGTTGCTGCGGATCGCCTCGTGCAGCACTCGGCCGAAGGCCGCGGTGGGTTCGTATGCCTGTGCAACGTCCACGTCGTGACGACTGCGCTCTCGCGACGTGCGCCTCCGAGCAGCCTTGAGCGTCGCGGAGATCAGGTTTCCCGGATGGCGAGCCCGTCGCGTGGCTCGTTGCGCAGGCTTGGATCGCCACAGGCCCGTCGTATCGGTGGGCCCGACCTTCTCGCGCTCGTCGCCGAGCGAGGAAGGGACATCCGGCTCCGACACTTTTTCGCAGGTTCGACCGAGCCGATCTCGAGCGTCTCGTGGGCGTGCTGAACGCGCAGTACCCCGGGCTCGACATCGTCGGCAACATCGCCGCCGCAGGCAGCAGAGCCCGAGGCGGGGGAGGCGATCGCGAAGATCGCGCTTCGCGGGCTCAGGTCGTCTGGGTGGGTCTCGGAGCACCGAAGCAAGAGCTCTGGATGGCAAGGGTGGCCCGTCTTGCCCGGCGTGACGCTGGTCGGAGTCGGAGCAGCGTTCGATTTCATCGGGGCGCCAAGCGTCGTGCCCCGGCGTGGATGCAACGCGCGGGGCTCGAATGGTTGTTCCGCATGGGATCGGAACCACAACGTTTGACAGCGCGCTACATCCGCTCGAACTCCGAGTTCATAGCGCGCACCACTTTCGAGTTCGCGCGCGCCCCGACTGGGAGCCGTGGGCCGCGAACCAGGTCCGATCAGGCATCGGGCAGCCACGTGCGGCGGCGGCGGGCCGCTCGGGCGAGACGCGCGGCTCGACTCCGCCGAGCCGCTTCCCCGAGTCGAGAAAACCGTGCAGCGAGTCGAATCCGACTCCCCGTGGCACCCATGCCGATTCGAGGACGTCGGAGGGGTTCATCGACGGAGTGCGTGAACGTCAAGGTGCATCCGACCTCGTAGCCGGCCCGTCGCGCAGCTTCCGCAACACGCTGGTCGGCGACACCGTAGGGGTACGCGATCGACGAGCAACGACCGAGCCGGCGCTCGATTACGGCGCGCGACTGCAGCAACTCGTCCGAGAGACTTTGGTCGTTCGTCCCGGTGAGAAGAGGATGCGTGAGGGTGTGGGATCCCACCTCCCACCCGCTGGTGGCTAACTGCTCGAGCTCAAGCCACGACAGCGAGCGCAACTCTCCAACCGTCTCGGGACGAAGCCATTGCTCGATTCCTTTCCACGACAGCGGCGCACCTGACTCGACGAAGTTCGTGACGACGAAAACGGTTCCGGGAAACCCGAACTCCTCGAGGATCGGGACTGCACGAAGCGTCGACGTGTACCCATCGTCGAACGTGACCACGACCGATCGGGGCGGAAGGTTTCCTTCTGCCGTCGGCGTTCCGCTTCGGAGAGGGTCAGTCCGGCATACCCTCGCTCCTTCAGGTAGGCGAGTTGCACGCGGAGGTGGGTCTCCGAGACGGCGAGCTGAGCCGGCCATGTCGAGCTGATCGCGTGGTACCCGAGAATTACTGGGCGGTGCTGCACGCCTTGCTAGAGGCTGCGTCCGTAGAGTGATCGCATGGGTCGGCCATGGGCGAAGATCGCGCAGTGCAAGCCAGCGCCTGGCGCCGGCATCGGTGCGAGCGCCGGGGCAGAAAACGTCCCGGTCGGGCGTCCCCTCACTCCGCGGGGCGCGTTCTCCACGGTCGGAGCATGGTCATCTCGGAGATACGCAACGAGCTGTGTCGCGCGTTGATCGAGACGCGTTGCGCGTCCTGCACGTGCTTGCGGAGCTCGGCCGGTCGGGAGCCGAGTCGATGCTGCTGGCATCGCCGTCCTACTTCGCGGAGCACGGCTACTCCTCTGACGTCCTGAGCACGGGCGATACCCCGGGTCCCACCGCGAGCGCGTTCGGGTCGGCGGGCTTCGGTGTGCATCACATCCGGTTCGCGAGGACGCCTCTCTTCTTCCTCCGCGTGTATCGCCTGATGCATCGATACGACGTGATTCACCTGCACACCGAACGCGCCAACTTCTGGTTCGGCTTGGTGGCCTTGGCTTCACGACCGCGACGTTTGCTAAGGACGTTCACAGCGTCTTCGCATTCGAGGCGCATTACGCCGGCGACGAGGGTTTCAACGGCGCGCTCTGCATCGACTCGGCGTTATACACGTCGCGCGCGGTCCTGCCGTCCAGCGCAACGAGGAGCAGCGCTTCCGCCTCCCAACGCGGCTCGTGCCGAGCTGGTACGACAGCAGACTGTTCTTCCCAGTCACCGAGCACGAGCGGCTCCACTCGAGGGCGTCTTTCGGGTTCGCGAACAACGAGACCGTTCTCGCGACCACCGGTACACTGTGCACCGGTCAAGAACCACGGCGGACTTCTCGAAGCGTCTGGCCCGCCTACCTCGCAAAGACCGTCCCGTCTATCTCCATGTGGGCATCGAAGAGCACGGCCAGCCAGAGCGAGAGCTCGCCGAAGAAGCTGGGTGTCGCCGACAGTGTTCGCTTTCTCGGCCCCGTACCCGACCTCCGCCCCGTCTACGCCGCGTCGGACCTGTTCGCCATGCCGTCGCTCTACGAGGGGGTCCAGCGTCGCCATACTCGAAGCGCTGGCCACGGGACTTCCGGCCGTGCTCCACGGACGTCGGCGGACTGCGCGACCTTCGGACGTTCTATCCGGGCCTGTCATACGCCGAGCCCGACTGTCGGGCTCGCTGGCGGAGGTACTCGCCGGACTGCTTGCGGAGTCGCCCGACCAGCGTCGCGCTCGCAGTGCCGGATACGCAGAGGTGACCCGGAGGAACTTCGGCGTCGAGGTTGGCGTCGAGCGCTATGTGGCGATCTACGAGGGGTCGGCCGTTACTGCGGACGCTGAGTTGACGACCGAGGGCGTCCGCTGACGACACAGCCGTCATCGGTGCACCAGAAGGTGAAGACTTCGACCGCCGCTACCCTGTGCGCC
>CAWEGY010000014.1:0-114728 GCA_963808865.1 uncultured Gaiellaceae bacterium | reverse complement strand
GCAGGCATGACGGAAGGAGAGAGTTCGTGAAGCGTTACAGGTTGATTGCGGCCGTGGGCGCCGTCGCGATGTTCACCGCCGTATTGAGCGGGTCGAGTGCGTACGGCGGGTCGAGCGGATCGGCGCAGGGAAGCCCGATCAAGATCGGCGTGCTCACACCACTGACGGCCAACTTCGCGCCGTGGGGTCTCCAGGTGCGCGCCGGAGCAGCACTCGCCGTGAACGAGATCAACAGGTCGGGCGGCGTGAAGGGACGCGGGCAAGGGCGGCGCATCAATCTCGTGGTCGCGGACGACCAGTCCACGAACACGACCGCGGCCATCGACGGCTTCAGGCGGCTGACCCAGCAGGAAAATGTGGTCTCCGTCGGAGGCATCATCGGCAGTCCGATCGGGCTTGCGACGACACGGCTCGCCGAGGAAGGAAAGATTCCGTTGTTCCTGGTGAAGTCGGGGAACAACGAGATCCTGACGCCGTCGAGCCGCTACACGTTCCGCACCTGCTTGCCCGCCGCTGCGATGGTTGCCCAGTCAGTCGTGCAGCTCGCGCAGCGACGTGAGATCAGGAGCGTCGGGGTGATGATCGCGGACTACGCGTGGGGCCAGTCCTTCAAGTCGTCGCTCGAGGATGCGGCAAAGTCCGCGCCGAACATCAGGTTCAACGTCCAGGTTGCGCCGGTTCCGACGACAGAACTTCACGCCGTACCTGCGTGCGTTCGGTGACGTGTCGTTGATCGTCGCGACGGGCCATCCGCCGGGCGCACCGCTTGTTCTGGCACAGGCGGGACAGCTGGGCCTGAAGGCACCGGTGGTTGGCGCAGACGGGCCGTGGTCGCTCACTGCGAAGAGCACGACGACGTCGGCGTTCGGCCGCTACAGCGACTTCAAGTGCATGGCCACGGCGACCAAGGAATACAAGGTGCTCGCGAAGCGCTACCTCCGGACGTTCCCGCAGAACGAGTTCATGGAGGACGACGCGCTGGCGGGCTACGCGTACGTCAAGATCGTCGCGGAGGCGATCAGCAAGGTCGGCGCCAACCGGCAGCGGATCGCCGCCTACGTCCACGCCAACACCTTCAACATCCCCGGCTACGCGTGGCCGCTCAGGTGGACGCCGTGGGGCGAGATGATCGGGGCGCGACCGCAGTACGCCATCCTGACCAAGGGCGCACCGCCTGAGCGCCGGCTTGAACACCGCTTCGACCACCTTCTGGCCGAGAGTGATATTCAAGTCGCCGGCGCTGACGCCGTATCGTCCCCCGTCCTAGCCGTGGAGATCGGACCTGCTTCTCGAGGTTGACGACGTCACGAAGCGCTTCGGCGGTCTCCCGGCCGTCGACGGCGTGACGTTCGGGATCGACGACGGCGACATCGTCGCCGTCGTCGGTCCGAACGGGGCCGGAAAGAGCACGCTCCTGAAGCTCATCGTCGGACTGGAGCGGCCGACACGCGGCAGCGTCCTGCTCGACGGTGCGCGGATCGACGGCCTCACCGCCCATCAGATCCGGCGCAAGGGGATCGCGCTGGCCATGCAACGGCCGCTTCCGTTCGGATCGATGACGGTCCTCGAGAACGCTCTCCTCGGCGCGATGTTCGGCGTCGAGCACGGCGTCCTGAGCGAGCGGGAAGCGAGGCAGCGGGCGGCCGAGGCGCTGGCGTTCGTCGGGTTGGACGAGCGCGCCGACCAGCCGGTCTCGAGCCTGAACCTCCACCAGCAGCGCTTCCTCGAGATGGCGAAGGCACTCGCGGGCCAGCCCAAGGTGCTGCTGCTCGACGAGGTGATGGCAGGTCTCAACGAGGCGGAGCTCGCGCACTCCGTCGACATCGTTCGGAGCGTCCGCGACACGCTGGGGACGACGATCCTCTGGGTCGAGCACGTGATGAGCGCGGTCATCCAGCTCGCCGAACGAGCGATCGTCCTGAACTTCGGCCAGGTCCTGGCCGACGGCGAGCCCGAGGTCGTCATGCGGGACCCACAGGTCGTCGACGCGTACCTCGGACAGGCACGCGTTGCTTGAGGTCGCCGGGCTGGCGGCCGGGTACCTCGGCGAGCGGGTCATCGACGGCATCGACGTCGAGGTCCGCACTGGCGAGGCGGTGGCGATCGTCGGCTCGAACGGCGCGGGCAAGACGACGCTCTTCCGGGCCATCGCCGGGCTGCTTTCGCCGATGGCGGGTCGCGTGGTCCTCGACGGGAAGGATCTGACACGCCGTCCGGCGCACCGGATCGCTCGCGCGGGAATCGCGTACGTTCCCGCCGAGCGGCACCTCTTCCCGGCGATGACCCTGAAGAGCAATCTCGCTCTGGGCGCGTATCCCAGGCGGCCGGATCGCCAAGACGCTCGAGCTCGTCTACGACCTCTTCCCGCGCCTGAAGGAGCGACAGCGCCAGCAGGCGGGAACCCTCAGCGGCGGCGAGCAGCAGATGCTGGCCGTGGGTCGCGCGCTCATGGCGCGACCGCGGCTCCTCATGCTCGACGAGCCGACGACCGGATTGGCGCCAAGATCGCGCAGCTCGCGTTCGAGGCGCTCGAAGGGCTCAAGAAGGAGGGCATGACCCTGCTGATCGCCGAGCAGCAGGTGCCGCTCGCGCTCTCCGTCGCCGACCGCGGTTACGTGCTCGAGAACGGGCGCATCCGGCTGAGCGGCACGTCCGCGGAGCTCGACCAGGAACCCGGAAGTACGACGCGCGTATCTGGGTGTCGCATGAACGCTCGCCTTCGGCTCGCGTTGGCGGGGATCGACCAATGAGGGCCGTCATCCTCGACGGGATCGTGCTCGGGCTGGCGTTCGGGCTGCTCGGCGTCGGCATGACGCTCGTCTACGGTCTCGGCGGCGTCCTCAACCTCGCCTACGGCCAGATCGTGGTGCTCGCGGCAATCGTCATCTCGCTCCTCATGGAGGACGGCGTCGCGACGGTTCTCGCCGCCCTCGTGGGCGTGCTGGCAGCGGCAGGCGTCTCCGTTCTGCTCGATCTCACGCTGATGCGGCCGGTCTACCGCCAGCACGGAGAAGAGCGGACGCTCCTGGGCCTCCTGCTGACGCTGGGAGCCGCGTTCGTCATCGGCGGCCTCCTCGCGTGGCGGTATCCCGCGGGCGCGTTGTACATCTTCGTCAGCGGGGACCCGATCTCCGTCATCGGCGTCCCGATGGCGGTGGGGAGCATCTGGGCCTCCGCGATCGCGCTCGCGGTAGCGGCGGTACTCCTGCTTGTTCTTCGGCGCCACCACGTTCGGGCGCGGCGTCCGCTCCGTGATCCAGGACGAGACGGGCGCACGACTCGTGGGCATCAATCCTGTCGTTCACCCGCACCGTCGTCTTCGCGCTGAGCGGCGCGCTTGCCGGCGATCGTCGCGATTGCGCAGTCGATGAGCGGACCGCTGACGGCCAACGCCGGGTTCGAGCTCACCACGTTCGCGCTGATCGTCACCGTGGTCGGAGGCCTCGGGAGTGTCGCGGGAGCGTTCCTCGCGGGCGTGCTCCTCGGCGTGGTGAACGCGCTGAGCGCCCACTACATCGGGCAGTACATCACGACCATCATCCTCCTCGGCGCCGCCGCCCTGACGATCCTCATCCGACCGCGCGGGCTGCTCGGGCGATGACCGAGACGGAGAAGACGAGAGGTCTGCCGCGTCTCGGGAGGATCGGCTGGGCGCTCCTGCCGATCGTCGTCACGGCGGCGATCCTTGCCGTCCTTCCGCCCGTCTGGTTCGGGGACTCGCCGTACACGACGTCGTTGGCCGTCCAGGCGCTCGTGTTCGCCTCGTACGGCGTCGGCTTCAACCTCATCTTCGGGAGCACGAACCAGCTCTTCCTGTGCGTGGGCGCCCTGGCCGGCGTCGGTGGCTACGGCGCCGGCGATCCTCGCCAACGAGACCTCCCTGCCGCATGGCGGCGGGCGTGATCGTGGGAACCGTGAGCGCGGCGATCGTCGGTGGCCTTCTGAGCTGGATCGCCGTGCGGCGCTCGCTCGGCATCATCTTCACGGGCATCGTCACGCTCGTGTTCTCGCTCGGGTTCGCGAACCTCCTGCTCGGCCAGCGCGAGCTGACCGGATCCGAGACCGGTCTCGTCGTGGAGGGCGTTCCCGCCGATCTCGCCGACGACAGCGTCGGCGGCTACTACCTCTTCGCGGGCCTCCTCGTCGCGTTCCTGATCGTCTTCCGCGCTCTCCAGCTCTCGCACGTGGGCTGGGCGTTCCGCGCCCTCCGCGACGACGAGGTGGCCGCCGAGCTCGCGGGTGTGAACGTCGCGCGCTACCGGATCTACGCGGCGACCGTGGGCTCGGCGATGATCGGCCTCACCGGAGCCCTCCTGGCCTACAGCGCGGGTTTCATCAGCCCGGCGACGTACAGCTTCGACCGCGTCGACGTGCGCGTTCTCGTGATGGTGGCGTTCGGCGGTCTCGGCACGCTGCTCGGCCCGGTGATCGGCGCCGCCGTCTTCGCGGTCCTGGACGAGAGGCTGACGGCGAGCCTCGAGCTGCGCGAGGTCCTGTACGGCGTCTTCGTGATCACGATCTTCCTCTTCTTCAGGCGGGGTGTCGTGCAGGCGGTCGTCTCGCTCTTCGATCGCTTCTTCGGGCCACGTCGCGGCAAGCAGGCACTCGAGACGTCTCACGAATAACCGAGCAGAGTTACGCTGCTGATCGTGCCGCGCGGGAACCACGCGAACTCGCAGACGACGAAGGCGACGCTCGGGCTCCGTGAGCTCCTGCTCGACGGAGCCTTCGAGCCGCGCGAGCGCGTTCCCGAGCTTCGCCTGGTCGAGGAGCTCGGCGTCTCGCGGACACCGCTCCGGATCGCCCTCATGACGCTCGAGCACGAAGGGCTCCTCGAGACGCTCCCGGGCGGCGGCTTCGTGGTGCGTGAGTTCACGCGCACCGACATCGACGACGCGATCGAGCTCCGCGGCGTGCTCGAAGGAACGGCGGCGCGCCTCGCGGCGGAGCGGCTCGAGTCGGAGGACGAGCTCGAGCCTCTGCGCGACTGCTGTCGGAGGCTCGACGCCATCGTCCGCACGCGGACGCATCGAGACGTTCATGGAGTACCTCCGCCTCAACGAGGAGTTCCACCACGGGTTTCGCGAGCTGGCGAAGAGCGCGCAGCTCGACCGCGCGCTCGAGCACGCGCTCGCGCTCCCGTTCGCGCCGCCGAGCGCCCTGCTGATGGTGCATTCGGCGCTGCCCCAGTCGTGGGAGATCCTGCTCGTGGCGCAGCACCAGCACCACGCGCTCGTCGACGCGATCAGCCGGCGTGAGGGAGCGCGTGCGGACGCGATCGCGCGAGAGCACGCGCGCATCGCACGCCGGAACCTCGACATCGCGCTCGAGAACCGTCAGCTCCTCGAGCGCGTCCCGGGCTCGAGTCTCCTCCGCCTCCCCGCCGCCTGAGCGGCTCGCCGCGCCTCAGACCCCGGCTTTCGTGCGCCAGCCTTCGGCGTACTGCGTTCGGGCGACCTCGGAGTACGGGCACGGGCTCACGACCGCGCGGATCTCGACCTGTGCATGGCGCTCGACGACCGGGCGGTCGGTGCCGCCAGCCTCCTCGCCCCAGAGGATGACCACCTCGTTGCCGATCGCGACGTCGTTGTCGACGATCGCGAGAGACAGCATCGAGCGCTCGTTGTAGCTGTATCCGGAGAACGTCGAGACGCCGACGATCTCGTCGTTCGCCGTCACGCGGTCGTACGGCCAGGTCGCGTAGTTCGAGAGCGGAAGGTCGATGTACTTGGCCGGATCGCCCATGTCGAACAGCGTCCCCATGACTCGCGCGACGTCCTCGCCGTTCCATGCGAGCGTGACCTTGCGGCGTGACTGGGACTCCGCCATCCCCTCGAGCGCCTCTCGGCCGACGAAGTCGTGGTCGAACCTCACGAACGAGTCGTAGCCGAGGTCCCAGGGCGTGAGGTAGTAGTCCTCGATGTCGCCGGACACGAAGCTGCCTCCGAGCGAGCCCGTCGCCTCGTACCAGTCGGCCGGCAGCCACTTCCGGTACGGCTCGAGCTCGTCGCCCGTGAAGACCGCCGGAAGCGGCGACGGGATCCAGCCGGATTCGAGCGTGTTCGTGGCGTAGGCGCGCGAGCCGACCTGACGAAGCCCGAAGTCCTCGCCGGCCTCGACGATCGCGCCTCGGACGTCCTCGCGCTCCTCCCACGGGCCGAACAGCTCGAGCCCGGGCACGCCGGACATCCCGTGGTGCAGGGCGCGAACCTTGCGGCCCGCGATCGTGAGCTCGCCCATGTTGAAGAACTTGATCTCGGGCAGCGCGCCGCCGTTCGCTTTCGTCAGGACGTCGAGGGCGGTCGGCCCCTGCACCTGGAACCGGTAGAGCTCGCGACCGCCCGTGGGATTGACGGCGGTCCGCTCGTCCCGCGAGACCGTCACGTCGTAGTCACCCGTCTCCGCGTGGTACTGAACCCAGTTGTGCGCCGACGGCCGCCCGACGAGGCGCACCTGGTTCTCGCCCAGGAAGAAGAGAATGGCGTCCCCGATGACGTACCCGTCGTGGTTGCAGGCGACGAACTGCTTGGCCTTGTCCACCCTGAAGCTCTCGAACGAGTTGACGCCGAGGTCGGACAGCAGCCTGATGACGTCGGGGCCCTCGACCTGCAGATCGGTCATGTGGTGGGACTGATCGAAGAGCGCCGACGTCTCACGCCAGGACACCTGCTCGTCCCGCCAGTTGGAGAACTCGGCGGGTACCCCCGGATAGACGTACGGCCCGATCTGCGAGCTCCGCGCCATCTCCACGGCGCCACCGGCGTCGTGCAGCTTGTCCTCCAAACTCCCGTGCGCCATGTCCTCGTATCTCCTCTCTTGGCCGCGGCAGCGTCGCGGCCAGTGATTATGACTCCGTTGCCGAGCCGATCTCGCTCTCCGGCTCGTCGTGCGCCAGGTGGTCGCGGGCGAGAAACGTGTTCGCCCACGCGCTCGTCCCGGCCAGCGCGTTGTCCTTGACGACGACGGGTCCGTCCAGCATCGACTCCTCCTCGCCGTAGGCCTTCAGGCGCTCGTACGCCTCCGACCAGATGCACTCGGTGTCGTACACCTCGCACAGGCCGTCCCGGGTCCCGCCACAGGGGCCGTTGCGCTGGTTCTTCGCGCACTGCGACTCCGGGCAGACGTAGGCGATCTCGGGGAGCGAGCAGTCGCCGCAGTCCTTGCATGCGAACAGCGGCACCTTCGCGGCCTGCTCGAGCGCATGGGCGACCTGCCTCACGGGTCGTGGGGCCTTCTCGATGCGGCCGTAGAGACGCCGCCCGGACTCGAAGAGCGGCGCGTCGCTCGCGAACACCGCCTCGTGGAGGCGGCGGCTGAACCGGTACTTGACTGGGACGCGCAGGTCGGTTCGCCGCTGCCGCTTCGACGCGAGGTAGGCCGCGTTCACGACGTCGGACGAGAGACCGGTCTCCGGATCGCGCTCGAAGAAGTGGAACTCCCCCGGACGCGGGAACTGGATCTCGCGCGCGAACTCACGCCAGTCGTCGGCGCCGAAGGCGTCGGCGCGGTCGATGATCTCGCCGAACGTCTCCGCCGGCATGTGGCCGCCGAGGTAGACGCCGTCGTAGCCGAGGCCACGTACGACGGCGAGGTGCTTCGACGCGAGATCGACGAAGAAGGCGCGGCCCTTGTCCGGGCTGGCGCCGTGTCGCTCGGCCAGCGCGAGCAGCTCGTCGCTCACGACGATGCCGGGGATGATCCCGCGGTGGAAGGCGCGCGCGGCCGTGCGCGAGAGCAGGTAGACGTTCGCGAGGACGTGCAGGTCGAGCCGTCGCGGCGGATCCAGCGAACGAGCTCGTCGTCCTTGCGGGTGTTCCAGCCGGCCTGGTTGATGACGAAACGAGCGCCCGCCCGCACCTTCTTGCGCAGCTTGAAGTACTGAGGCATCACCTCGCGCTCGTGCCGCTTGTGGTTCGTGACGACTCCGCCCAGGAAGAAGTCCGTCCGCTGGAGCCGCGCGTCCGGTCGACGCACGTCCGGCAGGCCGGCGTTCATCTCGGAGAAGAGGCTGATGAGCCCGACCGAGTCGATGTCGAAGACAGGGGCGGCGAGGCCCCGGTGGCCCATGACCGGATAGTCGCCGGACAGCGCGAGCACGTTGTGGAAGCCCGCCGAGCTGAGCTGCCAGCCGCGACTCTCGAGCGCGTTGCGGTTCCAGTCCTTGCAGGCGAGGTGGATGATCACTTCCTGCCCGCGCGAGATCAGGTCGGTGCCGAGCGCGTCGGGCGAGAGCATCGCGTGTCCGCCCGGGTTGTCGGTGATCGAGAGCGCATCGATCCTGGGATCTGCGGCGAGGTCCCTCGCCAGCTCCAGCACCCTGGCGCCCCCCTCCGAGGTCATCGGGCCACGGCTCGTGACGAGCTCCGCGAGGACGACGAAGCCGCCTGGTCGTGCGAGGGCGTCGCGGAGCGAGCCCACGTCGTCAGCCCTCGCCGTCGACGTCGGGCGTGCCGTACGTGTGGAAGCTCTCGATCGTCTTCACGCCCCAGTACTGGCCGCGGGCGCGCTCCGCGGCGGTCCAGGTGATCGGCTCGAAGTCCGGGTCGTACACGAAGTACCCCCCGGTCGTGACCTCGATCCGGTTGCCTCCGGGCTCGAAGCCGTACAGGAAGAAGCCCTGCGCGACCCCGTGCTTCGAGGGCGCCGCCTCGATCGGGACGTCGTGGTCGACGAAGATGTCGGCCGCGCGAAGGCACTCCTCGCGCGTGTCGACCCAGAACGCGAGGTGGTGGAGCCGCCCCGTCGCGCCGTACGCGTCGGCGACGTAGATGAGCTCGTGCGCTGCGATCGAGAGGCTGAGCCAGGCGCCGGTCTCGGTCCCGTCGTCGAGCTCGATCCGCTCGTACAGGCGGTAGCCGAGGACGTCCTGGGCGAACGTGCTGTTCGCGCGAACATCGGCCGCGAGCAGGTTCACGTGGTCGAGCCGTTTGACCGCCGCGCCACGGCCCGTCGTAGCGCTGCGGCTGATTCCGCCACGACGGCCGCAGGTGCTCGGGCGCCTCGTAGCGCTCCGCCTCGTAGTAGAGCTCGAAGACGTGCCCGTCGGGGTCCGTCAGGCGGTACGCGGGGCCGTGACCGACGTCCCCGTCGATCCAACCGAGCCCGCGTCCCGTGGCTTCGACGGCGGCGACCCGGCGGTCGAGCGCCTCGGGGCTCCACGCTCGCAGGCCGACGTGCCCGAGCCCGGCGCGCGGCGACTCCGTGAGCTTCAGGCTGTAGCGGAGGTAGTCGCCCCAGCCGCGCAGGAAGACGGACTGCCCGTCGCGCGCCTCCTCCTCCATGCCGAGCACGTCGACGAAGAAGCGGAGGCTCTCCTCCGGCTTCGGCGTCAGGAGCTCCGCATGCCCGAGCCGGGCGAGGTCGTGGATCGGCTCGGTCACGACTCGACGAGCTTCCGCAGGCCGTCGAGGTCGTACGAGAGCTCGCCCGCCTCGAGCTTCGCGCGCTTCTCCCGCTCGCGCTCCTCGCGCACGAGCGCGGCTTCGAGGACCTCGTCGACCCGCTCCTGCTCGACGACGACCGCGCCGTCCGCATCGAGCACGACGACGTCGCCCTGCCGGATGTGCGCGCCCGCGACCTCGACGGGCTCGCCGATCGCGCCAGGAACGCGCTTCTCCGCTCCGCTCACGCGCACGTAGCGCGCCCAGATGGGCAACCCGACCTCTCGGAGGTCCTCCAGGTCGCGCACCGCGGCGTCCACCAGCAGCGCGGCGACGCCCGCGACCTTCGCCTGCGTCGCGAGCAGCTCGCCGACGAGTGCGACGGGCCTGGGCTCGGGCATCGTGAGGACGAGCACCTCGCCCGGCTCGGCCTCGGCCACCGCCGCGTGGACCATCAGGTTGTCGTCCTGGCCGCAGCGCACGGTTCGCGCCGGCCCGGCCGCACGCGAGCCCGGCACGACCTGGATCAGCGGTACGTCGACCACCTGCGCGCGCCCGGCCGCCTCGTGCACCGTCGCGGAGCCCAGCCGAGCGAGCTCGACGAAGCGGCTCAGTCACAGGGCGCTCACCACCTGAGGCGTCACGCGCTGGAACGCCTCGGCATACCGGATCGCGGCGTTCCCCGAGGAGCGCCGCGCGTGGTTGGCGCGCTGCTCCGCGCGCTGGGAGTAGTAGGTGTGGAGGTAGGACTGCGCCTTCATCTCCGCCATGGCGGCGTTCTTCTGCTCGATCACCGGCGTGATGTCGACGAAGGTCGTCGGCACGAAGTTGCACAGCTCGGGCTGATGCGGCTCGAAGAGGAGCAGCTCCGGCGGCTCGACGGTCTCGAACGCGCTCGGGACGCCCGCGCCGGCAGCGAGCGCACGAGCCTTCTCGACGGCGAAGAACGCGGCCGCGTGGTCCGGGATTGAAGGGATCGCGATCCGTGTGCGTGAGGACGACGTCGGGAGCGAACGCGCGGATCCGATCGGCGATCGAGACGAGCGCGTCGCCGTCGATCTCGAGCGGATAGTCCCCGAGATCGAGGCACTCGAACTCGGCGCCGAGCGCGGACGCCGCCCGCTCCGCCTCTCCGTGCCGGATCTCCTTCACGCGCTCGACGGTCTGCCCCTCCTCCTTCCAGAGCTCGCCGGACTCCCCCCGCTCGCCGTAGGAGAGCGCGAGCACGCTGGCCGCGCCGCCAGCTCGACGTCGCGACCGCGATCACGCCGCCCGCACGCCAGACGAAGTCGGCGGAGTGAGCGCCGATCACGAGGAGCTTGCGGCTCATTCGACGCCTGCCAGCCGCCGCGACTGCCCCACGATCAGCTCGCGCACCTCGTCCTCGTCGAACCCGCCGCCGAGCAGGCGGTCGGCCCAGAGCGCCAGCCCGTCCTCGACCGGCGGATAGTCGGGGTTCCCGCAGTCGCTCGAGAAGAGCGAGCGCTCGGTGCCGACCGCGCGCACCCCGTCGAAGACGTGCTCCCAGTCGGTCTTCCCGCTCAGCGGCGTGCTCAGGCAGCGCTCCAGGAGGCACCCGCGCTCTGCGAGAGCGCGCTGATCGTCGAGCGAGAAGTTCTGACACGGGAACTCCGGGTGCGTGACGACGATCTGCGCGACGCCCTCCTCGAGCGCTCCGTCGACGACCGCGAACGTGTCGTCGCGGGCGAGGTGGCCCGTGGCGAGGATCAGGTCGTGGCGTGCGATCGCCCGCAGCACGTCTCGCGTCTCGGGCAGGAGCCCTCCCTCGGAATCGGTGACGTGCACCGCGTCCACGCTCAGTCCGAGGCCACGGAGCTCGTGCTGCAGTCGCGCCCACTGGGGAACCTTGTCCCCGTCCTTCGGCTCCGTCCTCCCCGCCGTCTCCGCGGGCGAGTCGACCGTCGGCATCCAGACGATCCGGGCGCCCTCACGCGCGGCGATCTCGACGGCGAGCGCGTTCATGCCGCCCACGGCCCAGTTGAGGGTCAGCGTGCCGACGACCTCCACCTCCGGGACGAGCGCCGAGACGACCTGCGCGCGCTCGGCGGTGGACGTGTAGTGCGACTTGAGGGCGAACCCTGCGAGCCCGAGCTCGGCGAAACGCTGCGCGAGCGTGCGGTCGTCGATCCGCCGCTGAGGCACGTCCGGAGCGACGTGGACGTGCAGGTCGTACGCACCTTCCACGAGCACGCGCGCTCGTTCGCTCGGCGACGTGGCCGCAGCCTGCTGCGTCGTCACGACCGCACCCTGTCGCCGCCGGTCGGCTCGCCCGCAGCGAGCTCGGCGAGGATCGCTGCGCTGGCCGCGGCGATTCGCGGCTCGACGCCGAGCTCGAGCAGCAGCTCGCGCGCCGCTTCCATCTCGTCGACGCGACGCACCGCGTGCCGGCGACTCCCCTCGACGAAGCGCTCGAGCAGCGGCTCGCCGATGATTGCCGCGATCTCTCCTTCGAGCCACGTCGCGTGCCCCGCGGCCTCGGCCGCGCGCAGGCTCTCGAGCGCGGAGGCCGCGAGCCCCTTCATGAAGACCGAGCGCAGGAGCTTGAGGGTCGCCGCGTCCCCCGGACGGTCGGACACGACCTCGACCGGCATGCCGAGAGGTCCGAACACGTCCGCGAAGCGCCTGCGCGCCGGGGCCCGACGCCAGAGCCGGCGTTCCGAGCCCGCGCGCCGGGACCGGTCCGAGCAACGCGACGTCCGCGAACCGTGCGCCGGCCTCCGGCGACGAGCGCGGCGATGCTCGTGCTTCAGCGCGGGTGACGCCGTGTTCAGGTCGGCGTAGATCGCGCCTGCGCGCAGACGCCGGGAGCGCCGACTCGGCCGCGGCGAGCGCGGTCGACGCAGTCGTCAGCGCGAGCACGACCGTGCTCCCGGCGACCGCCGAGACGGCGTCGCCGGCTCGGGCGACACCCTCGCGGACGGGACCGTTCAGCGGGTCGTAGCCGCGCACCTCGACGCCGGCGGAGACGAGGTCGGCGGCGAGTCGACCACCTGCCTCGCCGAGACCGAGCACCGCGACGACCGGCGCGCTCACGGGCTCAACGTTCGTGAACGACCACGCTGACATGAAAACAGAATTGTTGACGATCTTCGCGACATTCGGGCAGTATGCGTCTCGCACGATGGCGGTCACCTCGAGCTACGACGCTCTCCGCGGGGCCATCGTCCGCGGTGACATCGCCCCCGACGCTCGCCTCGTCGAGTCCGACCTCTCGACGGCGTTCGAGATGTCGCGCGGCGCCGTGCGCACCGCGCTCATCCGTCTCGAGCAGGACGGGCTCGTGGTGCGCGAGCCCCATCGAGGGGCACGTGTGCGGCGCGTCTCGGACGACGAGGCGGTCGAGATCCTGCAGGCGCGCGCCGTCCTGGAGGGCCTCGCCGTCCGCCAGGCCGCCGAGGATCGACGACGCCGGCGTCGCCCGCCTCCAGGCGTGTGTCGAGCGGCAGCGCGAGCTCCTCGAGCACGGCGATCTCCTCGGGGCGTCGGACGCGAACGCCGACCTGCACGCGACCCTTCTGGAGCTCTCCGGCCACGCGACCGCGGTCCGCCTCATCCACACCCTGAACGCGCAAACGGTGCGCTACCAGTACCGCACCATCCTGATCCCGGGCCGCCCCGCTGCGTCCGTGGCCGAGCACGCGGCGATCGTCGAGGCCGTGGTCGCCGGGGACGCGGCCGAGGCCGAGCTCGCGATGCGACGACACCTCTTCAACGTGGCCGACGCCGTTCGGCGCGGTCTCCTGCCGGGCGGCATCGACAATGCGAGTCGTGGTGTCCTCTAGTCGGAGTCTGGAAGACCTGCTGGCGACGGCCGAGAGCCCGGTCGAGCTGCTCCGCAACGCGCAGGCCGGGGCCGAACGTCTATCCCGGGAGTGCCGCCGGAGTTCACGAACTGGCGCGACGAGCAGCGGGCCTGGCAGGAGACCTGCGTCCTCTTCGACCTCTCGTTCCACATGAACGACCTGGCGGTGGAGGGCCCGGACGCGCTCAGGCTGCTCTCGGACCTCGCGGTCAACAGCTTCGACGGATTCACGGGCGACCGAGCCAAGCACTTCGTGCCGTG
This sequence comes from uncultured Gaiellaceae bacterium, assembly GCA_963808865.1. Taxonomy (GTDB): domain Bacteria; phylum Actinomycetota; class Thermoleophilia; order Gaiellales; family Gaiellaceae; genus GMQP-bins7. The sequence continues at coordinate 101,264 of CAWEGY010000014.1, read as the reverse complement.
CAGCCCCGACGGCTACGTCATCGGAGACGTCATCCTGTTCGCGCTCGGGCGAGCGCGCTTCAACCTCGTCGGCCGGGCTCCCGCGCTCAACTGGATCATCTACCACGCGGAGACGGGCGGATACGACGTCTCGGTCGAGCTCGACCTGAGGACCGCGCTGCGCACCGACGGTCGCCGCCGGTCCTATCGCTTCCAGGTGCAGGGCCCGAACGCGATGCAGGTGATCGAGAAGGCGCTCGGCGGCCCTCCGCCCGAGCTCGGCTTCTTCCACACGACCTCGGTGACGATCGCGGGCAAGACCGTGGGCGCGCTGCGCCACGGCATGGTCGGCCAGCCGGGCTGGGAGCTCTTCGGCCCCTGGGACGACGGGGACGCGGTGCGCGAGGCGCTCGTGACCGCCGGAGAGGAGTTCGGCCTGAGACGGGCGGGTGGACGGGCGTACTCGGCGAACACGCTCGAGTCCGGGTGGATCCCCTCGCCGCTTCCGGCCGTGTACTCCGGCGAGAGCATGAAGGCCTACCGAGAGTGGCTGCCGGCGACCGGCTACGAGGGGTCCGCGTCGATCGGCGGCAGCTTCGTCTCCGACGACATCGAGGACTACTACTTCACGCCGTGGGACCTCGGCTACGGGAGCTACGTCAAGTTCGACCACGACTTCGTCGGGCGAGAGGCGCTGCGAGAGATGGCGGACGGCGACCACCGCCAGAAGGTCACCCTGGCGCTCGACGACGAGGACGTGACCCGCACGATCGGAACGATGTTCCAGAAGGGCGAGCGGGCGAAGTTCATGGACTGGCCCTCGGCGGTGTACTCGATGCACCAGTTCGACCGGGTCACCGTCGACGGGGAGACGGTCGGCGTCTCGACCTGGATCGGCTACAGCGCGAACGAAGGCAAGATGCTGACCCTCGCGGTCCTGGACGCCGACTACGCGTCGCCGGCACCGACGTGACGCTCGTGTGGGGCGAGGAGGACGGCGGGACCGCGAAGCCCACCGTCGAGCCCCACGTGCAGGTCGAGATCGGCGCGGTGGTCAGCCCGGTGCCATACGTCGAGACGGTACGCACGTCGTACGCGCCCGGGGGCTGGCGAGCATCACACGACTGATACGGGAACGACCAGCGCTCACGGATCGGCCGTGAACGTCCTGGGCCTGACGTGCCCTGTTCCAGGGCTCCTCGTCCCAACGAATCATGTCCGGGTCGATCCCGCGTGCCTCCGCCAGGTCGCACGCGAGGCGCTGGAAGCGGACGATGTCGACGACGGGGTGCGTGGTCGGCAGGAGCAGCGCATCGCAGCCGAGCTCGCCGAGGGCACGCATGGTGTCGACCGCCCGCTCGGCGGCGCGACCTTCTCCCTCGAGCACGAAGCAGCGCACGGACGAGTCGACCGCCGCCAGGTGCCCGTGGAGAAGCTGCTCCGTTTCGTATGCCTCCGCGACGACGTGGGCGCCTTCGCGGAGCTTGAGGACGGCCTCGAGCGCGGTGGCCTCGTCGTAGCCCGCGCCTGCGACGAGGAACCGGTCGTGTGCCGACTCGCCGAGCGGCTCGGCGTAGAGCTCCCGGAGGACGTCGCTCGCGAGCCCGCTCACGTCCTCGCCCTGGAGCGCACGACCCGCTGCTACCGCACACGTGTAGCTCGCCGTGTGGCAGTAGCTCTTCTCGACTTCGGGCGTCACGACGACGACGTGGTCGACGACGCGCGCGAGCGCGCTCTCCGCGGCACCGGTGATGAGCCAGGTCTCGCCCTGGAACCGCTCGACCGCCTCGCGGGTCAGGGCTGTGCCTCCTTCGTGACTGATCGCGACGAGCACGTCGGCGTGGGTCGCGCTCGCGATGACGAGCTCGAGCGCCTGCACCGCCTGGCCGCAGGCGAGGGCAGCGTGGAACGAGGTCCCGCACCCGGTGAACAGCACACGGGCGCCGGCCGGAAGACGACGGTCGCCCACGCGCTCGGGCACCTGAGCGAGCCACTCGGGCTGCTCGGACATGGCCTTTCGGGTCAGCTGTCCCGGCACGAACCGTGTCTATACCATCGCGCGCGGTGGCGATCTTCGAGAAGACCACGCTCGAAAACGGCGTCCGAGTCGTAACCGCGCCCAACCCCCAGGTCGGCTCGGTGTCGTGCTTCGTCATGCTCGCGGCCGGCTCGCGCTACGAGACGCCCGAGTCCAAGGGCATCGCGCACTTCGCGGAGCACATGTTCTTCAAGGGCACCGAGCGTCGCCCGACCGCGCGCACGATCGCGACCGAGATCGACGCCATCGGGGGAGAGTTCAACGCCTTCACCGGCAAGGAGCTGACCGGCTACTACGTCCGGTGCGGATCGGAAACGCGCGACGTGGCGCTGGACGTCCTCACGGACATGCTCCTCGAGTCCCGGTTCGACGAGGCGGAGATCGCGAAAGAGAAGGGCGTGATCCTCGAGGAGATGAACGTCTACCTGGACACGCCGCAGCGGTACGTCGGCCACGTGTACGACCGGCTGCTGTACGCGGACCAGCCACTCGGCTGGGACATCCTCGGAACGCGGGAGACGATCGAGGGCGCGACGCGCGAGACGTTCGCGTCGTACCTCGACACCTGGTACCGCCCGGAGCGAATGGTGATCGGGATCGGAGGACGCATCGGCGACGGGCTCACCGAGCGGCTCGAGGAGCTTCTCGGCGGCATCGAGCCGCGGTCGACGGGCCGGGCGCTCGACGTCGAGCTTCCACCGGCGACGTCACCCGTCCTCATCCACACGAAGTCGTCCGAGCAGGCGCACCTCATTCTCGGTGTGCGCGGCTATCCGATCGCGCATCCGAACCGCTACGCGCTTCAGCTCCTTTCGGTCGTACTCGGAGGCGGCATGTCGTCGCGGCTGTTCACGGAGGTTCGCGAGAAACGCGGCCTCGGCTACTACGTCCATGCCGGCGCGACCGCGTACACCGACACGGGAACCTTCCACTCGAGTGCAGGAGTCGACGTGTCGCGGGTGGACGAGGCGATCACGACGATCCTGGCCGAGATGCGGAAGATCGCGTCCGAGCCCGTTCCCGCCGACGAGCTCGAGAAGGCGCGCGGCTATGCGAAGGGCCGCTTCGTGCTGCGCCTAGAGAGCCCGCAGGGAACGATCCAGTACGGCCTCCGGCGCGAGGTTCTCGAGGGTGAGATCGAGGATCCCGACGAGTTACTGCGGCAGCTGGACGCGGTGACCGTCGAGGATGTGCAGCGCGTCGCGAAGGACCTGTTCGAGGACAAGCGGCTGTACCTCGCGCTTGTCGGCCCGTTCGACGATCCAGCGCGCTTCGAGGAGCTTCTGGCCGCCTAAGAGGCCGCTGGTCGAGCCGTAGACTCCGCGGCGTGACGGACGAACGTGGGCTCCTGCGTCGGACGGCCGAGATCGCGGCGGACTTCGTCGAGACGCTCGACGAGCGCTCCATTCGGCCCGCGGCGAGTGTCGAGGAGCTTCGCATGGCGCTCGGAGGCCCGCTGCCCGACGAGCCGAGCGATCCGGTCGACGTGGTCGAGGCTCTGGCGGCCGCGGCCGAGCCAGGCGTCGTCGCCATCCCGAGCGGTCGCTACTTCGGCTTCGTCATCGGCGGAGCGCTGCCGGCCGCTCTCGCCGCCGACTGGCTCACCTCGGTCTGGGATCAGAATGCCGGCCTCGTGGCCTGTGGCCCCTCAGCGGCGGTCTGCGAGGAGATCGCCGGCGCTTGGCTCGAGGAGCTGCTGGGGATTCCGGAGACGGCGTCGTTCGCGTTCGTCACGGGTTGTCAGATGGCTCACGTCACGTGCCTCGCCGCGGCGCGGCACGAGGTGCTCGGACGAGTCGGCTGGGACGTCGAGCGCGACGGGCTCGCAGGCTCGCCGCCGATCGCCGTCGTGGTCGGGAGTCGCAAGCACGTGACCGTCGACCGTGCGCTCCGGCTCCTCGGTCTGGGCAGCGGGGCGACCCGTCCGGTCGACGTCGATGACCAGGGCCGGATGCGACCGGACGCGCTCGAGGCGGTGCTCAGGGACACGAACGGCCCGACGATCGTCTGTGCACAGGCAGGGGAGGTCAACACGGGCGCCTTCGATCCGTTCGGCGAGATCGCGGAGCTCTGTGACACGGCCGGTGCGTGGCTCCATGTCGACGGCGCGTTCGGGCTGTGGGCTGCGGCGTCGCCGGCTCTCCGCCACCTGACGCGCGACGTCGAGCGCGCCGACTCGTGGGCGACCGACGCGCACAAGTGGCTGAACGTTCCCTACGACAGCGGACTCGCGTTCGTCGCGCACGCCGACGCGCACCGGGCCGCGATGCGGCTCACTGCCGAGTACCTCGTCGCAGGCGAGGGTGCGGCACGTGACCAGATGGACTGGACGCCCGAGTTCTCTCGGCGGGCTCGCGGTTTCGCGGTCTACGCCGCGCTGCGCTCGCTCGGGCGATCGGGCCTGGCCGACCTCGTCGACGGCTCGTGCGCCCGGGCACGACAGTTCGCAGCGGCGATCGGCGAAGCTCCCTGGCTGCGAGGTCCTGAACGACGTCGTGCTCAACCAGGTCCTCTTCCGCTTCGAGGACGATGCGACGACGGACGCGATGCTCGCGTCGGTGCAAGCGAGCGGCGAGGCCTGGATGAGCGGGACGACGTGGGACGGCCGCGCCGCGATCCGCCTCTCCGTCTCGAACTGGCGGACGACGGAGACGGACATCGAGCGTACGGTCGCGGCCTTCGAGGCGGCACTCGTCACGGTCTAACCTGTACCCATGGACGTGGGGACTCGCGTTCTGAGGCACGAATCCGAGCTCGGTACGGTGGGAGCTCCTCCTTCGCCCGCCCGATCCACGCCTCAGCGCATTCGTCGGCGAGTACCAGGGGTACGTCGAGTCCGTCCCACATGGGCCGCTGCGTAGGCAGCAGCTGCCGACGACCCGACTCCCCCTCATCCTCAACCTCGGGAGCCCGTGGAGCGTCGCCGACTCCCCGGACCGGGAGCCCGAGCTCCACGACAGCTTCTTCGCCGGGCTCTTCGACCGCTCCGTGTTCGTCGCCGCGGAAGGCCCGGCGATGTGCATCCAGGTCGACTTCACGCCGCTCGGGGCACATATGTTCCTCGGCCTCCCGATGCACGAGCTCGCGAACCGCACCCTCGCGCTGGAGGACGTCCTGCCGCGACAGGCTCAGGAGCTTCCTGCGCAGCTCGCGGCGAAGCAATCTTGGGACGAGCGCTTCGCACTCCTGGATCAGGTGTTCGCGGCCGGCCTCGCCGATGCGCGCACGCCGCCTGCCGAGGTCGCCTGGGCATGGAACGCGCTCGCGCGGACGCACGGCCGGGCGCCGATCGGGTGGATCTGCGACCAGCTCGGCAGGAGCCGCAGGTACCTCGCCACGCGATTCCGAGAGCAGATCGGCCTCCCGCCGAAGACGGTCGCCCGGATCCTCCGCTTCGACCGCGCGTTCGGGTTGCTCGAGCGTGGCGACGTCAGTCTCGCGCAGCTTGCCTTCGAGTGCGGCTACTACGACCAGGCACATCTGACCCGGGACTTCCGCGAGTTCGCGGGAACCTCGCCGGCGAAGCTCTCGCGACGCCTCATGCCGGACGGCGGCGTCGTCGCCTAGCGCGGGTCACATTCGTCCAAGACGAGCCTGCGCGGCCGGCCTACTCTCGGAGCACAACGAGAGGAGGACGAATGAACTGCATCGCGTTCCTGGGTTACGACGACCCACGGGCGGCGCTCGACTGGCTCGAAGAGGGCTTCGGCTTCGAGCGCTCGTCCGTGCACGAGGGCCCGAACGGCGCGGTCGCGCATGCCGAGTTGCGGTACGGCGACGGCATGATCATGCTCGGCAGCGCCGGCGACAACGGCCTCGGAATGAAGACCCCGCGCGAGCTCGGGGCGGTCAGCCAGGGCGTTTACGTCATCGTCGACGGAATCGACGCGCACTACGATCGCGCCCGAGCGGCGGGCGCCGAGATCGTGCGGGAGCTCCACGACACGGACTACGGATCGCGCGACTACATGGCACGCGATCCCGAAGGCAACCTGTGGAGCTTCGGGACCTACAGGCCCGATTGATCCAGCGCCCTACTCCTCCGTCGGCTGGGCGACCGCGCGATCAGCGATCTCGGTCACGACGGCGGGATCCGCGAGCGTCGTGGTGTCGCCCAGCGGACGGTTCTCCGCGACGTCGCGCAGGAGCCGACGCATGATCTTCCCCGAGCGCGTCTTGGGCAGCTCCGGCGTGAAGACGATGTTCGCGGGCTTCGCGATCGGCCCGATCTTGACCGCGACGTGGTTGCGGAGCTCCTCGAGCCGTTCGACGCTTCCTTCCTCGGCACCCTTCAGCGTCACGAAGGCCACGATCGCCTGCCCGGTGAGCGCGTCGCTGCGGCCGCACACCGCCGCTTCGGCCACGCTGCGGTGGTCGACGAGCGCGGACTCGACCTCGATCGTCGAGATGCGATGGCCCGACACGTTCATGACGTCGTCGACGCGGCCGAGCAGCCAGTAGTCGCCGTCCTCGTCGATTCGCGCGCCGTCGCCCGCGAAGTACATCCCGGGGAAGCGCTCCCAGTAGGTCGCGCGGAAGCGCGCGTCGTCGCCGAAGATCCCACGCGTCATCGCCGGCCACGGCCGCTTGAGGACGAGGTAGCCGCCACCTCCGGGCCCGACCTCGTTCCCGTTGTCGTCGACCACTCCCGCGACCACCCCGGGGAACGGCTTGGTCGCCGAGCCGGGTTTCGTCGTGGTGATGCCTGGCAGGGGCGTGATCAGGATCATTCCGGTCTCCGTCTGCCACCACGTGTCCACGATCGGCGTGCGCTCCGAGCCGATGTGCTCGCGGTACCACATCCACGCCTCGGGATTGATCGGCTCGCCGACCGTACCGAGGAGTCGCAGCGACGAGAGATCGTGCTTCGCCGCGTGCTCGGGCCCCCACTTCATGTGCGCCCGGATCGCCGTCGGTGCCGTGTACAGGATCGAGACCTTGTAGCGCTCGACGATGTCCCACCAGCGATCCTTGTCGGGGAAGTCCGGCGTTCCCTCGTAGAGCACGCTCGTCGCCGCGTTGCAGAGCGGCCCGTACACGATGTAGCTGTGGCCGGTGACCCACCCGATGTCGGCGGCGCACCAGTAGACGTCGGTCCCGGGCTTCAGGTCGAAGACATGGTTGTGCGTCGCAGCCACGCCGACGAGGTAGCCCGCGGTCGTGTGGGCGATGCCCTTCGGCTTCGCCGTGGTGCCGCTCGTGTACAGGAGGTAGAGCAGGTCCTCCGAGTCCATCGGCTCGCACGGGCACGACGCGGGATCGGTCGGCTGTCCCTCGACGAGCTCGTTCCAGGTGAGGTCCCGGCCGGGCGTCATCGGTACGTCCCCGCGCGTGCGCTGCCCGACTACGACCTTCGCCACCCCCGGGCAGGACTCGAGCGCCTCGTCGGCGTTGCGCTTGAGCGGCACGATCGTCCCGCGCCTGTAGCTCTCGTCCTGGGTGAGGAGCACCTCGCAGCGCATGTCGTTGAGCCGGTCGGCGAGCGCTTCGGCCGAGAACCCGCCGAAGACGACGGTGTGCGGCGCGCCAAGGCGAGCGCACGCGAGCATCGCCACCGGCAGCCCGGGCCCCATGCCCATGTAGATGCCGACGGGCGTGCCCTTGCCGACCCCGAGCGCCTTGAGGCCATTCGCCGCACGCACGACCTCGTCGAGGAGCTGCCGGTACGTGATGGTCGCCCTCTCTCCTACCGGCTCGCCCTCGTAGTAGTAGGCGACCCGGTCGCCGAGCCCCGCCTCGACGTGTCGGTCGAGACAGTTGTAGGTCACGTTGAGCTTCCCGCCGCCGTACCACTTCGCGTACGGCAGCTCCCACTCGAGCAGCGACGTGAACGGCTCGAACCACGTGACGCGGTCGCGGCCCTGACGCTCCCAGAACTCCTCGAAGGGGATGTCGTACACGTCCGGCTGCGTGTTCGCCTGGGCGGCGAAGTCGGGCGGCGGCGGATACCTGCGATCCTCCGCCAGCAGCGTCTCGATCGCCTGCTCGCTCACAGCGGACGTCTCCAGCTCGTAGGAGCAGTCGGTGAGGAGCTCGTACCCGTCCTCCGTCACGAGCAGCAGGTCCTCGACGCGCACGCCGCCGAAACCGTGCCGGTAGAGGCCGGGTTCCACCGTGATCACGTCGCCCGCCACGAGCGTCTCACCGAGCATGCCCAGTCCAGGCGACTCGTGGACCTCGAGACCCACGCCGTGCCCGAGGCCGTGGTAGAAGCCGTCGCGGAGCACCTCGCCCTCCGCCTTCGTCAACTGTGTCGGAAAGCCGTGATCGGCGAAGAAGCGCGAGACGAGGCGGTGGATCTCGCCGCCGTCGGCCCCGGCTCTCACCTCCGCTGCCCCGAGCGCGAGCGCTTCCTTGCAGAACTCGTGCCACTCGTGGATCTCGCGGCGCCGCGTCCCCGACGACGAGCGTCCGGGTGATGTCGGCGTAGCACGCCGACTCGAGGTCGATCGGGAAGAGATCGAGGATGAGCACGTCGTCGCGCCCGATCGCTCCCGACCCCATGTCGTGCCCGACGGCGGTCTGCGGCCCGTGCGAGACGATCATCTCCTCGGCGAGCGCGCCGTGTGCGAGGAACGTTGCCTGGATGCGCTCCTTGAGGAGCTCGCAGGTGACGGCCTCGCCGTCGACGGCGAGACCACCGTTCGCAGGCTCCGCGCGGCGAGGATCTCGCGCGCGGTTGCGATGCCCGCCTCCGCCGCTCTCTGCGCGCGCCGGATCCCTTCGAGCTCGTGCGGGCTCTTCACGCCGGCGACGGTCGTCGAAGAGCGCTGGTCGACGACGAGCTCGACGCCGCGCTCGCGGAGCACGTCAGCGATCCCGACCGGGAAATTCCGCGGCACGCTCGCGCGCACCGATGCCGAGCCCCTGCACGATGCGAGCCGTCAGCTCCCGCTCCGCCTCGTGGAGGTCGACCCCGCTGCGCCGAATCTCGTCCGCTCCGAACTCCTCGGTCGGCCGAACGTCGAGCCCGGCTCCGAGCTCCTCCACTCGCATCGCCTCCATGGAGCTGCAGACGACGACCCTCCGGCCGTCGAGCTCCGCGTACACGAACGCGTCCGGAATTCCGAGCGGAACCTCGTGCCGGAGCTCGGGCATCCGGAGCGTGTCGCCGACCAACAGGACGTTCTCGGGCATCGAACGCCGATCCTAACCACGGCGTGGGTAGAGTCCTCCGCGGTGGACGCGGACCTTCGCGCGCTCCGGGAGCGCCTCGCCGAGATCTCCGATCTCCGTCGTGCAGTGATGGTGCTCGCCTGGGATCAGAAGGTGACGATGCCCCCCGGAGGGCATCCTGCGCGTGCCGAGGCCGTGGCGACGCTCGCGCGGGTCGCACACGAGCGGATCGTGGACGACGAGATCGGCCGGCTGCTCGAGCGCTTACGGCCGCTCGAGGAGTCGCTCCAGTACGACTCCGACGACGCGTCCCTGATCCGCGTCACGAGGCGCGACTGGGAGAAGGAGCGCCGCGTTCCCGCCGAGCTCCGCACCGACCTCGCCCGCGCGGCCTCGCTCGGGAACCAGGTCTGGATCGAGGCGCGCGCGAACAGCGACTTCGCGAGCTTCCTGCCCGCGCTCACACGCAACCTCGAGCTGAAGCGCCGCTACGTCGAGTGCTTCGAGTGGGACGACTCGCCGTACACGCCGCTGCTCGACGACTACGAGCCGTTCATGAAGACGAGCGAGGTGGCGGAGATCTTCGGGGCGATCCGGCCGGTGCTGGCGGAGCTCATTCGCGAGGCACCGGAGGTCGATGCATCCTTCTTCGAGCAGTCGTTCGAGGCGGACCGGCAGGAGGCCTTCGGGAAGCGGATCCTCGCCACCCTCGGATTCGAGGAGGGGTCGTATCGAATCGATCCGACCGAGCACCCGTTCTGTACCTCGTTCTCCACGCGTGACGTCCGCCTGACGACGCACTACAACCACACGGGACTGCACTCCCTGTGGTCGACGATGCACGAGGCGGGGCACGGCCACTATGCGCACGGGATCGCGAAGTCGCTCGAGCGAACGCCTCTCGCCGGCTCGCCGTCTCTCGGGCTCAACGAGTCGCAGAGCCGCACCTGGGAGAACCTCGTCGGGCGCTCGCAGCCGTTCTGGAGCTTCTGGTACGAGCCGCTCCAGGAGACCTTCCCCGCGCAGCTGGGCGACGTCGACCTCGAGACGTTCCTCAGGGCGATCAACCGCGCGCAACCGGGCCTCATCCGCATCGACGCCGACGAGACCACGTACAGCCTCCACATCATCCTGCGCTTCGAGCTCGAGCAGCAGCTGATCGAGGGATCGCTCGACCCGAAGGACCTGCCCGAGGCGTGGAACGCCGGGATGTCCGACCTGCTCGGCGTCGAGGTCCCGGACGACGCGCACGGCGTGCTCCAGGACATCCACTGGTCGCAGGGAGGCATCGGCTACTTCCCCACGTACGCGCTCGGCAACGTGATCTCGCTGCAGATCTGGGCAGCCGTTCGCGAAGCGATCCCCGATCTCGACGCGCAGATGGAGGCCGGCGACGTGACCGAGCTTGCCGCCTGGCTCCGGGACAACCTCTACTCGCTCGGTCGCAAGCTCACGCCGAAGGAGACGATCGAGCGCATCACCGGCGCCGAGAGCATCGACCCGGAGCCGTACCTCGCATATCTCCGCGAGAAGCTCGCCGCGCTACCCGCCGGTGCCTGAAACACTCGAGCTCGATGTCAACGGCGAGCGACGCTCGCTCGAGGTGGAGGGCCGGACGCTGCTCGTCCATGCGCTGCGAGACGGGCTCGGGCTGACGGGCGCACACGTCGGCTGCGACACGAGCCAGTGCGGAGCGTGCACGGTTCTCCTCGACGGCCGCGCCGTGAAGAGCTGCACGGTGCTCGCGCTGCAGGCGTCCGGCTCCGCGATCACCACGATCGAGGGACTCGCGCCCGACGGCGGGCTGCACCCGATCCAGCGCGCGTTCGTCGAGCACCACGGCCTGCAGTGCGGCTTCTGCACGCCGGGAGTCATCCTCACCACCGCTGACCTGCTCGCGCGCGACCCCGACCCCACCGTCGAGACGATCCGCGACGCGCTCCGCGGGAACCTCTGCCGGTGCACGGGCTATCAGACCATCGTCGAGTCGGTGAGTGCCGCCGGTGCGGCGCTCCGGGACGGAGGAGCCGTCGTGATCCCGGCCTCTGTCCGGTACGAGCGAGCCTCGGACATCGATGGCGCGTTGACCTTGCTCGCCGAGCCCGACGCCAAGGCGATCGCCGGCGGCCAGTCGCTGATCCCGGTGATGAAGCTCCGCATCGCGCGGCCGTCGCTCGTGGTGGACATCACCGGGCTCGACCTCCGCGGCGTCGAGATCCGTGGGGAGGTTCTCCACGTGGGACCGCTGACGACCTGGGACGCGCTGATCGCCGCCGATCCGCTGCGACGACCGGCGCTGGCCGCGATCGGCAGAATGCGCCCGCGACATCGGCGACCTGCAGGTTCGAAACCGCGGCACGATCGGAGGAAGCATCGTCCACGCCGATCCTGCGTCGGACATGCCGGCCGTCCTGCTCGCGCTCGGCGCGACGCTCGAGCTGCAGTCGCAAGCGGGCACCCGAGCCGTTCCGCTGTCCGAGTTCGTCGCCGGGCCGTTCACGACCGAGCTCGGGCCGCAGGAGCTGCTCGTGGACATCGCCGTGCCGATCCCGCCCGCGGGCTCGGGCTCGGCGTACGCCACGGTCGAGCATCCAGCGTCCGGATTCGCGCTTGCCGGGGCCGCGGCGCTCGCGGGCGCGGCAGGAGAGTCCGTCGCGGTGACCGGCATCGCGGCCAAGCCGTTCGTCTTCGCGGCAGCGGACGCAACCTCGACTCTCGATGAAGCCGAGGTCTTCGGCGATCGCTTCGCGCCCGCCGACTACCGCCGCCAGCTCGCGCGGACGCTCGTCGATCGCGCACTCGCGAGCGCACGGGCTCGGGCGGAGGAGGACGCGTGAGCGAGGCATTGATCGGCGTCCCGCGCCCGAGGATCGACGCGCCCGAGAAGGTGACGGGCGTGACGCGGTACGCGGCGGACGGCTACGTCCACGGGCTGCTGCACGCGCGGCCCGTGCTCTCGACGGAAGCGCACGCGCGCATTCGTGCCGTGAACGGCGAAGCCGCCCTCGAGGTGCCGGGCGTGGTCGCGGTGCTCACGGCAGGGGACATCCCTACGGTCGGCGGAGGCGACCGCACGACGGAGCCCCTGGCGCGCGACGAGGTCGTGTTCTCGGGCCAGCCCGTCGCGATCGTCGTCGCCGAGAGCGAGGCGGCAGCCCAGGACGGCGCGGAGCTCGTCCTCGTCGAGTACGAGCCGCTGGACGCGGTCGTGGACCTCGAGCAGGCCATGCAGGTCGGCGCTCCGCTTGCACGTCTTGCCGAGGACGACGAGGAAGGCGGAGACCTCGAGTCGATCCATGCCGGCGTCGACGCCTCGAAGGAGGAAGCCGACGACGAGCAGCTCTCGGGCAACGTCCTCGATCGCGTGAATCGCCGCTCGGGCGACGCTGCCGCGGCCCTCGAGGCGAGCGACGTCGTCGTCTCCGCAACCTTCAGGACGCCCTGGGTGCATCAGGCCTACATCGAGCCGCAGGTCGCGACGGCGTGGACGGAGCCGTCCGGGACGCTCGTGGTCTCCACGAGCACGCAGGGCGTCGTTCGTCACGAGAAACGAGCTCGCGCGCGCGTTCGACCTCCCGCTCGACCGGATTCGCGTGATCACGGAGCCCCTGGGAGGAGCGTTCGGAGGGAAGTTCGGGCTCGTCGAGCCGATCGCCGCGGGCGCGGCGCTCGCGTTGCGCCGGCCGGTTCGGCTCGTCCTCACGCGCACCGAGGACTTCCTCGCCACCAACCCCGTCTCCGCGCAGGTGACGCACCTCCGCCTCGGCGCCCGCAAGGACGGAACGCTGACCGGTATCGAGGCGCGGATGCTCGTCGATCGCGGGTCGAACGCCGGCTGGGGAGTCGAAGGCATCACGTCGCTCCTCGTTGCCGGGCCGTATCGCTGGGAAGCTCACGACCTCCGCGGGTACGGCATCCAGACGAATCGCTTCACGTTCGGCGCCTACCGCGCCCCGGGCGCACCCACGGCGGCGTTCGCCGTCGAGTCGCTCCTCGACGAGCTCGCCGAGAAGCTCGAGCTCGACCCGATCGAGCTGCGCCTGAAGAACGCCGTCGTCGAGGGAGACGTCGGCGTCAGCGGCAACCCGTTCCAGGTGATCGGCGCCGTCGAGGTCCTCGAGCGCATTCGTGAGCATCCCCTCTGGGCGTCTCGCTCGAGCTTGCCCGAGAACGAGGGGATCGGCTTCGCAGCCGGCTACTGGCCCGGAGGAAGCGAGCCCGCGGCGGCCGTCTGCCGCATCGACCCCGACGGGACGATGACCCTCGTCACGTCGGCCGTCGACATGAGCGGCGTGAACACGGGCTTCGCCGTCATCGCGGCCGCTGCGTTCGGCCTTCCACCCGAGAAGGTGCGCGTGGTCACGGCCGACACCTCCTCGGGACCGTATGCGGGGGCGAGCGGGGGATCGAAGATCACCTACACCGTCGGCGCCGCGGTGCTCCGTGCGGCCGAGTCCGCCCGCCAGAAGCTTCTCGCGGCCGCGTCGCAGGAGCTCGAGATCGCCCCCGACGACCTCGAGGTCGTCGACGGCGTCGTTCGCGCAGTCGGCGCGCCGGACCGCTCGATCACGGTCGAGGAGATCGCACGCAAGACGCTTCGCTTCGGCGGGCGCTACGAGCCGATCGAGGGGCACGGCGGGTCTGCCCAGACACGCGGCGCTCCCTCGGTCGCGGCGCACCTCTCCCACGTCCGTGTCGACCGCGAGACCGGCGAGATCGACCTCCTCGGCCACGTCATCGCACAGGACGTCGGCCGCGCTCTCAACCCCGCGCTCGTCGAGGGACAGATGCGCGGCGCAGCCGTGCAGGGGATGGGCTGGGCGTCTTCGAGCAGCTCGATCACGATGAGGACGGGCAGCTCCTCTCGGGCTCGTTCCTCGACTACGCCATCCCCACCTCCGACCGAGTGCCGGACATCGACACGCTCATCGTCGAGGTTCCCGCGCCGGACGGCCCGTACGGCGCCAAGGGAATCGGCGAGGCGCCCGTGGTGGCCGCGCCCGCTGCGATCGCGAACGCCGTCGCCGCCGCCACCGGCGTGCGGATGCGCGAGCTGCCGATGACGCCGCCCCGCGTCTGGGCCGCTCTCGTCCGCTCCGACGGCCTGATGACGCCGCTCGAGAGAGCGCATGCGATCGTCGACTCGTACGACGCCGACCTCCGTGCCGAGCTTCCCGACGGCGCCCGGCTCTTCGACGCCCACACGCATCTCGGCGACGACATCGACGGGATGCGCGCTCGGTACGACGAACTTCTGGCCGTTCTCGACCGGCACGGGATCGAAGGCGCGTTCGTCTTCTGTCTGGACGAGCCCGACCGGGAGCCGGCGTTCTCCGTCGCGAACGACAGGACGTTGGCGCATGCCACCGGCTCGAGTGGCAGGCTCGTGCCGTTCGTCCGTCTCGATCTAACGGCACAACCTCTCGAAGAGGCGGTCCGGGCCCTCGACCTCGGCGCAAGAGGGATCAAGCTCCACCCGCGATCGCAGGCCTTCGCGCTCGACGACGAGCGGCTTCAGCCGATCTTCGCGCTCGCGCAGGAGCGCCGGGTCCCGATCCTGATCCACGGTGGTCGCGGCCTGCCGCCGATCGCCGAGCACCTGGAGACGCTCGTCCTCCGCAACGAGGGCGTCCAGCTCATCGTCGCGCACGCCGGGATCGCGGACATGGGCGAGCTCGCAGGACGGCTCGGCGGCATCCCGGGCGTCTTCTTCGACACGTCGGTGTGGAGCTCGCTCGACCTTCTGGACCTCTTTCGCCAGATCCCCCCCGAGCAAGCCGTGTACGCCTCCGACTACCCGTACGGGCGACAGCCGAACTCGCTCCTCGCCTCCGTACGCTCGGCGAAGCTGTCCGGGTTCGACGACCGTCAGCTGCGGATGATGCTCGGCGAGACGGCGCTCGGAATCGCCGCGGGAGACGCGCCTCCCGAGCTCACCGCGCCCAGAGGGGGAACGACCCTGGTCCAGGACCTCACCCTCGCGCGAATCCATTCGTACATCTCCATGGCAGTGCCGATGCTGTGGCTGCGGCAGCGGGACGCGATCGGGGCGCTCGGTCTCGCCGTGAATGCATCACGAGAGCGAAACGGCAGGCCCGCGGAGGCGGAGCGGATCCTGGAGCTCCTCGCGACCGCGCAGCAGCTCTGGCGCGAGAGCTCGGAGTTGGCGTCGGAGGACGAACGCGTGGCCGCGATTCGCGCGGCGATCCAGCTCGTCAACCTCGCCGACCTGCTCGCCGTTACGACGCGCGCGTAGCTTCAGACCGCTGCGAAGACACGGCGCAGCCCCTCGATTCCCTTGAGCTCGTGCTCGCCGCGGTCCTCGAACTCGAGCCCGGAGCCGGCGACGAGGTCGTGGGTCGTCGAGCTGACGAGGACGTCACCGGCGCCTGCCAGCGACATGATCCGAGCTCCGACATGGACGGCGATCCCGCGCGGCTTGTCAGCGGATCGACGTTCCACCTCTCCGGTGTGCACTCCGGCTCTCACCTCGAGCCCGAGCTCGCCGAGCTCGGTGCGGATGGCGAGAGCGCAGCGGATTGCCCGGGCCGGACCGTCGAAGAGCACCAGGAAGCCGTCGCCCGAAGTGTCGATCTCTTCTCCGGAGAAGCGAGCGAGCTGTCGCCGGATCGCAGCGTGGTGCGCCTCGAGCAGTGTGGCCCACGATGCGTCTCCCAGAGCGCGCGCCCTCTCGGTCGAACTGACGAGATCCGTAAAGAGAACGGTCGAGAGAACGCGGTTGGGCGAGGGTAGGGGGCGCACGCCCGTCAGGAACTCTTCGATCTCATCGACGATCTCATCGGGCCGCACGGCGGGCATGTGATCGTCACCGCTGAGTTCGATGAAACGCGCGCCGGGAATCCGGGACGCGACGTAGCGACCCTCGTCGACCTGCGAATCGCGATCGCCACTTCGATGGAGGACGAGCGTCGGACACTGCACCGTCGACAACGCATGCCGGACGTCGGCCTTGGAGTTCATCAGGATCAGGTCCCGCGCAGCTGCCGGGCTCAGCGACGCTCGCCCGCGGCGCTGGTACCACGCGCGCATCGCGTCGTCGGCGTTCGGCGACATCTTCATGAGGTCGACGTTCTCACCCCAGCTGATCTCAAGCCACTCAGCGTACTCGCGCCGTTGCTCAGCAGTGGGGGCCCACGGGTAGTCGTCATCGGGGTCGCGCCGCTTCGCATAGGTCCCGTATAGGACCAGGGCACGGGTGCGCTCGGGGTACGTGGCTGCGAAGAGCACGCACATCGGTCCGCCCTCGGAGTATCCGAAGAGTGCTGCGTGCGTACTGCCGGCGGCGTCCATCACCGCGCGGACGTCGTCCATCCGCGTCTCGAAGTCGGGGAGGCCGACCGTACGATCGGAGAGCCCGGTTCCGCGCTTGTCGAAGCGGATCAGCCTCGCAAACGATCCGAGCCGTTCGATCAGGTGCGCCATCGAAGGATGCTCCAGGTCGATCTCGAGGTGCGAGAAGAATCCGGGAACGAGGACGAGGTCGAAGGAACCGTCGCCGCTCACCTGGTAGGCGATGTTGACGTCGCCGCTCCGCGCATACCTGATCGGCGCCATCGTGTTCATCCGGCGCGGCGGAAGCAGTCGACGGTGTGGTCGTTGACCATGCCGACCGACTGCATGAACGCGTAGATCGCGGTCGGCCCCACGAAGCGGAAGCCCTTGCGCTTGAGGTCCTTCGAGATCGCCTTCGACAGGTCGGTCTCGGCGGGAATCTCCGAGAGCGTGCGGAAGTCGTTGACGATTGGCCGGCCGTCGACGAACGACCAGAGATATGCGTCGAGGCTCCCGAACTCGTCCTGCACCTCGAGCACCCGGGCGGCGTTGTTGAGCGTCGACTCCACCTTCAGCCGGTTGCGGACGATTCCGGGATCGCCCAGCAACCGTTCGACGTCCTTCGCTCCGAAGCGCGCGACCTTCGCCGCGTCGAAGCCGGCGAACGCTCGGCGATACCCCTCCCGCTTCCGGAGGATGGTCGACCACGACAGCCCGGCCTGCGCGCCCTCGAGCGTCAGCAGCTCGTACAGGTGACGATCGTCGTGCGACGGAACTCCCCACTCCTCGTCGTGGTAGGCGCGCATGAGCTCGTCTCCTCCGGCCGCCCATTCACACCGCGTCGTCGATGGCATCGGTGGATAGGATCGCATCCCGTGCGCGCCACCTCCATGCTCCCGGTGCTGCTCGCTGCGCTCGGCCTGGCCGTCGGATGTGGCGGAGACGACGAGACGACGACCACGACGACGGGAACGAGCGCGTCGGGCAACGAGGAATGCGCCGTCGTCGAGCCTCCCGCGCCGCGCGACACCGAGGCGACCACGTCGCCCGGAGAGCCGCTCGACGACGCGCACGACCTACACGCTGAACTTCGAGACGAGTTGCGGCTCGTTCGCCGTGCAACTCGACACCCAGCTTGCTCCGAACACCGCGCCGTCGCTGGTGGCGCTTGCGGAAGACGGCTTCTTCGACGATACGGTCATCCACCGGGTCGTCCCCAACTTCGTGATCCAGGGCGGCGACCCGACGCAAAACGGTGCGGGCGGTCCCGGTTACTCGACCGTCGACGTCCCGCCTACCGACGCGGCGTACACCAAGGGCGTGGTGGCCATGGCGAAGTCGGGAAACGAGCCGCCAGGCACGGCCGGCAGCCAGTTCTTCGTCGTCAGCGGAGCAGACGCGGGCCTCCCGCCCGAGTACGCGATCGTCGGCGAGGTGACCGCAGGCCTCGACACCATCGCGCGGATCAATGCGCTCGGTGAGGGCGACGGGCCGCCGTCACTCCCGGTCGTGGTCGAGAGCGTCACCGTCACCGAGAGCTGATGCCGCGAGTCGCCGCGATCGTGCTCGCCGCAGGCGAGGCGACGCGGTTCGGAGGCCCGAAGCAACGGCTGCTCCTTCCTCGTGTGCTCGAGCGGCTGGGCCGCGCGCCGGTCGACGAGGTCGTAGTCGTCGCGGGCGCCTATCCGCTCGAGGTGGCCGACGAGAACGTCTCCGTCGTCGAGTGCGAGGACTGGGCTCGCGGCCCCGGTGCCTCACTTCGGTGTGGTCTCGAGACACTCGGAAGCGACATCGACGCCGCCGTGGTCGTGCTCGCCGACGGGCCCGATCTCGCCCCGGACGCCCTCGAACGCGTTCTGGAGGAATGGCGCAACGCGGGAGGCATCGTTGCCGCGTCCTATGGCGGAAACAGAGGACATCCGCTCGTGCTCGGCCGCGACGACTGGAACGACGTGCCGGACGAGGGACTGCAGGGACGTCCCGTTCGCCTCGTGCCCTGCGACGATCTCGGTTCGCCCGGCGACGTCGATACGCCCGGACGATCTCGACCCGGCGTAGAGGCTAGGCGGTCGCGTCGAGGCCGCGGAGCTCGGTGAGCTTGTCCATGAGCCCCGGTGGCATGCGTTCGGTGGCCGAGGTGCGCACGTACCGCCTGAGGCTCTCCTCGAAGCGGTACCGCCGCCGGCAGTAGTCGCAGCCGACGAGGTGCGTCTCGGCCTCCTTCCACTCCGAGTCGGTCAGCGTCCGGTCGAGGAAGTCCTGGAGGAGCTCCTCGCAGCGGTCGCACGGCTCGTTCACGATATGGCCTCCTCGGCAAGGTGCTGCTTCAGCGCCCGCCGCCCACGATGCAGGCGGGACATGACCGTTCCGATCGGGACGTCGAGGATCTGCGCTGCGTCTGCGTACGTGAAGTCGCCGATGTCGACGAGCACGACGACGTCGCGAAACTGCGGTGGGATCTCGGCCAATGCGTTCACGATTGAATCTTGCGACAAGCGCTCGACGATGTCATCACTTTCGAGCGCATCTTCCCCCGCGGACGAGGCCATCTTGTTCGCGAGGTAGTAGTCGGTCTCCTCGAGCGGCTGTGTCTGCGGAGTCCGCTGGATCTTCCGGCCGCGATCGACATTCAGGTTGGTCAGGATACGCAGGAGCCATGCGCGCAGGTTGGTTCCGGGCGTGAAGGACTTCCAACTCCGAAATGCCCTTGCGTACGTTTCCTGCACAAGATCCTCTGCTTCCTCGCGGGTTCCGACAAGCCGACGTGCGACGCGGTAGACCACATCGGCGAGCGCGAGCGCGTCCTCCTCGAATCGCGCCCGATCGCGAGCCTCGCTCGCGATGCGCCGTGCCTCCGAGTCCGGTCCCGGCTCGCTCACCGGTCTACCGTGCCCTTGCGTGTACCGGAGCCTGGAACGAGCCGCTTCCGTCCGCTATTCCCGTTCGACTCCGGCCTCCCTGAAGCCGGAGCGCGAGAGCGCCGCGACGAGATCGCCGCGGGACGTGACCTCGTCGTCCCATTCGAGCGTCACGTCGCCCATGAGGTTCGCGTTCGCGTACTCGAGCCCGTCGTGACCACGGAGCGCCCCCGCCAGTCGCCCGACGCACCGCTCGCAGCGGATTCCGTTCACCTGCAACGTCTCGCGCACCACCGTCACGCGCTCGATCCTACCCCGGCCGTTCGCCTCAGCGCCTCAACGCTTGACGCCGTGAACCGGACGGCCGGCCGCCTCCCAGGCGTAGTAAGACGCGCTCGGGCCGAAGCCGTTCTCGTACCCGACGATCCTCGGATTCCTGCCGACCTCTTTCGCCCGCTGCGCGTGCCAGAGCAGGTTCGGATCGTCGTGTTCCTCCCAGACGAGCACGAGATGCGCGGCGGTCATGAAGTCCGCGACGTAGGTGCAGCCCTCGGCAGGGCACGGGAACGGATCGGTGCTGACGCAGAACCAGCCACCGTGATCGGTGTCGCCGTCGTCCTGCCAGAGATCCTCGTCCGTTTCGATCCCGGTGTCCGCGAGGACCGCTGACCCTCGGCGAAGCTCAGACTCCACGGGGGCACAATAGCCACGTGCCTTCGCCCCCAGACCGGGACGTCGCGATCGTGCTCTCGGGCGGAGGAATCAACGGCGTGCTCCTCGAGCTCGGTTTCCTGCAGCGCCTGCGCGAAAGTCCGCTGTGGGAGCGCGTCGGCTGGATCTACGGCACATCGGCGGGAGCGCTCGCCGGAACGCTCGGAGCGCTCGACCGGCTCGACGACCTCGAGACGTTCCTGCTCGCCCTCCAGCCCGAGGATGCCTTTCGTCCGCGCGCCGTCTGGCAGTTCCCGGGAGGGCTGCACGACTACACGCTTCCGGCGACGATCGCGGAACGGTTCGGTGACACCGAGATGCTCGGCTCCGAGCTCGCCCGGGCCGAGATCGAGCTCGTCGTCTTCGCGACGGACGTCAGCGACCACGCCGAGGCGGACGAGGAGCGCGACTTCGAGCTCCGCTACGAATCACACTCGAGCTCTCCGGAAACGATGGGCCTGGCCGTCCTCGCGTCGGCAGCCATCAGCGGGCTCGTCCTGCCCGTGAAAGTGGGCGACGTCATCGCGACGGACGGTGGCTGGGTGCGGAACTTCCCGCTGGAGCACGCGTACCACAATCCCGAGGTCGCCGCGATCGCGGCCTTCCGCTACGTGCCCAGCTATCCGCCGACAGGAGTCAGCGTCTTCCTCGAGCGGGCGCGGGAGCGGCTCGAACGATTCCGCGCAGTTCCGCCCGTCCGCGCGCTGCTCGAGGAGATTCGCCTCGCGCAGGAACGCTCCTCACGAGGCGAGCCAGCACACTACGGCGAGCTCATCGTCAGGCTCATGCGCGTGTCGTTCGGGCGCAACGCGGTGCTCGAGGAGCGACTCGCAAACGAACGTGAGACATCCGTACGCGAGCTCAATCGGCTTCGCGCAGACGTCGTCTCCGCAGCGACGTCGGCGGCGCTCCCGTGGCGCCGCAGGAGCCTGCACAAGGAGCTCGAGGAGCGCTTTGCTGCGGCACGCTTCCCCTTTCGCCACGAACGCGAGATCCCGACGCTCGTCGTGCGGAGCACGTCCGGGGAAGACAGCCTCGATCCGACGTTCCGAAGCGACGCCCGCTGGCCCGAGGAGAAGAAGCGCGCGCTGATCGAACGGGGCTACACGCTGACCGACCGAGCACTGGCCGAGGCGGACGGCTTCGGGAGGACGTGAGAGGTCGGCTGGGGTCCGGGCAGGCGGTCGGACCCCAGGCCGTCGTTGGTGAGCAGGCCCGGGCGCGCCGGGGCGACCGCTCGCGGCTAGCCCTGGGGGGAGGCAGGCCGCCGTCCGAGCGTGACAGTCACGCTCGACTTCTTCGCGTCGCGGTAGATCACGAGGGTGACCTGGTCGCCCGGAGCGTGCGAGGCGATCACGTCGCGGAGCTCTTCGATCGAGGAAATCTTCTTGCCTTCGACGGAGACGATGATGTCGCCGCCGAGGACGTAGGTCTCGCCGGCGACGACGACCTGGGTCGCGCCTCCTTCGAGTCCCGCCTTGCCGGCGCCCGAACCCGTCGTGACGGACTCGACGATGACACCCTGCTGGACGGGGAGGTTGTACCGCTCGGCTACGTCGTCGGTGATGGCCTGGCCCGTGATGCCGAGGTAGGCGTGCTCGACGCGGCCGGTGCGCAGGATCTGCGCGACGACGTCCTTCACGGTGCTCGCGGGAACCGCGAACCCGATTCCGACGTTGCCCGAGGTCGCCGTCCCCGTGCCCGTCTCGATCTGCGTGTTCACACCGATCACCTGGCCGCGCGTGTTCAAGAGCGGGCCGCCCGAGTTGCCCTGGTTGATCGGGGCGTCGGTCTGGATCACGTGATCGATGGTGAAGCGGTTGGGCGCCGTGATCAGCCGCTGAAGCGCGCTCACGATGCCCGAGGTCACGGTCCGGTCGAGGCCGAACGGATTCCCGATCGCGACGACGGAGTCGCCGACGCGGACCGAGTCCGAGTCGCCGAGCACGAGCGGAGTGAGCGCGCTGGCCGCCGACTCGACGCGGAGGACCGCCAGGTCCGTCGACGGGTCGCTGCCGACGACCTCGGCCTTCACGGTGTCGCGATTCGAGAAGCTCACCGTGACGTTGTCCGCGCCTTCGATGACGTGGTAGTTCGTGACGATGTGACCGGCCTTGTCGATCGCGAAGCCCGAGCCCAGAGCAGCACGCTGCGGGACACCCTGGAACGGATCGGTCTGGGGATCAGGGTCGGTCGAGGTCGAGTTATCCGTCGCATTGACCCGGACGACACCCGGCGCCGCGCGCTCGTAGATCTCGTTGACGCTCATTCCGGCCCTGGACGGAGCGAAGGTCGAGCTCGGCCGGGCGACGGTTTGCGTCACGACGGTCGTGTCGCCGTCGACCCCGCCGATGAGCACAGCGGCCCCCACAGCGACAGCGCCGCCGAGGACTGCGGAGACGAGCAGGGCGGCGAACTGTCGCGGCGAGGGGGAGGAGGACATCTCCCGACGGTTATAGCCCGGTCGCCGTAAACCTCGGGTTAGCCGCCGTTAAGGGCGAGTTGCCTGCCACCAGGAGTGGCTAGCCGACGAGGATCCCGGTGACGAACATCGCCGTGATCCCGGCGAGGAAGCCCACGATCGCATGGCCCGAACGCAGGCCGCCGGGGGCCGTGCGGGCAACGTAGCGACCGACCTCGACCACGACCTGGAGAGCCGCACCAGCGGCGATCGCGAAGAACAGCGCTCCGAGGACGTCGCTCGACGAATACCCGCCGATCCAGGTCCCGAGGATCGCAGGCGCGCCGGCAACGAGAGCGAGCCCGACCAGCGTGAGCACGGCCACGCGCGTCTTGGCGACGGGCGTGGCGATCCCGAGACCCTCGGTCACGTTGTGGATCATGAATCCGATGATGAGGAACGTCCCGAGCTGGAGATCGCCGAGCGCGAACGAGGCACCGATAGCAAGCCCTTCGCCGAGGTTGTGAAGCCCGATCCCCACGGCCACCAGCACCGCGAGCGTGAGCCCCGCGGCCGACGCGCCGCCCGTGAGTCGTGCCGAAAGCGCTGTCATGCCGAGAAAGCTGAGTGCCACGCCGAGCAGCACCAGGCCTGACCCGCCGAGGGCCGACGGCAGGAGCGCCTGCAGCTCGAACGCCTCCGCGAGCGACTCGACGCCCAGGAAGGTCAGAAGACCGGCCGTGAACGCCATGAAGCCCGCCAGCCAGGCAGGGCCTGCGTGCCGAAGCGCGGGCAGCCAGAGCAGCCCGAGGGCGACCGGTAACACGCCGACGAGCACGCCGATCAGCGCGTAGCCGAGGAAGCTCTCCACCGACGGCACGGGTGTCTCGATCGCGGCCGGTACCTCCTTCACGGTCTGGATGCCGGTGGAGCTCGTCACGCCGACCGAGATTGGGTCGTCCTCGACCCAGTCGAAGCGGACGACGATCGTGCTCGAGCGCAGGCGGCCGAGCGTCGTCGGACCGTCGACCGTGAACGGGACGATGGCGTCGTCCACGTTCACGTTGGCGATCGTGAGGTCGTCGCGCTGCGGATTCCGGACCGTGATCCGGATCTCGCCGGGCGAGAACTCGACGCGCCGGATGTCGAACTCGTCGGCGGGGGGCGGGTTGGTGCCGACCAGATCGACGAGCGACGAGCCGGCCGTGACGACGAGGCCGACGGCCAGCGTCAGTAGGAGAACCGGGACGACGGCCCACAGCCGCCAGTCGATGCGGCTCCGTGAGGGCGCGGCCGAGCCGGCTTCCATCAGGCGGCGGCCATCAGTCGACGACCTCGAAGAAGCCCATCCAGCCGAGCTCGGCGAACTCCGACTGGTGCGCGTGGAACATGTGCATTCCGGTACCGGCGAACTCGATCTCGAGGACTCCACGCTGGCCCTGGCACTGCATGACGGTGTCCGTGTACTCCCAGTTGTCGCCGGTGCCCGTGGGCTGGTAGCGGAAGAAGTCGGCGTGTAGGTGGAACGAGTTGATGAGGTCGAACTCGGTCAGGTTCGCGAGGTAGATGCGGACGAGCTCGGAGCGCTTGACCCGGATCGGGTAGCGCGCGTAGTAGAACGAGCGCCCGTTGACCGTGTAGAAGTTGTTCTCGCCGTCGGCGTCGGTGTCGAAGCCGTTCATCACCATCACGAGCTCCTGCGCGGGCGGCCGCGGTTCCTTCGGGTCGATGATGAAGGCGCCGTACAGGCCCTTGTGGATGTGCTTCTTGAGCGGAGTTGCGTGGCAGTGGTAGAGGTGGAAGCCGGCGGGACGCGCCTCGAACTCGTACGTGAAGCTCCCGCCCGGGCCGACGACCTCGAAGACGCCGTCCATGTTCGTCGGGTGGATCCCGTGGAAGTGGATCGTGTGCGGATGCGAGCCTGCGTTCCGGAACTCGACCCGGAGTGTGTCGCCCTCGGTCGCGCGGATCACGGGACCCGGCGCCGTACCGTTGTACACCCATCGCCGGGAAGAAGACACCCGGTGCGACTTCGAGCTCGACGTCCGTCGCGGTGAGGGTGTACTCGCGGATCCGTCCGGGCCTCGCCGGGAGGGCGGGTGGTGGGTAGAGCAGCGCGTCGAGGTCCTTCGGGCCGCCGACGGCGGGAACCTCGTCGCCGAGCATCGCCGCATGTCCGATGGCGCTGCGGACGTGGCTCGCGTGATCGTGGCCGACCGCCTGCGCATCGCCGTCGAAGGCGAGCTTGCCCACGATCGGAACAGCGGCGAGCGGCGCCGCCGATGCGATCAGCTTCCCACGGGTAAAGCGCGTTTTAGCCATGTCTAAGTCCGGGTAGCAGTGTAACCTAAGTCGGCGCGAATGAGTACTCAGCCGACCGATCTGACCATGGCCGCCCAGGACTACCTGAAGGCGATCTATGCGCTCGAGACCGCGGGCGAGCGCGTCACCACGTCCGCGCTCGCAGGGCGCATGGGCGTGAGCGCGCCGTCGGCGACCGCGATGACGAAGCGGCTCGCCGAGCTCGGCCTCGTCGAGCGGCTCGCCTATCGCGGAGTCGCGCTGACGGATGCAGGACGTCTTGGCGCTCTGGAGGTGCTTCGCCACCACCGCCTGCTCGAGCGCTACCTCGTCGATCGCCTCGGGCTCTCCCTCGACGCCGTGCACGCCGAGGCGGAGCTGCTCGAGCACGCGCTCTCGGAGGAGCTCGAGGCCAAGATCGACGCCGAGCTCGGCTTTCCGACACACGACCCGCACGGCGATCCCATTCCGGACCGAGAGCTGCGGGTCACGCACGGCGACGACCGGACGATCCTCTCCCTGGCACCCGGCGATCGGGCCTCGATCTCACGGGTCCCGGACGGCGACCCGGAGCTCCTGCGCTACCTCGGCGAGCTCGAGCTCGTACCGGGAGCCGATCTCGAGCTCGTCTCGATCGCGCCGTTCGGCGGACCCGGTCACCGTCCGCACCGAGAACGGCGAGCACGCGATCTCGCGCGAGCTCGCCGATCGCATCGCTGCGGCCTAGGGGCTCTTAGGCCAGCTCGAGCTCCACGACCTTCACGTCCTGGTCGCGCTCGGCGCCGAGCGCCGTATCGAGCTTCTGCGAGAGCTCGCCCGACTCGAGCAGCTCCTCGGTGATGTCGGCGCCGCCGATGAGCTCGCCCTTCACGAACACCTGCGGGATCGTCGGCCAGCCAGAGATCTCGGCGAGCTCCTGACGGATCCGCGGGTCGGGCAGGATGTCGACCGTCGTGACCGACGCGCCGGCCGCGTGCAGCGCGTTCAGCGCCCGGTACGAGTTGCCGCACATGACCATCTGCGGCGTGCCCTTCATGAACAGGGCGACGGGCTCCTTCGCGATCACATCGGCGATCTGCTCGTTCAATGTCTTCATGCCAGTCCTTTCGTCTTGATCCGCAGCTCGTGGATCGACCCGTCGCGGAGATGGGCGGCGAGCGCGTCGTTGACGCGCCGGTGCTGGTCGAGGAGCGAGACGCCGTCGAAGGCCGGGCTTGCGACGTTCACCTGGAAGTGATCACCAGTGCCCGTGCGGTCCTCGACGGAGACCTCCGCGGCGTCCGGGAACGCCTGCTCGAGGATCGCGCGGATCGCCTCGGCCTCCATCCCGCGGATGCTAGCCGCCGGTACGCTCGACACCGATGCGCCTCCTGCGGGCACTGCTCCTCGTCAAGCTCGGCGCGTGGGTCGGGATCGTGGTCGCCGCCGCGATCGCGAAGCGCGCCATACCCTCCCGTGGGGACGAGGAGAGCGACGAGCTCGCGCTCGTCGCGATCTTCGACGGCATCGACCTGAAGAGCCGGGCGGCAGCGTTTCGCGGCGGCTCGATGTTCTCGTGGTTCGGCGGCATCGCAGTCGACCTTCGTGAAGCCACGCTTGCCCCGCCCGCGAGGCTCGCGGTGACGACGCTCTGCGGCGGCATCGCGATCCGCGTCCCGCCCGGGTGGAAGATCGAGTCGACGGCGAGAGCGCTCTGGGGAGGCGTGTCGGACGATGTTCCCGAGCCCGACGATCCGAACGCGCCGACGCTCGTCGTGAACGGGCTCGCGTTGTTCGGCGGCATCGCCATCGGAGCGAAGGCAGGCGACGAGTCCGCCGAGAGCTGACGATGCGCCCCGTCACTCGGTTCGTCGTCTCGCTCCCCGAGCGGCTCGTCCGCGCTGTCGCGGCGGCGCTGGGAGGCACGATCCACGAGACGGCCGAGCTCCTCCTACCGCGCCTCGTCCGCAAGTCGCGGCTGTACGAAGCGACCGCGAAGAACCTGCTCCGGATCACCGTCGAGCTGGTCGGATCGGTCGAGCGGCCACAGGAGCTGCTCGAGAGCGAGTTCGAGCAATCGCCGAAGAAGCTCGCAGTTCGCAAGGCGGGCGGGAACGTCGTCGAGCTCGGCTCGATTCTTCGCGTTCGGCTTCTCGCCGCTCTGGCTGCTCGCGGCGACCGCGGACGTGACGCACGGGACACGGGTGTACCTCGACTCCCTCGTCGGCGAACTGAAAGCGGCGGGTGTCCTCGCCAGGGAGGTCGACGTCGCTTCGGTCGACGACCTGCTCGGCGCGCTCGAGGGAGCCAGCGGCACGACGGCACGGCTGATCGACATCCCACCGCTGGAGGTCGAAGCGCTCAAGCAGTCTCTGGCCGACCTGCGCTCCGACGCAAGTGGGCTTCCGACGCCACCAGAGCTCGCAGCGGCCTACGCCGGCCTGCGGGCCGAGGCGGACCGGGAGCAGCGCTCGCTCCTCGAGGTCTCGGCGGGAGTCGGGCTCGCGTTCTTCAACTCCGCGCGCAAGGTCGGCCGCCAGCATCTGCTCGACCCGTACTCGGAGGACCTGCGGCCGCTGCGCGACGAGGGCTTCGCGGCCTACGCCCGCCGCGTCGGCGCGCCCTACGCGACGGCGGTCGCGCGTCACTTCGACCCCGCGTCGAACGTCGCTCACGGAGCGCGCCCTCGATCGGCTGAACGGGCCCAAGCTGCTTGAATCGAGGGCGATGGACCACCCGAACACCTTCGGTGCGCAATCGACTCTCGCCGTCGGCGGCACCGAGCACGAGATCTTCCGGATCGAGGCTCTGCAGGACGCGTTCGACGTCCACCGGCTGCCGTACACGCTTGCGCGTGCTGCTCGAGAACGTCCTCCGGCACGAGGACGGCGTGGGCGTCACGGCCGCCGACGTCGAGGCTGTCGCCGGCTGGGTGGCGCCGGACGAGCCTTCACGGGAGATCTCGTTCAAGCCGGGCCGCGTGCTGCTGCAGGACTTCACGGGCGTCCCCGCGGTCGTCGACCTGGCCGCCATGCGAAGCGCGATGGATGACCTCGGCGGCGATCCCGCGAAGATCAACCCGCAGCTCCCCGTCGAGCTCGTTATCGACCACTCGGTTCAGGTGGACGAGTTCGCGACCAGGCTGGCGATCGTCCGCAACGCGGAGCTCGAGTTCGAGCGAAACCGAGAGCGCTACGCGTTCCTGCGCTGGGGTCAAGGCGCGTTCGACAACTTCAAGGTCGTGCCTCCGAGCACCGGCATCGTCCACCAGGTCAACCTCGAGTTCCTCGCCCGGGTCGTCGACGAGCGCGACGGCGTCGCGTTCCCGGACACGCTCGTGGGAACCGACTCGCACACGACCATGATCAACGGCCTCGGCGTCCTCGGCTGGGGCGTCGGCGGGATCGAGGCCGAGGCGGCGATGCTGGGCGAGGCGATCTCGATGCTCGTCCCCCAGGTCGTCGGCTTTCGGCTGTCGGGCTCGTTGCCGGAGGGCGCCACGGCAACCGACCTCGTCCTCACGGTCACGGAGATCCTGCGCGCGACCGGAGTCGTCGGGAAGTTCGTCGAGTACTTCGGACACGGGCTCGCGGGCCTCCCGCTCGCCGACCG
The DNA here is from genome assembly GCA_963808865.1 of uncultured Gaiellaceae bacterium. Taxonomy (GTDB): domain Bacteria; phylum Actinomycetota; class Thermoleophilia; order Gaiellales; family Gaiellaceae; genus GMQP-bins7. The sequence goes on along the minus strand of CAWEGY010000014.1, from coordinate 72,976 downwards.
CGCGACGATCGGGAACATGTCGCCCGAGTACGGCGCGACCTGCGGCTTCTTCCCCGTGGACGAGGAGACGCTGCGGTACCTCCGTCTGACCGGCCGCTCGAGCGAGCGAATCGAGCTCGTCGAGGCGTACTGCAAGGAGAACGCTCTCTGGCACGACCCCGACGAGCCGCCGACGTACTCGCAGATCGTCGAGCTCGACCTCTCGACGGTCGAGCCGTCGCTCGCCGGCCCGCGGCGGCCGCAGGATCGGGTTCCGCTGCGCGAGGCCAAGGCCGCATTCGTGAAGGCGCTTCCGACGTTCGGCGTCGACTACGGGACCGCCCACGACGAGGCGCTCGCGGAGAGCTTCCCGGCGAGCGACCCGCCATCCCAGATGGAGCCCGGCGCCGAGCCGTTCGACGGCGGCGCTGTCGTCGCGGTATCGGAGGCGCCGACCGGCGTCGCCGACGTCGGCGGTGCAACGGTGACGCTCGACGGAGAGACGTTCGAGCTCGAGCACGGCTCCGTCGTCATCGCCGCGATCACGTCCTGCACGAACACGTCGAATCCCGCCGTCATGGTCGGCGCCGGCCTGCTGGCGAAGAACGCAGTCGAACGTGGGCTCACACGGAAGCCATGGGTGAAGTCGAGCCTGGCGCCGGGCTCGAAGGTCGTCACGGAGTACTACGAGAAGGCCGGCCTCACGCCGTACCTCGAGGCGCTCGGCTTCCACACTGTCGGCTACGGCTGCACGACCTGCATCGGGAACTCCGGCCCGCTGCCCGAACCGATCTCGCAGGGCGTGGCCGACGGCGACCTCGTCGTGTGCGCGGTTCTCTCCGGTAACCGCAACTTCGAGGCACGGATCCATCCGGAGGTGAAGGCGAACTACCTCGCCTCACCGCCGCTCGTCGTTGCATACGCACTTGCGGGCCGAATGGACATCGACCTCGCTACCGAGCCGATCGGCGTCGGCTCGGACGGTGAGGACGTCTTCCTCGATGACCTCTGGCCGTCCGCCAGCGGACGTACAGGCGACGGTTGCCGGCGCCATCGGCGAGGAGATGTTCCGCACGACCTACGCGGACGTGTTCACGGGCGACGAGACCTGGCGCGCGCTTCCGGTTCCCGAGGGTCGCCTCTTCGACTGGGACGAGTCCTCGACGTACGTGCGCCGCCCGCCGTACTTCGACGGCATGCCACTCGAGCCAGGTGCCGTCGAGGACGTCACGGGCGCACGTTGCCTCGTCTCGATCGGCGACTCCGTGACCACGGACCACATCTCGCCCGCGGGCTCGATCAAGCAGGACTCGCCGGCGGGGCGACTACCTCGTCGAGAACGGCGTCGAGCGGCGCGAGTTCAACTCGTACGGCTCGCGGCGCGGCAACCACGAGGTCATGGTGCGCGGCACATTCGCGAACGTCCGCCTCCGCAACCTGCTCGTTCCCGGCTCCGAGGGGACCTGGACCGTCCACCTTCCCTCCGGCGACGAGACGACGATCTTCGAGGCCGCGGAGCGGTACCGCGCCGAGGGTGTCCCACTCGTCGTACTCGCCGGCAAGGAGTACGGCTCGGGATCGTCACGCGACTGGGCGGCGAAAGGGCCGAATCTCCTGGGCGTGAGGGCGGTGATCGCGGAGAGCTACGAGCGCATCCACCGCTCGAACCTGCTGATGATGGGCGTTCTCCCGCTCCAGTTCCTGCCCGGCGAGAACAGGGAGTCGCTCGGCCTCAGCGGGCGCGAGAGCTTCTCGGTCACAGGGGTCGACAACGGCGACGCGCGCGAGGTCACGGTGCGCGCCGACGACGTCGAGTTCCGCGCGACGGTGAGGCTGGACACCCCGCGCGAGCGCGAGTACCTCCAGCACGGCGGGATCCTCCCGCTACGTGCTGCGGCGCCTGCTCGCTGATTGATCAGCCGGCGGTAGCCGCGTCCGGGTCTTCACCGCGTTCGCGCGCCGCGATTCTCGCCTCGTAATACGCGATCCGCTCGGCAAGCATGCGCTGCGTCCGCTCGTGGCGCTCCCAGAACTCAGCCGGAAGGACCCTCCTCGGGAGCTTCTTCTTCCTCTTCCTCGTCATCTCCATCCTCTACTAGCACACGAATGGCGCGGACATCGTTCGCGATCTCGGCGAGGCTCGCCTTCATGTCGAAGATGCCGGCGAAGACGCTCGCCACGTCTCGTTCGTCGAACGACGACTCCATCGACGCATCGTCGCCATCCGACATGCGTCCGCGCTAGTCGCTCTTCGAGACGTGGCCACGAGGGCCGCTACGCTCACTCGCCGGATGGCGGCTCCCGAGAAGATCGAAGGCAGCTGGGGGATCGAGCCCGTCCCGCCGCGGTTGCGGGTGCTCGGCGGCGTCGAGACGGGGCTCCTGTGGGGCAACCTCGGCGTCTCGCTGCTCGTCGTCGTCGCGGGCGCGATCCTGGTTCCGGCGCTTTCGCTGCCGAGCGCGCTCGTGGCAATCGTCGTCGGCTGCCTCATCGGGAACCTGATGCTCGCCGCCGCCGGCGCGATCGGAACGGACGCGCGCGTGCCCGGCATGACGCTCATGCGCGCCCCGCTCGGCCGCCGCGGCTCGTACCTGCCGACGAGCGTCAACGTGCTCCAGGGAGTCGGCTGGACAGTGTTCGAGCTGCTCCTCATCGCGACGGCTGCGGCAGCGCTGTCGGACGAGCTGTTCGGCTTCCGCGCGCAGTGGTTGTGGACGATCGTCTTCGGTGCCTGCGCGCTCGCGCTGGCGCTGCTCGGGCCGATCGGCTTCGTCCGCAGGTTCATCAGACGCTTCGCGATCTGGGCGGTGCCGCTGGCACTCCTCTACCTGACCTGGTGGGCGCTCACTGGCGCCAACGTCGATCTCGGCGAGCTCTGGGACGCCCCGGGCGAAGGCGGGCTGACCGTATGGCAGGGCGCCGACGTCGTCGTCGGCATCACGGTCTCGTGGATCCCGTACGCCGCCGACTACACGCGGTTCTCGAAGACCAGGCGCGGCGCGTTCGCCGGCACGGGGCTCGGCTACCTGATTCCCGACGTCTGGTTGCTCGCCCTCGGCGCCGTGCTCGTGCTCTCTCGCGACCTCGGCGATCCCGCGGCGCTGCCGGCCGCTGTCGTAGCCGGCGGCTTCGCCGCGATGCTCGCGCTCGTCGCGCTCCTGGTCACGGAGACGGACGAGGCGTTCGCGAACTCGTACTCGGCCGCCGTCTCGCTGCAGAACGTCGTCCCGTGGGCATCGCAGAAGCTGTTGCTCGTGCTGGTGACCGGAACCGCGACCGCGGGCGCTCTCGTCATCGACTGGGTCAGCTTCCAGAGCTTCCTCCTGCTCCTCGGCTCCGTCTTCGTGCCGCTGTTCGCCGTCCTGCTCGCGGACTGGCTCGCCGCCGGACGCCACTACTCGCCTGACGATGTGTTCGGCGCGCCCGCCTGGCGTCCGGCGCTGATCGCGGCCTGGCTCGCCGGCTTCGCCCTCTACCAGTGGCTGTTCCCGACCGGCCCTCAGTGGTGGGTGGACGCAGTCTCGAAGCTGAACCCGCCGGACTGGGGGATCGGCGCGACCGTCCCCAGCTTCCTCGTCTCGTTCGGCGTCGCGAGCATCGTTGCGCACGTCGCGCGACGTTCGGCTCCGGGAGCCGCGCCCGCATGAGCTCCATCGCCGCAATCGGCCACCTCGCCCGGGACGTCGTCGCCGACGCCGAGCCGCGCCCTGGTGGCGGCGTCTTCTACGCCGCTCGCGCGCTCGCGCGCCTCGGAAAGGACGCGCGCGTCGTGGACCTCGTGCAGCGCGGAGGACACGACGACGCTGGTTCCACCGCTCGAGGCGTTCGGCTATCCGGTCGGCTGGCACGAGTCGACTGCGACGGCCGCGTACAGCTTTCACTACGAAGGCGAGCGCAGGATCATGTCGCAGGACGCGGTGGGCGACCCGTGGACACCCGAGCAGGCGGTCGAGGCCGCGGGCGATTCCGAGTGGGTGGACGTCGGCGCGCTCGTCCGCACGGACTTCCAGTCCGACACGCTCGCCGCGCTGGCGCGTCGCGGCCACCGGCTCCTCGTCGACGCGCAGGGCCTCGTCCGCACCGCGACCATCGGCGCGCTCGAGACCGACAGCGACATCGGCGACGTCCTGCACCACATCGAGATGCTCAAGCTCAACGACGAGGAGGCGGAGACCCTGGTCGGAAGCGCTGCGCCTGAAGGGCTTCGCGCACTCGGTGTTCCCGAGGTGATTCTCACGGCCGGGTCGCGCGGATCATGGGTCGTGACCCCCCGGCTCGTCGAGCACGTCCCGGCCGTCGAGGCCGAAGGGCCAGTCGATCCCACCGGGGCCGGCGACACCTACTCCGTGACGTACCTCGCGATGCGCAGCGAGGGAGCCGAGCCCGTCGAGGCGGCGCGCGCTGCGACCGAGACCGTCTCCGTCTTCCTCACGACGCCCTAGAGCCGGAACTCGCCGCGCGCGACGACGACCGCGCGGCCGCCGCACAGAACTCGCTCGATCTCGCCGTCGCGACCGTCGGCGCGGGCGAACAGCGTCGACGGTCGCCCGATCTCGGCTCCCTGCGAGATCTCGATCCACTCTCCCCACTCGACGAGCCCGTGCCGGCAGAGGTGGCACGCGATGGGACCCGCGGCCGAGCCCGTCGCCGGATCCTCGGCGACACCCGAAGCCGGCGCGAACATCCGCGTCTTCCACGTCGTCCCCGATCCGGCGAGGCAACTCACGTGCATGTCGTCGAGCTCCGCGAGCGCCCCGAGGTCCGGTTGGAGTCGCGCGACGTCGTCCGCGGATGCGAGCGTGACCAGCGTCGTCACGGGACCGTTGTCGTAGAGCTCGACGGGAAGCGTCGAGCCGGCGACGCCGAGGACCTCGAACAACGCCGCAGGATCGGGATGGGACCGGATCTCGGGCACGGGCTGCGTCATCCGCCCGAAGACGAGCGCGCCCGACTCGTCTCGGTCGATCTCGACCGGAACGATCCCCCGGCCGGTCTCGAGCTCGACGACACCGCGCTGGAGCGGCTGCGCGAGCACCCAGGCGGTGCCGAGGATCGGGTGGCCGGCGAACGGGCAGCTCGGTCACCGGCGTGAAGATGCGCACGCGTGCCGTTCCACCTGCATCGGCGGGTAGAAGGAAGGTCGTCTCCGAGAAGCCGATCTCCGCGGCGAGCGCCTGCATCGTCTCGGGCGCGAGCCCCCGTGCGTCCGTGAACACCGCGAGTTGATTACCGGAGAAGGCTCGATCGGTGAACACGTCCAGGAAGACGTAGCGGTAGGCCGTCACCGCTTCGACCCTAGCCGACGAGCGCATAGGCTCCGGGCGCGTGCCGAAGGCCATCGTCGTCCGCGATCTCCGCAAGTCCTACGACGGCGTCGAGGCGCTTCGCGGAGTGAGCTTCGACGTCGACGAGGGCGAGGTGTTCGGGCTGCTCGGGCCCGAACGGCGCGGGAAAGACGACGACCGTCGAGATCCTCGAGGGCTACCGCCGCCGCGACGGCGGGGAGGCGACGATCCTCGGGCACGACCCATGGCAGGCACCTCGCTCGTACAGGGAGCGGATCGGCGTGGTCCTCCAGCACGACGAGCTCACCCCGCTCCTCACCGTCCACGAGACACACCGGCAGTTCGCGGGGTACTACGAGCGGCCCCGCGACGTCGACGAGGTGATCGAGCTCGTCGGGCTCGGCGAGAAGCGCGACGCGCGCGTGAAGACGCTCTCCGGCGGCCAGAAGCGGCGCCTCGACCTCGGAGTCGCGCTCGTCGGGGATCCCGATCTCGTCTTCCTCGACGAGCCGACGACGGGGTTCGATCCCGGCAGCGCGGCGCTCGGCCTGGGAGATGATCCTGACGCTTCGCGGGCTCGGCAAGACGATCCTCCTCACCACGCACTACCTCGAGGAAGCCGAGCGCCTCGCCGATCGGGTCGCCGTTCTCCGCGGCGGAGCGATCGTCGCCAGCGGGAAGCCGGCCGATCTCGTCGGCGACTCCCGGAGAACGGAGATCAGGTTCCTGCGCAACGGCGAGCAGGTCGTCATCACGACCGACGAGCCGACGCGCGTGCTGCACGAGCTGACCGCCGACGCGCTGGCTGCGGGACGCGAGCTGGAGCACGTCGAGGTGCGTCGCCCGACCCTCGAGGACATCTACCTCGAGCTCGTCGGCGTCGAGACCGACGACGAGGACGCGACGTGACGGTTCTCGCCCATCAGCTCGGCTTCGAGCAGCGCATCTTCTGGCGAAGCCGGGAGGCGGCTGTGTTCGTCTTCATCTTCCCGCTGCTCCTGTACGCGCTCCTAGGTTCCGTGTACGGAGACGAGATCGACGGCGTCCCGGCGGCCGACGTCCTGCTCGCGGGGCTGTTCGGGTACGGGGCGGCCGCAACGGCGTTCGGCGGGCTCGCGATCACGATCGTCATCCGCCGCGAGGCGGGCATCCTCAAGCGGTTGCGCGCCACGCCTCTTCCGCCGCGCACGTATCTCGCAGCCGTCCTCCTCTCGACGCTCGTCACCTTCGCACTCCAGGCGGTGGGTCTTCTCGTCCTCGGTGGGCTCGCTTTCGGCGCGAGCATGCCCGCGAACTGGCTCGGGTTCGCAGGCGCGATCGTCCTCGGAGTGGCGTGCTTCGCGAGCCTCGGTCTCGGAGCCGCCTCGCTGATCAGGTCGGACGAGGGCGTCTCGGCGGTCGTGAACGTGATCGTCCTGCCGATGGCGTTCCTCTCGGGCTCGTTCGGCCCGACGGACGAGTTCCCGGAGGTGCTCCAGGCCGTCGCCGAGGTCCTGCCGCTCACGCCCTTCCTCGAGATCGTGAACGGCGTCTACCTCGACGGCGACTCGCTCTTCGCCGATCCCGCGGCGCTCGCGATCGTCGCCGCATGGGGCGTCGCCGGACTGCTCGTCGCCCTTCGCTACTTCAACTGGATGCCGCGCGAGCGCTAGGCGCTCGCCACGACTACCTGTTGTTGAGCATCGACAGGTAGTACAGGAGCATCGCGACCGCAGCGAGCGCGCCGGCGACGTACGTCCAGGCGGCGGCCTTGAGCGTGCTCTTGACGCCGGTCGCCTCGTTCGACGCGACGAGCCCGAGCTCGGTCAGCTGCTGCTTCGCCCTGTTCGAGGCGTCGAACTCGACCGGGAGCGTCACGATCTGGAAGAGGACGGCGATCGCGTACAGGCCCACCGCGACGTAGACGAACCCGAGGATGTTGAGGAAGATCCCGCCGATCAGGAAGAGCATCCAGATGTTCGACGCGAACTGCACCGCGGGGAACATCGCGCTGCGGACCTTGAAGAACGCGTACGACTTCGCGTGCTGAATCGCGTGCCCGACCTCGTGCGCGCCGACCGCCGTCGAGGCGACCGAGACGCCGTGGTACACGTCGGGCGAGAGATGGACGGAGCGGCTTCGCGGGTCGTAGTGATCGGAGAGCGAGCCGGGCGTCTCCTCGACCGGAACCTCGTCGAGCCCGTTCGCGTTCAGGATCTGCCGTGCGACCTGCGCGCCGGTCATGCCGTTGGCGACCGGGACCTGGAGGTTCTTGGCGAACGTGCTCTTGACCTTGTGCTGCGCCCAGAAGCCGATCACCATCGGGATGAGGAACGCCGCGAGAAATGCCATGGCGCCATCGTAGCCGCGCCCTCCGCTGTCGGCACCTACAAGGGTCGCGAGGCGTGCTCAGTGCGTTCTTAACGTTCCCGCGCGCCGCCGGTACGCTCGACCGGTGCCGCTCCGCGACGACATCAGGGACGTGGCGATCGTCGCCCACGTCGACCACGGCAAGACGACGCTCGTCGACGCGATGCTCTGGCAGTCCGGCTCCTTCCGCGAGAACCAGGACGTCGCCGAGCGCGTGCTCGACTCGATGGATCTCGAGCGCGAGAAGGGCATCACGATCCTCGCGAAGAACACCGCTGTCCGCTACGGCGGCGTCAAGATCAACATCGTCGACACGCCGGGTCATGCGGACTTCGGCGGGGAGGTCGAGCGCGCGCTGACCATGGTCGACGGCGTCCTGCTGCTCGTCGACGCCAGCGAGGGCCCGCTTCCACAGACCCGCTTCGTGCTCCGCAAGGCGCTCGAGGCGCGGCTCCCGGTGATCCTCGTCGTCAACAAGGTCGACCGGCCCGACGCGCGCAGCGAGGAGGTCGTGAACGAGGTGTACGAGCTCTTCCTCGACCTGGATGCGGACGAGAGCCAGATCGAGTTTCCGATCGTGTACGCGAATGCGAGGGCGGGACGCGCCGGGCTCGAGCCGGACGGGCTCGCCGACGACCTCCTGCCGCTGTTCGAGCTCCTGCTCGAACGGATCCCGGCGCCGTCGTACGAAGACGGCCATCCTCTCCAGGCGCACGTCACGAACCTCGACGCGTCGCCGTACGTCGGTCGCCTCGCTCTCTGCCGCGTGCGCGAAGGGACGATTCGTCGTGGCCAGCAGGTGGCCTGGTGCCGGGCGGACGGGAACATCGAGCGCGTGAAGGTCACGGAGCTGTACGTGACCGAGGCGCTCGACCGCGTCGAGGCCGACGAGGCAGGGCCGGGCGAGCTCGTCGCCGTTGCCGGCATTCCCGAGGTGACGATCGGCGAGACGCTCGCGGATCCCGGACGATCCGCGTCCGCTCCCGGTGATCGGCGTCGACGAGCCCAGCCTCGCGATGACGATCGGCATCAACACCTCGCCGCTCTCGGGCCAGGACGGGGATCGCCTGACGGCGACCATGGTCAAGGCCCGCCTCGACCAGGAGCTGGTCGGCAACGTCTCGCTCCGCGTCTTCCCGACCGAGCGACCGGACACGTGGGAGGTGCAGGGACGTGGAGAGCTCCAGCTCGCGATTCTGGTCGAGCTGATGCGACGCGAGGGCTTCGAGCTCTCGGTCGGCAAACCACAGGTGGTCACTCGAGAGGTGGACGGTGCGCTTCACGAACCGGTTGAGCGCCTCGCCATCGACGCCCCCGAGGAATACGTGGGCGTGGTCACGCAGCTGCTCGCGCTCCGCAAGGGACGGTTGGAGCAGCTCGTCAACCACCGCACCGGCTGGGTTCGGATGGAGTACCTCGTGCCGGCGAGGGGCCTCATCGGCTTCCGCACCGAGTTCCTGACCGAGACGCGTGGCACGGGCATCCTCCACCACGTCTTCCACGGCTACGAGCCCTGGCACGGCGAGCTGCGAACGCGGCCGACCGGGAGCCTCGTCTCCGATCGGCGCGGTCCCTCCAGTACCTTCGCGCTGCTCAACCTGCAGGAGCGCGGGCAGCTCTTCGTGCGGCCCGGCGTCGAGGTGTACGAGGGCATGATCGTCGGCGAGAACGCGCGCGCCGGCGATCTCGACGTCAACGCGACGAAGGAGAAGAAGCTCTCGAACACGCGCTCCTCCTCGGCGGACGAGCTCGTGCGCTTGATCCCGCCGCGCCCGATGTCGCTGGAGCAGGCGCTCGAGTTCGTCAGCGACGACGAGTGCGTCGAGGTGACGCCGAGCGAACGTGCGTCTCCGGAAGCTCGAGCTCTCCGCCCAGAAGCGGCAGACCGCGGCCTCGCGCAAGGCGCGCGGACTGGCTCCCGTTTAGGCGGTTACCACTTCGAGCGACGCCCGCGGCGCCCGCTGTACACGAGCCGCGGTTGCGCCGAGCGGAGCCCCGCCTGCTCGAACTGCTCGGTGTGACCCAGGCGGCGCGCGACGTGGCTGGTCTCCGCCTGCTGCTCCGGCAGGACGAACGTGATCGCCTTGCCGCTGCGCCCCGCACGACCCGTGCGGCCGGTGCGATGGACGTAGTCCTTGTGCTCGGCCGGCGGATCGAAGTTGATCACGTGCGTGATGTCGTCGAGGTCGAGCCCGCGCGCGGCGACGTCGGTCGCGACGAGCGTCGTCACCTTTCCGGTCTCGAAGCGTGAGAGCGCGCGCTCGCGTGCGCTCTGGGACATGTCGCCGTGCATCGCGACGGCACGAACGTCGTCCTGCGCCAGCTTCTTCACGAGCCGGTCTGCTCCGCGCTTCGTCCTGACGAAGACGAGCGTGAGCCCGTCGTTCGTCCGAATGTGCTTTGCGAGCGTCTGCACCTTCGTTGTCCGCAGTGACCGAGACGAACGAGTGCTCGATCTCGCCTCGGCTCCGAGCGCTCCAGGTCCGCCTCGAAGCGGACGGGCTGGTCGTGTACTCCCGGGCGAGCTCGCCGACTGCGCCGTCGAGCGTCGCCGAGAAGAACATCGTCTGCCGGTTTCGGGGAAGCCGCCGGACGAGACGGTCGACCTGCGGCCGGAAGCCCATGTCGAGCATCCGGTCGGCCTCGTCGAGGACGAGCAGGCGGACGTGCGAGAGATCGACCAGCCGACGCGTGGCGAGATCCTCGAGCCGGCCCGGTGTCGCGACGAGAACGTGCGCGGTCGCCGCGCGCTTCGCCTGGGCGTGGAGCGGGCGGCCGCCGTAGACGGAGGCGATCCGCAGGCCCCCTTGGCCCGTGCGAGCGACTCGAGCTCGGTCGTGACCTGGACCGCCAGCTCGCGTGTGGGCACGAGAACGAGTGCGGACGGACGCGCGTCCGTCGTGGTCGTGCGCTCGACGATCGGAAGCGCGAACGCGAGCGTCTTGCCCGAGCCCGTCGGTGACTTCGCGAGGACGTCGAGCCCTCCGAGCGCGTCAGGCAGGACGAGCTCCTGAATCGTGAACGGGGTGTGGATGGAGCGAGCGGCGAGCGCGTCGACGACGGGCGACGACACGCCGAGCTCGCGGAAGGACTGCTGAGACATGAAGTTGTTCGACTCCTTTTCGGGTTCGAGACTTGCCTACCTCGATGCACCCGAAGGAGGAACGAGAAGCTCATCTCACCGGCCGACCGTATTGCCGACCGTGCGCACACCGTAGCAGCGACGCCCGCAGGCCCTCGCAGCACGCAATCGAACGTGAACCGGCGAAGCCGGCGCCCTGCGACTGAAACAGAACTGAAAGGCGGCTGGGCTACAAGACTCCCGGAGTCGCCCTATCGTTCCTGCCGAGCCCCGAAAGTGAGGATGCGCACGTGCAAGTGAGCGACGACGCGCGGGTCGGCACGGAGATCGCCGGCTACCGGATCATGTCGCTGCTCGGCCTGGGCGGAATGAGCGTCGTCTACCTCGCCGAGGATCAGCGGCTCAAGCGCAGGGTCGCGCTGAAGCTCCTCGCGGCCGGCCTCGCCGACGACGAGTCGTTCCGTGACCGCTTCCTCCGTGAGTCGGAGCTCGCCGCGTCGATCGACCATCCGAACATCGTCCCGATCTACGAGGCGGGGGCGACCGAAGACCTCCTCTTCATCGCCATGCGCTACGTCGAGGGCCCGACCTGAAAGAGCGCCTCCAGCTCGGCCGACTGGATCCCGCGGACGCGATCGGCCATCGTCGCCCAGGTTGCGAGTGCCCTGGACGCGGCCCATGCGCGCGGCCTCGTCCATCGCGACGTGAAGCCCTCCAACGTGCTGCTCGACCCGGCGCCCGGCCCGACGGCTCCGACCACGTCTACCTGGCGGACTTCGGCATCACGAAGCGGCGTCTCCGAGGAGACCGGCCATCGGCGACGACGGCCACCTGCTCGGCACCATCGACTACGTCGCCCCGGAGCAGATCGCCGGCGAGGAGATCGACGGTCGGGCGGACGTCTACTCGCTCGGCTGCGTGCTCTACGAGTGTCTCGTCGGACAGCCGCCGTTTCAGCGTGACTCCGAGCTCGCGGTCGTGTTCGCACACCTCGAAGCGGAGGCACCGGCACCGAGCGCGCAGCGGCCGGAATTGCCGCCGGCCCTCGACGCAGTGATCGCACGCGCGCTGGCGAAGGAGCCCGGATCAGCGGTTCGCGACCTGCCGGAGAGCTCGCGCGAGCCGCGCATCGGGGTCGCGGTCGACGAGGCGAGCCGCCGGCTCGTCGACGTCGCCTCTCGCGCTGCCGCCGGCCGAAGCGACCTGAGCGAGGTCGAGGCCGAGCTGGCCGGCAAGGTGATCGACCTGCAGGCTCGCGCGCGAGCAGGCGCGCGCGCTCGCGAGCCCGCCACGCCGACCCGTCGTGGCGACCGAGGGCGTCTGCCCGTTCAAGGGTCTTGCGAGCTTCGAGCCGGTCGATGCCGACTACTTCTTCGGCCGCGAGCGGCTCGTGGCCGAGCTCGTCGCACGCCTCGTCGGCGCCGGCTTCCTCGGCATCGTCGGCCCGTCGGGCAGCGGCAAGTCGTCGGTCCTGCGCGCCGGTCTCCTCCCGGCCCTCGCCGACGGCGTGCTGCCGGGCAGCGAGGGCTGGCGGCCGTCTGCTGCTTCGTCCCGGCGAGCGGCCGCTCGACGAGCTTCGCCGCGTCCTCGTGTCGGGAGCGAGGGACCCTCTCGCCGAGGCGCTCGACGCGCTGCCCTCCGGCGCACGCCTCCTCCTCGCCGTCGACCAGCTCGAGGAGCTCTTCACCGCCTGCCGCTCCGACGCAGAGCGCACCGCTTTCGCCGACGCGCTCGCGCGCGCGGCCGCCGATCCGCACGGCCGAGCGGTCGTCGTGGTCGCGCTGCGCGCCGACTTCTACGGGCGCTTCGCCGCTCACCCGGGACTCGCCGAGCTGCTGGGCGCGAACCAGGTTCTCGTCGGGCCGATGCAGGCCTCGGAGCTGCGGCGCGCCGTCGAGCTGCCCGCCGGCCGAGTCGGGCTGCGGGTGGAGCCGGAGCTCGACCGACGCGCTCGTCGACGACGTCGAGGGCGAGCCGGGCGCGCTGCCGCTGCTCTCCACCGCGCTGCTCGAGCTCTGGCAGAAGCGGCAGGACAGCACCCTGACGCCTAGCGGCGTACCGCGAGTCCGGCGGCGTCCACGGCGCCGTAGCGCGACTGGCCGAGGGTACGTACGCGCGGGTCCCGGACGAGCGCAAGCCGCTCGTGCGCGCGTTGATGCTGCGCCTCGTCGGGGAGGACGAGGGCGACGCGCCGGTGCGCCGCCGCGCTCCGCTCGCCGAGCTCGACCTGGAGCGCAACGTCGACATGGCCGACGTCCTCGCCACGCTGGCCGACAGCCGCCTCGTCACGGTCGGCGAGGGCTCCGTCGAGGTCGCGCACGAGGCGCTGCTGCGCGAGTGGCCGCGCCTGCGCGACTGGATCGAGGAGGACGCCGAGGGCCGCCGGCTTCGCCGCCACATCACCCAGGCGGCGACCGAGTGGGACGCGGCAGGCCGCGACCAGGGTGAGCTCTACCGCGGCGCGCGCCTCGCCGCCGCCCTCGACTGGAGCGCGGATCACGCCTTCGAGCTCAACGAGCTCGAGCGCGAGTTCGTCACCGAGAGCCGCGAGGCCTCCGAGCAGGAGACGAAGACGCGCCCGGCGCACGAACCGGCGCCTGCGCGGGCTGCTCGCCGGCGTCGCGGTCCTCTGGCGGCGGCCGTCGCCGGCGGGCATCTTCGCGCGTCCTCCAGCGCGGCGAGGCGCGCGACGCCGAGACGGCCCAGCTCGCCCAGCGCCTCGGCGCGCAGGCGCTCGTCGAGGAGGACCTCGACCTCTCGCTCCTGCTCGCCCGCCAGGCGGTCGCGATCGACGACTCGCCGCAGACCCGCGGCTACCTGCTCGCCGCTCTCCTGCGCGCGCCCGGCGGCGATCGGGATCATGCACGGCGGCAGCGACGAGGACCTGAGGGCAATCGCCCTCAGCCCGGACGGGAAGACGCTCGCGGTAGCTGGACTCGGCGGCGCCGGGATTCGTTTCTTCGATGCCGAGACGTACGAGCAGATCGGCGAGCCGGTCGATGTGCCGACCGGCCCCTATGGCCTGAAGGACGTCCTCAGCCTCGCGTACAGCCCTGATGGAGAAACGCTCGCGTTCGTCACGGGCTTCGACTTCGGAGCGCCGGCTACCTCCGGGTCATCGACGTGCAGACGCGCGAGCTGCTCGCCGAGGCGACGGAGACCTGCGCGCCGATGTGGCGTTTACCGAGGACGGATCGCTGCTCGTCCTCACCGAGTACGCCGCATACGGCAGCCTCTGGGTCACCTTCCGGGACCCGACGACCCTGACACCGGTCGGTCGCCCGATCGAGCTGGGCGTCGGGGGCGTTCGCGCGACCTGTACAGGGCGGCGTACGTCACGGTACAAGGCCTCGCCCTTCTTCGCGCTCACGCCCGACGGCGGCTCCATCGTGACCGCATCGCCCGACGGCGAGCTCGCCTGGTGGGATCTGCAGAGCCGCGAGAAGACGAGGGCGCTCGCGATCGCAGAGGGCTACCACGCCTTCGCGCTCAGCCCGGACGGGCGCACAGCGGCCGTCGGCATCGACGGCGGCATCCAGCTGGTCGATCTGCGCAGCGGGAAGGTGCGAACGGCGAGCGCGGGTTCTCGCGGGAGAACCGGCAGTGGCTGCTCTTCAGCCCCGACGGCGAGACGGTCGTGTCCACGGGCCTCGACGGCGCCGTGACCCTCTGGGACGTCGAGACGGCGACTCCCCGCGAGACGCTGCGCGGCCACTCGGCCTCCGTGGGGCAGCCGGTCTTCAGCCCGGACGGAACGACGCTCTACACCGCGAGTGACGACGGGACGGCGATCGCCTGGGACATCGACGGGAGCCGCCGGCTGGGGCGGCCGTTCACGTTCACGCACGACCGGGCGCTCGATCCGACTGTTCGACCGGCACCCGGGGAGGTTCAGCCCTGACGGACGGCTGATCGCGGTCGGCCTCAAGGAGCGGGGCATCGCAGCTCCGGGACGCGACGCGAGCTGACGCGGGTCGGCGCGCCCTTCTGGAGACCGGCGGCGAAGTCAAGGCGCTCGCGTTCAGTCCGGACGGGCGAACGCTCGCCGCCGTCACCCTCGACGGCATGGCGACGCTCTGGGACGTCGAGTCGCGATCGCTCCGCCGAGGGCCGTTCTGCGGTCGACCTGTGATGTGCCGTCGGCGTGAGCTTCAGCGCGGACGGGACGATGCTCGCCACGGCCGGCTCGGAGGGCGTCAGGCTCTGGGACGTCGCGACCGGCGCCGCGCTCGGCCGCATCGGAGACGGCAACGCCCGCCGACGATGTCGCCTTCAGCCCGACCGGGCCGCTCGTCGCGTTCGTTCGCGACGGGTGGGCGGCCGCGACGTCCCGCGGGCGGCACGGGGACAGCCAGCGCGGAGATCTGGGACGTCGCCCGCGCTCGCGGATCGCGACGCTGCAGGTCAACGCGGGTGTCCCTGACCGGGACGAGGCCTCGGCTACACCCTCGCCTTCAGTCCCGACGGCCGCATGCTCGCGATCGGCGGCGACGACCCGCTCGTGCACCTCTGGGACGTCCGCACCGGCAAGCTCGTTCGCGAGCTCGAGCAGGACGTGGGCGGTGTGCTGGCGCTCGAGTTCAGTCCCGACGGCCGGATCCTCGCCATCTCCGGCAGAGCCTGACGCCTCGCTCTGGGACGTTGCGACGGGCACCCAGGTAGGCCGACTCTCGGGCGGCAGCCGCAGGGCGATGCTCGACCTCTCCCCCGACGGACGCCGCCTGCTGATGACGAGCGGCAACGGCCAGGGAGCCGTCTGGAACATCGACCCGGAGACGTGGGCGCAGCGCGCCTGCACGCTGGCGAACCGCACGCTGACCGCGCGAGGAGTGGGAGGAGTTCCTCCCCGGGCGGCCGCTACGAGCCGGCCTGCACGAGCTGACTCCGACTCAGGGGCGAATCGACCAGGTGAAGCGCGTCAGCGCGGCCGGCGGCGCGAGGCCGCCGGGGCGGAGACCGCGCCGCACGAGCAGCGTTGGCGCCGTCGCATCTCGCGCGAGCCGAAGGCGAGCCGGCCCAAGGCCGTCGAGGTGCCACCGCGACGACAGCCCCACGACGAGGAGGCCGGCGTCGCGGCTCGCCTCCAGCATGCCCACCTCGCCCGGCGGAGTCAGCAGCGGCTCGGCCGAGATGCCGAGGACGCGCTGGACGGCAAGCGCGCCGTGCGAGAGCAGGCGGCTCGCGTCGCGCTTCCCCTGCTCCGGCACGGCGGCCGCCCCGGCGAGCCGCAGCGGCATGCCGTTCGCCTTCGCGAGCCACGCGCCGAGCTCGACTGCCGCCCAGTCGTGCTCGGCCGCCGCCGAACGGGACGATCACGGGGCCCTCGGGCGCTCGCTCCCGAGGAACGAGCAGCGCGACGTCGCAGGGCGTCTCCTCGAGGAGCGCGGCACAGCTGCTCGTCGGGAGTTCCGTCGACGAGGAGCCCTTGGGAGCCTCGGCAACCAGGAGATCGACGTCGAGCTCGGTGGCGAGGCGGGCCAGCTCGAGCCCGGCGCCGGTCGACGTGAACGATGCCGCACGGGCGGCGACACCCCGCGCTTCGAGCTGCCGTTCGCTGCCCTTCGAGCCACGCCGACGCGGCCCGGAGCTCGGCCGCGTCCGGCACGAGCCTGGCCATG
The DNA here is from genome assembly GCA_963808865.1 of uncultured Gaiellaceae bacterium. Lineage (GTDB taxonomy): Bacteria > Actinomycetota > Thermoleophilia > Gaiellales > Gaiellaceae > GMQP-bins7. The sequence continues at coordinate 56,663 of CAWEGY010000014.1, read as the reverse complement.
ACCAGGACGCGCGGCGGGTCGACGCGCGAGTGGCTCGGCCACGCCGAGCAGCGCATCGGCTCGACTCTCGTCCGCGATGGCGACGAGGATCGACCGCTCCGCCGACTCCCGACCCGAAGCGCGGGCGGGCTCCTGCAGATCCAGAGACGGATCGTGCCGAAGGATGGCCTGCTCCAGCTCTCTCAGCTCGGCGCTCGGTTCGATCCCGAGCCCGTCGACGAGCGTGCGGCGTGCATCCTGGTAGGCGTCCAGCGCCTCCGCCTGCCGCCCCGACCGGTAGAGCGCCGTCATGAGGTACCCGCGCAGGCGCTCGCGCAGCGGGTGCTCGGCGACGAGTGCTTCAAGCTCCCCGACGAGCTCGTCGTGCCGCCCGAGCGCGAGGTCGGCGTCGATCCCGAGCTCGATCGCCGACAGCCTGATCTCCTCGAGCCGGGCGATCGCCGCCTGCGCGAAACTCTCGTAGGCGAAGTCGGCGAGCGCCGGGCCTCTCCACAAGGACAGCGCCTCGCGCAGCTTCTCCGACCCGTGTGCCGCCAACCCGCGAGCGAGCAGGCTCCTCCCCTCCTCCACGAGGCGCTCGAAGCGGTGGAGATCGAGCGCGTCCGGTTCGACCCGGACGAGGTAGCCGGGCGACCTCGTCGTCAGGACGTCCGGAGGCAGCGCCTTCCGCAACCGCGAGACGTTGACCCGCAGCGCAGCCGCAGCGTCGTGCGGCGAGCCCTCCGCCCAGAGCTCGTCCACCAGCTGGTCAGCGGAGACGACCTCGTTGGCGTGAAGGAGGAGCACGGCGAGCAGCGCGCGCGGCTTGGGCCCGCCGAGGGCAGCCTCGCTGCCTTCGTCCCACGCCTCGAGCGGTCCCAGGATCCGGAACTCCAACCTTGCCTCCCGGACGAGGACGCTAACTGTTGCAGCTCTGAAACGTGCCTGAAACGGGCGCGGCCGAACATCGACGCCGATGACGCTGTTCGAAAGGAGGCACCAATGAAGGCACGTCATGCCGTGCTCGCGCTCGTCGCGATGGCGGCGGGGGTCACGGTGACGTCCGTAGGCGCGGCAGCCCCCGAGGCATCCAAGCAGCGAGTGACGATCACTGCACGAGGGCTGTTCAACCCCACCTCGTTTGGCAAGTTCGTGCTCACTCCGCTACGGGCTGGAGCACTCGAGTCCGACTCGGGTACGGGACCGCGACCTGGACGTCGCGCGAGGTGACGCGCGACGGGGCGGAGGTCGGGATCTCGATCTGGGTCACCACGCTCGAGGGCAAACGCGGGACCTTGGTCATCCGCGAACGGATGGAGGGCGTCGGAGCCGGGAACGGGTACCACGCCGCCATCGGCACCTGGAAGGTCGTGCGCGGGACGGGCCAGTACGCCCAGGTAACCGGAGGCGGAGTGGTTGGCAACGTGGTTGTCGAGCGGACTCGGTCCTGGTTCGACGGACGAGAAGGCCTCCTCACCGTTCCGTAAGCGCAACACGAGACGGGCGGCGTGCGCTCGCGCGTCGCCCATCGCACGCATGAGGCACACCCCACTCGGGCTCGCCCTTTCCGTCCGTCTCTTGTGCCTCTGGAAGGACATGAACCTCGGAGCGCAACCTCCGCGGCAACGACGACAGGAAGGAAGAACGATGAACGCTTGGCCAAGAAATCACGGATCGGTCCAGGCGCGCTCTCGCCTTGCTCGCGGTGGGTGTCGTCACAGCATCGATCGCGACGTTGGCCGCCGCTGCGCCCATTCCGGCCGAGCACTTCCCGCTCATGCCGCTGGACGGTGAGCCGCTACAGAAGGGACATGTCGAGGTCATCCACCCGAACGGCCCCCAGGTCTACACACACCATGTCTACAAGCTGAACGGGGCGAGGAGCGACCAGTCCTACCAGGTCGTCATCTCGATCTGGACCTCCAACGTCGCGTGCTCTGGCGACCCGCAGTTCGTGCTCCCCGCGGCGGTCCTGGTCACGAACGCATCGGGGAACGGCGAAGCGGACGCAGTGTTCGATCCCGCGCTGGTGGCAGGGCTCGGGCTCCGCGACCTCACGATAGGCGGCGAGGTCACTTTGCTTCGCGAGGGGTCGCCTGCGTACACGACGGGCTGCCAGGTGGTCCAGCACGACTAGCGCTGGGACGCGAAGTTGGGGCGTCGCGTGCCGCAACGTCGTCCGCAGCGGCGTGAAGATCGACGGCGGACCTTGCACCGACCGGGTGGCCACACGTGGTACGCGTACCGCGTCGGCCAGCCTCTTCGTCAGCCGGCAGCGGTCGGTCCGGAGGACAGCCGTGTCACTCATCTGAAACGGACCTGAAACGCGCTGCGTCGACCATCGGACACGACACTCGAGCCCGGCGAAGGAACGAGCGTCCTGGCCGGGGAAGGAGGATGGATGCGCTTCAGAGTCATAGCGGCGGGGGTAGCGGGCGCTGTTGTCGTGGTGGCCGGTACTGCGATCGCCGCTCACGCGCCGGAAATCGATCCGGCAACGGTGCCGACGGGGTTCTTCGTCGCGCACAACCGTGTCGCGGACATTCCGGTCTCCGCGATCGCTCGGGCGTCGGCATCGAACGGTGCCGAGGTCTACGTTCAGCACTTGAGCCTGGGTGCGAACCAGGTCTTCGCCTGGCATACCCACCCAGGGCCAGTGGTCGTGACCGTCCGGAGCGGATCGTTGATCTACCAGGACGCGGGGCCGAACGCCTGCCGCGATCGAACGTACACCGCGGGTCAGGGATTCGTCGATCCCGGCTTCGGCCACGTGCACCGCGTGATCGCAGGCCCGTCGGGGGCGGAAATCTACTCGACCTTCTTCCTGCCTCTCGGGTCAGAGAACCACCTGATTACGACACCCCCCGTGGAGGAGTGCTCGTAGCAGGACGACATACGACGTCAGCAGCGATGGGAGCCCCGCGAGAGCGAACTCCCATCGCGAGACGTCGAGCCTTGTAGACGGCCGCAGCTCGATCTCACGGACGACCGGCTTAGCTCGGCGCGACGCGCGGCGCACCTAGATCGACTTCACGCCTTCCGATCCAGGAAGTACCTTCGTGACCATGAGCTGGGGTCGGCTCTCAACTCGGCCCCTCGCGCCCGAGGACGACTGGTTCGTCGAGCCGGATGTCGGGCCGTCCGCGGGCCACGAGGAGCCACGCGAGCGACGCACGAGTGATCCGGAGCCGCGCGAGGGGGCCTCGGGCCCCCCAGAATCTCGGGGAGCGAAAGGGCTCGGAGGTGAACGAAGCAGGAAGCTCGTGGCGGCCGCCGTCATCGGGGCGATCCTCTTCATCGGCGGTGCCCTGGTCGGCACCCTGGCCGCGCGTGCGCTCAGCGGTGGTGACGAGACGACCACGTCAACGCTAACGAGAACGACCACCGTGACCACGACCAGCCCGACGACCACCGTGACCACGACTAGCCCGACGACCACACCCACGACCACGACGCCGACCACGTCCAGCCCGGCGGCGCTGCCGCAAGGCGTTGTCCTCCGCAGAGGAGACGAGGGCGGAGACGTGAGCGAGGTGCAGGCCGCGCTGGTCGAGCTCGGTTACTCAGCAAGCAGCGTGGACGGAAAGTTCGGCCCGGCGACGGCGCAGGCCGTCCGCGAGTTCCAACAGTCCTCCGGCCTCAAGCAGGACGGCGTCGTCGGCCCGGCGACGCTCGCTGCGCTCTCGGCTGCACTGAACGGGCAGTAGCCCGCGCCGCTACCGCCGCCGTATAGGACCGTCGATTCGCCCGCACCCCTCCTCGACAGTTCAGGCGACGTGCGTCTGGCTGAAAGAGCCTGCAAGGCTCTCGATTCACAGTTGTAGGAGACTGCGAGGAACCGCAGGTCACGGAGACAAGCCGGTACTCCGCTTCGTAGTGCGCGAACGGTCCCCGCGCGGGATCTGCCCAGCCAGTGCGCGCCGGGAGGTGTCTACGTCGTCGGGCGGTATTGCGGCACAGCGTTAGCCGGAGAACACCGCGAGCTTCGCCGCGACGATCTCCGCGACCGCGTCGACGACGGCGGCCTCGAGTTCGAGCAGTCGGAGGCCGTCGCGGGCGCGCTCGAGCTCCGAGTCGAGACGCGCGAGGTAGCGCTCGCGAAGCTCGGCGTTGACGTTGACCTTGGAGACGCCGAGGGCGATCGCCTGCCGTACGTCGTCGTCCGCAAGGCCGGAGGCGCCGTGGAGTGACAGCGGGACGTGGACGAGCGCGCGGATCTGCGCCAGCCGGTCCCAGTCGAGGCGCGGCGGCGCCGCATAGCGGCCGTGGACGTTGCCGATCGAGACTGCGAGGCAGTCGCAGCCCGACGCGGCCACGAACCGCGCGGCCGCCTCGGGATCCGTGAGCGCGCCCGCCTCGACCGCACGAGCGACGTCCTCGCCGCCCTCGATGTGGCCGAGCTCCGCCTCGACGGCCGTATCGCCGGCACGCCGTCGCGTCTCGGCCACGAACGCGGCGTTCTCCTCCTCCGGCAACGTCGACGCGTCCGCCATCACCGCGCCGACGCCCGCAGCGAATGCGGCGTCGATGAGCGCGGGATCGTTGACGTGGTCGAGTTGGACGCATGCCGGCACGCGCGCCGCGTCGGCGACGGCGACGAGGGCGGGCACGAGCAGCCGACCGGACTCCGCGCGGAAGGACGCCTCCGCGACGAGAAGGATGACGGGGTCGCCGCGGTGCTCCGCGGCCCGCACGACGCCGAGCGCCGTCGTCACGTCGTAGCAGGTGAAGGCGCCTGCGGCCGCGCCGGCGGCGTTCCGCTCGTCGAGCAGCTCACGAAACGGCGTCAGCACGCGCCGATCCTCTCACGATCCCCTCGACCAGACGCTCCAGAAGATCCTCCTCCCCGACGTTGCCCGGCACGACGAGGTAGTCGACCGGGCTGCCGTCGCGCCAGGCAGTCAACCAGCGGGAGACGCCCGGCACGACCGGGCCCACGACCTCCGCCTCGTCGGCGCCCACCCCCTCGCGCAGCGTCACGGCGGACGTGATGCCGCCCTTCGCGACGACGACCTCCGGCGGCACTTCGAGCCCAGCGACGACGCGTGCCAGGTTGGCCGCAATTCGCGCGCCCGCTGCGAGCGAGGTCGTCTCCGGCGGGCGCTCGCGCGGCGTTGCGAGGACGGCGAGCGCGTCGTGGAAGAGCAGCTCCGAGACCTCGCGTGCGAGCTTCGTGATCTCCGTCGACGGATCGTCGCTCGCCAGCGCGATGACGTCCGCCTCGGCGAGCGAGCCTGGGCGGTGCTCGAGCAGCCGCTCGAGCTGGCGTCTCGACTGCTCGACGTACGAGCCGCATACGACGAGCAGGCCGCCGGGCACCGCGGGGAGCGGGACGAGGCCGGTCGCCGTCGTGCCAGCGAGCACCCCGGCGAAGGTCGGGGCGCAGCGCACCACGACGTCCACACCGCTCGCGACGGCGGACCGCGAGCCCTCGGCGATCGCCTCGAGGTCGCCCACGGTCTCCGCGTCGGGCACGAGCGCGCACGGCCGACCCGTCGCCGAAAGAGCCCGCAGACGCGTCCAAGACGGCGGCCGCGCCGTCCTCGCGCAACGCATCCAGTCCGAGCTCGCGGCCGTCGTCCCGCGCGGAAGAGCCCACCCGAGCGCTCCTCGGCCCACTCGAGCAGGCGCGAACTCGTGTACGCGAAGAGGCCGTCGTGCGCGTACTCGGTCTCGTGGAGCGGCGTCCGTATCCCGTCCCGTTCGAACAGGTGCATCCCTCCCACGGTGACCCGCCCCGCCGAGGGCAGCGCCGGCACGAGCAGGAGGACAGGCCACGTGTCGGGCGCCACGACCGAGCGGACGCCGCGGTACTCCTCGAGCAGGTGGCCGCGGAGCGTGCTGTCGCCCCGCAACACGATCATCGCCTCCGGCACGCCGTCGAGCGCGGCGCGGGCGGCGTCGGCCACGACGCCCTCCACGCGCTCCGAGGGCAACGCGCGTGTGTTCGTGATGAGGTGCACCGCCCGACGTCCTTCGAGCGCGCTGCCGATGCGCTGGGCATCCCAGGCGAGCAGGACCCGGATGCCGGCGAGCGTCTGCACGCCGGTCGGGTCGTCGTCGAGCACCACGACCGGCGGCGTGCTGCTCGCGCTCACGACGCCATCGTACTGTCATACAGGTTAGGCTCACCCCGTGCCGCCGCGGCACGACACGACGAAAGGAGCGCAGCGATGAGAATCGTGCAGTACGCCGCCGGCGACACGACTGGCTGCGGCGTCGAGCTCGACGGCCAGATCTTCGCCACCCCCTACTCCGACACCCTCGCGCTCGTCCGCGACGGTGAGCGCGGGCTCGAGCAGGCGGCCGCGGCCTCCGGCTCCGGGGATCCCGTTGCGGTCGACCGGATCCTCGCGCCGCTGACGAACCCCGGGAAGATCTTCGGCTCGGGCGTCAACTACGCGAGTCACGGCGACGAGGAGCCCGGGTTCGTCTTCCCGGACGAGAAGGTGATCCTGGGCTTCATCAAGCTCGCGAGCGCGATCGTCGGGCCGGAAGCCGAGATCGTGCTTCCGCCGAACGACGACGTCATCCGACGTGTCCCGGGCGAGGAGGGAGTGCTTCGCGAGCACGGGTTCGCGGTCGACTACGAGGTCGAGTTCGGCGTCGTCATCGGCACGCGCGCGAAGAACGTCCGCGCCGAGAACGCGCTCGACCACGTCTTCGGGTACACGGTGCTCAACGACGTCGGCTCGCGGTCGGTGCAGTTCCACAATGGCCAGGTCGACCTCGGCAAGAATTTCGACACGTTCTGCCCGATGGGCCCGTGCATCGTCACGCGCGACGAGCTGCCCGAGTGGGAAGCCGTGCGCATCCAGTCATACGTGAACGGGGAGCTGCGCCAGGACGCACTCGTCGGCGAGCAGCTCGGCCCTCCCCCCACCGCCATCGAGTGGCTCTCGTCGGTGATCACGCTCGAGCCCGGAGACGTCCTCTCGACCGGCACCCCCGCGGGCTGCGGGACGTTCATGGACCCGCCGCGGTTCCTGCACCCCGGCGATACGGTCACCGTCTCGGCGAGCGGAATCGGCGAGCTCACGAACCCGGTCGTGCAGGGGACCGCGCGGACGTACGGCTAGAGGTAGCCGCGCGTCCCGTCGACGTCCTGGGCGCGATCGAACTCGGTGCACTCGATGCGGACGCCGTGACTGTCGTTCGTCGTCACGAAGCTCGCAGCCCGGCCCCGTCCGCTGCCGAGCGTGACGGCCGCTCCGTCGTCGCTCAGGTCCGCGACCGCCGCAGGCACGTCGTCGACGCCGAAGCAGATGTGGTGCAGGCCCTCGCCCTGCTCGTCCAGCCATAGGCCGAGGGGTGAGTCGCCGTCGAGAGGCTCGACGAGCTGGACATAGGCGTTGCCCGCATCCAGGTACGTCAGGCGCACGTGTGGCGCCGGCACCACCTCGGACGAGTGCACGCGAAGCCCGAGATGGCCCTCGTAGAAGGTCAGCGCATCCTCGGTCGACCGCACGAGGATCGCGACATGATCGAGCCGACGGAGGAGCGTCACCCGCCGGTCGTTCCCGAGAGCGGCGTCGCGTGCTGGTGTTCGCGCCACCAGTCGGCGACTCCCTCGAGGTGGGCCGCCATCGCCTCGCGCGCGCCGTCGGCGTCGCCCGCGGCCACGCGGTCGAGGACGCTCTCGTGCTGACTGAGCGTCATCGGGGCCGAGCCCGAGCCGAGGTTCTCCCGGCGGATGTCGATGAGGGCGGCCCCGATGGAGTCCATCAGCAGGAGGTACAGGTCGTTCTGCGTCGCCCCTGCGATCACGCGGTGGAACTCGAGGTCGTCGCGTGCGGCCGCGTCGACGTCGGCGCGCTCACGCTCCATGCGCTCGTGCACCTCGCGCAGGCGCGCGAGGTCGGCGTCGGTCGCGCGCTCGGCGGCGACGCCGGCGATGTGCACCTCGAGGAGCGCCCGGACCTCGTGCACCTTCTCGAAGTCGAGGGTCCCCCCGCGCAGGTACAGGCTCATCGACTCGGTCACCGCAGCCGCGTCGACGGCCGCCACGCGGAGCCCACTCCCGGATCGCACCTCGATCACGCCCTTCGCCACGAGGGCACGCACCGCCTCGCGGACGACGGTGCGCGAGACGCCGAACTGCTCGCCGAGCTCGCGCTCCGACGGGAGGCGGTCGCCAACCTGCAGTCGGTGGGAGAGGATCGTGTCCAGCATCATCTCGGCGACCTTGTCCGACAGACGCGGCTCTCGGGCGACCTGGGCGAACAACGCTTCACCTGCCGACGAGTCCCGAGCAGGCCGGTCGTCCATCGAAGCGATCATACGTCATACCGTATGCCGGTGAATGTGGACGACTGGTACGCCGTCGTATAGGTTCCCCCGTGTGAGGCGCCGCCGCATCTCACGGCACCGACGGCCAGCGAGAAGGTAGCCGCGACCCGTGGCGATCGTCTCCTTCGAGCACGTACGAAAGGTGTACCCGGACGGCACGGTCGCAGTACACGACCTTACGCTCGAGATCGCCGACAGCGAGCTGATGGTGCTTGTCGGGCCGTCCGGATGCGGGAAGACAACGGCGCTACGAATGGTCGCCGGCCTCGAGCAGATCTCGGAGGGCGAGGTCCGGATCGGCGACGAGGTCGTGAACGGACTTCCGCCGCGCGACCGGGACGTCGCCATGGTATTCCAGAACTACGCTCTCTACCCGCACAAGTCGATCTACGAGAACCTCGCGTTCCCGCTCAAGCTGCGCAAGCTCTCGAAGTCCGAGATCGACGAGCGGGTCCGGCGCATGGCGCGCGTGCTCGAGCTCGACGAGCAGCTGCCGCGGCGGCCGCGGCAGCTCTCGGGAGGGCAGCGCCAGCGGGTCGCCATGGGGCGGGCGATGATCCGCGAGCCCCAGGCGTTCCTCATGGACGAGCCGCTGTCGAACCTCGACGCGAAGCTCCGCACGCAGATGCGTGCCGAGATCGGCCTCCTGCACAAGGAGGTCGGCGTGACGACGATCTACGTGACGCACGACCAGGTCGAGGCGATGACGCTCGGGCAGCGGGTGGCCGTCATGCGCAAGGGCGAGCTCCAGCAGGTCGCCGAGCCGCAGGAGCTGTACACGCGGCCCGCCAACCTGTTCGTGGCCGGCTTCATCGGCAGCCCGGCGATGAACTTCTTCGCCGGCCGGGTCGAGCGCTCGAACGAGACGACCGCCGTCACCTTCGGCGACGGTCAGCGGCTCGTCGTCGACGAGGCCGAGGACTCGCTGGCGGGCGGCCTCGGCGGACACGAGGGACGCGACGTCGTCGTCGGCGTGCGACCCGAGCACCTCGAGGACGCCGCGCTCGCGACGGCCACACCGCAGGAGCGGCGGCTCCGCGGCCTCGTCCGGCTTCGCGAGCTGCTCGGCTCGGAGGTCGTCGTCCATTTCGAGGTCGAGGCCGCACCTGTCGTCACATCCGGAGACCAGGGACCTGGCCGAGGACGTAGACGCGTCCGCGCTCACCGAGCTCGACCACCTACGCGCCGCGCGCCGGACGTCGTTCGTCGGACGGTTCTCCGCGGACGCCCCGACAGAGGAGGAGACGATTGCCGAGATCGCAGTGGCACGAGGTGCCTTGCGCTTCTTCGACCCCGAGACGGGCGCCCGGATCGCCGCGTGAGGCGTTGACCGTCGTGGCTCATTCGAGAAGATGGCACCCGGGCAGGCCATAGGAGAAAGGAGTGGGACGACCGTGAGTGACGACGTTCATCACGATCCGCACGTCTCGCAGGACGAATACTTCGACCAGCTCCGCATGGCGCGGAGCGACTTCCTGGTCAAGACGGGGCTCGCCGCAGCCGCAGCCGCAGCCGCGGCGGGCTGGCTCACCTCAGAGCAGGCGCACGCAGCCATCAAAGCCTCGACCGGGGTAGGGCAGGCCCGCGACCCGATCGCCGCGTCACGCCGTCGCCAAGGCCAAGCAGTTCAGCGGGCTCGCGATGGGCCGGATCAACGAGACCGGACCGCAGTCGCTCGACGACAAGAACTTCTCGGGGCCGCTGTGGGAGAGGCTCACCGGGATCGAGACGAACCTCACCGAGGCGACGTTCGCCGAGATCCGGACGAAGATCATCGCCGAGCATCTCGCGAAGTCCGGCGCGTTCGACTCGGTCGAGGTCTCGCCCGCGTGGATCCCCGACTTCGCGGACCAGGGCGTGCTCCTCCCGATCGACTCGCTGATCGCGCAAGCACAAGGCGCAGTCGACGCTCGCCGATCTGCACCCGCTGTACCGCGGGCTCGCCCGCTACAAGGGCAAGACGTGGGGCTTCTTCGACGACGGCGACGTCTGGGCGCTCTACTACCGGAAGGACATCTTCGGCAACGCGAAGCTCAGGGCCGCCTACAAGGCGAAGTACAAGCGTGACCTGCGCGTGCCGCGCGGGTGGGAGGAGTTCAACCAGGTCGCCCAGTTCATCACCGACAGATGGCGCCCAAGGTGTACGGCACGGGCATGGGGCGCGCGCTCGGCAATCCGGGCAACCAGTTCTACTTCTTCCAGCAGTTCCGCGCGAACGGCGGCCGGTTCTTCAACCCGCGCACGATGAAGGCGGAGATCAACGACGCCATCGGCGTGAAGACGATGCAGCAGATCCTCGCGCAGAACAAGGCGTCCCCGCCAGGCGTCGAGAAGCTCAGCTTCATTTCGGGCTGGGGCCTCTGGCTCGAGGGCAAGACGGCGATGATCATGGCCTGGCCGCCGACCGGGCGCATCTCCGAGAACATCCTCCAGCGCGACAAGGCGTTCGCGACGCTGCCCAAGTCCAAGATCGTCGGCAAGACCGGGTACGCCCGCGTGCCCGGTCTGAACGGCGAGCACGCGGGCGCATTCATCAAGGGCGTCATGGCCACGTCGGAGAACCAGGACGCCGCCTACTTCTACAACCAGTGGGCGACGAGCCCGTCGGTCTCCCTCCAGCGGGTGATGCTGCCGTACACGCTGCGCGACCCGTACCGGATCTCGCACTACCGCTCGCGGGCCTACCAGGAGGCTCTGGAAGGGCGCCGACGAGTACCTGGAGACCCTCGCCGAGGCGGCCAACGACGCCGTTCTCGACCTGGCCATGAGCGGCGCCGGCGACTATGCGAACGCCCTCGACCGGGCGATGACCGCGATCTACGCCGGGAAAGACCCCAAGTCCGGGCTCGACGAGGCCGCACGCGAGTGGGACGCGATCACGAACAAGCTCGGCGTGGCGAAGCAGCGCGCCTCGTACGCGAACTTCCTGAAGTACCCGGGCGCGACGAGCAAGAACACCGTGAGGAAGCTCGGGCAGGCGGTCAAGTCTGACGACGTAGCGGCGCGACGTCGTGGCGACACGCACCGAAGCGATCGGGAGGAGGCGGCCGTCGGCCGCCTCCTCCTGGATGGACCGGCACATCCGCTGGCTGCTCGTCGCGCCTGCGATCCTGGTCGTGGTCGCGCTCACGATCTTCCCGCTCGGCTTCTCGCTCTGGGTCGCCTTCGTCCAATACGACTTCGCGCTCGGCCCGGAGCATCCGTGGGTCGGGCTCGACAACTTCGCGGAGAACTGGAAGGACCCGGTGTGGCGGGCCTCGCTCTGGAGGACGCTGTGGTTCTCGGTCACGATGGTCGCGGTCGAGCTCGCGCTCGGGCTCCTGCTCGCGCTCGCGATGCTGCGGCCGTTCCGCGGCCGGCGAGTGCTCATGACGCTCTACGTGGTGCCGTTGTTCATGAGCCCGGTGGTGGTGGGCGGGTTCTTCGACCTCTTCATCCGCCGGCCGCACGGCGTCGCGAACCAGCTCGCGAGCTGGGTGTGGCCTGGCGACGTCACGATCGACTTCTCTCAGGACTCGCCGTGGGTCTACATCGTCGTGGTCCTCGCCGACGTCTGGCAATGGACGCCGTTCATGTTCGTGATCCTGCTCGCGGGACTCGCGGCGATCCCGGACACGCTGTACGAGGCGGCCGATCTCGACGGGGCGAAACCGCGGCAGTCGTTCTTCTTCGTGACCCTGCCGCTGCTCTTGCCGATCATCTTGATCGCCGTGACCTTCCGGTTCATCGACGCGGTGAAGCTGTTCGACATCATCTTCACGCTGACCCGCGGCGGGCCGGGGACCGACACGTACACGACGTCGTACTACCTCTACCAACAGGGCTTCGAGTTCTTCCACCTCGGCCAGGGAACGGCAGGCGCCTGGATGTTCTTGATCATGCTCACGTTCATCTCGTTCTGGCTCGTCCGGCGGCTGCTCAAGCCCGTCGAGGAGGCCTGATGGGCGACGTGGCCGTCGAGCGCGCGAAGTCCGAGCGGCACGGCACGAGCCGCGTCGTCCACGGAGGTCGTTTCCGCGTCGGCGGCATCCTGCGGTTCGCCTTCATCGCCGCGTACACGGGCTTTCTCCTCCTGCCCCTGTACTGGATGGCTGTCACCTCGATCAAGGGCCAGGAGGATCAGCTCGCCGATCCGCCCGTCTGGTTCCCGTCCGACCCGACGTCGCTCAACTACAGCGACGCGCTCAACAACTTCAACGGGTGGAAAGGTCTACAGAACTCGATCTTCGTCGCCGTCGTGACGACGATCCTCGCCGTCGGATTCGGCGCGGCGGCCGCCTACTCGATGGCGCGCTTCCGGACGGGCGGGAAGCACCTCGCCTTCTGGTTCCTCTCCCAGCGGATGATGCCGCCGATCGCGATCATCATCCCGATCTTCCTGCTGTATAGCCGGTACTCGGACGAGTGGTTCGGCTTCACCCTGATCGACACGAGGGCCGGCCTGATCCTCCTCTACACCGTATTCGCGCTGCCCTTCACCGTCTGGATGATGTACGCCTACTTCCGGCAGATGCCGCCGGAGCTCGAGGAGGCGGCCCTCGTCGACGGCTGTTCACGCCTACAGGCACTGCGCAAGATCGCCTTGCCGCTCGCGGCGCCGGGGATCGTGTCCGCGGCCGCGTTCGCGTTCATCTTCTCGTGGACGGAGTTCCTCTTCGCTCAGGTGCTCGCCCGTGACGACGCCATCACCGCCCCCGTGGTCCTGGCCGGCCTGATCACGTTCTTCCAGGGCAACCTCTACGGCCAGGCGAGTGCACTGACGATGGTGTCGCTCATCCCCGCACTCATCCTCGGGATCCTCGTCCAGCGTCACCTCGTGCGCGGGCTCACGCTGGGCGCGGTACAGGGATGAGCCACGTCGGGGCAGTCCTCTTCGTGGGGCTGCTCTCGCTCGTGCTGCTCGTCGGAAGCGCGCTGACGGCTCCCGCTTCGTCCGGATGCTCGGTCACGGGACCGTTCGGCGCCGGCCGGACGCAGGTGTGGATCCTCAATCCGGCGGCGACGCCGAAGAGCATCGTGCTCTTCGCGCACGGCTGGACGGCGACGGACCCGAACGACTGGCACCGAGCGCGCTTCGACCACCTCTGCGCCAACGGCAGCATCGTCCTCTTCCCCCGCTATCAGCGGGACGCGCTCGACACGTGGCCGCAGTCGGTCGATGGCTTCCGTCGCGGCGTCCAGATCGGGTTCGAGGAGCTGGGCTCGACGCGAGCTCCGGTCGTGGCGGCCGGCTTCTCGTTCGGAGGCGCGCTCGTCAATTACTACGCCGGTAACGCGCGGGCATGGAAGGTGCCGGTGCCGCACAGCGTCTTCAGCATCTTCCCGACCACGAGAGTGCCTGGTCGCCCGGCCGGCACGCCGCCGGCATCGGTCCGCTTCGTCATCCTCGCCGGCGACCGGGACGAGGTCGTGGGCACCTCCGGCGCGACGGACCTCATGGCCTGGCTGAAGCGGCATCCGGCCGCGAAGAAGACGTATCGGCTCGTCCGCTCGAGCGCCGCGCTCACCGCGAGCCACGAGGCACCGAAGGAGATGACGGCCGCGTCGACGCGCACGTTCTGGAAGCCGATCGACGTGCTGGTGGCGGATGCGAGAAGGAGCGGATGAGCGAACAGCGCTACACGCAGGGAATGGCCCGGCCCGACGTCGACATCGGAACGCGCGACGTCGTGCGCAAGCCGGTCGGGGAGCGGACGACCCTCGTCACGGGAGGAGCCGGCTTCATCGGCGGGCACCTCGTCCGGGAGCTGCTCGACACCGGCCGCACGGTGGTAACCCTCGACGTTCAGCCGTTCACGCCCGAGGCGCGCTTCGTCATCGGCTCGGACGTCGACTCGCTGCCGCTCGAGCTCGCGTCCATCGGCGACCAGGCGCGGGTGCTCGACGTCTTCCGCGTCCACCGCCCGGACGAGGTCGTCCACGCGGGCATGATCCTCGACCCCGCCTACCTGGCGACGAACCGCGCGACGGCCTTCCAGGTGAACCTCGGCGGCGTGATCAACCTCGTCGAGGCGATGATCGCGTTCGGGGTGCCGCGTCTCGTCAACTTCTCCTCGGTCGGCGTTCTGCCGCGCGTCATGTACGAGCCGATCGACTCGAACCACCCCATTCTCCTGGCCGACGCCGGGCCTGCGACGGACTTCTACGGGTCGACGAAGGCGGCGGCCGAGACGATGCTCTTCGCCTACCACCAGGCGCTCGGCTTCGACTTCCGCACGATCCGCCCGTCCGCGGTCTACGGCCTCGGAATGAACCAGTACGTCGGGCCGATCAAGGCGATGGTCGAGAACTCGGTGCGCGGCGAGCCCGCCCACTTCGAGTTCGGCGGCTCCCATCCGCGCCCGTACACGCACGTGCGCGACATCGCCGGCCTGGTCGTCGCGATGCTCGACGCCCCGGACGACGCCGACCGCATCTTCTACGGTTCGACCGGAGGGCCGATGGTGACGACGACCGAGGTCGCCGAGCTCGTCCGCGACCTCGTCCCGGGCGCCGACGTCGAGATCGGCGAGGAGCTGTCCGAGGCGGAGAAGCCCGTGGTCTCACTCCGCGCCCAGCTGTCGATCGAGAACGCGCGGACGCAGCTCGGGTGGGAGCCGCGCTACTTCTCGATTCGCGACGGAGTGGCGCAGTACGTGGACCAGTACCGCGCGTTCCACGAGTCGAGCAGCTGAACGAGCCTCGTGGCGCACGCAATCGCGCTCCTGCCCGGTGACGGGATCGGGCCCGAGGTGGTCGCCGAGGCGAGACGCGTGCTCGAGCGCGTGCAGACGCTGAGCGGTGGCGAGGTGGAGCTCGAGTTCGAATCGTTCGAGGTCGGTGCCGGCGCGTGGCGACGGACCGGACGAGGCGATGTCGGACGACACGTTCGCGGCCTGCGCGAGCGCCGACGCGATGCTGCTCGGCGCCGTGGGGCTTCCGGACGCGCGACACCCGGACGGTCGCGAGGCGGGCTCGGACGCGATGTTCCGCCTTCGCTTCGACCTCGACCTGTACGCGGGGATCAGGCCGATCAGGCTCTACGAGGGATGCCCGACTCCGCTCGCGGACGTCGGGGCAGGAATCGACTACGTGATCGTGCGCGAGAACGTCGAGGGCGTGTACGCGGGTCGGCACGGCGGCAGCCGTGTCGTCGGCGAGGTCGCGGCCGACACGAGCGTGATCACGAAGTCCGGCACGAAGCGGATCGTGCGTGAGGCGTTCGCGCTCGCCGGGCGACGATCCGGCGCGCCCGGCGACGGGGTCTCCCGCGTGACGTGCGTCGACAAGGCGAACGTCCTCGCCTCGTATGCGTTCTTCCGCGAGGTCGCGAGCCACGTCGCGGCATCCTTCCCCGAGATCGACTTCGACACGCTCTACGTGGACGCGGCCGCGCTGCAGCTCGTACGCAGCCCGTCGTCGTTCGACATCGTCGTGACCGAGAACATGTTCGGCGACATCCTCTCCGACCTCGGGGCGGCGACCGTCGGGGGCCTTGGCGTGGCGCCCTCCGCGGACGTCGGGGAGCGGCACGGCGTGTTCCAGGCCACGCACGGATCGGCGCCTGACATCGCGGGCAGGGGCATCGCGAACCCGCTGGCGACGATCCTCTCGGCGGCGCTGCTGCTCGACTGGCTCGGGCGGCGTGACGAGGACGCCGCCGCGGCACGCGCGGCGACCTGGATCGAGGCTGCCGTGTCGAACACGATCCGCAGCAGCGCCGCCCCCACACCCGACCTTGGCGGCAACGCGGGAACGAGCGCCTGCGGCGACGCCGTAGCTGGCTGCGCTAGACGAGATCGTCGCTGCGGCGTGAGCGAGGACGACCTCCGAGCGCTCATCGACGAGCCTGCCCGGCGCGCCGACGTCCCGGCGGTCGAGCTTGCGGAGGTGTTCCTCGAACGGCTTGAATCGGCCGCGCCACGGCTCCACGCGACCGTCACGCTCACGCCCGAGCTCGCGCTCGCGGGCGCGCGTCGGGCCGACGAGGCGCGAGCCCGCGGGCAGCGCCTCCCGCTCGACGGCCTACCACTCGTGCTCAAGGACAACGTCGACGTGGCGGGCGTCCGCACGACCGTCGGGTCGCGACTCTTCGCCGATCGCGTGGCGGCGGAGGACGCCGAGGTGACCGCCCGCCTGCGGGTCGCGGGCGCCGTGCTCCTCGGCAAGGCGAACATGCACGAGCTCGCGTTCGGCGCGACGTCGCGGAACGAGGAGTTCGGTCACGTCGTCAACCCGATCGCCCCCGACCGCATCCCCGGCGGTTCGAGCGGCGGCTCCGGCGCGGCCGTCGCGGCCGACCTCTGCGTTGCCGCGATCGGGACGGACACCGGAGGATCGATCCGCCTGCCGGCGGCACTCTGCGGCGTCGCCGGCCTGCGCCCGACCTACGGGGCGGTCTCGAACCGGGGCGTGCAGCCGGTGAGCGCGTCGCTCGACACGGTCGGTCCGCTCGCACGAGCGGTGACGGATCTGCGGGCGGTCCTTGGCGCCATCGCGGGTCACGATCCCGAGGATCCGACAACGTGCGAGAGCACGCTCGCGCTCTCGGCCACACGAGAACCGCCTCCGCGCGTGGGCGTGGTGGAGGCGCTCGTCGAGCGCTCCGATGCCGACGTCGCCGCCTGCGTGCGCGAGGCGTGCGACGTCGTACACGAGCTCGGTGCATCGCTCGTCCAGGTCGCTCTCGACGGCTGGGAGCGCGCGGTCGACGCCTGCGGACGGCTGATCAAGGCGGAGGCGCTCGGTGTGTACCGGGACGCCGTGGAGTCGGGCTCCGAGCTGCTCGAGCCCGGAACGGTCCGCCGGCTGCGTCTCGCGGCCGACGTTTCGGCGTCCGAGCGCGAGGTTCTTCGCGGCGAGCAGGAACGCTGGGCATCGGCGGTGGACGAGCTCCTGCGCACGGTCGACGTGCTGCTGCTGCCCACGCTCCCGATCCGGGCGCCCGCCTCGGAGGGCGCCGACACCGTGGAGACGACGGCACAGGTCGTCCCCTACACGCACGTCCTCAGCTTCGCGCACGTCCCCTCGCTCTCGCTGCCGTTCGGCGTCGACCGCACGGGCGCGCCGGTCGGAGTCCAGCTCGCCGCGGGGCGCTGGCGCGACGGGACCGTCCTCGCGCTCGGCGAGGCGCTGCAGTCGCAGACGAGCTGGCATCGCCGCCGGCCCGGCACGAGGCTGGCGGCTATGCAGGGTCGATCCGCACGACCTCGTACGGCGCGAGAGTCAGCGTGAGCTCGCCGGCGACCGCGACGGCCTCGGACCGCTCCCGAAACCCTCGCGGGTCGCTCGCAGCCTCGGCTGCCGTCTCCTCGTTCAGCCGTCGCAGCGCAAGGCTCCCGTCGAGCGGCCCGACCGACACCTCGGTCTCGAGTGCCGTCAGGTTGGCGACGAGCAGGCGTGTCTCGCCCTCCTGCCGAACCGCGAGTGCGACGGCCGCCAGGGAGTCGCTCGATTCGCAGCGGAGGACCTCGGCGTCACGCCACTCCGTCGCGTCGGCGAGCGGGTGGTACAGCGGAAAGACCTCGCCGGCAGACGAGCGGAAGCGCTGCGGCAGCTCCGAGCCGTCCGCTCGCTCGACGACGCCCCGCCACCCGCTCGTCTCGTAGTAGGTGACAGTCGAGGCGCCCGCCTCGGCGAGGTACTTCACGCTGCCCGCCGTCCACGCGCCGCCGAAGAGCGCCGACTGGCGCACGTCCACCGCGTCCGGAAGCTCCCCCGCGGGAGTCGGCGGCGGGTCGCCGGCGGCGTGAAAGTTCACACGGCGGCGCATCGTGACCGGCGAGACGACGACTGCCCTCCCGCCCGCGAGCGCGTGGGCGCTACGCACGGTCTCGGCCTGGGCGTCGAGGTTCTCCATGACGTCGACGTCCGTGAAGGCGTGGATCTGGGGCGAGATCGAGAAGCACACGCCGTCCCACGTCGCGAGCTCGGGGCGCGTGCGGTTGATCTCGGTGAAGTAGATCTCCGTGCCGCCGACGAAGGCGGCGTCGGGGGCGGCCTGCCGGAGCCCCTGGCGCACGGCCTCCACGAGCTCCGGCCGCGTCGTCTCGGCGGGCGTGGCCGTGCGGGAGTCGGCGTTGATCACCAGCACGCGGTCGACCGGAGGACCGCCTGCGAGCGCCTCCCCGACGGCGGCGAGCTCGTCGACGTGCTCCTCGAGGAGATGCAGCGACAGCTCCAGATGCGCGCCGATCGCCCGCGCCGTCTCGCACCCGGCAGAGAGGGCGTCGCGCCAGGTCGCCTGATCGAGGTGCACCTCCACCCGCAGGTGCCGAGGAGACAACGCGGCGAGCACGTCGCGCTCGTGGGCGTCCGGGCGATGGTGGTCGCGGTCCTGCCCGAGACCGACGGGCGGCACGCGTGTTCCCAGCGGCTCGCCGAGCGAGAGCCGCACGCGGCCTGTCGACGCGCGGGGCCCGCTCGGGACGTCGAGCGGCGTGATCACGAGCCGCTGCCGGAGCTCTTCCCCGGCTCGAGCGGCGCCGGCCGGCCGAGCCCGATCGGGGTCGAGTAGGTCTTGAAGTTGGCGTCCGTCCAGTTGCGGTGATCCTCCGTCTCCCACAGGTCGCCCTCGAACTCGAGGAGCAGTCGGCCGCCGGACGCGAGGTCGACCTCGAGCCGGTCGAACGCGGCGAAGAGAGCGTGGTACGCGCCGTTCTCGAACCGCTGCTCGCCGATGAGGTCGGGAAAGGCACCTTCGATCTCGCCCTCCGGCGTGCGGGCGCGGAAGCTCGCCCCCTTCGTCTCGCGCCAGGGGTGGTGCACGCAGATGCCGATCCTGTTGTAACGGCAGACGTCGCGCGCACGTCCGTCGAAGAGGTACTCGACGCGCCCGCTTTCGTCGCCCGAGATCGTCCCGTGCCACTCGAAGTCGATCTCCGCGCGCGAGTGGCGCGCGTCGAACTCGACGAGGAAGCCTGCGTCGCGCTCGTCGATCCGAAGGCCCGAGATCTCGCCGGGGACGGTGTCCCAGTCGACGTCGCGGACCGCCGTGTACACGCGGCGTACGAGCTCCGTTCCGCCGAGGCGCAGGTAGCGAAGGTCGATGCCGTCGAGGAGCAGCGTCACGGGGCCCGCGCGCAGCGGGCGGAGCGCGGGCAGCGGCGCCTCCGTGCCGTGCAGGAGCCGGAGCCGTTCGGGAGTCGTGCTCATCGATGTCCTCCTTCGGGGGCGAAACGGGCGAGTTTCTCGGCGAAGAGCGGATCGTCGAGGACCTCGGGGTTGGCGACCTCGGGCGGGACCCGTCCGGCTGCGCACGCGAGGAGCGCGGCGCACGCCCCGGCGACGCACCCTCGCAGGAGCTCGTCGGTGTAGCCGAGGGAGTGCGGCGCGCCGACGACGTTCGGGAGCTCGAGGAGCGGGTCGTCGGCCGGCAGCGGCTCGGGGTCGACGACGTCGAGCCCCGCACCGGCGAGGCGGCCCTCCCGCAGCGCCGCGACGAGCGCGTCCTGATCGACGATCGCTCCCCGCGCCACGTTGACGAGGAACGCCGTCGGCTTCAGTAGCGCGAGCCTCGGAGCGTCGAGCAGTTGGTGCGTCTCGTCGGTGAGGGGACACGCGACGACGGCGACATCCGCCTCGCGCGAGCAGCGTCTCGAGCTCGACGTAGGCGACGCCCTCCTCGCTCACGGGCGTGCGCTGGGTCACGAGCACCCGCATCTGCCACGGCGCGAGGAGACGCACGACCTCTCGCCCGATCCGCCCGTATCCGATGACGCCGAGGGTGCGCCCCCGCAGGCCGACGCCCTGCAGGTGCGAACCGCCCTTCGTCCCAGTCGCCACGGTGGAGCGCGGCGTCGCGCTCGCGCAAGCGGTGCGCGAGCGCGAGAACGAGCGTCACCGCCGCCGACGCCATCGGGTGCGTGATCCCAGCCGACGTGATCGTGACCGCGATGCGCGCGCGCGGTGCAGGCGTCGACGTCGACGAAGTCGAGGCCCGACGCCGTGTCGGGCGAGCACCGTCAGCCGCTCGACGCCGTCGAGGCTTTCGCTCGCTCACCGGCGCGTTGAAGTGGAAGAGGCCGTCGAGGTGCGATGAGGGCGGGCGGGAGCGGCCTCGCATCGTCCTCCAGGAACTCCCACGTCGACGCCGGGCACGTCGAGGGCGGCCGAGGTCGACGGGCGCGAACACGAACGCCGCCGTCGGGACGTCAGCACCTCGCGCGTGACGCCGATCCGAAAGGACCGGTCATCAGGCATGCCGTATGATCGATTCTCGTCAGTCGCCGCGGAGGTGGCAAGCGTGACGGAGCAGCGTCGTCGTCGGGCGCGCTTCCCGTTGGCGGTTCGGAGCCGCTCATCTCGAGTGCCGTGCGCTGGGGCGACCTGCTCTTCCTCTCGGGCAGGGCGCCGATCGACACGACGACGATGGAGTCGTCTCCGATCGACTTCGAGGTGCAGGCGCGGACGTCCTCGACCAGATCGGGCGTCGCTCGCCGAGGCCGGCTCGGGCCCCGAGCACGTGCTGCGCGTCCAGTGCTACCTGCTCCGCGCCGAGGACTTCGCGCGCCTGGAACCGGACTCTGGGCGGAGACTTCCCCGCGCCGCGACCGGTACGCACGACGATCATCGACCGGGCTTCACGGTGCCGGGGATGCTGGTCGAGGTCGAGGTCACCGCGGGCATCCCTTCGTGAGAGCCGTGGTCGTCGGGGCGGCATCGCCGGGCCTCTGCTGCGCGTACTACCTGCGCAAGCGCGACGTCGACGTGACGATGCTCGAGCGGCCGAGGTCGGCGCACGCACCGCGGCATCGTACGGGAACGGCGGCTGGATCACGCCGGCGCAGGCAGGACCGCTGCCCGAGCCGGGACTCACCGATCTACGGGCTGCGCGCGCTGCTTAGCGCCGACTCCGCTCTCTACTTCCGCCCCGAGCTATCTCGCCGCACCTGACGTCCGTGGCTGGCTCCGCTTCTGGACGTACTGCAACGCAGCCGACCACGACCGCGGCTGGGCCGCGCTCGCGCAGCTCGGCCGAGCGCTGCTTCGACGCTCGTCGACGGCATGGTCGACGGACGGCATCGACTTCGAGCTCTGCAAGCACGGCATGGTGTGCGCGACCGCACGAACCCGAGGACGCGCGCAAGGTGCTGCGGAGCCTCGAGCCGATGCGCCGCTTCGGCTACGAGCTCCCACGGACGACATCCTACGGGCGACGAGCTCACGGGCGCTCGAGCCGTCCCTCACGGACCGGGTCAAGGCCGGATTCCACGTCCCCCAGCCAGTGGCACGTCCGGCGACACGTTCACCGGGCTGGCAGGAAGGTGCGCGAGCTCGGGGCCGAGATCGTCGAGGAGCGCGGAGGTGCATCGCTTCGACACCACGGACGGCGCGCGTGCGAGCCGTGCGGACGGCGAAAGGCGAGTTCGCGCGGCGACGCACTTCCTCCTCGCCGCAGGCTCGTGGACGACGCCGCTGGCCGCGAAGCTGGGCGTCCGCCTCCCGATGCAGCCGGGCAAGGGCTACTCGTTCCTGCTGCGCCCGAAGGTGATGCCGAAGCACGGCATCCTCTTCGCGGACATCCACGCGGGCGTCCTCCCCTCGGCGACCGCCTGCGCATCGGCGGCACGATGGAGTTCTCGGGCTACGACCTCGAGCTCGACCGCCGCCGCATCGACAACGTCTTCCGGCTGGCGAAGCGACTACCTCGGTCTCGAGCAGCCCGACTACGAGAACGCCGTGGGCCGGGCTGCGGCCGATGGCGGCGGACGGTCTCCCGATCCTCGACTGGGCCGGCCCCTATCCGGAACGCGTACGTCGCCACCGGCTACTCGATGCTCGGCATGACGGTGTCGCCCAGCCCGCGGGCGAGGCGATGGCCGGAATGATCATGACGCGAGCGCCGGCCCGCAGGTGTTCGAGCCGTTCCGCGTCGACCGCTTCCCGAGGGCGATCGTCCGTCGACCCGGGCGACGCGCCAGCCGTCGACGGTCAGACCTCCGGGCGGGCCGAGCACGCGGCCGCCGTCGATCGACGAGTACGGGCCGGTCACCCAGGCCGCCTCGCGGTCGACGAGATGCCAGATCCAGCGGGCGATCTCCTCCGGCTCGCCCGACGCGGCCGAGCGGCACGAGCTGTCCGAGCGTCCGCCAGCCGCGCCTCGGGATCGGCGACCGCCCGTGTGGATCTCCGTCGCGACCGGCCCCGGCCGCACGCAGGCGACCCGGATCCGATCCGGCGCGAGCTCGGCAGCCAGGTTCATGGTCAGGTGCTCGAGCGCCGCCTTCGTCAGCCCGTAGAGCGTCTGGCGGCGCCGGTACATGCGGCGGCTGCCGACGACACGTTCACGACGACGGGGCGGGAGACGCACGCAGGGCGTCAGCGCGGCGCGGACGAGGAAGTAGGGCGCGCGCACGTTCACCGCGACGTGGTCATCGAACTCTTCGACGGTGACCTCCTCGACAGGCTTGAGCTTGAAGCTCGGCGGCGTTGTTGACGATCACGTCGAGCGCGTCCGAGTTCGGCGAGCATCGCCGCGACGACGGCCTCGGGGCGCCTCGCGCCCTCCGAGGTCGACCGGCACGGCGACCGCGCCCGCCGACCGCCTCGATCAGCTCCGCCGCGAGCGCCTCGAGCCGCTCGCGGCGGCGCGCGACGAGCGCGAGGTCGAGGCCCTGCCGCGCGAGCAGCCGAGCCGTCGCCTCCCCGATGCCCGAGCCGCCGCCCGTCACGATCGCCACTCGCTCGCCATGCTGTCCGACGATACTATGGCTCATCCGCGTTGCGATCGTGGCGTGTCGGGGCCGCCATGGGCGCGCAGATCGGCTGCGAGTACGCCCTCGGCGGGCACCACGTCGTGCTCCACGCGCGCGACGCGGACGCAGCACGGAAGCGCGCGAGGCGGGGCTCGCGCGTCCTCGTGCGCGCCGGGCTCGGCGAGCCGGCCGCGGTCGAGAGCGCGGGCGGGCCGAATCGCGATCTCGGCGGAGCTCTCGGCCGCGGTCGAGGGCGCGGCGACATGGCCGTCGAGTCGCTGCCCGAGGACTTCGCGCTGAAGACTTCCATGCTCCAGCAGGCGCTGGCCGTCGCTCCGAGGCGATCCTCGCCACGAACACGTCCTCGCTCTCGATCACGGCGCTCGGCGACGCCATCGCGGCGCCCGAGCGGTCGGTCGGCACGCACTACCTGAATCCCCCGCTGCTCATGCCGACCGTCGAGGTGATCGCGGGAGGCGAGACCGCCGACGGACCCTCGACGTTCGTCCGGGACGCTCTCGCGCTCGGGAAGCTCCCGGTCGTGGTGCGGCGGGACGTGCCGGGGTTCGTCTGGAACCGTCTGCAGTTCGCGCTCGTGCGCGAATCGTGTGGCTCGTCGAGCACGACGTCGCGCGCCCGAGATCTCGACGACGTGTGCGCGAGGGGCTCGCGCGCCGCTGGCGAAGCGTCGGCCCGCTGCGCGCGATCGCGCTCGGGGGCATCGACACGTGGAACCGCTCCGGCGAGAACATCGTGCCCCGAGCTCTCGACCGCGTCGGCACTGCCCGACCTGGCGACGATCGCGATCACGGACGGCGACCCTGTCGCCGACGCAGCGGCCCGGGATCGCGCGCTCGCAGCCGATCTCGCCGCGCCTGCCGCAGGGAAAGGAGAGCGATGACCACCGACCACCCCGCCGGGGTCGTGACGGACGTCCGCTGCCGGCTCTTCGAGGCTCCTACTACGGGCGCCGGCGTGCGCTACGCCAATCCCCTGCGCGGCTGGGACGCTAGCCGGGACGAGCGCGGCTTCGCCTTTCCGCGGTGGCTCGTCGTCGAAGTGGAGACCTCGACCGGCATCGTCGGCGTCGGCGACGCCGCCCTCGCAGCCGACCTCCTTCCCGCGATCGTCGATACTCGTCTCGCGCCGCTCCTGCGCGGACGAGCGGTGGTCGAGATCCAGGAGACCTGGCAGCTCATGTACCGCGCCACGATGGCCTGGGGGCGCAAGGGTCTGGGGATGGTCGCGATCAGCGCCGTCGACATCGCGCTCTGGGACGCTCTCGGAAAGGCCCTGGGCGTCCCTGTCCACGATCTCCTGGGCGGGCGGCGCAGGCGACTCGATCCGCGTCTACGCCAGCCGCCTGTACGGCTCCGAATCACTCGATGACCTCGCCGCCGAGGCGCAGCGCTACGTCGACCAGGGCTTCACCGCCTTCAAGCAGCGGTTCCTCTGGGGGCCGCCGGAGGGCCGGAGGGGCATGCGGGCGAACGTCGAGCTCGTGCGAACCGTGCGTGAGGTCGTGGGGGAAGACGCGGATCTGATGGCCGACGCGTACATGGGCTGGAACCTCGACTACGCCCGCGCGATGGTGCGGCTGCTCGAGCCCTACGGCCTGCGCTGGCTCGAGGAGCCGTTGCTCCCCGACGACCTCGAGGGATACGCGGCCCTGACGCGGGAGAGCGCCATCCCGATCGCACACGGCGAGCACGAGTTCACGGTCGCCGGCTTCGCGGAGATCGCCCGCCGCGGCGCCGCCCGGGTGCTCCAGTTCGACACGAACCGCGTCGGAGGGATCACGCACGCGGTGAAGATCTGCGGGCTCGCGGAGGGCTTCGGCCTCGACGTCGTTCCTCATGCGGGGCAGGTGCACAACTACCACGTCGTCGCCAGCCAGCCGGCGTGCCCGATGGCGGAGTACTTCCCGCCCGAGGCGATCGAGGTCGGCAACGAGCTCCCGCACTGGCTGTTCGACGGCGAGCCGCTCGCCGAGAACGGTCGCGTGCGCCTGAACGGCAAGCCCGGGCTGGGCATCGAGGTGCGACCGCGCGACCCCGTTCGCGAGATCGCCCTCTAGCCTCGATCCCTCAGCCGTGCGGAACCGGCGGCCCGAGACCGAGGCGCTGGAGGCTGTCCTCGCACGAGCGGAGCACGCCGTCGTAGCCGTAGTCGAAGCGCGCCTGGAACGGGAGGCCGCCCGCCCACGACGGGTTCGCGCGCTCGCCGCCGCGGTCGGCACGCAGCACGCGGCCGACCTTCGTCGCGAGAAGGATGTTCTCGCGCGGACGCGCGCGCACGGCGGCGCCGACGCGGTGCTCGCTCAGCCCGAGCTCGTGCCAGGGGCGGTGTCGACGAGCGTAACGCCGGCGTCGAGCGCCGTCGTGACGACCCCCTCCGCCTCGTCCGGGTCGAGCTTGCGCGACGAGGTCGCCGATGGGCGCGGTGCCGAGACCCAGGCGTGACACCTCGAGCGACGAGTGCCTCAACGCCGCCCGGTCGGCGACCCTCACAGCCCCGCGCGAAGCTCGTCCAGCCCGGCCCGCAGCGCCCGTTCGAGGAGCCACGTGTCGAACGAGTACGCGACCATCGTCAGACCCGCGGCGAGCATCGCGCGGGCGTCGTCCACGCTCGCGCACACCATGCCGACGTGCTTGCCGCTCGCGCGGGCGGCCGCGACGATGCGCCCGACCGCGTCGCGATAGAGCTCCGTATCGAATTCCCCTGGGATTCCGAGCGACGCCGTCAGGTCGAACTGGCCGATCCAGAGCACGTCGATCCCGTCGACCGCCGCGATCTCCTCGACCGCCCCGAGCCCGGCCGCGGTCTCGATCTGGACCAGCAGAAGCGTCTCCGCATTCGCCTTGGCCATGGTCGCCGGCAGGCCGTCCGGCTCCCAGACGTCCGAGTACAGCAGCCCGAATCCACGCTTGCCCTGCGGCGGAAACCGCGACCACTCGACGAGCTGCCGCCCCTCCTCGGCGCTCTCGCAGCCGGGGATCATGACGCCGAGGGCGCCGAGGTCGAGCGCCCTCGAGACGGAGTCGTACACGGCGTCCGGCACACGGACGAGCGGGACGACGCCGGCCGCGTTGGTGGCGGGCAACAGCTCCCGGAGCGTCTCGACGCCGTACCCGGAGTGCTCGAGGTCGTAGAGCACGAACTCGCCACCTGCCGCGCGGACGACGCGCGCCACGTTCGTCGTGAGGAACTCGCCCACCATCGTCCCGAGCGGGGTGCGGCCCTCTGCGAGCGCCCGCTTGACCGGATTGTCCCTCACCCGGCGGCGCGGTCGCGGTAGTCCTCGCGGATGGGGTGGAACACGTCGAGCACGCGGCACGGCCCCCGGTCGGCGCTCGCGGAGTGCTCGACCCCGCCGGCGATGCCGTACGCGTCACCCGCGCGCAGACGGTGCTCGACGCCGCCGATCACCATCGTGAGCTCGCCGTCGAGCACCATTCCGAGCTGCTCGTGCGGATGGCCGTGGGCGGGGACCACGGCACCGTCCTCGAAGTCGATCAGGTTAAGCATCGCCGCCTCGCCGAACAGCGGCCTGGCGCGCACGCCCGGAGCGAGCTCGAAACCGGTTGCGTCGAAGAGGTTGGCGACCGAGCTCACGCGCCCTCGATCCAGTGCTTGCCCGGCTCGACGACGAGCGTGTCGCCGACGCGAGGCGCGACGACGCGTCGCTTGCCCGTCGAGTCGTAGTGCGGGACGAGCTCGATAAAGCGATCGACGTCCTCGTGCGGCGCGAGATAGTGGCACGCGACGGCGAGCTCGAGGCCGAGCATCTCCGCCGCGCGCGCCGCCTCGTCGGGATCCATCTCGCCCGTGAGGAACGTTCCCGGGCCGGGGATCAGGTGCCCGAGTTCGCGTGGCAGCGTGCAGCCGAGGAGCCCGACCGTCGGCCGGTACAGCTCCCCGATCAGCCGCATGTCGAAGATGCAGGTGTCGCCGTAGTGGTAGATGCGGACGCCGGGCTCGGTCTCGACGATGAAGGCGATCGGGTTACCGACGACGGCCGAGCCGTCGGACAGCGTCGCCATCGACCAGTGGTGGCACTCCACGGGGCGAACCACAAGGCCCGCGATCTCGACCACGATGCCCCACGTGGTCGGGGTGATCTGCTCGGGCGAGACGCCGTCGTCGATGAGCTTGGCGCGCACGGCGGCGTCGCAGATGACGGGTGCCCCCGTGCGCTTGGCGACCGCAGGCGTGTCCCCATAGTGATCGACCGCGGCGTGGCTAACGAGGATGACGTCCGGCGTGCGGAGGTCGTCGGGCCCGCACGGCGCCATGGGGTTCTCCGTGAGGAACGGGTCGATGAGGATCGTGTGGGTTGGCGAGACGACCTCGTAGCTCGCCGCCCCGTGGTACGTGAGCCGCGTGCTCACCGAAGCCCGCGCAGGGTCTCCCAGCCCTTGACCAGCTGCATGAGGGCGCGGTTGATCGGGACCTCGACGCCGAGCTCGTCCGCTGCCTTGACGACCGCGCCGTTGATGACGTCGATCTCGGTGCGGCGACCCGCCTCGACGTCCTGCAGCATGGACGCCTTCGAGGGCCCGGCCTTCTCGAGCAGCGCGAGGATGGTGTCGATTCGCTCCTCGTAGTCGATCTCGTAGCCGAGGGCCTGCGCGACCGCGACTGCCTCGCGGGTCGTGTCCGAGACAAGAGCGCGCGTATCCTCGCACTCGCCGAGCGCGCCGGCGTGCATGCCCGTGAGCGCCGCGCTCGGCAGCGTGGCGGCGTTCAGGATGAGCTTCTTCCAGATCTCCGGCCGCACCGGCGACGCGACGCTCGCCTCGAATCCGGCCGCCGCTATCGCGTCCGCGAGCCGGGAGGCGCCGTCACCGTCGTCGATGAACGAGCCGACGAGCGTCGGCTGCTCCGCGGGGTGCACCACGCGGCCGGGGCCCTGCAAGAGGCCGCTGTTGTAGGTCACGCCGACGACGACCTGCTCGGGCGGAAAGGCCGCCGCGAGGGTGTCGCCGTTCCCCCAGCCGTTCTGCAGCGAGGCGACGACGGTCGTGGGGCCGACGAGCGGGCGCGCGCCCTCGGCGGCAGCCGCGGTGTGGTAGCACTTCGTAAAGAACACGACGATGTCGACCGGGCCGACGGACGCGGGATCGGTCGTCGCCGGGACCTGCGTCACCGTCTCGTCGTCGCCGCGCACAACCGTGACCCCGGTCGCGTTGATCGCGTCGACGAGCGGCTCCGCGACGTCGACGAGGACGGTCTCGTGGCCGGCCTGCGCGAAGCGGGCACCGAAGATCGATCCCATCGCTCCGGCGCCGACGACGGCGATCTTCATGAGTCCTCCTCTCGGGCTGGAATGCGATCCTACAGGTCTACAGATCTCGATCATTCGGTAGGGTCGCGGCCGTGCTCGAGCGTCCTCCGCTGCTCATGGTCCGCCGCGGCTTCGAGCGTCCGCCGGCGGAGCTCGTCGCGAAATTCGCGCGTGCCGAGTCGGCGCAGGTTGCGGATGCGCAGGGCGGCGGCGGAGCCCTCGACGCGCGCGTCCAGGCGCTTGCGGCGATCCCCTTCGACCGCACGATCGCCGGCGCGGCGCTGACGTGCGAGACGGGCCCGGCAGACGTCCTCGCCGCGATCGCGGCGCTCGATGTCGCACGGCCCGGCGACGTGCTGCTCATCGCCACCGGTGGGTGGACCGGAACGGCGTCGATCGGCGACCTCTTCGCGGGCGCGGCGGCGAATGCCGGGATCGCCGCGATTGTCACCGACGGCGCAGTGCGCGACGTCGACGGGCTCGCGCGGGCGGGGGTTCCGGTCTTCGCGGCCGGTCTCACCCCGGCCTCGCCGGCGTCGAGCGGACCCGGCACGGTCGGGCTGCCGACCGTCGTCGGCGGCGGCCGGGTCGATGCCGGCGACATCGTCGTCTGTGACCGCACGGGCGTCGTCGTCGTGCCGCGGGAGCACGCCGAGGACACCGCCGCGTCGCTCGAGCGCGTCCTCCGGCTTGAGGGCGAGCAGGCGGCGCGCGTGGCCGCCGGCGAGATCGTCCCGGCCGCGATCCGGGAGCTGCTCGCCTCCGACCAGGTCCGCGAAGTCGACTGAGCTAGCGGTCGGGGTGGAACCAGCGCCCGCCGGCGCTCGCGCCGCCGTCGACGTGCAACGTCTGCCCATTCAGGAACGAGCCGGCGTCGGAGGCAAGGAGCAGGCACGCGCCGACGAGCTCCCGGGGCAGGCCCGGGCGCTCGAGCGGGACGCGGTTGAAGATCCAGCGGCGCATGTCGTCGTTCGCCCAGATCGGCGCCGCGAGGGGCGTGTCCATGAAGCCGGGCGCGATCGCGTTCGCGCGGATCCCGTGCTCGGCCCATTCGAGCGCCATCACCTTCGTCAGCTGACTGAGACCCGCCTTCGCTGGACCGTAGACGGAGATCTGCTCGAGCGCGTATAGGGCGTTGAGCGACGAGATAGAGACGATCGCGCCACCTGTGCCCTGGTCGATCATGCGCCGGGCCGCCGCCTGCGAGAGGAAGTACGGGAGCCTGAGGTCAACGCGGGTGATCCAGTCCCACGTCTCCCGATCCATCTCGAGCATGGGCAGGCGCCGGTTGACGGCCGCGTTGTTGACGAGGACGTGCAGCCCGCCGAGGCGCTCCACGGCGGCCGCCACGAGCCGGTCGGGAGCGTCCTCCTCCGCCAGGTCGACCGCGACGCCGCTCGCGTCGACGCCGGCGTCGGCGAGCACGGTGACGAGGAGGTCGAGCGCGTCCTGCTCCAGGTCGGTAACGAGGACCGAGGCGCCGGCAGCGCCGAGCCCGGCCGCAAACCACTGCCCGAGCCCGCCCGTGGCTCCGGTCACGACGGCGACCTTGTCGGCGAGGGAGTAGAGCGAGGCCGGCGTCAGCGCACGGATGGCCTCCGTGTCCAACTTCGTGCCCGCCATCGGACGATCCTACTTCCGGCGAATCGCTCCGTCATCGTGTCGTGACTACGGGCGGTGCGTACTCCGTGCCGGTCGCCTCGCGCACCGGCTGGCCGTTCGCGTCCTCGAGGGCGACGGTGAAGCGCTTCGTCGTGACGGGGGGGCCCTGCGCGTAGCTGTACGTGTCGAGGGCGGCGCAGCGATGCCCTCCGAACCGCCCGCGGGCGTAGTGTGTCGACCACCTGTGCGCTCACGCTACCCCCAGTGGCCCGGCGGGCGTCGGATCGCGACGACGGGACAGCCACGGGAGCGCCCGGCTTCCGGGTTTTCTTGAGCTACCGCCGCGCAGATGCGAGCGGGCACGCGGGGCGGCTCTATGACCTGCTCGCCGCACGCTACGGAGCGGAGCGTGTATTCATGGACATCGACGCCATTCCGTTGGGGATCGGAGTTCGGCGAGACGATCAGCAGGGCCGTGGCATCGTGTGACGTCCTCATCGCACTCATCGGGCCCAGCGGCTGGCTGCAAGCGGCGGACTCCGATGGTCACCGACGGCTCGATGACCCCGACCGACTTCGTTCGCCGCGAGATTGAGAGCGCCCTGGCGCACGGCCTCGTCGTGGTTCCCGCAATGGTCCAAGGAGCCGAGATCCCGCGGGCCGAGGAGCTCCCACCCCGCGCTTGCTCCGTTGACCCAGCGGCAGGGACTCGAGCTCAGCGACACCGGCTGGAAGGACGACGTGAATCGCCTGATCCGCCCGACTGGAGGCGGTTGTGGCACAGGAGCAGCCCGATCGCACCGCTGACCACGCGGCGCCCTCACGGCGATTGCGCCCCAGCGGCTGGGCCCTCGCCGCCATTGTGGTTGGCTCGCTAGCCCTCATTGCCGCGCTCGCAGACAGGGCTGCTGCATCGAGACGCGGGGACAGCGTAACGACACCCCGCCGGTAGAAGAGTCCGTGGGGGGTGGTCTTCAACCGTCCGGCCTCAGCGAGAGGGCAGGGACCGTCAAGCTCGGTAGACGCTCGGTAGCGACCTAAGGACCGCTCCCAAATGGAGATCGCTGGTACTGCACCGGCGCGGGTGCCGAGTCTCCTGCATGCTCGTTCGTTGTGACCCGACTGCCGGAGGTCGACCGTCTCATCCAGGCGCCCTTCGACGGAGTCGTGACCCGCTGGCAGGTGCAGGGAGCGGGCGGCCCGATCAGGCTGATCGTCGCGCGCGGCGAAGTCAAGCCAGGGGGACGGTCCAGCCTGAGAGAGGGTGCAGGGATCCGCGGAGCAGCTTGGTGCGAAACGCCCGGCGTCAGACGTTTCAGACGCGCTTGATGATCAGCGAGAGGGCGACGTCGTGGGCCTCCAGCTCTCGTCAGGGCCTGCAGGAGCGCTCACCTACTCCGAAGGCACGTGGCTCGAGCTGTGGATTCCACCGCTTGGACTAGAGCGCCAGCGCGCCGAGAAGGATAGCGGCTCGCGGAGATTACGAGCTGCTCTACAACGCCTTCATCGAACGCGACGCCGACCGCGATGGGTTCGGCGACGTCACGCAGGACGAGTGTCCCAAGGACCCGGGCCAGCAAGAGGGCTGCTGAGCGAGCCCGGCCCTCTTCTCGTCCGGCTTGCCGACGACGTCGGGCTTGCCCCCGCCTCCAGCTACGCTCCTCGATCCGCAGGTACTCGCGAGCGCGGGTCGTCACGGCAAACGTGGACGGGGCGGTGGCCGCTCTGTGAAAATCTGCGACGAGTCGAGATTCGTGCCAGCCCTTTGGGCGCGGGCGCGGAGGTGATGTGCATGGAGCATTCAGTGGTGAACGGTCACGTCGCTCTGACGTCAGCTCGTAGCTGACCCTGCACTCCGACACAAAAGGGAGATCCACATGCAAAGGACGGGGACACCCGATCCGATCGTTGTCGTCCGTGCGCGCTCGGACAACGACTTGAAGGCCATGATCCATGTACGAGCAGCAGCCGACCCGCATACCCCACGGCCTCGTCTCGACAACCTTCGCCACAACCTGGCCGGCAACCCCGACCTCGCCTATCTCGTCGCCCGCGCGCAGGATTCGCCTGTCGGGTGCGGGTTCGTCGATGTCTCGCACGCGAGCACTGCGCGCGGGCACATGTCCTCGTTGCGCCGGAAGCGCGTCGCCAGGGAGTCGGAACGGCGCTTCTCGCAGGCGTGTCGGAGCAGGCACAAGCAGCCGGACAAGCGAAACTCGAAGGCCCAATTCGCGCCGATGACGAAGGCTCGCTCCAGCTCTTCGCAGCGCCGTGGCTTTACGAAAGCCGGCGGGGAGGAGGCGGTCGTTCTCGATCTTCGCAGCAGTCGGCGATCTGACGGTCGAGCCTCCGGCGGGCGTGCGCATCATCTCTCGCGCCGAGATGCCCGACGCCGCCGAGGGGATGTACGAGGTTGCACGAGAGGCCGAGCCTGACATCCCTGGCGGTGCACCCGTCCGCCCGTACGACTCATGGCGGGCGGCCGAGCTCGAGCGGCCAAGCCTCGAACCTGAGCTCACCTTCATCGCGCTTGCGGGAGACGAGGTCGTTGGCTACGCGATACTGGACAGCCTGCGCGGGGAGCCATGGCACCGGCTGACCGCCGTCAAGCGGGCCTGGCGGGGACGCGGGATCGCGACGGCGCTCAAGCGATCGCAGATTCAGGCGGCACAGAAGAAAGGGTTCGCCAGGCTCGTGACCACGAACGAGGAACGAAATCACCCCATGCGAAGCATCAATCGAGCGCTCGGCTATCGGCCCGAGCCCAGTCTGAGCGATGTGCTCGACTCGACAAGCGTCCAGCCTTCAAGCGACGCTCCGGCCACTCGCACGCGAGCGCCGCCTCGTCTGAGCGTGTTGCGCTCCTAACGCGTCTAACCGGTTCCGCGCTCTATCGACTTCCCGCCGGAGGCACGCCGTCGCGAAGCCAGTGCACGTTCTCCGCTATCTCCCGTTCCGGGTCCGATCCCATGTGGCCGGCCTCGTCGTCGATCTTGACGACGCATCCCGGGACGTTCGCGGCGAGCCACGCTCCGTGTGCGGCTGGGACGAGGACGTCCGTTTCGCCGTACTCGATGAACACGGGTATGGAGATGTCGTGAACGTCGAAGCCCCAGGGGTGGAGAAACGCAAGATCATCGTCCACCCAGCCCCACACGCCGTTCAGCGCCTGTTCGGGCGTCGACTCGCGAATGACCTGACGGAACTCCGGGCGCATCAGCTGCGCCCGATCCGACTCGCTGAGATCGAAGGAACCGAGAACCGTGGACGGATCCTCGGCGACGCGTTTCGCCATCGCCGCCTGCTCGCGCTCCAACTCGACGCTGAGAACGTCCTCGCCTGCCTCCGCCCACCCGAACTCTTTGACGTTCTCGGGATCCATTCCGGCAAGCCATGCATCGCGCTCGAGGCCGGGAGACCCCATAGGCGCGATCCCGACGAAGCATGTCGCGCGAATTACCCGCTCGGGCAAGAGCGCGGCGCAGGCGAGCACGTGCGGGCCACCTCCCGATCCGCCCGAAACGCCGAAGCGCTCGAACCCGAGGCCGTCTGCGAGCAGGAGCACGTCTTGGGCCTCGTCGGCGACCGTCCGTCCGCGCCGGCGTGTCGACCGACCGTATCCGGCCCGATCGTGGGTCACGAAACACGCGCCTAGCTCAGTGAAGAGATCCTCGTTCGGCCAGCGGCTCAGCCTGGACCCCGGCGTCCCGTGCAGGGACATGATCGGGAAGCCCTCAGGATCACCCCATATGGCGTAGGCGAGGACGCGACCATCCGGGGTCGTCGTCGTCCTGAGAGACTCACCCACGATTCGACCTTGAAGCGCTGTCCGGTCATCGCCGCGACCCTACGCGGGCGGCCGAGCTCATTCAAGGAACAGTGGACACTAGGGACGAGGATCGCTTCCACGATCCCGACGCCGGGGGGACCAAATCACGATCGCCTTGATTGCCGGCGCGCCGACGATCGTTGCTCTGGCTTCAGACGCGATGCCGGGTCGCTCCCAATCCTGAAAACTGATGCATGCAGGCTGCGGGTTTGCGCCCCGCGAAACACCCCGCCCCCTCTGCGGCTCCATTCCGCCCTGGTAGCGTCTTCCCGAGTGGAGACCCGGCGTGCGCTGCTCATGATCGCGGACATCGGGGGCTACATGGAGTACATGCAGTCCCACCGCACGATCCTCGCGCACGCGGAGGTAATCACGACGCGCCTGCTCGAGCGGGTGGTCGATGCGGCTCGCGACTTCGATCTGATCGAGATCGAAGGCGACGCGGCTTTCCTCTCGCGCGAGGACGACGCGCAAGTCGGTGGCGCGACGGTCGCCGTCGTCACCCAGGCTGCCGTCGCCATGCACCACGCTTTCCACGCCGAGCGGCGGCTGATCGAGCTCAACATGTGCCCCTGCCCCAGTTGCGCACAGGCGAGCGCCCTGAAGCTGAAGTTCGTCGCGCACGTCGGCGAGGTTGCGACTCAAACCATCAAGCGACGGCGGAACCTCGTCGGCATGGACGTGATCTTCGTCCATCGCCTGCTCAAGAACCCCGTGCAGGCGTCCGAGTACGTCCTTCTGTCCGAGGATCTCTACCGAAGCGGGGGCACATCCGTCCCTGACCACCCGATGCACGAGATCTCGCTAGACCTCGAGGGAATCGGACCTGTTCGCACCTACTTCGTGGAGGTCGAGGACATCGCCGGGTCCCTCCCTCCGGTCCCCGATCCCTCCTGGCTTCGGCGCTTCGGCGGGACAGTTGGCATTCTCGGTAGAGGCCTGCCGTACATGCTCCGTGTGCGACGGCCCCGTCGTGCCGCCCCCGCTCCCTGATCCCTCCGCCAGCCGAGCCTTGCTTCGTCGGCCAGTTCAACCCGCAAGGGGCAAGCCGCTCGAGTTTTCCCCGGACGGCAAAGGTGTCCCCGGCCGCAGACCGCCGGCATCGTCCCATGCGAGGAGCGCCTCAGTCACCGCCGACCGCCGGAGTGGGAAAGAGAGGCGGTGAGCCCGAAAGGAACCGGCCGACCCTACCCCTCGCCCAGACGACGAAGGAGCCGATTGATGCGAGGAAGAACACGCCACTCGCGACGAGCGACCAAGCGATGTCAAGGTCGAGCGCCATCGCAGCGACTCCGGCCACGGCACCCGCGACGACCGAGTTGATAACGGCGACGACCCCGGGCGCGGAGACGAACGGCTGGTACCGGGGCTCGGGCCAACGTGTGCGATGGTGCTCTCGAGAACCCCCGCGTCGTCGTCGTACCTACTGGTGACGAAGTAGGGCTCGAGCTCTGGCGCGAGCTGGAGGTACGCGTTGCGGATGCGATTCATTCCCTGCACCCAGCGAGCGTTTTCGAGATTCACCTGAGAGAGGCGGACGACCGTCGCCCAACCGAGGAAATAGACGACGGGCAGCAGCACGAGTGCAAAGCCGACGAAGCCGGTTCCGAAGTCGGTCGCCTGGGCGACGAGTGCGAGTGCCACCACGGCGCCCGAGAGCGCGGCCACGAAGATCGACGTGCGGCTCATTGCCTCCGTGTAGACGAGGCTGCGGGCGGCGAGCAGGCTCCAGTGCTCGGTCGTCAGGATCTGGAGCGTGTGCAGGCCTGCGGTCACCTGGGGCGTGGCCAGGTGAGTCGAATCGGCGCGCGAAGCGGGATCAGGGTCGAACACGGTTGCAACTTCACGCGGTGTGCTGAAACACCTTTCCGCGGTGCAGCGACGCGTGGCCGAAGCCATGTGGTCGGTCAGCGGCTGGTTGCCGGAGCCTGTGTAGCCCCGCACGTTGCCCTCCGGGGCTTGTCGGCTCAGCCCTCGGACTAGAAAGCCTCGCGGTAGCAGGGCTTTCTGTGATGGGCCGGGTTGGAATCGAACCAACGACCTTGGGATTAAAAGTCCCCTGCTCTGCCAACTGAGCTACCGGCCCGCGCCGAGTGAGTGTAGAAGCCGCGATCGGAGCCGTCTCTACACTCCGACGCGGGCCCCCATCGACTAGCGGCCTAGGTCACCACCCTTTCAAGGTGGCAGCACGGGTTCGAATCCCGTTGGGGGCATGGGCGGTTAGCTCAGCTGGTAGAGCACCTGCTTTACACGCAGGTGGTCGCAGGTTCGAGTCCTGCACCGCCCATAAGAGAAAAAGTCCTGGTAATCGGGGCTTTTCCGTTTCGGGTGGCTGCTCGCAATGGATGGGAGCGGCGCTAGTCACGATTTAGTCAGCACTGGCGGCTGCGGCGCGAACGTCGACCGGGGTGTGACAATGTCGTTCCTATGCAAGCGACGGTGGATGCGTTCATGGACGAGTACATCCGTCGATACTCGGAGCGCGATGTAGAGGGTGTTACGGATTTCTGTCTTGCGCCGTTCCTGGCCATACGGGAAGGTGTCCCGATCCACCTGCCGGACCGCGACTCGGTGCGGCACCACTTCGCGGCGATGATCGACGCGTATCGCGGCGGCGGCGTACGCGGTGTGGAAGCGAATCGAAAACGATATGAGCGAAATGGGCGAGCACTCCGTCTTCACGCCGTCGCTGGAACGCGTTGGTCGCGGAAGGACACGTCCTCCGCGACACCCGCACGACCTACCACCTGCTTTCGACATCAGACGGCTGGCGCATCTTGTCGTACACGAATCACTTCTAGGCCCAACTCACCTGCATCAGCGGAAAGACATGCGGCTCGGCGGCCAGTACGTGAGCATCACTGGGCCGATCAAGCTCCTTCGGGGCACCGTTCCCCACGTGCGGGAGTCGCAGGAGTGCGTGCGGTTATCGCCAAGGAGGAAGTAGTGGCCCGGTGCAACTCGCGGCCAGCTGTCGGCCCCGTGTCCCCGCGGCGATGGATGGACGTAGGGCTCGATGAGGCGCTCGCCGTTGATGTAGATGGTGCCGTCTCGCTCCGAGACCAGCTCGCCGGGAAGTCCGATGATGCGCTTGACGAATGCCGAGCCGCCGTCACCCGATTCGCATCGCTCGGCTTTCGCGGGAGCCTTGAAGACGACGATCTGTCCGCGCTCGGGATCACCGAACCTGTACGCAAGCCGGTTCGCGATCACGCGGTCGTTGAATCTGCCTTCGCAGAAGTCGCCGGGCCTCGCGCAGTGGAGCGTTCTCTCCATCGACGAGGTAGGAATGCGATACGGCTTCGCGACCTCCGCCTGAAACGCCAGGACGAAGGCAATGGCCACAGCGATCGTCACGAGCCAGTCGACGATCGTCCGCCAGGGCTGCGGTATCCGGCTCTGGGCACGATCGAGAACCTTCATGGTCACCGAATTGTGCGCATGGCTTCCGCCATGAGTTGCTCTGGGCTTCCTGGCAGCCGCATCGTGGACAGCCGCGAGTGTGTGCGCAACCATCTCCTCATGGCCTCGTGCGAGGCGCTTCTCCGCTCAGGATCCGCCTGCCGCTCCGCCGCCATCACCGACTCTGCGTTCTGCTCGCATCACGCAACTTGGTCGAGGAGTTCGGTGAGCAACGAGTGAGAAGCGGTGACCTACCGCGACGTCGGACGGCACCGTGACCGAGCCGCTCGTTGCTGAGGTCGAGACGACTCTCGCGAGCGGGAATGGACATGCCGACCCGGCGCAGGTTCGCCCTCGGCTCGCGGAAGCTGCGGCTGCCTCGCTCGATGACATCTCGTCCGCGCTCCTCGACGCCGCGCTCGGGGCGACGAGGGAGACGTGGATCACGACGGCCTGCTCGGCATGCGGCAAGAAGCAGCGAGTCGAGGTCAAGATCCCGGACGTTCGGACTCGGGTCGCTGCGATCGAGTTTCTTCTCCGTGAGGGCCTCGGGCAGACCGCCTCAGGCCGAGGAAGCAGCGAGTCCTCGTCTGCCCCGCACTGCCGAAGCCGTCGAGAAGCTCGGCTGGGACGACATGAAGTTGATCTTCGCGACCCAGTTCGCGAGCGAGATCGCTGCGGTCACCGAGGACGGTGGAGAGGAGCTGCTACGCGAGCGGGTCGCTGCCCTCGATGAGGATCAGCGGCGAGTGCTGCGCGAGGCGCTGGACGAGGTCGCGGTCGGCTAGTTGGGTCTGACCCCATATGCGCTGAACCTGAACTGCGCGATGGGTTCCTGCAGCAACTCCAGTGCTTGCTCGACCTCGCGCAAGATGCCGTCGAGTTCGGAGGCAGGTTCGTTGATGGCCGCGCCAGAAGTTGCTGTCGACCGTGAGCACTGCGTTCAACAGGTCTCCGGGGTAGTCGTCGCCCTCGATGAGCAGGTTCTCTTCTAGCTTGCGAAGTGCGACCGGACGAGACGGTCGGGCTCAGCGTTCTGCCGATTAGAAGACGTAGGTCTTCGACGGTCAGTTCAGCGAGCGGCTTCTGGCGGGCGGCGTGGACACTCACGACGAGACCGGTTGCGTCGGGCGGTGCGTCACCCCAGTCCGGCGGTTCTAGCTCGTTGAGTGAGCGCGACGTGTCCACAAGGACATGGTCGCATGGGCGCCCGTGCGAAGCGACCTGCTGAACCTCGGTGGGACAGGATGGTTGACCAACGGTTGACCAGCACCCGTGATCCCAGTGTTCATGCTGTATTCGCGCTGACCCCTACTCACGAAGTAGGAGGTCACCAGCTCCCCCTCGCGAGGCACTCGGGCGACGGGGCCCGCTCTCTGGCTACGCGTCCAGCTCGAAGAGCCGGGTGGAGAAGATGGTTCGGAATCCGAGCCGCTCGTAAACGCGCTGCCCCATCGGCGAGGAGCCGAGGACGGCGAACGTGGCTCCGGTGCGCGCCGCGTGCCGCATCGCTTCGTAGGTGATCGCGGCAACAAAGCCACGTCGGCGGGCGTCGGGCCGTGTGCAGACGAAGAAGATGCCTGCGGTCGAGTCGGTCAGCAGGGTGGAGGCGGTAGCGACAGGATCGTCTGCCACCGTGCCGACGAAGTGGCGCCATCGACTGTGTGGTTCGAGTCCAATGATGGCGAAGACGCTGGCGACCCAGTCGGCCTCTTTGGGCCCCTCACCGAACCCAGCGGCGAGAACCTGGCGGTACTCGTCGAGGGCAGAGGAGTCCTCGACAGGCGTGACCTGCAGCTCGGTGGCCATGGGCATGTCAGCCAAGGCGGCGAGCTGTGCGGCCATCGCAGGTTCATCGCCGCCGTCTTCGAAGCCCGCGTCCAGAAGGAGACGCGGGAGATCGTGAGGATGCATCCCTGGGGTCCAGTGCCACGGGCCCGGCAGGGAGCGCAGCCGCAGTGCGTCCCGCCACTCCTCCACCAAAAAACCGCTCCGCTCTTCGGAGGCGGTGCATGGACAACCGCATTGTGGTACCCGATCGGCGAACCCCCGATTGTCCACGCGATCTCGTCGTCTAGCCGTTCGACGGCGCCGCCAGCTCTCCCCATCGACAGGAGGAACTCGACGAAGTTTGTCTCGATGAGGTCAGCGGCCTGGGCGCTCATTGACTCAGACTTGCCCGCATTCGCGGGGCACGCACTCGATCCGAGGCCCCGCACGTGCGGGGCCTCGGCGATCTCGTAGCGCCTTCCCGCGGCTGCTCAGCTGACCTCAACGACAGGCGCAAAGCCGCCGTAGATCAGGCGCTTGCCGTCGAACGGCATGGGGTTCTGGTCGGGCTGGGTCCGAGATCTTCCATCATCTTCGGCATGGCCTTGTCACGGGTCACCTTGTCAGGCCACTCGATCCAGGAGAAGACCACCGTCTCGTCGTCCTTCGCCTTTACGGCGCGCCGGAAGTCGGTAACCGTGCCCTCGGGAACGTCGTCGCCCCAGCACTCGAGAACCTTCGTCGCGCCTAGCTCGACGAACACGGAATCGCCCTTCTTCGCGTGGTCGATGAACTTCTGCTTGTTGGCCGTCGGTACAGCCGCTACGAATCCGTCGATGTACGTCATCGCAACGCCTCCTCCATGAGGTGGTCACGGTAGGACTGCCCGACCATGTCGCATACGAAACCTCCCGTTCGGAACGGCCCACTGTGAACGATTACGCCTAACCGGCTGGTTGGCTGGTGGCTCGTCGGGTCTGTCTCGGTCGCCCTCCCTCGCGAAGTGCTTGGGGGTGGGGCCTGGTCGCCGGGCAGCTACTTGCCGAGCGCCGCGATGAACCCCATGAGGATGAACCCGGCGCCGATCCCGATGAGGAACCAGGCGAAGAAGTCGTCCAGGAGGATTCCAAGACCCAAGCCGACAAAGATCCCGCCGATGAGGGCAGGCCCGCCGTAGGCGTAGCCTCGCCCTGGGTCTCGTCTCGGTCGCACTGTGTTCATCGCATCCTCCTCGTAGGTCATCGCCGCAGGAAAAAGTTCAGCACGATCGTCCCGACGATCGAGACGAGGAGCATGAGTCCGATTGGGACGAATACCGTCACGTTGTCGGACTTCCACGAGAGCGTCCCGGGGACGCGATCGACGCCGAGCTTGGCGAGACCGAGCGCACCCAGCCCGACGATCGCGAGGACGACCGCACTTAGGAGCAGAACCTTGCCCGCCGTCTCCACGAGACGAGGCTACCCGGCTCGCGTGGCCTTGAACCGACAGGTCGCCTCGATACCCGTCTCCTCCTCTCGCGAGGCGCTCGGGCGTCGGGGCCTGCTCGCGGGCGGGGTAGTGCGTAGCCAGGGATGGCGACGACTGGTCAACTCGCTGGTCAACTCTTCTAGTCGCACCGAGTGGTTTCCAGGTAGACCGAACCTGAATTCATGCGGTGTCGTCACACCGAGTCGCGTCGAGAGGCGTATCCGCCACGCTTTACACGCAGGTGGTCGCAGGTTCGAGTCCTGCACCGCCCATTTCGCACGGCGCGACCATCCGGGTCTGGCTCGACGATGCCATGCAGTTCGAGCGATCAGTGCTCGGTGCGCGTGCGCGTGCTGTCCTCGGTGCTGTCCTGCGTTGGCCGGCCTCAAGTGCAAGCGGCGAGGTCGCGACCTCCGGCTTGCAAATTCTGTCCGGGGCAGGTCAGGCGTGGTCATTGCGTGTCGACTTGCGGCTGCTGCGCGAATAGGAGCTATCGCATGCGTCGGGAGCCACCGTTGACGGTCAGCCTGATCTCACACAAATCTGACACGCACGGGCGCTCAAGTGAGAGGACGCCGGGGCGGCGTTATCTCGCATCCGGGCGTCGCAGGCTCAAGCGGTAGTGTGGCGACGACCACAGGAGTTAGAGCGAGTACCGGTTTCGGCTTTTGCCTTCCGCTGCGCGTTCATGAAGCAGTCGAGGGGAGGTGGAGATATGCCGACCGGAACGGTGAAGTGGTTCAACGATGACAAGGGCTACGGCTTCGTATCGCCGGACGATGGGAGCAAGGACGTCTTTGTTCACCACAGCGCGATCGGCGGCGAGGGGTTCAAGAGCCTCGCTGAGGGTGCGAAGGTGGAGTACGAGGTCGAGCAGGGCCCGAGGGCCCGCAGGCGAAGAGCGTCAGCGTCGTCGCTTCAGTCTGAGCTTTGGGGGGCGCACGGCTATGAGCAGTGCGCCCCCTGCCGACTGGAGTCCGAGAACGGACGAGGCGTGCTCCGTACGCGCGTCCAGGAGCCCTGCTGCCTATCCCGCGAAGCGGCGGAGCACGATCGATGCGTTGTGCCCGCCGAAGCCGGACGAGTTCGAGACGGCAACGCCGACGTCGGCTTCGCGTGCCTCGTTCGGGATGTAGTCGAGGTCACACTCGGGATCGGGCGTCTCGTAGTTGATGGTCGGCGGCAGCACGCCTTCGTGGATCGCGAGCGTGCAGAAAATCGCCTCGACCGCGCCCGCGGCACCGAGGCAGTGCCCGGTCGCACCCTTGGTCGATGAGATCGGGACCTTCCGGGCGATGTCCTCTCCGAGAGCGCGTTTGAGTACCCGCGTCTCGCTCGCGTCGCCGAGCGGAGTCGAGGTGCCGTGCGCGTTGATGTAGTCGATCCGGTCGGGTGAGACGCCGGCGTCCGCGAACGCCATGAGCATGGCACGCGCCGGGCTCCGGCCCGTCGGGTCGGGCTCGGTAAGGTGCTGCGCGTCGGAGGAGACGCCGTAACCGACCAGCTCGGCGTAGATCCTCGCGCCGCGCTGCGTTGCGTGCCCGAGCTCCTCGAGCACGAGCA
This sequence comes from uncultured Gaiellaceae bacterium, assembly GCA_963808865.1. Taxonomy (GTDB): domain Bacteria; phylum Actinomycetota; class Thermoleophilia; order Gaiellales; family Gaiellaceae; genus GMQP-bins7. The sequence continues at coordinate 14,797 of CAWEGY010000014.1, read as the reverse complement.
CGGCGCCCGCCTCGCCCATGACGAAGCCATCGCGATCGGCGTCGAACGGCCGGCTCGCGTGCTCTGGGTCGTCGTTGCGACGTGAGAGGGCGCGCAGCGCGGAGAAGCCGGCGATCCCGACCCTTGTAATCGCCGCCTCGCTGCCACCTGCGAGCATGACCTCCGCACGCCCGAGGCGGATCGCGTCCAGCCCGTCGCCGATCGCCATCGTCGAGGCGGCGCAGGCGGTGCACTGGGAGGAGAGCGGGCCCTTCGTGCCGAGTTCGATCGAGACCCGGCTGGCGCCCATGTTCGGGATGATCGCGGTGATCGAGAACGGGTTGACCCGGTCGGGTCCCCGCTCGAGCAAGGTGTCGCACGTGTCCTCGAACGACTTGAGACCGCCCATCGCGGTCCCGAAGGAGACGCCGACCCGATCGCACTCCGGCTCGATCTCCAGCCCGGCGTCCTCCTGCGCCTGCCGCGCCGCCGCCACGATCATCTGCGCGAACCGGTCCATGCGCCTCGCCTGCTTGCGCTCGATCCACTGCGTCGGATCGAAGCCCTTCGCCTCGCAGGCGAACGTGACCGGAAATCCGGTGGTGTCGAACGCCGTGATCGGGCCGGCCGTCGCTCTACCTGCGACGAGATTCTCCCAACTCGAGCGCACATCGTTACCCAGCGGCGTCACCGCGCCCAGCCCCGTGATCACGACTCTCCGATGCCCGTTGGCGCCCATCAGCCCTCGATGTCCCTCTGTCCGCCGTCAGACACCGAAAGGAGGGTCACCTCGTCGGAGAATCCGCACTCGAGGCAGACATAGCGCGTCGCTCCGTTTTCGTCGACGACGATCCCCATCGTGACGCCGCACGCCGGGCAGATCGGCGGGCGATCGTCATCGGCGTCGGGCTTGCTCTCCTCGTCCACGCGGCCACCCTAGCTCGCGGCGCCGCTTTCGAAAGAGCCAGAACGCGACGTCGCATAACCCGGAGGTCGCAGGTTCAAATCCTGCCCGGAGGTCAAGCGACATTGGCGCACACTCGCCCGCGAACTCGCCCGCAGCAGCGTTCGGCACCAGGTAAGAGCCCTGCACTCTGCGCGGCTTGGAGCGGGTGAACAGCACACGAGCGAGAGCTGCTTGAGGGTTGTTGGCGTAGACGCGTGTCGTGGAGCGTGGCTCGCGTTGTGAAGAGTAGACGAAGTCGTGGTCGTCACAGCTAGCTAGCCATTCGAGCGGCAGCCGATTCTACGTCGAGACGGCTTGTGAAACGACCTCGGCGGCCCGCTCGATCGAGAGAACGTCCGTGTTGAGGACGAGGTCGTAGTGCGTCGGCAACTCCTCGTCGATCCCGTAGAAGCGTCTCAGATAGTCGCTCCGGCAGGCGTCCGATTCCTTCAGGGCACGGACAGCCCGAGCCTCATCGACCCCTTCGGCTCGGCGGATGCGGGCTACGCGAGTCTGGGGCGAGGCAGTGACGAGGACACGGAGTGCCTCCGGCCCTGGCGTGACGGCGTACGAGGCAGCGTGCGCAACGATCACGGCGTCGCCTCGTCCCGCCGCCTGCTCGATCGTCTCCCGGATCAGGGCTCGAAGATCGTCGCTGCTCAGCACCTCACCGGTTCGAACCGGAAGGCTGGGGACCGAGCTCGCTGCTTCCAAGAGATCGCATCGAGCACGCGGGCGACAAGCGACTTCCGTCGCTCTTCATCCGCGACATCCTCGGGGCGGATACCTCCTCTTGCTGCCGCCAGAGCGACAATCTCGTCGTCGACGTAGGAGAAACCAAGGCGCCCGGCAACGCGCAGGCCGAGATCTTCGCCTCCCGCGCCCGTTGCATGCGAGATGCACACGACTCTGCAAGCCACGCGCTCGACGCTACGAGCCGGGGGGGATGGCGTCAAGCGCTAGTAGTATTGTGTCGCGCTTCGCTCCGGCGAGGGCTCCGCCGGATCGACCTATTCATGCGGTGGAGCGTGCCCGGGCTCGGGACCCGCGACACCCCAGCTGAATAGCCGCGCCGCCGGGAAATTGTCGCGACGACGCCCGACGACGGTGCACGCGCTATCCGTCTAGCTATGCGGGAACGAGGCGGGTCGGGGGCATGCACGCACGGCTCTGGCTCGAGTCCTCGCCGGGACGTTTGGCACGCGTTTGGCATGCGACCCGTGCCGAACGACCACCAGCGGCAAGCCGAGAGCGCCAGATCCACAGACAGCGGGGTTCGTGAGACGGGCGCGGCGGGACTCGAACCCGCGTTTCATTCCCCACCCGCTTACGGATCGTCCTATCCTCGACGCGTTTCTGGACGTCGTCGACGCAGAGCGGGTAGCGTGGGGAACCGGGACGGACGAGACGCGTCACGACGGCGCGGGCTCGGGCTCAGGCCCTGTCGCCGTCACAGGCTCCAGCGCCGCCTTCGCCTCCGCGAACCTTTCCCGGCGGAACCGCGCTGCTGGTCTCAGCTTCCGCAATGACATCGTTAGTGGACCCGGCGGTCGACAGATCCTCGTCGATGACCCCTCAGGCAACCCGATCGAGATCTTCCAGCCGGCGAACTGACGCTGGATAGAGGTGCGTGGTTCCCGCGGCTGCCTGAAGGCGGGCTGAACTAACGATCAGTTGCGCCGAGCGGTTGCGCCGACCTACTCGGAGTACCCCTCGGTCACCTCGCCCTTGTGCGCGGCGAAGGCTGCCAGTACCTCCTCTTTCTCCAGCTCTGGGACATTGAAAAGGTCAAGCGTTCGCCCGAGTTCGGCCGCAACCTCGTCGAACTCGGCGGGGGAGATCTTGAGTTCGCGATGAGCTTCTTCCAAGCCCAGAGGCGTGCTGCCTGGTTCCGTAGCTGCATATTGCTGGGGGCCGCCGGCCACGGTGCAGACCCACAACGTGCGCATGAATTTGAGGCCTGGGAGTCTGCCCAGATTGTTCGTGTGCCACTCCCGCAGTTGAGGGTTCTCCGACTGCTGGCCGACGATCGGGTTCTGCACGATCGCGTCGCTGAAGTGGTCGACCACGGCTGCGATTGCGAATGCGCCGCCGAGCCTTTCGTACAGACTCTTCTCCGTCATGGCTGCCTCCTAGGCGTCCTGGACGCGTTCGTCCAACTACGCGGTGATGGGTTCACCGGTGGCGGAAATCACGCCCCTAGCTACGCGCAACCGCCGACCTCGGATTTCCATGAGGCTTGAGTCGGACCATTAACGACGCGCACTCCCGGGTGAGAGCTGGCTATTCGGGTTTCCCGGCTTCTATCCACCGACGGAAGAGAGCGACCTGATCGTCGGGCCAGGCCTGATCGCAAGGCATCGAGCGGTCTTCCAGCCGTCCCAGGATGGCGTCTGAGTGCTCCGCGACGTCATCCCGCTTCCAAAGATCGAACTTCGCGACGCTCAGCATCGTTGAGCGATCTCGCTCTCTGAAGAGCGGTTTCACGTTCTGCTCGAAGCTCAGGCGCTCACCTTGACCGCTGGTGTTCATGCGGTGTGAATACCTCTTTGTCTCCGACGACCAAACTGCAGGTTCGACGGGCACAGTCTCCTCGTCCCGTGGGGTCGGAGCGCCGCGGCCTCGGCGGCCGCCTCGATGGCGTGGTCGCTGATGAACCTACTCAAGTGACTTGATGCCGTCCATCCCCGCGGAGAGGCGTTGATGCCCACCCCACCCCGTGAACGCGTTAGTCGGGTTGCGGCCTGGTCGCCAGGCGCTCCCACGAGACTCCGAGCTCCTCTTCTCGCGCGCACGCGCACACGCGCGTAATAGACAAGGAGTGACGCCCAACGCTCAGCCCAGGAATGTGTCAGCTGTAGCCAACGCCTCGTCGAGGATGGCGAGACCGGTCGCGGCGTCGCTGTCGCTCACGTTGAGCGGTGGCGCGACATGGATGCGGTTGCCCAGAATCAGAGGTAGCAACCCTCGGCCGAGGCACGCCTTGGCAATAGGCGGTCATCGGCGCGTTTGCCTCGCCAGTCGCGCCCAGCCGGCACGAGCGGCTCCTTGGTCTCCCGGTCGCGGACCAGCTCGACCGTCCACAATCCGCCGATTCCACGAACGTCCCCCACGGAGGGGTGGTTCTCTCAAGCTTCGCGAGCCCAGGCCCGAGGATGTCCGTGCCGAGGCGCGCGGCTGCCGCGACCGTGCCCTCGTCGTGCATGGCTCCGATGGCGCCGACCGCGGCTGCGCACGCGAGCGGGTGCCCGCTGTAGGTCAGACCCACCGGATAGGGGCGCTGGGTGAAAGTCTCGTAGACCGGATCGCCGACCAGCACGCCGCCGAGTGGCACGTACCCGGAGTTGACGCCTTTCGCGAAAACCATGAGGTCCGGGGCCACGCCGTCGTGGTCGATGGCGAACCATGCACCGGTGCGGCCGAAGCCGACGAGCACCTCGTCGGCGATGAAGACGATGCCATGACGGGTGCAGAGATCCCGGACCCCGCGCAGGTAGCCGGTCGGCGGCACGATGACCCCCGAGCTCCCGGTCACCGGCTCCAAGACCAGCGCGGAGATCGTCGACGGGCCTTCGAGAAGGATCACCTGCTCGAGATGTGCGAGCGCCCGCTCGCACTCTTCCTCGGATGTAGTCGATCCGAACGCCGAGCGGTACAGGAAAGGGCCGAAGAAGTGGACGGCGCCCGCCGCGCCGGTGTCCGAGGCCCAGCGGCGCGGGTCGCCGGTGAGGTGGATCGAGGTCGTTGTCGAGCCGTGGTACGAGCGGTAGGCCGCGAGCACCTTCGGCCGCCCGTTGTGCACGCGGGCCATCCGCACCGCATGCTCGACCGCCTCCGTCCCCCCCGTGGTGAAGAGCACGTGCCCGAGTCCGTCTGGGGCGACCTCGACGATCATTCGCGCCGCTTCCCCGCGGACGTCGGATGCATGGCCAGGTGCGAGCGTGCAGAGCTGGTCGGCTTGCTGCTTGATAGCGGCGACGATGCGCGGATGCTGGTGACCGAGGTTGGTGAAGACCAGCTGCGAGCTGAAGTCCAGGTAGCGGCGGCCGTCGGCATCGATGACGTAGCTGCCGGAGCCGCCAACGAAGGTCAGCACGTCGCGCGGCCCTTGCACCGTCCACGGATGAAAGACCAGCTCGTCGAGATCCATGGCGTCCTCTGTCAAGGCCGCTGCCTTTGCCAGAGCCGTGCCCCCATCTCTCACCTCCTCCTGAGTCCCCATCTCTCACCTCCTCCTGACTCGTGGAGCATAGGAGTCACACGGCTACGCACGCGCGAAACAGAACGCCCAACAACCCACCCCCGCGATCGCGTTCCGCAGGGCGGGACCTGGTCGCGGGGCGCTGCTCGTCAGAACGCCCACCACTTTTCCTCGCGCGCACGCGCGCGCACGCGAGGCACACCACCCCGGCGGACATGGCTGATGTGTTGGGGCCTGGTGCCGGGGCCATCGCACGACCAGCGCGAGGCGTGCGGGCGTTGTCTATCCCGTAGCCTCCACCATCGCGCTGCCACCGCCGCGCCGTGTCGGCTCGGCCGCAGCCAGAACCCGGCCGTTGCCGAGGAACTCGATCCCGGTGACCGCGCCGATCTCCGGCGTCGTCGAGAACGGCTGGAGGTACTGACTCGCGAGCTGCTGGCCGAGCGGCGAGCTGACGAACGCGGGCTCGGCCACCGTCGTCGCCGTGTTCCGCTGGCTCGCTCGCGGCGCCGCGATCGCGTCCGGCAGCGTCGCGCCGAGGTCGAGCCGGTCGAGCAGGATCTGGAGCACGGTCGTGATGATCATCGAGCCGCCGGGGGAGCCGAAGGCGAGCAGCGGCTCGTCGTCCTCGAGCACGATCGTCGGGCTCATCGAGCTGCGCGGCCGCTTCCCGCCCTCGACCTTGTTCGGATGCGACGGCGAGCCGAAGTCGAAGTCGGTCAGCTCGTTGTTGAGGAGAAAGCCCCAGCCGGGGACGACGATGCCGTTGCCGCCGATCGACTCGATCGTGAAGGTGTACGAGACGACGTTGCCGTCGCTGTCGGAGACGGTCAAGTGGGTGGTGCCCCCGCCGGTGAGGGCTGTCGCCGCCGCCTGTCCCGGTGTGTTGTGGGGGTGCGGGTTGCCGGGCGCGACGGGGCTCGGCGTCGCCTGCGTCGGGTTGATCAGCGCACGTCGCTCGGCGGCGAAGGAGTCTGACAGGAGCCCAGCCAGCGGTACTGGGAAGAAGTCCGGGTCGGCGAGGAACGCGCCGCGGTCGGCGAACGAGAAGCGGGACGCCTCGATGAAGAGGTGGAACGCGCGCGCGCGGTCGGCGGGGGAGAGCGTGAACCCCTCGAGGATGTTCAGCGCCTCGCCGTCGGTCGAGCCGCCGCTCGAGGGAGGCCCCATGCCGTAGACGTCGAGGCCGCGGTAGGAGACCTTCGTCGGCGTGCGCTCGGGCGCGACGTAGGTGTGCAGGTCGCGCATGTTCATGACGCCCGGGCGCCAGACGTGGTTGGCCGTCGGCGTCAGCGGCGGGCTCTGCACGGCGTTCACCATGGCGTCGGCCACGGCGCCGCGATAGAAGCCCTTGGCGCCGAGGTGCACGATCCGTTCGTAGGTCCGCGCCATGTCGGGGTTACGGAAGGTCGTGCCGACGTCGCGCGGCGTGCCGTCCGGGTCGAGGTAGAGGGCGCGCGTGGATGTGATGTCGTCGAAGAAGTCGACGTTGCCCTGAATCTGGCCGAAGAAGATCTGGTCGACGAGGAAGCCGTCGCGGGCGATCTCGATCGCCGGCTGCAGTGCCTCCCCCAGCGACATGGTTCCGTAGCGCTGCAGCGCCTCGTCCCACCCTTCGACGGTTCCCGGGACGCCGGCGGAGAGGCCGCTCCAGCGCGCGTCGGCGAACGGGAGTGGGGTGCCGGTGGCGGGATCGATGAACGACCCGGGATGCATGGCGGCGGGGGCCGTCTCGCGGTGGTCGATCGTCGTGACCTTGCCGCCTGCGGTGCGGATGACCATGAACCCGCCGCCGCCGATGCCGCACGAGAACGGCTCGACGACGCCGAGCACGGCCGCAGCGACGACCGCGGCGTCGACGGCGTTCGCCCCGTCACGCAGCGCCTCGACGGCCGCCTGCGTGGCGAGCAGATCGACCGTGGCGGCCGCGCCTCCGGTCCCTTCGGCGGTCGGTTTCTGCTCCGCCTGCGGCTGCGCGATGCCGGCCGCCGGAAGCGCCAGCAACCCCACGACGACGAGCAGAACGATGGACGGGCGGATCCAGGAACGTGGCACCGTCACTCCCCCTCGATTGTCGACCCTCTGGGTGGCCCGATCGTAACGCGTGCCGCTTGCGCCGCGCACAGGTGATGCCAGTGAACGTGATCTCGTGGACACGGTGGCCACTCGAAATCGGCGAGATGCCGAAGTCCCGCTCTCGTCGCACCCACCACCCGTATATATATTTTTTTTTTTTTTTTTTTTTTTTTTTTTTTTTTTTTTTTTTTTTTTTTTTTTTTTTTTTTTCCCCCCCCCCCCCCCCCCCCCCCCCCCCCCCCCCCCCCCCCCCCCCCCCCCCCCCCCCCCCCCCCCCCCCCCCCCCCCCCCCCCCCCCCCCCCCCCCAAAAAAATATATTTTTTATACATGCGCCTGGCAGGCACCGCTCTCTGATCTACGCGAACTCAAGGCGGGTCGCACTCCCCTGCAACGACCGCGGCGGCGCGCTCGCCCTCTAAGGGACGAGCGCGATGTTGATCTGCCCGTTCCCACGACCCCCCAGAGGTTGAGCCAGAGAGCTACATACAGCTCGGTACCACGAGCCGCGCTGATCCCGCCGAGGTCGACGATGTGCTCGCCCGGCCACCCGAACTCTCGCAGCACTCCGGCAACCTGGGCCTTGGCGTCGCTGTCCTCGCCGCAGATGAAGACGTCATGCTCGCCGGAAACCATCGTCGGGTCGACCATGACATCGCAGTTCATCGTGTTGAGCGCCTTGACGACCGTCACCTCGGGAAATGCACGCTGGATCTGCTCGCCGAGCGAATCCTTTGTGCCGACACCCACGGCAGGCGGCCGGCCTCCGGAGAAGTCGAGCGCGTTCGCGACGTCGATCAGGACCTTCCCGGCGAGGTTCGCGGCTCCCGCCTGCTCGAGCGCGGCGATCGAGTGCTCGCCTGCGGTGCAGTTGAACACGAGCTCCCCGAATGCTGCTGCGTCGGCGAAGGTGCCCTCGCTCGCCTTCGGACCGGCTTCTTCTGCCCACTGGCGCGCCTTCTCGTTTCCCGCCTCGCGTGAGCCCATCTTTACCTCGTGGCCGAGCCCGACCGCCGGCTCGCGATCGCGGCCCCGACCATGCCTGTACCCAGGACTCCGACGTTCATGATCGCTCCCTCCGTCGATGTCGTGCGTCGGGCACAGTTAACAGGGATGTTGACGAATCGCTCTGCGCCGCCTGTCACCGTTACTCCGGTATTGATCTACCCGGACGTGCGAGCAGCGGTGGCGTGGTTGGAGTCGGCCTTCGGCTTCGAGGAACGCGTGCGAATCGGCGATGCGCACCGCGCTCAACTGCGTGTTGGCTCGGACGGTGCCGTAGTGGTCGCTGAGGTGCACGCCGATCAGGTGGCGCCCAGCGCGGGGGTCGTCACCCACCTCGTCAAGGTCCGCGTACCGGACGTCGATGCGGCCTTCGGGCGTGCGCGTGACTTTGGCGCACACGTGCTCGAAGAACCACGAACATGGGAGTACGGAGAGCGTTCGTGTCTGTTCGATGACCTCGCCGGCCATCGCTGGGAACTGACGCAAACAGTGCGTGACGCCGAACCCGAGGAGTGGGGCGGGATCACAGTCGCGCCCTGGTAGGCGTCCGATCGGACGCGCGAGTGTGCGGGAATGTCGCTTGAGCCAGACTTCGACTGAGACGTCTGCGTAGGATCGGCCGGTGCTCCTATCGGCTCGATCGTTCTGCGCGTCGACGATCTGCTGCGTCAGACCCGAGTTCTGGCAGGACGCCCCCTGGTACAAGCGACCGCCAGATGCGGACTACGTCATCCTCGTCGATCCCGAGGGAAACCGGTTCTGCGTAGTCGGCACCGCGCTAGCGACAGATCTGCGAGATGCCCCAGCGTCCTCTCACTTGAGCGCCTGTGCGTGTCAGATTTGTGTCAGATCAGGCTGACCATCGCCGGTGTCTTGTGACGCATGCGATAGCTCCCAGTCGCTCAACCGGCGCGCATCGACGCGTGATGACCATGCCTGACCTGCCCCGGACAGAATTGCAAGCCGGAGGTCACCGGTGGGCGCTCCAATTGGGGTTCAGCTCCGTCTTCCCGCGACAAGGCGATACCGATCTAGGCTCTCGCCCTCGATGATGAGCGCCGTTAGCCCAGCCTCGGACTTCATCTCGTGGTCTTCGCCCTCATGCAAGAAGACCGCTTCGCCTGCCCCAATCGGCTCATCGACACCATCCGCCCCGCTCACTTCTCCTGATCCCTCGAGTACGGCGATGATCTGCGGGTACGTCCCGGGATGCCGCCTGATCCGACCGCCCGGCTCAAATCGAAAGATCGCCGCTTCGACGAGCGCGCCTTCCTCGAAGGGCTGTGTCAGCGGAGCCATGGAAACATGATCGAGTAGATCGCCGCGCGGCACGAATGCCACGTCATCACGGAAGCTGAACCGCTCCATACCGACCTCCTGTTCGTCGTGGCTTGAGCTCCGAGAGAGCCGCGGCTTGACGGTGTGACGACAGGGCGCCACGCCGGGTCTCCTGAAACGCGCCCGCCTGACTTATCCGGTGGCGCCCGTGTAGGTCAGCGTGCCTGAGTCGCGCTTCAGGACTCCGGGCTCAAGCGGGGTGAGCACGAACACACCTTCAGGGCGTCTCTTCATCGTGATGACGACGCGCTGCTTCGCTTCTCCCGGACGGGTCACGAAGCCCTCGAGGCGCGCGTGCCACGACTGCGCGTGGTCACCTATTCGGACAACCCGCCCGCGCCCGGTGACTTGCACATACTGGCCCGTGGGAGCCACGGTGGAAGCTCCGTCCGTGGCCGCCTCAGGCACGATCCGCCAACTCCGATTGGAAATACAAGATCCGGACGCCAAAGCTCCCCCTCTTGCCTTCGCTGTCAAAGAAGGAACGTTTAAAGTGCTGCTCATCGCCGAAGAGGCCACGCACGGTGCCAAAGGCAGAGGCGGCGCCCACGACGACGACGAGCACCGCAGCAGCGAGTACGACGAGTCGACGGCGACCACGGCTGGCGCGCACGCGAGTTCCGTGCTGTCCACCGATTCTTCGTCAAGCGCACTCGCCAGCCGGGCGGAAGCTCGTCGATGCGCATCTGTACTCGGAGCCGCGACTCCGCGTCGGAAGTTGCGAAAGAGATCGAGCTCAACCATTCAGATCAACTCCTGTTGTCGCGAGCGGAGGAACGTCCGCTGCTGCTGCTTCGAGTTCGCGTTGTGCGGTCGCACGCGCCCTGTGAAGCCACGTGCGCACCGTCCCGATCGAGACGTCGAGTGCGAGAGCGACCTCCTCGTAACTGAGGTCTGCGAGGGCATAGAGGAGCAGCGCATCGCGCTCGCGCGGACGCATCGCGGCAAGAGCGCCCGCCAGCCGAGCATCGAGCGCCGCGTCATCGACTCGTGCATCCGCCTCGTCCTCGTAGGCGACCCACCGGTCGACGCCGCTCCGGCTGTAGGCCCGCAGTTGACGGCGCTCGGCCCGTCGCTGGCGATGGAGCAAGTTGGTCGCGATCCCGTATAGCCACGGCATGACGCTCCCACTTGCGCGGCAGTTCCCCCGCCGCGCGAAGGCGACCGCGAACGTCTCTGCCGTCAGCTCGTCGGCGAGATCACGTCCAGCGCGGCGATGCAGGTATCTGTGTATGGCAGCGAAGTGCCGATCGAAGATCGGCTCGAACGCGGTCGGTTCACTTAGCGAACGTGCTAGGTAATCAGCGTCCGAAGAGACAGCATCCACACCCTGACTGTGCCCGAAGTGCAGACGGGAGTTTCAGCGACGAGCTCTCTGGATGGCCGAGGACGCCGCCCGCGAGTAGCTGAGGACACTCTGCAGCTCGTCAATCTCTACGCCGGGCGCGGGTTCTCCGAAGTCCCTCCCCCTCGCGGTCCGGACGCGTTGGGGCCGGCCTGGTCTTGGGTTAGTAGCCAGAACTGGCGACGAACTCTTCAACTCGTGGTCAACTCTTCTCGTCGCACCGAGTGCTGCCCAGGAGGTCGAGCCAGAGTTCATGCGGTTCTGTCACGCCACGTAGCGCTCGGAGCCTATCCGCCACGCTCTACACGCAGGTGGTCGCAGGTTCGAGTCCTGCACCGCCCATGGCTTCAAGAAGCCAAGTCCGGGCTTTCGGTCCTGGCCGCAAAGGGCCTGCGATCAGTTCAGTGATCAGTTCGTGCTCCCGGGGAGTAACCGAACGATGTCGGCGACGCACTCCGCAGCCGCCTGGATTCGTATGGCAAGCTCGCGGACGTGATCGACTCCGGGAGGCTGCAGTGAGCGTGGACAGGGCTCTTGCGCGGGACCGAGAACTGCGTGCACACGCGACGGCGCGGCCATGGCACGAGGATGGTCAGGGCCCCAGGTTGAGGCTTGTCGGTCCGCTGCCCCGCTCGACGGTCGTTATCGACCCCTATGCGCCTAATCCGAGCGACGCGCAGTTGCTGCTCCACCGCGTAAACACGTACGAGGACCTCGAGAAGGAGATCGAGCGACTCCGGGCGTGGCTACGAGATGTTCGAGCGCGGCTGGATACCACACCGAGCCCGGCACCGAAGCTCCCGGGTGATCAGGACTTCGAGGCTCTCGCTCGCGACCTGAGAGCGAGCATCAACGCCGCGCTTGGGGACCGAGAGCTGGCGCTGAGTTGGCGTCGGCCGCGAAAGGCCAAGGGCAGCAACGCGGCTAGAGAAACACGAGAAAACGGCGGATGAGCTGGGACGAGGCTTTCGCGGAGCGCTACGACGAGTGGGCGGCGCATATGACAGACGACGTCTTGTTCTATGTCGACCTCGCTCGAGAAGCGGACGGGCACTCGTCGAGCTCGCGGTCGGCAATGGACGCGTCGCGATCCCCGTCTCGGGGGCGACCCGGGCGGCGCGTCATTGGAATCGACTCCTCGCCGGCGATGCTCGAGCAGGCGCGAGATCGTGCGGAAACCCGGCGTAGAGCTCGATCTCCGTGAAGGCGACATGCGTGATCTCTCCTCGACGAGCCCGCCGCACTGATCTATTGCCCATTTCGCGCGCTTCTGCATCTTCCGACCTGGCCGATCGACGCCGAACTTTCGAGCGGGTCTCCGACTCCCTGCAGCCGGGTGGACGGTTTGCGTGGAACGCCTTCGCATTCGACCATCAGATCGCAGCGCGTCTGGACGGCAGGCACCAGGAAGAGCCCGTCCCGCATATGCTGCGCTACGCGGTCGGCGACAACCGCATCGACATCACGCTGGACGATGGCGGCCACAGTTCGCTCTGGTGGGCGACGAAGAACGAGTGGCTGGGTCTCCTCGACGTCGTGGGACTCGATGTCGATGCGCTCTACGGCGGCTTCAACGGAGAGCGGGTGACCGACGAGAGCCGCGAGTACGTGTTCGTCGCGATCCGCCGCAGCTGACGGAACCGGAGCCTCTGGAAGTCGGGCTCAGGCGAGAGCACGTTGGCATGCGGGGCAGACCCGTGGCTTGGCTGGCTGGCAAACCACCGTCTAGAGGGACGCCGAGTCCAGAGAGTCCAGCGTTTCCGATTCGCCCAGTGATTAAGCCCGCCGGGGGAACGGGTTGGCCATCCGTCGACGCGAACGAGAAAGGAAGGGGTCTATGAATGAGATCACCCCCTGCTTGTGGTTCGACACCGAGGGCGAGGAGGCCGCGAAGTTCTACACCTCCGTCTTCCCCAACTCGAAGATCGACAAGACGACGCACTACGGCTCCGCAGGGCCGCGCGCCGAAGGAACTGTGATGACGGTCGAGTTCGAGCTCGAGGCGCGCCGTTCGTCGCGCTGAACGGTGGCCCTGACTTTGCGTTCAACGAGGCCGTCTCGTTCCAGGTGTTCTGCGAGACCCAGGACGAGGTCGACTCGTACTGGGACAAGCTGGCCGAGGGCGGCGAGGAGGGGCCGTGCGGCTGGCTCAAGGACAAGTTCGGCTTGTCGTGGCAGGTCATTCCCAGGGCGCTGCCGAGGCCTCGAGCGATCCCGATACCGAGAAGGCGCAGCGTGTCATGGCGGCAATGCTCGAGATGAAGAAGATCGAAATCGACGAACTCGAGCGAGCAGCGGAGAAGGTCGCCGCCTGACGTAGTTCGCAAGGGACATTCCGAGCTCGAGCGACATTCCCGGGACGCTGGCGCACGCAAGAGCTATCGCCTCCGATAGAACGCGTTGCAAGGGACGTCGCCTGCGGCTGTCAAGAAACGGGTCTATGCATCGGGTGAAGCACGAGGGCGTCTAGCCTGCGAGCTCAACACACCAATCGAGGGAGGACAGGCATTGGCAGGCAAGGCTGATTTCACCGAGGACGAGTGGAAGAACCTCCAGCAGGGCGTCACGGGCGCGGGGATGTCGTCTCTGCGGCCCATCGTGACTTCACAGACAGCTTCGGCGAACGAGTGCGGTCGGAAGCAGCTCGCCGCACATCGTGAGAGCGAGAGCCAGCTCATCCGCGAGCTCTCGGGGTCCCGCAGCACCGGCTTCGGCCTGGTTGCGTCTCCGAAGGAGGTCGTCGAGGGGACGATGAATGCTCTAGCTGCCGCCGTGGCAGTGCTCGGCGCCAAGGCCCCGGACGAGCTCGATGCGTATCGTCGCCTCGTGCTCCACGTTGCGACGGCGGTAGCGGAGGCCAAGGGCGGGGTGAAGGACGAGGAGACCGCCGTGATCGCGAAGATCACGCAGACGCTCAGAAGCCGCGGGTACGGAGTCGTAACTACCCTGACCGCCATGGACACGCGCGCCAAGCTGCTGGGACTCGCTCGACGAACGGAGGTGCTTCGCAATGGCTGAGCGGAAATCTACAAGGAAGGGATCGCAGTCCAAAGGATTCACCGCAGCGGAGAAAGCGGCGATGAAGGAGCGCGCCAAGGAGCTGAAGGCGGAGGCGGCCAAGGCGGACGGAGAGAAAGCCCTGCTCGAGAAGGTCGCCGAGATGAAGGGGACGGATCGCGCCATGGCGACGCGGCTCCACGCGATCATCACGACCGCCGCGCCCGCGCTCTCGCCGAAGACCTGGTACGGCATGCCCGCGTACGCCAAGGACGGCAAGATCGTTTGCTTCTTCCAGAGCGCGGAGAAGTTCGACTCGAGGTACGCGACGTTCGGGTTCAGCGACGAGGCGAACATCGACCAGGGGGAAATGTGGCCCACCTCCTGGGCGCTCAAGGATCTGACCGCCGCCGAAGAGAAGAAGATCGTGACGCTCGTGAAGCAGGCGGTGCGCTGAGCCGCCCGAACCCTCGGGGGCTAGCCCCCGGCTGATCCCTAGTCGGACGAAGTCTCGGCCAACCAGGCGCGGGCCTGGTCGGGCTCGGACAGCTCGAACCAGCGCATCTCGCCAGGAGCCAGCCAGCCGAACGCGCTCGCGCCGTGTCTGACCCAGTCCTTGTCGGTGACGAGCGCCATTCGTTGCCAGGAAGAGCGGTGCTTCAGTCCGACCGAGCCGGCCGCCTTCACGTCCTGAAGCAGCGCACCCAGGTCGAGTCCCTGGAAGTCGTCCGCGAGCTCGAAGTAGATGTTCAACTTCTCACCACGCTCGAGCGCAGCGTAGATCGGCTCGATCATCTGCCGGTATTCGTCGCTGGCGATCTTGCCGGAGGCGCGAAAGCCGAGCGTCCCTGCAGGCAGATCGGTGACCGTCTCGATCACCGCGCGAGTCTAGCGCGGGGCTTTTCCGCGGCG
>CAWEGY010000013.1:0-104667 GCA_963808865.1 uncultured Gaiellaceae bacterium | reverse complement strand
AGGAGCGCGAAGGGCGGTCGATCAGACCGCCTTTCGCATTCCTAAGTCATTCGAGGTCGTCTCAGATCGGCTGAGATCGCCCCATCGGGCAAAGGTTCGGGCACAAGCCCGTTTACGAACGATCGCCGGCAGGTGGTCAGTGGCGAGCGGATCGTCCGGGTCAGTCCAGCTGCCGGGCTCGCCGCAGATGGCAGATGGTCGCGCCTTGAGCATCGTCGCCCTCGTGGCCGAGGCAGGTGCCGAGGAGTGATCAACGCGTTATGTGTGCGGGCCGCGGTGGCGCTTGACGCGGCTCGTTCGGGTGCACGATATTTTCGGCTGGGCACCTCGGCGGGGCGAGGGGCATACGACGGATAGGGGGAACTGCGGCCCATGTCGCGCTACGTGCTGCTTGGACTTGTTGCGCTGCTAGCGCTGGTGTCCATTGGCACGGTGTATGGAAACGACGGCAGCGCTCGACCCGAACGGCAGGCGCACTCTTGGTCGGCCGGTGACGAGCACGGGAGGACGGCTCTCCCCTCACCTTTGCGGCGGCCTACGTCCTCGGCTCATGTCAGCGAGTCCCGTTTGTTTCCGCACCGAGGCACCTGGCTTCTTCTCGGAGCGACCGTGAGCGCTTTCCTAGCTGCCGGTCTCGTCGCGCGTCGCGTCGAACGCCAGTAACCATCGGCGGGGACGTCGCATGTCGAGTGTGAGAGGGTGGCTCGACTGCGGCGGGCGGGCCTGCCGCGACTCCCGGGAACTGGGGGCCGAGGCTTTATCCCCGTCTGGAGTGAGGCCGCTGTTGGGTCTGGCAACCGTTCAGCGGCCTCATTTCGCTCCCTGCCAGGGTTCGCGTGAGTGCGCAAACCCTCGCAGTCTCGTTACAAGGCGAGGGGTTCGAGCGCGATCGCACCTTTCTCGGATCTGATGAGATCCTTCAGGTCGTCGGAGTCGCGCTCGACCGTGATGGATTGGCGTCCGCCGTCGTCTAGCGCGATTGCGAGCACGCGATACCCGTCGCCGTCGTGTAGATCACGTCGCCCACTGCGAGCGCGTCCGCCGGATACCGAAACTCGCGCGTCCCGTCTGGGAAGCGAATGCTGACGGAGCTCAAGTCGATCCTCTCTCTCCGCCCCTGGCCCGGCGCGATGGCTCGGGTTCGGTGCAGTCAGGGCGGAGGGAGGGCTATGTCGACTGACCCAGGTTACTCCGATCCGGGGGAGCGGATGTTGCGCCGCGGCTTCGGGAGGTTCTCGGCGTCAGGTGATAGCGGCCGAGTCCTACGCCTTCGCAGAGCGCAGCCATGTTGCAACGCGTGGTCGCCGCAGGAACCACCAAAACGCGGCCCGGCCGACGACCGCGAACGGCAGCACGCCCGCGAGATCGCTCGAGGACGGAGTCGCGACCGCGCAGATGACGGGCACGCTGGCGGCGCAGATGAGAAGGGCCCAAGTCGAAAGGAACCGAGCCCACAAACCTGCGGCCGCGAGGACGAGCGCGCCGCCGACCAGCAATCCAACCAGCGCGTACGTTTGGTCGGGCGGATCGGGCGAGCCGCAGCAGTTCGAGAACTGGGTTGCTGCTACGCCCACCAGCGCACAAAGGACAGCGAGCGTTCCGAGCACGCCCGCGACGAGATGCACGCTCTTGGGTCGGACATCGGTCTCCATCGCCACCACGATGTCACGTGACCTCGACAGATCGGGGCGGCGCGACTATCCCCCGTTCATCGCTGTGCTCACGGGGCCGTTTCTGACTTCGAGGCCGACGCCTCAGCGGTGACAGCGTGCCGGTGAGGTGGCCGCTGAGTGTGAAAAGGCAGAAGCCCCAGCGAGGCGGCTGAGGCTTCTGGTGGGCGAAAGCCGACGGGTCGTCGCCATCGGCGCACGTGCTCACTTCTCATCGGCCTGATGGAGCGAAAGCCGGATCCCTCGATGCGCGTACGTCGCAATGCCTGTGCTCATGCGGTTCTTGTGACGGGTCGGAGCGTCGCGACCCCCGCCATGGGATTTCCTCCCCGGATTCCGTTGATCGCTGATCGCTACCGAAAGTGCGCTGAACCGGGATGCGAGATGCACTTCATCCCAATCTCCGTCCGTAACCGGTTCTGCCTTCGTCACCGCAAGCGGAAGCCTCGCGACCCAAGCACGATCACAGGTACGGCACTCCCCACCGCCGGCTTCGCAGGCAGTGGGCATCTCGGCTCGTGCCTTCGCGCATGTGCCTCGGGCAAGAGTTCGGGCACAAGTGGAGGCGGACTAGCCGCAAATTCAACAGGGGCGACAGGACTCGAACCTGCGACCTACGGTTTTGGAGACCGCCGCTCTACCAACTGAGCTACGCCCCTGAGTTGCGCGGCGAATGGTACCGCCGAGCGATCTACCCTTTCCGGCGTGCACCGGCGCTCGCTCGGGCTCCTCTTCGCAGCACTTGCTGCCGGCCTTGCCCTGATCGCGGTCTTCTCGGCGCTCGAGGGCGGCGGCGCGTGGGTGATCGCCGTCGCCGCGGGCGCACTCGCGCTCTGGCTCGGCGATCTCGCGCGCCGAGCGCTCGCGCGAACGTGATCTGAGGACCTTTCCGGCCCGCGGCGTATTCTCTCCCGGTGGCTGCGGTAGACGGGACACATACGCTCTGGCAGGAGTACCGCTCCGAGCGGACCCAGGAGCTGCGCGATCGGCTGATCCTCACCTATGCGCCGCTCGTGAAGTTCGTCGCCGGGCGCGTCAGTGCGAGCCTGCCCGCGCACGTCGACGAGCAGGATCTCGTCGTACGGGCTCCTCGGCCTCATCGGCGCGATCGAGCGCTTCGATCCCGACCGTGAGATCAAGTTCGAGACGTTCGCGATGGCGCGCATCCGCGGCGCGATCATCGATGAGCTCCGGTCGCTCGACTGGGTGCCGCGCTCGGTGCGAACGCGTGCACGTCAGATCGAGCGCGCGATCGCAGCGCTCGAGAAGGAGCTGATGCGCGCGCCGACCGACGAGGAGATCGCGAAGAAACTCGGAGTGACGAGCGACGAGCTGAGGAGAACCTGCACGAGATCTCGCGCTCGACCGTCGCCGCGCTCGACGAGCTGTGGTCACCGTCGGGCACCGGCGACCAGATCGCCCTCATCGACACGATCGAGGACGAGTCGGGGCCCGACCCCGAGCTCTTCCTCGAGCAGAGCGAGGTCAAGGAGGCGCTTGCCGAGGCGATCTCGGAGCTTCCCGAGCGCGAGAAGCTCGTTGTCACGCTCTACTATTACGAGGAGTTGACGCTGCGCGAGATCGGGGAGGTCCTCGGGGTCACCGAGTCGCGGGTCTCGCAGCTGCACACGAAGGCGATCCTGCGCCTGAAGGCGCACCTCTCGGGCGTCGCCCGCGAGCCGGCGGAGACGTAGAGAAGGCCCGCCGTAGCGGGCCTTCTCGGTCTTGCCGCATGGGCGGCGTTGCTTGCAGCTCAGTGGTTGCCCACCGGCTCGAAGTAGTTAGCGGCTGCGAAGTCCGCGACGTTCGTTCCGAGCTGCCGGGCCTGCACGTCGGCGGTGCGGAAGTGGAGCCCCGCCCAGATGCGGGCCTCGACGATCTCGTCGAGCGCCTGACTGAAGCTGCTGAACGTACGCGTAGCAGGCCCGCCGGGATTCACGAAGACGCTCGTGATCTGGTAGCCGCCCGCGGGAGCGTCGTCGAAGAACATCCGCAGCACCCCGGTGTGCGAACCGTCGAGCCCGAGGTGTCCCGACACATGGTCGGGGTAGGGCGCCGTGAGCAGCGGCGTCCAGGTCAGGTCAGGCGAAGTCGCGGAGTTGCTGTCGTCCGCCGCCCTGCGGATCGCCTGAAACGGCCGCCAGAAGCTGAAGTGGTACTTGTCGTTCCAGTCGTTGATCGCTGCGTCGGCCGCTGCCAGGTTCTGCATCGCGAGGAGACGTGCGCTGTCGAGCAGCATCGAGGTCGTTTCGTGCGATGAGCTGGCGGGCGACGTCGTTCCAGCTCGCAACGGGGTTGCTGTTCCACCACTTGGCGATGTACGTCTGGGTTGCCGTTCGGGCCGAGGGCGTCACCACGCCGTCGCCGCCAAGCGCTTTGACCTCGTCGAACTCCGCCGCATAGGCGGGGCTGTTGAGCGCAAGTGGACCGGCGGAACGGAATTGCGAGTAGCTCTGCATCAGGAAGGGCTTGACGCCGCCCGCCCACGGAGTGGGGTCTAGCGCCGTCGTGCCGCTCGGCGCCACCGGATCCCAGAACCCCGGGTTCGCGTTCGGCACGAACTGGGACGGCCCGAACCGTCCATCGCCCTGTCTCGCATCGATCATGGCCTGCGCCGCGGCGGTCCCGGCAGCGATCCCCATGTTCTTGAACGGCGAGTCGGGTATCGCGTTCGTCGCGGTTTGGTACTGCGACGCGAGCGTCGCAAGCAGCGTCGCCCTGTTGGCGAACGTGATGCTCTGAGGGACGGTCTCGACGATGTTCTTCAGAACCAGGTACGCGGCCGTTGCGACGGCCGCTTCATCGGACGCCGTGTTGCCGAACCGTCTGTTCAGAAGGTACGGCCGGTGATGCTTCGGCGTGATCGCGTTGACCGCGTCATAGACAGCCCCCTGAACCATCCCCATGTTGATTTGAGATGCCGGTGGTGCTCCGCCTGCCGCGCCAGGAAGCCCTGGCCCTGGAACTCCGGTGATCGTGCTGACCGCAATGAGGTTCCACTGCATCACGGCGGTTGCGTCTGCCGTAACGGGTGGTGCGGCCGATGCGCCGACGACGCCGAGCGCTGCTATGAGCGCAGCGACGACTACGGCGGAGAGCCGCACGGATCGCTTGCATGCCATGTTGTCCCCTCTTACCTGCCCCCAGGAAATCTGGCAGCTGTCGAACGCGGTACCCAACCACTTTGTGCGAGAGATTGCAAGCCCTGGATGGCCGTCCACTCGTTGCGTTGCCGGTCATCGGTTGACAGGCGCTGCGACTCAGCTTCGCGCCACCAGACACAGTCCTCGCCAGTCCGACTTCGAAGCGCCTCGGGCGCCCGACTAAGCTTCCCGGCCAAGCCACGCCGAGAAGGAGAGCCTGACCATGCCCGAGCCCGCCAAGATCCGCAACGTCGCTGTCGTCGGCCACCGTGGGACGGGAAAGACGTCGCTGATCGAGGCGCTTCTCTTCCAGACCGGCGCGATCAACCGGCTCGGAACGGTCGAGTCCGGCACGACCGTCTCCGACTCCGACGAGGACGAGCACAAGCGGCAGCTCTCGATCGCCATGTCGCTCGAGCACACGACGTGGCAGGACCGCAAGCTCAACCTGATCGACGTTCCAGGCGATCCGAGCTTCCAGGGCGAGCTCCGCACCGCGGCGCGCGTGGTCGAGGGCGCCGTTGTCGTCGTGTCGGGCGTGATGGGCGTGGAGGTCGGCACCTCCCGCGCGTGGAGGCTTGCCGACGAGCTCTCGCTCGCGCGGCTCGTGTTCGTGAACATGCTGGACCGCGAGCGCGCGGACTTCTTCCGCACGCTCGAGCAGCTCCGCGCGCAGCTGTCGACGCAGTGCGTGGCCGTGCACATCCCGATCGGCGTCGAGCATGAACTGACCGGGATCGTGGACGTGCTGCACATGTGCGCGTACACCAGCCCGGAGGGCACGAAGGAAGGCGAGCCCGGGCCGATCCCGGAGGAGATGGCCGAGCTCGCAGCGGAATACCGCGAGAAGCTGCTCGACGCGGTGGTCGAGACGGACGAGGCGCTGATGGAGCGCTACCTCGAAGGGCAGGAGCTCGACGCGCACGAGGTCGCGGCCGCGCTCAAGGCCGCGGTGACGAGCGGCGACGTGTTCCCGGTCGCGTGCGGCGTCGCGACGAAGAACCTCGGCACGCACGCCGTCCTCGACCTCCTCGTCGAGGGCGTTCCCTCGCCCGCGAAGAAGGCATCGTCGATCGACGTCGACGGTGCGAACGTCGCCGCTTTCGTGTTCAAGACGGTCGCCGACCCGTTCGCGGGACGCATCAACCTCTTCCGCACGCTCAAGGGCACGGTCACCGCCGACACGACGCTCGTGAACCTGCGCTCGAAGGGCAAGGAGCGCATGGGCACGCTCCTCGAGGTGCAGGGCAAGGAGCACCATCCCGCGCTCGACTTCGGGGAGGGCGACATCGGCGCGGTCGCCAAGCTGAAGGAAGCGCAGACCGGCGACCTGCTCACCGACAAGGAGGTCGCGATCGAGCTTCCCGACTTCGGGTTCCCGGAGCCCGTCATGAGCTTCGCGATCACGCCGAAGTCGAAGGGCGACGAGGAGAAGGTCGCGACCGCGATCAGGCGGCTCGCGGACGAAGATCAGACGCTCCGCATGCGCCGCGACCAGCAGACCGGGGAGGAGATCCTCTCCGGAATGAGCCAGATGCACGTCGAGGTCGCGCTCGAGCGCGCGAAGCGGCGCTTCGGCGTCGACATCGAGCTGCACCCTCCGCGCGTCCCGTACCGCGAGACGATCCGCCGCGAGGCGCGCGCACACGGCCGCTACAAGAAGCAGACCGGGGGGCGCGGACAGTTCGGCGACTGCCACATCGTCGTGACGCCGACCGAGGACGGCTACGAGTTCGTGGACAAGATCGTCGGCGGCGTCATCCCGCAGAGCTTTCGCCCGGCCGTGAACAAGGGCATCCAGGAGGCGATGCACCACGGTGAGCTCGCGGGCGCACCCGTGCAGGGCGTGCGCGTCGAGCTCGTGGACGGCTCGTACCACACCGTCGACTCCTCCGAGATGGCGTTCAAGATCGCCGGCTCGATGGCGTGGAAGGAGGCGTACATGAACGCCGACCCCGTCCTCCTCGAGCCAATCATGGAGTTGGAGGTGAGCGTCCCGGACGACGTCGTCGGGGCCGTCAACGGCGACCTCAACTCGAGGCGCGGCCGGTTGCAGGGCATGGAGCCCCTCGCAGGCATGACGATGATCAAGGCCGAGGTCCCCATGGCCGAGCTCCTCACCTACGCGCAGTCGCTCACCTCGATGACCGGCGGCCGCGGCGACTACGCGATGCACTTCCTGCGCTACGAGGAAGTGCCCTCACACGTCGCGCAGAAGGTGATCGAGGAGACGAAGCGCGAGCGCGAGACCGCGGCGACTCACTAGTCGTCGCGGCTGAAGTGGCGGAGCCGGTCGAGGAGCGAGGTCGACCGTACACAGGCGCTCACGCGGGCACTCTTATCCCCAACCGAGCGGCGGGATGCACAGGGTGTGGACAACGTGATGGCCGGTGCTAGGGTCCTCGCATGCGCGTGACGAAGGCGAACGTGGTCCGCGTGTGCGCGGTCTGTGAGCGGACATTGCTGCAGGGGGAATACGCGCTCCGCTTCTCACCCGACGGCGTCGAGTTCGTCGACGTCTGCCCGCTCTGCCAGGACGCAGCGCTCGACTACGGCTGGGTTCGCGAGGGCGGCCCGGTCTCGCCCGCGCTCTCGCCGCGCGCGCGCAAGAAGCGTGCGCGCTGGGGTCAGCTCCTCGGCGTGTCGAACGGGGAGTCGCAGCCCGTGGTGCCCGAGCCGGTCCTGCGTCGGCTCACCGATTCCGAGGCTGCGCTCGTCGAGGCGGCCGACCTGTTCAACGCCAGCCTCTTCCGACGCACGATCGAGGGCGTCGCGAAGGCGCTCGGCGCGCCGCTCGTCTCGATCGTCCCGCTCTCGGGCGTCAACAGTGAGGTTGTCCTGACGTTCGGCTGGGAGATCACGTGGTACCAGTACCGCGTGCTGCCGGAGGCCGGCCAGCCGATCCGCCTCGCCGACCGTGGTGCCGACATCGCCGAGATCGAGACCGCATTCGTCCAGTGGAATGCCTCGCTGGACGAGTCGGGGCGCGTCGTCCCGAACGTCGCGCGCTGACGCGAACCGCGCGCATGGCGACGACGGAGACGACCACCTTTCAGAACTTCGTCGGCGGCGACTGGGTGGACGCCGCCTCGGGCGACACGTTCGAGTCGACGAGCCCGGCCGACGGCGAGCTGATCGGCGTCTTCCCGCGCTCGAGCGCCGATGACGTCGACAGGGCCGTCGAATCCGCCAAGGCGGCGTACGAGGACTGGCGGCTCGTCCCGGCCCCCAAGCGCGGCGAGATCCTCTTCCGGTTCGCGCAGCTCCTGACCGAGCACAAGGCCGAGCTCACGGACCTGATGACGCACGAGATGGGGAAGGTGAAGGCCGAGGCGGGCGGCGACGTCCAGGAAGCGATCGACATGAGCTACTACATGGGCGGCGAGGGCCGGCGGCTGTTCGGCCAGACGACGCCCTCGGAGCTCCGCGACAAGTTCCAGATGTCGGTGCGCATGCCGATCGGCGTCATCGGTGTCATCACGCCCTGGAACTTCCCGATCGCAATTCCCTCCTGGAAGATCGCCCCTGCGCTCGTCGCCGGCAACACCGTCGTCTTCAAGCCCGCCACGGACACTCCGGCGCTCGGGGCTCGTTTCGTCGAGCTGCTCGACGAGGCAGGTGTCCCGAACGGTGTCGTCAACATCGTCCACGGGGGTGGGGGAGCCGTCGGCGACCGTCTCGTGCGCCATCCCGACGTCCCCGTGATCACGCTGACAGGCTCGCGCGACACCGGTGTCGCGGTGCTCGAGGCCGCAGCCGAGCGACTCAAGCACGTCCACCTCGAGCTCGGCGGCAAGAACGCGATCATCGTCATGGAGGACGCCGACCTCGATCTCGCGCTCGAGGGAATCCTGTGGTCGGCGTTCGGCACCTCGGGCCAGCGCTGCACCGCGACGAGCCGCGTGATCGTGCACGAGAGCGTCTACGACGCGCTCTCCTCGCGCCTCGTCGAACGCGCCGAGGCGCTGCGTCTCGGGCCCGGCTGGGAGGACGACACCGACGTCGGCCCCGTCATCAACGGCGCAGCGCTCGAGAAGATCCACTCCTATACGCAGATCGGTCGAGACGACGGCGCGACGCTGCTCACCGGCGGCGAAATCGCCGACGAGGGCGACCTCGGCAAGGGCTTCTACTACCGCCCGACCATCTTCGGCGGCGTCGAGCCGGACATGCGCATCGCACAGGAGGAGATCTTCGGCCCGACGCTGTCGCTCATCCGCTTCCGCGACGAGGCGGAGGCGATCCGCATCTCGAACGGGATTCGCTACGGGCTCTCCTCCTCGATCTTCACGCGCGACGTCAACCGCGCGTTCCGCGCAATGCGCGACCTCGAGGCCGGGATCACGTACATCAACGCCGGCACGATCGGCGCCGAGGTTCACCTCCCGTTCGGTGGGACGAAGGAGACCGGAAACGGGCACCGCGAAGCAGGCCAGGCGGCGCTCGACGTCTTCACGGAGTGGAAGTCGGTCTACGTCGACTACTCCGGAACGCTCCAGCGCGCGCAAATCGACAACGCGGAGTGAGCGAGCGCGTCAAGCTCGTCTGGTTCGTGCCCCAGGACGCGCTCGACGCGACGCGCGACGCGGTGTTCGAGGCGGGCGCGGGGCGGATCGGCGACTACGAGCGCTGCTCCTGGTACACGGCCGGCACGGGGACGTTCCTCGGCGGGGAGAGCACGGATCCGGCTCTCGGCCAAGCGGGTCGCGAGGAGCGCGTACCGGAGCTTCGCGTCGAGACTGTCGTCCCGGCAGCCCGTATCCGCGATGCGATCGTCGCGCTCGTGCTCGCGCACCCGTACGAGGAGCCCGCGTACGACGTCTATCCGCTCGTCGACGCGTGAAGGCCAAGCTCTTCACGGACGGAGGCTCGCGCGGCAATCCCGGCCCGGCCGCGTACGCGTTCGTGCTCGAGGCGGAGGACGGAACCGTGCTGGACGCACGCGGTGAGGCGATCGGCGTCGCGACCAACAACGTCGCCGAGTACTCGGCACTCGTCGCGGGCCTCGAGCGCGCGGCAGAGATCGGCGTCGACGAGCTCGAGGTCGTCTCGGACTCCGAGCTCCTCGTGAAGCAGATGCGTGGGGAGTACAAGGTGAAGAACCGGGCGCTGCAGGAGCTGTTCCTCGATGCCTCCCGCATCGCGCGCGGCATCCACCGCGTGACCTACACGGCGGTCCGCCGCGAGCACAACGAGCTCGCGGACAGCCTCGTCAACGAGGCGCTCGACCGTGCAGCACCCTGATCAGCCGAAGCGCCCGATCGTGAGCGTGACCACGCCGCCCTCCGCGGCGCTCATGCCGCCCCCGGGCGATTGACGAAGAACGATGCCGTCCTGAGCCGGATCGTCCGTCGGCTCGTCTGTCGATGCGGACCTCGAACCCGGCACTCTCGAGCTCCAGCCGCGCCGATGCCTCGTCGAGGCCCGTGACGTCGGGTATCGCGACCGTAACTGGCCCGCGTGAGACTCTCAACGTCACCGTCCCGCCTTCGCGCAGCTCGGCACCGGCTCGCGGCGACTGGCCGAGGACCGTCCCGGCTGGCTGTTCGCCCGCGACTTCGACCGCGGTAGAGCGCAGGCCCAGCGCACGAAGCTCGCGGCGCGCGTCGGAGACGGTCATGCCAACGAGTCGTGGCACGTCGACGGTCGGCGAAACCGGGGCCGTCGCCCGTGGGCGACCGCCTGAAACGTCGAGCCGGACTGTCCCGCCGCGCGCGAGCTCGGCGCCCTCGACGGGGATCTGCCTGACGACAGTTCCTGTCGGCTGCGACGAGTCGACGAGCCGGATCTGCGGGACGAAGCCTGCGTCGCGGAGCGTCACGACAGCGTCGGAGGACGAAAACCCCATGATGCCCGGTACGGCGGCGAGTCTAGGCGGCGGCTTCTTCGGCGTTCCGGCCACGGTGAGCACGACGACGGTTCCGAGCTCGACCTCGCCGCCGGCCGGAGGAGCCTGCCTCAGGACCTCGCCTGCGGGCCGGTCGGACGCCGAGCGCCGGACGCGAACGCCCAGCCCGGCGCGCTCCAGTGTCGAGCGTGCCTCCGCGAGCGGCATCCCGCCGACGTCGGGGATGACGTCCGCCGCAGGGGTCGTCTCGGCCGAAGGGGGCTCGGTCATCGTGTCGGTCGGGTCGGTCGTGGTCTCCGATGCCTGGGTCGCGGGCGGCGTGTCCCCCTCGTCGCCGCGGGTGGTGAGGAAGGCAGCGAGCCCGATGATCACCAACGCTGCGAGCAGCGCCAGCAGGAGGCCAGGCCCGAGATCGGGCGGGAACTGTCGCCGCGACGCGGGTCCAGATGACGTCGTCGTGACGAGGGGCGGTCGCCGCGCAGCCCGATCGTCACGCAGCCCGACGCGGTACTGCTCGGCGACTGGCCACTCCTCGTCGGCCAGGGTCACGTCGTCCCCGTCGAGCACGACGGTGTCTTCGCTCGCTGGCGGTCGGTCGTCCTCGGCGGGCATGCAACCACCAAATTCCCCTGCGATGATCCCGCGAAACGACGCCCCCGGAGAGCTTCTGGGTCGGGGCTATACTCCCGGCTTCCGGCGGATGTAGCTCAGTTGGCTAGAGCGTCTGCTTGCCATGCAGAAGGTCGAGGGTTCGAGTCCCTTCATCCGCTTCAAAACCCCCCGTAAATCGGGGGTTCTTGTTTTCCACATGGCGACATGTGTCCGGATGTGTCCCCAAGCGCGCGCCCCGAATCTCGCTTCGTGAATGAGCATCTAGCCCGATCGGAGCCAACTTAGTCTGCTCTCTTGACCGTTTCCCGCATAGGGGTTCAGCTCTCGCGGCACCTACGATTTCGCTCGGTGCCTTCTCTCGAGGACTTCATCTCAGGTTCCCGACGAGACCGCCGGTACTCATCACTCATGCCTCCCCGCACACACTGTGAGGCGATCATGACTGTCGACGGATCGTCTGCCAGATCCCGTTCCTGATGCAGGGCTCGACGAAGCGCCGCCCGACCGCAGATCCTCCCCCTCCATCCGAGGCGACCGAAGGGCGGGAGGCATTCGGCGCGTCGAAACAGACCTCGAGTATCCGCTCGAACCTCGTGCTCGAGCACGATGCACCGCATGTACGACATCCGACAAACGTCGCCCAAGGAGGCGTGGGTACCCGTGAGCCGAAGGCGGTGCTGCGGGGGCTCGCTACTTGAGGGAATTCGCCGCGGCTCCAGCGCTTCGCGAAGAGGTCGCGGTGGTGCTGGCGACGTTCACGAGGGTCATCGACGTCCGGCGGCGATCCCCTCAGCGACGATCGTGGCATCCTCGCCGGCGCCGAGGAAGATCGAGGACTTGCGCTTGCGCAGGAAGTGCACGCCGACGAAGTACAGCCCCGGCGCGACACGGCTCTCGCACTCGTCGTGGATCGGGAAGCCGAGCCCGTCGAACGCGCCGGGGACGCGCACCCAGGACTCGTAGTCGGGGCGGAACCCTCCCGTGAAGATGACGGCGCCGAACCCCTTCAGGTCGAGCGTCTCCGGTGGGTCGTGGTCGAGAGGTGGTGTCTCGAGCAGCGGCGGCCTCGCGATCCCGCTCCTGTCGGCGAAGTCCGAGAAGATGCCGATCAGCGTCCGGTAGCGCTCGTCACCCCAGGCGAGACTCTCGTGCAGGTCGGGCTCGAACCGCGCCCGATTCCCGTCCGCCCCAGCGAAGTGCCCGAGGAGCACGACGCCCAGCTCGTGCAGCGTCCGCAGGTGGAGGTCGTGCCCGCCGCGCCTCCCGCTCGCGAGGACGTTCGCCCACAACCTCGCGCTGGGCTCCGGGAGCGACTCGATTGTCCCCTCGAGGTACCCCGACTCGTTGAGCCACCAGGTGAGGTCGTGCTCGCCGGGTCGGCGTGGAAGCCAAGGAGCGCGGCCGCAGGCGAGGTAGACGTCCCCGCCCGCCTCCGCGAGCTCCTCCGCGATCTGACACCCGGACTGGCCGCTGCCCACGACGAGCACGGGCCCGTCCGGCATCGCCTCCGGGGTCCGGTAGCCCTCGACGTCGATCTGGAGGATGCCGGCCGGGAGCGTCGAGGCCTTCGCCGGCCGGTACGGCCGCTGGTACGCGCCGGTCGTAAGCACAACGGTGCGCGCATCGACCTGCCCGGTGGACGTCTCGAGGCGAAAGCTGTCGTTGCGCGGCTCCAGCGAGCTGACGTCCACACCTTCCTGCACCGGGAGCTCGAATCGCGCCGCGTAGCGCTCGAGGAACCCGACGATGTCGTCGCGCGGGTCGAACCCGTCGGGATCCGCGCCGTCGTACGGCTGGTCGGGGAGCTGCATGCTCCAGTTCGGCGTGACGAGACAGAAGCTCTCCCAGCGCCCGCGCCAGCTCTGGCCGACCCGGCCCCGCTCCAGCACGACGTGCTCGAGCCCGCGACGGGAGAGCTCCCGGCTTGTCGCGAGACCCGCTTGGCCGGCGCCGACGACGACGATGTCGAACATGAGTCGCGGCGAGGATAAATCGCGAAGCGAATCCCGGCAACAGGGAGAGCGTGCCCGAAACACCGAGGTTGGGTAGTCCCTCTGCGGCGAGCTTCCTTGGTTCCGAAGGAGACTTGCGCCGGTCGCGCGCCGTACAGGTATCAGAGGGGCGTCAACGTTGGCCGCTCTCGACCATGCAGAACTCCGCAACCTGTGGGCGAACGAAGGCCGAAGCGAGCGCGCCACGCGCTGTGCGGTTGTGACCCCACTGCACAAGCGTGCGTTTGGTTGCCAGTTGCGCTCGGGACGGCGTGACCCGCCGGTTCGGTGCCGGCTCGTCGTCGACAAGCCGTTGCCCGACGCCGACCTTCGCGACCTCGGGCTCGCAGTAGACCCTGAGCTGCCCGCGGCTGGCCGAGAGCGCGGCCAGTCATCAAGCTGCCCGCCGACGCACGTCCCTCAATTGGTGATGGCCCGCCGAGTGGTGCGCCGCCAGGAAGAGGTGCTAACGCCGTTTTACTCTCGGCAAGCACCTAGATGCTCAACCGCGTGCTGTCGTCCGCATCTCCTCGCCGAGAACGAGCCGGTAGAGATCGGGAACGAAGTCCCAGATGTTCGACCGGATGTACTCCATCCGCCGCTCGCGTTCCCAGATTCCGGACAGGAGTGGGTCCGGCGCGTAGTCGACTGCGAACCTCGGCTCGTCGGCGTAGTCGAGATATCGGTCTTGCTGCGTGTACAGGCTGAAACCTGCGAAAGTCGTAGTCGAGCATGCTGTAGCCGAAGATGAGCGTCGTTATCAAATCTCTCCCTGACAAACTCGAAATATCGCCGAGACCGCTGATCTGATTAGAGACCGTGATGTAGTCTCTCTGATCGTCCCGGCGTGGCCGATGTCACCGTGGGCCTTGACCACCATTGGACTCTCGGCTGTCGGGTTACGGAAACGCTCGGTAGAAGTACCTCCGCCTGCGGCCGCGGCCACCGTTCTTCACCGGTCGAATTGCCGCCTGGCGGGAGATACTCGACCGGGGCTGGGGGAAGGCTCCAGCACTTGCCAACATCGCAGGGGCTGATCCTCTCGAGTACGACGAAGTAGCGCGAGATCAGGGCCATCGCTGAGGCGCTGGAGCGAGAGCGAGACGCGAGCTAATCCGAACCGGCCCCACAGACGCGTCCGTTTCGGCCATCTTGTCGCCCGAGATCGCCCGCGTCATGGTCTTGCCGTGATCGTCTACGCCGTCGTCGACGATGCGCTCTCGCCCGGCTTCCCGCTGGGCGATTCACTCGAGACTTTCATCCGCCGCGAGGACGCAGAGCGCTTCATCCGGGAGGTGCGCGGCGACGATCCCGAGCTCGCGAGCTACCTGCGGATTGAGGAGCGGGAGTTGGAGGCAGGTGCGCCGAGTGGGAACATGGGGCAGAGCGAGTCGTCTGAGCCTCATCCCGCCCGCGACGGCTTCTCGGTAAATCGATGACGATACGAAAGAGCAACCGTTCGGGAGTGCAGGGCAGCCTGGATGTGAAGACGCTGCTTGCCTCGGTCGAAGCGGCTCCGCCGATCGATGCGGCGGAAGTCGTGGCCGCCGCCTTGACCGATGCCCTCGATGCGCGCGACGTCAGCTTCCTGATCGCGGACTACAGTGGGCGGGCACTGATCCGGCTGAGCCACGTGCACCGCGCCAACGCCGACGATAAGGACGTTAGCCGCGAACGCAGCCAGTCAGTCGCGCTGGCAGGAACACCACATGGTCGCGCGCTTGCCGAGCAGGAGGTTCGGATCGTCTCGGACTTTGGTGCGTATCGAGTCTTCGCTCCCGTGACGAGCCGCGGCGAGGCGGTCGGCGTGTTAGAGCTGGGATTCGATGACGAGCCTGACCACCAGACGCTGGCAACCGTCTCGGCGGGGGCGCACGCGCTGGCCTACATTGTGATCGCCAACCGCCGGTTCACCGACCTGTTTGACTGGGGCCAGCGTTCGGTGCCTCTTTCGCTGGAGGCTGAGCTCCAGCATCGGCTCCTTCCTGCCTCGTACACGTGCGAGGGGGGCCAGTTTACGCTCGCCGGATGGCTGGCACCGTCAGGCGACGTGGGCGGAGACACGTTCGACTTCAGCGTCGAGCGAGATACGTTGCACCTCTCGATCACGGACGCAATGGGCCACACGCTCAACTCGGCCGTGCTGGCCACAGTGCTCGTGGGGGCACTGCGGAACGCTCGGCGGCGCGGCGTCGACCTGGTCGAACAGACCAGGCTGGCCAATGCGGCGCTATGCGGATTTTCAGATGATGGCGGCTTTGTCACCGGGCAGGTGGTCCGCATCGATCATGCCTCCGGTATCGCACGGATCGTGAACGCCGGGCATCCCTTGCCGATCTTGATCCGTGACGGCCGTACCGAGAACGTTCCGCTGGCCCCCGCCTTCCCGTTTGGTGTCGCCGACGATGCCGAATATCACGTCCACGAACTGGAGCTGCAAGTCGGAGATCGGCTCCTATTTCTGACCGACGGAATCCTCGAGCGCAACGCGGCCAATGTGAACGCGATGGAGGTCATAACGGAGACGCGACATCTTCATCCACGCGAGGCGGTGCAGGCCCTGACACAGGCCGTGGTGGAAGCCTGTGGCGGTGACCTGCGTGATGACGCAACGGTGCTGTGCGTCGACTGGCACGGCGGCCCGACAGGGGAACGCGATGCGAGCTCGGGAGCCGACCGCTGAGCATGGACGAGCTGGTCGAGGTCATCGAGGAGGTCGGCTAGGAAGACTCTGGGCGCTCGTACTGCGACGGGAGAACCCGGGTTCTCCGAGGACCTGAGGTTCTTGCTCTACCGGCTGCTCTGCATCGCTGCGTCGTACCCCAGGCTGAGTATTGGGCCCTCACCGCTCCTGGTCAGAGAGCACTGCTAGAGCCGTTCCCCGCGCCGGCGCGACTGGGTCGGGGCCGGTCTGGCATGTGTTTGAGACACGAACCCTTGAGTTCGGCGCGAGGACGCTGAGCGCTTCATCGATGGAGGTACGGCGCGACGATCCCGGAGCTCGTGAGCTACCTGCGGATCGAGAAGCGCGAGGGTTGGTTCGCCCCGTCCGGATAACGAAGTGAGGGCCCGGCCAAGCCGAGCCCTCCGTCGAGTGCAGTGCTATCGAGTTACGCGGCGGCCAGAACGCGGTCGCTGCTGCGAGCGACGATCTTGCCGCTCGTGATCTTGGGCTCGTTGGGGAGAATCGTTTCGAGCTTCTCCTCGCGGAGCCACGTTGCGACGAGCTTCGTCGACTCCAGGCCCTGCTCAGGCGTCTCGAAGTGACCGAGCGAGGTGAAGACGCCGTTGCCGGCATCGATCAGGTAGTAGCCCTTGAACCCGGGCAACTTATTGAGCTTCGGCATGAGGGTCTCGTTGACCTTGCTCGTGAGCTCGGTCGTGCGATTCTGGTCCACACCCTCGTAGCGGCGGATGATGGCATGCATGAGATGCTCCTTCGTTCCTATTTCAGGACAGAGAGTCCGAACGAACCCCTGCTGCGCTCAGGTCGGTGCGACAGTCGAAGAGCAAGTGCGAAGCCTCGACGCTTCAAAGACAACCAACGCGCTCATCCACCATAGCTGCGACATGCACCCGCCGTGTTGCGTCGCCTTGGTCCGGTGTACTGCCTCGTAGAGACTGGCATGACGAGAGCTCGAGATCAGCGAACGATTCGACGAAACGAGGAGTGTTCAGTGTGCCGCCGTGTGACGTCGCACAAGATCACCCAGAATCGCAGCGAAGGCGGGAGACGCTCGTCGGAGATTTCGACTTGCGAGGAGCATCGGAAGTTCCCGAACGGCCAGCTCGACGTCCGCGATCAACGCACCGGCGAGTGGATTACGCTGCGGCCTCCTGACGACAAGCGATCCGCGTAGCGCGGGTCATCAAGGAGGAGTGCGGATCTCCCCACCAGCGCGCGACGGCATGCATCCACAAGGCTGCTGGCCACATCCTGCGAGCGGTTGAGATAGACTGCTTCTTGGAAACACCGAGCCAGTCGCGCTGACGGTCCAGTTTGTGTCCGTCGAGTCGCCAGCTCTTCTTCCTCGTTGCAACCACCGTCTCAGCCGAGCGGAGACAGCCGACCGGAGGCAAGCCTTCCTAAGGCTGCGCTCGTGCCCCCCAGGATCGACGAAGGAGCTGAGTTCTATGACCACTCTTGTCCGCTTTCGCGAGCCGCTACGGAACGTCGCCATGAATGGCGAGTTCGAGCGGCTTATCAAGACCATCTTCGAATCGCCGACTGGTGCCGCCGCTGTTTCCAACCAGACGTGGGCACCTCCGCTTGACGTCTGGGAGACCGAGGGCGAGCTCGTGTACGCATTCGACCTCCCCGGCATACCGGAGGAGAAGATCGACGTCGAGCTCGAGGACAGCACCCTCACAGTCAGCGGCTCGCGCGAGCGCATCGAGCTCGAGGATGGACGCCTCTTCCGCTATGAGCGCCCCTTCGGAGAGTTCACGCGCTCTGTTGCTCTGCCCGAGGGGACTGACGACGTCGAGGCCCGAGCGCACTACGCCAACGGCGTCCTCGAAGTCCACGTCGAGAAGCGCGAACAGTCCAAGCCCCGCCAGATCCCGGTCACGACGACCGTCGAGGGCGGTTCCACCGACTAGCCTCCACCGACGCCACGTCCTACGAGAGGCGGCCCCCGGGCCGTCTCTCGTTAGCCATTCCTCCCTCTTACTGGGTGGGGATCGCTGGGTCATCGTCCAATTCCGGAATACGCATGAATGCGGGGAGTCACAGCACGACGGACCTTGATTGGCAGGGCTTCGTAGCCGCGTACTTTCCAGGAAGCGGACGCCATGACCTTAGGGCGATAACAGCGTATGCCGCCCACAAGCGTTCCCGAGTCTCTGACGAGCAGTCAGCGACCGAAGCCGGCCGCTTAAAAGGTGCAAAGCGCACCTCGACTGAAGCCACATCAATCGAAGGTTGGGAAGACGAGGGCGGCGCGGGGCAGTAGCGGAAGATCATCTCCGAACGGACCGTAGTTCTTCGGAGTCGGAGTGCGCTACGTGCGACGCGCCTTAGCCGCCTCGTGGTCGCGCTCGGACGCGATCTGGCGGTCGATCCTGTCCGCGCGGCGCATAGCGTCGTACACCGCGTCCCAGTGCCGCGAGACCTCTCCAAGGGCACGGGCCGTGGTCAGGGCGGCGTCCTCAAGTCGCGAGTTGGGACAACGCACCCACGGGGGTGCTTGACTCACCGCCCAGGCTCGAGCGCTTCAGTGATGGGGAGTGCGCGGTGATGGCTCGCGCGATCCAGGGCGCGCGCTGACCCGAGGTGAGCGGGTGCAATTTCTCGGTCAGGCTTTCGGTCAGGTCTGGGTGTCGGTTGCCGACGCTTCCTGACGCTGAGCATCTTGAGAATCCGCATGAGCGAGCGGAGTGGCGGCTCCAGTCGGCTCCAGTCGGTTCGCGCAAGGTTCTTGCCATGCAGAAGGTCGAGGGTTCGAGTCCCTTCATCCGCTCCTCTCAGGACGGCCGCCGCCGATCCTAAGCTTCCGCCGATGGTCGCTGCGATGGCCACGCTCAAGGGTCCGGCTTCGGGACTCGCAGAGATCTCGCGCATGGCCAGCGAGACCGTCGAGGTGTGGTTGCGCGAGTACGACGGGTACCGCGGCCTCGTGATCCTCACGGACGAGGACGCGCAGACCTCGCGGGTCATCACCCTCTGGGACTCGCACGAGTCAGAGGCTCGCGCGCGGATGGCGAGGGGGACGATGCGCGATCAGGTCGCTGCCGCGGCCGGCATGGAGGCGGTCGAGTTCGCGGTGTACGAGGTGGCGGTCTTCGAGGTTCGTGACTGACGAAGCCTGATCAGCGGGCGACGGCGACGAGCGCAACGCCCGGAAGCTCGTAGCCGCCGTCGACCGAGAACGGCTCGAACGCGTCCGCGATCTCTTGTTTCATCTGCTCGCGCTCCTCCTCGGACGCCTCCCGAAACGCAACTGCGAACGCCCCTCCCGTGTCGCTCGCGCTGGCGACGTAGTCGTCGAGGCCGCGGTACGTGAACAGCACGGGCACCTTCTCGACCCGCACATCCGTGAAGCCCGCACCACCGAGAAGCGCGCGCAGGCGATCCTCGCTTCCCAAGCTGAAGATGCCCGGCGACCCCGGCTCGGGAGGTGACATGTGCCCGCGCCCGACGAGCACTCTTCCGACGAGCGACACCCACGGGTTCTCGTCCGGGGAGCTCCAGACGGCGAGCACGAGCCGGCCGCCCGGCCGCAAGACGCGGCGCGTCTCGGCAAGAGCCGCGTCGGGGTCGGCCATGAGCATGTAGCCGAAGCGGCAGATGACGCCGTCGACCGAGTCGTCCTCGAGGTCGAGGTGCTCCGCGTCCGCGACGTGGTGCTCCGACGTTTCGGAGGCCTAGCTCGGCGCTGCGGCGACGCGCGACCTCGACCATCTCCGGCGAGAAGTCGGTCGAGATCAGCCGGCCATTGTCGCCGACCAGCGCGGCGGCGGAGAAACCGGTGTCGCCGGGACCGGCTGCGAGCTCGAGAACCGTTTCGCCCGGTCGCGGCGCCAGCTCCCTCAGGAGCCACTCGCGAACGGGGGCGGTGACGTCGTCGATCTCCGCGCGCCGGCGCTCCCAGCCGGCGGCCATCCGCTGCCACGTCTCGAGGCTCGTGCGCCGCCACTCGTCGCGATCCATCGGCCGCCATCGTATGACGCGAAGCCGAGCACAGGCGCCGCCCGAGGGGCCGCTGCTACTTTTGACTTTCGGGCGTTCGGGCACGAGAATCGTCGAACGACTGGGAGAGGGGGCGCACAATGCGCGATTGGGGCACCATCTGGCTTTGGCCACTCGGCGCGACCGCGCGTCTACGGGCGGGTGTCAGACAGCACTGGAAGCGCATCCTCGTGGGTGCCTTCGTGGGCTGGGTATTCGCGGTCATCGGGGGCGCGTTCGCACTCGCATCACTCGAGTTCCACGAGCTCATCACGCCGACGACGTCGGACGAGATCGGCATCGTCGTCGTGCTGTTCTGCGTCGGAATCGGAGCGCTGAATGCCTATGCCCTGCGCCCGGCGGATCGCGACGGTCACCCGGCACGGTCCGATCAGGATCGCTCGACGGCAGAGAGGTAAGTCGGCTCCCTCAGCGGCCGAGCGGCGTGATCACGCGGCGATAGGCGGCGCGGCTGCGCGGCTTGCTCGCGAGATCCCAGATCGAGTCCGGCCGGCTCGAGAAGTAGGCGATGAGCTCGGTACGCGGGTGGCTCTTGACGAAGGCGGCCATCCGCTCGACGAACGCAGGGTCGTCGATCCCCCAGAGTCCCCATTCCGGGATCGCGTACGGCTTGCGCGGGTGCGATGCATAGAGCGCGTCGTTCGCTTCCCACGCGGCCTTGAAGCCCTGGTCGTAGAGATCGTTCGCGACGACGTCCACGTATGCGTCGCCCGGGTAGTACGAGTTCGCCGAGTTGGCGGGAAGGTCGGGCGCGCCGTATCCCTGCGGGTTCCAGACGAGGCGTGCCTGCGTGCGCGGCAGATCGCCGCCGATGGAGGCCCGCCGAGTGAGCGGAGCTTCGGGTTCAGCTGGCGCGGCGGTGCCACCTCGAGCGAGGAGCGCGATGCGTGCGAACGCCCTCCTGAAGGCGGCGGTCGAGTAGCGCGGCCCGCGTGACGAGCCGTCCTTGTTGAAC
Source organism: uncultured Gaiellaceae bacterium (assembly GCA_963808865.1). Taxonomy (GTDB): domain Bacteria; phylum Actinomycetota; class Thermoleophilia; order Gaiellales; family Gaiellaceae; genus GMQP-bins7. Next base: position 83,757 of record CAWEGY010000013.1, on the reverse strand, counting down.
GCGCTGTACTCGTTCCAGTGGCCGTTCATCTCCGGCATCGGGCGGACGTAGACGCGCTGGCCGAAGCCGGCGAGCGCGCTGTTCAGCGCGAGCAGGAAGCCGTCGCCGCGTCCCTGCGCGATGTCGAGCGGCGTGACGACTCCGCCCGTCTTGATGGCGACCATCGGCAACGGGGCGAGCGTGCCGAGGAGCTTCGGGATCGTGTTCGGCTGGTGCCAGCCGATGAACGAGTGCCGGATCGCGGAGCGCTGGCCGGTCTGCTGCTGGAAGCGGTTCGGCTCGCCGAGCACGCCGAGGAGGACGCGCGCACTCGGCTCGTCCGGCGCCCCGGCCGCAGGCGCTGCTGCGGCGAGTGCGACCGCGAGCACGAGCAGAGCGGCGAGCCTTCAGCGCACGATCCATAGCTCCCGCTGTGGCGTCGAGAGCCACTCGACGCCGTCGGCGGTCACGAGGACGTCCTCCTCGAGCCCGATGTACCCGCGACCCGGGACGGCGGTGCCGTACTCGAGAGTGAAGACGTTCCCCTCCTCGACGACGCCGTAGGGCGCCGCTCCGTAGCGATCCCAGCGCGGGGCGAGCACGGTGCCCCCGTCGTGTGCCGTTCGCCCGAGCTGATGCCCGAGCGCGTACATCGGCTCCGGGTAGCCGGCCGCGACGAGCGTGCCGCGCGCGGCGGCGTCGACCTCCCAGCCCTGGACGCCGGGCGTCAGCGCGGCGACGCCGGCGTCGACCGAGGACCAGAGCGCGCCCCAGGCAGCGGCGACATCGTCGGGCACCGAGGTCTCGCCGTCCTCGGCGAGGTACCAGACGCGCTGCAGGTCGCTGCGTGTAGTCGGCGCGGGAGACGCCGAAGTCGACGTGCAGGAGCTCGCCACGCCGCGTGCGGAGCTCGCTCGGCCCGCTGTGGCCGACGACCTTCTCGGGGCCGGCGTTCACGGCCGGGCAGTGCTCGGGCTCCCACGCGTAGCCGAGCCCCCGCTCGGCGACCTCTGCGTGCACCTGTGCGGCGATCTCGATCTCGCGACATGTCCGGCGCAAGGATCGCCGTCACGCCGGCGAAGATCTCCTCGGTCTCGCGCACCGCCTCACGGATGCGCGCGATCTCCTCGGCCGACTTCCTCCCGCGCAGCGCGCTCACGATTCCCTCCGAGGAGACGAGGCGGTCGGCGTAGTCGGTGTTCGCGAGCGTCTCCTGCAGCACCAGCCAGAGCCCGTGCGTCAGCCCGTCCGCCGCGGGATCGCTCTCCGAGTAGTTGACGGCGATGGAGCGTGGTGCGAGCCGTGCGATCGCCTCGCGGAGCGCGGGGCGGATGCTCTCGTCGTAGCTGACGACCTCGTAGGCGCCGATCTCCTCGACGTTCGGCGCGTCGAAGCGGCCGACGATCGCGACCCGGTCACCGCTTGCGGCGACGAGGAACGCTCCCTGCCACGCGCAGTAGGTGCCGGCGACGAGGTCGAGGCACGGATCCCTGGTCAGGAGCGTCTCGCGCACGAATGTGAGCCAGAGGTCGACGTCCTGCTCGCCGAGGATTCCGACCGCCTGGTCGAGCTTCTCTCGAACGAGAGTCGCACCACCGATCACGGCGTGGACCCTACTGGAGGTTGCGGGAAGGAAGGCTACGATGACCCGCGCGGCGCCGTGGCCGAGTGGTTAGGCAGAGGCCTGCAAAGCCTCGTACAGCGGTTCGAGTCCGCTCGGCGCCTCTACTCGAACCTCGTGGTTTCTGCCGCTCTTCTCGACTGCGCTCGGGGTCGCATGCTTTGTCGCGTTCTGGATCGGCGGCGAACAGGGTCGGCCTGGTTCGCGTTGGCGCTGATGACCGGCGTCGGTCTCGCGTTCCTCGTCGGTGGCCGCTTCGACATGATTCGCGGTCTCCGCGGAGACGGTCGAGACGAGTATTGGGCACGGATCGACGTCCATGCGACCGCGCTCGCCGGGCACGTCGTGATCGCGGCGATCATCGTCATGTGCCTGTGGGAGTGGGCGCACGGACGTGACGGCTCGCCATACGTCGCGCTCGGCGCGCTCGCTGGCGTCGCGTATGTCGTAGCTCTGGCGGTGCTGCGGATAAGGAGCTGAGAACACATCCGCGCTCGCGGCAAAGCGATGTTGCCGCCGAGCGGGTCGCGCGGAGGGGCTCCGCGCATGGCCACCCACGTGCGGTGCAGTTGAGTTTGGGCGTCGGAACGAGCAGTAGAGCTCGCCAACGTCTACTCATGAAAGCTTGGGGGTTTGCGCCCGCGAAGCACCCCGCCCCTCTGCGGTAGCAGCGGAGTTCTACGGTGCTCGGGTGCGCGCTATTGACTTCCAGCCGGCGGCACGCCATCGCGGAGCCAGTGCACGTTCTCCGCTATCTCCCGTTCCGGGTCCGATCCCATGTGGCCGGCCTCGTCGTCGATCTTGACGACGCAGCCCGGGACGTTCCCGGCGAGCCACGCTCCGTGTGCGGCTGGGACGAGGACGTCCGTCTCGCCGTACTCGATGAACACAGGTACGGAGATGTCGTGAACCTCGAAGCCCCAAGGCCGGAGGAAAAGCAAGGTCATCGTCGACCCAGCCCCACACGCCGTTCAGCGCCTGTTCGGGCGTCGACTCGCGAATGACCTGACGGAACTCCGGGCGCATCAAGCTGCGCCCGATCCGACTCACTGAGATCGAAGAACCGAGAACCGTCGACGGGTCTTCGGCGACACGTTTCGCCATCGCCGCCTGCTCGCGCTCCAACTCGACGCTGAGAACGTCCTCGCCCGTCTCCGCCCACCCGAACTCCTTGATGTTCTCGGGATCCATGCCGGCAAGCCAAGCATCGCGCTCGAGGCCGGGAGACCCCAAAGGCGCGATCCCGACGAAGCATGTCGCGCGAATGACGCGCTCGGGCAAGAGCGCGGCGCACGCGAGCACGTGCGGGCCACCTCCCGACCCGCCCGATACGCCGAAGCGCTCGAACCCGAGGCTGTCTGCGAGCAGGAGCACGTCTTGGGCCTCGTCGGCGACCGTCCGTCCGCGCCGGCGTGTCGACCGACCGTATCCGGCCCGATCGTGGGTCACGAAACACACGCCAAGCTCAATGAAGAGATCCTCGTTCGGCCAGCGGCTCAGCCTGGATCCTGGTGTCCCGTGCAGGGACATGATCGGGAAGCCCGCAGGATCGCCCCATATGGCGAAGGCGAGGACGCGACCATCCGGGGTCGTCGTCGTCCTGAGAGACTCACCCATGATTCGACCTTGAGCGCTGTCCGGTCACCGCCGCGACCCTACGCGGGCGGCCGAGCTCATTCAAGGAACAGTGGACTCTAGGGACGAGGCTCGCTTCCACGATCCCGGCGCCTTCGCCTCCGTCCGCCATTCGACGAGCGGAGCGGCGACCCAGGTCGGATCCGGGGCTTCGTACAGCGCCGCGGCGTCGGTGTACGCCATGTCGACGATCGAGCCGTGCATCGCCCCGCGGAGGTGGCGAAAGACGACGCCCGCGTCACGCGCGTCGCTCTTCGCCTCGACGCAGTGCGCGTCGTAGCCGGCGTAGTCGCCGCGACCGAGTAGCGCGATTCCTTCCTCGATCGTCGCTCGGGCGAGCTCGAGGCCACCGTCGTCGGGAGCCAATGCGCGCTCAGGCGGATCTCCGTACCCGATCCCGTGATGAAACGGGTCGGCGGTCGAGACGATCACGGCGTCCTCGGCGAGCTCGGCGAGCTCCTCGATTGCCGGCAGCCGCTCGGGATGGCCGCCTGCGAGGTACGGGTACCGCTCGAGGACCTCTGGGCCGCGTATTCCGCGTCGCTTCGTCTCCGCCGCCCAGAAGTGTCGGAAGCTGATCAACGCGTGGTCGCCGAGCCACTCGTCTCGCCCCTCGATACCCGTCCCCTGGATTCCCCAGAACGGCCACTCGGAAGGATCTTCCCCGGCCGAGACGCGCTGGCGCGCCGTCTCCATCTCGTCCGTGAACGCGTGCAGGACGCTGATCACGAGCACCCGATCGGCACCGCTGTCCAGACAGCCGTGGACCGCGGCCGCGACCTGATGCCCGCAGTCGAGCACTCCGGCGTGCGGAAAGACGACGACACCTCCGGCAGCGAGCGTCGGCGCGAGATCCCACTCCCGTCCGCGCTCCAGGCGTTCGAGTGTTCCGCGCTCTCCCATCTCGTCGTGCTCGGAGCGATACAGCTCGTGGATCTGCTCCTTGAGCTTCTGACGATCGAGGGTCACTTCTGCATGTGCGTGGGCGCGTTCGCGTCCGGGAGACTACTCGCTCCGTCTGGACGTCTCTATGCTCGCTCGGACGCGGCGGCCGCCACAGGAAATTCCGATGGAGCGCATCCTCGACCCCGTCAGGCTCGGTGACCACCTGGACCGGCTCTACCGGGCTGCCTGGGCGCTCTCGGGCTCCCGCGAGGACGCCGAGGACCTCGTGCAGGAGACGTACGCGCGCGTGCTCGGCCGCCCGCGCCTGCTCCGCAACGAGGACGACCTCGGCTACCTCCTGCGCGCGCTGCGCAACACCTTCCTGAACCAGAAGCGTGCCGAGAGCCGCCGGCTCCGTCCCGACGCGCTGCCCGACCAGCTCGAGCTCGTCGCCGACCCGCATGCACGCGAGCCGGAGGCCGCGCTCGAGGCGCGTGAGCTCTACGCGGCGATCGCCGCACTTCCGGATGACTTCCGCGACGTCCTCGTGGCGGTCGACGTCACCGGCCTCTCGTACAAGGAGGCCGCACGCGCGCTGCGCATCCGCGAGGGCACGGTGATGAGCCGCCTCTACCGCGCCCGCCAGCAGGTCGTGCGCCGACTCGAGGGTGGCTCAGCCTGAGTCGCCGGTGTCGACCGTTCCGACGAGCACCGTCTCGCCCGACGATGCCTGATCGCCGTCGGCGCGCTCTCGGGTGACGGTGAGCGTCGTGAAGTCGGTCGGCGGGACTCCGGCCCAGAGAATGACGGCCTGGCCCTCGTTGAACGTCCCGATCGGAACGGTCACGCCGACTGCGTTGCGCAGCCACGCCTGGTAGTAGCGCCCGTTCTCGAGACGGGGGAGCCCCGTTGCGTCGAGCTCGATCCGCCAGCCCGACGACGTCTTGGTGAGTGTCGCCTCCCCGCTGGCATCGGGGACGAGCGACGTCGGGCCGAGCGCGGCGCGGAAGCGCTCGGGCGATGTGTCGGAGCTGAACATGCTCAACCCGACCGCGACCGCGAGCACCGCGGTCGCAGCCGCGCCGATCAGGATGAGCCCACGAGGCGCCTCGACACGGCGACCGCGTCTCTGAGCCTCGATGCGCTCACGAAGAGCCGCCGGCGCCTCGACCTCGTCCGCGGCGCTCCGGGCGAGCGCGACCGCCTGCTGTTGCTCGGCGAGGCGGTCGGCGAGCTCCGACAGACGCCGCCACTCGTGCCTCGAGCGCCGCGCGACGCTCGGGTGACAACGACCCGTCCGCCAGCGCCGCCAGCTCGGCGATCTCCTGATTGCCGTTCTCGTCCTCTCGACGACGTCTCATTGATCTCACAGTCTGAACGACCCCCTTCGGGCGTGGCTATTCCCGCCGCGACGGGAGGACCGGGAATAGAGGCCGATCACCGGTGTCTCTAGCTCCACAAGGTCAACTCGTCGGAAAGGAACAGCCATGAAGACGATCATTCGAATCAAGAGCCCGCACACCGCGAAGGCCGGGCGGCTGGGGCTCGTGTCCCTGGTCGTCGCCGCCCTCGCGGGCGGAGCGGGGATCGCGGCCGTTCAGGCCGACGCCGCGGCGACTCAGATCAAGCGCCCGAAGCTCAAGGACGGCGTGCTGTCGATCGAGGGCAGCAAGAGGAGCGACAGGCTCGCGCTGCGCCTGCAGGCCGGGAACCCCGGCGTGCTCGAGCTCGACGTCGGTGACGACGGCTACGCGGACTTCGCCATCGCGCGCGACCGCATCGGGCGAATCGATCTCGATGCCGAGCAGGGCGACGATCTCGTCCGCATCGACGAGAGCAACGGGGCTGTCAGTGACATCCCGCTGACGATCGACGGCGGAGCCGGAGACGACAGCCTGGCCGGAGGCTCGGGCGCCGAGTTGCTGCTCGGCAGCGACGGAAACGACTCCATCGATGGAAACCGCGGCAACGACGTGGCATTCATGGGCGCCGGTGACGACACCTTCGTCTGGGATCCCGGCGACGGCAGCGATGTCGTCGAGGGCCAGGACGGCGCTGACACGATGCTCTTCAACGGCGCAGGCGGTCCGGAGCAGGTCGATCTGTCGGCCAACGGAAACCGCCTTCGCTTCTTCCGCACTCAGGCCACCATCACCATGGACACGCGCAGTGTCGAGCGGGTCGACTTCAACGCCCTCGGCGGCGCCGACCTCGTCACCGTGAACGACCTGACCGGAACCGACGTGACCAGCGTGAACGTCGACCTCGCCGGCTCGCTCGGCGGCGCAGCGGGCGACGGCCAGCCCGACCGCGTCGTCGTCAATGCGACCAACGGCAACGACGCGCATCACCGTCACCGGGGACGCAGGTGGCGTGAAGGCGAGCGGTCTTGCCGCGACGGTCGCGATCGCCCACTCCGAGGCAGCGAACGACCGGCTCGAGATCAACACCCTCCTCGGGACGGACACCGTGGACTCCGGCGGACTGGCCGCCGGTGCCATCCAGCTCCTCGTGGACGGCGTTCTCGTCCCGTAGCAGTCGAAATCGAGACGATGCGCAGGCCCTCCTCCGGGGGGCCCGCGCGATCTGCCGCGTCAGACCGGCAGCGTGAGGCTCTCGATATCGCGTCGGGTAGTCGGTGAGGACGTCCAGCCCGTCCTCGGTGACGACGACGGTGTCCGAGTGCCTGAAGCCGCCTACCGCCGGGTCGTAGAGACCCGGCTCGATGGTGAAGACCATGCCCGGCTCGAGCACCGTGGAGTCGCCGACGTCGAGGAAGGGCGCCTCGTGATTGCGGAGCCCGATCGCATGGCCCGTGTGCTGGCGCCAGTACCGGAGCAGGTCGTTCTGCTCGAAGTACCGCATGACGGCCCCGTCCACGTCGGCGCACGTGATGCCGGGACGGATCGTGTCGAAGGCGACCTGTTGCGCGGCGACGGCATGATCGAACAGCCGCCGCATCTCGTCGGTCGGTCGGCCGATGATCATGGCCCGCTCGAGCTCTGCGTTGTATCCCCAGATCGGAGCGCTCGTCTCGGTCACGAGCACGTCGCCGGCTCGGAACTCGATGTTGTGCGCGACCGCGTGGGCCCACGAGCTGCGAAGCCCGATCTGGCCCCGGTAGCCGGCGGACGCGCCAGCCGAGGACGAGAGCCCGCCTCCATACGCATCGCCGAGCGCCTCGAGCATGGCGAGCGTCGCCTCCTGACCGGCACGGAGGCTGGCCTCGGCTTCGGTCGCGCCCGGCCGGGAGTACTCCTGGAGCAACCGGTGAGCGTGAGCGCACCAGCGCCCGCTCTCGCGAATGAGCGCGACCTCGCTCTCGCTCTTGCGCGCCATCATGTCCTCGATGACGTCGCCCAGCGACGTGACCGAGGCCCCGGTTGCCTCGCTCAGCGCAGGCCCCTTGTAGCCGAGGATGCCCGGGTAGCCGTCGTGGTCGGCGCCGATCGTGCCCCTGATCCCGAGGTCGGTCAGGACACGCGCGAAGATCGCCATCGGGTGCTCGATCCCCGGGTACTCCGGATAGGACTCGATGCGCGCGAATGCGGTCTCCGCGCGCGTTCGCTCGACCTCGAACTCCGGCACGAACACCGCCGACTCGCCACCGACGCTCTCCGCGTAGACCACCGGTCGCTCGTTCGAGAGGAACCAGAAGCCGGTGAAGTACTGGATGTAGTCCGCGTCGAAGAGGACGTAGCCCGACAAGGCGTCGCGCCGAGCGCGCTCGAGCAGGCTCTCGCGCCGCTGCTGGAACTCGCCAGCACTGATGCCGGTACGGGTTTGGGTGACCTGTCTCCATCTCCTCCTCCCGAGCCTATCCCGTGGCAGCAACGAACTGCGGAGACCAGCTTGTGACGAGGCCTCGTTCGAGGGAAGATCGAGCCTCGCGACACCGTCTTGTGATGTGAGAAACGATCTCGAGGAGGAGCCCATGCAGGTTCAGACACGTGCAACGCTCGTCGAGCCCGGGACGCTCGACGATTCCTTCACAGCGGTGATCTCGCGCCAGGAGCTCGAGGCGGCAGCGACAGGCGACTCAGGCGAGCTCTGGTTCGAGATCGGGACCGACGGCTCGGACGACGTCGCCAGGCTTTCCGTCGAGCTCGCCTACAAGGACATCGAGGCGATTCTCCGGCTTTCGGCGGAGGACGAGATCTTCGTGACGCTCGACGGGGACGCGATCGGCAGCCTCTTCGCCGATCCGGACGTCGAGGCGCACGGGCTTCGCGGCGCGCTCGCGATTGCGGTGACGAGTGCGGCGATCCTCGCTCCTGCGACGCAGGCGGCGGTGCCTCAGGCGGCGAGCCCGGCGGCGACCGCACAGAAGGCGAGCGTGGCCGCGACCGTGCAGCGGGCCGAACACGGCGCACGCGAACGTTCAGGTCGCGAGCCTCGCGGCGAAGGCACAGGTCTCGACAGTCGCCGCGAAGGCGCAGGTGAGCCGGAGCCTCGTCGCGAAGGCGAGTGGGTTCAAGCTCCTCAAGGCGGGCCTCGCGAACTAAGCGACGACTACGCTACGGCGCGATGACCGCCGTACGCATCGACGGAAAGGCGCTCGCGCTCAAGGTTCGCGCCCAGGTCGCGGAGGACGTGCGCGCGTTCGGACGCCCTGTGTGCCTGGCGACGATCCTCGTCGGCGACGACCCCGCGTCGCACGTCTACGTCGGCTCGAAGCACAAGGCGTCGCACGAGGCCGGCATCGATTCGCGCGACCACCGGCTCCCCGCAGACACGCCCGAGAGCGACATCCTCGATCTCATAGCGGATCTGAACGCGGACGACACGGTCGACGGAATCCTCGTCCAGTTGCCGCTCCCCGAGCACATGCACGAGCCCGAGGTCCTGCGAGCCGTCGACCCGGAGAAGGACGTCGACGGCTTCCACGTGCTGAACGCTGGGCTCCTCTATCTGGGCGAGCCGGGCCTGACGCCCGCGACGCCGTCGGGCGTGATGGTGATGCTCGCCGAGCACGGGGTGGAGCTGAAGGGCAAGGAAGCGGTCGTCATCGGCCGCAGCGAGATCGTCGGCAAGCCGATGGCGATGATGCTCCTCGCCGAGCACGCGACGGTCACGATCTGCCACTCGAGGACGGTCGACCTCGGCGGCGCACACGCGTCGCGCGGACGTTCTCGTCGCCGCGGTCGGCCGAGCCGGGCTCGTGACCCCGGACATGGTCAAGCCGGGCGCCGTGGTCATCGACGTGGCGATGAATCGGACCGACGAGGGGAAGCTCGTCGGAGACGTCGATCCCGTCCGTTTTCGACGTGGCCGGGCTGATGACGCCGGTGCCGGGCGGCGTGGGCCCGATGACGATCGCCATGCTTCTGCGCAACACGTTGACAGCCGCGCAACATCGCGCTTCACGAGTTGCGGTGCCCGGTTCGTAGTCGCTACGGTTTCGCGCGTTGTTGACCATCGACGTCGGCCCGCGTGAGGTTGGCGTCACGCTGTAGGAGGACACGTAGTGGAGCAGGGCACCGTCAAGTGGTTTTCGAACGAGAAGGGCTACGGCTTCATCGAGCGCGAGGGTGGGGACGACGTCTTCGTCCACTTCTCCGCGATCACGATGGACGGCTTCAAGACCCTCACCGAAGGCCAGCGTGTGGAGTTCGAGGTCGTCCAGGGTCCCAAGGGTGCCCAGGCCGCGAACGTGTCGGCAGCAGCGAGCTGACCGAGATCACATGACGTAAGCGGCGGGCTCCCGAGAGGGAGCCCGTCCGTTTGAGAGGATCGATTTCGACGAGATGGCGATATCGAGAGACGAGGTGCTCCACGTCGCGCGACTCGCGCGCCTGGCGCTGACGGACGAGGAGGTCGAGCGGCTCACCGAGGAGCTCGGCGCGATCCTCGACGCGGTCGGTGTCGTCGCGGAGCTCGACCTCGCGGACGTGCCGCCAACCTCGCATCCGCTGGACCTCGTGAACGTCTGGGACGAGGACGAGCCGCGCGAGTCGCTCTCGCTCGACGAGGTCTTCGCGAACGCGCCCGAGCGCGACGGCGACCTCTTCCGCGTGCCGCCGGTGGGGACATGATCGACACGCTGCGGCTGACCGCGGAGGACGCGATGGGACTCGTCGAGCGCGGCGAGGTGTCGGCGGCCGAGCTGCATGCCGCGTACCTCGACGCGATCGCCGAGCGCGACGGCGAGCTGCACTGCTACCTGCGGACGTCCGAGGAGCCGAGCGGCGAGGGCATTCCGATCGCGCTGAAGGACGTCATCTCGACGCGAGGGTGTCGAGACGACTGCGGGCTCGCGCATCCTCGAGGGCTACGTCCCGGTGTTCGACTCGACGGTGGCCGCACGCGTGAAGGGCGCGGGGCTCTCGCTCCTCGGCAAGACGAACACCGACGAGTTCGCCATGGGCTCGTCGACCGAAAACTCCGCGTGGGGGCCGTCGCGCAACCCGTGGGATCCGTCGCGTGTGCCCGGCGGCTCCGGCGGCGGAACCGCGGCTGCCGTCTCGGCGGGTCTCGCGCCGTGGGGGCTCGGCTCTGACACCGGCGGCTCGATCAAGCAGCCCTCGGCGCTGTGCGGGAACGTCGGCCTGCGGCCGACGTACGGCACCGTCTCGCGCTACGGGATCGTCGCCTTCGCGTCGAGCCTCGACCAGGTCGGGCCGGTCGCGAAGACCGTGCGCGACGTCGCGCTTCTGTACTCGATCATCGCGGGACCGGATCCGCTCGACTCGACGACGGCCGAGCTGCCCGAGGCCGTGCAGCTTCCGGAGGGCGACTCGCTCGCGGGCATCCGTCTCGGCGTCCCGAAGGAGATCGAGGCGCTCGACGCGATCGAGCCGGGCGTGCGCGCCTCGTTCGAGCAGGCGCTCGAGCATGCCCGCTCGCTCGGCGCGGAGGTGGGGGAGTGCGACCTGCCGCTCTCCTACCGCTACGGCATGCCGTGCTACTACCTCGTCGCGCCTGCGGAGGCGTCGTCGAACCTCGCCCGCTACGACGGTGTCCGCTACGGCCCGCGTGCGGACGGAGCGACGTACGGCGAGATGGTCGACCGCACGCGCGACGAGGGTTTCGGCCCCGAGCCGAAGCGCCGGATCATGCTCGGCACGTATGCGCTCTCCGCCGGCTACTACGACGCGTTCTACGGGCAGGCGCAGCAGCGTGCGGACGCTCCTCATCCGGGAGCACCGCGAGCGCGCTCGAGAGCTTCGACGCGATCGTGACGCCGACTTCGCCGACGGTTGCCTTCCCGCTCGGCGACAAGGCCGCGGACCCGCTCGCGATGTACGCCTGCGACCTCCTGACGATCCCGTCGTGCCTCGCAGGCTTGCCCGGGCTCTCGCTCCCGTGCGGCCTGTCGGATGGGCTGCCGGTCGGGCTCCAGCTCATCGGGCCGCAGTTCGGCGAGAACGCGCTCTTCCGCATCGGGCACGCACTCGAGCAGGCGATCGGCTTCGACACCGTGCCCGAGAGGTCCGCACGTGACCTGGGAGCCGGTGATCGGGCTCGAGATCCACGTCCAGCTGAAGACGCGGACGAAGATGTTCTGCCGCTGCGCTGCGGGTTCGGTGCGGGCGAGAACACGCAGACCTGCCCCGTCTGCCTCGGCTTCCCGGGCGCACTGCCGGTCATGAATCGGCGCGCGGTCGAGTGGACGATCAAGCTCGGGCTCGCGCTCGGCTGCGAGATCGCCGAGCACGCCGTGTTCTCGCGGAAGAACTACTTCTACCCCGATCTGCCGAAGGGCTATCAGATCTCTCAGTACGATCTTCCGTCTTGCATTAATGGCAATGTGCTACTACCAACTGCGAAGGCGACCGTGTGATCGGGATCGTGCGGGCGCACCTGGAGGAGGACGCCGCCAAGACCGTCCACGTCGGCGGACGCACGGGGCGCATCGGGGGCGCGGACGCCTCGCTCGTCGACTACAACCGCGGCGGCACGCCGCTCGTCGAGATCGTCACCGCGCCCGACATCCGCTCGGCCGACGAGGCGAAGCGGTTCCTCCAGCTCCTGCGCCAGACGATCGTCGAGCTCGGGATCTCCGACGCGGAGATGGAGAAGGGAACGCTGCGCGTCGACGCCAACGTCTCGGTTCGCCCGGCCGGCTCGGACGAGCTCCGCACGCGCACGGAGATCAAGAACATGAACTCGTTCAACTTCATCGCGCGCGGGATCGAGGCCGAGGTCGAGCGCCAGATCGGCGTCTGGGAGTCGGGCGAGGAGGTGCGGCAGCAGACGTACGACTTCGACGCGGCGACGGGCACGCTGACCGCGCGCCGCGAGAAGGAGGAGGCCGACGACTACCGCTACTTCCCGGAGCCGGACCTCGTCCCGGTCGAGCCGCCAGCCGAGCTGGTCGAGGCGCTGCGGGCGGAGCTGCCCGAGTCGCCCGCTGCCCGGATCCGCCGTATCGAGCCCGCGCTCGACCTCGATCGCGCCACCGTGCTCGTGACCGGCGGGCTCGACCGCCTCTGGGACGAGACCGTCGCGGCGGGCGCCGACGGCGTCGCTGCCGCGAACGTGATCGCGAACAACCTCGTCGGCGCCGGCGTCGATGCCGCGGCCGTCGCCGGCCGCCGAGCTCGCGAAGCTCGTCGACGCGCGCGACCGGATCCCGCGCGCGGCGTTCGACGAGGCGATCTCGAAGCTCGGCGAGCCGGGCTTCTCGGCCGATCCCTATCTCGCGCAGGAGGCGGTCTCCGACACCGGCGAGCTCGAGCCGATCGTCGACCGCATCCTCGAGGAGAACCCCGGCCAGGTCGCCGCGTACCGCGGCGGCAAGGAAGGGCTGCTCGGCTTCTTCGTCGGCCAGGTGATGAAGGAGACGCAGGGACAGGGCGAACGCGCGCGTCGTCAGCGAGCTCGTGCGCGAGAAGCTCGCGCGACGTAGGGCGAGCTAAGCTCGACCACATCGGGCACGCAAAGCGCTCCCTACGCCTTCGGAATCTCGAGCTCGCGGCCCACGTAGAGGCCCGAGCTCTCGGCCTCGACGAACGGCGCCATCGCGCGCTGGCGCTCGGCCTCGACCTCGGACAGTCGGTAGCGCTCCCGCGACTCGAACGAGTCCCAGACCGAGATCCCGACGACCTCGTTGCGGTCCTCCGAGAAGCACTCGTAGGCGCGGATCATTCCCTCCGGGAACGCGCTCGGCCGCCACGCCTTCCGGAACTCCTCGTACGTGCCCGGACTGATCGTCCGGGTCGTGATCCAGACGACGTTCTGATCCCAGTCCAAGACGACCTCCTCGTGCCTCGACCGTCGGACGGTAACGAACCGGGCGCGCGGCGAGCAGCGAACCACGCCGACCTCCACCTTCGCGGAAAGGAGAAGGCATGAAGAGGGGAGTTCTGCTCCTCGTGCTCGTGGGAGCGGTCGCCGCCGCGGTCGTCGCGTCGGCGTTCGTCGGTGCGGCAGGCCCGTCAGGGGCCACCGCGTCGAGTCACCGCGAGGCACCGCTGATCGGAGACGACCCGGCCGCGGACAACACGGACGTGTACGCGTTCGTGAGCCCCGACAAGCCGAACACGGTCACGATCATTGCGAACTACATCCCGCTCGAGGACCCGGCGGGTGGGCCGAACTACTACCGGTTCGATCCGACCGTCCTCTACGAGCTGAAGATCGACAACGACGGGGACGCAAGCGAGGACGTCACGTACCAGTTCCGGTTCAAGACGCTCGGTCGGAAACCCGAACACGTTCCTCTACAACACCGGCCCGGTCACGTCGCCGACGGATCCGGACCTGAACGTCAAGCAGACGTACTCGGTCACGCGTGTCGAAGGGAATCGCTCGACCGTGATCGCGTCGAACGTCGTCGTTCCTCCGGCGAACATCGGGCCGCGCTCGAACCCGACCTACGACGCGTTCCAGGGCGTCACCGACCTCGGTGGCAACCGGAAGGTGTTCGCGGGGCCGCGCGACGACCCGTTCTTCGTCGACCTCGGGTCGATCTTCGACCTCGGGGGACTGAGGCCGTTCAACCCGTTCCACATCATCCCGCTCGCAGCAAGGCGGGGCAGGACGGGGTCCTGAACTACAACACGCACTCCATCGCGATCCAGGTCCCGAAGACCGACCTGCTCGCTGCACCCGCCTCCGACGGGGTCATCGGGGTCTACGCCAGCGCGAGCCGGCCCAAGATCAAGATCCTGCGCGGGGACGGTACCTTCGACACGGACGGCCCCCTGGTGCAGGTCTCGCGCCTCGGAAACCCGCTCGTGAACGAGGTCGTCATCCCGGTCGGGAAGAAGGACTTCTGGAACGGTTCCGACCCGGCACAGGACGCGCAGTTCCTCCAGCACTACCGCACGCCGGAGCTGGCGGGGCTCATCAATGCCCTCTACGGCCCGCCGGTGGCGGACACGCTCACCATGAACCGTGACGATCTCGTCGCAGTGCTCCTCACCGGCGTCGACCTGCCGGGCGCTGCGAACCTGAACTTCACGGGCAACACGAAGGCGGACCTCCTCCGCCTGAACACGGCGATTCCGCCGTCGGCCAGCCCCAATCCGCTCGGCGTCCTCGCGCCGACGCCGGATCTCGCGGGCTTCCCGAACGGCCGCCGGTTGATCGACGACGTCACGGACATCGAGCTGCGGGCGGTGGCCTGCGGGTACGGGGCGGCTCTCAACAGCCTCCTCGGCCTGTGCCAGTTCCCGCCGAATCAGATGGTGTCCGACGGCGTGCAGATGAACGAGGCGGGCTTCCTGTCCAGCTTCCCGTACGTCGCCGCACCGAACCGCGGCTACGAGCACACGGGACACGGTAGGAAAGCCGGGGCCGTCGGCGTGAAGCGCAGAACGGGTTTCCTCGTGGGCGGCGCGATTGCGGCCGCGCTCGCCCTCGGGGGACTCGTCGGCGGCGTTCTCGCCGAGAGCCCGTCAGCCGGTCCCGCAGCCACCGCGCCGAGGGCGTTCGCAGAGCGAGCGCTCTCGGTGGCTGCGGGCGGCGTCTCGGCAGCAACCGTGGCCGAGCTCGAACAGGAGGTCCGAGCTCGGCCCGGTGATTCCGACGTGCTCGCGCAGCTCGGGTTCGCATACCAGCTGCGCTGGCGGGAGACGGCCGACCCGTCGTTCCTCCCTCGGTCGGACAGTGCGCTGCGGCAAGCCCTCCGCTCGCGTCCCGGGCGATGCGATGCCGTCCTCGGACTGGGCTCGCTGGCGCTGATCCAACACGAGTTTCGCGAGGCGCTGAGCTACGGGCGGCAGGCGCAGCGCCTCCTTCCGGGTCCGCGCGCCCGCTCGGTGTTATCGGCGACGCCCTCGTCGAGCTCGGCCGCTATCCGGAGGCGTTCGCCGCCTTCGAGCGGATGGCTGCGCTGCGGCCGAACCTCGCCTCGTACGCCCGGATCGCCTATGCGCGCGAGCTCACGGGCGATCTCGAGGGCGCTGCGGCCGCGATGCGACTCGCGCTCGACACCGCCGGCGGGCAGCCCGAACCGGCTGCGTGGTCCTCGTCGAGCTCGCGAAGCTCGAGGTGCGGCTCGGGAGGGTCGAGCTCGCGCGGCAGCATGTCCGGGCCGCACTTCGCATCCTGCCGGGGTATCCCGCGGCGTCGGTCGAGCTCGCGCGAATCGAGGCAGCGCGAGGACGACTCCGGGCCGCGCTCGTCGAGGCGAAGCGAGCGGCCGACGCCGTCCCGACCGAGACGGCGCTCGGGCTGCTCTCGGAGCTCCTCGACCGAACCGGGCGGACGCGGGAGGCGCAGCGGCAGCGCGCCGTCGTTCGCCTCACCGAACGGTTGCTGCGCGCCAGTGGCGTCCAGGTGGACCTCGAGGCAGCCGTCTTCCGCGCCGACCACCGGATTGCGCCGCTCGAGACGGTGTCGCTCGCGCGTCGCGCGCGCAGCGCGCGTCCCTCGATCTATGGAGACGACGCGCTCGCGTGGGCACTCGCGCGTGCGGGTCGCTGTGCCGAGGCGCTTCCGCACGCGAAGCGCGCACTTCGGCTCGGTACACAGGATCCGCTCCTCTACTTCCACCTGGGCTATGCGCGAGGGTGCGCGGGAGATCACGCAGCGATGCGCGTCTCGTACGAGCGCGCGCTCGGCCTCGACCCCGCGTTCTCGTTCCGCTGGGCGCCGGTGGCGCGCGCCGCACTCGGCGCGGGATAGGGCGCGTCGGGGCGCGGCGCCCGGCTAGGCTCTCGCAGCCGTGCTGACCGGTCGCCGCACTGCCTTCTGCCTGCTGCTGGTCGCCGTCTTCTCCTCCGGCTTCGTGCTCGCCTCGTGCGGCGGTGACGACGAGGCGGCTACCACCACGACGGAGGCGACCACGACGACCACCACGACGGAGACGCCTCCGACGACCGTCACCGATCCGACGCCGGACCAGGGGCCGACGGCGGTGACGATCGTCGTTGCGAACGGCGCGCCCAAGGGCGGGATCGTGCGTGAGACCGTGGAGAAGGGCGACCGCGTCGTCCTCCTTGTTCGGTCGGACGTGACGGATCACGTCCATCTCCACGGCTACGACATCATGCGAGACGTCGCGCCGGGGAGTCCGGCTCGCCTGCGGTTTCGCGCGACCATTCCGGGCCGGTTCGAGGTCGAGCTCGAGGATCGCGGCGTGCAGATCGCGGACATCACAGTCGAACCGTGAGGCTCCTCGCGCACGGCATCGGGGTCGTCCGCGACCTTCCGATTCCGGCGGCCTACTTCTTCCTCGGCGCGGTCGTCGTCCTGGTCCTGTCGTTCGTCCTGCTGCTGTTCCTGTGGCAGAAGCCGCTGCTGGAGGCGCACGAGAGTGGACGCCTGCTTCCCACGTGGATCAGCCGCCTCGTGCTCTCGCGCGCCGTCCGGATCGTGCTCGGGACGGTGTCCGTCGGCCTCCTCGTGCTGACCCTCGCGACGGCGCTGTTCGGCACGACGATCCAGCTGCTCAACTTCACGCCGACCTTCGTGTACGTGGTCTTCTGGCTCGGGATTCCGCTCCTCTCGATCCTGTTCGGGAACGTGTGGAGCGTGCTCAGCCCCTGGCGCGCCATCGCCGACGCGACCGTCTGGCTCGTCGAGCTGGGCGGGCGAGAGGCGCGACCCGTGCTCGAGTGGTCGGGGCGCTGGGGGAGGTATCCGGCCGCTGCGGCGCTCTTCGCGTTCGTGACGCTCGAGCTCGCGCATCCGGACGCCGCCCATCCGCCGACACTGGGAGTCGCGACCGCCCTGTACTCGTACTGGGCGCTGGCCGGGATGGCGGTGTACGGGCGCGACGCGTGGACGAGGCACGGTGAGGGCTTCGCCGTCGCCTTCGGCCTGCTCGCTCGCATGGCGCCCTTCGTCGCGCGTGACGGCTCGATCGCGATTCGCTGGCCTTTCACGGGCCTCGCGGGCGCGGAGCACGTTCGCGGGACACTCGTGTTCGTGGCCGTGATGCTCGGCTCGACGAGCTTCGACGGCTTCAGCCGTACGAGCACCTGGGCCGACCTGATCGGAGGGATCCGCGCCGACCTCTCGGGCTCCTCGCAGCGCGTCGTCGATCTGGCGACGACCTTCACGAACATCGCCGGCCTCGCGTTCTTCGTCTGCGTCGTGCTGGCGACGTACCTGGCTGCCGTCCTCGCAGCGCAGATGATCTCCCGCATCGAGCGCCCGCTCGTGCCCGACTTCGTGCTCCCGCTCGTCCCGATCGCGGCCGCCTACGTCATCGCGCACTACTTCACGTCGTTCGTGATCACCGGCCAGTTCATGTTCGCGCTGATCTCCGACCCATTCGGGCGCGGCTGGGATCTCTTCGGCACCGCCGACTTCGCACCGAACCTCGCGATCGTCTCGCCCGAGACGGTCTGGTACGTGCAGGTCGCCGCGCTCGTCGTCGGGCACGTCGCCGGGCTCGCGATCGCGCACGATCGCGCAGTCGCGATCTTCCCCGACCGCCTCACCGCGCTCGAGGCGCAGCTTCCGATGCTCGCGCTCATGGTTCTGTACACACTGGGCGGGATGTGGGTGCTCACGCAGGGTTAGTGGCCCACGGCGGCGTGGCCGGCGCGATCGTCGAGTCGCTCGTCGCGCTCGCCGTCGTCGGGGTCCTGGTGTGGGTCTGGCTCCGCGAGCGCCGTCTCCACCGCGAGCGCGTCACGACTGACGACGAGTCGCCGAGCCGGTGACGAAGCCCGCGTAGAGGAGCACCGCGGCCACGGCGATCGCCGGTGCGAGCGCACCGACGCCGAGCCCCGCGAGACCGCTGCCGATGCCCGCCACTGCGATGCCCGCCAGGACGAGCGCATTTCCCAGCGGCCGGTCTTGAACGTCAACACCGCGACGACGACGACGGCGAGCGTCCCCAGCGAGTTCGCCAGGATCGCCGTCACGCGAGCGGGCCAGAGGTCGAGTACCTCCTGCGCCTCCGGCACCTCCGTCCCGGAGATGGCGCCCTGCAGAGGAACCGCGAGCGCGAGCCCGACTGCGAGCCCGACGTAGACGAGAGCAACCGGCGCGACCCAGCGTCGGCCGACGAGGAGCGCCGAGCCCGCTCCGAGGAGCGCGGCCGTGAGGAGTCCGCCGCCGAGGTAGTAGACGCGGAACGCAGCCTCGTTCCAACCGGCTGCGGCGCCCCAGGCGAGCGCCCCCGCAGCTGCGGCGTACGCGGCGAGCCCCGCGGACCACGCGGCCAGCTCGGGGGCTCGGCGAGCGCGGAACCTCCGTGCGAGATCGCCGGACAGGCGCAGGGAGAGCAGGGCGGCGCCGAAGGCGAGGAGCGCGTCCACGGCGCCGGACTGTAGTCCGTTGCCCAGGTACCATCCCGCGCGTGCTCAGACGACCGGCTGTGCTTCTGGCCATGCCGATCGCCGCACTGGTGCTGCTCTCTCCTCTCGAGGCCGCGAGTCCCAAGCGGGACTACGCAGCGGCCGCGTGGACGATCCTGCCTCCGGGCGAGAACGGGAGCCTGACGTTCGACCGCAACACACGAGACCAGGCGCAGCTCTACGACGCGCTGACTCCGCTCTTCGGAACGGTCACGGCTCGCGACATCCGGCGCACCTTCAAGCCGGCACCGCTCGGGGCGCCGCCGCGAGCTGGAGCGAAGCGCGAGCGTCCGCGCGCAGGAGTGACCATCGTCCGCGACAGCTTCGGGGTCGCCCAGGTCACGGGGAAGACGGAGGCCGACGTCGCGTTCGGCGCCGGCTGGGTGACGGCCGCCGACCGAGGCCTCTTGCTACAGCTCATCCGCGGCCCCGCCAGGGTCGCGGCGCTCGACGTCCCTGGCCTCGATCCCCTCGCGCTCGCGCTGACCGGGAAGACCTTCGTGCCGAGCGCGGAGGCCGAGGCCTTCCTCTCGAACCAGCTCGATGCCGTGCGGTCCCAGGGTGCGGTCGGACGCAAGGTCCTCGCGCTCGATCAGCGCCTACTCGACGGGAATCAACGCGTACTACCGGGCGAAGGGCATCCCGGCGACGCCGTTCACGGCGAGGGACGTCGTCGCGTCGGCTGCGCTCATCGCGGCGAGATTCGGCACGAACGGCGGGCAGGAGGCGCAGAACGCGATGTTCCTCGACGCGCTCGAGGGCCGTCTCGGCGCGGCGGACGCGCGTCGCGTCTTCGCCGACCTCCGGGCGGCGAACGACATCGAGGCACCCGTCAGCGTTCGCGGGAGCTTCCCCCATCAGCTCCCGCCCGAGACGGCGCCGGGCAGCGTCGTCCTCGACGACGGGAGCTTCCGTGGCGCGCCGCTCGCGGCGCCGGCCTTCGGCTCGAACGCGCTCCTGGTCGGAGCGAAGCGCTCCGAGACCGGGCATCCGCTCTTCGTCGCCGGGCCGCAGGTGGGCTACTTCTTCCCGCAGTTCTTCGCCGAGATGGAGCTCCAGGGTGCCGGTTTCGCCGTACGCGGGGCGGTGTTCCCGGGAGTCCCGCTCGTCCTCATCGGACGCGGTCCCGACTTCGCGTGGAGCGCGACGTCGTCGCAGGCCGACAACCTCGACCTGTTCGTCGAAGAGCTGTGTGAGGACGACGTGCACTACGTCTACCGCGGACTGTGCGAGCCGATGCGGCGACGTTCTGGTGGGGACGCTCAAGGCGCAGGGTCAGCCCGACCAGGAGGTCTCGTACAGCGAGACGGCGCACGGCCCCGTGGTCGGCTACGCGACGGTTGGGGGCAAGCGCGTCGCGATCGCGGTACAGCGGTCGACTCGCGGGCGCGAGCTCCTGAGCACGCGCGCGTTCTACGACCTCAACACCGGGCGGGTGACGTCGGCGAGGGACTTCCTCTCGACGATGAACGCGGTCGAGTTCAGCTTCAACTGGTTCTACGCCGACGATCGCGACATCGCGCTCTTCTCCAGCGGCCGGCTGCCGATCCGCGCGCCGGGCACCGATCCGGCGCTCCCGACGCACGGCGGCGGAGGATACGACTGGCGTGGCTACCTGCCCTTCGCCGGACACGCGCAGGCGATCAACCCGCCCTCGAACGTGATCCTCAACTGGAACAACAAGCCCGGGCCGGATGTCGGTGCGGCCGACTCGAACTTCGCCTACGGCTCGGTCCATCGAGTCGACCTCTTGGCCGCGGCCATCGCGGCGCGCAAGAAGCACTCGCTCGCATCCGTCACCGGAGCCATGAACAGGGCGGCCACGCAGGATCTGCGAGCCGTGCGGGTCTGGCCTGCGATCCGCGCCGTGCTGCAGACCGGTCCGGCACCGAGCGCGCGCGCCGAAGCGGCCGCCTCTCTCCTCGACAACTGGCGCGCAGCGGGCTCGAGCCGGCTCGATCGGGATCTCGACGGGAAGATCGACGATCCCGGCGCGGCTGTGATGGACGCTGCCTGGCCGCGACTCGCCGACGCCGTCATGGCACCGGTCCTCGGTCCGCTGGTCGAGCGCCTGGCGGCCCTGCACTCGAGGAGCGACGACGCCGGCCCGGGCGGCTCCGCCTACATCTCGGGCTGGTACGGGTACGTCGAGAAGGACCTGCGGATGCTCCTCGGCCGCCAGGTGCGCGGCGCCTACTCACGTCGCTTCTGCGGCGCGGGCGTGCTCGCGACCTGCCGTGCGTCGCTCTGGGCTGCTCTCGACGAGGCGGCCGCTGCGCTCGAGGAAGCAGGGGCAGACGCCGCCGTCCGCGTGGCGCGCGGATGCGACGGCCGAGCGGATCCGCTTCACGTCGGGCGTCCTGTCGGACACGATGCGCTGGTCGAACCGCCCGACGTTCCAGCAGCTCATGTCCTTCGGTTCTCATCGGCCTCGGTAGCTACGCTCGAACGGTGAGGAAGCGCTACCTGATGGCGCCCGGGCCCACGCCGGTGCCGCCCGAGGTGCTGGCGGCCGGCGCCGAGCCGGTGCTCCATCACCGCGGCCCGGACTTCCGCGCGCTCATGCTCAGGACGCTCGAGCGCCTGCGCGAGGTGTGCCGGACGCAGAACGACGTCCTCCTCTTCACCGCGTCGGGCTCCGCAGCCTTCGAGTCGGCGGTCGTGAACCTCCTCTCTCCGGGCGAGCGTGTCCTGAACGTCAACGCCGGGGAGTTCGGCCAGCGCTGGGCGAACCTGGCGACGGCGTATGGAGCCGACGTCCATGAGGTTCGGTACGCCTGGGGCGAGACACCACGGCCCGAGGACGTCCGCGCGCGTCTCGAGGAGACCGGAGCCGAGGTCGTGTTCGTCGTGCACTCGGAGACGTCGACGGGGGTGGTCTCCGACGTACAGGCGATTGCGCGAGTCGCTCGCGACGCGGGCGCGCTCGTCGTCGTCGACGCGGTGTCGAGCCTGGGCGCCGTCCCGCTCGAGACCGACGCGTGGGGCCTCGACGTGGTCGTGGCCGGGCTCGCAGAAGGCGCTGATGACCCCGCCTGGTTTGTCTCTCGCGACGGTGTCCGCCGCTGGCGTGGGAACGGTCCCTGCGGTCGACGATGCCGCGCTTCTACTTCGACTGGGAGCGCACGCGTGCCGCGCTCGAGACCGGCTCGACGCCGTTTACCGTGGCCGTCACTCTGGTCGCCGCCCTCGACCGGGCGCTGGGCCTGCTGCTCGAGGAGGGCCTCGACGCGGCGTTCGCCCGGCACGCGGCGCTCGGACGCGCCTGCCGGGAAGGCGCGAAGGCGATGGGGCTCGAGCTCTTCTCGCCGGACGAGGAACGGTCGGCCGTCGTGACCGCGATCCTGACGCCGGACGGCGTCGACGCGAGGGAGCTCGTCCTCGCACTGCGAGACCGCTTCGGGATCACCGTCGCGGGCGCACACGGCGAGCTCGGCTCGCGCATGTTCCGGATCGGGCACATCGGCTACTACGACATCCTCGACATCACGACTGCCCTGACCGCGGTCGAGACGCTGCTCGTCGAGGACGGCGCCGACATCGAGCGCGGTGTCGCGGCTGCCAGGGCCATCGAGGCCTACCACGACACCGCGCGTGTCTAGCGAGACAGCCCGGCCGCGCGTCCTCGTCCGAGAGCAGATCGCCGAGGCCGGGCTCGAGCTCCTACGGGCGCGCTTCGACGTCGTCGAGGACTCCGACTCGGACCTCGCGGAGATCATCGGGGAGTTCGACGCGATCGTCGTGCGCTCCGCGACCAGGCTCGACGCGTCGCTCCTCGAGCACGCCGCCCGGCTGCGAGTTATCGGCCGCGCAGGCGTCGGGGTCGACAACGTGGACGTCGACGCGGCCACACGCCGCGGGATCGTCGTCGCGAACGCGGCCGAGTCGACGGTCGTGTCGGCCGCCGAGCATGCGATCGCGCTGCTCTTCGCGCTGGCACGGAACGTCCCGCAGGCGCACTCGTCGCTGTCCGCCGGAACCTGGGACCGTGGCCGCTTCGCGGGCGTCGAGCTCTCGGGCAAGACGCTCGGTGTCCTCGGCCTCGGACGCATCGGGCGCGAGGTCGCGCGGCGTGCTCTCGGGCTCGGGCTCCGCGTCGTCGCGTACGACCCGTTCGTCTCGAGCGAGCGCTTCCGGGAGCTCGGAGTCGAACGGGCGGAGAACCTTGGAAACGTCTACCGGGACGCCGATCTGATCACGCTGCACCTGCCGCTCAACGAAGAGACCCGCGGCGTGCTCGACGCGGATGCGTTCGCACAAATGCGGGACGGCGTGCGCATCGTGAACGCCGCTCGCGGTGGCCTGGTCGACGAGGAAGCGCTACTGGTCGCCATTCGCTCCGGCAAGGTCGCCGGGGCGGCGCTCGACGTCTTCGAGACGGAGCCGTACACGGGGCCGCTGCTCGAGCTCGACGAGGTCATCGTCACCCCGCACCTCGCGGGCTCGACGAACGAGGCGCAGGATCGTGCGGGTGTCGTCATCGCCGAGCAGATCGCCGCGGCGCTCGACGGCGAGATCGTGCAGACGGCGGTGAACATCCCGATCGTCGAGCAGGGGGATCTCGAGGCGCTCGGCCCGTTCGTCCCGCTCGCGGCGAAGCTCGGGCGGCTGGCGATGATGCTCGCGGCGAGCTGGCCGCAGCGACTCGTCGTCTCCGTGCACGGGCCGCTCTCCGAGCGCGACGCGCGCCTGCTGACCGTCGCCGCGCTGAACGGTGCCTTCCAGGGCCGCGTCGACGAGACGGTGAACTACGTCAACGCTCCGGTCATCGCCGCCGAGCGGGGCATCGACGTGTCGGAGCAGCGCTTCTCGGCATCGCGGCACTACACGAACCTCGTCCGGATCGCCGTGGACGCGGACGGAGACGAGACCGAGGTCTCGGGCACGACGGTCGGCCCCGAGCACCGCCTCTTCCTCGCCGGAGCGCTCGGCTTCGATCTCGACATCGAGCTCGCGTCGCTGATGGCCTTCCTCGTCTACGACGACGTCCCGGGCGTCATCGGGAAGGTCGGGACGATGTTCGGCGACGCAGGCGTGAACATCGCGAACATGGCCGTCTCGAGGACCAGCGAGGGCGGGAAGGCGCTGATGGCCTTCTCGATCGACTCGGCCGCTCCGCCCGAGCTCGTGGAGCGAGTTCAGGCCGCCGGCTTCGACGACGCGCGGTTCGTGACCCTGAGCTAGAGCACGCGGCGCGACCGGTAGGCTGGCGCCGTGGTCACGGCCTGGCCGGAGCCCGTCGAGCGGGTTTCCTCCTACATTCGCGAAGCCGGCGCCGAGGGGCGCATCGAGGAGTTTCCCGACGGCACGACAACCGCTGCGGATGCCGCGGCGGCGGTCGGCTGTGAGCTCGGCCAGATCGTGAAGTCGCTCGTTCTGGTGTGCGACCAGGCACCCGTTGTCGCGCTCGTTCCCGGCGATCGTCGCGCCGACCCCGACAAGGTCGCCCGAGCGTTGCACGCAACCTCGGCACGAGTTGCGACGGCGACCGAGGTGGAGGACGCAACGGGCTTCCCGCCCGGCGGCGTCGCGCCCTTCCCGCTGCCGGGGATCCAGACCGTGCTCATGGATCACGGTCTCTTCCGTCACCCGCTGATCTGGGCGGGCGCCGGGACGCACAAGCACGTGCTCGGGATGGCGCCCGCCGAGCTGGCGCGGCTCGCCCGCGCCCGGCCGATGGACGTCGTCGCCGAGCGCCCCTACGATTTGCCCGGAGACGTTCGTTGAAACCGACACGCAGCGGCCGCGAAGCGGCCGCCTCTAGGGATGTTCGCGCGACCGGATACGCGCTAGCGGACTCCGGACTTGCGCAAAGACGAGCCCAAAGGAGACGTAGCCGATGCAAGAGACCGAGAAGATCTGGATGAACGGCGAGCTCGTGGACTGGGGCGATGCGAAGATCCACATCGCGTCCCACGGCCTCCACTACGGCTCGGGTGTGTTCGAAGGCATTCGCTGCTACGACACGCCGCAGGGACCCTCCGTCTTCCGGCTCCGCGACCACCTGGTCCGCCTCGAGAACTCGGCACGTGTCCTGTACATGGACCTCCCGTACTCGATGGAGGAGATCCGGTCCGCGAGCCACGAGCTCGTGGCGGCGAACGGCCTCGCATCGTGCTACCTACGGCCGCTCGCGTGGTACGGCTACGGCGAGCTCGGCGTATCGTCGGTCGGGAACCCGGTCGACATGGCGATCATCAGCTTCCCGTGGGGCGCGTACCTCGGCGCCGACAGCCAGACGCTGGGCATTACGACCAAGATCTCGAGCTGGGAGCGAGTCGGGCCGAACGTCATCCCGCACGTAGCCAAGGCGACGGGGATCTACCTCAACTCGATGCTGGCGACCATGGAGGCGCGCCGCGGCGGCTACGACGAGGCGATCATGCTCTCGCATGACGGCTACGTCGCGGACGGCCCCGGCGAGAACGTGTTCGTCGTCAAGGACGGCGTCATCAGGACACCACCGCTCGGCGATGTCGATCCTCCCCGGGATCACCCGCGACACGGTCATCCAGATCGCCCAGGATCTCGGGCACCGCGTCGAAGAGACGCTCCTCATCCGCACCGACCTGTACCTCGCCGACGAGGTCTTCATGGTCGGAACGGCCACGGAGGTCGCGCCGGTGCGGGCGGTGGACGACCGCGAGATCGGCGTCGGCCCCGTGACGCTCGAGCTGCAGAAGGCGTATCTCGACACGGTGCAGGGACGGAGCGAGCGCTGGAGCCAGTGGCTCGACGTGGTCGAGATGTCGCAGTCCGCGGCCTAGAGCGTCGAGTCCGCGGTGGCCGCAGTCCGTACCGTCTCGCTCTCGAGCCCGTATCTCGACGAGCGCGAGGAGGCACTCGTCACGGAGGTGCTGCGATCGGGCCGGCTCTCGCTCGGGCCGACGATCGACCGCTTCGAGGAGGAGTTCGCCGCGACCGTGGGTGCGCCGTATGCGGCTGCCGTATCGAGTGGGACGGCCGGCCTCCATCTCCTCTGCATCACCGCGGGCGTGCAGGCCGGCGACGAAGTCGTCACCTCTCCGTACTCGTTCGTCGCTTCCGCGAACTGCGCGATCTACGAGGGTGCCACCCCCGTGTTCGCCGACATCGATCCGCGCACGTTCAATCTCGATCCCGCTGCAGTGGAGTCGGCGATCACGGACCGCACGCGAGCCGTCGTGGCCGTCGACATCTACGGCTATCCGTGCGAGCTCGACGAGCTGCGCGCGATCTGCGACGCGCGCGGCATCGCGCTGATCGAGGACGCCTGCGAGGCGCTCGGCAGCCGCTACAAGGGCGACCCGCTGGGCTCGCAAGGGGTGCCGGCCGTCTTCGCCTTCTACCCCAACAAGCAGATCACGACGGGCGAGGGCGGGATGGTGACGACGCACTCGGAGGAGGAGTGGCGCCTGCTGCGCAGCCTCCGCAACCAGGGCCGCGCGGACTCCGGCGGCTGGCTCGAGCACGCGCGCCTCGGGTTCAACTACCGGCTCGACGACATCGGCGCCGCGATCGGGCTCGGTCAGCTCGAGAAGCTGGACGAGATCCTCGAGCTGCGCGCCGCGGTTGCAGCGCGGTATCGGGCGCTACTCGACGGCGTCGACGGGGTCGAGCTCCCGTGCGACGACGACGGGGAGCACGAGCGCTCGTGGTTCGTCTTCGTCGTCGCGCTCGCGGCGGGCGTCGATCGTGAGGCCGTCATCGAGTCGCTCGCGGATCGCGGCGTCCAGACCGCGCGCTACCTGCCCTGCATCCACCTGCAGCCGTACATGCGTGAGCGCTACGGCTTCCGGCCCGGCATGTGCCCCGTCGCGGAGGACGTGGCCGCGCGCACGCTCGCGCTTCCGTTTCACGCGCAGCTCGCGGAGGACGACCAGGCCTACGTCGTCGAGGCTCTGCAGGACGCTCTGCGCCAGGGGTGAGTGACCCGACGGCGCAGGGCGAGGCGCTGGCGACCTGGGCGATCTGGGCAGTCGCGACACTGGCGGTTCTCGTCACCTACAGCCGGGTCTCTCCTGCCGAGACCTACCACGTCTCGCACGAAGGCCTTGCCGGCGGACTCAGCCGGTCGGTCACGCTCGTGAACTTCCCGATCGCGCTCGCCGCGATCGCGCTCGCCCTCATCGCACTGGCCGCGCTTCCCCGCCGAGCCTGGTGGGCGGGCGCCCCCGCGATCGCTCTCTGCGCGACGATGCCGTTCTTCGTCGACCAGGACGATCTCGACGCGCGCTGGGTCAATGCCGCCCCGGCGGCGGGCGTCGCGATCGCGCTCGGTCTCACGGTCTGGGCGACGCGCCGTGCGAGCGGCGCTTTCGCGCCGCGTCGCCCCGGGGACCCGGCGCGCGTGATCGTCGCAGTTGTCGTCGCCCTGCTCTCGCTGCCGTGGATGGCGGCCGAGCTCGGGTTCCACTTTCCGGGCGACCTCTTCATGGGCGAGGAGCTCGGACGGGAAGCCGACGGCACGACGATCGCCGCGGTGCACCTCGGTCACCACCACGGAACCGACGGTGCCCTCCTCGTCGGCACAGCGCTCCTCCTGTCGCGCGTGCGCATCGACGAGGCGCGCCTGAGACTCGCCACGTTCGCGTACCTCGGCGCGATGTTCGCGTACGGGGGAGTCAACTTCGCCCAGGACCTCTGGAACGAGCAGATCGTGAAGCGCGGCTGGACGGAGACCGGAATCCCGTCCGCGCTTCTGCCAGGCGCCCGACCGATCTGGATCGTCGTTGTCGTGCTGGCGGTCGCCGCCGGCTGGGTCTTCCACAGCGAGCAGAAGCGCCCCGCGACGGTCGACTGATCGGCGTCATACTCACGACATGGCGGCTTCGAGAATGGTCTTCCTCGGATTCGGCAAGTACGCGCGGGCGGACAAGATCTATGCGCTCGAGCCGTTACGGGGCGACGAGCGAGGGGACGGGCGGCGCACCCGGGTCTGGGTCGAGGGTGTCGTCGAGCCGCTCGTCGCGTCGCGAACCGAGCGGACGATCCTCCACGACATGGGTCACGAGGCGGGCGATTCCGTGCTTCTCGACGGCGCCCTCGACCTCGCCGAGCGGCTCGCGTCGGCGGCGGAGGAAGGACGCGTCGACCTCGGGGATCTCGGCCGACGCGCGCGAAAGCTACTTGCGGCAACCGCCCGGCCCGACGAGGGCGAACAGCTCTTCTGACCGCAGCGGCGCTCGACCTCTTCACGCGAGACGTCACCGCCGTCGCGCGTGAGCTGATCGGCTGGAGCCTTCTCGTCGACGGCGTCGGCGGCATCGTGGTCGAGACGGAGGCGTACGCGGCCGACGATCCCGCGAGTCACTCGTTCGCGGGCCCGACCCGACGAAACGCGACGATGTTCGGTCCGCCGGGGCGCCTGTACGTCTATCGCTCGTACGGGATCCACTGGTGCGCGAACGTCGTCTGCGGCGCGGAGGGCACCGGATCCGCCGTGCTCCTGCGGGCGCTCGAGCCCACGACGGGAGTCGGCCTCATGCGAGACCGGCGCGGCGTCGAGCCCATCGAGCTGCTGTGCGCAGGCCCCGGTCGCCTCACGCAGGCTCTCGGCATCACCGGCGGGCACGACGGCGTCGAGCTGGGTCAGGCTCCGTTCGAGCTCGAGCCGCGAGAGAACGTTGTCGAGGTCACCGCGAGCACGAGGATCGGGATCGCGCGGGCGGCAGACCGGCCGCTGGCGCTACGCGCTCAAGGGGTCGCGATTCGTGAGCCGTCCCCGACCACGAGCTTGACCCGCATGCCGGGCGCGACGGCAACCCCTGGCTCGGGGCTCTGGCGCAGGACCGTGCCCGCGTGCCCCGGCGCGGACCGACCCTGCAGGCGGAGCTTCCGCTTGCTCGCCTCTGCCTGAACGTCCATGAGGCTCGATCCGACGAAGTTCGGCAACGTGCCGTGCCGTGCCTTGGACACCCAGATCGTGACCCTGTCGTGGGCCGAGAGCCCGCCCTTTCGCGGATCCTGGCCGACGACGAGGCCCGGTGTCTTGCCCGCCTTCGCCGGCGCGTACGCGAGGGCGACCTCGAGCGGCTGCTCGGCGAGCTCGGCCGTTGCACCTGCCGCGGTCATGCCGACCACGAGCGGCACGGAGACCTCGTTCGGCTTGCAGTCGGCCTCGGTGCCGGGAGCCTCGCCGGAGAAGTACGAGACGATTCGCGCGCCGCGACAGTAGCCGTTGTCGAGCGCCCACTTGCCCTCGCGCTTGACGACCCACGTGGAGACGCCGCCGAGGTACGGAGGCGATTCGAACGACGCGTCCTCGCCTTCCTCGAGCTTGCCGACGAACTCCTTCCAGATCAGGGCCGGCAGCGTTCCGCCCGTGACGGGCTCGCCGTCGAACTCGGTGAGCATCGGACGGAGCGCAGTCCGGATAGCCGACCCAGACGGCGACGACGAGCTCGGGCGTGTAGCCGACGAACCAGGCGTCGCCGTAGTTGTCCGTCGTTCCCGTCTTGCCGGCGACGCTCGCGGCCCGGGATCGCGGCGCGGCGTCCCGTCCCGGACTGGACCACGTCCTCGAGGATGTCGGTCATGAGCTCCGCCTGACCCTCCGGCAGCACCTGGGTCGGGATCGGGGCGTTCTCCTCGCGCCGCCCGGCGCGAACGCGATCGACCCGCTCCACCACGCGCGGGCGGTTCCCGAAGATGGAGTTGTCGACGCGGCGTCCGCCGTTCGCGACCGTGGCGTACGCGCGCGCCATCTCGAGCGGGCTCACCGCGACCGAGCCCAGCCCGATCGAGAAGTACGGCGAGAGGCGGCTGCGAATGCCCAGGTCGTGCGCGGTCTTGACGATGGCTCTCGGCCCGACGAGGTCCGTGAGCTGTGCGTAGACCGAGTTGTCCGAGGAGACGATCGCTCGCGACAGATTCACGCGACCGAGGTAGGTGTCGTCGTAGTTCGTCACCCGCCAGATCCGGTCGCCCGCGTCGATCGACACGGGCTTCGACTCGAGCTCCGTGAGCGGAGAGATGCCCTCCTGCATGGCCGCGGCGAGCACGATCGGCTTGAAGGCGGAGCCCGGCTGACGCTTCGCCTGGGCGGCGAGGTTGAACTGGCTCTGGCGGAAGTTGCGGCCGCCGAACATCGCCTTCACGGCGCCCGTGCGCGGGTCGAGCGCGACCAGTGCCGCCGCAGGGCCGTCGTCGTCGCGGAGGACCTTCTCGATCGCGGCGCGCGCCTGGAGCTGCAGGTCGAGATCGATCGTCGTCGTGACCTTCAGGCCTCCTCCGAACACGCGGCCGGCGCCGTAGTGGTCGACCAGCTGATCCGTGACGTAGTTGAGGAAGTAGGCCGCCGGGCCTTGCGTCCCGGGCAGGCGGATGTCCTCGGCCGCGGGGAGAGGAGCCTTCGCGGCTCGCGCGAAGGCGCGCGGCGTGATCTTCCCCTGCTCGAGCATCATCCGCAGAACGTGTTGTCGGCGGGCGACGGCGTTCCCGGGGTTCGTCGCCGGGTCGTACAGCGAGGGATCGGCCGGGATGCCTGCGAGGAGTGCCGACTCCGCGAGAGTCAGCTCCTTCGCGCTCTTCTTGAAGTAGGCGCGCGCGGCCTGCTGAATGCCGTAGGCGCCGTGGCCGAAGTAGATCGTGTTCAGGTACGCCGTGAGGATCCGGTCCTTGCTCCAACGCTGCTCGAGCTGCCAGGCGAGCGCCGCCTCGCGCACCTTGCGGGCGAGCGTGCGCTCGTTGCGGATGTACGCGTTCTTGACGAACTGCTGCGTGATCGTCGATCCACCCTCGACGAGCCCCTGGTGGCGGATGTCCTGCCAGAGCGCGCGCCCGACGCCTCGGACGTCGATTCCGTCGTGCTCGAAGAACCGCTGGTCTTCGACCGCGACGATCGCGTGTCGCATGATCGGCGCGATCTCCTCCGTGTCCACGAGGACGCGGCTCTCGTCGCCCCGGAGCACTGCGAGGACGCGCTTTCCGTTGGACGCGTAGACGACGCTGTCCACGTCCGACCGCTGCGCGGCCGGATCGAGCGACGGGATCTCGCTCGCGACGGCGCGGACGAGCCCGAAGGTGAAGGACAGCCCCGCTGCGACGACGAGGACGAGCAGCAACGCCGCAAGACGACGCTTGCGAACCCGGCGCCGTGTCTTCGGCGTCGCCTGCTCTTTCCGAACTCGCAAGAGGGCAGATTCTAGCCCCCAGCGGTCGAACGTCCCGCAAAGGGACCGTTCAGCTAAACGGGATCGGAAGCAAGGATCGGAGGCGTCGTCGGAGCGTCAACGCCGCCTGCGTCCTCGATGGTCACGGCGACGAGATCTCCTGCGCCGACAGTGCCTTCGACGCCCACGATCTCGGCTCCGTCGCGGCCGCCGAAGATGCCCGCGCGGTTCGCGTCGTCGATGTTCCCGCCCGGGACGATCCACAGCTCGTAGGTCTTGCCGGCCGGGGCGGGGCCGAGGTCCGCGAGAACCAGTGCGGCGCTTCCCTCGGGATCGACGACGAGACGGCCGGTCCCGGCGGCGAGGTTGACGGTCCGCGAGTCGGGGTTCGCGACGATCGCCGCGGCCGCGCGCTCCCGGTCGAGGGCAGAGCGCGTGTCGTCCAGCTGGCTCGAGAGATCGAGCGCCCAGACGCCGACGGCGAGCGCGACGATCGCCGCCACCGCGGCAGCCGCACCGAGTACGGGTGCGAGGCGCCGGCGGCGAGGCTCGAACGGCACGACGACCTGAGGCGGCTCCGCCCGGACAGCTTCGAGCACGCGGTCGCGGAGCTCGGGTCTCGGATCGGGGCCGGAGGCGGCGATCGCGAGCGCCGCAGTCGTCTCCGAGAACGACGCCAGCTCCTCCCGGCACGACTCGCAGCCCGAGAGGTGCGCCTCGTAGGCGCCGCGCTCCTCGTCGTCGAGGGCGTCGAGGGCGTAGCCCGCGGTCAGCTCGTGAATTCCGGTTTCCATGATCCTTCGTGCTCGGAGTCGTCCAGGAGCTCGCGCAGGCGCGCGAGCCCGGCGAACATCCTGCTCTTGATCGTACCGAGGGGTACGCCGAGCCTCTCGGCGAGCTCGGACTGCGAGAACCCGCCGTAGTAGGCGAGCTCGAGCGCCTCGCGCTGGACGTCGGGAAGCTGCTTGAGCGCCGTCTGCACCCGTTCGCGCTCGAAGCGGAGCCAGGCTGCCTCGTCCGTGGGCTCGTCGATCTGAAGTGGCGCGGTCTCCTCGACGAGCGGCTCGGTTCGCCGTCGCTCCTCCCGGCGCACGAGGTCGACAGCTCGCCGGTGGACGAGCGTCAGGATCCAGGTGCTGGCCTTCGCCCGCTCGGCCCGGAAGCTTGCCGCCGTCCGCCAGACGCCGAGGAATGCCTCCTGGACGGCGTCCTCGGCGAGCCGCTCGTCCCGGAGGACGCGGACCGCGAGGCCGTACGCAATGCGGCCTGTGCGGTCGTAGAGCTCGGCGAGCGCGTGCTCGTCACCCCGGGCGACGAGCGCGACCAGAGCCTCGTCCGAGAGGTGGGCGTGCTGCTTCCGCATCGCGATGAAGTCGTACGGCTCGGGCAACGCTAACACGGTGGACGCGATCGCCTCCATGGCCCTGCTTCGTCGAATGTGACGCTTCGGTTCAGACCGGGACCCGATCGAACCGCCTTCGCCGCGGCCGCGAACCAGGGCCGTTCTCGATCTCGTCAAGAGAGGAGTAGAGATGCACAAGGGCATGACAGTGGTCGCTGCCGTCGCGCTGCTCGCAATCGCAGCCGTCGTCGGCGCCACGACCCTGGGTCCCGGGAG
Organism: uncultured Gaiellaceae bacterium; assembly: GCA_963808865.1. Classification (GTDB taxonomy): domain Bacteria; phylum Actinomycetota; class Thermoleophilia; order Gaiellales; family Gaiellaceae; genus GMQP-bins7. The sequence continues at coordinate 51,225 of CAWEGY010000013.1, read as the reverse complement.
CGGTACGGCGTCGAGCCACCGGGAGGCGCCACTGATCTCGGAGGACCCGAGCGCGGACAACACCGACCTGTACGCGTTCCGAAGCCCCGACCGTCCCGACACGGTCACGATCGTGTCGAACTGGATCCCCGGTGAGGATCCTGCCGCCGGCCCGAACTACTTCACGTTCTCGCCGTCGGCCCGCTACAACATCTACATCGACCGGACCGGCGACGCCCGCCCGGACATCACCTACCGGTTCCGCTTCGACCGCACCGCGGGGCCGCTGTTCCTCGGCAACACGGTGCAGAAGTACACGGTCACGCGCAACGGCAAGCTCTACGCGCGTGGCACGACGCCGCCGAACAACATCGGCCCGCGGGCGACGCCGAACTATCGCCAGCTCGCGGCCAAGGGCGTCGTCTCGGTCGGCGGGGCACGGATCTTCGCGGGTCAGCGCGACGACCCGTTCTTCGGCGACATCGGGTCGATCTTCGACCTGCTCGCGATTCGCAAGGGCACGGGCAACATGGGCGGCGGCAAGGACTTCTTCGCCGGGTACGCCGTCCACACGATCGCGTTGCAGATCCCGGTCTCGCAGCTCGACGCGAGGAACAACACGATCGGCATCTGGTCGTCGACCGACCGTCAGAACGTGACCGTGAGCGGGAAGGTCAACCGCGGCTGGACGCAGGTCTCGCGCATCGGCAACCCGCTGGTGAACGAGGTCGTCGTCCCGACGCCGTTCAAGGACGTCTGGAACCGCTCCGCGCCGGTCAACGACAAGCAGTTCGCAGGCCCGGTGCTGACGCCGGTCCTCGCGAAGCTCATGAACGACCTGTACAAGGTGAACGCGCCCACGACCAACCGCGACGACCTCGTCGCAGTCTTCGGCACGGGCGTGCAGGGCCTCAACTTCACGGGTCCGACCGTGGCGGACATGCTGCGGCTGAACTACTCCATCCCCGTCACGCCGGCGAACCGGATGAACCGTCTGGGCGTCATCGGCGGCGACAACGGCGGATTCCCGAACGGCCGCCGCCTGGGCGACGACGTCGTCGACGCCGCCGAGCAGGTCATGGCCGGGTTCCTCAAGGGGAACAAGGTGCCGCTCGGGCGACGGCGTCAACGCCGACGACCAGAAGCTGCTCTCGTCGTTCCCGTACGTCGCGGATCCGCAGAGCGGATTCGAGAACACGAAGGGCAAGTAGGCACGACGGACGATCTCGCGGGAGCCGGTTCTGGCCCGGCTCCCGCGAACCGCTCGCCGTCTCCGCGCGAACCAGAGCCGTGAAGCGTCTCGCAGTCGCTGTGCTGGCCGTTGTCGCGCTGCTGGGTACTCCCGACCCGGCCTCGGCGCATCCGCTCGGCAACTTCACGGTCAACCGCTACGCGGGAGTCGAGGTCGCCGGCAGCGAGGTGTACGTCCGCTACGCGCTCGACCTCGCGGAGATCCCGACGTACCAGCTCGGCGCCGACGTGAGGAAGCCAGGCTATGCGGCTCGGCTCGCACGCGAGCTCGAGCTGAGGCTCGACGGTAAGCGCGCGCCTCTCGTCGTCCTCGACGCCCGCGTGCGTGCTCGGCCTGGCGCAGGGGGGCTGAAGACGCTCAGGCTCGACGTCGTCTATCGGGCTCGGGGGAGCGGGGCGGAGCTTCGGTTCATGGACAGGGCGTTCGCGGGCCGCGTCGGCTGGCGCGAAGTCACGCTTGCGGCACGCGACGGCGCGCGAGTTCTCGAGTCCGACGTTCCCGCGCGCAGCGAGAGTCGTGCGCTGCTGGCATATCCGGATGATCTCCTCCGCTCGCCGCCAGCCGTCTCCGCCGCCGACCGCCGTCGTGGACCCGGGTGAGTCACCCGGCGCGCCGCCTTCGCTCGCCGAGGCTCCCGCAGGCAGTCCACACCGGTGGAGGCTTCGAGTCGTTGCTCGAGCAGGGCGATCTCTCCGTCGGCGTGCTCCTGCTCTCGTTCCTGATCGCTGCGTTCTGGGGCGCGGCCCACGCGCTTACGCCGGGTCACGGGAAGGCGATGGTCGCTGCGTACCTGGTCGGGACGAAGGGCACTCCGCGCCATGCCTTCCTGCTCGGGGGAACGGTGACGATCGCGCACACGGCGGGAGTGTTCGCCCTCGGCTTCGTCACCCTCGGCCTGTCCGCGTTCATCGTTCCCGAGCAGCTCTATCCGTGGCTGACATTGGTCTCGGGGCTCCTCGTGCTCGCAGTCGGCGCGTCGGTGCTCAGACAGAGACTTCGTGGTCGTCACGGCCACGACCATCACCACAGCGATGGACACCACCACCACCACGACCACCACGAACACGAGCACGACGACGCGCTCACCTCGAAGGGAATCCTCGGCGTCGGGATCGCAGCGGGCATCCTGCCGTGCCCGTCGGCGCTCGTCGTCCTGCTCTCGGCGATCGCGCTCCACCGCGTCGGGCTCGGGCTCGCGCTCATCGTCGCGTTCAGCCTCGGGCTCGCGTCGACGATCACCGCGATCGGTCTCCTCGCCGTCCTCGCGCGTCGCACCTTCAGCCGGCTCACGCTAGGCGGTCCGGTCGTTCGCGCTCTGCCCGGCCGCCAGCGCCGCGCTCATCGTCGCCGTCGGCCTCGTGATCACTGCCAAGGCGCTTCCCGGAGTCCTCTGACCGAACCGCTCCGGTTCGGTGGACGAACAAGAGACATGTTCGGGCTCGACGACTGGATCGCAGGCTTGTCCGAAAGCGCGTCCATCGCGGTCGTTCTCCTTGTTGGCGTTCTCCTCGGCCTGCGTCACGCGACCGATCCCGACCACATCGCAGCGATGACCACACTCGTCGCGTCGGGACGGGAGCGGGCAGTCCGGTCGGCGGCTCGGCTGGGCGCCTGGTGGGGCGTCGGCCATGGAATCACGCTCGTCGTGTTCGGGATCCCGATCCTCCTCGCCGAGCGCTACCTGCCGGAGCGGCTCCAGCAGGGTGCGGAGACGGCGGTTGCGGTGCTGATCGTGTTCCTGGCCGTCCGCCTGATCGTTCGCTGGCGTCACGGGTACTTCAACCTGCACGCCCATCCGCACTCGGACGAGCATCATCGCCATGCGGTTCGCACGCCCGCGGGAGCGGTCGGCGTCGGGCTCGTGCACGGAATGGGTGGAAGTGCCGGCGTCGGCATCCTGCTGCTCGCCGCAATTCCGTCGGAGACGGTCGCAGTCGCGTCGCTTCTGCTGCTCGCCCTCTTCACGGCCGTCTCGATGACGATCGTGACCGCAGGCTTCGGGCTCACGCTCGCGTCGCGGCCGGTTGCCGCTGCGTCCAACACGGTCATTCCGGCGCTCGGCGTCGCCAGTCTCGTGTTCGGAGTCTGGTACGCGGCGGCCGCCTGGGCGCTCGCTCCGTATCCCTTCTAGCCGAGAGTGCAAGAGCGCGTAGGGCGCTAGGCTCCGCGGCCATGGAGCAGCTCCTCACGCTCGACGATGCCGAGCGCCAGGCCGAGCAGGCGGTCACACCGGAGGCGTGGAGCTACATCGTCGGCGGCGCCGGCGACGAGCGCACGCTCCGCTGGAACCGAGAGGCGTTCTCGCGCGTTCGATTTCGGCCGCGCGTGCTCGTCGACGTCTCGTCGGTCTCGACCGCGACGACGGTGCTCGGGACGCCCGTCTCGATGCCCGCGCTCGTCGCACCGATGGCGTTTCAGCAGATCGCCCACGAGGAGGGCGAGGTCGCGATGGCCCGCGGAGCCGCTGCAGCCGACACGTTGATGTGCGTCTCGACCGTCGCGACGTCGACTCCGGCCGACATCGCCGCCGCAGCTCCGGACGCGCCGCGCTGGCTGCAGATCTACGTTTTTCGCGATCGGGAGGTCAGCGACGACGTGATCGCGCAGGCGCTCGAGTCCGGCTTCACCGCCCTCGTCCTCACGGCCGACCTGCCCGTGTACGGCATCCGGCATCGCGAGGCGCGAACCGGTTTCGAAGCGCCCGAGGACGATGTGCCGGCACTCGTGTCGGCGCGCGCACGCGGCGGCGAGACGGAGGGCCATCACACGCTGAGCCTGCTCGAGTCCGGGCTCGAGTGGGACTACGTCACCGAGCTTCGGGAGCGCTGGAACGTCCCCGTGATCGTCAAGGGCCTCGTCACGGCCGAGGACGCGGACCTCGCCTGCCAGTACGGCGCCTCGGCCGTCGTCGTCTCGAACCACGGCGGGCGGCAACTCGACGGCGCGATCGCCTCGCTCGAGGCGCTCCCCGAGGTGGTGGATGCCGTCAGTGGGCGCGCCGAGGTGTACCTCGACGGCGGCGTCCGGCGTGGCACCGACGTCGTCATGGCGCTCGCGCTCGGTGCGCGCGCCGTACTCGTCGGGCGGCCGGCGCTGTACGGGCTCGCGTTCGGCGGCTCGAAAGGGGTCGAGCAGGTGCTCGAGATCCTGCGCGAGGAGATCGAGAACGCGCTTGCGCTCCTCGGCTGCCGCTCGCCCGACGAGGTCACGGCGTCGCACGTGTCGACGAAGCACCTGTAGTGGGCGTCGCCGAGCTCACGCGGAACGCCGTCCACGTCCTCCCGGCAGGTGGGCTCGAGGCGAAGCTCGCACTCGGTCGCCCGCTCCGCGTCAAGCTCGGGATCGACGTCACGTCGCCGGACATCCACGTTGGTCGAGGGATTCCGCTCCAACGCATGCGCGCGTTCCAGGACGAGGGACACGTCGGCGTCCTCATCGTCGGCGACTACACGACCCGCATCGGCGACCCCTCGGGTCGATCGAGCGAGCGCCCGATCCTCTCGGACGACGAGATCGACCGGAACGCGGACACCTACGTCGAGCAGGCGCTCCAGATCCTGATCCCCGCTCGGACCGAGGTTCGACGCAACAGCGAGTGGCTCGCCGGACTGAGCTTCGCCGACGTGATTCGGCTGACGCGGATGATGACGGTGGCTCAGATGCTCGAGCGGGACGACTTCGCCGGCAGGTACTCGGCCGGCCAGCCGATCTCGGTCTCGGAGCTCCTCTATCCGCTCATGCAGGCATACGACTCCGTCGCCGTGGAGGCGGACGTCGAGCTCGGCGGGACGGATCAGCTCTACAACCTGCTCGCCGGCCGCGAGGTGATGCAGGCCTACGGGCTCGAGCCGCAGGTCGTCCTGACGACGCCGCTCCTCGTCTCCTGGGACGGGGACAAGATGAGCTCGTCGGTCGGGAACAACATTCCGCTGACGGCGCCGCCCGAGGAGCAGTTCGGCCGCACGATGCGCATCGCGGACGAGCTGCTGGACGAGTGGTATCGCCTCGTCGTGCAGGAGCCGCTACCCGACGGCGAGCCGCTCGAGGCGAAGCTCGCGCTCGCGCGCTGGATCGTCAGGCGGTCGCACGGCGAGGACGCAGCGCGAGCCGCCGAGGAGCACTTCACCCGCGTCGTGCGTGAAGGGCGCGCGCCCGAGGACATCGCCGAGCATCGGCTCCCGGAAGGCGATCCGCTGCACCTGCCGGCCGTTCTCGCAGAGGCTTTCCAGTTGTCGACGAGCGAGGCGCGGCGGTTGATCGCACAGGGTGGGGTGAAGATCGACGGACGCGCCGTGTCGAGCCTCGACGTGCCGCGAGCGGAGCTCGCGGGCTCCATCGTGCAGGCCGGAAAGAGGCGCTTCGTTCGGCTGGTCTCCTAAACAGGCTGCAAACGGCTTGGTTGACAGGAGAACCTCCTGTGCTACCATCCCTCGGCCTTCCGTAAGGAGGGTGCAGATAGCCTGTAACTCGACAAGGAGAGCCTTCGAGCGAGCGGATACGACCTTTGTGTTCGTCCCACCGAAGGCCTCTGATGCGAGTCAGAGGTTTTTTGTTGCCGCAGTGCTAGTACGAGCTAGTGCCGGCGCGGTCTTTGAAAACTCAACAGCGTGAAACGTCGAGACCGCTCATGGGTGGCTCTGTCTGTACGAACGTGTCTGCACGAACGTGTCGTCAGAGCATCCTGCGAGTGGACATGAACCCGTCTTCTTTTCCTTTGGAAGACGAATCGAGCTCTCTCGAGCTCGAACGGATCAGACTTGTCCTTGACCTCGGTCAGGGACGCAAAGTCTCTTCACGGAGAGTTTGATCCTGGCTCAGGACGAACGCTGGCGGCGCGCTTAACACATGCAAGTCGAGCGAGAACCAGGGCTTCGGCCCTGGGGACAGCGGCGAACGGGTGAGTAACACGTGGATAACCTGCCCTCGGCACCGGGATAGCCCGGGGAAACCCGGATTAATACCGGATGGCCCTTTCGGCTTTCGAGCCGGTCGGAAAAGGTAGCTTCGGCCTCCGGCCGAGGATGGGTCCGCGGCGGATTAGCTTGTTGGTGGGGTAACGGCCTACCAAGGCTCCGATCCGTAGCTGGTCTGAGAGGACGATCAGCCACACTGGGACTGAGACACGGCCCAGACTCCTACGGGAGGCAGCAGTGGGGAATCTTGCGCAATGGGCGAAAGCCTGACGCAGCGACGCCGCGTGAGGGAGGAAGGCCTTCGGGTTGTAAACCTCTTTCAGGAGGGACGAAGCTACTCGGGTTAATAGCCCAGAGGGTGACGGTACTTCCAGAAGAAGCCCCGGCTAACTACGTGCCAGCAGCCGCGGTAATACGTAGGGGGCAAGCGTTGTCCGGATTTACTGGGCGTAAAGAGCGTGTAGGCGGCCACACAGGTCCGTTGTGAAAACTGGAGGCTTAACCTCCAGACGTCGACGGAAACCGTATGGCTAGAGTCCGGAAGAGGAGAGTGGAATTCCTGGTGTAGCGGTGAAATGCGCAGATATCAGGAAGAACACCAATGGCGAAGGCAGCTCTCTGGGACGGTACTGACGCTGAGACGCGAAAGCGTGGGGAGCGAACAGGATTAGATACCCTGGTAGTCCACGCCGTAAACGATGGGTGCTAGGTGTGGGAGGTGTCGACTCCTTCCGTGCCGTAGCTAACGCATTAAGCACCCCGCCTGGGGAGTACGGCCGCAAGGCTAAAACTCAAAGGAATTGACGGGGCCCCGCACAAGCAGCGGAGCATGTGGTTTAATTCGATGCAACGCGAAGAACCTTACCAGGGCTTGACATGCACTGGAAAACCGTAGAAATACGGTCCTCCTTCGGGACCAGTGCACAGGTGGTGCATGGCTGTCGTCAGCTCGTGTCGTGAGATGTTGGGTTAAGTCCCGCAACGAGCGCAACCCCTGTCCCATGTTGCCAGCGAGTAATGTCGGGGACTCATGGGAGACTGCCGGTGACAAATCGGAGGAAGGTGGGGATGATGTCAAGTCATCATGCCCCTTATGTCCTGGGCTACACACGTGCTACATTGGCCGGCACAAAGGGCTGCAAACCCGCGAGGGTGAGCGAATCCCAAAAAGCCGGTCCCGGTTCGGATTGAAGGCTGAAACTCGCCTTCATGAAGGCGGAGTTGCTAGTAATCGCGGATCAGCAACGCCGCGGTGAATACGTACACGGGGCTTGTACACACCGCCCGTCACACCACGAAAGTCGGCAATACCCGAAGCCGGTGAGCTAACCGCAAGGAGGCAGCCGTCGAAGGTAGGGTTGATGATTGGGGTGAAGTCGTAACAAGGTAGCCGTAGCGGAAGCTGCGGCTGGATCACCTCCTTTCTAGGGAATACCGGAGCTCTTACTCCGGTAGGCGTCGGGACCGTCGATGGCCTTCGGGCCGTCCGGCACTCCGGCTCGCCTGGAACAACGTCGACCTCGATCTGGCTTCAGGGCCAGTCACGCTGTTGAGTTTTGAGAGACCCGCCGCTCTGCACATAGAGCTCCGGCGGTTCTTCTCGTGGACATCGGTCCACGCGCACCTTGAAAACTCCATAGCAGCAGTAAAACGTGTTCTTTCGAATCAAGAGAACAAGGGCACACGGTGGATGCCTTGGCGCCAAGAGCCGATGAAGGACGTGGGCGGCTGCGATAAGCCTCGGGAAGGAGCTGACCATCCGTTGATCCGAGGATTTCCGAATGGGGAAACCTACGCGTGGTAATGCGCGCGTACTCCTGCCTGAATCCATAGGGCAGGAAGAGGCAAGCCGGGGAACTGAAACATCTTAGTACCCGGAGGAAAGGAAAGAAACCTCGACTCCCTGAGTAGTGGCGAGCGAAAAGGGAAGAGCCCAAACTCGTGTGATGTGATAGGCGGCAGCCGTTGTCGCACGAGGGTTGTAGGGCTCGTCTGGATCCGTCTGCCGGCGGGTCGGGAAGTTACAAAGCTGCGTGTTAGTCGAACCGGCTGGAACGCCGGACCACAGCGGGTAATAGTCCCGTAGGCGAAAGCGCGCAGCCTTCCTGGACGAGTACCTGAGTACGGCCGGGCACGGGAAACCTGGTCGGAACCCGCGGGGACCACCCCGCAAGGCTAAGTACTCCTTGGCGACCGATAGTGAACTAGTACCGTGAGGGAAAGGTGAAAAGTACCCCGGAAGGGGAGTGAAATAGCACCTGAAACCGTGTGCTTACAAGCGGTCGGAGCAGGCTTGTCCTGTGACGGCGTGCCTTTTGCATAATGAGCCAGCGAGTTGCTCTTCGACGGCGAGGTTAAGGAAACGGAGCCGTAGCGAAAGCGAGTCTGAACAGGGCGTTCAGTCGTCGGAGGCAGACCCGAAACTGAGTGATCTACCCATGGGCAGGTTGAAGCGGGGGTAAGACCCCGTGGAGGACCGAACCGACTTCGGTTGAAAACGGAGCGGATGACCTGTGGGTCGGAGTGAAAGGCTAATCAAACTCAGAGATATCTGGTTCTCCCCGAAATATATTTAGGTATAGCGTCACGCGTTTACTGTCGGTTGTAGAGCACTGTTTGGTCTAGGGGGCCTACCAGCTTACCGAAATCAGGCAAACTCCGAATGCCGGCAGTCCAGAGCGTGGCAGTCAGACTGCGGGGGATAAGCTTCGTGGTCGAAAGGGAAACAGCCCAGACCGTCGGCTAAGGCCCCTAATTCCAGGCTAAGTGGGAAACGATGTTCGATTGCCCAGACAACCAGGATGTTGGCTTAGAAGCAGCCACCATTCAAAGAGTGCGTAACAGCTCACTGGTCAAGTGATCGAGCGCGGACAATGTAACGGGGCTCAAGCCTGGAGCCGAAGCTACGGACTTCTACGCAAGTAGGAGTGGTAGGGGAGCGTTCCCATGCCGGCGAAGCGGCGGCGGAAGCCAGCCGTGGAGGCATGGGAAGTGAGAATGCTGGCATGAGTAACGAAAGAGGGGTGAGAAACCCCTCCGCCGAATGCCCAAGGGTTCCTGAGTAAAGCTAATCTGCTCAGGGTTAGTCGGGACCTAAGCCGAGGCCGCAAGGCGTAGGCGATGGCCAACCGGTTGATATTCCGGTACCACGTACCCACCGCTATCACCGATGGCGGGACGGGGTAGGATAAGGGATCCCAGCTGATGGTGTCTGGGGCAACCGCGTAGGGCGGGCGATAGGTAAATCCGTCGCCCATTCAGCCTGAGACGGGAAGCCGACCCCAGAAATGGGGGAAGTCCCTGAATCCATGCCTCCTAGAAAAGCGTCTAGGGAGGTGGGGCGTGCCCGTACCAAAACCGACACAGGTGGGCAGGTAGAGAATACCAAGGCGATCGGAAGAACCCTCGTTAAGGAACTCGGCAAAATGGCCCCGTAACTTCGGGAGAAGGGGCGCCCCATTAGGGTGATCGGATTTACTCCGTGAGCCTGAGGGGGCCGCAGTGAAACGGCCCAAGCGACTGTTTACCAAAAACACAGGTCTCTGCTAAGTCGTAAGACGACGTATAGGGGCTGACGCCTGCCCGGTGCCGGAAGGTCACGAGGAGAGGTTAGTCTTCGGACGAAGCCTTGAATCCAAGCCCCGGTAAACGGCGGCGGTAACTATAACCGTCCTAAGGTAGCGAAATTCCTTGTCGGGTAAGTTCCGACCTGCACGAATGGCGTAACGACTTGGGCGCTGTCTCAACGAGGGATCCGGTGAAATTGTAGTCTCGGTGAAGATGCCGAGTACCCGTGGCTGGACGGAAAGACCCCGTGAACCTTTACTGCAGCTTTGCGTTGAAGTTCGGTATACGTTGTCCAGGATAGGTGGGAGACTGTGAACCGGGGGCGTCAGCTCTCGCGGAGTCACCCTTGGGATACCACCCTTCGTGTTCTGGGCTTCTAACCCGATTCCGTGATCCGGGTCGGGGACAGCGTGAGGTGGGCAGTTTGACTGGGGCGGTCGCCTCCCAAAATGTAACGGAGGCGCGCAAAGGTTCCCTCAGCACGGTTGGAAATCGTGCATAGAGCGTAAAGGCATAAGGGAGCTTGACTGCGAGACTGACAAGTCGAGCAGGGACGAAAGTCGGCCTTAGTGATCCGACGGTGGAGAGTGGAATCGCCGTCGCTCAACGGATAAAAGGTACTCCGGGGATAACAGGCTCATCCTTCCCAAGAGTCCACATCGACGGAAGGGTTTGGCACCTCGATGTCGGCTCGTCGCATCCTGGGGCTGAAGCAGGTCCCAAGGGTTGGGCTGTCCGCCCATTAAAGCGGCACGCGAGCTGGGTTCAGAACGTCGTGAGACAGTTCGGTCCCTATCCGCCATGGGCGTTGGAGGTTTGAGAGGAGTCGTCTCTAGTACGAGAGGACCGAGATGAACAGGCCGCTGGTGTAGCAGTTGTCCTGCCAAGGGCACCGCTGCTTAGCCACGCCTGGATGGGATAACCGCTGAAAGCATCTAAGCGGGAAGCCCACCTCGAGATGAGACCTCCCATCCCCTAGAGGGAGTAAGGGCCGTGGTAGACCACCACGTCGATAGGCGGCACGTGTACGCGCAGCAATGCGTTCAGCGGAGCCGTACTAATTGCCCGAGGTCTTGATTTTGAACACGTCGAATGTTGCTATGGAGTTTTGAGGGTGCGTGCGCGGCGCGAGAAGCCGCGGCCGGCGCCTCGACAATTTGGGCGGTCATAGCGGCGGAGATACACCTCTTCCCATTCCGAACAGAGAAGTTAAGCCCGCCAGCGCCGATGGTACTCGGGGCGCAAGCCCCCGGGAGAGTAGGACGCCGCCCAGTATTTTCCGCAGGGGCAGGATTCGCTGACTCGCGAATCCTGCTCCGCGAGGATCCCTAATGCGGCGACATTCGTCGCCGGTCGCGGTGACTGCCCGTCGTCGGGGTCATTCGTAGACTGCTTGCATGGAGCTCCGTGACGGCGATCTCGTGCTGCGGCCGTGGGCGGAGGACGACGTCGATGCGATGGTTGCCGGTTGCAACGATCCCGAGATCGCGCGGTGGATCCCGACGATCCCGCATCCGTACACGCTGGACGATGCACGAGCATTCATCCGCGGCGACGTGCGACAGGACCACGAAGCATTGGCGATCGAGGTCGACGGAAGCGTCGTCGGGGGCATCGGGCTCGGCTTGAACGCGCACGGATACCGGGGGAGCATCGGATACTGGGTTGCAAAGCCCGCGCGGGGCAAGGGGATTTGCACACGCGCACTGAGACTTCTTGCCGGTCACGCGCTCGACGAGCTCAAGCTGCAGAGCGTGCAGCTCGTGACCGACCCGGAGAATCTTGCGTCGCAGCGAGTCGCCGAGAAGGTCGGGTTTCAGCGCGAGGGCGTCATGCGCGCGCATCTCCGCCACCCGGACGGGCGGATTCGCGACTCGGTGCTGTTCTCGCTGCTACCGGGTGAGCTTGTCGAGTGACGGCGCCAGGGTCTGACGACCATTGCCCGACGACCCGAGCTCGCGGAGCCGGCGGACGCGGTCGGTGAGCGGTGGGTGCGTCTTGAACATTCGAGCGATCCCCTCGCTCTCGAACGGGTCGATCGGGTAGAGCGGCTCCGTCGTCGGCGAAGCCTCGAACTCGACCAGCTCGGCTGCGCGGTCGAGGCGCATCAACGCATCGGCGAGGTCGTGGCCGGCGCCGGTCACCTGCGCCGCGAACGCGTCGGCGTAGAGCTCGCGCTTCGGCGACAGCAGGAGATGCACGAAGGCCGCGCCGATCGGGGCGAGCACGTACAGCAGCGCGCGGGAGAACCAGCCGCCGACCCGGCTGAACTCCACCAGTGTGGTGGCGAAGAGAACGACGAAGGTCTGGACGAGCACGTCGCGGCGCCGGACGTGTGCGAGCTCGTGCGCGATCGCGGCCTCGAGCTCCTCGGTGCGAAGCGTGTGAAGCGCGCCCGCCGATACGGCGAGCGAGGAGCTGTACGGCCCTCGTCCGACTGCGAACAGTCTCGGGAAGCCGTCAGGGATCAGGAAGAGCTGCGGCGGTCGCACGCCGAGCTTGGCTGCGGCTGTGTCCGCCGCGGAGCGCAGGCTCGGATCCTCCGCGAGCGCGAATGGCCGCGCTCCGAGCATCCCGAGCAGTGCCCGGTCGCCGTAGCGGTAGACGCCTAGTGCGGTCAGGAGCGAGCAGAAGGCGAAGAGCGCCGCAGTCGTCCTCCCGCCGATCAACCAGCCCAGGCCACCGAAGACCGCAGCGAGCGCGGCGACGAGGAGCAGCGCCTTCGCCAGATTCAGCGCGACCGCGCGCGCCAACAGCTACGTGTCTCCGGCGTCGTCCTCGATGAACCCGCGCGGAGGCCAGTCGGGCTCGGGTGCGTCGCACCGGCTCGAGCAGTGCAGCGACGCGACGTTCTGCAAGGGGATGAGAATGTGTCCGTTCAGCTCGACGTGGGGGACGTCCTCGAACGAGCAGTACCCAGTGAGGACGCCTTCCTGGTACTCCCCGCCGAACAGGGCGACCTCGACCTGTTCTCCCTTGTACTTGTTGGTGTAGTCCTCCACCGCGCGGAGGGTAACCGAATGCAGCAAGGCTGCGTTGTCGCCCGCGCTGGCTTGACCTCACGGCAGCCGAAGCAGAGGATCGTCTCGTGCACCGCGTGATTCGCCCCATTGCGCTGGCAGCGGCGATTGCTGTGTCGCTCCTCGCCGTCTCGGGAGCTGGCGGAGCCCCGCAACAGGCCCCGAAGCGCGGCGGCACGCTCGTCTTCGCCCAGCCGCAGCCGGAGCCCGCCTGTCTCAACATCCTGCAGCCGCAGTGCGTCGTCGCTCGGGGGCATACAGCTCATCTCCGTTTGGCGTCTCGTGCTCGAGGCTCCCTTCGACCTCGGGGGGGATCTCACCTGGCGCCCCTCGCTCGTGTCGTCCGCGACCTTTACGACCCGGCCGCCGTACACGCTCACGTATCGCATCCGTCCCGAGGCGCGCTGGAGCGACGGCACGCCGGTCACCGCCCGCGACTTCGCCTTCACTCACGAGGCGATCCTCCGCTACGACAACGGACCTCTGAAGACGCTTCACTCTGAAGTCCGCAACATCCGGGCCGTCGATCCGAAGACGGTTCGTGTGACCCTCCGCTCCCGGATCAGCGAGTGGCGAGGGCTCTTCAGGGGCATCTACCCGGCCCACGCGCTCGAGGGTCAGGACCTCCGCGAGGTCTGGCGGGATCGGATCGACAACCCCAAGACCGCACGCCCGATCGGGAGCGGCCCGTTCCTCGTCGAGCGCTGGGACCGCGGGCGACAGATCGTGCTCGTGCGCAATCCGCGCTACTGGGGCCCTCATCGCGCGTACGTCGACCGACTCGTGCTCCGCTTCGGCGTCCAGGCAGACGATCTCCCCGGTCTGCTTCGTGGTGGCCAGGTTCACGTTGCCTACAACTTCCCGCAGTCGCTCGTCGGCGAGATCCGTCGAAACGCCGATCTCGAGCTCGTGTCGGGGTCGAGCACGGCCTGGGAGCGCATCGACTTCCGTCTCGGGCCCGGTGGCAATCCGCTGCTCCGGAAGAAGCTCGTCAGGCGTGCGATCGCCTACGGGATCGATCGCGCCGCCATCGTCAGCCGGCTCAGCGCCGAGTCGGGGCTTCGGTTCGTGCCCCTGCAGAGCACGATGCTCCTGACCCAGAGCCCCAACTACCGACCGGTCTGGGAGGACTTCCGCTCCCGGCCGGCGGAGTCGCGCAGGCTCCTCGAGCAGGCCGGGTGCGCGCGCGGGGGCGACGGCATCTACGCCTGCGACGGCGTTCGCCTCTCGCTGCGCTTCTTCACGCATGTGATGCCGGGCAGCGTCCGGCCCGGCATCGTCGAGCAGATGAAGGTGCAGCTGAGACGCGTAGGGGTCGAGGTCATTCCGACGTTCGCCCCACCTGGCGCGGTCTTCGGGCCCGGCGGCATCTACGCGCGAGGAGAGTACGACGTGGCGCTCGTGGCGTGGATTCGATCGAGTCAAGGGGATGGCACCAAGGCTCTGTTCGGATGTGGTGCGGCGCAGAACTTCACCGGCTACTGTCAGCGCCTCGTGACCTCGGACCTCGACGAGGCGGCGCGCATCTTCGATGCCGGGCGTCAAGCGGCCGCGCTCAACCGCGCGGATCGTCGAATCGCGCAGGACGTGCCCGTCGTGCCGCTGTTCCAGCATCCGTCCTACGCCGTCCTCGCTTCTGGGGTTCGCGGGTTTGTGCTCCACAGCAGCAGCGGAGTAGTGGGGGCCGACGATTGGTGGCTCGACCGCTAGTCCTCCACGGGCGGTCGGTCTGCTTCCTCGATCCTGCCGTCCCGAACGGCGAGTCGGACCGTTGCGCAGTTGTTCAGCCAGGCGATATGGCGGCGACCCTCCCCGAACGAAACGCCTGCTGCGGCGGCGAGCGCTGACCGCATCGGTCCGCCGTGCGTGACGGCGAGAACAGCCACGTCCGAGTGCCTGACACCAATGTCCAACAACCCGGCGACAACGCGCTCACCGAGCTCGTCGTAGGTCTCCCCGTCGTCCCAGCCGTGCCCGTGCTCGAGCCAGCGTCCGTAGCCGTCCGGGAACCGGGCCTCTACTTCGGTCCGCGTGAGACCCGACCAGGAACCGACGTCGACCTCCATCAGCGCCGCGTGCGGGATGGGCTCCAGCCCGGTGCCGGCGACCGCGATCTCGGCTGTCTCGCGTGCGCGCCTGAGCGGGCTCGTGTAGACGGCAGCGAACGAATCCCCGCGCAGCTCGTCCGCGAGGGCTCGCGCCTGCTCGCGCCCGAGGTCGTTGAGCGCGATGTCTGCGTGCCCCTGGAAGCGGTTCTCGCGATTCCAGTCGGTCTCGCCGTGCCTGACCAGGACGATCGTCGTCGGCACGCGGTTACCCTAGCCGCCCGTGGATCTCGGTCTCGACGGCAAGAGGTGCCTGGTTACCGGCTCGACCGCCGGGATCGGGCTCGAGGTCGTTCGTCAGCTCGTCGGTGAGGGCGCGCGCGTCGTCTCGTGCGGGCGCCGGGATGCTCCCGGAGCCGGCGAGGTCGCACACGTGACGGCTGACCTGTCGCTCGCCGGCGAGCCCGAGCGCGCCGTCGCCGCGTCGGTGGATGCTCTCGGCGGCCTCGACGTTCTCGTCAACAACGTCGGCATCGCGAGGCAGGCGAGGTTCGAGGAGGTGCTCGACGAGGAGTGGAATGCCTACTGGGAGCTCAACGTCATGAGCTACGTGCGCGCGATTCGCGCGGCGCTGCCCGCCCTGAGGGAGGGCGGAGGAGCGGTCGTGAACGTCTCGTCGACCGCCGGGAAGCGCCCGTCGACCGGGATGCCGCACTACTCCGTGACGAAAGCGGCTGTCCTCTCGCTGTCACGGCTCGTCGCGGATCTCTACGCACCCGAGGGCATTCGCTGCAACGCCGTCACGCCGGGCCCGACGGCAACGGACGCATGGCTCGGCGACGGCGGGCTCGCGGATCAGCAGGGAGACCGCGATGCCGTGCTCGCGAAGGTCGGTGCGGGCCGGCCGCTGGGTCGGCTCGCGCGGCCGGACGAGATCGCGTCGGTCGTCGTCTTCCTGTGCTCGGATCGCGCGTCCTACGTCACCGGCGCGGCGTGGAGCGCGGACGGTGGCACGGTCCCGATCATCATCTGATGCGGGACACTCCGCGCGTCGTCGGGCTCACGCTGCTGACGGCGCTCGCGGCGTCGCAGGCAGCGCTCGTGGTGCTCAACCCGCTGCTGCCGGACGTTGCGCATGACCTCGACGTCTCGATCGCGACGGCCGGCCAGCTGCGAACCGTCTCGGGGCTGGCGGCCGGCGTGGCAGCTCTCGCGACCGGACTCCTGGCTGCACGGCTCGGCCTGCGAGAGCTCCTTCTCGCCGGCGCCGCGGTCCTGGCCGGTGGCTCGCTTCTGAGCGCAGCAGCTCCGACATTCGCCGTGCTCGTCGTCGCTCAGGCGCTCGCGGGAGTGGGGATCGGAGTCTCGTACTCGGCCGCCGTCGCAGCGGTGGCGGAGTGGGCGCCTCCCGGAGAGCGCTCGCGCGTCCTCGCGCTCGCGCTGCTCGGGCCGCCGCTTGCCTGGATCGTCGGGATGCCGCTCGTCGGCGTGATCGGCGAGGTCAGCTGGCGACTCGCGTGGGCCGTCGTACCGATCTCCCTGGCCGTGGTCGCCACCGTGCTCCTCCTCGGGCGCGTGGGGACTCCACCCGCATCTACAAGGGTCAGTGTGCGATCGGTGCTGACGTACCCGGGTGTCGCGCGCTGGTCGATCGGAGAGCTCTTCGCATTCTCGGGCTGGGCAGGCGCCCTCGTGTACACGGGCGCGCTGCTGGTCGAGTCGTACGACCTCTCGATCGCGGCCACCGGTCTGGCGCTCGGTTTCGGCGCCCTCGTCTACGTGCCCGGGAACCTCCTGTTCAGGCGCTGGGTCGACGCCCATGGCCGCGTGCTGTTGGTCGCGCTCGCGCTTGCTGCTGCGGTGACCGTTGCGCTGATGGGCGCGGTTCGCCCGTCCGTCTGGGTCAGTGTCACCCTCTTCTCCATCCTGTGCTTCATCGCAGGAGGCAGAACGCTCGCGGGAAGCGCGCGCGGGCTCGGACTCGCTCCAGAGTTGCGCCTGGGCGTGACCGGCGTGCGGACGGCAGCGCTTCAGTCCGGGTACTTCGTCGGCGCGGCGGTCGGCGGCGTCGCGCTCGCATCCGGGGGATACGGGGCGGTCGGAGCGGCCTTCGCGGCCCTCTTCGTCGCCGCGGCCGTCCCGCATCTGTGGCCCGCCCCGATCGAGGCTCCGGCCACGCCTCTACCCTGACGTCGTGGACACGGTCCAGCCGGCGCATCGAGCTTTCGAGGAGCGCATCCGTGCGCTCGAGGAGAGCCTCTCGCCGTTCGCGGTCCGCTCCCTCGAGACTCGCGGACGCGAGCTCCACGAGGAGCAGTGCGGCGTGCGCACGCCGTTTCAGCGCGATCGCGACCGCATCGTCCACTCGAAGCCGTTCCGGCGGCTGAAGGGGAAGACGCAGGTCTTCATCGACCCGGACGGAGATCACTACCGCACGCGCATGACCCACACGCTCGAGACGACGGCGATCTCGCGGGTCGTCGCGCGGGCGCTACGCCTCAACGAGGACCTCACCGAGGCGATCGGGCTCGGGCACGACATGGGGCACACGCCGTTCGGCCATGCGGGCGAGGATGCGCTCGACGCCGCGCTGCAGGAGCGTTTCGAGCTGCGCTTCCGCCACAACGAGCAGTCGTTCCGCATCGCGCGCTCCCTCAACCTCACGCACGAGGTATGCGACGGGATCCTCACGCACACGGGCGAGCGCGAGCCAGAGACGCTCGAGGGCAAGATCGTTCGCCTCGTCGACCGCGTCGCGTACATCAACCACGACATCGACGACGCGGTGCGGTACGGGCTGCTCGACGAGGATGACCTCCCGACCGACGAGATCGCAGTCCTGGGGCCTACCGGCTCAGCGCGGATCGACCGGCTCGTGCACGACATCGTCGAGTCGTCGGAGGGCGTCGACGACATCCGTCAGTCGGCCGAGGTGGGGGAGGCGATGCTCTCGTTGCGCGCGTTCATGTTCGAGCGCGTGTACCTCGGCCCGCAGGCCGCGCCCGAGCACGAGCGCGCACACGAGGTGATCCGGGAGATCTTCGAGCACCTCGTCGAGCGCGGCGACGACGCGGACGAGATCGTCGACTACATCGCCGGCATGACCGACCGATTCGCGCTCACCTACGCCGACTCGCTCTGAGCGCCGGCCAGCGCGCTCTCGATCTCGGCGATGTAGGCCGACGCGTCGACCGAGCGGTAGAAGGCGAGCGCGCGCTCGAGCTGGACGCGCGCATCCGGCCGTGCGTCCGGCGGCGAGCATCCGCAGGCCGCCGTGCTTGCGCAGGTTCGCCTCGATCGTCGGGTTGCCCGCCGAGCTCCATCATGTCTGCAGCGGCGTCGAGCTCGCCCGCCAGGACGTAGCTCGACGGCACGCTGCGCCACCACGGCAGCTTCGGCGCGGCGTCTGCGGCAACGGCATCGCGGAGGTCGTCACCGATGCCGAGCTCGTCGGCGAAGAGCCGAGAGCCGGGTCAGTCGCGCCGTGGAGACCCGGTCTCTCGCACCAGTCGGCGGGCACCTGTACTGCGAGTGCGCGCGCCTCGTCGAGCTGCCCGAGCTCGGCGTACAGTCGCCGCGGTCAGCGCAAGCGAGCCGAGTCAGGTGGAACGGCTCGTGCCTCGTGCGGGCGTGATCGAGCGACCGCAGCTGGTCGCGAAGCGCACCGTCGGAGATCCCCGCGAGCGAGCCAAGAGCGCGAACCGCACCTCGCGCACGAGCCACTTCGAGCGTGTGCGGTGATCCCGCCTCGCACTCCGCGATGAACGTGTTCGCCGACTCGAGCGCGCTGTCCCAGCGCCCGAGCATGAAGTCGATCCAGATGCGGTTGCCTCGGATGAAGCGGCACACTCGCGGCATCGCCGTATCTCTCGGAGAGTCGCTGCGCCTCGGCGTAGAGCTCGTCCGTGCGCCGAAAGTCGCCCGCGAACGTCGCGTAGACACGGCGAGGTTGTTGACGATCGAGCCGCGATCGGCGAGTCGGCCGCGAGCGCGATCTCGAGCGCGCGCTCGATGTCCGCCGTGCCGGATCCGAGAGTCGAGGTCGTTCTTCGTCATGCCGATCGTGGTCAGCGCATGCGCGTCGAAGCTCGTCGAGCCCGAGCTCGGTCGCCATGGCGAACGCTTGTCTCGCGCGGGGACGTGCCTGCTCGTCGTCGCGATCGCGATCTCTCGTATCCGGGCGGAGAAGGCGAGAACCCGCGCCGCCGCGGCGGAGACCGAGTCGCCGGCGAGCTCCTCCGCGCGTTCGAGATGCTCCTGGACGGGATCGTGCTCGCCCCGATCCCAGAAGACGCGTGAGAGGAATGACTCCGCCTCGGATGCGCGCTCCGTGTCACCGACGGCCAGCAGTGCGTCGCGCGCGGTCTCGAGCGCTTCCTGCTGGCGCGTCTCGTCGTAGGAGCGATGCAGTGCAGCGGCTCGCTGGAACAGGAGCTTCGGGCCGCTCGGCATCGTCCGGCCAGAGCGCGAGCGCGTCCTCGTACTGCGCAGCTGCGACGACGTAGCTGTTGAGCGCAAACGCGCGATCGCCTGCCGCGCGCAGGGCTCGTCGCGTCCGCTCGACGAGCTCGTCGTCGCCGCCACCGGACGCTCGGACGAGCTCGAGCGCGGAGCTCCAGTGGTACGCGAGCATCTCGGCGTGGTCCTCGGGCCTCCCGAGCCCGTCGAGCCACTCGGCGACGGCGCGGTGGCGGCGAGCTCGATCGGCACGCGGGATCTGGCCGTACGACACGTCGCGCACGAGCGCGTGCGCGAACGCGAACTCGCTCTCGCCCTCGAGCGACGAGCGGCGCTGTTTGCGCACGAAGCCCTTTCGCTCGAGGGCGTGCAGTGATGCAGTAGCCGCGTCCGGTTCACGTCCGATCGAGCTCGCCCAGAACACCTTGCCGACGACCGCCGCGTCCTGGAGGAGGCCTTTCTCCGTGTCCGGGAGCCCGTCGAGGCGGGCGGCGATGATGCCCTGGAGCGTCTCCGGGAGCGTGAGCTCGTCGGTCGAGCCCCGCTCGGTGTAGAGCTCGACGAACTGCTCTGCGTACAGCGGGTTGCCGCCAGCTCGCTCGAGCAGGGCCTGCTGCGCATCGGCCGCGAGCAGAGGCCGGGCGAGCAGGCGACCGATCAGCTCCGCCGTCTGCTCGTCGGAGAGCGGTGAGAGCGCGAGCGTCGTCGCATTGAGCTTCCCGCCTCCCCAGCCGGGTCGGCGCTCGAGGAGCTCCGGTCGCGCCGTAGCGACGACGAGGAGCGGAACGTCGGTCACCCAGTCGACGAGCTCGTCGAGGAAGTCGAGGAGGCTCTCGTCGGCCCAGTGGATGTCCTCGACGACGACGACGAGTGGGCGCTGCTCGGCGAGACCCTCGAGGAAGCGACGCCACGCGGCGAACGCCTCGTTGCGGCGGTCGCCGCCGAGCTGGGTCTCACCCGCGAGCCCGAGGAGCGCGAGCAGGTGTGACTCGACACGGGCCTCGTCGCCGGTGCCGGCGAGCGTGTCCTCGACGACCTGGTGCACCTTCGCTGCGATCTCGTCGGGTGTGTCCTGCTCGAGCACGCCGGCCTGTGCCTTCACGATCTCCCCGAGCGCCCACAGGGTGATGCCGTCGCCGTATGCGAGGCAGCGGCCCTGGCGCCAGGTGATGAGCTCGGGATCGGCGTCGACGATGCGCTGAGAGCTCGTACACGAGCCGGCTCTTGCCGATGCCGGGGACGCCTACCAGCGTGAGGAGCTGCGGCGTGCGCTCGTGTCGGGCGCGCTCGAACGCGTCGCGGACGATCCCGAGCTCGCGCTCACGGCCGACGAGCTCGGAGCGCGCCTCGTGCGCCACGTCGACGCCGAAGCGCGCATGCGCGGCGACGGCCGTCCAGACGGGAATCGGCTCCGCCTTCCCTTTCGCCTCGACGGGCTCGGCCGCTTCGTAGTCGACGGCGGCCCTGGTGGCTCGGTACGTCGTCTCGTCGACGACGATCCCGTTGACCGGTGCCGCGCTCTGCAGGCGTGCCGCGGTGTTCACGACGTCGCCCGAGGCCATTCCCTCGCCGGCATCGGGCTGGGCGTCGAGCCGGACGAGCGCCTCGCCGGTGGTGATGCCGACTCTCAGCTCGAGTCCTTCCTCGAGCGCGAACTCGCGGATCGCGAGCGCCGCGCGGACGGCCCGCTCGGGATCGTCCTCGTGCGCGGTCGGGGCGCCGAACAGGGCCATGACCGCGTCTCCGATGAACTTCTCGACGGTGCCGCCGTGCCGCTCGAGCTCGGCGCGCACGCGCTCGTGGTAGGGCCGCAGGAGCGCCTCGACGTCCTCAGGATCCATCGATTCGGCACGGGCGGTGAAGCCGACGAGGTCGCAGAAAACGACCGTGACGACCTTGCGCTCTCGGCGCGGAGTGCCCCCTGCCACGGGTGAGAGACTACGACGTGAGCGGGGAGTAGTCTCACGCGATGGCGCGCATCAAGGACTCCTCGGTACGTGATGTCGTCGCCGCTGCGGACATGGTCGAGGTCGTATCCGGGCGCACGCAGCTGCGCCGCGCGTCGGGGTCGCGCTACACGGGCCGGTGCCCGTTCCACGAGGAGAAGACGCCGTCGTTCTCGGTCAACCCGGTCGAGAAGCTCTACTACTGCTTCGGCTGCGGGAAGGGGGGCGACGTCATCTCGTTCGTACGCGAGACGGAGAGCCTCGACTTCGTCGGTGCCGTCGAGTGGCTCGCCGAGCGGTTCCGCGTCTCGATCGAGGTCGAGGAGCTGTCGCCGCGGATCGAGGCCGAGCGCAAGCGGAAGGAGCGGCTGTACGCGGTCCTCGACCAGACTTCGTCCTACTTCGAGCGCCTGCTCTGGGACGGCGACGCGGGCGCGCCGGTTCGCGAGTACCTCGCGGGGCGGGGGCTGGGGGAGGAGGTCGCGAAGGAGTTCCGGCTCGGGCTCGCTCCCGGCAAGGGGCTCGCGGACAAGGCCAAGGAGCGCGGCTTCACGCTCGACGAGCTCAAGTCAGCGGGACTGGTCACGACGCGAGGCACCGACTACTTCCCCCAACGCCTGATGTTCCCGCTCGCGGATGCGCGCGGGCGCGTCCTCGGCTTCCAGGCCCGCAAGCTCTCGGACGACGATCCGCTGCGCGGGAAGTACGTGAACTCGCCGGAGGGCGACCTCTTCCACAAGGGCTCGATCCTGTACGGCCTGCACCTCGCGAAGGCGGCGATCTCGAAAGCCGACTACGCGGCAGTGGTCGAGGGCAACACGGACGTCATCGCGCTGCGGCAGGCGGGGTTCGAGCCCGTTGTCGCGTCGATGGGGACCGCGCTCACCGACCGGCAGCTACGCGAGCTCGGACGCATGACGAAGAAGCTCTTCCTCTGCTTCGACGCGGACGCTGCCGGTCAGGAGGCGACGCTGCGCGGGATGGAGCTCGCTACCTCCCAGGGGTTCGACGTCAAGGTCGTGACGCTGCCGCGCGGCCAGGATCCAGCCGACGCGCCGGAAGGGTTCGCCGACCGGTTGACCAGGTCCGAGAGCTACCTCGTCTACCGGGTGCGGCTCGAGATCGAGCGCTCCGCCGATCGGCAGGAGGGTTTCGTCCGCGCGCGCGAGGTGCTGGCCAAGGCCGAGGACTCGCCCGAGCGGCAGGACGCGCTGCGACTGCTCGCGGACCGGCTGGATCTCCCGCGGGAGACCCTCGCAGGCCTGGCGCCGGCACGGGGCGACGCGCGCGGACGGGCCGAGACGCCCAGGCTGCTGGATGCCAGCGCCAGCCTCGAGCAGCGCGTGCTCGCGGCCTGCGTGGCGCATCCGTCGCTCGTCCGCGGGCTGGCCGAGCTCGCGCCCGAGCACTTCGACTCCGAGGTCAATCGCCGCTTTCGCGACGCGCTCGTCCGCGGCACGGACGATCCGGAGCTCACCGCGCTGCGGGCGGAGCTCGACGCGCGCGCAGCTCAGGAGGCGATCGACGAGCGGACCGGCACCGAGCTCCTGCTTCGGCTTCGCGAGCGGAAGTTGAAGCGAGACCTCACAGGCGCCGATCTCGCCCGGACGACCGAGCTGCAGGCGCACCTCGCCAAGGTGCGGCAGACGCTCGCCGAGCTCACCTGAGGTAGCCGAGCTCGCGGAGAAGGTCGCCGGCCTCGTCCATGACGTCGGCGAGCTGCTCGTCGGTGAGGTCCGCGACGTAGCGGCCGACCGACTCTGCATGGGCACCGCGCAGCGCCTCCGTGAGCTGCTCGATCGGAGCGTCGACGTAGCCGCCGAGCTCCTCGGCGACCGCGGCCGGGTCGGCGACCATGCGCTCGTACCGAACCTCGAGGCTGCGAGCGGCGGATCGCGCGGCGGTCACGTAGCGGCGCCACACCCATGCGGCTCGACGCGCATCGCTCGCCGCCTCGAACTCGTCGCGCCGCTCGGGCTCCACCCAGAAGCGCGCGTACGCGCCGTAGGCGACACCGGCGTCGTCGACGCTGGTCTCGCCGGTTCGAAGCCAGCTCTTCTCCAGGAGCGAACAGACGACGTCCCGGCCGTCCCGGACGATGTGGACGATGCGCGACTCGGGGTACGCAATCGGGAGCGCGCCGACGAGGTGCGCAAGCTCGGGGGTCTGCTCGACGGGACGCACCGAGCCGACCAAGCCGACTCGGCGCGCGATGGCAAGGGTCCGACGCAGGCGTTGCGCAGCCTCGTGCGGCTCGAGTGCCGCCAGCTCCGGGACGGCGGCCTTGAGGGGTGCCACTTCGCCGAGATCGACGAAGCCGTCCACGGAGCCGATCGCACCCGCCAGGAAGGTCGTCCCCGAGCGAGGCGAACCGACAACGAACACGAGCCGGTCGTCGAGCTTGCCGAACCGGTCGCCGAAGGAAGCGCCCCGGCGCAGCGCGTGGCGCTTCGCCACGCGAAGCTGGAGACCGATCGACTGGAACGCACTGGGCACGCCGCGATTCTCGCAAGGTCCGATCGGCGCCCGCGTGCGTAGGAGAGAGAGATGCGCGGAGGACGAAGCGGCGCTCGACGGGTCGCGTCGATTGACAGCGGCGCCCGCCTGGACGAGAGTTCTCGCACGACACGCGACGAACCCCAACCTCGAATGTGGGCGCTGAGAGCGGGCGTCGCGGTCGTCGCAGTGGCCGGCGCTCTCGCGGCGACAGGGCTCTCGGTCGCAGCCGCGTCCTTTGCGGACGAGGCGGGCGACGCCAACGCCGCGCCCGACATCACGTCGATCCGTGTTTCCGTATCGGCCGACGCACTGGCCACGATCGACGTCTCCATCGGGAACTACATGACGCTCCCGGGCGACAGCTGGATCAACGTCTGGTTCGACGACGACTCGAACGAAGGCACGGGCTACGGCGGGGACGAGACGCTCGTCCGCTACCTCTCGAGCGGGCAGCTCGAGTTCTACGAGTGGGACGGACTCGCGATGCTTCGACGGGAGGTTCCGGCGCGCATCACGGGCAGGTTCTCCGACGGGGTGCTCACGGCCACGGTGCCCACCTCGAACCTCGGCGGCGACTCCGCGTTCGGGGTGCTGGCGATCAGCTCGCTTCGACAGCAGGTCGTCCTGTCGCAGTTCACGTCCTCCGACTTCGCGCCGGATCGAGGAAGCTCGGCGTACACCGGCCCGGCGCTGGCGACCTTCTCCGATCCCGGTAACGACGAGGACGTCGCGCCCGACATCGGCGGAGTCCGCGTCGTGGACACGAAGGACGGGTGGATCAGGTTCGCGGTCGACACTCCGAACTACGCCGCGCTCACTGCCGACTCGGCGCTCTGGATCGGTGTCGACACCGACAACCGCGCGGCGACGAGCGACGACGACCAGGCGCCCGAGCTCAGGATCGGGCATCGCGTGGGACAGACGACGATCGAGCGCTGGCGACCGCGGAGCGGCGGCTGGGTCGAGGAGGCGGCTGCCGATCTCGTGCGTGGAGGCGGTTCCGGCGGCGTCGTGACCATCGAACTACGGCGCTCGGCAGTCGGCAGTGCGAAGCGGTTCGGCTTCTCGGTGACGACTGCGGACTTCGATCCGAACACGGGCGTCGTGCACGCGCTCGACCTCGCTCCAAGCAACGGAGGCTTCTACCGCTACGTGTTCACCAACGACGCTGCGGTCGCACTCGTCGCCGGGCAGGTGTCGGCGACTCCGCGAACGCCGCGCGCCGGCTCGCGCTTCGCGGTCACGCTCCCGGTGCGGCGGTCGGACACCGGCCGTCCGGCCGTCACGGGGACGGTCACGTGCAGAGCGTCCGTCGGTCGTGCGGCTCTCTCCGGAGTCGGGACGCTGACGAGGACGGGTGCGCGCTGCTCGTTCGCTGTTCCGGGGTCCGCCGGCGGAAAGAGCCTGCGCGGGGCGATCACCGTCCGGTCCGCAGGGAAGGTCGTCTCGCGCCCGTTCTCGTACGTGGTTCGCTAGCCGCGTTCGCCGAGCCCGGACCGGCGGAAGAGACCCGGCGTACCCCTCGACGCCGGGCCGTCAGGGGAGGTGGCGTCGAACCGTGCGGAAAAGGGGAGGTCTGAACGCCAACCTGGGAACCCTATGCGCTCATCCCCGGTTCGCAGGGTATGGCCCAGCTGGGGGTGTCTAGCTGACGCGCGCCGCGCGGAGCGTCCTACTTCCCGAAGAACGCGCGGTGGAGTTGCCGGGACTGTGAGGAGGAGAGCCGCGGGCTCTCGAGAGCGTCCACGGCCTCGTCGGCCAGCTTCCTCTGCTCCGGCGGAAGCGACGGCGGTTCGCCATGCCAGGTCAGCCGAGCGCGTACGTTCTCGTGAATCCTCGTCCTCGAGCGGGCGACGCTCGTCGGTGAGCCGATGGAGATCGCGCACCTGGTCGAGCAGCGTCTGGAATTTCGCTTCTTCGATGGGACGAACTGTACTCGCCGGGTCGATTCGATCGCGCGCGACGTCAGGCTTCGACCAGGATCTCCACGATCAGCGGCTTGTCCCCGAGCGGATCGGGGATGACCACTGGACCAGGTGCCGCACCCTGGGCCGGCTCTTCGGCCGACTCGAGGATCGCGGCTCCGCTCTCCGTGTGCTGGCGTACGCGCCACAAGCTGCCGCGACTCCGCACGAGTGTTCCGATGGAAACCTCGCCGTGCGTCGACCGATACTCGACGTCGCCGTCCGGGAACCGGAGGATCAGGATCGGCGTTGTCGGGATACCGACACCCTACTCCGCTCGAGCGTTCCCGTTCGTTACGGCTGCCGATCGTCATCGGCGGGGTGATATCGGTGCGGCGGCTCCACGGGCGCAGGCACACCGGTGCGCTCGACATAGGCAGTCGGCACCGCCTCTTCGGGTCATTCGCGTCACCGACCAAAGCGCGCCCTGTCGGCGCAGCGTCTCGCCGATCGTGGGAGCGGCACCGCGCCCCAGGTCGTACTCGAAGTCACCGTTCGGAAAGCGGATCACGAACGCTCGTGTGGGCATTGGCACCTCGTCGCTCGCCTGCATCGGACCTGCCGCGTCACTACGGCGCAAAACCAGGCTGACCACCCGCGCACGCGGGGAGCGGCGAGATGATCTGGGCTTGGCGCGCGCCCTCGTCGTATCCAGCCGCTTTGCAGGCTCTCGCAGCTCCCCGGGTTGGACTCGAACCAACAACCCTCCGGTTAACAGTTCGCCAGATGGGGGTGCGCTCAGGTCGGTGGCGCATGGTTGAGCCATGTCAGGTCACGCCAAGTCCCTGAGATCACCCCAGATGGGTAGAAGTTGGGTAGAAAAGTTTCGGGCGCTCAGGTCATCCGGTGATGCCACGAGCAGCCGCGTCGAGACCGGCAGTGGCGGCTCGTAGTAGTCGGGACGATCCATCCAGCGATCACGGGTCGGTGCTGGCGACCCGCCGAAGATCCCGACCTCGACCGGCCCCGTTACAACTCGACGACGGCGACGTGGAGCGAAGCGGCGACGTGGTGTAACCCCGACTCCTTGACCTAGAACAGCTATAGACCGAACTCCGCGAGGAACGCCTGTGCCGAGGGACTGTCGGTTCGCGAGGCGACGTTCGTCGTAGAGCAGGGAGCGTCGCCAGTACTGGTCACGGCCAAGACGATGTCACCATCTGCGGGAGCAGCCCCGAGGAAATTCGGGCCGCCCGAGTCGCCGTAGCACGCACCGCTGTCGCCGTGAACTGCGTTCTGACTCATCTTCAGCCACTCCGGAGTCAAGGCGTTGAATCCCCCGATTCCGTAACCCCTGTCGCCCTCAAACGGGAACTGCGGGCCGTTCTCGCCCTTGACGATCACCTTCTCGCTCGTCCCGTATCCGACCACGGTGAGTTTCGTGCTCTGGCTCAGCCCGAGCGTGTCGAGGTATCCGACGCTCTGTGGTACCTGCGCCGGGACGATCTCGGTCGCGGGTATCGCTCGCGCAAGCTCCATCACGGAGACGTCGTCGCGCACTCCTCCCTTGTAAGCGTCGTTCGTGTGCGGCGTGGCCGAGATCAAGCCATCTGGCGACGGCTCTATGTCCGTCTCGTCAAACGTTACGAATGCTGGCCTGCCGAGGGACTCGATGAAAGCCGTGCAGTGGCTCGCAGTGAGGAAGATTGTCGGTGAGACGAGTGTCCCGAGCACACCTCTGCAAATCCCGTGCCACTGCTCGTCGGAACCATGATCGCGCCGACGTTTGGATGCTGTCCGTTGTCAGGAAACCCATTCGTCGTTACGGCGCTGGCCCCAGCGACCACGCCGCCGAAGACGAGCAGTGCGCAGATCGACACTCTCCACATGTCTCCCCTCCTGGTTGAAAGCCAACAACACTGCTACCTACCCATCGAGGGGTCTGCGTAATCGCAACCAGGTGAGACAGGCTCCATCCCCCATGCCTCTCCCGACTTGTCCGCAGTTAGTCGCGGCGAGTGAACGAAGTGCATGCTTCCGTTGATTGCAGGCACTGCCCGGCAGACACGCGAGGAACGCCGCGAGCTAGCGTTGGCCGCTGCCCGCGAGGAGTTTGCCCGCGCCGGGATGCGAGGCTCGGTTGACCTTATTGCCGAGCGGGCCGGAATCAACGCTACGTGGCTGCTGCGTCTGTTCGGGACGAAGAAGGCGCTCTTCCTCGCCGTAGTCGAACGCGCCTTCGACGACACACTCCGCGAATACGAGCGTGCGATGAAGGACAAGACGGGCAGCGAGGCACTTGAGGCGGTCATCGCGAGGCGCAGGCAGCTGAGCAACGACGACCGCGTCACGATGATGATCCAGTTGCAGGCGTTCGCCGCCTGCGATGACGAGCAGATTCGCGAAACAGCCTCGGTGGGTTATGGGCGCATCGTCGGACTCGTCCACGCAGCCTCGGGCGCATCACCAGACGAACTCGCCCGCTTTCTCGCGGACGGCACCCACGATCAGATCCTCACCGCGATGCACATAACGACGCGCCATGACAGACCGGGATGGGCGCGTTTGCTCGAAGAAGTCGGGCGCGAGAACGCCAGGCGCTAAGCCTCGGCTCCAGCGCGATCGCGTCACCGGCAGCCACGAACCTGCCGAGGTATAGACCCAATCGTGTCCTAGCGGGCGAGGCGAGAGAAGGGCAAGCTGGCAGGGATACGGCGATCACAGTGATTGCCTACAAGCCCATAGGAGGCAGTAGTGAAGCTCGTTTCTGTTGTAGCCCTTTTCTCAGTGCTGATGCTGGCCCTGGCGTCCTTCGCCGGTGCAGCGCCCGCGCCTAAGCCCATGACGTTCGGTAACGGAGATGTCACCGCCACCAACCGATAGCGCCACGATCGTCATCGACAGCCGGCGAGTACGGCGGTGTGTACCTCAGCTCCAAGAGCCAGAGCGGCAAGACTCTCAACCAGCGTCGACTTCGGATTCACGTCGACCGGCGACGTCGCGGGCGGCGCTCCCAGGTTCAGCCTGCCGATCGATGACCCGGCAACGTCCGCCAAGGTCGACGGGTACGCGTTCATCGACGCTGCAACAGCTGCGGCGGCGACACCGTCGTCTCGACGACGAAAGGCCAACTGCATCGTGTACTTCGGCAACCAGGTGCACGCCAACTGGGACGCTTTCGCGGCAGCGCATCCGACGTACAAGATCACGTCGGGCGTGATCCCGTTCATCATCGCCGACGGATGCCCGAGCAGACGACCGGAACCTTCGCAGGTCAGCGACATCGTTCTCCGCTAGTTCGGAACTACTCCACTCCACAACGTGTGAGACGTGGGGGCCGCCCGGCGGCCCCGTCGTCGACAAGAAACTGATGCACGAAGAGGCCCGCTCCGGCGGGCCTTTCTCGTTCAGGCATCTAGCTCAACCCGCCGACCCCGGATCTCACCACTTGCGCGAGGTGTTGTTCCGATGAGGAGCGCCTCAGTTGCGGAACCGGGATGCTCAGGGCCGGAGTAGTACCGAGGGGGAGCCGATCCGAACGTGAGCATCCTCGCCTGTCCCGACAAGTTCAACTTCGGGCCCTCTGCCGTCGAGCATGTCCAGTTGCGATACCAGCACGCGACCGGTCTCGCGTCCGCAGCGAGCCACAGCAGGGAGCCGCGCCAGGCCGCGAGTACGGCTTCTGGATCTACCGAGGAGCATCGAAACTGAGCGCCAAGATGCTCCTCGTCACGCTCGCCCCCGAGAGCAAGGAGCGAAAGTCGGACCGAGCCTCGTTCGAGCTTCTGCAGCTCTGCTGCGCCTCGGCTCGCTGCCCTGTCTCGGTAGATCCGCAAGCACTTCCACGAGCTCCAGCCTCCGATCTCCTGGCGAGACCGTCGAGCGCATCGCAGACCGAGATGGGACATCGACGAACGGACGACGAGAACGACGTGCGACTGAAGCTCGTGGTCAGCTTTCCGCAGGACGACGCTCGACGACGCTCGCGAGAAGCCGACTCGATCTGACCGAGATCCAGATCCGCGAGGTCGAGTTGCCCGACACCTTCCCTGACCAGCGGACAGGCCCACAATCCCGATGACTGACGCGCGACCACAAGAACAGCGCCCCCTCGCCGTGAGCATGCCCGATCTGCATCGAGCCGCTTCGTCGGCTGGAAGGGTCTTCACGCGAATCAGTACGGCCAGCTGTATCTCACCGCCAGTACGAGAGCGCATACTGCGACTGGCCGGCCGCTGACCGCCGTTCGAAGCTGACTGTGCTACGGCAGAACGAGCAACAGCCACCCCCGACGAAGAGCTGCACGTGCGGCATCTACGCCGTCAAGCGCTTTCGAGCATCTTGCACGAGCACGGCTACAACTGGAATGCCGAGTACCACGACGTCCCGAACGAGGCGACTGCCTCGCCGTCGTCGCCGAGGTGCAGCCTCTGGGGTCGTATCCGCAACGGCCAGATCGGCTATCGGCGCTGGTTCGCCTATCCGCACAAGGTGTACGTCCCCGCCTGGCGACTCGCGCTCGGCAGTCTCATCCAGCAAGCGCTACGGATGCTCTGCTCGGCGATCATCGACCGCTTCACCGGAGAGAGGAGGTAGCAGGTGGACATCGACGAGTACAAGGAGGATGAAACCATCGTCGTCGAGCCGATCAAGAACCCGATCGCAGCCGAGCGAATGCCGAAGACGGAGCCGGAGCCGGTGAAGGTTCCAGCTGGGCCACGCGATCCACGACAGGCGTGAGGACGTTTCGCATTCGTGTCGCGCATCAAGATGCCGACAAAATTCGCGAAGACGCGCTTCGTGTCGTGCATCGGGAGACGTACGCCGGTTAACTTGACTTACCAGATACTGGTCACTGGCGTTACCGGCATGACCAACCCCACAGCACTTCCAGAGAAGGACGCCACCGGCTGCGAGCGAAGCAGCACGCGGCGCTCACGAAGGCCACCAGAGCACGCCAGCAGGCCGAGGCGAACTTCGCCGTCGCGATCCTCGCAGCCCGTGAGGCAGGACTCACCTCGCGGGAGATCGGAGAGACCGTCGGCCTGAGCCATGTTCGCGTGTTGCAGATCGAGAAGGCAGCGAGAGAGGAGGCCGACCGTGGCTAGCGGCGCGTGCTGTCCTCCGCTACGAAGGCGCTCGCGGCGTCGTCGTGGCCGGTCGAAGTACCACGACGGCGAGTCGGCAGGTCATGGAGACGCTCGGGCGCGAGGCGGACGGCTGGACGCAGACCGAAGGCCGAGCGTGCGCTCGGCGTGAAGCTGGCCGAGGTCGAGCGCGGGATGCGGAAGCCGCGCAAGCGGACGTTCGACGACCTGGCGACGAGTTCGTCGAGGTGGCGCTCGCGGCGAAGCCGCGGAAGAAGTCCACGCTCATCGACTACAAGGCGACGATCCGCAACCACCTCTCGCCCGGCGTTCGGCCCCCACGATCTCGGGGCGCTCTCCCGGCAACCGGAGGCGTTCGAGCGGTACGCGGCGACGAAGCTCGCGGCGGGGCGCTCTCCCGAAGTCGGTGCGGAACGATCTCGTCCTGCTCGGGCTGATGTTCAAGACCGCTCGTCGCTGGCGCTGGGTGAGCGAGAACCCGCTCGACCTCGTCGACCCGCCGCCGCTCGGCGACGCGGAGACGGAGACGCTCGCCGCCGTCCGACGTGGCCGCAGTCTTGAAGGCGTACCGGGAGCTCGAGGCGAGGGCCGAGGACGAGGACGGCTACTGGTACGCGGCGGCTCGTCGCATGACGACGATCGCCTCTCGACGGGTCTGCGGCGGGGCGAGCTTCTCGGGCTTCGCTGGCAGGACGTGGAGCTCCTCGACCGCCGCCTTCACGTCCGGCAGGCGTTCGTCCGCAACGAGATCACGACGCCGAAGAGCAAGGCGGGGCGGAGGGTGATCGACCTCGGCGACGTCGCGCTCGCGGCGCTGGAGGAGCAGTTCACGACGAGCCTGCACCGCGCGCCGGAGTCGCATCGTCTTCTGCCACCCGGCGCTCGGGACGCCGCTCGACCCGTCGAAGCTGACGCGGTACACGCGCAAGGCGCTCGACCATGCGGGCGTCGGACGAGTCCTTCCGACCGTGGCACGGCCTCCGGCACACGGCGCTCACCGAGACGGCCGCCGCAGGCGTGCCAGGGATGTTCGTCCAGGCGAAGGCGGGTCACGCCCAGGGTTCCACCACGGAGCGGTACCTCCACGCGGCGAAGACCAGCTACCCCGACGCCGCCGAGCTCGCGGAGGCTCGTCTCTTCGCCTGAGGGGTAGAAAGTTGGGTAGAAAGTCGAGGGCGCCTTACGGGGCGCCCTCTTCGTTTCTGCCCCTGTTGCAGGAGCTTCGCAGCTCCCCGGGTTGGACTCGAACCAACAACCCTCCGGTTAACAGCCGGATGCTCTGCCAATTGAGCTACCGGGGAAGGCAGCCGGCGAGATTGTAGCCGCCGGTTTCCCGGCCCTCGCGAGGGAGGACGGCTCGGCCGCGGGCGCGAACTCGTCCTCGTGCGTCGCCTCGCCGCCATAGGCGTCGCGGTGTCCATTGGCGTCCTCGTGCTCGCTCCCGAAGCGCTCGCGGCCAATGCTCGCGTCGCCGCGCTCCAGATCGCGCTCCGCGCTCACGGCTGCACGCCGGGGCCGGTCGACGGCGTACGCGGCCCGCAGACGAGGAGAGCGCTGGTCGCGTTCCAGCGTGCGCACGGAATTCGGCCGACGGGTCTCATCGGACGCAAGACACGCCGGGCGCTCGGTCGGCGCGGTCGCCCGCTTCTGGGCCAGCGGGAGCTATCCGTCGGTGCCGTGGGCTGGGACGTCGCTGTGCTCGAGTTCCGGCTGCGTCGGCTCGGGCTTGGCGCCCGGCGCGGTCGACGGTCGCTTCACGCCGCGCACAGCGGGCGCTCTCGCCCGATACCAGCAGCGGCGCGGGCTGGCCGCGGACGGGATCGCCGGTCCGCGCACGTATCGAGCGCTCGCCGGACGCACCGGACCGTGCAGGCGTCGCCGGCCACGTGGCACGTCGTGCGCGCGGGGGAGAGCTTCTTCTCGATCGCCGCGCGGTACCACGTCAGCCCCTGGCGCCTCGCGCGTCGAAACCGCCTTTCGCTCATGAGGGTGATCGTTCCGGGTCAGCGCCTCGCTCTTCCGAACGGCGCACGTCTCGCGCCACCCTCGTCGACCGGGCCGCCGGCGAGCCGTGACGCCGTTCGCGCGGCGATCGACTACTGGGCTCGCGTCTACGGCGTCGACCCGACGCTCGCTCGCGCGCTCGCGTGGATGGAGTCGGGCTTCCAGCAGGACGTCGTCTCGAGCGTCGGTGCGATCGGCGTCATGCAGCTCCTGCCGGAGACGTGGGAGTTCGTCGACCTCGTGCTGCTCGGCGAGCGCACGCCGCGCACCTATCGTGGGAACGTTCGCGCCGGGGTTCGCTACCTCCGCTGGCAGCTCGACGAGTTCGACGGAGACGTGCGCCTCGCGCTCGCGGGCTGGTACCAGGGCGCGCGAGCAGTGCGGGAGCGCGGGCTCTTCGACGACACGAAGGAGTTCGTCCGGATCGTGCTCGCGCTCTACGGGAGCGTCTGAGGCAGCTCAGGCGCTGTTGCCCCATCAGCTCGTTGAGCGGATGGGCACGTGGGTCGAGCACGTTCTCGGCCTGCTCGGCGCCGGTGACCGGGAGCCCGGCTCGGTCGAGCAGTCCGACCTGGACGAGGAGCGACGCCTGGTCCCAGTAGATGTGCTCGTGGGCGAGCTTGTCGCCCGTCGAACTCCGCCACGACGCAGAACGCCAGGCGTACGTGCCTGCCGGTCGGAGCGACTCCCGGTAGCAGCTGATCCATCTCGATGTCGTGCGTGAACGAGAGGACGAGCTCGTCGACGACCTGTGCACTCGCCGGCCGTTCGCGAGACCGGTGTGATCTCGATGTCGGTCGGCCACTTCCCGATGAAGTGCTGTCCGTAGAAGCGGCGCACGTCCTCGCGCCCGACGCCTCCGGTCATCACGGGCACGTGGTTGACGTACGGGTCGTCGGTCATCGTCGCCATCGTCGCCTCGAGGTCCATGTCGAACGAACTCCGCGGCCACGTGCTCGTCGAAGACGGCACCGATGTCGGGGCTCCAGGTTCCATGCGGTGCGGAACGTACCCAATCCCTCGTCGCTTGACATGTCACGGCGGCGCCGGATTGAATCCCTCGCATGCTCCTGCGCGAGGTCGAGTACGCACGCCCGGCGACGGTCGAGGAGGCGGTCTCGCTGCTCGCGAGCCACGACGGAGCGCGGGCGCTCGCCGGCGGCCAGACGCTCGTCAACGTGATGAAGGCGCGCGCGGCGTCGCCCGACGTCCTCGTCGACCTCGCGGATCTCGCCGATCTCCGCGCGATCGGCTTCTCCGCCGACGGGCTGCTCGAGATCGGCGCGATGGTGACGTACGCGCAGCTCCATGGCCTCGTCCGAGGTCGAGGTCGCGCGGCCGATCCTGGCCGAGGTGGCGGCGACGATCGGCGACGTCCAGGTGCGCAACCGCGGCACCGTCGGCGGCAACGTCTGCGTGAGCGATCCGACGAACCACCTGCCGCCGCTCCTCGTCGCGCTCGACGCGACGTTCACCATTCGCGGCGCAGGACGGCGAGCGGACGGTGTCCGGCGGACGAGTTCTTCCTCGGCGTCTACATGACGGCAGTCGGCGAGGGCGAGCTCCTCACGAAGATGAACGTGCCGCCGTCGAGCGGTGCGGGCGACGGCTTCGCCGGGCTCACGATCGGCAGCGCACGGGACCTACATCGTCAACGCTGCGGCATCCGTCTCCGGCGACACGGCGCGCGTCGCGATCGGCTGTGTCGCAGCCTCGCCGGTGCGTGCGACCGCGATGGAGGAGCGGCTCGCCGGCGGCGACTTCTCCGAGGACGCTGTGCGCGCAGCGGCCGAAGGGCTCGGCGCGTCGCTCGATCCGCCGTCCGACGTCCACGGCTCCGCCGACTTCCGCCGGCATCTCGCCGAGGTCGTCGGCCGTGCGAGCGGTGCTGCAGGCGGCCGAGCGGAGGAAGTCGTAGTGGGAGCGCCTGCGGCGAGCCGGCACGATCTCGGTCGAGGTCAACGGCGAGCAGATCGAGCGCGACGTGCCGCCCGCCGCCTCCTCGTCCACTTCATCCGCGACGACCTCGGCCTGACGGGAACGCACGTCGGCTGCGACACCGGCAACTGCGGCGCCTGCACGGTCCACGTCGACGGCGAGCCGGTGAAGAGCTGCATGCTGCTCGCCGTCCAGGCCGACGGCGCGAAGATCTCGACCGTCGAGGGGCTCGCCGCCGACGGCGAGCTCACCGCGCTCCAGCAGTCCTTCAACGAGCACCACGCGCTCCAGTGCGGCTACTGCACGCCGGGGATGCTGATGAGCGCGACCGCGCTGCTCGCGCAGAATCCGATCCGACCGAGGAGGACGTACGCGTGGCGCTCCAGGGCAACATCTGCCGCTGCACCGGCTACGTGAACATCGTCGAGGCCGTCGTCGCGGCGGGGGGCACGGACATGACGACGACGACCGTCACCGAGCAGACCGGCGACAGACGCTCGAGAAGGGCTTCGTCGGGCAGTCGATCCCGCGCAAGGAGGACAGGCGGCTCGTCCAGGGCCAGGGCACCTTCTTCGACGACGTCCGGCGGCACGGGATGGGCTACGTCCACTTCGTCCGCTCGCCGTACGGCCACGCGAAGATCGTCTCGATCGACGTCACGAAGGCGCTCGAGCTCGACGGCGTGTACGGGACGATCACGGGCGACGAGGTCGCGATCCACACGGACCCCTTCTTCGAGATGTCCGTCGAGCCCGGCGGGAACATCAAGGACTACGCGCTCGCGGTCGGCCGCGTGCGGCACATGGGCGAGCCGGTCGCCGCCGTCTGCGCGGCGACGCGCGAGCTCGCGCGCGACGCCGCCGACCTGATCGAGGTCGAGTACGACCCGCTCCCCGTGCTCGTCGACGCCGAGGAGTCGCTGAAGGACGAGGTCGTCCTCCACGACGACGCCGGCTCGAACGTCGTCTGGTCGGGCGTCTTCGACTGGGGGACGTCGACCAGGCGCTCGCCGAGGCCGATCACGTCGTGAAGATCGACCGCCTCCACTTCCACCGCTTCTCCTCGACGCCGCTCGAGTGCGCGGGCGCGCTCGTCGAGTACGACAAGGGCACGGGCGAGTGGACGCTCACGTGCAACCACCAGATGCCCGGGGTCGGCGCGATCTGGATGGCGCCGGCGCTGCGAACCGGGATCGACAAGCTCCGCTTCGTCACGCACGACATCGGCGGCGGCTTCGGCAACAAGATCTGCCTGCACCCGCAGTACGTCGTGCTCTGCCTGATGGCGCGCAAGCTCGGCCGCCCGGTGCAGTGGACGGAGTGGCGCACCGACCAGCACACGGCGAACGCGCACGGCAACGAGCGCACGTTCCTCGACGTCGAGGTCGCCGTGAAGGCGGACGGGACGATGACCGGCTTCAAGGTGAGGGCGCTCGACGACTGCGGCGCGTTCCCGCGCTACGAGCCGCTCGGCTGCATCATCTGGGCGCAGGTGACGCCCGGCCTG
Source organism: uncultured Gaiellaceae bacterium (assembly GCA_963808865.1). GTDB lineage: Bacteria > Actinomycetota > Thermoleophilia > Gaiellales > Gaiellaceae > GMQP-bins7. The sequence goes on along the minus strand of CAWEGY010000013.1, from coordinate 15,086 downwards.
TACGGCTGGCGGAACATCCGCGTCGACTTCACGCAGGTCTGCACGAACAAGTCGCCGGTCTCGCCGAACCGCGGCTACTCGCGGATGCAGCACCTCTGGCTGACCGAGCGGATCATCGACATCGTCGCCGACCGAGCTCGGGCTCGACCCGGTCGAGATCCGCAAGCGCAACTACGTGAAGACCGAGCAGATGCCGTACGAGACGCCGAACGGCTGCTTCTACGACTCGGGCGACTACGCGGCTGCGCTCGACATCGCGCTCGAGCTCATCGACCACGGCTCGATCGAGGAGCGGCGCAAGGAGGCGGCGTCGCGCGGGAAGCTCCTCGGCTTCGGCATCGGCTCGACGCTCGACTCCGGCACGAACAACTTCGGCCAGTCGACGCTCCTGAACCCCGAGCTCCAGTTCTCGGGGAACAACGAGGCGGCGTCGGTGAAGCTCGACATCTTCGGCGAGGTCGTCGTCACGCTCGGCACCGTTCCGCAGGGCCAGGGGCACGAGACGACGGCCGCGCAGGTCGTCGCGGACATCCTCGGCTGCTCGCCCGACCAGGTGAACGTGCGGCGCGGGCACGACACGTGGTTCAACTCGCACGCCGGCTTCTCCGGGCACGTATGCGAGCCAGTTCGCGTTCACCGGCCTCGGCGCGGTGAAGGGCGCGGCCGAGCTCGTGCGCGAGGAGATGATCCAGCTCGCCGCCGCGGTGCTGCAGGCGCCGGCGGAGGCGATCGAGCTCGCGGACGGCTTCGCGCGGATCAAGGACGGCCCCGAGGAGGCCGCGCTCCCGTTCATGGCGCTCGGCGCGATCATCAACGCGAACAACGCCTTCCTCCCGCCGGACTTCAACCCGACGCTGAACCACCGCTACGTCTGCCGGCCGTACTTCGGCATGGTCGACACGGAGAAGAAGACGGGGCAGCTGACGCTCACGTACGCGACGCAGATCCACGCGGCGGTCGTCGAGATCGACCCGGAGACGGGCGAGGTCGACGTCGTCGACTACGCGGCGGTGGACGACTGCGGCGTCCGGATCAACCCGCAGATCGTCGAGGGCCAGGTGCACGGCGCGACCGCGCACGCGATCGGCGCGCGCTCTGCACGAGGAGTTCGTCTACGACGAGGAGGGGACGCTCCTCACCGCCAACTTCTACGACTACCACGTGCCACACGCGCTGGACATGCCGCCGCTGAAGACCGGCGCGATGGAGTCGCCGTCGCCGGTCGCGCCGCTCGGCGCGAAGGGGATGGGCGAAGGCGGCGGCGGCGGGATCCACTGCATCTGCGCGGCGATCCAGGACGCGCTCGCGGGCAGCGGGCGGCGCCATCGTCTACGACAGCTGCAACCCGCCGCATAGGGTGTGGTCGATGCTCCAGGACCCGGAAGCGACGCGCGCGAACGTGGAGGTGGCGTCGAAGTGATCGTCTCGGGAACGAAGGAGCTCGACCGCGTCCGCGCGAGACCGTGTGGAGCGTCATCAACGAGCCCGCCGAGATGGCGAAGCTCATGCCCGGCGTCGAGTGCTTCGAGATCACCGACGAGAAGCACTGGACGGCGAAGGTCAAGGTGCCGCTCGGCCTCGGCGGCCTCAAGATGACGATGAACTTCGAGAAGCTCGAGGAGCGCGAGCCCGAGTTCGCGTCGATGCGCGCGAAGGGCCAGGGCGTCGGCGCGCTGATGGACATGACGACGTCGTTCACGCTCTCCGAGGCGGGCGACGGCACGTCGATGGCGTGGGAGGCCGACGTCAAGATCGCCGGCCCGGTCGGCGCGATGGGCCAGCGCGTGCTGCAGCCGATCGTGAACCAGCAGGTCTCGCAGGTGCTCGCCGCGCTCGAAGAGCGCGTCCGGAAGCGTCCGGCGCCGCGAGCGCATCAGAGCCCGAGAGCCGCATGCCGCCACCGTTTCGCATCGGCGTCATGCAGCTGACGATGGAGCCGCTCGAGGAGATGCTCGAGTCGGCGCGCGTCATGGACCAGGCCGGGATGGACACGATCTGGCTCGCCGAGGCGTACCCGTGGTGGCGGAAGCACGGGATGGAGGCGCGCTCGTCCACCGTCGTCTCGGCGCTCATGGCGCGCGAGACCGAGCGGCTGACGATCGGCTGGGGGATCATCTCGCCGTTCACGCGTCACCCGGTGCAAGTTGCGATGGATGCAAGAGTCGTGCAGGAGGCCGCCGGGCCCGGGCCGGTTCCTCCTCGGCTTCGGGACGTCGAAGATCTTCCTCAACAACATCCGCTCGCAGACGTCGAAGACGCTCGGGCCGATGCGCGACGCCGTGACGATCGTCCGCGGCGTGCTCGGCGGCGAGCCGTTCGAGTACGAGGGCGACACGTGGAGCGCGTCCGTTCCCGGGCCTGAGCGCCGACGCGCACACGCCGCGCGACGTCCCGCCGGTCTACGTCGCCGCGACCGCGCCGAAGATGCAGGCGCTCGCGGGCGAGATCGCCGACGGGTGCCTGACACCGTCGATCACGACGCCCGCCTTCGTCCGCTACACGCGCGAGAACGTCGCCGCCGACATCGACATCGGCTGCACGGTCGTCGCGTCGATCCACGAGTCCGATCGCGACGCCGGCCGCGACGGCGCCCGCGAGATCGCCGGCATGTACCTCGCGAACAAGTTCCAGAACATCCGCGGCTCCGCCGACACGCTGCTCGAGCTCGCCGGGATCGAGATGGACGAGCTCGCGCCGGTCGCCGAGGCGATGGAGCGCGGCGGCCGGCTCGCGGCGAAGGCCGAGGTGACCGACTCGCTCCTCGACCGCTGCAAGCCGATCGCCGGGACGCCGGAGGACTGCATCGCCGCGATCGAGGAGTACCGCGACGCCGGCTGCACGCACGTCATGCTCGAGCTCTGGGGCGACCGCCGGCACGACCAGATCCGCCTCTTCGGCGAGAAGGTTCTCCCACACTTCCGGTCGTGAGCGAGTACGACGCAGCCGCATTCGACGCCTTCGAGCAGGCGGGCTGGGAAGCGATCGCAGGACGCTTCGTACGAGCGCTGGAGCGCGATCACGAGCCAAGCGGTCGACGCCGCTGCTCGACGCGCGCGTGTCGGCCAGGGCATCGCGCGTCCTCGACGTCGGCACCGGTGCCGGCGACGCCGCAGCGACATGCGGTGGAGCGCGGTGCCGAGGCGACGGGCGTCGACGTCGCGGCGGCGATGGTCGACGATCGCGGCCCGGCGGACCCGACCGCGATCTTCGTCACAGGCGACGGCGACGCGAGCTGCCGTTCGCCGACGGCTCGTTCGACGCGGTCGTCGGCAACATCGTCATCCAGCACATCGGCGAGCCGCGAGCGGCGCAAGAGCTCGCTCGCGTGCTGCGATCCGGCGGCCGCGACGTCGTGTCGCGTGTGACGAGCCGTCGCGAGGCGGTGGATCGCGCGCTCTTCTTCGCGGCTGTCGCTGGACCGTCGGAGCGCCGATCCGCGCTGCCGAGGTTCCGGCCGGCCCGTCGTTCTTCCAGTTCGCGGACGACGCGGTGTTCCGCGCGCTGCTGGAGGACGCCGGCTTCGACCGACGTCGACGTCGATGCTGTCGCGGTCGAGCTTCGCTGCTGCCGTCGGCGAACGAGCTGATCGACGGCCTCGGCCGAGGGACCGTCCGCGCGGGCGCGCTGCTTCGGCCGACCGACGAGCTGCAGCGCGACCGATGCGCGAGTCGCTGGACGAGCGGCTCGCGGCATGGCGTCGCGGATCGGGTTCGCCGTCCCCGCCTCGGTCAAGCTCGCGAGCGGGACGAAGCCGTCGTGACCGAGCTCGAGATCGACCGCGACCGGCTCGTGGACTGGGCGCTCGCAGGCGATCGGCACGCCGAGCTTCACCGGCTCCGAGGAGGCGATGGCCGAGCTGATGCGCGAGACGTTCCTCGACATGGGCCTGCAGGTGCAGTGGCAGCAGGTCGAGGACGGCCGCGCGAACGTCCTCGGGACCGCGCGGGCGCCGGAGGCGGGCCGAGCCTCATGTTCAACGGGCACATGGACACGTCGTACTCGGGCGGAGCCGTGGCTGCGGCACGTCCCCGGCTTCCAGCCGAGCGCCTTCGTCGAGGACGGGCGGCTCTACGGCCTCGGGATCTCGAACATGAAGGGCGCGCTCGCCTGCTACGTGGAGGCGCTGCGCGCGCTCGCCGACGCGGGCGTCCGGCTGCGCGGCGACGTCATGATCGCGGCCGTCTCCGGCGAGATCGAGAAGACGCAGTGGGGCGAGGCGCAGGGAGCCGAGTTCCGCGGCTACGCGGCCGGCTCGCGCTACCTCGTGTCGCACGGCGGCGTCGCGGACATGTGCATCCTCGGCGAGCCGACCGAGTCGAAGGTCGTCCTCGGCCACTTCGGCTCGCTCTGGCTGCGGATCTCGACGCAAGGGCCGTTCATCCACACGGCGTTCAGCGAGGGGAAGCGCGACCAGAACTCGATCGTCCGCATGCGCGACGTGCTCGACGCGGTGCTCGAGTGGATCCCGAGCTGGGAGGACGATCCGGCGAACGCGTACCGCGGCGCGAAGGCGATCGTCAACGTCGGCGCGGTCGAGGGCGGCTTCGGCTGGCGCGTCTCGCGTACGCCGCACCGCACCGATCTCTTCCTCGACGTGCGCGTGCCGCCGACGAAGGAGATGGCGACGGCGCGCTCGCAGGTGCTCGAGATGGTGCGCGGGCTCGCCGAGCGCTTCCCGGACCACGGGATCGAGGGCGAGGTGTACGTCACCGCTCCCGGCGCCGAGATCGCCGAGGACCACCCGCTCGTCGGTGCGCTCGACGCGGCGCACGCCGAGGTGTTCGGCGTCGCCGCCCGAGCGCGACGTGACGCGCTGGTTCTCCGACGCGTCGGTGCTGACGCGCTACGGCATCGCGACGGTGAACTACGGGACGTCGACCGGGCTTCTCGACACGGTGAAGGGCGAGAACCTCGAGATCGACGGGCTCGTGAAGACGGCCGAGGTGTACGCGCGAGCCGCGATGAAGGTCTGCGGATCGCCTGAAGCGCGACGGGAAGGAGCGACGATGCCGCTCGACCTGACGAAGTTCGACGCTACACGCCTGAGCCGTCGGGCTCGAGCTGATCGCGAACCTCGAGCGACCGTCGAAGCCGCTCAGGAGTACATCGACGTCTGGTCGAGGGCACACTGTCACAGATCCATGGTACCGCCTTCGGGGCAACTACGATGTCTCGCGACCTGTGGCGCAGCGCACCCGCGACGACGTGTCGCATGGCACGCGGTCAGTGCTGGCGATCGGCGGCGGCGGCGTCTCTGAGGTGGCTTCGACGACGGTCAACTGACTGTCGACGAGATCGGTCGAGCCCTACGCGGGCTCAGCACGTTCGGGTATCGAGCGCCCGTCGCCTAGAGCTCGCGCGGTCGACGTCGGTGGAGGCCGCTCGACGACTTCCTGCCGGCGTACGAGTTCTCGGAGCGCCACGGGATCGGGATCGACGCTCCGGCCGAGCGCATCGACCGAGGCGGTGCGGACCGTGTCGATGGCCGACATCCCGATCGCTCGGCGCGCTCTGGTGGTTGCGGCGGCTCGGGCGGCCGGACGGCGACCCGACGAAGCCGTTCGTCGACGGCGTTCCCCGGCGATCGTGCTCGAGGACGTCCCGGCGAAGGGGTCGTGCTCGGGCTGACGGGGCAGTTCTGGCGGTTGCGCGGCGGCCTCGCGACCCCGCCCGGCCGACGCACGGCAGACGAGTTCCTCGCCTACGTCGCGGCCGGACATGTGCAAGGCGGTCATCGACCTCCGCGTCGGCGCCGTCGTCGCTCTCGACCGAGACGCGCGTGCACGTCGCCGATCCGCCGGCCCGCAGGAAGTTCCGCCGCTACTGGTTCGTGATCAGGCCGTTCAGCGGGCTCATCCGGATCCTGCTCCTGCGCGCGGCCAGGCGACGGGCGGAGGCGCCGCGCATGAAGCTCGTCACGTTCGGCGACGACGAGCGCGTCGGCTTCCTCGACGGCGACGAGATCGCCGTCCTCGACGCGCCGACGATGCGCGAGTACTTCGAGCGCGGCGGTGCCGACGAGACCGGCGAGCGGATCGCCGCTCGCCGAGGCTCGGCTCCGCGCGCCGATCGTCCCGAAGAAGTTCTTCCACACGGCGGGCAACTTCCGCGAGCACGAGGAGGAGTCGAAGCAGGTCGGCTGGTCGCACGAGATCGCGCCCTGGATCGTCTTCTTCCAGAACGTCGACGCGATCGTCGGGCCCGACGAGCCCGTCGTCTACCCCGAGCACCTGACCGAGGAGCTCGACTACGAGCTCGAGCTCGCGGTCGTGCTCACGAAGGCGGGGAAGTGGTTCTCGCCCGAAGAAGCGAGCCGACCACATCGGCGGCTACGTGATCTTCAACGACATCACCGCGCGCGACATCCAGCGGCGCGAGATGCGCTCGGGCGTCTTCAGCTTCTGCAAGGCGATCGACACCTTCTGCCCGCTCGGGCCCTGGATCGTCACGCCCGACGAGATCCCGGATCCACACGACCTCGCGATGGAGCTGCGCGTCAACGGAGAGGTACGCCAGACTTCGCATTCGGGCCGGATGTAGCGTGACGATCCCGGAGATCCTCAGCCACTACTCGGCGCTCGGGTACTCCGCCGGCGACGTGTCTCGACCGGGACGGTGTCAGGGGTCGCGGGCTTCTCGCCCGACGCCGCTTCGCTCTACCTCAAGCCCGGCGACGTGATGGAGGCGGAGATCGAGCGGATCGGCGTGCTGCGAAACCCGGTGATCTCCTGGCAGGAGGCGCACGGCGAGCCCGCCCCGCCACGGGTGCGTTGGTAGCGTCCTCGCCATGAGCGACGACTTCCGGGTCGAGGTCGAGCTCGACGACGCGGAGCGACGGATACTCGATCGGCGAGCGACTGCGTGCGCTCGACCTGGACGACGAGGTACGCGAGCGACTCGGCCCGATGCGTGATGGTCACGCGCGACGGCTCACGGCTGTTCCTGTACGCGGCGAGCGAGGCTCCAGGCGCGTGAAGCCGAGAGGATCGTGCGCGGTCTCGTCGAGTCCGACGACTTGAGCGCCGAGATCGGCCTGACGCGCTGGCACCCCGTCGACTCGCGGAGACGTGGAAGGACGCCGTCGCTCCCCCTCCCGGCCACGGCCGACGAAGAGCAGGCCGAGTACGCGGCGCGCGAAGCGGCTGAGCTCGGCGAGGCGCGGCTCGAGGGTCGCTACGACTGGGAGGTCAAGGTGCGCCTGCCAGAGCGTAGCCTCGCCGTCGACCTGGCCGACCGCCTGGCGACGGAGGCACTTCCGGTGACACGGCGCTGGCGATACGTCGTTCGCCGTGCCGCGACCGAGGAAGCCGCGCAGGAGCTCGCCGACCGTCTTCGCTCCGAGCTCCCGGCCGACGCCGACGTCCGCACCGACTGGTCGACGCTCGATCCTCACCGCTCGCCGCTCCAGTCTCGTCCCGTTCGAAGTCGCCCGCGCGTCGATAGGTTCACCAGGGGCTGACGACCTGGCCGCGCGACGACGCGAAGCTCGAGCGCGTGCGCGCGCTCATGGCCGAGCACGAGCTCGACGTGCTCGTCGTCCGCGCGCCCGACAACGTCCTCTACCTGACGAACTTCTGGGGCATGAAGGGGTACGACGCGTGCGTCTTCCCGCGCGATGGCGAACCGGTGCTCGTCTGCCTCGAGGCGTCGGAGGAGGACGCGGCGCGCACCGCCTGGACGAGCGACGTTCGCCTGTTCAAGGGCTACGACGAACCGATCCACGGCCGCCGACAGCGCGCGTGCTCGAGCTCGCGCAAGAAGCCGCGCGGGACTACGGGCGAGTCGGTCTCGAGCTCTCGCTCGGGACGCAGGCAGCCGACCGGATGGTCGGCGAGCCGACGACGTTCACGCGCGACTGGTTCACCGGATTCGGGGACATCGAGGACGCGACGCCGCTCCTCGCCGGCGCGCGCGCGGTGAAGACCGAGCAGGAGATCGAGCGCATGCGGCTCGCCAACGAGATCGCCGCCGCGGCGATGGAGCACTGCAAGCTGATCATCGAGCCGGGCATGAGCGAGGCGCAGATCGCGGCGGAGTGGGAGGGGTTCGTCCACGGCGAGGGCACGGGCTGGGAAGGCAAGGTCGACCTCGCGCTCGGCTTCTCGCTCGTCTGGTCGGGCGCGGGAATCAAGACCTTCACCGCGACGACCTCGCGGCCGGTGGTCGAGGGCGAGCCGACGCTGTTCGAGATCTGGGTCTGCGCCGACGGCTACTGGTGCGACCACACGAAGAACCTCGTCGTCGGCGAGCTGACGCCCGCGTATCGCGACCTCGAGGCGGGCCTCATGGCGGTCTACGAGGACGCGATCGAATTCGCACGCCCCGGCGCGAGCCTCGCCGAGCTCGACCGACGCATCCGAGCAGGAATCGACGCGATGGGCTTTCCAGGCCAACCGTCGCACCCCGTCTGCCACGGCGTCGGCGCCCGCGCGCACGAGCCGCCGTACGCGCACCAGGCCGGACGGGGGGAGATCGCGGCCGGAATGGTTCTTGCAATCGAGCCAGGATGCTATATCGAGGGGGCGGCGGAGGCTCCGTGTCGAGGACAACTTCCTGATCACGGGACGAGGAGCCGAGAAGCTCTCGCCGTTCCCGGATGGGATCGTCCCGGCGTGAGTCGAGGAAGCGCAGCCACAGCGTCCGCGAAGCGGACGCCTTCAGGGATCTTGGCGCGGCCGAAGCTCGCGCGAGCGGGATTCCGGTCTTGCGCCTATAGCGCAGGTCGCGCACGCGCTGGATCTTGCCGCCGTCGGAGCGCGGAGCCTGACCGGGCTGCACGATCGTCACGATCATGGTGCATCCGATCGTCTCGCGAATGAGAGCGGCCGCGCGCGCCACCACGGCGACCGTGTCACAGGCGCTATTGGCGCTCGTCTCCACGAGGACCTCGAGCGAGTCGAGCGTCCCCTCTCGGCGGACGACGAGCCCAAAGTGGGGCGAGAGCTCGGGAATCCGGCCGAGCACGTCTCCGACCTGGCTCGGGTACACGTTTACGCCGCGGATGATGAGCATGTCGTCGCTGCGCCCCACGATCGGGCCCATGCGGACGAGCGTGCGACCGCACGAGCACGGTGCCGAGCGAGAGGCTGCAGATGTCGCCCGTCCAGTACCGGATCAGCGGGAGCGCCGCCTTCGTGAACGTCGTCATGACGAGCACGCCCTCCTCGCCTTCGGCGAGCTGCTCGCCCGAATCCGGGTCGACGACCTCGGGGAGGAAGTGATCCTCGTTCACGTGCGAGCCGGCTCGCTCCTCGACGCACTCGCACGACACGCCGGGACCGATGATCTCCGAGAGCCCGTAGATGTTCGTGCAGCGGACGCCCAGGCCTCCGTCGATCTCGTCACGCATACGCTCGGTCCACGGCTCGGCTCCGACGACGGCGAAGCGCAAGCTGTTGTCGTCGGGCGCTCAGGCCGCGCTCCTCGAGCGCGCTGCAAGCGTGAGGGCGTAGCTGGGCGTGCAACTGACGACATCCGGCCGCAGATCCTCGATCAGCGTCACCTGGCGCTCGGTCATTCCTCCGGAGACCGGTACCACGTTAGCCCAAGCGCTCGCCGCCGCCGTGGATCCCTAGCCCGCCCGTGAAGAGCCCGTAGCCGTACGCGTTGTGCAGGGTCATCCCGGGCTCCGCGCCCGCCATCGCGAGCGCGCGGGCGTTCATGCCGGCGAAGAGGTCGAGATCGGTGGCGGTATACGCGACGACCGTCGGCTTCCCGGTCGTCCCCGACGACGCGTGGATGCGGGCGAGCTCGGCGCGCGGAGTCGCGAGCATTCCGAGCGGGTAGGTGTCGCGCAGATCGTCCTTTCGCGTGAACGGAAGCCGCCCAGGTCGCCGAGCGACCGGATGTCGCTCGCGTCCACGTCAGCGAGACGCTCGGCGTAGAGCGGCACCCGCTCCCGGACGTGCTCCACGAGCGCCTGGAGGCGCGTCAGCTGAAGCTCTGCCAGTTCGTCGCGCGTGCAGGGTCTCGAGCTCGGGCTCGAAGATCACCGCGCCAGTATTCCGCGGGAGCGTGCGATAGTCACGGCGTGACGCTCGACCGCTCGAAGCTCTGGACGGGAGACCTGAACGCGAAGGCGCTCGAGCCGCAGCCGCGCCTCACCGTCGGCCTCTACGACACGACGCTGCGCGACGGCGAGCAGACGGTCGGGGTCGTGCTCGGGCCCGAGGATAAGCTCGCGATCGCGACGGCTCTCTGGAGGCCGGGATCGACCGCATCGAGGCCGGCTTCCCTCGCGTCTCCGAGGAAGATGCGCGAGCGATCGCGCTCATCCTCGAGGCCGACCTCGAAGCGGAGGTCTGGGGCTTCTCGCGCGCCGTGCGCGCAGACGTCGAGGCCCTCGTCGGGCTCGGGGTGCGCGCCTCGGTGATCGAGAGCCCGATCTCGGACGGCAAGCTCGCCGCGCTCGGGGTCTCACGCAAGGACATGCTCGACCGGATTCGCTCTGCGATCGCGTTCGCGGTCGAGCAAGGCATCCGCGTCGCGTTCTTCGGCGTCGACTCGACGCGCGCAGACCTCGAGTTCGTGCGAGCCGCGTACGAGGGCGCAGTCGAGGCCGGTGCGGAGGAGGTCGTCGTCGTCGACACCCTCGGGATCGCGACTCCGGAGGCGGCCGCGCTTCCTCGTCGGGGAGGTGGTGGAGCGCCTCGACCACCAGGTCCCCGTTCACTGGCACGGGCACGACGACTTCGGCCTCGCAACGGCGGCGGCGGTCGCCGCCGTCCAGGCCGGGGCGAGCTGGGTACAGGGCACGGTGAACGGGATGGGGAGCGCGCCGGCAACGCCGACCTCGTCGAGGTCGCCCTCGCGCTGGAGGCCCTGTACGGGATTCCGACGCGGCTCAGGCTCGAGCAGGCCAGGCGCGCTCGCCCGCCTGGTCGAGGAGCGCGCCGGGCACGCCGGTCGCCGCCGTGGAAGGCCGTCACCGGGGACAACCTCTTCACGCGCGAGTCGGGCGCCGTCGCCTCGCAGTTCCACGACCCGCCGGCGATCGAGCCCTACGCCTCGGAGGTCGTCGGCGCTGAACGGGGAATCGTCCTCGGGAAGAAGAGCGGCCTCGACTCGATCCGGATCAAGGCCGAGGAGCTCGGCCTGGACGTCTCCGAGGACGACCGCGCCGCGCTGCTCGAAGCCGTCAAGCGCGCAGGGACGAAGAAGGGTGGGCTCGTCACCGACGCCGAGTTCCGGCGTCTCGTACGGAGAGGAGGCGCACGTGCATCATCGTGAGCTCGTGAACCCGCCGGAGCTCCATCCGGCTCCCGGCTTCAGCCACATCGCGATCGCGTCCGGCACCAAGGTCGTCCACCTCGCCGGCCAACTCGCCCTCGGTGCGGACTTCAGCCCGGTCGGGGGAGACGATCTCTACGAGCAGACCCGCGCCGCCATGCGAAACGTGGAGGTGGCGATGGGCGCGGCCGGCGTCGGCTGGGACGACATCGTGCGCAGGACGATCTACACGCTCCGGCCGACCGAGTACGAGACGATTACGCGGGCGATCGACGACGTGACGGGCGGAGCCGACCATCCTGCGCAGACCATCGTGGGCGTGACCGGCCTCGCCGTGCCGGGGATGCTGATCGAGATCGAATGCACTGCGGTCGTCTCCGAGTAGATCCGCGTAGGCCGAGGACGCGTACCAGTTGACTGACATGTCAGTTTCGGGCGATACTCGCCGGGCAGCGTGGAACGGGTCTGCATCGTCGGCGCGGGGGTGATCGGGAGCCTCTTCGCGGGTCATCTCGCCCGCGTCTGTGAGGTCTCGGTGCTCACTCGACGATCGGAGCACGCCGACGCCCTGAATCGTGAGGGCCTCCGCGTGACGGGCAAGAGTCAGCACCAGGCAGAGTGACCGCAGCCGACGACCCCTCGCAGCTCGAGGAGGTCGACGTCGCCATCCTCGCGACGAAAGCGTCGGGCCTCGAGTCGGCCGCCGCCGCTCTCGAAGGGCACTTTCCGGACGCGACGTGTGGTCACCGTCCTGAACGGGATCGGCGCGGAGGAGGTCGTGAGAGCGCACGGCACGTGGCCGATCGTGTCGGGCGTCACGTTCATGAGCGGGACGAAGCACTCGGACACCGAGGTCGAGTACATCCTCGACACGGAGACGTGGCTCGGGCCGTACGAGGACACGCCCTTCGAGCAGGTGCAGGAGATCGCCAACACGATCGTCTCGTCCGGCTTGAGGGCGGAGGCGCTTCCCGATCTGCGACCGGCGCAGTGGTCGAAGCTGATCTTCAACGCGGCGGTGAACCCGGTCGCAGCACTCACGGGACTCCCGCACGACTTCCACTTTGCGCAGGAGGACGAGACGAGCGACCTCGGCCACCTCGTCCACGGCCTCGTCGACGAGGGCAGGGCGGTCGCAGCTGCGGCCGGCATCGAGCTGCACGACGACCCGTGGGAGATGAACGTCCTCGCGACGCAGGCGGGGCTCGGCGCACTACCCGTCGATGCTCGAGGACGTCGATGCGCACCGGCGAGACCGAGATCGAGCTCATCACCGGCTCGCTCGTCCGAGAGGCGGAGAAGCACGAGCGTTCCGGTTCCGCTCAACACCATGCTCTACGAGCTCGTCAGAGGAAGAGAAGCGTCATGGCAGGCCTAGACAGGAGGGACGGAGATGTCAGTAGGGAGGAAGGCGCTCGCTCGCGCTCGCCGCGGCAGCAGTCGCTGCGGTCGCGGTCGCATCCGGCGGGACAGCGGCGCCGCAGCAGGGGAACACGGTCACGATCGGCTGGGCCTACGACGGTGTCGGGGCGATGGCCGCATACGACGGCCCCGCGCTCGCCACCGCGAAGGAGCGCATCAAGGCGGTGAACAGGACCAGCGCGACCAAGCTGCGGCTCATCACCTGCAATACGCAGGGCAACAAGCCGGCCATCGCCAAGGCGTGTGCCGCGAAGCTCGCTCGAGCCAGGGCGCCGACATCGTCATGACGACGTGCGACGTCGACTTCGGTGCGCCGGTGATCCAGTACGCGATCGATCGCGGGAAGCTCACTGTCGCTGCGTGCATCGGCACCGACCAGATGGGCCCGAAGCGCTTCGGCGCCAAGGGGGGCTCGCGTTCTCGTACGGCAACGTGGCCCAGGACGAGGGCTCGGCCATGGCGGAATACGCATGGAAGCGCGGGCTGGAGGAGCGCCTCGCTCGCCACGGACACGGTCATCGTCTACTTCCGCAACGTCGTGCAGGCGTTCGAGGCGCGCTGCAAGCAACTAGGCGGCACGATCGTCGACGGAGGAGACCTACCAGTCGCTCGGCGGCAACCAGGCGTCGTGGCCGAACGTCGTCAATCGCCTGAACAACGAGGACGCCGACGTCATCGTGACCTCGACGGCCCCTCCGTTCGGCGCGCAGGTCCCGATCATCACCGGGCTGAGGACGCTCGGAAACAACACACCGATCCTCAACTCGTGGGCCGGCGACGGGAACTACTGGTACGCGACGCTCGACCCGAAGCTCTCGAACTACTACTACGTCACCTTCGCGTCGGCCTTCGGTGACGATCCCGTGAAGGCCGTCAACGCCCTGCGCAACAAGTACGCGGGCGCGATCGCGAAGGCGGCAGCACCGGGGCGTTCGTCACCGGCCTGCTCGGCGATCGACGGCATCTCCCTCGCGCTGAAGCGGACGGGTGGCAACGCCAACGGTGCCGCACTCGCCGCCCAGATGGAGAGGTTCAAGAACGTCCCGACGCTGTCGGGTCTCGTGAGCTACTCGAAGACGCTGCACACGGTGTACGGACGCACGTACCGCGTGATCCGCGTGCAGAACAACACACCGAGGGTCGTCGGCACGATCAAGGCGAAGGTCGTCCCGAAGATCTAGGCGGTTGTCGGATACTCAACCTGAGCACGACACGGGGTCCGGAGCCTCGCTCCGGGCCGCCGGCGTCTCGCGCGCGTTCGACGGTGTGCAGGCGCTCGGCGGCGTCACGCTCGAGCTGCATCGCCACGAGGTCGTGGGTCTCATCGGTCCGAACGGCGCCGGCAAGTCCACGCTGGTGAACGTCCTGACCGGGTTCGACTTCCCGGATCAGGGCGCCGTCGAGCTCGAGGGGCATGACGTCACGCGCTGGCGTCCTCACAGGCGCGGGCGGGCGGGGCTGTCGACGGACGTTCCAGCACAGCCGCTCGTTCCGTGACCTCTCCGTACGGGAGAACATCGAGGTAGCGGCGCTGGGCGTTGGCGCCGCTCCGCGTGAAGCCCGACAACGGGCCGACGCCCTGCTCGAGTCGCTTCGCCTGAGCACGTATGCCGATGCGCCAGCCGGGTCGCTCCCGCACGGCGACGAGCGGCGACTCGGCGTCGCCCGTGCGCTTGCGATCCCAGCCGCGGTTCCTCCTCATGGACGAGCCGGCGGCGGGTCTTCCAGAGGCAGAGCTGCCGGCCTTCGCCGACGTCGTGCGCTCGGTACGCGACGAGCACGACGCCGGCGTGCTCCTCATCGATCACAACATGGCGCTGATCATGGACGTCTGCGACCGCATCCAGGTGCTCGACCAGGGGCGGACCCTGGCGGAGGGATCGCCGAGCGAGATTCGCGCGAACATCGACGTCGCCGCTGCGTACCTCGGCGAGTCGGCGGTGCAGGAGGACGCCTCGTGAGAGCTGGAGGTCCGAGATCTGGAGGTCGCCTACGGTGGCGTCGCGGCCGTCCGTAGGCTCACGCTCAGCGTCGCCCCAGGCGAGATCGTCGGGCTGATCGGCCCGAACGGCGCGGGGAAGTCGACGACGCTGCACGCGATCATGGGGCTCGGTCGCCGCACGAGCCGGCGAGATCCGTTTCGACGAACGCTCGCTGCGCGGCTGCGCGCCGGAAACCATCGCGAGGCGCGGAATCGCACTCGTGCCGGAGGGGCGGAGACTCTTCGGCGAGCTGACCGTGGACGAGAACCTACGGCTCGGCCTCGCGGCTCGCCCTCGCGCGAACGGCTCGGAGAAGGCGATTGCCGAGGTCGTCGAACTGTTCCCGATCATCGGGGAGTTCCGCCACCGGCAGGCTGGTGCGCTGTCCGGCGGACAGCAGCAGCAACTCGCGGTTGCCCGGGCTTTTGGTCGCCAAGCCGTCGATCCTCCTGC
>CAWEGY010000012.1:0-38931 GCA_963808865.1 uncultured Gaiellaceae bacterium | reverse complement strand
GCACCGCATCGATCACCTCGCCGTCGCGCTTCGACCCGCCTGGCTGAACGAGCGCCGTGACGCCTGCGTCGAGCGCGAGCTGCGGCCCGTCCGCGAACGGGAAGAACGCGTCCGACGCGAGGACCGCACCCGTCGTCTCGTGGCCGAGCTCCCGCGCCTTGTCGAGCGCGATCCGAACCGCGTCCACGCGGCTCATCTGCCCGGCGCCGATCCCGATCGTCTGCCCGCCGCGCGCGAGCACGATCGCGTTCGACGTCACGTGCTTCACGACCCGCCATGCGAAGAGGATGTCCTCCCAGGCTTCGTCGAGCACTTCGCCGCAGACGATCTCCATCTCCTCCCGAGCCGCGACCTCCCAGTCGCGCTCCTGGACGAGCAGCCCGCCGAGAACACGGCGATAGTCGTGCTCGGTCGAGACGTCCGCGCGCCGTTCGGTGCCCTCCAGCACGCGCGTCGCGGTCTTGCGCTCGAGCGCCGCCCGCGCGAGCTCGGCGTATCCAGGGGCGAACAGCACCTCGACGAACTGCTCCGCGAGCAACTCACCGAGCGCTGCCGAGACGGCGCGATTCAGGACGACGACGCCTCCGTACGCCGACACGGGATCCGCGGCGAGCGCGAGCGCGTACGCCCGCTCGATCGTCTCGGCGACCGCGACGCCGCAGGGATTCGCGTGCTTCACGATCACGCAGGCCGGCCGTTCGAGCTCGCGCAGGAGCAGCCGAGCCGCCGAGAGGTCGTTCAGGTTGTTGAACGAGAGCGGCTTGCCCTGGAGTTGCTCGACCCGTGAGAGCAGGTGGGTGCGCGCGCCGCGCTCGGCGTAGTACGAGGCCCGCTGGTGCGGATTCTCGCCGTAGCTGAGGGGCAGCACCTCGTCGAACGCGAGCGTGATCGTCTCCGCGAATGTCTCCTCGTCGTGGAGCCAACGTGCGATGGCGGCGTCGTAGGCGGCCGTCGTCGCGAACGCGGTGCCGGCCAGGCGCACTCGCGTCATCGGCGTGACCTGGCCGCTCTCCCGCAGTTCCGCGAGCACGGCGTCGTAGTCCTGCGGACGGCAGACCGCAGTGACGTCCGCGTGGCTCTTCGCCGCCGCGCGCAGCAGTGCCGGGCCTCCGACGTCGATCATCTCGACGACGTCGCCGTACGTCGCGCTCCGGCGACTGGGCGGCGCGCTCGAAGGGATACAGGTTCACGCATACGAGGTCGAACGGAGCGATCCCGTGCTCCGCGAGCGCTGCCAGGTCGTCGGGCACGTCGCGGCGGGCGAGGATGCCGCCGTGGATCTTCGGGTGGAGCGTCTTCACGCGTCCTCCGAGCAGCTCCGGGAAGCCGGTCACGTCCTCGACGCGAGTCACGGCCAGGCCCGCCCCCTCGAGGGCTGCGGCCGTGCCTCCGCTCGCGACGAGCTCGAACCCGACCTCGGCCAGGCCGCGGGCGAAGGGCTCGAGGCCGGTCTTGTCGTAGACGGAGATCAGCGCGCGCACAGCTCTCGCACCACTCTCGGCAGCAATCGGTGCTCGGCCTCCTGCACACGCTCGCGCAGGGTCTCGACCGAGTCCCCCGCGAGCACCGGCACGGGAGACTTGCGATGACGTCGCCCGTGTCGATGCCGCCATCGACGTAGTGCACGGTCGCGGCGCTCTCGGAGACACCCGCCGCGAGCACGTCCTCGAGCGGGTGCGCGCCCGGGAACGCGGGCAAGGCGCCGGGTGCACGTTCACGACCCGCCGCGGAAACCGCTCGAGGAACCCCGGCGTGAGGAGGTGCATGTAGCCGGCGCACACGACGAGCTCGACCCCCTGCGCCTCGAGCCAGTCCGCGAGCGCCGTGTCGCGCGCGTCTCGATCCTCGAACTCGTCGAGCGAGAACGCGGCGCTCGCACACTCCGGCCGCCGACGCACGCTCGAGCGCTCGTGCCCCGGCGACGTTGGACGCGACGGCCACCACCGGCAGGCCCTCGTCGAGCAGCGCCTGCAGGTTCGTCCCCTCCCCCGAGACCAGGACGCCGATCACGTTCGGACGATGCGCCCGATCACGAGCTCGTCGCCCGGATCCGGGACCACCGCGACGTAGCCGATCCCGAGGTTGAACACCCGCCGGAGCTCGTCCTCGGCGACGTGACGGGCGAGCCAGGCGAAGACCGGCGGCCGCTCCCAGGAGTGCCAGTCGAGCTCGGCGTGCAGCCCTTCGGGCAGAACGCGCGAGATGTTCCCGAGAATGCCGCCGCCCGTGACGTGGGCCAGCCCGCGCACGTCCGCACGCTCGCGCAGCCCGCGCACCTCGTCCAGGTAGAGGCGCGTCGGCGCGAGGAGGTCGTCTCCCCGGTAGTCCTCCGCATCGAGCAGCTTGCGGACGAGAGTGAACCCGTTCGCGTGCACGCCTGCCGACGCGAAACCGACCAGCGCGTCGCCTTCCTCGATGCGGGAGCCGTCGATCAGCCGCTCGCGCTCGACGAGACCGACGCACGTCCCTGCGAAGTCGAGCTCGTCCTCGCGGTAGATGCCCGGCAGCTCCGCCGTCTCGCCGCCGACGAGCGCGCATCCGGCCGCGCGACAAACCTCGGCCGCGCCCTCCACGAGCTCGGCGACGAGCTCGAGGTCGATGCGGTTGGCGGCCACGTAGTCGAGGAAGAAGAGCGGATCGGCGCCGCAGGTCGCGACGTCGTTGATGCAATGGGCCGCGAGGTCGGCGCCGCACGCGCGGAGCTGCCCGCGCTGCCGCGCGAGGATCAGCTTCGTGCCGACGGAGTCGGTCGTGGCGGCCAGCAGCCGATCGCCGTCGAGCGGATACAGGCCGGCGAAGGCGCCGAACCCGCTCGCACCCGTGGACTCGACCGCCGCACGGAGCCGCTCGACGACCGCGTCGGCCTTCGCGATCGAGACGCCGGCAGCCTCGTAGGTCTGCTCCCCGGCCTCCACGTCTCGAGTCTACGGCGCCTACAGTGGCTCTCGTCGTGGACGAGCCATCCCTGCTGACGAGCTGGACGCTCGACCCGCTCCAGCTCCTGCCGATCGTCCTCGTCGGCGGTCGCCTACGCCGTGCGCGTTCGCACGCTCGCGCGCCGCGGACAGCGCGTGCCCGCGTGGCGGATCGGCCTCTTCGCGCTCGGCCTCGCCTTGCTCGTCGTCGCAGTCGCGTCCCCGATCGCGGAGATCGGCGAGACGGAGCTGTTCTCGTTCCACATGGGCCAGCACCTGCTCCTCGGCGATCTCGCACCGCTCTGCCTGCTGGCCGGCGTGACCGGGCCGATCCTGCGTCCGCTCCTCGCGCTCCCCGGCGTCATGCGCCTACGCGTCCTCGCGAACCCACTCGTCGCCTTCCCGATCTGGACCGCGAACCTCGTCCTCTGGCACGTGCCGGCCATGTACGAGGGCGCTCTCGACTCGAGCCTCCTCCACGCGCTCGAGCACGTCTCGTTCTTCACCGCCGGGACTCGTCCTCTGGCTGCCGGTCCTCGAGCGGCTCCCGGCTCCCGAGTGGTTCGGCACCGGCTGGAAGCTCGCCTACATCGTCGGCGTTCGCCTGGTCGGGACCGTGATCGCGAACGTGTTCGTCTGGGGTGGATCGCCGTACTACGACATCTATGACACCGGCGAGGACTTCCTCGGCCTCTCGCCCTCCGCGGACCAGAGCCTCGCGGGCTCGCTGATGATGCTCGAGGGCTCGATCGTCACCGTCGTCGCGATCGCGTGGCTCTTCCTGCGCATGGCGCAGGAGGGAGAGGTGCGCCAGGAGCTGATCGAGCAGGGGCACGACCCGCGCGTCGTTAAGCGGGCCGTTCGCTACCGCCGCTGGCAGGAGCTGGTCTGACCGGCGCGCCTACGCGGGCGCCGGCTCGAAGCGGAGCTTTTCGGCTTTCGGCGGGACGCGTGTCGGGTAGTCGCGCGTGAAGCAGGCGCGGCAGACCGAGTCCTCCGGGAGCTGCGTCGCGGCCTGCATGCCGTCGACCGAGAGGTAGTGGAGCGAGGTCGCGCCGATCAGCTGACGCACCTCCTCGACGGTTCGGCGGGCCGCCGCGAGCTCGTCCTCGTCCGGAAAGTCGATCCCGTAGAAGCACGGCGAGACGACGGGTGGTGACGAGATGCGCACGTGCACCTCGGCGGCCCCCGAGTCGAAGAGCATCGCGACGAGCTGGCGCGTCGTGTTCGCGCGGACGATCGTGTCGTCGACGACGACGATGCGCTTCCCGTCGACCTCGTCGAGCGGGTTGAACTTCATGCGGATCCCCTGCTCGCGCATCGCCTGGTCCGGCTGGATGAACGTGCGCGCGACGTAGCGGTTCTTGATCAGCGCCTCGTTGAACGGGATCCCGGAGGCTTTCGAGAAGCCGATCGCCGCAGGCGTGCCCGAGTCCGGGATGCCGATGACGAGGTCCGCGTCGGCCGGAGCCTCGCGCGCGAGCGTCTCCCCCATGCGGACGCGGGCGCCGTGCACCTCGACGCCGGCGAGTCGCGAGTCGGGCCGCGCGAGGTAGACGTGCTCGAAGATGCACAGGGCGTTCCGGCCGGCGGGCACGGCCTGCGCGGCGTGCAGGCCGTTCTCGTCGATCCAGACGACCTCGCCAGGCCGTACGTCGCGGACGACCTCCGCGCCGATGAGGTCGAGGGCGCACGACTCGGAGGCGACGACCCAGTCGTCACCGATCCGCCCGAGCGTGAGCGGGCGGAAGCCGAGTGGATCGCGGAACGCGACGAGCGTCCCCTCGGAGAGCGCGGTCACGGAGTACGCGCCCTCGAGCTTGCGCATCGCGTTCGCTATGGCCTCCGCGAGCGGGGCCGGGTCGCGCGCGATGAGCGCGGCGATGAGCTCCGAGTCCGAGCCGGAGTCGAGCTTGACGTCCTCTGCGAGGAGCGCCGTCCGCACCTCCTCGACGTTGACGAGGTTGCCGTTGTGCCCGAGCGCGATGGTGCGCGCACGGCCGTGGTGGATGAGCGGCTGCGCGTTCGCCCACCGGTTCGCCCCGGTCGTCGAGTAGCGCGTGTGCCCGATCGCGACCTCGCCCGGCAGCGCCTGCAGCTGCTGCTCGTCGAAGACCTGCGCGACGAGGCCCATGTCGCGCACGACGGTCAGCCGACCCTCGTCGGAGACCGCGATGCCCGCCGACTCCTGACCACGGTGCTGGAGCGCGAACAGGCCGAAGTACGCGAGACGCGAGACGTCTCGCTCGTCGGAGCGAATGCCGAAGACTCCGCACATCAGTCGTCTCGCTCCCAGGCGCTTCGCAGGTGCGCGAGCTCCACTCCGGCCAGGGTACCCCCGCCGGCAGCTCCCACCTCCTCGAGCGGGACGCTCAACCGGTCCGCAATGCGCGCGATCTCGTCCGCCGATTCGGGCGAGCACGAAACGACGGCGCGTCCTCCGACCTCCCCGAACGCGGCGATCGGATCGTCGCCGAGATCGATCTCCGCTCCGTGCCCGGAGTACAGCGCGGCCTCGGCCAGGCAGACCGCGAACCCGCCTTCCGAGGCGTCGTGAACGAGCGTCGCGAGCGGCGCCGCCTGCCAGAGGAACGAAACGAGGCGCGCCTCGGCGTCGAGATCGAGCGGCGGCGGCGTCCCTCCGAGCTCGCCGTACCGGGCCTGGTACTCGGAGCCCGCGAGTGCGACCCACGATGCCGAAGCGACGAAGATCGTGTCTCCCTCGCGCCAGCCGGCCGGAACGCGCCGGACGTCCTCGACGAGCCCGATCGCGCCGACCACCGGCGTCGGATGGATCGCGCGCCCGTTCGTCTCGTTGTAGAGCGAGACGTTTCCCGACACCACCGGCAGCGCCAGCGCCTCGCACGCAGCCGCGATGCCGTCGATGGCTGCCGCGAGCTCCCAGCCGATCTCGGGCTTCTCCGGGTTCCCGAAGTTGAGGCAGTCCGTGAAGCCGAGGGGCTCGCCACCCACGGATGCGACGTTTCGTGCCGCCTCGAGCACGGCGAGCGCCCCTCCCGTGTACGGATCCAAGCGCGCGATGCGGCCCTGCCCGTCGAGCGACACGGCCACTCCGCGCATCGACGGCCGCAGGCGGAGCACGGCAGCATCGAGGCCCGGGCGCCGAACCGTCCTCGACCCGACGAGCTGGTCGTAGCGGCGGAACACGAACGCGCGACTGCGCAGCGCGGGCGAGCCGAGGAGCTCCACGAGCGCCTCGGCGAACGGCGGTGCGTCCGCGATCCGCGGCGCGGGAGCCGGAGGACGCGGGCTCTGCGCCGACCTCGTAGCGCGGACACTCGTCGGTCAGGAAGCGCGCAGGGATGTCACCGACGACGTCCCCGTCCCAGTGCGCGCGCAGGCTTCCACTCGTCGTGACCTCCCCGATCACGGCGTGCTCGAGCTCCCAGCGCCCGAGGACCGACCTCCACGGCCTC
Source organism: uncultured Gaiellaceae bacterium (assembly GCA_963808865.1). Taxonomy (GTDB): domain Bacteria; phylum Actinomycetota; class Thermoleophilia; order Gaiellales; family Gaiellaceae; genus GMQP-bins7. The sequence goes on along the minus strand of CAWEGY010000012.1, from coordinate 32,579 downwards.
GAGCATGTTCGGCCGGACGATGGCGACCATCCGCTCCTGGCTCTCGGAGATCATCACCTCCCACGGCTCCATCCCTTCCTCTCGTTGCGGCACGCGGTCGAGGTGGACGTCGATGCCGAACTCGGCGGCCATCTCCGAGAGCGACGAGGCGAGACCGGCGGCGCCGCAGTCCTGGAGCGACTCGACGAGCCCGGACGAGACGAGCTCGACGGACGCCTCGATCAGCTTCTTCCCGGTGAACGGATCGCCGACCTGCACGGACGGCCGCTTGTCCGCGGCATCCTCGTCGAGCTCCTGGCTCGCGAGCACGGAGGCGCCGCCGATCCCGTCGCGCCCGGTCGTCGCGCCGTAGAGGACGACGAGCTGGCCGGCGCCGGTCGCCTTCGCCCGCATCAGGCGCTCGACCGGGAGCAGCCCGACGCACATCGCGTTCACGAGGCAGTTGTCGCGGTACGCCTCGTCGAAGACCACCTCGCCGCCGACGTTCGGCACGCCGACGGCGTTCCCGTAGTGCCCGATCCCGCCGACTGCGCGCGAGAAGCTCCAGTCGGGCTCGCCGAAGCGCAGGCCGTCGAGCAGCGCGATCGGCCGCGCACCCATCGCGATGATGTCGCGGAGGATCCCGCCGACACCGGTGGCCGCACCCTGGAACGGCTCGACCGCCGAGGGGTGGTTGTGGCTCTCGACCTTGAACGCGACGGCGATCCCGTCTCCGAGATCGAGCACGCCCGCGTTCTCGCCCGGGCCCTGCAGCACGCGGGCTCCGGAGCTCGGGAGCCGCTTCAAGAGGAGCGCCGAGTGCTTGTAGCCGCAGTGCTCCGACCACAGGAGCGAGAAGACCGCCAGCTCGAAGTCGTTCGGCTCGCGCGAGAGCAGCGAGCGGATTCGCTCGAGCTCCCCGTCGGTGAGGCCGAGTGCGCGATGGAGCGCCGGTTCCGTCACGCTGCCCAGAGCACGAGCTTATCGACGCCCTCCGACGTCGAACGGTCGAGCAGAGCGGCACGCCGGTAGCCTCGACCCGTGACGCGCTACTGGCCGTTGCTGCTCCTGATCCTCGCGGCGATGTGGGGCGCCTCGTACCTGTTCATCAAGGTCGCCGTCGAGGACATCCCACCGGCGGCGATGACCGAGGCGCGCGTGCTCTTCGCGGGCATCCTCCTGCTCGGCTACCTCGCGTACCGAATGGGACTCGGACGTGCGGTGCGCGAGCTCCGCGAGGCTTGGCGTCCGTGCCTCGTCCTCGGAGCGATCAACGCGGCGATTCCGATGACGCTCGTCGCGTGGGGAGAGACACACATCGACTCGAGCGTCGCAGGGATCGCGCAAGCCTCGGTCCCGATCTTCGTCGCGCTGCTCGGCCTCCGCTTCCTCCCGCACGAGCCGCTCCGGACGACACAGATCGCCGGGTTGGCAATCGGGATCTCCGGCGTCGCCCTGCTCACGGGCGTCCATCCCGACGGCGGCTGGTGGGCAGTCGCCGGCACGCTCGCCGTCGTGCTCTCGTCGCTCTCGTACGCGGGAGGCGGTGTGTACGGCCAGCTGCGCGTGCACGGAACCGTCGGCCCCGTCCTGGCCACGGGCTCGATGCTCGCCGCTGCGGCGATGCTCGTCCCGTTCACGCTCGCCGATCCACCGACCCAGGTGCCGGGGTCGACAGCGATCGCAGGCCTCGCCGCGCTCATCCTCCTGCCGACGGTGATCGGCCAGCTCCTTCTCTTCCGGATCCTGCGGCTCCACGGCTCGCGGAAGCTCTCGATGGTGACGTACCTCATGCCCGGCTTCGCGGTCGTGTACGGCGCCGTGCTCCTCGACGAGTCGATCACCGCGATCGCACTCGGTGGGCTCGCCCTCATCCTGGTCGGCGTCATGCTCGCGTCGGGCCAGCGCCTGCTCGGCGTCGCGCGTCCAGGAGGAGCCCGCATGAACGTGCGATCCGACGAGCGCGCGAGGACGACGTCGACTTCCTGGCCGAGCTCGTGTCGCACGAGGACGTGGAGCCCTTCCTCGCCGCCGTTCGCGCGAAGGATCGTGACGAGATCCGGGCGGAGGTCGATCGGTCGGCTTCCGACCCCGACGCGTTCGGCGTCTTCGTCATCGAGGTCGACGGCGCCCGTGCCGGCACGATGCGCTTCGAGCTCGCGAACGCACGGAGCCGGATCGCGAACCTGGGCGGGCTGGCGGTTCATCCCGAGTTCCGCGGTGGCAAGGTCGCGGACGAAGCCGCCCGCCTCTTCCAGCGGCACCTGCTCGACGACCTCGGATTCCACCGGCTGCAGCTGGAGATCTACGGGTTCAACGAGCGCGCCATGCGGCACGCGGAGCGCGCGGGCTTCACGCACGAGGGCGCACGCCGGAAGGCCTACTGGCGCAACGACGCGTGGGTCGACGGCGTGCTCTACGGACTCGTCGTCGAGGATCTGCTCGACGACGCGTGAGTCCCGTTCGACGTCGTCCTCGCGACGGCGCGGAGCAACGCATCTCGAATCCACTCCGGGTCGGGCCAGCCGGCAAGTCCGCGACCGGTGCGGTACACGCGATCGTCGTACGTGAACTCGACGTCCGGTTTCGCTTCGGGATCCACGTCGCGGCCGTCGACGAGCACGGTCGGCGATCCCAGCAGCCGATGCTCCTGCGCCTCCTCGTTCGAGGCCACGTCGATCACCTCGATCTCCGCAGGTATGCCCGTGTCGTCGACGGCCCGCTCGACGACGGTTATCGCCATCCCGCGGTTCGGGCAGTCCTCGCGCGCGAGGATCTCGACCCGAACCGAATAGCTCGCTTCGGTGGTCACGTTGTCGGCTACCTCTCCCCAGGTGAGCGTCAGCAGTCCCACTTGACGCTATGCGCAAAAGGGGGACGTGCAATCCCTCGAACGAGTGATCGCCGACGGGATTTCCGAATATGGTAGTTTATGTCCGAGTTGATCGGACAACAGCAGATCACGGTAGACGTCGTGGCGGGGACGGCCTTCGCGCTGCTCGTCGCGCTCGCGAGCACGACCGCGGAGCCCCGCGACGACCTTCCTGACGCGCTGACGTCATCGCTCGACGAGATCGGCGACCGCGCAGGCGAGACCTGGCTCAACCTGCTGGGCGTCGCGCTCGACGCGGGCCTGCCGTACACGGCGGAGCATCTGCTCGAAACGCTCGAGGACATCGATCCGGTCGAGCTTCGTCGGCACCTCCTCGGCCGCTACGCCTGGTCGTGGTGCGCGCTCGTAGGTGTGGCGGACATCGAGGCCGCCGCCGTAGGCGACGGCCATGCCGCCTCTCGCCTGCTCGAGCACCCGCGCTACTACGCCGGCCGTGCAGCCGAGTCGCTGGGAACGCTGCTCCCGCTCGCTCCAGCGGAGACGCGAGCCCGCATCGTGCGCGCGGTCGAGGAGGCACGTGGCGTGCTCGTCGGCGGCGGGACCGACCTCACGCTCAAGGCGACCGAGCGCGCCGCGCGTGCGCGCCTCGACGAGGAGACTCCGCTGGCGGCGATCGAACGCCTCACGACCGGGTACCGCTACGTGCCCGAGCCGGAGGCCGAGCGCGTCGTGCTCGTCCCCCACCTCGATCGGCAGGTGTCGCTGGTCCTCGCACAGCACCGGAGCGCGAGGCTCATCGTCTACCGGGCGCGTCCAGAGCCGGGAGGGGAGGCCCGACTGCTCGCACTGGGCCGTGCTCTCGCCGACCCGAAGCGGATCGAGCTTCTCTCGCTGGTCGCGCACGGCACCGACCGCGTCTCGGAGCTCGTCGCCTCGAGCGGGCTGTCCCGGTCGACCGTCCACTACCACCTGACTCAGCTCCGCGAGGCCGGGCTCGTCGGCCTCGAGGGAAACGCTCGCGCCTACAGGTACGTCGCGCGCCGGGACGCGGCGGCCGCCGCGGCGGAGCTCATCGACGACGTCATCGGACGAAACGAGGAGGAATGATGCGATTCAAGCTGCTCGGACGAAGCGGGCTCAGGGTCTCCGAGGTCGCGCTCGGCACCATGACCTTCGGAGAGGTCTGGGGCTGGGGCGCCTCGAAGGACGAGAGCCGCCGGATCTTCGACGTGTACGTCGAGGCGGGCGGGAACTTCGTCGACACCGCATGCAACTACACGGACGGCGAGAGCGAGACGCTCGTCGGGGAGTTCGTCGAGCCCGACCGCGAGCGCTTCGTCGTCGCCACCAAGTACACCCTGACCGGACGCGGCGACGATCCCAACGCCGGTGGGAACCACCGCAAGAACATGGTGCAGACGCTCGAGGCAAGCCTTCGGCGGCTGCGCACGGACTACGTCGACCTGCTCTGGCTGCACATGTGGGACGGGACGACGCCTGTCGAGGAGGTCGTGCGCGCGCTCGACGACCTCGTGTCCTCCGGCAAGGTGCTCTACGTCGGCATCTCGGACACGCCCGCATGGGTCGTGTCCCAGGCGGTGACGCTCGCCGATCTCCGCGGCTGGTCTCGCTTCGTCGCCCTGCAGGGCCCGTACTCGCTCGCGGATCGGGGCGTCGAGCGCGAGCTCCTCCCCATGGCCCGGTCGCTCGACCTCGCGTTCACGCCGTGGGGGATGCTCGAAGGCGGCGCACTCACGGGGAAGTACCTGAGCGACTCGACCGATGCGCGCCGCTACGAGAGCATCGGTCCGAAGACGACGGCCTTGGCGCAGGAGGTCGTCGCTGTGGCCGACGAGCTGGGCGTGCCCCCGGCTCAGGTCGCCATCGCCTGGGTCCGCGCCCAGCCCTGGCAGCTCGTGCCGATCGTCGGCGCACGCTCCGAAACCCAGCTGCGCGAGAACCTCGCCGCGCTCGACGTCGAGCTCGAACCCGAGCACGTGGAGCGACTCTCGGAGGCGACGGGGTTCCGCGCTCGGCTTTCCGCGCGAGTTCCTCGAGTCCGAGCACGTGCGCGGGCTCATCTTCGGCGACACGTTCGAGCTGATCGACGACCATCGCGCCGCTGCGCCGGCCGTGCGGAGTGCCGTGGCTGTCTAGAGACCCTTCAGCGCGCGCTCGAGCACGGGATCGCGGCCTGCGAAGTACTGCGCGGACGTCAGCTCGATCCGCACGTCCGGCTCGACCGCGAGCCGGCGATCTCCAGGGCCACGCTTGCGCTCGTGGTGCCGGCCCGCGATGTGGACCATCCAACCCGGCTCTACGAGCAGCACGGGCACGGTGTCGCCATACGTCTCGACACCGCCACCGGTCGGCTCGCCGACCACGATCGCCCGCGTGGAGCGCTCGAGCTCGGCCGAAAAGTTGCCTGCGGCGGAGAACGTCGCGCGTCCGATCAGGAGGTAGAGCCGGCCCCGGCCGGTTCACGGCCTTCGACTGGAAGGCGGTCAGGAGCGCGCCGTAGGTCGTGTTGTCCCCGCCACCGTTGAGCCGCACGTCCACGATGACACGGCGCACCGCCTTGCCACGGACGAGGCGGTCGAGAGCGCGCAGGAACGCCGGCGTCGGCGAGCGCACCGAGTTGTAGCCCACGTATACGACACGCCCGCGCGCGAGCGACCGTGCCCACATGGGCTTGGCGCTTCCGGCCAGGTAGAGGGGCCGGGATGCGCGCGGCAGAGCGGACGGGTAGTGGCCGAAGTGCGGATCCGCGAACAGGGATCCGTACCTCGGTCCCGGCAAGAGGAGTCAGGGTGCGCTCGGTGCGTTCTCCACTGCGGCTTTCGAGCGTGAACTCGGCCGGACCGGCGCCCTCGACCAGGCCGAGTCCGTCGAGCACCTCGGCGACGAGCGCGAAGTGCGGAGCGAGCCCCCGCAGGTTCGAGTCGTTGTCGCGCGGCACGAGCGGTTCGACACGCCGGAGGACCTGCTCGATCGGCGTGCCCTCGACTGCCACGACGCGAGCGCCGATCAGCGCCTTGTCCACGGCGTCGACGACGTGGAGCCCGTCGCTGAACTGGTACAGGCGCAAGGGATAGAGGTGCAAGTCGGTCTCGTGGCTCGGATCCGCCGGGAAGAGGCCCGTGTGCCCGTTGCGGGGGCCGAGGAGCGCGATGACCCGGAGGATCCCGACCAGCAGCTCGTTCCGAGAGAGCTCGGGTGCCGTTCGGGCGAGTGTGTTCACCTCCGACTGAAAGCGCTCCCGCGACACGCTTCGAAACGGCGCGGGATGGATCTCCTCGATCTTGGCGGCGAGGAGCCGCACGTCGGCCGCTGCGTCGGCGGAGGCGGATGAGCGGGCATCCGCCCCCGAGACCACCACGACCACTGCGACGAGGGCGAGAAGGAGAGTCGACCGCATGCCGTGGGATGATGTCCTACCGTGTCTGACATGTCAATACTTACATATTGATGTCGCTCCGTCACGCTCTTCTCGGCGCTCTCGCCGACCGCCCTCGAACCGGGTATGCGCTGCTGAAGCACTTCCAGCAGTCACTCGCGTACGCCTGGCCTGCGAGCCACAGCCAGATCTACCCGGAGCTCGCGCGCCTCCTCGACGACGGCCTGATCGAGCAGACGGGCTCCGGAGCACGCAACTCGAAGACGTACTCGCTCACCGAGGACGGCCTCGCCGAGGTCCGCACCTGGCTGCGCGAGACCGCGCCCGACCGCCGCGTCCGCAACGACGCGGCGCTACGCACGTTCTTCCTCTGGCTGCTCGAGGACGACGAAGCCGTTGCGCACATCGAGCGCGAGCGGGAGCACTGGCGCGGTCAGCTCGCCGAGCTCGAGCGGATCCGGGAGGAGCCCCGAGGCGACAGCCGGAAGGAGCTCGTCTACGGAATCGTCCTCGAAGGCGGGATCCGCTCGATCGAGACGCACCTCGAGTGGCTCGAGTGGGCCGGAGCCCGGCTCGCTGCCGGAACAGAGTCCAGCTACGCCGCAGCCGTCGGGCGAGCGTCCGCGGCGATGATTTCGTCCGCGAGCGAGTACGAGCTCGGTCGAGACGGTCGCGAAGACGACCCGGTACTCGCGACCGAACTCGAGCGGCGGGTCGGAGACAGGACGACGGATACCTCCGAGCGCCCGGAATCTCGACCGAGCCGACGCTACGGCCCATCGTCACGACCACGTCCACTGCGCGCAGGACCTCGGTGGACAACGGCTTCGGCGTAGGCCTCGGAGAGATCGACGTCGAGCTCCTCGATCAGCCGCGACGACAGCGGGGTCGACCTCCGGGCGGGTACTGCTGCCGGCGGAGTGCGCCACGACGCGGCCGTCCGACCTCAGCGTGACGAGGGCGGCGGCGATCTGTCCTCGCCCTGCGTCGCCGAGCCCGACGAACAGCACGTCCGGAAGCGCGCCTCCCGCGCCGTGCGCTCGCCCGATCGCCTTGAGCCGCTCGCGCGTGAAGCGGTGAGCGAGCGTCGAGAGAAAGTCGTCGAGCTCGGCCCTACCGACGAGCTGAGCGACCGAGTCGTCCATCACCCGCTGGATGGTCTCCCGGGAATGGACGTCGCCGAACTCCTCGACCGGGGCCTCGACCGCCCTCTCACGTGCTGCTCGCGTGGACCAGGAGTCAGCTCGTCGAGCGCGCTCACCCTCGGAATTCTCGGACGCCGTCACCCGGCCGTGTTGGTGTGCATCCGGTGGCGAGTTGGTTATCGACGCTCCCGGCTCGGCGCGAGGTGGCACTCCGTAGGATGACGCCATGGCCAACTTTCTCCACACCATGGTTCGCATCACCGACCCGGAGCGGAGCCGCGGCTTCTACGAGGCGCTCGGCTTTCGCTTCTCGCGCGACATGGACATCGTCCGGAACGGCGAGCTCGAGGCGACCAACTACTTCTTCTCCATCGGCGATCAGGAGAACGTGCTCGAGCTGACGTACAACCACGACGGCCGCTCGTACGAGCTCGGAACGGGCTACGGCCACGTCGCGATCGGCGTGGACGACCTCGACGGCACGCTCGCCGCGTTGCAGGACGACCACGGAATCGAGCCGGAGCGGCCGCCGTACCAGGTACGCGAGGGCGGCTCGCGGATCTGCTTCGTCCGCGACCCGGACGACTACCGCATCGAGCTCATCGAGCGCTAGTCGGCCAACTGCCAGGCCTCGACCTCGTCGCCGTGCGCGACGAGCACGTCCGAGACGAGCGCCGGCGGGAACAGGCCGTGGTCGACGACACCGACGGTCGCCGAGAATCGTGCCGCCAGCTCCTCGGCGTCGGCGACATCGCCGGTGTAGTCCGCGATGACTCCCCCGTCCGGGCTCCGAGGGGCTGCGCGCAGCGTGACCGACCCGACCCGCTCCAGCGTCCCGGCCAGGCCGAACTCGAGGAGCTCCAGCGGTATCGGCGGCGCGATGCGTTCGACGAGCTTGTCCGACGACACGATGACCACGAACCGCTCGGCGGCAGCGGCGACCGCCTTCTCGCGGGTGTGCGCTCCCCCGCCGCCCTTGACCAGCCAGCCGGCCGGATCGACCTGATCCGCGCCATCGATCGCGATGTCGAGCCGCGGCAGCGCCCCTGGCCCCGAGAAGGCCTCGACCGAGAGCCCGAGGGCGCGCGCGGCATCCTCGGTGGCCGGTGAGGTGGCGACGCACCGCAATGCAAGACCTCGCGCAGCCAGTGCCGGGAGGAGGTACGCGACCGTGGATCCTGACCCGAGCCCGACCGACATTCCGTCCTCCACGAGGCGCGCGGCCGCCTCGGCAGCGGCCTTCTTCTCGCGTTCCGTCCGCATCGGCAGACGCTACCGCGCGTCCGCGCCTGACACCGCGAGTGATGCCGACACGAGCTCGGCGGCGCGCTCCGCGATCATCACCGTCGGCCAGTTCGTATGGCCGCGCGGAAGCCTCGGCATCACCGAAGCGTCCGCGACCCGCAGCCCGGCGATCCCTCGCACGCGAAGCGACGGATCGACGACCGCGAGTTCGTCCGATCCCATCCGGCACGTGCCCGCCGGGTGGTACAGCGTCTGCGACAGCCTGCGCACGTGGGCGAGGAGCGCCTCGTCGGAGGTAGCCCCTTCTCCCGGCTCGATCTCACTGTCGACGAACTGGGCGAGCGGCTCCTGCGCGAGGATCCGGCGCGCGAGTCGCAGCCCGTACAGGAGCAGCGCGGCATCGTGCCCGTCCGGGTCGGTGAGATAGCACGGATCGATCGCAGGCGGATCGCGCGGATCGGCCGAGCGCAGCTTGACGGTGCCGACGCTCCTGGGATCGAGGACGATGACCGCGAGGGTGAGCCCGTGCTCCGTCGGTGTCTTGAGCCCCTCGTCCTCGAACAGCACGGGAGCGAGGAGGAGCTCGAGATCGGGCGCCGGCAGCTGCGGATGTGACTTCACGTAGGCGACCGCCTCTCCGAGGTTCGACGTCAGCGGCCCGCGACCGCGGACCGCCCAGGTCACGAGATTCCGAAGCGACTCGGCGGAGGCGAGCGTCTCGACGTCACGCGTGCGCACGAGCAGTCCGTTCGCCAGGTGATCGAGGAGATTCGCGCCTACCCCGGCGAGGTCGTGAACGACCTCGATGCCGACCTCGTCGAGGACGGATCGTGGCCCGACGCCCGAGAGCTGCAGAAGCTGAGGCGTGCCGACGGCGCCGGCGCTGAGGACGACCTCACTGCCTGCGAGTGCGACGTCCTCGCTCGAGGAGTCACCTCGAGCCGCACGGTAGGCAACCCCGGTCGCGCGGCCGTTCTCGATGAGGACGCGCGTGACGAGGGCGCCGGTGACCACCGTGAGGTTGGGACGTCCGCGGCGCAGGGCGGAGGTAACCGTGGTCCACGCTGAACCTGCGGCCGCGCCGCTGCGACACGGGGACGAAGCCGACACCGTTCGCTCCCCGTCGTTGAGGTCGGCCGCGAACGGGATGCCGACTGCCTGTGCCGCGTGCGCGAACGCCTCGGCGAGCACGTGCCGATCCGGGACGTCGGCGAGCGGAAAGCACGCCCTACTCCGGGCGAACGCCGGCTCGACGTCCTGCCACGACCAGCCCGGACATCCGGCCGCCGCCCAGCCGTCGTAGTCGGCACGGTGGCCGCGGAGCACCATCATCGCGTTCATGGCTGCCGATCCGCCGAGCATGCGGCCCCGCGGAAACACGACCTCCCGCCCGTCGAGCCGGGGCTGGGGCGTGGTCGAGTCGCCCCATTCGACCTCCGAGCGGTAGAGCTTCGAGAACGCCGCCGGAATCGAGATCTCGAGCTTCCGGGACTTCTGGCCGGCCTCGATGAGCAGCACGGAGACGTCCTCGCGCTCGGTCAGCCGCGACGCGAGCACGCAGCCCGCCGTCCCCGCGCCGACGATGACGACGTCGTGCACGGCCCGAGGATAGGACGTGACGACTCCCAGCACGAAGCCGTGTCCCACGCGTGACGACTTCGGCTCTAGGCTCGCCGCATGGCGACGACGACGAAGCAGGCCCCGAAACGGGCGACGGCGGCGACCCCATGGGGAGCCGCCGCGATCCTCGAGGAGGCCGCCATTCCCCAGCGCGCCGGCGAGAGACGCTTCGCCGTCGTCGTCCAGCTCCTCGAAGCGCAGAGCGGCGAGCGCCTCGTCCGCTTCGCGTACACGACGGAGGGGTCGGCGCGACGCGGCCCCGTCACGATGCGGGCGCGCGACCTCGAGCGACTGCGGGCGGCGCTCGAACGCGCGCCCGTTCTCAAGGAGCTCCTTGCCCTCTAGCCGCGGCTCCCCGCTCTGCGGTCGCGAGGCCGCGCGGCCTACGCGGCCGCAAGCGCGTGCGTGCCTGCCGCATCCACCAACGCCGCGAGCAGGAGCCCTCCGTCCGCCGAGCCGAGCAGCGGATCGACCGCATGCTCGGGGTGCGGCATGAGGCCCATCACGTTGCCCTCCACGTTCGCCGACGCCGGCGACGTTGCCGAGGGAGCCGTTCACGTCCTCCGCATAGCGCAGCAGGATCTGTCCGCGCGCCGCCAGCTGGACGAAGGTGCCCTCGTCCACGTACCACGCGCCCTCGCCGTGCTTCACGGGGAGCACGAGCTCCTGCCCGGCCGCTGCAGCGCCGCGTGAAGAGCGATTCGGCGTCCTCGACCCGCACGGTCGCGTCGCGGCAGACGAACTCGAGCTGCCGATTCGGTCGCAGCACGCCCGGTAGGAGCCGCGCCTCGCAGAGGATCTGGAATCCGTTGCAAATACCGAGGATCGGACCGCCGTCGCGCGCGAAGGCGTGGACGGCGCCCATCACAGGCGCCAAGCTGGCGATCGCTCCCGTGCGCAGGTAGTCGCCGTAGGAAAATCCGCCCGGGAGGACGACGGCACCGACGTCGGCGGGGAGCGGCTCATCGTGACGGACGAGGACCGGCTCGGCGCCGACGGCGGCCAGCGCCCAGGCAGCGTCGTGGTCGTCACACGAGCCGGGAAACGCAACGACGGCGACCCTCGGGCCGTTCACGACGGCGCGGCCGGACCACCGGCTCGTGCAACTGGATCTCGAAGCTCTCGATGAGGGGGTTCGCGAGGAGCTCGCTGCACATCCGCTCGAGCGCGGCGCGTGCGTCGGCCGAGTCGTCGGCGTCGAGCTCGAGGTCGATGAGCCTGCCCACCCGCGCCGCCGACACGTCGAACCCGAGCTTGCGCAGGGAGCGCTGCACCGCCTCTCCTTGCGGATCGAGGATGCCCTGCTTCGGCCGGACGAGCACGGTGGCCCTCAAGGACCACCTCGGGATTCGCGACGTAGCTCCGCGAACGAGATCTCGGCGAGCCGTTCGAACGCCTCGACGTAGCGCGCTCGAGTACCGGCGACGACGTCCGGCGGAAGCTCTGGCCCCGGCGGCTCCTTGTTCCAGCCCGATCTCCTCGGCCCAGTCGCGGACGAACTGCTTGTCGAACGAGGGTTGAGCCTTTCCAGGTGCGTAGCCGTCGACGGGCCAGAAGCGGGACGAGTCGGGCGTCAACGCCTCGTCGCCGAGTACCAGCGCTCCCGTCGGGAGCCACGCCGAACTCGAACTTCGTGTCCGCGAGGATGATCCCGCGGGCCTCGGCGTACTCCGAGCCGTGGCGATAGAGGGCGAGCGAAGCCTCCTTCGCCGCCGAGTACACGTCCTCGCCGCACAACGCCGCCGCGCGTTCCTCGTCGATGTTCTCGTCGTGGCCGGAGGTCGCCTTCGTCGCCGGAGTGAAGATCGGCTCGGGCAGCCGCGCGGACTCCTCGAGACCGTCCGCGAGGCGGTGCCCGCAGACCACTCCGGTCTCGCGGTAGTCCTTCCAGCCCGACCCGGCGAGGTATCCGCGGACCACGCACTCGATCGGAAGCATGTCGAGCCTGCGACACACCATCGTCCGGCCGTCCGCGCGCAGGCTGCGGAGGTGGTTCGGCGCGATGTCGCGGGTGCGCGCGAACCAGAACGCCGAGAGCCCGGTGAGGACGCGTCCCTTGTCCGGAATCGGCGTCGCCAGCACGACGTCGAAGGTCGAGATGCGATCGCTAGCGACGAGTGCGAGCGTCTCCTCGTCCAGCGAGTAGAGCTCGCGAACCTTCCCGCTTCCGACGTGGATCGCCTCGCTCACGCCGTCACCTCCTCGGGTTGAGAGAGCGCCCGCAGGCGCGTGAACACGACGTCGACGTGCCGGGTGTACGCGCCGAGGTCGAAGACCTCGCTCACGTCCGCCCTGGCGGCGATCTCGGGATCGCCTCGGACGAGGTCACGCAGGTCGAGCCCCTCGTCCCAGGCACGCATCGCATGTCGCTGCACGAGCCGTAGGCGGCGTCACGTTCGAGCCCTGACTCGACGAGAGCAAGAAGCAGCTTCTGGCTGAAGAAGAGACCGCCCGTCGCCTCGAGGTTCGCGCGCATCCGTTCAGGCCTGACGACGAGCCCGTCGACGAGCCAGGCGAAACGGTCGAGCATGTAGTCGACGAGCAGAAATGCGTCGGGGAGCACGACGCGCTCCGCCGAGGAGTGCGAGATGTCGCGCTCGTGCCAGAGCGCGACGTTCTCCAAACCGACGACTGCGTACCCGCGGACGACGCGTGCAAGCCCGCACAGCCGCTCGGACACGATCGGGTTGCGCTTGTGCGGCATCGCAGAGGAGCCCTTCTGGCCCTTCCCGAACGGCTCCTCGACCTCGCGCACCTCGGTGCGAGCAAGGTGGCGGATCTCCAGCGCGAAGCGATCGAGCGAGGAGGCGACTAGGGCGAGCGCGGACAGCAACGCGGCATGGCGGTCTCGCTGCAGGATCTGCGTCGAGCTCGGGGCGGGCTCGAGTCCCAGCGCTTCGCACGCAACTCGCTCGAGCTCGGGAGTCGTCGTCGCGTAGGCGCCCACTGCACCCGAGAGCTTTCCGACCCGCATGTCGTCGAGTGCCTGCTCGACGCGCGTACGGTCGCGACCGAGCTGGAACGCCCAGCTCGCGAGCTTCAGCCCGAACGTCGTCGGCTCCGCATGCACGCCGTGCGTCCGACCCATGACGAGCGTGTTGCGGTGCTCCTCGGCGCGCGCGACGACGGAGCGGGTGCACGCGTTCGAGGCCCTCGAGGACGAGCCTGCCGGCATCCTGCACCGCGAGCGCGAGCGCGGTGTCCAGCACGTCGGAGGACGTGAGCCCGTAGTGGAACCAGCGCCCGTCAGGCCCGAGATCGGCGGAGACCACGTCGACGAACGCGGCGACGTCGTGATTCGTCTGCCGTTCGAGCTCGGCGACCTTGTCCGGGCTCGGAACACGCGCACGTTGGCGAACGGCGTGCGCCGAAGCAGACGGCACCGCGCCGACCTGCACCCAGGCGTCGAGGGCGGCCAGCTCCACTGCGAGCCACCGCTCGAGCTTCGCCTCCTCCGACCAGACCCGAGCCATCGCCGGCCTCGAGTAGCGGGAGATCACGAGCCCGATTCTAGTGGGCGCTGCGGAGTGGTCGTTGCAGAGCCGGCGCGAAGCCGCGTACCACCTGCGAGCGATCGCGCGATAGGCTCGATAGCGGGAGGAGGCGCGGGGTGGCCCCAGGCGGAGCTCCTCGAGCCATGGCTCAACGAGCCACTCCCGTGAGGTCGAAAGTCGCGCCCGTCGCAGCCGCCAGGGCGATATCCGACCGCTGCCGCATCCCCTCGAACCGGATCAGCGAGCTCGCTGAATACGCTGCCGCGCGCGCGTCGCCGATCGTCGTGCCGAGACCTGTCACTCCCACGATGCGACCGCCGTTCGTCACGAGCTGCTCTCCCTGGACGGCCGTGCCCGCGTGAAACACGAGCGCGCCCGCGTCCCCTGCCTGCTCAACTCCCGTATCGGGGTTCCGCGATCGTCGTCGGCTGGATAACCACCCGCGGCGAGTACGACGGTCACGGCCGACCCGGACGCCTCGCCGAAGGTCACCGCGGCTATGTCTCCCGCTGCGGCGGCGGCGAGCGCAGCCAGCAGATCGCCGTCGAGAAGCGGCAGGATCGCCTGCGTCTCGGGATCGCCGAACCGGCAGTTGAACTCGAGCACGCGCGGGCCGTCCGCGGTGAGCATCAGGCCGGCATAGAGCAGACCGACGAATCCCGCGCCACGTCGCTCGAGCTCCTCGAGCACCGGCGTGTGGACCCGGGCGACAAGCTCGGCCGTATCAGCGCCGCTCAGCCCGGGCACCGGCGCATACGCGCCCATGCCGCCGGTGTTCGGCCCGGCGTCGCCGTCGAATGCGCGCTTGAAGTCCTGGGCGGGCACCAGCGGCACCGCCTGGCGGCCGTCGCACACCGCGAAGAGCGACACCTCGGGACCTTCGAGAAGCTCCTCGACCAGCACGTCGCTTCCGACGCCGGACACCGCACGCAGAGCCGCGTCGAGCTCGGCCTGCGTTCGACAGACGTGGACGCCCTTTCCGGCCGCCAGCCCGTCGACCTTGACGACGCACGGGGGACGCGCGATCGCGAGCCGTGCAGCGGTGGCGACGCCCGCCGCGGACATGACGTCCTTCGCAAACGTCTTCGAGCCCTCGATCGCCGCAGCCGCGCGACTTGGCCCGAACACCGCGATGCCGAAGCGTCGCAACGCATCCGCGACGCCGAGGACGAGCGGAACCTCCGGCCCGACGACGACAAGCTCGATGTCGAGCGAGCGGGCGAGCGCGAGGAGCGCCTCGGCATCGTCGGCGCGGATGGGATGACACGATGCGTGTCGCGCGATGCCCGGGTTTCCGGGCGCGGCATGGAGCTCGGTCAGCTGCGGGGACTGGGCCAGCTTCCAGGCCAGCGCGTGCTCTCGACCGCCTGAACCGACCAGGAGAACCCGCACCGGTCGAGTCTAGTGGTGCCTCCGGCGCGGTCGACCGGCGGTGCCCTAGGCTGTGCGCCGTGGACGAGTCGAGGTTCCAGGAGTGGCTGGACCGGTACGTCCAGGCCTGGCAGAGTTATGACGAGGACGCGATCGGCGCGCTCTTCAGCGCCGACGCCGAGTACCGGTATCACCCGTGGGACGAAGGCGACGAGGTCGTGAAGGGCCGGGACGCGATCGTCTCCGACTGGCTCGACGATCGCGACGAGCCAGGATCCTGGACCGCGGAATACCACCCGTGGGCGATCGACGGCGACCGTGCGGTCGCGGTGGGCGTGTCGCGCTACTTCGCCGCCGACGGACGCACGGTCGAGCGCGAGTACCACAACGTCTTCCTCTGCCGCTTCGACGCCGAGGAACGCTGCCGCGAGTTCACCGAGCTGTTCCTCCAGCGACGGGACTGAGAGGACTCAGGAAGTGTCGAGCGCGAGCACGTGCTCGCGCGCCGCGCCCGTGCCGACCAGGCTGACCGGGACCTCGAGCTCGTCCTCGACGAACGAGACGTACGAGCGCGCCGCGCCCGGGAGAACGTCCTCGATCGCAGCCTCCCAGCCTGGCAGGGTCTCGAACACCGGCCGGCAGTGGTGGAAGTCGCTCTGGTGCGCCGGGAACTCCTCGGTCTCGTTGCCATCGGGCAGCCGATAGCGCACACATACCGGAATCTCCGCGAACTCGGACAACACGTCGAGCTTGGTCAGCGCGAGTGACGTGATCCCGTTCACGCGGACGGCGAAGCGGAGCGCGACGAGATCGAGCCACCCGCACCTGCGCTCGCGGCCCGTGACGGTGCCGAACTCGTGGCCGACCGCCTGGACGCGATCGTGCTCCGGACCGACGATCTCGCTCGGGAACGGTCCCTCGCCGACACGGGTTACGTACGCCTTGGCGACGCCGAGCACCTGGTCGATCCGGTTCGGGCCGATCCCGAAGCTGACGGCGGCTCCGGCGGCGATTGGGCTCGACGAGGTCACGAACGGGTAGGTGCCGTGATCGAGATCGAGCAACGTTCCCTGGGCACCCTCGAACAGGACGCGGTCGCCCGCGCGCAGGGCTTCGTGGACGAGGAGGGACGTGTCCGTGACGTACGGCGCGAGCTGCGCCGCGAACCCGAGCTGCGACTCCACAACCTCGTCGACCGCGAACGCGTCGAGGTCGTAGACCCGTTGCAGCCAGACGTTCTTCTCGGCCACGGCGAGCTCGAGCTTCTGGCGGAGGATCTTGGGGTCGAGCAGGTCCTGCACGCGGATGCCGATGCGTGTGGCCTTGTCCGCATAAGCGGGGCCGATGCCGCGGCGGGTGGTGCCGATCTGCAGGCTGCCGAGCCGCCGCTCGCGTGCGCCGTCGAGCGCCACGTGCCACGGCATCACGAGATGCGCGTTCCCGGAGACGAAGACCAGACCCTCGGTCGCGTGCCCCCGAGCCTGGAGCTCGTCGAGCTCGGCGGTCAGGACACCAGGGTCGACCACGCACCCTGCTCCGATCGCGCAGCGCTTGCCCGCGATGATCCCGGTGGGGATCTGCCGGATCTTGTACGTCTCGTCTCCGACGACGATCGTGTGGCCCGCGTTCGGCCCGCCCTGATAGCGGCAGACGAGGTCGGACTCCTGCGCGAGCAGGTCGACGATCTTGCCCTTGCCCTCGTCTCCCCACTGCGCGCCGACGATCACGGTCGCGGGCACGCGCGCCAGTCTTGCATGCGGCCTCTCTAGCCGCGTAATGCCGGCGTCAGCTCCTCCGGTCGCTGGAGCGGAGTTGTCTCGACCGCCGATACGGCGGGAATCCCAGCGCCGGCGCACGGGCTGTCGGCACCTGCGCGCGTTCCGACGATGACGTCGGGCGTTCCGCCGAGCTGACGCAGTCGCGCGAGCAGTGGAAGTGCCGCCGCCGTGGCGACACCGCCGACGACGAAGGCAGCACCGACGGACCGTGCTTCGCCGATCGCCCCGAGCCCGACCTGGCCACCGATGCCACCGACGTTCGAGACCATCGAGTCGAACGAGACGACCGTGGCCCGCTGCTCGCTGGGGACGACCTGGTGCAGGTAGGCGGAGCGCACCGGGCTCGTCACGCCGAGGGACGCGGTCACGAGCAGAAGCGCGGGAAGCGCGATCCAGAACGAGCCGGCGAGGCCGAGCGCGACTGCTGCGGCTGTCTGCAGCACAGCCGCGCCGAGGAGCAGCGTGGTGCGGCGTCCGCAGTAGCGAGACGCGAATGCGACCACCTGGTTCCCCGCCATGGTCGACGCCGCGACTCCCGCCGCGACGAGGCCTGCGATCCAGATCGCATCGCTCGAGAGCAAGTCGAGCAGGTACGGCTGGGCGGCGTAGAACGCCCACATGACGAACCCCACCTGGACGAGCCCCGCGAGCATGAGCAGCCGAAGGCTCCGCTGGCCCCAACCGAACTCGACGCCGGCGCGTGCGTTGCGCGCGACCTCGCCGGGCAACGCGGACGCCGCGACGCGGCGAGGGGTGAAGCCCAGGTCGTGCATGACGACGTACGCGACCGTGAAGACCACGGCGAGGAGCACCGCGCGCACGAGGTACGGCAGCGAGAGATCGATCTGCCCCAGCAGCCCGCCGCCGATGGTGCCGACGAGCATCGCCGCGCCGGTGACCTGCTGGCCGCGCGCGAACACGCGATCGAGCACCCCGCGATAGCCCGTGACAGCGAGCGCGTCCACGAGCCACGCCTCCATCGCGCCCGAGTAGAAGGTGAAGCCCAGGCCCATCCCGACGGAGACGAGCGAGAACGCGACCACGCCCGCGTCGACCTCCGCCAGTGCCACGTACAGCAGCGTCGTCGTCGCCAGCACCGAGACGGAGAGCAGGAACGAGATCCTCCGGCCGAGCGTGTCCGCGACCACACCAGTCGGTACCTCGAACAGGACCATCCCTGCCGAGAAGGCGGCGTTCGCGACGAACACCTCGAAGAAGCTCAGACCGGCGTCGAGCAGGAACAGTGTGTTGACGCCCCAGATGAGCGCGGCCGACAGCGTGTACAGCGCGGCCAGCGTGAAGTACCCGGCGAGGATTCGGCGGCTCTCGGGAACTGGGCTTTCGGCCGTGATGCTCACGCGCAGCGCAACGACGAGCGCGCGCCGGGCAATCCCGGCCGGCGAAGCGGGCTAGGCCGCCGCGAAGTTGGCGAACACACCTGGCAGCGAGCGACTATGCCGCTGCCAGATCGGCGAATTTCGCGTACCGACGAGGCCGAGCCAGCTCGAGAAGCCCAGGAAGGCCAGCCCGTGGTAGATCGCGGTCCCGGCCAGGAGCGCGACCAGGAGCGAAGGAATCGAGGCAGTCAGTTGCTTCGCGTGCCACATCACGACCATGGTGACGAGCGCGACCGCCACCGACAGGGGCTTCGCCGAGCCCAGGTTGGGCACGATCTGGCCGAGGCGCGTATGCGTGCCGTATCCCAGCACGTTGCCGAGCTGCACGAGGAAGAGCAGCAGCGCGGCGGCGTTTTGGAATCCCGCCATGACCGGCTGCGGCGTGTGCCTGATGAGCGTACCCAGCCGCACGAGGCCGAATAGCGCCTGAAAGGCTCCGCCGACGAGGATGATCGAGAAGACGATGGCGAGCGTGTGGTCGACGTTTCCGGTCCGGATGATGGGCGCGTCCGAGTGTGCGAGCGAGAAGACGAGGGAGCCCAGGAAGAACGTGGTGACGACGCGTGGCGCGTAGACGGTCGTCGTCCGGTCGCCCGTCGCCACGCTGACGACGCCGACGACGATCGCGGTGTACAGGCCCGCGAGCACGCCGTGGGCGAAGTACGCGTCGCCGAGCGCTACGAACGCGAACATCCCGTAGCCCATGGCGAGAGGGATGGCCGCTGCGGCGGACATCAGCCCTCCGACGATGTCGTTCCGGGCCCTCACGAGCCACGCGCGCATCATGTCACGCACGCCGGTTGGCGCGGACGTCGGGCGGTGGTTACCTGCAGAGGCGCTCGGCCCACCCGGCGCCCGGTCGGGGCTGGTTCGTCGAACAGGATCTGGACCTCGTAGGCGCCCTCCACCAGGCGGCTGACCACTCCGCAACCCGAGTGGCGGAACACGGCGAGCATGGCGGCGTTGTCGGCGAGGACGTCCGCCGTGAACCCGCGCACGCCGTGACGCCGTGCGTAGTCGATCGTCCGCACCTGCAGGAGCGTGCCGAGGCCGGCGCCCTGCCACTCCGGGTCCACCATATACGCGACGTCGGCGAGCCCGGTCTTGGGGTCGAGGAAGTAGCAGCTCGTGCCGACGATCCGCTCGGACTCCGGCCCTCCGATCACGGCGGCGAAGGCCATCTCCTGCTGGTAGCCGACGTTGCACAGATGCTGCGCCGTCTCGTCCGTAAGCGATTTCAGGTACCGGAAGAACCGCGTGCGCACGTCCTCGGGACGCAGGTGGAAGAACAGCGCCTGCAGCCCCGCGGCGTCATCGGCCCGTGTTGGACGGATAGTCACCCGTCGGTCATCGCGCAGCTCCGCCTCCGACACCTCCTCCACCGGATAGGCGCCGCGGCTCCGGAGCGTCTGCCCCGGCGGAAGCAGCCCGCTCGCGATGGCCGCGGCCAGCAGGCTCTCGCGGTGCAGCGGGTGCGCGATCTCGATCAGGGCCAGCGCGCGCTCGGCAAGCGAGCGGTCGAACAGGTAGGCGGTGCCGTACTCGGTGACGACATAGTGCACCTCGGCCCGAGGAATCGACACAGCCTCGCGAGGGCTTAGCGCGGGTCGGATCGCCGACTCGCCCTCGTCGGTGGTGGAGGTCAGGCAGACGATCGCCTTGCCCCCCGGCGATCGAGCGGCGCCGCGATGGAAGTCCGGCTGCGTCGCGATGCCTCCGTAGAGAGTGCCGTCGCGCGAGTCCGCGCACACCTGCCCCGTGAGGTCGATGGCGAACGCCTGCGTCACTGACACCATCGCCGCGTTGGCGGCGATGACGCTCGCGTCGGACACGTACTCGATCGGGAAGAAGGCGAAGCGCGGGTCCCCGTCGATGGCGTCGTAGAGACGGCGCGTGCCCATGGCGAGGCTGGCGACCACCTGGCCTCGGTGGATGCTCTTCCGCGCGCCGGTGACGACGCCGCGGGCGACCAGATCGACGAGCGGTTCGGTGATGACGTCCGAGTGAATGCCGAGGTCCCGCCGGTCCCCGACAAAGCGGAGCATCTCGTTGGGGACGCGTCCCAACCCGATCTGGAGCGTCGCCCCGTCGTCGATGAGGCGGGCGACATAGCGAGCGATACGCTCGGCGGTATCGCCGATCTCCGGATGGAGATACTCGATGATCGGCTCGTCCACGGCGACCACGTGGTCGAAGCGCGCGAGCGGCACCTCGCTCTCGGGGCCGGTGCGCGGCATCCGCGGGTTGATCTCGGCGACGACGGCGCGCGCGGCGCGGACCGCCGCCCGGACGATGTCGACCGAGACGCCGAGGCTGCACATGCCGCGCTCGTCGGGCGGGCTCGCCTGCACGAGGGCAACGTCGAAGGCCAGTCGGCCACTGGCGATCAGCCGAGGGACTTCGGCGAGCGTGATCGGCACGTAGTCCACCGGCGATTGCTTCGCCAGCTCGCGCATGTCGTGGCCGATGTAGAACGCGCGATGTCGGAAGTGGGTCGCCGGGCGACCGTCGAGACGGCCGACGGCGCCATCGGTCAGGAAATGGACGAGCTGCACGCCCTCCGGCGCCAGCCCTTCGAGCGCCTCCAGGAGCCGGCGCGGCGTCGCGCACGCGCTGCCGACGAACACGCGGTAGCCGGGACGGACAACGCGCACGGCCTGCGCTGCCGGCACCGCGCGGTCCTGCCAGTTCTGCGACGTTGCTCGGTCACGCTGGAGACAGTCAGCTCCACGCCTTTGTTTCGGCATGGCCCGGGTCATGGTGTAAAGAAGCTATCCGTGGCAAGGCGTCTCCCCGTAAGCTCGAGATCATTCGCACTCCTGCAAACGTGTTCATTGCCGTCTTCACGAACCATGTCTCCTGTCGGCAAGTCGGCGGTACTGCTGATACAAGGATCAGGAGGATCGGGAGGAGGCGTCGTTCTGAACACCGTGATCTTGAACCGGGATTGTCCTGAAACGCCTGCGATCGTGTCAGTTCTCGGGTCGTGCTCTACCGTCAGATCAAGCAGGAATCGGCCCGCGAAAAGCCCATCCTTGTAGAGCAACTCTTCGAGCATGACTCGGTAGAGGCGCGGCCGAATATTGGAACATTCACCATGGAGACCACTTCTGGCGGTAAAGCCCAGTACAGCGATGTTCGAGCCACTGATGTTGGACATTGTCCCACCCGAGTGGACAGTGAAAGTCACAGGCCGCAAGACGGCGACCGTGCTTTTCGTGTCCACAAGCCATGTCCCAACCAGTGGCGCACAGGATGATGCGCTAGCAGTACCGATGGACCCTGAAACTACAGTCCCGACCAGGAGTACGCCGAGAGAGATTTTCTGTCTCAACATGATTCCCCCCCTTTTCTGTCTTTGCTGAGGTTGCTGACGCTAGACGATTGCGACGCTAAGTTCGAGCCGGATCCCGGGTCACGCGGGCACCCGACATGGCCCGGCGAGCGCGGCCAGGCGGGGAGCTGCGCCTCCGCAGCCTCGGCTCCGGCTGCGAAGAACAGCGGCCCGAGCTGCATGTCGCGCCACGTTCCCGGGCCGAACTGGGGCGTGATGGGCACGTCGGCCCGCGCCGCCTGGCGCGCGCTGGCGTCGATCTGGGCCAGCTCGAGCACCTCGACGACCGTGTCGCGGACGTGCCCGGACCGCCGCGTCGCGGTCGCAGCGGCAGGTCCGGCCCATGCGGCCGCGCGCCGGCCAGCTCGAGCGGCACTCGCGGCCGAGCACGTTGACGGCGATGGTGACATCGGCGCCGGCCTCGATCGCGCTCTCGATCGGCACCGGTGTGAGCGACACCGCGTCCACGAGGCGCTGCTTCCCGCGTACCCATGGGGGATAGAGGCCGGGAATCGCCAGCGCGGCCATGAGCGCTTCCCACAGTGCGCCGGACGTGAGCGGCGCGGGACAGCGTCCGGCGAGGTCGGCCGTCATGACCGTGGCGGGCGTCGGGAGGTCGGCGAACGAGCGGTCCCCCGTCGTCTCGCGCAGAAGCTGCCCGAGGATGCGCACGCCGTCGCCGGCCGCACCCTTGCGGAAGATCTCGTCGACCACGGGCCTGGGAGCCCAACGCCTGCTCAACGTGTCGGCGATGTCCGCGCCCGACATTCCGAGCGCCAGCCATACCGCCGTCACCGCGCCCATGCTGCTGCCGGCCACATAGTCGACGACGTAGCCGGCGCGCTGCAGCGCGTCGATCACGCCGGCGTGGGCGAAGGACTTGGCGCCGCCGGCGCCGAGCGCCAGGCCGAGCTTGGTCCGCGAAAGGTGACGGCCCAGCCAGGCGATGTCCGACGCCGTCGGCACGTCCGCACACCGCCGGGCGACTCGATACTCGGCGAGGGCCGGGACAGGCGCATCTCCCACTCGCGCCGAGCAGGACGAGATCGGCGAGCCGATGGCGCGGCGGCATGCGTGGCGTCAGTGCGAGCGCCTCGCCGCGGCTGGCGACCGCGACGACGCGGTGGGCGCGCGCGAGGAGGTGCGCGAGGCTACGCTGCTTGCCCCCACCACGAGGATGACCGTCTCATGGGCGATCTCGAGGCGGTCCAGGCGCTCCAGGGCTTGCGGGACGCGCGCGACCGCATACGCGTGCCCCGGCATGGTCGAGGCCCGCGCAGGGTTCGCCCTGAGATTCCGTCGCCTCGCGCCGCGGAGGTCGATGATGGCCGCCGACCGCGGGGTCGCGCGACGCACCGCCTCCAGCACCCGGTCGGCGAGGGCGGGGCTTTCCATCGCGACGACGAAGGCGACCACGCCCCGGCCTGCTCCGCGGAGCGCGGAATTCCCCGACGCGAGGCGCGCGCCGAGAAGCCGCGTGAGATTCGTCTCGAGCCTTGGATGATCAGCGAGCAGCCGGTCGAAGTCCTCCCGCTCGATCTCGAGGGCGTCGGCGTCAGACGAGGCGACGACCGTCGCCGACCGCGGCAGCCCGGTCAGCGCTCCCACCTCGCCGACGAGGTCGCCGGCGCGCAGCTGCCGCACGTCCACCGTTCGCCTCTCGGCTCTCGACGCCACACGCACGTCGGCAAAGCCGCGCTGCAACACCAGCACGCTGTCGCCACTCTCGCCCTCCCGGCAAATCACGGCGCCGGCCGCGTAGCGTCGAGGGCGCGTGTGGCGCCGAATATCGTCAAGGGCCTTCGCGTCGAGCTGTGCGAACAGCGGGCCATCGGGGCAGGACGGGCGCACGCCGCCGGACCAAGCTCATGCCGGCTCCCTGGCTCGTCCGCGCGTGACAAATCGGGAGCCGCGGTCCGGGGCCCGGCGCGGCGGTCGAGGCGCATCAGCCCGTCGTAGGCGGCGTACTTGTACGCCTCGCTGCGAGTGGGGCGGCAAAGGTTGCGTCGATGAACCGGTCGATCGTGCTGCCCTCGTGCATGACGAACTGCCCGATGTGGACGAGCTCGCTGGCGAGCTCCCCGACGATGTGCACTCCCAGAAGCGTCTTGTCGGGTACCCGGAACACGAGCTTCACGAGGCCGTCCGGGAACCCCGAGATCCGCGCCTTCGCGTTCGAGCCGAAGGACGATCGCCCGACCTCGTAGTCGATCCCCTGGGCGCGCGCCTGCTCCTCGGTGAGGCCGACCCAGGCTGCTTCGGGAATCGAGAACATGTAGCCCGGGTGGAAGCGATCGATCTCTTGCTTGTGCTCGAAGCCGAACGCATGGGACACCGCGACCCGGGCTTGCTCCATCGCCATGGAGGCGAGCCCGAGACGTCCGATCACATCGCCGGCCGCGAACACGTCCAGCAGCGGTGGTTCGGTAGTGATCGTCGACCCGAACCCAGCCGCCTCCCGTCGAGCTCGACGCCGGCGTCCCCGAGGCCCAGGCCCTCGATGCGCGGGCTCCGGCCAGCCGCAACCAGGACCTTCCGTGCTCCGGAGCGTCCGGCCGTCGGCGAGCCGGGCCTCGAGGGAGTCACCCACCCGCGCGACGCCGGATATCTTGACGCTATGGGAATGACGCGAATCCCGATGGCGTTGAAGGACTCGGCGAGGACCCGCGCCATCTCGACATCGAGCGCCCGGGACAAGTGGCTGCTGCCGTCCGCGATGATCACCTGGGCGCCGAGCGCGGCGAAGATCGATGCGTACTCGCAGCCCAAGACGCCGCCGCCGATGACGAGGATCGATTCCGGCACGCCCTCGATTCCGAGGATGCTGTCCGAGTCGTACACATCGGGATCGTCCATGGGAATCCCGGGGGGATGACAGGGTCTCGACCCAGAGGCGAGCAGCACGACGTCGGTGTCCAGCACGACCCGCTCACCACCTTGCTTCTCGACCTCCACACGGCGACCGGGGAGCAAGCGCGCCTCGCCGTGGATGCGCTCGATGCCGTGACGCACCAGGTTGCGCTCGACGGCCTTGGTCATGAACTCCGAGACCTCGAGCTTTCGAGCCATGAGCACGCGCCACGAGTCCTGCGCGCACGCCGGCGGCACGCCGATCGCGCTCTGGCCGAGGCCGCGGAGGTAGATGGCTCCTTCGCGCAACGTCTTGGTGGGGATACCGCCCGTGCTCACCGCGGTTCCGCCCGGCCGGGGATGGGGATCGACGACGGCGACGCGCTTGCCGAAGTAGGCGGCCTGCGCCGCACCCTTCTCGCCCGCGGGTCCGGCGCCGAGCACGACGAGGTCGTATTTCAGCATCCGGCGCGCGTCCGGCTTACCAGTCATGGCTCCCGCTCCGGCCGGACAGCGGTCGCACGCCCGGAGCCGAAGGGTCGTCGAAGAGCGTTCCGCGCATGCTTGCCGAGAAGGAGCAGACGTAGAGAACCGGCTCCCAGCCCTTGTTCGCGACCTCGTGCTTGACGCCCTGGGGGATGAACAGCGTTTGCCCGGGGCCGATCCTGAAATCCCGATCGCCCAGGCGCACGTCGCACTCGCCCTGGAGCATGAAGACGATCTCCTCCGCGGCGGTGTGCCAGTGCTCGGGATTGGTCTTGCCCGGCAGGATGTGCACGAGCCCGAAGCTCTGCTCGCAGCCTGGCGCGAGATCGTTGTTGGCGACCCACTTGACCGCTCCCCATTCGTAGGTGACGGGCTCGATGTCCTTCGTCTCGATGACGATGCAGTTCAGCATCGTGTGTCTCCTTCCAGCTCGAGAGTGCCGTGCAGCAGCGTGTCGGCCTCGGCGGTTCACCGCGGCGCTTCGGCCCGTGCGCCCGGGCCGATGGCCAGCGGCGTCCCCTGGTTTGCTCGGATCACCGTCTCCACGTGCGCGAGCGTGGCCGCTCGCTGAGGCTCGAACCCGTCGCCTCCTCCTCTATTGCCCAGCAGTGGCAGCGCAACGCCCCGAAGGGAACGGGAGCGACATCGACGCCCGCCGGCCCGGACCTCTGAGCGACGTCGCGCTCGATCGCCATCAAGCCCGCATTGCGCTCGCGGAGCAGTGAGTCATAGCGGGCAACCACAGCGTCCCGCCGGTAGTCGAACCTCATCCGCTCCACGACCGTGCCGCCGAGCCCGCCAAGTACGAGCAGGTAGAGACCGATACCGATGCCAAGGACCACCCGCGCCCGTGGAGGCTGGTGGCCACAGGCCTGATCACGCGTCAAGCGGCGTTCGGTGTAGCTGTCCATGAGTCCTCCTCTGCTGGCTAGAGCCTTCGTGACGACCCGCTCGCCTGCATGCGAGACGTCTACGCGACGGGCGTTCCTGAAACGTCGCGGGCGGCGTTCCCGGACACTTTCCCGTAGCCCCAGCGCGATTGCGCGTGGCGGGGAACCCGGTGTAGTGTCTGGCCAAATGGGGTCCTTGAAGTTGTGCCTTCTCGGGGGCTTCGATCTCAAAACGGACTCCGGGGGCCCTGTGCCGATCGCGCGCAGGAAGGTCCAGGCGATGCTCGCCTACCTCGCCTGCCATCCGGGCCAGGCGCAGCCCCGAGACAAGCTGACCACCCTGTTCTGGCCCGAGATTGACGACCACCAGGCGCGGGCCAATCTCCGCAAGGCGCTCTTTGTGCTTCGCCCCGCGCTCTCTCCGGCGCCCCTCAGCCTTCGCGTAGGGGAAGACGCGGTGGCGCTGGATTGCGCGGCGCTCGACGTGGACGTTCTCGCGTTCGAACGGCTCGTGCGCCAGGGCGGCCCGCAGGCCCTCCAGCAGGCTGCCGAGCTCTATCGAGGGGACCTCCTCGAGGGCCTCGCCGTCACCACGCCCCCGCTTCGAGGAGTGGCTCACGGCCGAGCGGGAGCGGCTGCGCGAGCTGGCCCTCGAGGCGCTAGCCCGGCTGCTCGCCTACCAGATCAAGGCGGAAGAGCCTCTAGCCTTGGAGACGGCCCGACGCCTGCTTGCCCTGGATCCGCTCCAGGAGGCCGTGCACCGAACGCTGATACGGATGTACGCCCGTCAGGGCCGGCGGGACGCCGCCCTCCGCCAATACCAGATCTGTGTCGAGACCCTTCGGCGGGAGCTGAGCGTCGAGCCCGAAGCCGAGACGCGACAGCTCTATCAGGACGTCCTGCGGGGTCGCGCGACACCGTCGGAGAACACCCGCACCGCTCTTGCGGGTCTTGCTGCGCCGGCCTCCAAGGCGTCGCGGCACTCTCCGCCACCACTGCCCGACGACGCGCCGATGATTGGGCGCGGGCCGGAGCTCACGCGTCTCATGGCCGCCTTGGACGAAGCGGATACAGGCCGAGGGCAGTTATTGCCGTGCTGGGTGAGGCCGGGATCGGCAAGAGCCGGCTCGTCGGCCAGCTCAGCGTCGAAGCCATGAAGCGTGGGGCGCTGGTGCTGGTGGGCCACGCGTACGCGATCGAGCAGGCGCTGGCCTACGGTCCGTGGATCGATGCGCTGCGGACTGGCGGCGTCCTCGCCAGCGAGGACGTGCTTGCCGACGTGACCGCCGCTTGGCGCGCCGAGCTCGCGCGGCTCTTCCCCGAGCTCGCCAAGCATGACGATCAGCGAGTGCCGAGTGCCGAGGACGCTACGCGGTTGTTTGAAGCCGTCGGGCAGCTGCTCAAGCGGCTCGCGAAGGCCCAGCCGCTGCTGCTGGTGCTCGAGGACGTGCACTGGGCCGACGAGATGAGCGTCCGCCTAGTCTCCGTCCTGTCGCGACGGGTCGCCGCCTGGCCCATCCTGATCGTGCTGACAGCGCGCCAGGAGGATGTCGCCGAGGCGCTGGTGCTCCGCGATCTCCTGCGTCTGCCGAGCATCGGCCGGCTTGTCCTCGGGCCGCTCTCGCAGGGCGACACGACAGCGCTGGTGCAGCTCCTGGCTCCGCGCGGGCGAGCCCCGGGCATCGAGAGCGAGCTCGCCGAGCGGATCTGGGGTGCCAGCAATGGCAACCCCTTCGTGGTCGTCGAGACCCTGCGGGCGCTGGAGCAGGGAGCGACGCCGACGACGACAGCTGAGGCGCTTGCTCTGCCCGACCGGGTGCGCGAACTGGTCATGGTCCGGCTCGAACGGCTCTCCCAGCGGGGGCAAGCGCTGGCTGCGCTCGCCGCCGTGATCGGCCGCGAGGTCGAGTTCGAGCTCCTGCAGCGTGCCTCCGGTCTCGGGGAGCACGAGGCGGCGGACGCCGTGGAAGAACTCGTACGACGCCAGGTACTGCGGACCGTCGGCGATCGGTTCAAGACGGTACACGACTGGGTACGTGAGGTGGTGCTCGGTGCGCTCCTGCCGATCCGCCGGAAGCTCCTGCACCGACAAGTCGCCGAGGCCCTCGAGGCGCTCTACGAGAGCGATCTCGAACCCCACCTGACTGCGCTGGGGTTGCATTTTCGCGAGGGGGAGGTGTGGGCGAAGGCCGTTGCCTTCCTCCAGCGGGCCGGCGTGCAAGCCCTGACGCGTTCGGCGAACCGCGAGGCGGTCGGTCTCTTCGAGCAGGCGATCGCCGCGCTCGAGCACGTGCCCCAGACGGCCGAAGCGCTGAGACAGGCGGTCGACCTGCGGTTCGACCTCCGCAACGCGCTCTTCGCGCTCGGTGACTTGCCCGAGATGATGAGCCATCTCAGCGAAGCCGAGGCGCTTGCGAGGAAACTCGACGACAGGCAGCGGCTCGGTCGCGTGTGGGTCTACCTGAGCGCCAGCCTCGTCATGAGCGGTCGTTCCGCCGAAGTCCCGCCGCTCGGTCTCGACGCCTATGCCATCGCCGAGCGCCACGCCGATCAAGAGCTCGACGTGGGCGCGAACTTTTACCTGGGGCTCGCGCACCATGCCCTTGGCGACGGGCGCGCCGCCGAGTCCTGCTGGCGAGCCGTCGTCGCCGCGCTCCCCGGAGACCGGTTCCACGAGCGCTGTGGGCTGGCCGGGTTCCCGGCCGTCATGTCGCGCTGCTATCTGACGATGGTGCTTGCCGAACGCGGCGCCCTCGACGATGGCCTGGCCATGGGAGACGAGGGCGTCCGCCTCGCCCAGGCGCTCGATCATCCATACAGTCGGATCATGGCCTGGTGGGGACTCGGCCATCTGTTCGAGATCAAGGGCATGCTCGCCGAGGGCATCGATCTTCTCACGCGCGCGGCGGGACTGTGCCGCGAGCGGAGGATCGATGTTCTGGCGCCGCACGTGTCCGGCTTACTGGGTTTTCTTCACGCCCGCAGCGGTGATGTCGACAAGGGCTTCTCGCTGATGGACAAGGCGCGCAGCGCGATGGAGAGGATGGGAATCGCCACGCAGTTCCATACTCGCCTCCTGGGGCACATGAGTGAGGCAAACCTGGCCGCCGACCGGCTCGCCGACGCGCGCGAGCTCGCCGGGCGGACGCTCGGGCTCGCCCGAAAGCGCTCCGAGCGAGGGACCGAGCTGTACGCCCTTCAGCTCTCGGGTGCTGTCGCTGCTCATTGTGCCGCTCTCGATCGTCCGGTGGCCGAGGCGTATTACGGGGACGCGCTGGCGCTCGCCAGCACATTGGGGCGGCGTCCGTCGGCTGCGCGCTGTCACCTCGAGCTCGGCGAGCTCTATCTTCGCGTCGGTGCTCGAGAGCAAGCGCGGAGGCACCTCGGGAGCGCACTGGCGATGTTCCGCGAGATGGACATGCGGTCATCGCTCGACCGGGCAGAGGTGAAGATGAGGGAGGCAATCGCGTGAAGTAGTCGGCTAGCCTTCGCTCTCACGAGCGCACCCCGTAGGCAGTCAGCTCCAGGCCCGTGTTCGGCGTGGCCCGGGTCATGGTGTAGAGAAGCTATCTGTGGTTTTCGTCGCGATCCACTCGCCTGCATGCTATCCGTCGGGGAGCGACTGATGACGCCGACAATCTCTGCGGTGGCCCTGTGCTGCTCCAGCTCGCGAGCCGGGCGACGTCGGTCGGCGCGTCGGTGACGGCCAGACCTAGTTGAACCACCCCGCGCGCAGCGCGAGCGCCCGCTTAAACTCGACACGGACGACGGACCACTGCTCCACACTCCATCGGGTGTAAAGCATCACGCGCGGGGCGCGGTTGATGCGAAGCCGGGGGTAAGCCGTCTTCATTCACTCGTTTCAGAGTTGTGCAAACCCTTGCGTCTTGACAACCAAGTCGACGTGAGCCATGTATTCTGCGCGGCGAGCATGCAGGGGAGGAGAAAAGGAACATGCGGAGCTTAGCACTCTTGGTCGGTGGCCTGGTTGTGTTGATTGGCTTGTGGGCCATTGGGCCGAGAGTTACGACGGCCCAGGTCCACAGTAACGATCCTAATGTCGCGATGGTGGACAATTGTGATCCCGCGACCTTCAACGCCGCCATCGGGCCTGGCACGTGTGCGGCTACGCCGCACGAACACGATACAACTTTTGCGGAGTTCATCGGGCTGCTGTTCTCTCCGCTGGCGGCGAACGTCATCGGACATCCAGCGTGGAATTTTTCACCCGGGTATATCTCGACCAGGGCAGGACAGACCGTGCGGGCCCCGAATGGTGGCGGCAAGGACCACACGTTTACTGATGTAGCAGCGTTCGGCGGGGGATTCGTTCCGGCCCTCGACGGCGTCGGAGGCCCAGCGGGAACAGTGCCATCAGTCCAAGCGGGAGCCTGCCTGGCATCCCCTGTAGTCGTGGCTCCCGGTGATACCTCCAGATCAAGGGCTTTCCCCGGGGGTGCGCGGGTTCCAGTGCTGATCCACCCCTGGATGCGCGCGGTAGTGGTGTCGAACTGGCCAGCGCTCGACCGGGAGCTGTTACGGCGCTGATTTGATTTTGGCCACAGAGAATACAGAGGAGTGAAGCGTGAAGCGACCAGGCTACCAGGCCTCTGCGTCCTCTGTGATTCTCTAGCTGATCCCGGCCGTTCGCATGTCTGCAAAGTCAATGCGGATTGAAACCCAGGTCGCCATCGTCGGCGCCGGACCGCCGGGCTGCTGCTCTCCCATCTCCTGAGCCTCAAGGGCGTCGATCGGTCGTCATCGAGACAAGGAGCCGGGACTACGTCGAGCACCGCGTGCGCGCGGGCGTGCTGGAGCAGGGCACGGTGGACGTGCTCGAGGAGTGCGGCGCGGGAGAGCGCATGCGCCGCGAAGGGCTCGTCCATCGCGGCATCGAGCTGCGCTTCGACGGGCGCGGGCACCGCATCGACTTTCCCGAGCTGACCGGCGGGCGCTCGATCATGGTCTACGGGCAGCAGGAGCTGGTGAAGGATCTCGTCCGGCTCCGGCTCGCGGCCGGCGGGCGGAACCTGTTCGAGGTGGACGACGTCGGCGTGCACGATATCGAGTCGAACGCGCCGCGGGTGCGCTTTCTGCACGGCGGCGAGATGGTCGACCTTGCGTGCCGCATCGTCGCGGGCTGCGACGGCTTTCACGGCGTCTGCCGGGAAACGATACCGGCCGGCGTGCTCTCGTTCTACGAGCGCGTCTATCCGTTCGCGTGGCTGGGCATACTCGCGCAGGCGCCGCCGCCGTCGGACGAGCTGATCTACTCCGCGCACGAGAGCGGTTTTGCCCTCTACAGCATGCGCTCGCCGGCGGTCTCCCGGCTCTACCTGCAGGTCGCGCCGGACGAAGACCCCGCGAACTGGCCCGATGCGCGCATCTGGGGCGAATTGCGGCGCCGGCTCGGGGACGACGACGGCGTCGCGGCTCGAGGAAGGACCCATTCTGGAGAAGCTCGTTACCGGGATGCGCAGCTTCGTCGCCGAGCCCATGCAGTACGGAAGGCTCTTTCTTGCGGGCGATGCCGCGCACATCGTTCCGCCGACGGGCGCGAAAGGCCTCAACACCGCGGTCGCCGACGTGCGCGTGCTCGCGCGGGCGATCGCGGAGTTCTTCATGTCGGGCAGCGAGACGCTGCTGAAGCCTACTCGCAGACGTGCCTGAAGCGCGTCTGGCGCGCGGAGCGCTTCTCGTGGTGGATGACCTCCATGCTGCACCGCTTCCCGGAGCACGACGGCTTCCAGCATCGGCTGCAGCGCTCGGAATTGGACTACCTCGTCAGCTCGCGCGCGGCGGCGGCGAGCCTGGCGGAGAACTATGTGGGACTTCCGTTCGACTGGTAGGGCGGCTCCGGCACTCCCGAGAGGAGAACGACATGGCGTACGGGATCGTGCATCATTTTCCCGGCGGCACGAAGGAGCAGTACGAGGCGTCGATCGCGGCGGTGCACCCGAGCGGAGCGCCTGCCGGACGGCCAGATCTTCCACGCGGCCGGGCCGTCGGCCGGTGGCTGGACGGTCGTGGCGGTCCACGAGTCCAAGGAGAGTTGGGAGCGGTTCCGCGACGGCATCCTGATGCCCCGGATGCAGCAGGGCATCGCGGGCGGGTTCCCGACACCGCCTCAGGAAACGGCCATCGACGTCTACAACCTGCAGCGGTAAAAGGCTGTTTGAATCGTCCGGAGTCGTTCGGCCGCCTGCGTCGCTTTGGCGCGTCGACCCGGTGGCGGGGTGCTCGTTCCACAACCGTCCAACCGCGCTACACTCGACGGCCCCGCGCTCGGGGTGCTCTGCCCGGCTCAGGTTAGAATCTGCGCGGGCCGCGGGTGAGCACGATTTTTTTGCGCCCTCCCCACGGTGGAGGGCCGATAGGCCGCGACGTGTTCGATTACGGTCGGCAGATAATACGGAAACATGTTGCGCGGTCCACCGAATTCAAGTTTGTCCGCTATCACCTGAAACCAGTCTCGAGGCCATTGCCGCGGGGGCCGCATGACCTTCGCCAAGCGACCTTCGATTCGGGCCAGCGCCTTTTCCAGTGTCGTCCGGCCTGGTCTCGCGTAACCGGAAATCCTGAAGTCCGAGGAAGCCGCACACCGTTTTCGGTTTTTTGGAAAGAGAAGAGGGCCGGTCGCCGATGCGCTGGCGGCCGGCCCCTGGATGGTGCTACCCTCTCGGCTACGATGTCGCTGAGCCGATCACCTTCGCGAACTTGATGACCATGTTTACCATGGGGATCGCAGACCCGTCGGCGG
>CAWEGY010000011.1:0-108564 GCA_963808865.1 uncultured Gaiellaceae bacterium | reverse complement strand
GCGGCTCGCGTCGCCGAAGTACTTGGTCGAGATCATGTGCACCGCGGCCATCAACTAGGCGGTCGACGCGCCGATCACCTTCGCGAATTTGATTACCATGGGAATTACAGACCCGGATGCGGACCCCTTGGTGAACACGTCGGCGGCCTGCCGCCGGCGATAATCCCGCTGGAGGTCAGCGTCGCTCGACAGACGGGCAAACGTTCTCCCGCACACAGAGCATCGAACCCGCCCTTCGTTAACTGTTCGAGGGCCGCGCTGCTTCACTGAAACCAGTCACGGAGAGCGGCAAGGACCCAAAAAACGCAAACGCGAGTTGCGGGGCGGCGGCCACCAAAAGGGCTCACGGCGCGAGGTGACGGATGGCCCGGGTGGCGCGGCGCAGGCGGCTGCTCACCTCGCGCGCGAGGTTGCTGACCAGGTCGATGGCTCCTGGGTGGCGCGCCTTGGCTCCCGGAAGGCGGACTCGGTCAGGACGAGGCATCGACTCCTCGTCGGCCAACACGGTGGCAGAGCGCGGCGCGCGATCGGCAGCGCGACCTCCCCAGCACGTGCCGGCGGAAGCTATCGAGTCGCTGGCGCGGCCGTCCTGCCCGCAGGTGGACGCTCGCGGTGCCCTGGTGATGAGCAAGAGCTCGGACTCCCTGGCGCCCTCGGCGATGACCACGTCGCCCTTCGTGTAATGACGAGCTTCGAGCATGGGCGGAGCGTGGCGAACTCGTCTCGCTCAAGCCCCGGAAGACCTCCAGGTCCTCGACGGCGAATGTTTCCAGGACGGCGTCACCGGGACGTGGCGGCGATGACCTGGTCTTCCGCCCACTCGATGGCCCGGTCGCTGTCCGGGAACGGCGGGGCGCCCGTGCCCGGCGTCGTCACGCCGAGATCGCGCAGCATGCGCCCCCAATGACTGTGCTCGTTCAAGCCCGTGAGGAGGAGGTGATCGCCGCGGGTGGCGAAGTCCGCGTGGATCTGTGAGAGGAGCCGGCCTCCCGTGATGTCAACGTCAGTCACGCGACCGAAGTCGAGGACGAGGAAGCGCGCGCCGTCGGCCACAGCGCGCTCGACCGCGTCTGCCAGCCGCCCGACGGTGCCGAAGAAGATGGCGCCCTCCAGCTCGAGCACGTGAATGCGTCGGCCGTGCTCGGCGAGGATCGCGCCCTGACGTTCGTTGCGCTCCCGGCGCGACGGTACTGTGTCCCCGCGATAGGTCCGCCGGATCAGCGAGCGGCTCATGCGTAAGATGAACAGGACGATGGCGATGCCGACCCCACGAACACAGCGAGCACGATGTTGAGCACGATCGCTAGCGTGGCGACGAGCATGATGACGAGGAGGTCGAGGGCGAGGTGGCGCGGTTCGCGATGCGCCGGGACGACAGCCGAGTCACGAGCTGGATCGTGGACGGATCGACGTGCTGGATGGCGACCACCATGATGACGGCCGAGAGCGCCGCCCGAGGCACGTACGCGAGGACGGGCAGCAGGAGCGTGGTGGTGGCGAGCACCGCACCCGCGTTGACGAGCACGGACATCGACGTCTGCGCTCCGTACGCGCGGTTGATCAGGCTTGGACCGAGGTTGATGCCGCTCGTGATGCCGCCCGAGCTGGCGGCCGCCATGTTGCCAAGTCCCAGCCGGACGAGTTGCCCGTTGCTGTCGGGCGGCGATCGCCCGGGCGGAAGAGAAGCTGGGTGCACAGCAACGCGTCGATCGACGCGATGATGGCGAGTTCCAGGCCGCCCGTCACGATGGTGGGCACGATCTCCGTGAAGCGGGGCTGCTGGACCAGTGCCGCGAACGCCAACAGATTCCACGGCCCCAGTGTGCGCGGCCGGCGTCGAGCCGATGACGCCGACGCAGGAACGAGAGCTTGATCATCCCGGTCGGGCCGTTTCGGTGCTTGGCGAGGATGACCTCCGCGACGCCCTGCTGGTCGGACTCCTCGCCGAGGTAGTACTCGTCGCGATAGACGAAGAAGACGAGGTCCGAGTCCTGCTCGAGTGAGCCCGACTCCCTGAGATCCGACAGCAACGGCCGCTTGTCGTGGCGTTGCTCGACGGCACGGGACAGCTGCGACATGGCGAGGATCGGCACCTCGAGCTCGCGCGCGAGCACCTTGAGCGCCCGCGAGATCTGGGACACCTCCTGCACGCGGTTCTCGGCGCTCGACCCGGAGGTCATGAGCTGCAGGTAGTCCACGACGATCAGGCCGAGGTTCGGCTCGCGCGACTTGAGTCGCCGGGCCTTGGAGCGAAGCTCCATGATCGTCGTCGCGCCGGAGTCGTCGACGTAGATGGGCGCCTTCATGAGGCGGTCGCACGCCGCCGTCAGGCGGGGCCAGTCGTCGGGCGCCAGCCTGCCGGTGCGAAGCCGCTGGGACTCGACCTTGGCCTCGCTGCACATCATCCGCTGCGTCACCTCGGACTTCGACATCTCGAGGGTGAAGAGCGCGACGGGAGTCGTGTGCCGTACGCCCAGATTCGCCGCGATGCAGAGCCCGAGCGCGGACTTCCCCATCGACGGGCGGGCGGCGAGGATGACGAGGTTCCCGGGCTGGAACCCCGAGGTGAGGAGGTCGAGCTCCCGGAACCCCGCCGGCACCCCGGTGATCTCGACTCCTGCCTCGTAGAGCTGCGTGATGCGCTCGAAGCTCTCCTTGAGGAGGACCTCGATGTGCGCGAAGTCGCTCGTCGTGCGCTGCTGCCCGAGCTCGAAGACGATCTGCTCGGCGCGGTCGACGAGATCCGCCACCTCGCCCGGCCGCTCCTGGCCGAGGCGCACGATCTCCTGACCCGAGCGGATGAGCCCGCGCAGCGTGGACATCTCCTTGACGATGCGCGCGTAGTGCTCGACGTTGGACGTCGAGGGAACGAGGGCGGCGAGCTCCGCGACGCGCGACTGCCCGCCGGCGGCCTCGAGCTCGCCGCGCTCGTCGAGCTCGTTCGCCAGCGTGATCGCGTCGACCGGCTCGCCCTTCGACCAGAGCCCGAGCGCGGCCCGGTACATCTTGGCGTGGCTCTCGCGGTAGAAGTCGGACGCGTCGAGGATCTCGCTGACCGTCCCGACGGCCGTCGGCGAGAGCAGCATCGCGCCGAGGACCGACTCCTCGGCCTCGAGGTTCTGCGGGGGGACGATTGCCGACAGCCGCTCGGAGGGCACGGAGGAGGCTGCGACCTGGCTCGACATGAGCGGGGGAGTCAACCCGCTCCGCGAGCTGCGCGTCCACCGCGAGGCGAGCATGGCCGTCGTGCAGGCAGATTGGAACATATGTTCGTAGCTTATCCCCGCCGGAGGACAGCCTGTCGACAGCCCGACCGGAGTTGTCCAGCCGGAAACATCCGCTCGCAGCGGGAAGTTCGCACGGTTGTCGACAGGCCTGTGGAGAGCTGCGTGGAAAGCGACTACGCGGCGTCCGGAGGCGTCTCGGGCTCCTCGTCGGCCGCCGGCGCGGCGGCGTCATCGGGCTCCGCTTCGCGGACGTCCTCGGGCTCGACCTCGGGCTCGGCTTCGGGCTCGACCTCTTCGGGCTCGGCCTCTTCGGGCTCCTCCTCCGAGATCACCTCGGCGATCGCCGTCTCGGCGGCATCGTGCTCGGTCTCGGCCTCGGCTGCGGCGCTCGCCTCTGCCTCGGCCTCCGCCGCCTCGAGCGCTGCGAGCTCCTCCTCCGGTGGCAGCTCGCCACCCTCGGGGACGACGAGCGTCTTGACCTCGACGCTGACGTCCTGGAAGAGCTCGATCGGGATCGCGTAGCGTCCGATGCGCTTGATCGGGTCGACCGCGATCTTCCGGCGATCGACACGGACCTTGCGCGCGCGCCAGATCTCGTCCGCGATGTCGGATGGCGTCACGGATCCGAACAGCGACCCGGTCGGCCCCGACTTCACCTCGAAGCGAAGGACCGTCTTGCCGAGGAGCTCCGCGATCTCGCCTGCCTGCTCCGCAGTCCTCGCCTCGTGCCTCGCGCGCTCGCGCGTCGACGCGCTGCATCTCCTTCACGCGCGCGGCGGTCGCGGTCTCGGCGAGCCGGCGCGGGAGAAGGAAGTTGCGCGCGTAGCCCCGGGCGACGTCGACGACGTCACCTCGGAGACCGAGCTTCTCGACGTCCTGCAGGAGAATGACTTGCATCGCCTAGCCGACGTACGGGAGGAGTGCCATCTCGCGCGCGCGCTTCACGGCCGACGCCACCTGGATCTGATGCCGCCGGCACGCGCCCGTGATCCGGCGCGACCGGATCTTGCCCTTCTCGGAGATGTAGCGCCGGAGCTGGGCGATGTTCTTGTAGTCGATCTCGGCCACCTTGTCGCGGCAGAAGTGACAGCTCTTCCGCTTGCCCGGCGCCATGGACGGGCCGGTGCGCCTGCGTGGTTGCTGTTTCTTGGATGCCATCGTCCTCGCTCCTAGAACGGAATGTCGTCGTCGGCCGGTGAGGTGGGGAAGTCGTCGCCGGCTGCTGCCGCGCCCGCAGGCACGTACGCAGCCTCCGACGTCCTGGCGCCCGCCGAGGAACTGCACGCTCTCCGCGACGACCTCGACCGCCTGCCGCTTGGCGCCGTCCTGCGCCTCCCACTCGCGCCACTCGAGGCGTCCGTCGATCGCGACCGGGCGGCCCTTGGCGAGGTACTGGGCGCAGTTCTCTCCCTGCTGTCCCCACACCGTGATGTCGAAGTAGTTCGGCTTGTCCGTCCACTGGCCGGACTCGTCCTTGCGCCGCGTGTTCACGGCGAGCCGCAGCGAGCACACGGGCGTGCCCGACGGCGTGTGCCTGAGCTCGGGGTCTCTCGTCAGGTTCCCGACGAGGACGACCCGGTTGATGCTGGCCGCCATCTCTATTCCTCCTCTTCCTCGACGTCGGATGCGGTCGCTGCATCCTCGCGCGTCGGCGCGCCGACCGCTACCGGCTGCGCGGGACTCCCCTGGATCCGACGTGTCGCCATGTGACGCATGACGCCGTCGTCGATCCGGAGCACACGCGAGACCTCGTCCAGCGTCCCGGCGTCGCAGGTGAACTGGAGCAGGTGGTAGCTCCCGTCACCCTTGTGGTCGATCTCGTACGCGAGCTTGCGCCGACCCCAGACGTCGTGGAGGTCCCACGTGCCGCCGCCCTTGGTGACGAGCTCGCGCGCACGCGTGACGATCTCGGACTGACGGTCGTCGTCCAGATCGGGGTCGAGCAGCAGCAGAATCTCGTACTCGTTCACGTTCCCCGTTCTCCTTCCCTCGGTCTGAATCGGCCTCGCCGTTCGTGACGCCGCCGGGAACGGGCGGGTCCCGAGCGAGGCAGGAAGCCGCGGAAGGGTAGCAGGCGTACCGACTGCGCAAGACCGCAATCAGCTCGCGCGGATCGCGGTCGCGCGACATCCTGAAGGCGCCCGCTCCGCGGTCGCGATCGTCCCGTCTGCTCGTAGCGCTCTGACGAGGGCGGTACCATCGGCGCGTGCGCAAGCTCCTGAAGTGGGTCGTGGTCACAGTCGGCATCGCAGCCTTCACGCGCTGGCTCCGGAACCGCAAGTCAGGCTCGCCTGACGCCGCCGCCGAGGTCGATGACCCGGCCGACGAGCTCCGTCGCAAGCTCGCAGAGTCGCGAACAGAGGACGGCGCAGAAGCACCCGCCGCAGCGCCCACCGCCACCGTCGAGGAGCGGCGCGCTGCGATCCACGAGCACGGCCGCACGGCAGTCGACGAGATGACCCCCTCCGGCGAGGACTGACCGGGCACCGATGGCGGACCCGTCCGAGACGACGCAGGTCTCCCGCTACCCCGCCGAGCCCGAGGCGGAAGACCTCCTCGGGGCGGTGCGAACGCTCACGGCCGAGGTCGAGAGCCTGCAGTCGGAGCTCCAGCTCCTCCGCGAGCGCTCTCGCTCGCTGCCGTCCGGCGACCTCGACCGACCGGGGTGGGAGGAGGGTCAGCCCGGACCGAGTGACGGCGCCGCGTGGGTGCGCACCGTCGACACACCCGGCTCACGCCGGATCGCCGTCCCGTGGCTCTTGCTCGAGATCCTGTTCCTGGTCGCGGTCGCGGTGCTCGCTGCGGTCGCCGGCCTCGACGCACCGGTCATCGTCGGCGTGATGGTGGTCGCGTGGCTGCTCGTGGCGGCCGCGGAGTGGTTCGTCGCGAGGGCAGACCGACGCGAGTACGAGATCGCATACGGCCCTGCCGCGCCGACGAAGACGCTGCCCGACGACCCGATGTGGTTCGAGGGGCCGCCCGACGACACGGCCCTGGAAGTCACCTCGACGACGCGACCTGCGAGCCAGCTTCCGCCGCCGGCCGTCGACTGACCTCGGCTCGGCTGCCGCCCGCCGCCGAGCTATTGGGCTGCAGCAGACCCTGCTAGAAGGTCGGCGACGTGCTCTTTCCGACGGCGACGTTCGCGATCTTCTTCATGGTCGTGCTTCCGCTCTCGTGGCTCCTCATGCCGCGGGGGGAGCGCTGGCGCGCCTTCATCATCGCCGCGAGCTTCGTGTTCTACGCGGGCTGGGACTGGCGCTTCTGCTTCCTGCTCGCCTTCTCCATCGTCTGGAACTACGCGTTCGCGGCAGCGATCCACGCCCGTCGCGAAGCGAGCACGCGGAAGTGGCTCCTCGTCCTCGCGCTCGCCGGGAACGTCGGGCTGCTGGGCTACTTCAAGTACTACGACTTCTTCGTCACGTCGACGAACAACCTCTTCGCGTTCGTGGGCGTGGACCTCCCGGTCGAGGCACGTTCGATCGTGCTGCCGGTGGGCATCTCCTTCTTCACCTTCATGGCCATCAGCTACGTCGTGGACGTCTACCGCGGCGACTTCGAGCCAGTGGGCATTGGGCCGTTCGCGGCCTATCTCTCGTTCTTCCCGCACCTCGTCGCCGGGCCGATCGTGCGGCCGAACGAGCTCATCCCCCAGCTCCAGTCGCCGCGCGATCCGCGCTACGTGGACACGTCGCGGGCCTTCTTCCTCATCGGCACCGGTCTCTTCATGAAGGTCGTGATCGCGAACCACCTCGCGAGCAACATCGTCGACGAGGTCTTCGGTGCGCCGAACCAGCACTCGTCGCTCGAGGTGCTCGTCGGGGTCTACGCGTACTCCGTGCAGATCTACGCCGACTTCTTCGGGTACACGAACATGGCCATCGGGCTCGCGCTGCTGCTCGGCTTCCAGTTCCCGCAGAACTTCGACGCGCCGTACTCCGCCGTCTCGATCACGGACTTCTGGCGGCGCTGGCACATGACGCTCTCGCGCTGGCTCCGGGACTACGTGTACATCCCCCTCGGCGGGAACCGCGGCGGGCAGCTCCTCACCTATCGGAACCTGATGCTCACGATGCTGATCGGCGGCCTCTGGCACGGCGCGGGCTGGACCTTCGTCGCGTGGGGCGCCATCCACGGGTCCGCGCTCGTCGCGGAGCGCTGGTGGCGGAGCCGTCCCGGCTTCGTCGAGCGGCCGGTCTCGCGAGGGCGGCGCGCATGGCACCGCTTTGCGACGTTCCAGGTCGTGTGCTTCGCGTGGATCTTCTTCCGCTCGGACTCGTTCGCGGACGCCTGGGACCTGATCGCGCGCCTGTTCACGGCCTGGGGCGAGCCGTCTCCGCTCGTCACCGGAGGCGTGCTCGCGGCGATCGCGGTCGGGATCGGCTCGCAGTACCTGCCGCGCCGGCTCCCGCTCGCGATCATGGCGCGCTTCTCGCGATTCTCGATCCCGGCGCAGGCCGCCGTGCTCTCGCTCGCCCTCGTGGTCACGCACTCGATGGGGCCCCAGGGAGTGGCTCCGTTCATCTACTTCCAGTTCTGAGATGAGTACGCGCGAACACAGACGACGGCACCCGCGGCGTCGCCTGGGCGACGGCGGGCGGCGCCTGCACTCGGCCGGCTCCGCGATCGTCGTCTCGCTCACGGGGCTCGGGCTCGCGCTCTTGCTGAACGCTCCCGGATTGCACAAGTCCGCGACCATTCAGCCCGAAGGGTGGAAACGCGACGTCGCTCTCGCCTTCACGGGCCCGCTCGAGAGCGTGAGCGCGACGCTCCGACTCGACCAGCCCCGACGGGCGCTCAAGGCTGCCATCGGCCGGGAGGACGACGACGAGATCGACACGCTCGTAACGGGGCCGGAGAAACCACCGAGCGCGCAACCTGCCGTCGATCCGGCAAAGCCGCCGAGGCGCGAGCGGTTCTCGGCGAGGCGCCCTCTCCCCGTCTGGATCGCCGGCGACTCGCTCGTGGTCATTCCCGGGCAGTCGGTGGAGCGTGCGGTGGCGGGAAACCCCTCCGTGGCCGCGATGCCGATCGACGGCCGCATCTCGACCGGCCTCGGGCGTCCGGACGTGTTCAACTGGTTCACGCACGTCGACGACGTGATGCGCTCGCAGAAGCCGCGCACCGTCGTCGTCATGTTCGGCGCCAACGACACGCACGACTACATGACCGGTCTTCCAGAGGGGAAGACGGTCGGCTCGTTCGGGAGCCCGAGCTGGCGCGCCGAGTACCGGCGCCGCGTGGCCTCGATCATGGACACGGTGACGACCCGGCGCGGGTTCCTGGTCTGGATCGGGCTGCCGGTCACGCGCGACGCCGACCAGACGCAGCGCTTCGATCTCATCAACGCGATCGTCCAGTCCGAGGCCGCCAAACGGCCCGGGCGTGCCGCATACCTGGACACCTACTTCTTCTTCGCGGGCGAGGACGGCGGCTACGCCCAGTACGTCGAGGACGAGACCGGAAAGCTCGTGAAGATGCGAGCGGACGACGGCGTGCACTTCGAGCGCGCCGCGGGAGACCTCATCGCGGAAAAGGCGCTTCGGCTGATCGCGGCCCGATACGCGGTTCCGGGGCTCCGCGCCACGGACTGACTCAGGCCGGGAGGCCGGCCGCCGCCTCGAGCCGGCGCCCCGCTCGCGGTAACAGGACGAGCGCGGCGATCCCGGGAACCGTCGGCAGCCAGAACGAGAACAGTCGGTAGACCGCGACCCCGACCAGTGCCGGCGCGAGCGAGACACCGACGACGGTCAGCGCATAGGTCAGCGCGGCGTCGACGCCGCCGACACCGCCGAACGGAAGCGGAGCGATTGCGGCGACGTGACCGGTCGCGTAGGCGAGCACGAGCTCGGCCAGCGGCAGCGCGATCCCCACTGAGCGCAGGGCGGCCCAGAGGCATACGAGGTTGCCGATCCAGAAGAGCACGGATGCCGCGAGCATGCGCCTGGCGGCCGCGTCCCCGAGAGCGTCGCGCACCCACCGGAGCGTGGCAACGGCGATCCCGATTCCGCGACGAACGAGAGAGGCACCATCCTCTCTTCGAGCTCCTCGCGGCGCGCGCCGCGAGTCACGACCAGTGCAGCCGCACCGCACAGCGGGACGACGACGAGCCAGGGCAGCAC
The DNA here is from genome assembly GCA_963808865.1 of uncultured Gaiellaceae bacterium. Taxonomy (GTDB): domain Bacteria; phylum Actinomycetota; class Thermoleophilia; order Gaiellales; family Gaiellaceae; genus GMQP-bins7. The sequence goes on along the minus strand of CAWEGY010000011.1, from coordinate 99,215 downwards.
GAGCCAGCGAGACGTGTCGCTTTCTGCCGCCAGGAACAGCGCCGCCAACCAGGCGCCGGCCCCGAACGAGACGTAGAACAGCGCGCTCGAGCCGAGCACGGCGACGACAGCCGCCCTCGCGACGAACCCGGCGCGCCGAAAACACCAGTACGTCGCGGCGAGCGCGCCCGCGCCTCCGGGGGCGAACACCCTGGCGGCACCGATGCCGGCGAGCATCACGTGCGCGCCGAGCCGCAGCCCCGGATCCGTCGTGCGGCGCCAGCGGAGCGCGCCTCGAATCACCTCGGCGTAGGCCACGAGTGCGGCGACCTGCGCGACGAGGCAGATGCCGAACCACTTCGAGTCGGCCCGTTCGATCGCGTCGCGGACCTCGGAGAACCCGGCGGCGCGCGCGATCAGCAGCCCGACGCCCAGCGCGAGCAGGACCGCCGCAGCGAGCCCCGCGACGAGCTGCCACCCGGCCGGTCGCCACCGACCGCCGGAGAGCTTCCTCGCTCATGCGAAGCGCCGTGCCGCTGCGCCCAGAGCCGCACCGGCGACTGCGTCGAGCACGTAGTGGTTGCCGGTGCCGCAGACGACGAGTGCGACGAGAGGCGGGTAGGCGTAGCCCGCAGCCTTCACTGCTCGCGACTCCGCACGCGCTGCCAGCTCGGCGCCGGTGAGGACCGCGAACGCGAGGTGCAGGCTCGGCATCGCCGCCACGGGGTTGTAGAGGCGAACGAGCACCGGGTGCTCGAGGTCGAGCCCGCTGACCTCGGAAAGGGTGTCGACGTACCCGGCGAGGACGCGCGGCGGCGCGGCCGGAAAGCGTAGGAAGACGGGCTGGGCGGCGACATGTGCGAGCAGGCACGAACGCCGGAACCGGTGGTATCCCGGATCGCGACGCCGGTACAGCGCGACGAGCCAGCCGACCGAGAGCCCGACGTTCGCCACCGCGTAGCCCACGTTGAGCCCGTGCACGACGCGAGGATGGCGTAGGAGCACGCGCTGGATGCCCGGTTCGACCGCGAGCCCGAGCCGCTGCTCGACGTCCACGAGGGTCTCGGCATTGCGGCGCGCTCGTCGCGCGGCCGTCGGCGGCAAGGACGAGTTGGCGCACGAGCAGGTAGAGCGCGTACACCGCGAGCCCGAGCGACAGCTCGCGTCGAAGCGAGAACCGCATCGGGGCATCTTCGCGCGCGGCAGCTCCCGAGCGAACTCGAGCTTCACTACGCTGCGCGCTGGAGCGGCATGGGCCCGGTGGCCCAGCGGGTCTTCAAAACTCGTGCGGTCGTGCAGCCCACGGCTCGGTCGGTTCGACTCCGGCGCCGCTCCGTCGTCAGACGCAGGCGCCTACCGGCACTTGATGTTGTCCTCCGTTCCCGCGAACGGGCTCCCCTGCGTTCCCACCGGCTCCTGCCAGGGCATGCAGCCCTCGTTCTGCACGACGCTGGAGACGAAGATCACGATGCCCAGGACGACGACGACGACGAGGGCGATTCGCAGGTTCACGCGCCGAATGTAGCGCCCGCTTCGGCCGGTTCTCGAGGACCACCGATTCGAGACCGCACCTGCGAGGATCGCCCGATGGCGAAAGCTCTCGGGCGGTGGTCGTCGACAGCGGTGCTGCGCGACGCGCTCGCGAACCCGTCGATCCGACGCCTCGAGATCTCCTGGACGGCCGGTGTCGGCCGCAGACTGGGCCTTCCTCGTCCTCATGCTCGTGGTCGCGTACGACGCCGCAGGCGCCCTCGGTGTCGGGTCCTCGGTGCCGTCCGTGTTCTGCCCGCCATCGTGGCGGCGCCCTTCGCTCCCGTGGTCGTCGAGCGTTTCGGTGGCAGTCGCGTCCTGACGGTGGTCAGCCTCGCTCGTTGCCTCGGCGCCCTGCTCACGGCGGTCGTCATCGTGACGGAGCTGCCCCTCGCCACGACATTCGTCCTGGCTGCGTTCGTCGCCGGCGCCGGTGCTCTCGTCCGCCCCATCCAGACGGCGCTCTTGCCGGCGTTCGCGCGAAGTCCTGGCGAGCTCGTGGCTGCGAACGTGGCCTCGAGCATCGGCGAGGGTCTGGGCACGTTCCTCGGGCCCCTGCTCGCCAGCATCGTGGTCGCCACCACCGGGTCGGCCGTCGACGGCTGTCCTTGTCGCCGTAGCGTTCGCCGGTGCGGCAGCTGCCGTGACAGGGATCCGGTTCGAGCGAGCCGCAGACGCCAGGCCGGGAGCCGGGGAAGACGACGCATCGCGCTTTCGGGTCGCGGAGGCCGCGCGTCTGATCAAGCGGTATCCGACGGCCACGCTCCTCATGTCGACGTTCGTCGCACAGGTCTTCGTGCGCGGGCTGCTCATCACGCTCATCGTCGTGGCGTCGATCGGGTTCCTGGACATGGGCGAGACGGGAGTCGGGCTGCTGAACGCCGCGATCGGACTGGGAGGACTGGTCGGTGCGTTCGGGGCGCTCGGCCTGGCGGGCGGAAGACGGCTGCCGGCCGTCGTCGCGATCGCACTGACGATGTGGGGCCTGCCGCTCGTCCTCATCGGAGCATGGCCCGAAGCCGCGATCGCCCTCGTGGCTTTGTTCGTGACGGGTATGAGCAACTCGGTACTGGACGTCGCCGGCTTCACCCTCATCCAGCGCGGCGTACGAACCGAGGACCGCGTGCTCGTCTTCGGCCTGTTCGAAGGAGCGCTCGGGCTCGGGCTCTTCGCCGGCAGCATTCTCGCCCCCGCCCTCGTGGCGCTCGCCGGCGGGCAGCTCTCGTTCGTGCTCGCCGGCGCGGTCCTGCCCGTACTCGCACTCGCGACGTACCGAAAAGTCGAGCGCGGAACCGTCCGGAACCTGGAGGCGGAAGCACGGCTGGCGCTGCTGCGACGGAATCCGCTGTTCGCGCCCCTGCCGCTGACGGCGCTCGATCAGCTGGCCGAGACCATGACTCCGGTTCGCTACGCCGAGGGCGAAGCCCTCATGCGCAAGGGCGAGTCGGGCGACGAGTACGTCCTCATCGCCGCCGGCGAAGTAGTCGTGTCCGACGACGGCGCTCTGCTCGCGACCTGCGGCCCGGGGGACGGCGTCGGCGAGATCGCGCTCCTGCACCGCGTGCGACGAACCGCAACGGTCGTGGCAAGTACGACGGTCGACGGCTACAGCATCGAATCGTCCGACTTTCTCGATGCCGTCGCCGGTTTCGACGCCTCGACCGTCGCCGAGCGAATTGCGACGGCCAGGCTCGAGCGCTCCCAGATGCCCACGAGCGTGTGAGCTCGGCCTGCTTCCGGCACGAGCGGAGGGCGCTACGCTAGGACGACGAGCATGCGGGCGCTAGGAGGGTCGAGATGAACGCAGCGGTGACGACGGAGCTCAAGCTGATCGGCCACTGGATCGGCGGAGAGAACGTGCGGGGCGAGTCGGGCCGCAATGGCCCCGTCTACAACCCGGCGACGGGGGAGCAGTCGGGCGAGGTCGACTTCGCGTCGGTCGAGGAGCTGGATCGCGCGGTCGGCGTCGCGACGGAGGCGTTCGCGACGTGGCGTCACTGGTCGCTCTCGAAGCGCGCGGAGCTCTTCTTCCGCATCTACCAGCTCGTCGACGAGCACCGCGACGACCTCGCGCGCCTCCTGACGGCAGAGCACGGCAAGGTGCTCTCCGACGCGCACGGCGAGGTGCAGCGCGGCATCGAGGTGATCGAGTACGTCTGCGGGATCCCCGAGCTCCTGAAGGGCGGCTACTCGGAGCAGGTCTCGACCGGGATCGACGTCTACTCGATCCGGCAGCCGCTCGGGGTCGTCGCCGGGATCACCCCGTTCAACTTCCCCGCGATGGTGCCCATGTGGATGTGGGCGCCGGCGATCGCCTGCGGAAACACGTTCATCCTGAAGCCGTCCGAGAAGGACCCGTCGGCATCGATCCTCGTGGCCGAGCTCCTGAAGGAAGCCGGCCTTCCGGACGGTGTGTTCAACGTCGTCCACGGAGACAAGGTCGCGGTCGACGCCATCCTCGAGCACCCCGGCATCGCGGCCGTCAGCTTCGTCGGCTCGACGCCGATCGCCCGCTACGTCTACGAGACCGGGACGAAGGCCGGCAAGCGGGTGCAGGCGCTCGGCGGCGCGAAGAACCACATGGTCGTCCTCCCGGACGCCGACATCGACATGGCCGCGGACGCCGCGGTCAGCGCCGGCTACGGCTCGGCGGGCGAGCGCTGCATGGCGGTCTCGGTCGTCGTCGCGGTCGGCGAGGCGGGCGACCAGCTCGTCGGCGCCATCAAAGAGCGACTCCCGCAGGTCAAGGTCGGCGACGGCCTCGATCCCTCCTCGGAGATGGGACCGCTCGTCACCCGCGAGCACCGCGACAAGGTCGCGTCGTACCTCGACTCAGGCCCGGCTCAGGGAGCGACGCTCGTCGCCGACGGCCGCGAGACCGCGCCCGACAACGGCGGCTTCTTCCTCGGCGTGTCGCTCCTCGACGACGTGACGCCCGAGATGGACGCCTACCAGGACGAGATCTTCGGGCCCGTTCTCTCCGTCGTCCGCGTCGGGAGCTACGACGAGGCGCTGCGCCTCGTGAACGAGAACCCGTACGGGAACGGCGTCGCGCTCTTCACGCGGGACGGAGGAGTCGCGCGCCGGTTCCAGTTCGACGTCAACGTGGGCATGGTCGGGATCAACGTGCCGATCCCGGTGCCGGTGGCCTACTACTCCTTCGGCGGGTGGAAGAACTCGCTCTTCGGCGACCGCCACATCTACGGGCCCGAGGGCATCGACTTCTACACGCGCACGAAGGCGGTCACGAGCCGCTGGCCCGATCCGGCGACGAGCAAGGTCGACCTCGGCTTTCCGCAGACGCGGTAGTGCCTCACATCCGCCTGATCCCGGAGGACGAGGCCGAGGGGATCCTCCGCGAGGAGTACGACGCCGCCCTCGAGCGCGCAGGCAAGGTCTTCAACATCGTGAAGGCCATGAGCCTGCGGCCCGGCGTCCTGCGGGCTTCGATGGAGCTCTACCGCGAGATCATGTTCGGCGAGTCGGGGCTCTCCCGGCAGGAGCGCGAGCTCCTCGCGACGGTCGCGTCCGCCGAGCAGAGCTGCCACTACTGAACGCAGGCACACGCCGACGACCTCCGTGCCGAGGGCGCCACAGCCGAGCTAGCACGACACGCCGCGCACGACTGGCGCCAGGCCGAGCTGTCGCCAGCGGGAGCGCGCTCTGTGCGAGTTCGCCGTCAAGCTGACCCACCTCGCGGCGGAGGTCGACCAGGCGGACATCGACGCACTCCGGGCGCACGGTCTCGACGACGCGACGATCTCGGACGCGATCCAGGTCGTCGGCTACTTCAACTACGTGACACGCGTGGCCGACGGGGTCGGAATCGAGGACGAGCCGGAGTGGACGTCGGCCTAGCGGAGGGCGGCGGCGATTCGGCGCTGCTGCGCGCGTGCGAGCGCGATCGTGGCGCTCCGAGCGACGCCCCATCCGGCCACGATCGCGCTGACGCGGCCCGACCGCCAGCTGACCCACGTCACCCTGCTGTCGGGCCCTCCGTGGTAGACATGGCCCTCGTCGCCGATCCGAACCGCGGTGCGCCGGAGGCCCTTGATTCCGGAGGTTCGGAACCCCGTCGCGTACTCGTTCAGCAGCATGCGCGCTCCTGCCGTCGTCCGGAAGACATCCGCCCTGGAGTGGATCACCTCGAGATCACGATCTCGATCCCACTCGGCCTCGTACCCGGTGACCCGGCCGAGGCGCGCGATCAGCGCCCGGGTCTTGCGGTTCGCGCCCGCCTCCGCCTCGTTCGTCCGCACGCCCGTGTCCTCGCGGTCGAGGACGAACCCGGCCGGGACGTCCGTCGAGCGGAGGACCAGCAGCCGGGGATCGATGTCCGCGGCGGCGGCGGCCGGTACCGCAAGCAGTCCTGCGGTGAGAATCGTCGCGATCGCGTAGCGCATCGTCTCAGTGTGCCCGTGCGGCGTCTCGCCGCAACACCCGCCGGTCGCCGACGCGCCGCGTGAGCCCGTCCGCGTCGAAACGCTCGAGCAGGAGCTGCGCGTCACGCCTGCCCGTGCCGACGAGGTCGCGGAAACGCGCGAGCGAGATCTCGCCGGTCGCCCGGCACTCCGCGAGCAGGACGTCCTTCGCGACGTCGTACGCGTCTGCGCCGATGGCGTAGCCGTCGCCGAGACGCACGAGTCGCCCTGTTCGCATCGAGGAAGCGCACGAGCTCGTCGTCCGGCACCTTCGTCGCGCGAACGCCCGCAGCTGCGAGCTCGCGCTCGAGCGCCGCGGCCTCCTCGGCTCGTCCTTCGAGCCTCGGCGCCGCACCCGGCTCGTAGAGCTTCGCCCCACGCCGCTCGAACGGAAGGAGCGGCAACGACGTCCTCCGCCCAGGGCTCGTTCGGCGGCGGAACTCCGGGATCGAGCGGATCCGCGTCCGCGATCCGCGCGCGCAGAGATCGGCCTCAGCTCCTCGAGCCACGTCGCCGAGAACGCCCACGGCCCCGCGCGCTCGACACCCTCGAGCTCGCCGTCGAGCAGGTGGCGGAGCGATTCGACGCGCACGGGCGCGTCGATCGTCGCCGCGATCTCGCCCCTCCGCAGGAGCTCCATGCGCGACAGGTCGCGATGGCGCGGCGGAGCCGGGTCGACCACGAGCCCTCCGCCGAGCGTCGTCTCGCCGCGCAGGATCACGCGATCGCCGCGAGCAGCGACCACCGGGGCATCGAGCCTCAGCTGAGCGAAGCGATCCCCGACGCGGACGACTCTCGCGTCCGCATGCACCGTGCCCAGGTGGGCCTGCACGCGCGCACCGTCGGCGATCGGCTCGAGCTCCTCGAGCACGACGTCGAGCCGGTACGAGACGCGGATAGCCGCCCGGCGCGACGAGCGCTTCGCCTCGTCCCACATCCCCGCGCTCGACCCCGGGCAGGCTGACGGCAACGCGCTGGCCCGCCTCCGCCCGCTCGACGTCGCGGTCGTGCACCTGGACGCTCCGCACACGCACGGGTCGTCCCGTCGGCACGAGCCGCAGCTCGTCCCCCTCGCCGATCGAGCCCGACCAGAGCGTGCCGGTGACGATCGTCCCGAACCCGCGCAGGGAGAAGGAGCGGTCGACGTAGAGCCGTGTCGGCCGTGCTGCGCGAGCTCGGTCGACGCGATCCGCAGCGCGGCCGAGAGCGGCGCGTAGATCGTCGAGCCCCACCCCTGTCTTCGCACTCACGCGGACGACCTCGGCGCCCGGCACGAGCTCGCAGGCCTCCTCCTCGACGAGCTGCCGCTGTCTCGTCGTCGACCGCATCGACCTTCGTCAGCGCGACGACGCCTCGCTCGATGCCCAGCAATCGCAGGATCGCGAGATGCTCGTGCGTCTGCGGCCGGGCGCCTTCGCCGGCGTCGATCACGAGCAGGAAGAGATCGATGCCGGTGGCGCCGGCGACCATCGTCCGCACGAACCGCTCGTGGCCGGGAACGTCGACCACCGAGAGCACCCGTCCGTCGCCGAGCTCGAGTGGCGCATACCCGAGCTCGATCGAGATCCCGCGACGCTGCTCCTCCGGCAGCCGATCCGTGTCCTTCCCGGTCAGCGCCCGCACGAGCCACGTCTTCCCGTGGTCGATGTGACCGGCTGTCCCGACCGTCAACGGCACAGGACGTTCCAGTCGTCGGGGAGCGACGGCGGCGAACCCAGGCAGGATCAGGGCGCCACGAGGGCCACGGCTCGTCGAAGGGGGCCTCGTTCCGCTCGGCTCGGCCGGCCACGCGCAGGCCCTCGGCTCTCAGGCGCTCCGCGAGGTCCTCGTCGAACACGCCGCTGCGACGAACGTCTCGAGCTCGTCCTCGTCCTTCCAGCGCCAGGTTCGGTCGACGTCGATGACGACATCCAGCGCCAGATCCATGGTCTCGATTCCCTTCGGCGTCCGCCGGAACGGCTCTTGCAGGTTCACGTACCAGCCGAGGTGGCTCCCGTCCGCGAGCCACGACACCCATTGCGAGTGCCACTCCCCCGGCCGCAAGAGCATGAGCGTGGACACCTCCCACACCGCGTCCTCGAAGACCCAGTCGCCGAGCGCGAGGCTGCTCGCAAGCCGCTCGCCGCGCGTCTCCAGGCCCGAGCGCTCGGGAGGGGAGGTCGGACGCTTCCACACCGTGCCCTGCGGAAACCACAACACGACGAGGTCGTCGTGGTCGCTCACGAAGGTCACAGGCCTGGCCGCCCAGACGCGGTCCTGCCAGACCTCCTGCACGAGCACGGTCTCGCCCGGGGCGAAGCTCACGCTCGCGCGGCGTGCACGGCCGCTGCGACCAGATCGACCTCCGCGTCGGCCAGCGTGCGGCAGTCGAGAAGCGTGCGGCCGTCGCGGACGACGCCGATCACCGGCGGCTCCGCGAGCCGAAGCCGCTCGGCGAGGCTCCTCTTCGACGGCACACGCAGCGCTGGGAAGCTCAGCGAGCGGAAGCGCGCCACCACCAACGCGTGCGACGGTCTCCTCGACCTCGCCTCCGACGATTTCCGCAAGCCGCTCGGCCCGCGCTCGCACCGCACTCGAGCGGCTCGTGCAGCATCCGCAAGACAGGAACGTCGTTGCGCGTCGCGGGATCGAGAGCGAGCGCAAGCGTTCCCTCGAGCGCCGCGAGCGTGAGCTTGTCGGCTCGAAGCGCGCGCTGCAGCGGGTGACGCCGCAGCCGCTCGACGAGCTCGGCACCGTCCGACGACGATCCCCGCCTGCGGCCCGCCGAGCAGCTTGTCTCCCGAGAAGCAGACGAGGTCGGCGCCCGCGCGGAGGCTCTCCGCCGGGGTCGGCTCGTCTCCGACCGGAGCGAGCGCGCCGGAGCCGAGGTCGTCGACGAGAGGCACGCTCGTGGCGGCGCGCGACCTCGGCGATCTCTCCGACAGCGAAGGGCGCTCGGAGAAGCCGACGACGCGGAAGTTCGACTGGTGCACGCGGAGCAGCGAGCGCCGTGTCCGAGCCGATCGCCCGCTCGTAGTCGGACGCGTGCGTGCGGTTCGTCGTCCCGACCTCGACGAGACGCGCACCCGACCGCGCCAGCACGTCCGGGATGCGGAAGCCGTCGCCGATCTCGATCAGCTCGCCGCGCGAGACGACGACTTCGCGCCCTTCTGCGAGAGCCGCGAGCGCGAGGAGGACCGCGGCCGCGTTGTTGTTGACCACCAGCGCGGCCTCTGCTCCCGTCAAGCGCCGGAGAAGACCCGTGAGATGATCCTGGCGCGAGCCGCGCGCGCCGGACTCGAGGTCGTACTCGAGATTGGAGTAGCCGCTGCCGACCTCCGCCACGCGAGCGAGCGCGGCGTCCGCCAGCGGCGCGCGGCCGAGATTCGTGTGCACGAGGACTCCGGTCGCGTTCAGGACACGCCGGAGGGACGGCCGGCGAGCGCGCTGCAGCTCGTCCACGACTCGGTCGGCCGAGGGCCCGCGGCTCACGCCCGTCCCTGATCTCCTCTCGCGCCTGCTCGAGGACGGTGCGAGCCGCCGCGACCGCGAGCTCGTGCGGGAACGTCGAGATCCGCTCGTCGCGGAGCACGTCGTCGACGGACGGGAGGTCGCGGAGTCTCACGCAGAGAGTGTAGGAACGAGCCCGCGCAGGAGTGCCGTCAGCGTCGGAGCGGCCCGCCGCCCGACCTCGAGCACGACCTCGTGGTCGACCTTCTCGGGCAGGACACCGGCGGCCATGTTCGTGACCACCGAGAGCCCCAGGCAGCGGATGCCGAGGTGCCGCGCAGCGATCACCTCCTGCACGGTCGACATGCCGACGAGGTCGGCGCCGATCGCGCGCATGAAGCGGATCTCCGCCGGTGTCTCGAACTGGGGACCCAACCAGGCCCCGTACACGCCCTCGGCGAGCTCGAAGCCGAGGCCGGCGGCCACCTCGCGCGCACGCGCACGAAGCTCCGGGTCGTATGCGTCGCTCATGTCCGGGAAGCGCGGGCCGAGAGCGTCGTCGTTCGGGCCGACGAGAGCGGACGCCCCCTGCAGGTTGATGTGGTCGGAGATGGCGACGATCTGCCCGGGGCGGTAGTCGGTCGCGATGCCGCCGGCCGCGTTCGTCACGACGAGCGAGCGGATCCCGAGCGCTCCCAGCACGCGCACGCCGAAGACGACGCGATCGGCACCGATTCCTTCGTACAGGTGCGCGCGGCCCTGCATCACGACGACAGGAACGTCCTCGAGCGCCCCGAGCACGAGCACGGCCGAATGCCCCACGGCCGTCGAGACAGGCCAGCCCGGGATCTCCGCGTAGGGGATCGCGACCGCGTCCGTCAGCTCGTCGGCGAGCCCACCGAGCCCGCTCCCGAGAACGATGCCGACTCGCGGCTCGACTCGGGTCTCCTCTCGAATGCGGGCAACGGCGTCCTCGACGCCCTGACCGACGCTCACGTGTAGCCCTCGGCACGGCGCGCGTCGTACCGAGACACGATCATCTCCACCGCATCGGCCGAGTCGTCCGTGACGTACAGGCGCTCGAGATCCTCCGGCGAGATGAGCGCGTCGTCCAGCATCTCGTCGCGCACCCAATCGAGGAGCTCGTCCCAGTAGTCGGTGTCGAAGAGGACGATGGGAAAGTCGCCGATCTTGCCCGTCTGGACGAGCGTGAGCGCCTCCCACAGCTCGTCCTGCGTCCCGAAACCGCCCGGGAAGATCACGAAACCCTCCGCCGCCTTCACGAACATGACCTTTCGGGCGTAGAAGTGGTCGAAGGTCATCGCGATGTCGCACCACGGGTTCACGCCCTGCTCGTGCGGCAGGACGATGTTGAAGCCGACCGACAGACCGTCGCCCTCCTTGCAACCGCGGTTCGCCGCTTCCATCACGCCCGGACCGCCGCCCGTCACCACGGCGAAGCCGGCCTCGGCGAACGCACGCCCCGTCGCCCGTGCCCGCTCGTAGGTGGGAGTCCCCTCGAGCACCCGCGCCGAGCCGAAGATCGACACGGCCGGGCGGTCGATCTTCTGTATCTCCTGGAACCCGGCGAGGAACTCGGCGGCGATGAGCGAGACGTCACTCGCGAGGGTCTCGTGCGTCCGCCGCAGGAGCTTGCGGTCGAGCTGCTGCTCCCCCACGTCGACTCAGAAGTCTCGCTCGACGTAGGTCGCCGACATCGCGAGTGCGAGCACGACGACGAGGCCGAGGTAGACCACGGCCACCGTCCCGCGCTGCGCCACGCGTCAGGCGGTAGTAGTCGCCGGCGTTGCCGCGCTCCCGCCAGCGCCGCCAGAGGTCGAGCCCGCCGAGAACGACGATCAGGATCAGGATCGGGTTCGGCGCGACGACGACCAGCCCGACCATCAGCAGCAGCCCCAGGAACCAGAAGGCGGGATGCAAGGCACCTGCAGCGCGCCCGCCGTCGAGCGGGACGATCGGGATCAGGTTGAAGAGGTTGAGGAAGAAGCCCACGAACGCCAGCCCCATGAGGATCTCGGAGTCGGCCGCTTCCGCCGCGACCCAGCAGACCGCCGCTCCCACGGAGCCGAGAATCGGGCCCGCGAGCGCGACGCGCGCCTCCTTCCAGGCGTCGTCGGGGAGTTCCTTCATCCCGATCACCGCGCCGAGGAAGGGGATGAACAGCGGCGCGCTCGCGGGAACTCCTTGCCGCCGCAGCTCGAGGACGTGCCCGAGCTCGTGCACGAAGATCAGCAGCACGAACCCGACGGCGAACGGGAGACCCCACAGCCAGGCGTACGCGGCGACGGACACGAGCATCGAGATCCCCGTCGTGAAGACCTTCAGCTTGAGGATGAGCCCGCCGAACTTGACGATCAGGAAGCCGAGCGCGATCAGTGGCGCGACGAGCTTCCTGAAGAGGTCGCCGAGCCCCGACCTCGGCCGCATCGGCTCGTACCCACGCTCGCCCTCCTCCGAGGGCTCGGGTACGGGGAAGCTCCGTGCCTCCGGCGCGTCGAGCCGGCTCGTACCGCGCGTCCGGATCGCGGTCTACGACCCGTGGCCGATCCACTCCTCACCTCCCACGTACGTCTCCTTCTTCCAGAGCGGGACGGTGACCTTCAGCTCGTCGATCGCCTCGCTGCAGGCCGCCAGCGCTGCCTGGCGGTGGGGGGCCGAGACGGCGATGACGACGCTCGTCTCGCCGATGTCGACCCGCCCGATCCGATGGTGGATCGCGACCTTCGAGAGCTCGTGGCGCCCCTTGAGCTCCTCGGCCAGAGTCGCCATGACCTGCTCGGCCATGCCTTCGTAGGCCTCGTACTCGAGGTGGAGCACGTCCCGCCCGCGAGAGTGCGCACGCGTGGTGCCGACGAAGGTCGCGATGGCACCCGCGCCGTCGTCACGAACCTCGGCGACGGCGGCGTCGATCGAAAGTGGCGCGTCGGAGAGCCGAAAGTCGCCACCCGAGACGGGTGGGATGACCGCAACCTCGTCTCCGGCCGAGAGCACCGCACGCGGCTCGACGTACTCACGATTGAGCGCGTACAGGAGCCCGTTCGGCTCGTCTCCGAGCCCGAGCGCCGGCCAGACGTCAGCGACCGTCGAGCCCGGATCGATCTCCACGTCGAGCCGGCCCGAGCCGGCTCGCTCCCGCAGCGCTGCGAACAACCGCACCTGGATCTGCACGAGAGGAGCGTAGCCAGCGGTTGCCTCCGCGCCCGTGACATGTTAGGTCCCGTGGGTGGCAGCCGCCCTTACCGGCGTGAACCTCCACGAGCGGGTGTACGACGAGCTGCGGCGGCGCGTCCTGACGCGCGAGGATCCGCCGGGAGGCAAGCTCAGCCTGCACGCGCTCGCAGACGAGCTCGGTGTCTCGCGCAGCCCGGTGCACCACGCGCTGACACGCCTCGTCTCGGAGGGCCTGCTCACCGTGAAGCCGCGGCGCGGCTACTTCGTCACGCCCGTCACCGCCGAGGCGCTGGCCGAGGGCTACGACGTGCGGCTCGCACTGGAGCTGCTGGCAGCGGAGCGTTCGGTGGGCCGGCTCCAGCAGTCGGAGATCGAAGCGCTCGCCTCGCTCTCGGACGCGACCGAGGAAGCGATCTCGCACGAGGAATGGGACTCCGCGAACGCCGCGTTCCACGAGTACCAGATCGACCTCGCAGGAAACGCCCTCCTCTCCCGCTTCTACCGCGACCTGTCGGTGAACCTGATGATGCAGGTGCTCCGGGGTGGGCGGGTCGAGGGGCACGCGAACCTCGTCACCGAGCATCGACGCATCGTCGAGGCCTTCCGATCGGGCGAGCTCGGCGCCGCAGAGGTGGCCATTCGCGCTCATATCGACACGGGCCGCCGGATCGCGCTCGAGGCGATCGAGCGCGCCGGCGGCGAGCTGTGAGCCTCTAGACCAGAGCCGGCTCGGGCAGCGGCAACGCGACCGGCATCGGCGCACCGATCACGAAGAGCTGTGGGCCGCCCTCCTCGAATGGGCGCTCGAACGTCGACACGACCGTCGAGCTCGAGAACGTCCCGAGGATGCGAAGGACGTCGTCACCGATGTTTCGCACCCCGTGAGGCGCCATCGGGGGGACGAGCGCCACCTGATGCGTCCCGAGCTGCCCGACCTCTTCTCCGACCCGAGCTTCTCCCGTGCCCTGCACGACGACGAGGAGCTCCTCGGCGCTGTCCGTATGCATCGGAAGCTCACAACCGGGATCGAGCTCGAACAGCACGGTGGCAGTGCTCGCAGTTCCCGTCGCGCTGCTCAGCGGGAAGCTCACGCGCAAGCCGGGGCCGGCTGAGATGAGCTCGAAATCGTCGAGATCGAAGGCTAGTCAACGTTCTCTCCTTTGGTTGCACAATTATGTGCATCGATTCATAGCCGATCTCACGCTCGCCGTCAAGTTTCGGAGTACACTGTTGTGCAATGTCTCGAAGATATGAGCTGAAGCGGCGTGCAGAGAAGCAGGCGCGAGACACGACGCCGGATCGTCGAGGCCACGGTCGCTCTGCACACGAGCGTCGGTCCCGCGCGGACGACGATCTCGGCGATCGCGGAGCGAGCCGGCGTCGAGCGCCACACGGTGTACGCGCACTTCCCGGACGAGCACCGGCTGCACGCAGCGTGCTCGGCGCACTGGCGCGAGCTCCATCCGTTCCCGGACACCGACGCGTGGACGGCGGCCGACCCGGCTGACCGCCTGCGCCGCGCCCTCCACGACGTGTACGGCTGGTACGAGGGGTGGAGACCGACATCGCGATCTTCAACCGCGACGCGGCCATCCACGCGATCACGGCGGAGGCCGTGAGCCGGCGCGAGGGCGTCGTCCGCGGGGCGCAGGTCATGCTCGAGGACGGCTGGCCGCGGCGCAAAGCAGTCCTCGCTGCGATCGGTCATGCGTTCGACTTCGAGACGTGGCGCTCGCTGACACGCCGGCAGGGCTTGACCCGCAAGCAGGCGGTCGATGCGATGCTCACCTTCGTCGCCGGCGTCTAGCGCCGACACTCCTTGCCGCATCGACCCCGTACGATCCGCGCATGCCGACCGCCGAGGATCGCCGGCTGACCGACTCCGGCATCGAGGTCAAGGCCGTCTACACGGCCGGCGACCTCCCGCCCGCGGCGCCCGAGCCCCCCGGCGAGTTCCCGTTCACCCGTGGCCCGTACGACACGATGTACCGCGGGCGGCCGTGGACCATCCGCCAGTACGCCGGCTACGGCTCGGCAGAGGAGACGAACGCACGCTTCCGCTACCTCCTCGCGCGGGGCCAGACCGGCCTCTCGGTCGCTTTCGACCTGCCGACGCAGCTGGGCTACGACTCGGACGACCCGCTCGCCGAGGGCGAGGTCGGGCGCACCGGGGTCGCGATCGACTCGCTCGCGGACATGGAGGTGCTCCTCGACGGGATCCCGCTCGACGAGGCCTCGACGTCGATGACGATCAATGCGCCGGCTGCGCTTCTCCTGCTCCTGTACGAGCTCGTCGCCGAGGGGCAGGGCGTGTCGGGCGAGAAGCTGCGCGGGACGGTCCAGAACGACGTCCTCAAGGAGTACGTCGCCCGGGGGAACTACATCTTTCCGCCGCGCCCGTCCATGCGACTCGCGACGGATCTCTTCGCGTACTGCGCCGAGCGCGTGCCGAACTGGAACACGATCTCGATCTCGGGTTACCACATACGCGAGGCAGGAGCGAGCGCTGCGCAGGAGCTCGCGTTCACGCTCGCAAACGGGATCGCGTACTGCGAAGCGGCGGTCGCCGCCGGCCTCTCTCCGGACGCGTTCGGCGAGCGGCTCTCCTTCTTCTTCAACGCGCACAATCACTTCTTCCAGGAGGTCGCGAAGTTCCGCGCGGCACGCCGGCTCTGGGCCGAGATCATGCGCGACCGCTTCCAGGCAACGAATCCTCGCGCGCTCGCGCTCCGCTTCCACGCGCAGACCGGCGGCTCGACGCTGACCGCACAACAGCCGGAGAACAACGTCGTACGCGTCGCCGTCCAGGCGCTGTCGGCCGTCTGCGGCGGAGCGCAGTCCCTGCACACGAACTCGTTCGACGAGGCGCTCGCGCTCCCCACCGAGCGCGCGGCGACGATCGCGCTCAGGACGCAGCAGATCCTCGCCACAGAAGCGGGCACGACCGACACCGCGGACCCGCTCGGCGGTGCGTACTTCATCGAGGCGCTCACCGCCGAGCTCGAGGAGCGCGCCCGCGAGCTGATCGCGAGGGTCGACGAGCTGGGCGGGGCCGTGGCGGCAATCGAGCAGGGCTTCGTCCAGGGCGAGATCGAGGCGTCCGCGTTTCGTCACCAGGCCGAGGTCGAGTCGGGCGAGCGGGTCGTCGTGGGCGTGAACCGATTCACCGACGGCGGTGGCGAGGAGGTGGAGCTCCTCCTGGTCGATCCGGAGATGGAGCGGCGGCAGCGGGAGCGGACGGCACGTGTCCGCGCGGAGCGCGACCCGGAAGCCGCCGAACGCGCCCTCGTCGAGGTTCGGCGGACGGCAGAGGGCGACGCGAACCTCCTGCCGCCTCTGCGAGAGGCCCTGCGGGCCCACTGCACGGTCGGCGAGATCTGCGGCGAGCTGCGCGACCTGTGGGGTACATATGACGCCCAGCATGCGTAGCGGCACCCGCATCGCCATCGCCGCAGCCGCGCTCCTCGCTCTCGCCCTGCCGCTCGCCGCACTCGCGACGGCTCGGGGTGGCTCCGCGACGAGCGCCGCGCCGAGCTTCACCCGCGACGTGGCACCGGTCATCGCCGAGAAGTGCGCCGGTTGTCACCGCATCGGCGGGATCGCGCCGTTCTCGCTGACGACGGCGAAGCAGATCTCGGCTCGCTCCGGCGCGATCGCAGCCGCGGTGCAGGCGGGCGTCATGCCTCCCTGGCCGCCCGGTAGGCGCTCACCCGCCTACGTCGGGCAGAGCGACCGGAGACTGAGCGCCCCTCAGCGCGCGGCGATCCTCGCCTGGGCGCGCGCGGGAGGGAAGGTCGACGGCCCCGCGCGCCGGCCGCCGACGCAGAAACCTCCCGAGCTGCGCCCCGGCGAAACCCTGCTCGACCTGCGGATGCCGACCGCGTACCGGCCCTCTGCGGCCAAGGGCGCCACCGACGACTACCGCTGCTTCCTGCTCGACCCGCGCCGTTCCGCAAACGGATTCGTCACCTCGGCCCGGATCGAGCCGGGCCAGCCGAAGGTCGTGCACCACGTGATCCTGTTCCGCGTCGCCCAGGCGCAGGTCGCAGCCGCACGACGCCTCGACGACGACTCGGCCGGCTCCGGCTGGTCCTGCTTTGGCGGAACGGGTCTACCGGCCGGGGACGGTGCGGGAATCGCCGACTCGTTGAACAACGCGAACTGGGTCTCGGCTTGGGCCCCCGGCTGGGGCGGGAATCGCCTGCCCGAGGGGACAGGCGTCTCGCTGCCCGCCGGAAGTCAGATCGTGATGCAGGTGCACTACAACCTGTTGAACGGACGCGCGCCGGATCGCTCGCGCGCGCTCCTCACCGTCGCGCCGGCGGCGGCGGGCATCGTGCCGCTGCAAACCATGCTCCTGCCGGGGCCGGTCGAGCTTGCATGTGCTCGAGGCGAGCGCGGCAAGCTCTGCAGCCGGAATGAGGCGCTCTTCGAGCTCACACGCAAGTACGGACCCACCGCGGCCTTCGTGCCGGCAGGCTTGCTCATCCTCTGCCGTGGCAGCGCGGCGAGCCCGAGCGCGACCTCGGTGTCGACCTGTGATCGGCGCCTCTCCTCGCCGACGACGATCCGCATCGCGGCCGGCCACATGCACCTGCTCGGCGCGGCCATCAGGATCGAGCTGAACCCTCAAACGCCACGCGCTCGCGTGCTCCTCGACATCCCGCGCTGGGACTTCCACTGGCAGAACGCGTACACGCTCGCCCGCCCCGTGCAGGCAGCGCCTGGAGACGTCGTCCGGGTCACGTGCCGCCACGACGTGCACAAGCGGATGCACGGCGGCCACGGCCTTCCGTCGACCCCGCGCTACGTCCTCTGGGGCGAGGGCACGACGGACGAGATGTGCCTCGGAATCCTCCAGGTGACGCGCGGCTAGACGCCCTGCGCATCCTCCTCGTCTCCCAGATGTACCCGGGCCCGGCCGATCCGGACCTCGGCGTGTTCGTCGCCAACCTCGAGCGGGAGCTCGCCGCCCGCGGCCACGAGCTCGAGCGTGCCGTTGTCGACCGCCGGCGCGGAGGGCGACGGCGTCACCTCGTCCTCGCCAGGGACTCGCTTCGCACCGCGCGTCGCTTTCGGCCCGACGTCGTCTACGCGCATTTCCTCGTTCCGGCAGGCCTCGTCGCGGCGCTGACCTCGCGCGCCCCATTGGTCGTGACGGCGCACGGACAGGACGTCGCGAACATCGGAACGCTGCCCGGAACACGTGTAGCCACTCGCTTCGTGGTCGATCGCGCCGCGAGGGTCGTCGCCGTCTCGGAGTGGCTGCGAGCGCGTCTGTCGGCCGCCATACCGTCAGCCGCGGACAAGACCGAGGTGATCGACTGCGGCGTCGACCGCGAGCGCTTCGCACCCGCCGATCAGGCTGCCGCACGCGAGCGAGTCGGCTGGAAGCCGGACGGCGCGGCTTTCCTCTGCCTCGGAGGTCTCACCGAGCGCAAGAACGTCCTTCGGCTCGCCCGAGCGTTCGGGCGCCACGCTGAAGGCTCACTGGCCTTCGTCGGCGACGGCCCGTTGCGATCCGCGCTCGAAGGGCGCCCCGGAGTGCACCTCGTCGGGCGCGTCCCCCACGACGACGTCCCCGCCTGGATCGCCGCATCCGATGTCGTCTGCCAACCGAGCCTCGAGGAGCCGTTCGGGCTCGCGACGCTCGAGGCGATGGCGTCGGGGCGCTCGGTGGTCGCGACGAGCGTCGGCGGCCCGCCCGAGTTCGTTACCCCCGAGGCGGGTGTCCTCGTCGACCCGACCGACGAGGACGCACTCGTCGCTGCTCTCGCCTCCGCGGCAGCGCTCCCTCGGCCGAACCTCGCAGGCCGCGAGGCGTCGGCGGAGCACGACGTCAGGCTGCAGGCGGAGCGGGTGGAGGCGATTCTGGAGCGAGCCGCTCGAGGTCGGCGAGCCTGAGCTCGACGAGCGGCCGCACCGTCTCCTCCAGACCAGCCTCGCGCGCAACCGCGAGCGCCTCCTCGTAGCTCGCGCGCACCTTCTCGGGGGCGACGCCCTGCTTGAGTCGGTTGTCACCGGTGACGAGGAGCTTCTGGATCCGCTCGCGAGCGTCGTCGTCGGGCATCGGAGGAGCGTAGCCCCGCTGCTATCCTCGCGCGTCCATGGTGATCGCAGTCTGGCTCCAGATCTCGGCCGTGGTCCAGGTGATCCTGAGCGCGGCCCTCATCACGCTCGTGCTCATGCACTCGGGCCGCGAGGCAGGCATGGGCGGGCTCGGCTTCACGCCGCACTCGCAGGGAGGCACGCACATCGTCGAGCAGAACCTCACTCGCCTGACGGTCGTCGTCGCCACGGTGTTCACCCTGAACACCGTCCTGCTGTTCCACCTCCTCTAGAATTTCCACACGCGCGCGCTGGTGGCGGAATTGGTAGACGCGCTAGGTTGAGGGCCTAGTGGCCACTTAGGCCGTGGAGGTTCAAGTCCTCTCCAGCGCATGAGTCACGAAGGCGGCGACGAGCCGCCTTCGTGCATTGTCGAGCGATGCACATGTACTCGGACCTCGCGCCCTGGTTCCATCTCCTGACGCACCCGTCCGACTACACCGACGAGGCGGAGTTCGTCACTCGCGTCGTCGACGAGGTCGTCGAGGGGGACGCGCGAACGCTCCTCGAGCTGGGCTCGGGCGGCGGAAACAACGCCTCGCACCTGAAGGCGAGGTTCGAGTGCACGTTGACGGATCTCTCGCCCGAGATGCTCGCGCTCTCAGCGACGCTGAATCCCGAGTGCGAGCACATCCAGGGCGACATGCGCACCCTGCGGCTCGGGCGTACGTTCGACGTCGTCTTCATTCACGACGCCGTGTCCTACCTGACCAGCGAGGACGACCTGCGCAGCGCGATCGAGACCGCAGCATCCACGTGCGCCCCGGCGGTGTCGTCATCCTCACGCCCGACGCGACGACGGAGATCTTCAAGCCCGGCACCGATCACGGCGGCCACGACGGTGACGACGGACGAAGCCTGCGCTACCTCGAGTGGACGCACCCTCTCGACTCGCCTCATGCATCGACGTACGACGTCGACTATGTAATCGCCGTGCGGTCGGAGGGAGAGCCTCTGCGCATCGTCCACGACCGCCACACGCTCGGTGTCTTTCCCGAGGCGACCTGGAAACGCCTTCTCGCCGACGCCGGTCTCGAGCTCGTGGACACGACCGTCGAGAACCCGTTCGAGCTCGAGCAGGCCGCGTTCGCAGCGCGCCGCCCGCCTTGACGTCGTCCGGGAGGACCTCTACTCTCCACGGCGAACATACGTTCGTCCCCCGACACTGGAGAGCCCGATGCTGACGACACGTCAACAGGAGATCTGGCAGTTCCTCGCCGACTACGTCGACGATCACGGCTATCCACCGACCGTGCGTGAGATAGGCGACGCCGTCGGCCTGGCGTCCCCTTCGACCGTCCATGCGCATCTCGCGAACCTCGAGCGCGCCGGCCTCCTTCGCCGCGATCCGACGAAGCCGCGTGCCATCGAGCTCGTGGGCCGCACCCGGACCGCGACGACGGGCACTCGCGATGCCGCAACTCCTCTCCTCCCGCTCGTCGGCCGAATCGCAGCAGGCGGCCCTCTGCTCGCAGAGGAGGCGATCGAGGACGAGATCGCCGTTCCCGAGCCTCTCGGCCGCAATGCCGACTTCCTGCTCCGCGTCCAGGGCGAGTCCATGATCGAAGCCGGGATACTCGACGGCGACATCGTGGTCGTCCGAAAGCAGGACGATGCGCGCCCCGGCGAGGTCGTCGTCGCGCTCGTCGGCGACGACGAGTCCGCGGACGAGGCGACCGTCAAGACCTTCTACCGTGAGAAGGACGGACGCATTCGCCTGCAGCCCGAGAACAGCTCGCTCGAGCCGCTCTATCCGAGCAACGTTCGAATCCTGGGGAGGGTCACGGGAGTCTTCAGGAGCCTCGGATGACGGTCGCACCACTCAACCGCACGCTCGACCAGGAGCTGACCGCGCTCGTGCGCGGCGTCAGCCTCGAGTGCCTCGTCTGCGGCGAGTTCGTCCTCCACGTGCGCGGCGCGCTCGCATGCCCGGAGTGCCGGACGATCCTCGCCGAGAGCGAAGAGCAGATCCCGCAGATCGAGCTACCATCGGCGGTGCAGGCCGGGTGACCGCGGGCGTCCTCCGGGAGGCTCGAGGAAAGTCCGGACACCGCAGGGCAAGGACGCTGGGGAGACCCAGGCGGCGAAAGCCGACGGAAAGTGGAACAGAAAGGAGACCGCCGGCGGAGGGAAACCGAAGCCGGTAAGGGTGAAACGGTGGGGTAAGAGCCCACCAGCGGTCGTGGCGACACGGCCGGCTCGCCAAACCCCGTCCGGTGCAAGGTGAAGCAGGCTCCGTCGACGCGGCCCGCCGAGGAGCCGGGTGCACCGCACAGAGAGATGGTCACCCTCGACAGAATCCGGCTTACAGGCCTGCTACGGGAAAGCCCTGCATATGCAGGGCTTTCCTATTGATGGGCACAACGGCCGTGCATCACCGGCGCAATCCAGCCGAGTGAGGATGCGGCAGCGGCTATCCGACCCGCACCCTCTCGGGATCCGCGAGCCGCGACGCGGCCCTCCGGCGCTCGTCGGCCTGGCGGCTGGCCGGGGCGAAAGCGCTCCAGGCGAACCAGCGCCCGAAGGCGCGCTGGAGCACTCTCGGGCCGCTCAGCGTCAGCTCGCCTGCCCGCATCGCGCCGCCCAGCTCGGCGCGCCCGAGGTAGACGCGGTAGAGGGTGGCAGTGTCGACACCAACCTTGAGGTCGATGTCGAACCCGGGATGCTGGAGACAAACAGAGACCTCCGAGCGCTCGAGCACCATCCAGTAGCGCTTCGCAGGATCGCGAAAGTCGAACTGGACGACGGTGCGATCCGGGGGAAGCTGCTCGCGATCGACGTGGCGGGCCATCCAGACGATGAGGAGGTCGGGGTCCAGCTCCTCCGGGCGGGGATCGGTGAACGACCAGGTAACCCCCCACTCCCCGAGCGCCTGCACGACGGCCTCCAGATCGCGGCCGGCGAGCGTCAGAAGATACTCGAGCGTCCGACCCTTGGGACCGGTGCGCCGCTCGATGATCTCTGCCCGCTCGAGCGAGCGCAGCCGGTCCGTGAGGACCGAGCGCGAAATCCCCGGCAGGCCACGTTGAAGCTCGTTGAAGCCGCTCGCGCCGCCCAGCAGCTCACGCACGATCAGAAGGGTCCAGCGGTCGCCGAGGATCTCGCTCGCCTTGGCGATCGGACAGTACTGTGCGTAGCTCCGCATGCTCCGGGAATGCTAGCCCCGGATTCGCATTAGGTTCGTAATTCGAACCACTTGGTTCGAAACTCGGTCTAGTGGGTCGCGACGCATCTTCGTAGCGTGGCCGCATGGCTACCGAAACGGCAAGGGTGGCGACGGCCACCGACGACGAGCGGCTACGCAACTCCCTCCAGGGCCCGGTGATCGGCCCCGAAGACGAAGGCTACGACGAAGCCCGCTCGATCTGGAACGGCGCGATCGACCGCCGCCCAGCCTGCATCGCCCGCTGTACCGGCGTCGCCGACGTCGTCGCCGCGGTCCGCTTCGCCCGCGAGCGCGCTCTCCGGTGGCCGTGCGCTCCGGCGGCCATGGCGTCGGCGGCCACGCGCTCTGTGATGGCGGGCTCGTTATCGACCTCTCCCCGATGAAGGGGATTCGAGTCGATCCGGCGGCGCGCACCGCGCGCGCCGAGGCCGGCGTGCTCTGGGGCGAGCTCGACCGCGAGACGCAGGTCTTCGGGCTGGCGACGGTGGGCGGAATCGTCACCCACACCGGGATCGCGGGCCTGACGCTCGGCGGAGGCATCGGCTGGCTGATGCGAAAGTACGGCGCCACGGTCGACAACCTTCTCTCCGCGGACGTGGTGACCGCGCAGGGCGAGATCGTCACCGCGAGCGAGGAGGAGAACTCCGACCTCTTCTGGGCGATCCGCGGCGGCGGCGGCAACTTCGGCATCGTCACCTCGTTCGAGTACCGACTACACCCGGTCGGCCCGATCGTCCTCGCGGGACCGGTCTTCCACCTCATGGAGGACGCCCCGGAGGTCCTGCGCTTCTACCGCGAGTTCATCGCCGCGGCCCCGGACGAGCTGACCACGATCTTCGAGCTGGAGATGGCGCCATCGGTCCCGTTCCTGCCGGAGGAGGTGCACGGCAAGCCGATCCTGATGGTGGGCGCCTGTTACGCGGGGTCTCCGGACGAGGGCGCCGAGGTCGTCCGCCCGCTCAAGCAGTTCGGCCGCCCGATCGGCGACCTGCTCGAGCCGAAGCCCTACACGGCCTTGCAGTCGATGCTCGACCCCTTTGTGCCGCACGGCTGGCACCGCTACTGGAAGTCGGTAGAGCTACCGCCGCTTACCGATGATGCGATCGAGACGCTCGTCGAGCACGCATCAGTGCAAACCTCGCCCAAGTCCTACTGCATCGTCCTCCAGCTCGGCGGGGCGCTGGCCCGCGTGGGTGAGGACGAGACGGCCTTCAGCCAGCGCGATACCGCCCACAACGTCGCCATCAACGCGGTCTGGACCGAGGAGGATCGGGACGCAGAACGCCACATCGCCTGGGCGCGGGACTTCTACGACGCGTTGCAGCCGCACGCTGGGGGGCGCGTGTACGTGAACTTCCTCGGCGAAGAGGGCGGCAACCGGGTGCGCCAGGCCTACGGGCCGCGAAACTACGAGCGGCTGGTCGAGCTCAAGCGTGCCTACGACCCGACGCAACTTCTTCAGGCTCAACCAGAACATCGAGCCCTGAGCGCCCGAGGTCTTCACTCACAGTCGCGTTACGATCGGGTCGTGGAACACGCCGTTCACGACCGCGGCGGCTGGCCGACGGACGCGCCGATCGACCGGAGCGAGCACGAGCTCGCGGACTGGGAGATCCTGATGGACGCGATCGTCGGCGTGCTCTCGGGCAGCGGCGTGATGAACGTCGACGAGCTCAGGCGCGGCATCGAGAGCATGCCTCCGCGCGAGTACGAGGAGGCGACCTACTACGAGCGCTGGCTGTACTCGGTCGAGACGATCCTGGCGGAGAAAGGCGTGCTCGCCCCGGGCGAGCTCGACGCACGCGTCGCGGCATGAGGTTCACCAGGGGCCAACGTGTGCGCGTCGCGGCTCGCTCGCACGACGGGCACCATCGCACTCCCGCCTACCTCAAGGGCAAGTACGGGACGATCGAGCGCGCCCACGCGTCGTTCACCAATCCCGAGACGCGCGCCTACGGAGCGGACGGGCTGCCCGAGCAGCGCGTCTATCTCGTCGAGTTCGAGCAGCGCAACATCTGGCCCGGTTATGCCGGGCCGCCAGGCGACCGGCTCCTCGTGGACGTGTTCGAGCACTGGCTGGAAGACGCGGCATGACTCACGACCACAGCCATGACCATGACCACGACCCGATCACCAACGGCAACGAGTCGACCGTCGCGATGCGGGTGCGTGCGCTGGAGGAGCTCCTGGTCGAGAAGAGCGTCGTCGACCGCTCCGATCTGCGCAGGAGGATGGACTGGCTCGTATCGCGATCCCCTGCCGACGGCGCGCGCCTCGTCGCACGCGCCTGGGTCGACGACGAGTTCAAGGCACGGCTCCTTGCGGATGCCCGCGCCGCCGCGCTCGAGCTCGGGCTGGACCCGGGACCGTCGCCCGTCGTGGTAGCGCTCGAGAACTCAGCCGACGTCCATCACGTCGTCGTCTGCACGCTCTGCTCGTGCTATCCGAAGGCACTGCTCGGCCCGCCGCCCGAGTGGTACAAGAGCCTTCCCTACCGTTCCCGAGCCGTGTCCGATCCACGCGGTGTTCTCCGGGAGTTCGGGGTGGAGCTCGACGACGACACGGAAGTCCGCGTCGTCGACTCGACCGCAGACATCCGCTATCTGGTCATCCCGCGCCGTCCCGCGGGAACCGGGTCATCCTCCGAGGAAGACCTGGCGCGCCTCGTTACGCGCGACTCGATGATCGGAGTCGCGCAGCCTCAGGCCTGATCCGCCGCCGAGGAAAAGCCCTCTAGCGCCGCTTGGACGAGATCCGGGAGCGTGGCGAGGTTGTAGCCGCCCTCGAGCACAGCCGCGACCTGCGGCCCCATCGCCCCGCAGCGACGTGCCAGATCGCGGTAGCCGTCGGCGGTCATCCGCATGTCCGCGAGGGGGTCGTCGCGGTGGGCATCGAAACCGGCGGACACGAGGACGAGATCCGGCTCGAACGCGCGGACGGTCGGCTCGACGAGCTCGTCGAATGCGGCGGCGTATTCCGAATCGCCCGAGCCGCCCTCCAGTGGGACGTTCAGCGTGCCCTCGTCGCTCGTGCCCGGCCCGCCGGAGCCCGGCCAGAAGGGCCACTGGTGCAGCGACACCACCAGCACCGACGGGTCCCCGCGAAACACGGCCTCCGTCCCGTTTCCGTGGTGGACGTCGAAGTCGACGATCGCCACCCGCTCGAGCCCGAGCTCGGCCTGCGCGTGGCGCGCTGCGATGGCGACGTTGTTGACGATGCAGAAGCCCATTGCCGTCGCCCGCAGCGCGTGATGCCCGGGAGGACGCACGAGAGCAAAGCCGCCGGTCTCGACCGCGGACGCGCAGCAGCCGGCCGCCAGGCATGCCGCCTCCCACGTCGTCGCACTCGCGGGTGTGTCCGGATCGAGCATGACGTTCTCGTCGATCCCTTCGATCGCGTCGAGGTAGCCCGGATCGTGGACGCGCTCGATGGCCTCGCGAGCTGCCGGGGATCCGACGACGAAGTCCGGGAATCGCTCGTGCAGCAACGGTGAGCCGCGCCCGGCTCTCCGGATGCGCCGGCTGACAGGGGTGGAGCTCCGCGAGAGCCTCGTGGCTGATCACGTCCACGTGCGCGCCTCCGTGAACTTCTTCGCGACCCCGGGAAGGCCGAGCTCACTCGCGTACGCCGCGGCCGAGTCCCAATCCGGCGAGACGTCCGGCAGCGGTGGAAGTGGCGCAGCGCGATCCATCGTGGCAATCGAGCGGTACAGGCGCAGAGCGTCGGCCTCGTTCGCGAACCGTCCTTCCGCGAGCATCGCATCGAGCGTGCCGTACTGCGCGAGCAGATCGGCAGCCCGCTTCTGCCCGATGCCTCGGGCGCCCGGAATCCGATCCGACGGATCGCCACGCAGGGCGATGAAGTCGGTCACCTGGCCGGGATCGACGCCGTAGCGCTCGCGCACTTCCGCCGGGCCGATTCGAGCAGGAGCCTCGCCCCGCACGGGTTGAAGAATCGTCGTCGCGCTGCTCGCGAGCTGGAAGGCGTCCCGGTCGGACGTAGCCACGAGTGCTTTCCCGCCGGCCGCCTCCTCCCGAGCGGCCACGGCCGCAAGGAAATCGTCGGCCTCGTACCCGGGGGCCTTCGCGACCCCGAGGCCCGTCGAGGCGACGACGAGCGGAAGGAGCGCGAGCTGCTCCAGCAGCTCGCCGTCGAACTCGCGTCCGCTCTGGTAGGCCTCGAGCGCAGTGTGGCGGTACGTGGGCACCTCGAGCGTGTCCCAGGCCACGAGCACCGTGCGTGGTCGTTCGTCCTGCCACAGGCGGAGGAGCATGTTCGTGAACCCGACGATCGCATTCCCCGGTCCCCCGTCTTGCCTCCGCATCGACTTCGGGAGCGCGTGGTACGCGCGATGGGCGAACGAATCGCCGTCTACTGCGAGCAGCGGCCTCATGACAGCGAGCGCTCCAGACCATCGATCGCATCGCGAAGCCGCTCCGTCGCAGCCCGTGCCGCGTCGTCCCGCGGCAGCGACTGAAGGTCCTCGAGCTCGATCGGCGCCCCGTACGAGACGCGGAGCGGCCCGAGACGAGCCAGCCGGTCCGTTCCCGCGATCCCGGCGGGGATGAGCGGTACCCCGGCTTCCAGCGCTATGCGCGCGGCACCCGAATGCCAGCGCGCCTCGTGCCGCTTGACGATGCCTTTCCGCCTGCGCGTCCCCTCCGGAAACATGACGACCGCGTTGCCCTCCTGCGCAAGCGCCACCGCCGTCTCGAGCGCCTCCTCGTCGCGCTCACCTCGCCGGACCCGGAACCCGCCACCTGCGGTCACGATCAATCCCAAGGGGAAACCAGAAAAGCTCCGACTTCGCCATGAAGCGGAAGAACCTCTTGGGGAAGAAGCGGGATCGCGAGCGGCCACGGATCGAAGTTCGACCAGTGGTTCGCGGCGAGTACGAAACCCCCGTCTCGCGGCACGTTGGCGGTGCCCGTCGCACGATGCCGAAACGCCACCTTCACGATCGGCCAGCTCAACCCGCCGACGAGTAGGTAGAGCCAGCTCGGACGGGGCGGCCGGGACACACGAAGCAGTATCGCCGTGTGGCGACGATCGAGCGCGGCGCTAAGGTGTCGCGCCGATGGGCAAGAGCCTGGTCATAGTGGAGTCCCCCGCAAAGGCGCGAACGATCGCCGGCTACCTCGGGAAGCGAGTACGCGGTCGAGTCGAGCATCGGGCACGTTCGCGACCTCCCCAACCGCGCCTCGGACGTCCCCGAGGCGCAGCGGAAACGCTTCGGGGCGCTCGGTGTGGACGTGTCGAAGGACTTCGAGCCCTACTACGTCGTCGACCCGAAGAAGAAGAAGGTCGTCTCTGAGCTGAAGAAGAAGCTCGCGGGCGCCGACGAGCTCCTGCTCGCCACTGACGAAGACCGCGAAGGCGAGGCGATCGCCTGGCACCTCGTCGAGCTGCTCAAGCCCAAGATTCCCGTGCGGCGCATGGTCTTCCACGAGATCACGAAGGACGCGATCACCCGTGCGCTCGACGAGACGCGGAGCATCGACGCTCGGCTCGTCGACGCCCAGGAGACGCGACGCATCCTCGATCGCCTGTACGGGTACGAGGTCTCGCCGGTCCTCTGGAAGAAGGTGACGCGCGGTCTCTCCGCCGGACGCGTGCAGTCCGTCGCGACACGGCTCGTCGTCGAGCGTGAGCGCGAGCGCATGGCGTTCACCTCGGCCGAGTACTGGGATCTGCTGGCGACGTTCGATCCCGGCTCATTCCAGGCACGTCTCGTGTCGGTGGCAGGCGCACGCGTTGCGCAGGGCAGGGACTTCGACTCGACAGGACACCTTCGCGGCGAGTCGCTCGTCCGGCTCGACGAAGAAGCGGCGCGGTCGCTGGCGGCCGGTCTCGAGGGGGCATCCTTCCGGGTCGGCTCGGTCGACGAGAAGCCGTATCGGCGCAAGCCTGCCGCCCCGTTTCGCACCGCGACCCTGCAGCAGGAAGCGAGCCGCAAGCTTCGATTCTCGGCGCAGACGACGATGCGGGTCGCCCAGCGCCTCTACGAGTCGGGCTACATCACGTACATGCGCACGGACTCGACGACCCTGTCGGAGGCCGCGCTCGATGCAGCACGTGCTCAGGCGCGACAGCTCTTCGGCGACGACCACGTCCCCGAGAAGCCGCGGCGCTACGGGCGGGCGGTGGCGAATGCGCAAGAGGCGCACGAGGCCATCCGGCCCGCGGGCGACACCTTCCGCACGCCCCAGGACCTCCGGAACGAGCTCGGCCGCGACGAGCTCGCGCTCTACGACCTCGTCTGGAAGCGAACTCTCGCCTCGCAGATGGAGGACGCGCGCGGCCAGACCGTCTCGCTGCGCATCGCGGCGACGGCCTCCTCCGGCGAGGACGTCGAGTTCGGGGCGTCGGGCACGGTCATCACGTTCCGTGGATTCCTGGCCGCGTACGAGCCGGGACGCGACGATCCCGCGGACGACGACGAAGGACGCGTCCTGCCGCCTCTCGAGGTCGGGCAGGAGATCTCGCTCACGGAGCTCGAGCCCGACGGGCACGCAACGGTCCCGCCTTCCAGGTACACCGAGCCCACGCTCGTGCGAGCGCTCGAGGAGCGTGGCATCGGCCGTCCGTCGACCTACGCGGCGATTCTGTCGACGATCGTCGACCGCGGGTACGTGTTCAAGAAGGGCACGGCGCTCGTTCCGACCTTCGTCGCTTTCGCCGTGGTCAACCTCCTCGAGCGCCACTTCGAGCAGCTCGTCGACTTCGACTTCACGGCACGCATGGAGAACGACCTCGATCGCATCGCAGCAGGCGAGCGGGAACGCGTGGACTGGCTGTCCCGGTTCTACTTCGGGGACGGGACGGACCCGGGCCTCCATCACCTCGTCACGGACAACCTGGATGCGATCGACGCGCGGGCCGTCAACTCGATCGAGATTCCGGGAAGCGACGCGGTCGTCCGCGTGGGTCGCTACGGGCCGTACCTCCAGCATGGAGAGCAACGAGCGAGCCTTCCGCCGGACCTCGCGCCCGACGAGCTCAGCCCGGCGATGATCACCGAGCTGCTCGCTCAGCCCGACAACAAGCCGCTCGGCACGGATCCGGAGAGCGGGAACGAGATCGTCGTGCGTACGGGACGCTACGGGCCGTACGTGACCGAGGTCCTTCCGGAGGATGCCGAGGAAAAACCGCGAACGGCGTCCCTCTTCTCGTCGATGTCGCCTGATGAGGTCTCGCTCGACGACGCGTTGAGGTTGCTCACGCTCCCGCGCGTTGTAGGGGAGATCGACGGCGAGCCGGTAACGGCGCAGAACGGGCGGTACGGGCCCTACGTCAAGCGTGGATCCGACTCGCGCTCGCTGGAAAGCGAGGAGCAGCTCTTCACGGTGACGCTCGAGCAGGCGAGCGCGCTCCTCGCAGAGCCGCCACGGCGTCGCGGCCGGAGTGCCGCGCGCGGCCCCCTCAAGGAGCTCGGCACGGACTCTTCCAACGGTCGTCCGATCGTGCTTCGCGACGGGCGCTTCGGGCCGTACGTCACCGACGGGGAGACGAACGCGAGCTTGAGACGCGGCGACACGCCCGAGGGCATTACCTTGGAGCGCGCGACGGAGCTGCTCGCGGAAAGACGCGCTAAGAGCGAGTAAAGGTCACCCTTGGGGGGTTTTCGGCGTCCGTCGAAGGGTTCATGATCTAACTACCCGGAGGCCCGAGCGTCTCAGGGGAAGCGTGAGCCGACAGGCTCATTTCGTTCGCGCCGTGAACCGCAGACCCGTCGGTGACGGAATAGCAGTCAGGGGAGCGTTCGTTTCGAGCTTGTAACACACGGGAATACCTCGATCGACCTGGAAATAGCCAAAAACACGCCGTAGACTCAGTAAGTTTGTCGCATCTCTCACGGATCGAAAGGACTGAAACACCACGTTGACGCAGAACCAGCTCATCGAACTCTTCGAATCGGAGCACGTAAAGGCGCTCATGGAGCGCGCCGAGGAGCACGGGGGGCAGCTCGAAGCCCCCGAGCTCGAGGCCTTCGTGCTCGAGCACGACATCGGCGAGGAAGACGCCGAGCTCCTGCAGCGCGAGCTCGAGGCGCACAACATCGAGATCACTCAACCGGATCTCGATGCCGAGAAGGAGGAGGCCGCCGCCGAGAAGCGGTACGAGGCCGGCCCCGTATCGGGCGCGGCCGACAGCCTGCAGCTCTTCCTCGCCGACGTGGGACGGCACAAGCTGCTCACGGCGGCCGAGGAAGTCGCGCTCGCCAAGCGCATCGAGCGTGGCGATCCCGTCGCCAAGCGCGTGATGATCGAGTCCAACCTACGGCTCGTCGTGTCGATCGCGAAGGGCTATCGCGGCCTCGGGGTTCCTTTCCTCGATCTCATCCAGGAGGGCACCCTCGGTCTGAACCGTGCGGTCGAGAAGTTCGACTGGCGGCGCGGCTTCAAGTTCTCGACGTACGCGACCTGGTGGATCCGCCAGTCGGTGCAGCGCGCCGTGGCGAATCACGCGCGGACGATCCGCGTGCCCGTTCACGTCGTCGAGCGTCAGCAGAAGCTGTCTCGCGCCGCACGCCGGCTCGAGGTGGAGCTCGGTCGCGAGGCGACGAAGGAGGAGCTCGCGGAGGCGACCGGCCTCCCGCTCCAGCACGTCGAAGAGGCGCTCGGTGCCGCTCACGCGTCGGTCTCGCTGAACCAGACGGTCGGCGCGGACGACGAGGGCGAGCTCGGAGACCTCTTCGCCGATCGCGAGGCAGCCGACCCGTTCGACGAGGCGGAGGAGTCGCTCCGCCGCCAGAGCATCCGGCGTGCGCTCGACGCGCTCCCTGAGCGCGAGCGGCGCATTCTCGAGCTTCGGTTCGGGTTCGAGGGCGAGCCGTGGACGCTCGAGGCGATCGGTCACGAGCTCGATCTCACCCGCGAGCGCGTGCGCCAGCTCGAGGGTCAGGCGCTCAAGCGCCTCGAGGCTCTCCGAGACCTCGCCGGGCTAGCGGCCTAAGTACGACTCGAGGTCTGGCCCCTTCGCGGGGTCAGACCTCGACTCCTTCCGAACGACGTCTTTCCGCCTCCGCGAGCGCGCTCTCGTCGAAGAGGTGGCACTCGACGGTGACGTCGCCCTCGACGACCGGCCGAGGCGCCCTCGGCTCGTGCCACTGCACGTCGACGTGACCGTCCTCGGCGTGGATGCTCTTCACGCCCGTCCAGAACGGCTCGTCCGCATCCTCCGCACGCACGAGCTCGAGCAGCGACGTCACATCGGACGCGGTTCGGCCGGATCCCGGCTTCAGTCGTGCGGTGTCCCTCGGCGCATCGAGCACGGAGAGGTCCCCGATGGCGGCCTGCTCGGCCTCGTACTGCTCCTCGGCCTGGTGCGCCCACCTCGTCTCGAGCAGGTCCCGCAGGTCGCGCGTCTCCCACCCGCAGACCTCGAACGCCTTCGGGCAGCGCGGGTGGAAGGAGCAGCCGAGCGGTGGCTGCGCCGCGTCCGGAACCTCGCCTCGAGGGAGGTCGCGCGGCACGGTCCGAAGCGGGTCCGGCTCCGGAATCGCCCGCAGCAGCGCCTGCGTGTACGGATGCTTCGGATTCGCGTAGATCGCCGCCGCGGGACCGATCTCGACGATTCGCCCCAGGTAGAGGATCGCGATCCGATCGCAGAAGAACTTCGCGGTCGCCAGGTCGTGCGTGATGTACAGGTAGGTCAGGTCGAGCTCCCGCTTGAGCTCGAGCATGAGCTCGAGGATCTTGGCTCGCACGCTCATGTCGAGCATCGAGACGGGCTCGTCGGCGACGAGCAGCACCGGATTGAGGATGATCGACCTCGCGATCACCGCTCTCTGCTTCTGTCCGCCCGAGAGGTCCGAGGGGTACTTCGCCATGAACTGCTCCGCCGGGGCGAGCCCGACCGTCTCGAGCGTCTCGACGATCCTGCGGCGGCGCTCCTGAGCGCTCCCGATCCCGTGAATCTGGAGCGGATGACCGACCGACTGCTCGATCGTCATCGCCGGGTTGAGCGACGCGTGCGGGTCCTGGAAGACGATCTGCATCTCGCCGCCGGACTGCGCGAAGCTCGCGCTCGGACATGCGCGTGATCTCCCGCCCGTCGAACTCGATGCTCCCCTCGGTCGCGTGGACGAGCCCGAGCAGCGTGCGGCCGAGCGTGGTCTTGCCGCTCCCCGACTCGCCGACGAGGCCGAGCACCTCACCCTTGTGGAGCTCGAGCGAGACGTCGTCGACAGCCTTCACGTACCCCGCCTCGCGGCCGAGGAGCCGCTGCGACGAAGCTCCCGCGGATCGAGTAGTACGTCTTCAGGCCCTTGATCGAGACGAGGGCCTGGCCGCTCCGCGCCTCTTCAGGCCTCGTCTGCAACGGCGATCTCCTCCCGCTCGAGTGGCGATGTCCCGCCGGCCGGAATCAGCTCCTCGGGTCCGTGCAGCCAACAGAGCGCACGACGGTCGCCCTCGAGACGCTGTTCGACCGGATCCTTCGACGCGCATACCACCATCGCGTCCGGGCAGCGGGGGTGAAAGCGGCACGCCGGCGGTGGATCGATCAGGTCGGGCGGCGCACCCGGAATCGAGTGCAGCTCGGTGGTGTCCAGCGAGATCGTCGAGCGCAGGAGCTCGCGGGTGTACGGGTGCGCCGGATCGGAGAACACGCTGCGCGCAGCTCCCTCTTCGACGATCCTGCCGGCGTACATGACGGCGACGTGGTCGCACGCCTCGGCCACGATCCCGAGGTTGTGCGTGATGAGCAGAAGAGCCGTGCCGAAGTTCGCCTGCAGGTCGGCGAGGATTCCGAGGATCTGTGCCTCGACGATCACGTCGAGCGACGTGGTCGGCTCGTCGGCGACGAGGAGCTTCGGTCGAAGCACGAGCGCGAGAGCGATCATGATCCGCTGACGCATTCCGCCAGAGAACTCGTGCGGGTACTGGCGAAAGCGCGTCGGCGGGATCCCCATCCTCCCGAGCGTCTCCAGCGAGCGCTTGCGTATCTCGCGGTCGCTGAGACCCGATTCGTGCTGCTCGAGCGTCTCCTTGAAGTGATCCTCGATCCGCATGAGCGGATTCAGCCGTGTCATCGGCTCCTGGAAGATCAGCCCGAGGTCCGGCCCGCGCAGACGTCGTAGCTCCTTCGGCCGGAAGCCCGACGAGGTTCCTGCCGCCATACAGCACCTCCCCGTCCGACGCGCGCGCCCTCCGGAAGGAGCCCGAGGATGCCGCGGCCGAGCGTCGACTTCCCGCAGCCCGACTCGCCGACGAGGCCGAGCACCTCGCCCGCGCTCGATGTCGAGCGACACGCGGTCGACCGCACGGACGGTTCCGCGAAGCGTTCCGTAGTAGACGCGCAGGTCGCGCACGGAGACGACCGGCGACGACATCAGCGGACCTCGGCGTCCTGCGTCGGCGGTCGCGGACCGCAGGTCGACGTCGACCTTCGCGCGCTTCCGCGAGCACCGGATTGATCGTCTCGTTCAGCCCCTCGCCGAGCAGCGTGAGGCCGGTGACGAGCAGGACGATGGCGAGCCCCGGGAACAGCCCCGTCCACCAGATCCCCGACGCGGCGTCGGAGACGGCGCGCTGGATGTCGTAGCCCCACTCGGCGCGCGTCGGTCGGCTGGATCCCGTAGCCGAGGAAGCCGAGCGCGGCGAGAGTCAGGATCGCGTCCGCGGCGTTCAGCGTCGCGAGCGGCGGCACGTTCTGAACGACGTTGAAGAAGACGTACTTGCGGATGATCGTGAACGGCTTCGCACCGAGCGCCCGCGCCGCTTCCACGAACGGCTCCTCGCGGATGCTGATCGTGTGATTCCGGACCACGCGGAAGTACAGCGGGACGTACGACGACCGTGATCGCGATCGCCGCGGTGAGGATGCCCTGCCCGACCTTGTCCGCGAGCAGGAACGCGATGACGATCGCGAGCAGCAGGAAGGGAACGACGAGGAGCGCGTCCATGAACAGAACCAGGACACGGTCGAGCTTGCCGCCGAAGTAGCCGGAAAAGAGACCGAGCGGGACGCCGACCGAGATCGAGAACGAAGAGCGAGAGCAAGACCACCTTCAGCTCCGTCTGCGTGCCCCAGATGATCCGCGAGAGGACGTCGGTCGACTGGACGTTCGTGCCCATGAGGTGGTCGCCTGAGGGTGCCTCGAGCTGCGGGAAGCGCTGACCGTCCGCGCGGAACGTGTCGAAGTCGTAGGGCGCGATCACGGGCGCGAGGAGCGCGATGAGGACGAAGCCGAGCGTGATCCCGACCCCGAGCCACAGCATCGACTCGCGTCATGCCCCGCGCCTCGCAGATCGGCGCGAACGCGCGGCGCACGCCCGTCAGCCGCCGTGCCGGGCACCGACCGGCTCCGTGTCGCGCTCGGCGACGGCCATCAGTACCGGATCCTCGGGTCGATGTACGCGTTCACGAAGTCGATGATCAGGCTCGCGAGCGACGACGACGAGCGCGAACACGATGATGATTCCCTGCACCGCCGTGTAGTCGCGGTTCCCGAGGTAGTCGAGCAAGCGTCGTGGCCGATGCCGGGCCAGTTGAACGTCGTCTCGGTCAGCACCGCTCCCGACAGGAGCAGCGCGACCGTCAGGCCGACGACCGTGATCACGGGGACGAGCGCGTTCCTGAAACGCGTGGTGGTACACGACCGCGTGCTCGTCGATCCCGCGAGCCCGGGCGGCCTCGATGTAGTCGTCCTTCATCGTGCGGATGACGTTGACCCGGACGAGGCGGATGAACACGCCGGCCGTGACGAGACCGAGCGTGACCGCGGGCAGGATCAGGTGCTTGATCACGTCGACGAACGCATCCCAGTCGCCGCGCGATGAGCGTGTCGACCGTGTACAGGTGCGTGTGCGTCTCGAGCGTCGCGTCGACGAGCGGGCTCGCGCGGTCGGAGGTCGGCAGCCAGCCGAGATACGAGCCGAAGAAGAGCTGCGCCATCAGACCGAGGAAGAACACGGGCATCGCGTAGATGACGATCCCGAACATGCGCCCGCCGACGTCGATCCACGTGTCGCGGAAGCGGCCCGCGAGCAGCCCGAACGGTCACGCCGACGACGACCGCGACGATCATCGCGAAGAAGGTCAGCTCGAGCGTTGCCGCGCCGTTCTCGAGGATGATGTCGCTGATCGGACGGCTGTCGGTCGTCGTCGTCGCCGAAGTCGCCGGTGAGGATGTCACCGAGGTAGTCGACGTACTGCACGCAGGATGGGCCGGTCGTAGCCCAGCTCCGCGCTGATCTCGTTCGAGCTCCTCCTGCGGCACGCGCCCGCCGAGCGCCGCCGAGATCGGGATCGCCGGGAGCGACCCGCATGAGCAGGAAGACGAGCGTCAGCAGGATGAACACCATCGGCATGACGAGCAGCGAGCCGCGTCAGCAGGTACTGCCTGAGCGATGTTCCCTGTGCGGCGGTCATCGAGACCTACCCGAGGCTTAGCGAGCTCGCGAGCGGGAGCGACGGAGGGGCGCCGGCGTCCGCGACGCCCCTCGCTCGGGCCCTACGACTTCGAGATCTTCCAGAACCGCATGATGAACGCCGCGTCGAGCGTGCTCGGGATCCCGCGCACGTTCGTCCGGGCGACGGCGATCATGTCGCCCTGCCAGTACGGGGATGATCGGCACGTCCTTGGCCGCCAGGACCTGGATCTGCCTGATGATCCCGGCCGCCGCTGGGCGAGTCGTCGCGGCCGCCTGCTCCGCGTTGAGCAGCCTGGTCATCCTCGGGTTGTTGTAGCCGTTCTCCGTGAAGTTGTCCGGCCTGGTAGAACGACAGGATGTAGTTCTCGGGGTCCGGCGTAGTCCGGGAACCAGCCGAGCTGGAACGCGTTGTACTGGTTGCCGAGGCGCGGCGCTGTACTGCGCCCACTCCGACGGACTTGAGCGTCACCTTGAACACGCCCGCCACGCTCGAGGCGCGCTTGATCTCGGCGTACTCGTCCGCCGACGCGTCGCCGTAGTGGCGTCGGCGTCCACCAGATCTCGATCGGGAACGGTGTGCTGACCCCGCTGCTGCAGCACCGCTCGCGCCGCCGCGATGTTCGGGGCGCGCCCGTACGTCGCCGCGAACGCGTCGATGTGCCCGGGCAGCCCGGCCGGCGGCATCGAGTACAGCGGCTTGACGGTGCCGTGATAGACGCGGCGTCGCGATCGCCTGCCGCGGCATCAGGTAGGCGATCGCCCTGCCGCACGCCGACGTTGTTCGAACGGCGCCCGCTCGACGTTGAAGACGAGGTAGCGGATCACCGCGCCCTGCCCCTGGTGCACCCGGATCCCGCCGGCTTCGCCGAGCGAGGTGAGCTCCGTCGGCGTGAACGTCTGGAACGCCATGTCGATCTCGCCGCGCTGGAGCGGCGAGCTTCATCGTCGACGACTTCGAGTAGTAGCGATGATCAGATTCGTCGTTCTTCGCCTGCGGGCCCCAGTAGTCGTCGTACCGCTCGAACACGGCCTGCTGCCCGGCGTGTACCTGTCAGCTCGATACGGCCCGGTCCCGATCTGCGGCTGCGTGTTCCCCTGCAGACTGGTTGCCCTGGTACGAGTCGCTGGGAACGATGCCGCCGGCGCCCGTCGCGAGGATGAACGGCCAGGTCGACTGCGGCGCCTTGAGGTTGAACGTCACCGCGTACTTGCCGTTCGTCGTCACGCTCTTGAGGTTGGAGAGCAGCGACGACGGGCTGTTGGCTGCGGCCTGTCTCACGATCTGCGCGTTGAGCACACGATCGAACGAGAACTTCGACGTCGGCCGAGTCGAATCTCGGAGCCGTCGTGGAACGTGACGCCTCGGCGGAGGTTGCACCGCCAGTACTCTCGTCTCCCGCGAGCGCTGCAGCCCGTCGCGAGCGAGGGCACGACCTTCGCCCCGTTGCTTGCGAAGTAGAGGTGCTCGAAGATGTTGACGCCGAGGGTGAAGGTCCCGAAGTCGTAGTTACCCGCCGGGTCGATGTTCGTGATCGAGTCAGTCGTGCCGCTGACCAGAACGCCCGACTGGCCGCTCCGCCAAGGGCGGACTGCCCCGCTCCCGCACCGAGTGCGACCACCACGAGAGCGACTAGAGAGCCGAGCGCGACAATGCGCCGGCTCGTTGGCCTTCGTCTCATGTACTCCCCTTTCTCCCGCTCCATGAGTCGGGACGATCTGAG
This sequence comes from uncultured Gaiellaceae bacterium, assembly GCA_963808865.1. Classification (GTDB taxonomy): domain Bacteria; phylum Actinomycetota; class Thermoleophilia; order Gaiellales; family Gaiellaceae; genus GMQP-bins7. The sequence goes on along the minus strand of CAWEGY010000011.1, from coordinate 62,290 downwards.
TCCACTAGTACGACGCTACCTCAGACGAAAAGTCGGGGTCGGCATCCACCCGATCGCCTCCGGCCGCGCAGGGAGGGCGTCTCCCTCGATCGAGGCATAGCCAGAAGGATGACCTAAAGCGCCCGAGTGCGCGCGCCGATACCGGAAACGTGGACGCCGCCGAGCGTAGAGAGATCCTCGATCGCTACCGAGACCACAGTCGCCGCTTCGAGGCGGCTGCGGCACGCCGTAGCTCACGTCGGCGTGGGTCCGTCATCCCGTTCACGCCGCCGGCCTCGCGCGAGGTCGGCCAAGACCCGACGGCGAGGGAGCTCGAGGTGCTCCAGCTCGTGGCAGACGGGCTCGTGAACCGCGAGATCGGCGAGCGGCTCTTCCTCTCGGAGGAGACCGTCAAGTCGCATGTCCGGCATCTGCTCGCGAAGCTTCAAGCGCGCAGCAGAGCCCACGCCGTAGCGGTTGGCTTCCGGCGTGGGCTCATTGCGTAGTCACTTCCGTCTGCATCCTTCCTCCATCGAGCCGTTCCTCTTCGGGTACCCCCGAAAGAGGGATGCCCACCCCCGGTGGAGAACCGAGGATGCGACGGGCTACCAGACCTTTCCGCCCCTTCGCATGCAATGACTCCTCAATTGGGAACTGACGGCAGCAGAAGCGTATACCCCATTCGAGGGATAGCGCAAGCCGTCAAGCGCTACGCCGGGCCCGGCGTCGTATGAACGCCTATGTAACGGGGCTGGCCATCGGCAGCGTGCTTGCCGCGTGGGACTCGTGGCTGCTGGCTACGAGATATCTGAGCCTCTCGCGGTCTTCGCGTTGGGTGCTGCCGCAGCGGTGGCGGAGCGCGAGAATGTACGCCTTTCGAGAACACGGAGCAATCGATCTCACTTCTTCCAACCCTCGTGGCAGCCGTGTTCTTCGGCCCCCTTGCTGCGGCTGTTGTCGGAGCCGCCTCGATGCTTGGCGATCCCGAGCTCTACGCCCGCGCGACCCTGACCGGGCGCCCCGCCTGAAGTGGGCCACGTACACGTGCACTCGGTTTATCGGCGGCGCCGTCACTGGTCTCGCGGCGTTGCAACGCTTGAGTCGTGTCGTCCGACTTCGGCGGCCTCGTAGCCGCGTCGCTCGTCGGAGCTGCCGTCGGAGAGTTGATCGATCTCACCTTCATCGCAACCACGGCAGCTGTTCGTGGGTATCCAATGCGCGAAAGTCACCAAGATTTTCACGCCTTTGGTTCTGCTCTCGGCACCGTGTATGCACCCGTTGTGTCACTGCTGGCCTACGCCTACACAGAGGTCTCGCCTGGACACTCGCGCTCTTCCTTGTGCCGGCTGTGGCCGCTCAACGGCTCTACGGCCTGTATCAAGAGCAAAGACAACTCGCGGGTGAGTTCTCCACTGTCAACGAGACGCTCGAGCGGGCCAACCTCCAGTTCGCCGCTGCGTTGATCGCAACGCTCGATGCACGGGATCGCTACACGGCTGGTCACTCGGCTGCGGTGGCGATCTATTCGCGTGACATCGCGGAACGCATGGGCCTTGCCACGAAGTATCGCGAACAGGCCTACCTTTGCGGACTTGTTCACGACATCGGGAAGATCGGGCTTCCGCCCGGTCTCCTCGAAAAGCCCGGGGCGCTGACTCTTGATGAGCGTCGGCAGATGCAGGAGCACTCCGCGATCGGGGAGCGCATCCTTGCCCATGTTGACGACTACTCGGAGATCTCGACGATCGTCCGGCACCACCACGAGCGGATCGATGGCCAGGGGTACCCGGATGGCCTGGCCGACGAGAGCGATTCCGCTGGTCTCGAGGATCATCGCGGTGGCCGACGCGTACAACGCGATGACCTCGGACCGGCCTTACCGGGATGCCATGCCGAGTCGAGTGGCGCGACTTCGGTTGGCTCAAGCCGTCGACAGCCAGTTCGACACGTCAGTCGTCGCAGCTTTTGAAGCCATCCTGGCGGGCTCAATGAGGACTACAGACTCGCCCAGCGGCGAGACTTCCGCGATTTTGCCCATAGCACCTACGGGACCGCTCCTCGGTGTCACTGATCCGGTCGCCGAGGTTGCCTGATCCAGACCTTTCGATCATGGCCTGAACCGTTAGCGCTTCGCGATCGAACACCGAGCTTGTCGTAGATGTGATGGACGTGGACCTTTTGACTGTCGACTCCTCGATGTAGAAGCAGTCTTTCGATCTCCCGATGTGAGACCGCCGTACACGAGCTCGTACCGGTAGGATACGGAAGGCCATCGGGATCTGGCGGCGCCGGCGCACGCCGAGCATCTGACGAAGGACGTCGCGCGCCTTGGCCGTCCTGGGCGAGATGCTGAGGCGCGCACCGACCTCGTCGTTCGAGCATCCTGCGGCGAACACGAGGCAAGATGGCGCGCGTGGCGACCATCAACCCACGATCGAACGGGCGCCCGTCCGGCCGCACGGTCGTCCTCGCGTTCGGCATCGCGATCGCCGCAGCCGCCGCGCTCGTCGTCGTCGCCCTCCTGTTCCGCGACCAGGACGAAGCCCCTCCGCCGACTCCGACGCCCGTGGTCGATCTCACCGGCATTCCTCAGGACGGTCACGTGCTCGGCGCTCCCGATGCGGGAGTGACGCTGATCGAGTACGCGGATCCGCAGTGTCCCGGTTGCCGCGCGTACACGGAGCAGTTGCTTCCCGGCGATCGTGGACGAGTACGTCCGGCCCGGAAGGGTCAACACCGAGTTCCGCGGGTTCCCGTTCATCGGAGACGACTCGCTCGAGGCGTATCGGTTCCTCCTCGCGGCGGGCGAGCAGGATCGCCTCTGGAACCTGCAGGAGGCGCTGTACCGCAACCAGGGCGCCGAGAACTCCGGCTGGGTCACGGAGGATCTGATCCGCCAGCTCGCGAGCGAGATCGAGGGGCTCGATGTGGACCGGCTTTTCACGGACGCCGAGAGCCCGGCCGTCGTCGAGGCCGCGGAGAGCGCTGCGGGCGAGGCGCAGGACGCCGGTATCCCGGGAACGCCGACCTTTCTCGTGCAGATCGGGGACGCCGAGCCGTACCTCATCCAGGTGGGCGACGTCGACCAGATGCGCGCGGCACTGGACGACGCACTCGCCGGTTGAGCGGCCGCGCTCTACGCCTCGCGACAGCGCTCGTCGCGCTCGTCGGAGTCGGCGTCGCCGGCTACCTGACCTGGGCTCACTACGCAGGGTCACAGGTCGTCTGCGTCGTGGGCGGTGGCTGCGAGACGGTGCAGGAGTCCGAGTACGCCGAGATCGCAGGCGTCCCGGTCGCGCTGCTGGGACTGGTCGCCTACGTCGTGCTGCTCGGGCTGGTCGCCTGGGACACCGAGGGAGCCCGTCTCGCGGCAGCGACGCTCGCGTTCGTCGGCCTGCTGTTCTCGCTCTACCTGCTCGCGCTGCAGCTCTTCGTCATCGACGCGATCTGCGTCTGGTGCCTCGTGAACGACGTCGTCGTCGCGCCCCTGCTCGCGGCGCTCACGGCGCTGCGGCTCAGGTCATAGGAACTTGCCGCAGGACCTTGGGCGCGACGCGATCGAGGATCTCCGCAAGGCTGTCGCCGGTGCATGTCAGCCCGTGGTTCCGCAGGCCGATGACCGCGTGTGCGGGATCGGGCTCCAGCGCGACGAGGTCGGCGACCGCGACCGCCAGCTCCTGCGTGCCGCACGGGTAGTTCACATCGGTTGCGGCAATCCCTTCCATCCACGCGTGGATGTGGAGGATCGCGCCGACGTCCGGGTGCGCCCGATAGATCATCCAGTGCTCGATCGCGTCCACGGAGACGCGGCGCGGCTCGATCCCGGGCGGGACGCTGAGCACGATGACGCCGCGGTCGTCGTCGAAGTCCTTGACCATGAGGATGTCGCGCCCGACCGACTCGAGCTTCGACTTGTCGACGCCGCTCGCGCTCATCCAGAAGCGCGTCTCGTCCTTCCGCGCGGAGAGGTTCCCGTAGGAGAGCCCGCCGACGCTGTAGAGGCGCATGACGTGGCGCAGATCGCGGCCCGAGAGGTACTCCTCGACCGGGAACGGCGAGGGGAGCAAGTCGAGCTCGTCGAGCCGCCGACCCGACTCGGAGATGTCGGCGGTGACCTCGTCGCCGTCCCACAGCTCTGGCTCGAGGTCGGGAATCCACTCGTTGTCGATCACCAGGCGCGACGTTGCGAGCGGCTCGAGCCGCTCGTAGATCGCGGAGGCGTCCTCGGACACGTGGTACGTCCCCTGCTCCATCGTGGTGAACCAGACACCCTTCTCGGGCACACGGAGCAGCACGACGTTCGAGAGCGTGCGAACGAGCATCGGGTAGCTGGCCTTGAGCGCGTCGTCGGGCGCCTCGGGAAGCTCGTAGAACGCGGCGGAGTACGTGCCGCGGGAGGCCCGCCGGAACGCTTTCGGATCGTCCGGATCGAACATGTTGAGCACGAAGTCGGCCTCGGCCACGTCGTCGACGGCCGTGAAGTCGGCCTTCTCGAACTCCTTGCCCACGGCCTGCACCCACGCCTCGTGCTCGGGGGACGTCGCAGTGCCCCAGATCGCATAGGTGCGCACGGGCACGAGTCTAACCGCGTCAGCGAAACAGGTCGCGCTCGCGTGGCATGACCAGCTCGCTGCCACGACCGTCACCCTCGAGCGCGAGCCCACGGACGATCGCCGCCGGGATTCCGCTCGTCTTGCCCATGACGAGCTGGGCGGCGCCCGCCACCTCGTCCGCGACCGCGATCTCGGTCGCGTGGAGCTCGTAGCCGGCGGAGTCGCGCTCGCCCTTCAGGTCGAGCAGCGCGACGACGCCCGCGACTCCGAGTGCGACATCCGTCGTGCCGCGCCTCCAGGCGCGGCCGAAGGAGTCCGAGACGACGACGCCCACGTCGAGCGCAGTCAGCTCTGCGATGCGATCGCGAAGCCGGATCGCGGAGGCGTCGGGGTCCAGCGGGAGCAGGACGAGCGTGTCCGGGCCCTTGGCGTTCGAGGCGTCGACACCCGCGGAGGCGCACACGTACCCGTGCTGCGTCTCGGCGATGACGAGCGGCGGACGGGCACGGATGATCTCGCGGCTCTCTCGCAGGATCACCTCGACTCTCCGCGGGTCCCCGTCTCCCGCGAGCTCGCGTGCGCGAGCCGACGGTTCGATCCCGGACAGGTCGACGATGCGACCCTCCACCTTCGAGACAGCCTTCTGTGCGACGACGAGCACGTCGTCGGCCTCGAGCCCGCCCGCTCGAGCAGCGGCATCGACGATCAGCCCGCCGAGGTCGTCACCCTCCTCGAGCTCCGGGATCCCGACGAGCGGGATGACGCGCAGCTCGACCGTCAAGCGATGCCCGTGACCCGAATCCCTGCGTGCGCGCGGTAGCGCTTGTTCAGGTTGACGATCACGGCCGTCAGGCCTTCGAGCGCTCGCGCACTGGCGAGCGGACCGGCGTCGAGCGCGCGCCCCGTCGTCAGGTGCTCCGCCAGCTCGAGCGCCAGCGCCTTCGCATCGGCGTCGTCCCCGCAGACCAGGGCGTCTTCGTCGGGCGCCTCGTCCCCGCCCAGACTCGCCGCGGCCAGCGAGTGCAGGCCGGCGAGCACCGGTGCGTCGAGCTCGGCCTGGATCCGCTGCGCGAGCGACGTCGCATCCGGCGAGGGGAACACGCCTGCCTTCGTGAAGTCGAGCTCGGAGGCGACCGAAAGGACGGGGGTAGAACCGATGGCCTTGCGCAGCTCCCGTGCCGTCTCGAGGGCTGCGTCCGCGTTCACGGCGAGGACGACGAGATGCGCGTCCGTGACTGCTTCTGCGTTGGTGGCACCCTCGACCCCGAGCTCGGCGGCTGCGGCCTCGGGCCCGATCGCGATCGCGTGACCCCACGACGACGTCGACTCCCGCCGCCGCGAGCCGCGTCGCGAGCGCGCGGCCGAACGGGCCGGTGCCACCCACGAGCGCTACCCGCACCCAGCCTCCAGCACGACCTCCGCGAGGCGCCGCTCGGACTCGCCGTCGCGCATGAGCGTCTTCGTCACGACGAGCTCGACCGGCCCGTCGGCAGGCGCATCCGCCTCGTCGATGACGAGGGCGTCGACGAGCCCCTGGTAGCAGCCCGCGACGTGGCTCGGGGTCGTGCCTCCCGCCATGCGCGAGAGCATACGGCCGGCCGGTCCCGTCACCGCGCCGCCCGCGACGAGCGGGCTCACGGCGACGCAGCGCACGCGGCGCTCTGCGATGGCGTCGCGAATCGCGCCGACCGCGAGGATCGGTCCGATCGAGAGATACGGGTTGCTCGGACCAAGCACGATCGCGTCCGCTCCCGCGAGCGCCTCGAGGGCTCCGCCGGCCGGTGTGGCCTCGTCCGCCGCCTCGTACTCGACTGCGTGCACGTCGTCTCGATGGCCACGCGCGACGAACCACTCCTGGAACGGGAACGTGCCGGCGGGCGTGACGACATGCGTTCGCAGACGGTCGTCCGTCGCGGGGACGAGGTGCGCGGACACGCCGGCGCGCTTCGCGAGTGCCAGCGTGATCGACGACAGTGACTCGCCTCGTCCGAGGGCCTGCGTGCGGACGAGGTGGAGGCCGAGATCGCGGTCTCCGAGACGGAACCAGTCCTCCCCACCCCAGCCGGCCGCTGATGCGAGCGCTTTCCAGGTCTCGTCGGCGCGACCCCATCCTCGTTCGCCGTCGATCAACCCCGCGAGCGTGTAGAGCAGGCTGTCGAGGTCGGGCGAGACGTGCAGCCCGAGAATCTCGACGTCGTCTCCGACGTTGCCGATGACGGTGAGCTCGCCGGGAGCGAGAACGGAGACGAGACCCCGCGCGAAGCGAGCGCCGCCGCCCCCGCCGGAGAGCAGGACGATCCTCACACGGGGACGGCGAGGAGCGCGCGGGTTCTCGGACCGAGCGGCAGGGCGACGCGTTCGAGATCCTCCGCGCAGTCGACGTCGTGCTCGAGCTCGGGGATGCGTGCAGTCGTGAAGCCCGCGTGAGCCCGGAAGCGGCTCGCGCTTTCCGGGCCGTACAGGGCGGAGAAGACGGTCGGGTCCGGCAGCGACAGCGCGTTGGTCGTGCCGTCGTGGGCCTCGACGAGGGCCAGCCCCGCAGCCGCGAGCTTCCGCAGGGCCTCCGGCGTCGCGCACGGGAGGTCCGCGTTCACGACGAGCGCGTGTCCTTCGACGCGAGCCAGTGCCAGCTCCAACGGCTGCACCGAGTCCCTCACCCGGATCACCGACGATCTCGACTCCGCGCGGCACGACGACCTCGTCGTCGGTCACCACGAGCACGTGTCCGACCTCGGCAGCCGCCTCGATCACGTCCCCGAGCATGGCCACGGCCGCAGCTGCGCGAATCGCGACTGGCAGTCGCCGCTTGGCGTCGCCGCGATACGGGATCACGATCGCCGGCACGCGGCGAAGCGTACTCAGGCGGCGTTCGACGAGGTGTCGGCGCCGGGGCCTGACGACGCCCACTCGGCGAGGTCGTACCAGTGCGAGGTGCGCAGCGCGTCGCAGACCTCGGCATCCGTGTGGCCCGCGTTGAAGACGTGGTGCTCGAGGTCGCAGCAGATCTCGACCTCGCCGAGCGAGAAGTGGGAGACCTGCGCCAGCGCGTCGGCAGGGAGCTGGGCCTCCGCGACGGTGTAGTGCTTGAACTGGAGATCGGAGGCGAGCTCCATCAGCTCGGGCCAGTTGGGACACGTGCGCGCTGTCATCGCGTCGTTGTGTTCTCCTCGAGCATCCACGTCCCTTCAAAGCGCACGACCCCGCGCACGTCGTCTCCCGGATACACGACGAACGCGAGCGCATCGTCGAGCCAGTGGTAGACGTGGTCGCCGGACGCGTCCGTGAGACCGAGCCGGAGGTGGAAGCGCCCGTCCGCCAACGGCAAGGAGCCGATCGCGAAGCGAACGCCGCGCGTGCCTCCCGCCCAGCCGAGCTCCCTCAGATCGACCGCATGTCCGGCGACGAGCGATCCGGCGTCGTCGCGGAGCTCGAGCTGGAGTCGCGGTGGCGGAACGCCGTCGGCGGCCACCGTCACGTGGAGCTCGAACGGCTCACCCGAGAGGAACTGGAGTCGCTCGGCGCCCTCCTGGCCGACGAGCACGGCCGCGGCGATCGTCGCCTCGCCCGACCCCCACTCGCGCAGGCCCACGCCGCGCTCGGCCGGGTTCGCATCGTCGGCGAGCGCACGCCGATAGCGGGTGACCGCCTCGCGTGTCGGGCCGTCGAACGCGACCTCGCCCGCGTCCAGGAAGACCGAGCGCTCGCACAGCCGCTCGACCGCGGTCGCGTCGTGCGAGACGAAGACGATCGTGCCGCCCTGTTCCTTGAACGAGAAGATGCGGCCGAAGCACTTCCGCTGGAAGGCCTCGTCGCCGACGGCAAACACCTCGTCGAGCAACAGGATGTCCGCGTCGAGGAACGCGGCGATGGCGAACCCGAGACGCATCGTCATCCCCGACGAGTACGTGCGCACCGGGCGGTCGATCGCATGCTCGAGCTCGGCGAACGCGACGATCTCGTCGAACCGCTCCTTGATGTCCGCGCGCCTGAGACCCTGGATGGCGCCGTTCAAGAACACGTTTTCGCGCCCCGTGAAGTCGAGGTGGAACCCCGCCCCGAGCTCGAGCAGCGAGCCGATTCGTCCCTCGGCTCGAACCGTGCCGGTCGTCGGCTTGATGATTCCTGCGATCAGCCGCAGCAGCGTCGTCTTCCCGGAGCCGTTCCTGCCGATCAGGCCGACCGCCTCCCCACGCGCGACCTCGACCGACACGTCGTGGAGCGCCCAGACGTCGGTCGCGTCGGCCCGGCCGCGCTGGACGAAGAGGTCCTTCAGCGTGCGCGCCTCGCGCTCGCGAATGCGGAACAGACGCGAGACACCCTCGACACCGATCTCGCCCGTCTGCATGCAACCTAGACTAGAGCGCACGATGGAGCGTGTCGGCGAGCACCCCGTCCCGGTGGGGCCGCTGGCGGTTCGCTGGCTCGCCTACTCGCTGCACGAGCCGCGCGCTGGAGTCCCCGGCACGGCTCGGCTCCGGCTCGAGAACGCCGGCTCGGCGCCGTGGCGCTCGCGTGACGGCGAGGGCGTGCAGCTCTCGTACCACTGGCTCGACCCGCTCGGCAACGCGATCGTGTGGGACGGGCCACGCACGTCGTTTCCCCATGCGGTCGAACCGGGCGAGACGATCGAGGTCGAGACGACGGTCGCGTCGCCACGCCCGCCCGGTCAGTATCGGCTCGCGTTCGACCTCGTGGAGGAGTTCCGCTTCTGGTTCGAGGAGGTCGGGTCGGCGCCGCTCGACATTCCCGTGATCGTCGAGCCGCGGATCGCCGAGCGCCGGCTCGGCGTAGAGATGCACGGCGGAAGCGACACCGAGACCGACGCCGCACTCGCGGCGCAGGAGGAGCCGCTCGTAACGGAGAACGCCGTCGCGATCGCGCATCTGGTACCGGGGGCGATCCCGGCGCCCGACTGGTCTCGGCGCATCCTCGATGCGCACGTGGAGGGATACGGCGCCGTCGCCGGTGCGATCGAGCCGGAGACGCGCGCGGATCGACGTCGCCTGGAAGCGTGGAGCCCGGGTGGCGGACGCAACCCGAGATTCAGCGCGCCCCTGCTCCTGCCGTCGCTCCTCGAGGAGCTCGAGCCCGAGACCCATGAGGGCCTTCCCGCCTACCGCGGAAGCGATTCGCTGTTCGAAGGCCGAGCCGTGGTCAGACTTCGGTCGCGATCCGGTCGTCCGAGCGACTGAAGACGTACGCGCCGACCCCGAGAGCAACGATCGCAGCGACGACGGTGTAGACCGTGTCCCCCGCGGCGGGCGCGTCGCCGAAGAAGAGGACGGCGCGCATCGCCTCGATCGGCGGCGTCAGGAAGTTCAGCCAGTGCAGGGCAAATGCCGCGAGGGGGTAGTCGTCCACGCCGGGGAGCTGCTCGAGGCTGTACAGGATCGGCGTGAGGAAGAACCACGGCAGGAGGAGGGCCGCGAGCAGGTGCTCGACGTCGCGATACAGCGCGTTGAGCGACGCGAGCGCGAGCGCGAAACCGGCGACGATGCACGCGAAGAGCGCTCCCAGCGGGAACACGAGCCACACGGTGCCGCGCGCTTCCGGGATCTGCCAGAGGCTGAGCGCGACGACGACGGCGAGCATGACCGCGAAGGCGACGAGATTCGTCCCGACGATCGAGAGCGGGACGAGCTGGCGCGGGAAGCGCACCTTCCGGATGAGGTTCGCGTTCTCGAGCAGGCTCCGCGACGCGCCCTGGGCAGCCGTCGCGAAGAAGACCCACGCGGGCAGCCCGCACAGGAGGAACAGCCAGTAGTCGTCACTCCCGACCTCCGCGACCCGCCACAGCACCGAGAACACGAGCAGGTAGACGAGCATGAGCACGATCGGGTGCAGGAGCGACCAGCCGAGGCCGAGGAAGGAGCCGCGGTACTTCGCCCTCAGATCGCGCCGGAACAGGCTTCCGAAGAGCTCGCGATAGCGAATTACGTCGGCGTAAACGGACATCGCGAGGAGTCTAGGGCGACAGGGCGCTCGATTACCCTTTCGTGCCTGTGGATGCGATCGTCGCGATCGCGGCGTTCCCCGTAACGGCCGCGGTTCTCTGGCTCCTTCTCCGCTCGCCGGCCGGTGCGCGACTCGTCGCCGTCCCGTCGGACGCACGCTGGCACGACCAGGCCACGCCGACGTTCGGCGGCGTCGGGATCTTCCTCGGCTTCGTCGGGGGGATCCTGCTCTCGCTCGCGGTCGGTGCGGTCGAGTGGAGCGGCGAGCTCGCGGGGATCCTCGCCGGCATCACGATCGTCTTCGTCGCAGGCCTCGTGGACGATCTGCGCCATCTGAGCCCGGTCGCGAAGCTCGCGGCCCAGATCACGGCCGCGGTGGTCGTGCTGGCGAGCGGGCTCAACGTCGAGATCGTCGGCAACGACGTCCTCGCCTGGGCGATCGGGCTGCTCTGGCTCGTCGGGATCACGAACGCCTTCAACCTCCTCGACAACATGGACGGCCTCGCCGCCACGCTCGCGATCGTCTCCTGCGGCTACTTCGCGATCGACGCCCTCACCGAGCACGAGAACGAGACCGTGCTCGTCCTCGCCCTCGCGCTCGGGCTCGCCTGCGGCGGCTTCCTGCCCTTCAACCTGCGGCCTCGCCGCGGAGCCGTCGTGTTCATGGGCGACTCGGGCAGCCTCGTCATCGGCTTCGGGCTCGCGTCGCTCGCGCTCGCCGCGAGCTGGACCGTCGCCGGAACGACGCTCGCGACGATCCTGCTGCCGCTCCTCGTCCTCGCAATCCCGATCCTCGACACGATCCTCGTCACGATCGCGCGGCTCGTCGAGAAGCGGCCGGTTACGCAAGGAGGCCGCGACCACACGTCGCACCGGCTCGTCTACTACGGGCTCTCGGAAGGGAAAGCCGTCCTCCTGCTCGCGATCGTCGCGACGGCGATCGGCGCGACCGCGCTCGCGTACAACGTCCTCGACAACGGCCGCCTCACTGCGGTCGGCGTGCTCGTCACGTTCGTCCTCCTCGTCCAGTTCGGGAGCTTCCTGGGCGACCTCGAGGAGCGCTCGCGGCGGGGGATCGAGGGTCCCGAGCCGTCGCTCTGGCGCGCACTCGTCTTCGAGCCGCGCCGCCTGCTCGAGGTGTTCGTGGACTTCGTCCTCATCTGCGCGTCGTTCCTGGCCGCGTACCTCCTCGCGGTCGGAGGCATGGGCACGGAGTTCGAGCGCTCCGTCTACCTCTCGGCGCTCCCGATCCTCCTCGCCTCGCGCTACGTGCTCTTCGTCGCGCTGGGCGTGTATCGGCGGGTCTGGCGCTACGCGACCGCGAGGGACGTGCTGCCGATCGCAGTCGGCTGCGCCGTCTCGGCGGTTGCGGCGGCAGGAATCCTCGTCGCGCTGCGGCCGATCGGTTCGTTTCCGGCGCTCCAGATCTTCGTCATCGACGCCGTCCTCTGCACCGTGCTCGTCGGCGCGTCCCGGCTGACGCTCCGGCTCCTGCCCGAGACCCTCGCGCACCGGGGACATCGCCAGCGCATGCTCATCGTCGGCGCCGGTCGCTCCGGCCGAGGCCTCGCCCGCGAGCTGCGCGAAGGGCACGATTCGCGTGTCGTTGGGTTCCTCGACGACAACCCGCGGATCAGGCGGCGGAGAATCGCCGGGATCAGCGTCCTCGGCAGTCTCGACGACGCGGAGCGCGCGATTGCCGGAGCACGGGCGGACGAGGTGCTCGTCTCGATCCCCGAGGCTCCCCGAGAACGCCTCGAGCTCGTCCTCGTCGCAGCCGAGGTCGCGGGCATCCCGTGTCGTATCGTGCGGCGTCACGTGGAGGTGGCTGCCCCGGAGCCCGTCGAGGTCGCGCAGACGTGAGCTCGAGCGGTCAGGCTCCGGGGGCGCAGCGCCCCGACTTCTTCGCGCGCTTCCAGTCGGCGATCCCGCTTCTCGTCGTCTACTTCGGCCTGGCGGCGCTGTATGCGTGGCAGGCGTCACGAAGACCCGTTCCGACGATCTTCACCGACGAGCTCGAGCTGACCCAGCTCGCGCGGGCGATCGCGGAGACGGGCGAGCCGGCTCGACGCGGCGAGGCGTACGGCCTCGGGTCGCTGGCCGCCTACGTTCTGGCTCCCGTCTGGTGGCTCGGCTCGTCGACGGCCTCCTGGGCCGCAGCGAAGCTGATCCTCGTCCTCGCCATGACCGCGACCGTGTTTCCGGCCTACGGTCTCGCGCGACTCGTGGTACCGCGCTGGTACGCGCTCGGGGCGGCTGCTGCCGCAGTCGCGGTCCCGGCGCTCGCGTACTCGCCGTTTCTCGTCGAGGAGCCACTCGCGTACCCGCTCTCGACGGTCGCGCTCCTGCTGATCGCGCGCTCGCTCGTCTCTCCGACCTGGGGACGGCTCGCAGCGGCTGCAGCGGCCGCCCTCGCGGCGACCTTCGCACGCACGCAGCTCTCCATCCTGTTCGCGGTCTTCGCGCTCGGGCTGCTCTGGATCGGCTGGCAGTCCGAACCGGTCCGGCGCTGGCGTTCGGGCTGGAGCCGGTGGGACTGGGCGGGAGGCGTGATCCTCGTCGTCGGAGCCGCGCTCGCGTTCTCCGCCGCCATGGGCCATGCGTCGACCGCATGGCGCGAGACGACGTTCATCTACAAGGACCGCATCTTCGAGCATGCGAGCTGGGCGATGGGCGCGCTCGCGATCGGCATCGGCGTCCTTCCCGTCCTGGCGGGGATCGCAGCGCTTGCGCGACCCAGGTCGGAGGAGCACGACCCGCGCACGCGCGGCTTCGTCGTGACGAGCGTCGCGGCGCTGATCGTCTTCATCGCCTATGCGGGCATCAAGGGCGCGTACAACTCGACGGTCTTCTCGACGCTCATCGTCGAGCGGAACCTGATCTACCTCTGCCCCGTTCTCTTCGCAGCGACGGCTCTCGCCTTCGCGCGCGGGGTCGGTCGCGGCTGGGCAATCGCCGGTGCCGCGGTGTTCACGGTCTACGTCGTCACCGCCGTGCCGCTGCGCCTCGACCAGTACCCGTACTACGAGGCGCATGGGCTCTCGATCGCGGCGTTCGCGAACCGGGAGCTCGGGTGGGCCGAGGGCACGATCGAGGCGGTGCTGATCGGCGCCTGCGTCGCCGCGCTCCTCGTCGTGCTCGCGCTCAAGCTGCTGCGGCGCAGCTCCGTCGGCTACGCGGCGGTAGCGGGTGCGGCAGCGGTCGTCGTCGTCACCTGGAGCATGACCGCGCAGGTATACGCAGCCGAGGGCGAGCGACTCTTCTCCGAACGGATCGAGAACAACCTGCCGCAGCCTCTCGACTGGGTCGAGCGCGAGACGAACGGAGCATCCGTCGTCGTCATCGGACAGCAGATCTCGGACCCGACCGGCGTCTGGCTGACCGAGTTCTTCAATCCGTCGATCCGGAAGATGTGGAGCACCGACGGCAGCGCGCAGTACGTGGGCGGGCCGATCCTCACTCCCGACCTCGCGTCGGCCGACGGCACGCTGACGCCGTCGCCGGAGACCGAGTACGCCCTCGCACTGAACGGGATCGAGCTGCAGGCGCCCGTCGTCGCACGTCGCGGGCGCGACGTCCTCTATCGGATCGACGGGCAGCCGCTGAAGCTCGCGTCCGGATCGACCGGCATCTACAGCGACGGCTGGATGGGCGCGAAGGCGACGTACGACCGCTATGACGTCGCGGGCGACGGGCCGGGATTGGCGCTCGTGAAGCTCTCTCGCGTGGGTTGGTGCCCGAGCCCGGGCAAGCGCACGCCCGGGACGGTGACGGTGCGAATCGGCCCGGTCGGGATCGGCCCCGACAACCAGCCCGCGCTCGAGCGCGTGACCGGGACCAGCACCTTCCGGCTGAACGACTGCAGCGCAGACGGGGTCACGCTCGCCGCACCGAGCGAGCCCTGGCGAATCGAGGTGGAGGTCGCTCCGACCTTCGTCCCGAACGAGGTCGATCCCTCGCACAGCGACCGCCGCGAACTCGGTGGGGTCGTCTTCGTCGGCTACCAGCCGCTGTTCCAGGACGGCTAGCGCCGACCGCCGCGTACCGCGGCGACGACGTACGTGAACCGGAATCGCAACGCGAGTCGGGCGAGCGGACCGGAACGCTCCAGTGCGGCCGCAGCCCGGATGGCGACGGAGGGCAGGTGGACGGTCTGCGGCACGAAGAACGGACGCAGCTCGACCGGCGCGAAGCCAGCGGCGGCGAGCTCGTCGAGCACGTCGTCGCACGCGGTACTGGCGCGGGTTGAGGTCGAAGACGAGCTTCTTCTCCGTGAACGTCGCGACGTGCGCGAAGAACGCTCGTCGGTCGCGGGCGTAGTAGATCGCACGGAAGACGGTGGTTGCAGCCACGGGATCGGCCGGCACGTAGTCGTTCAGGTCGCCGAGCTCGACGACGGCGCGCCCCCCGAGGCGGCGTCGGGCCTGCTCCACCATCTCCGGAGTCGAGTCCACGCCGCGATATGCGAGACCGCGCGCAAGCAGCGCCTCCCCGAGCCCGGCGTCGCCACAGGCGAGATCGAGCACCGTGTCGCCCCGCTCGAGCGGCGTGCCGAGCGACGCGATCAGCTCGGCGCGGTGAGCGAGGTACGCGCCAGGATCGGCGTACGCGCGCTCCGTCCATTCCTCGGCCTGCCGCTGATACTGCTCCTCCTTCGAGCTCACAGCGCGAGCAACCGCTCGGGGTGCTTCCGCACGAAGCGCGCCATCCCGCGCGCGTGCCACAGCGTGTGTCGGGAGAGGAACCGCTGGTCGATCACCGCCGCGTACGCGTGCGTGACGACCGCGTCGGGCACGTACCAGCGCTCCCAGCCCGCCTGCATCGCGCGGTAGCAGAGGTCGATGTCCTCGCAGTAGTGGCGGAAGCCCGCGTCCCAGCCTCCGATCTCGTCGAGCATCGCCCGCCGCATGAGCAAGAACGCGCCGAGCATCCACTCGGCAGGCACGGGCGCGGTCGGGTGCTCATCGAGGGAGTAGTGCTCGCGCTGCGTCTCGTACGGCGGCCGGAACCTCCGGATGGGTGTTCGCCGCGCGAGGGTGCCGCGAACGGTCGGGAAGCGCCGACGCGACGGCTGCCACGTTCCGTCGGGCCAGCGCAACTGGGGTCCAGCGATACCGCAGCGCGGCCGACCCTCGGCGAACGAGACGAGCTCGGCGACGGCGTCGGGCTCGGCGATCGCGTCCGGATTGACGTTGAGGACGTACTCGCCCGACGTCTCCGCGATCCCGAGATTCACGTTCGCGGAGAGGGAGAGCGGCTGCGGGTTCTCGAGCACGCGGACGCCTTCGGGGACGACGTCGACGGAGCCCGGGACGTTCGCGACGACGACCACCTCGTCCACCTGCGGGCGGAGCGCGGGCAACGAGCGCTCGAGTTCCTTCGCGTGGCCGTGCGAGACCACGACCGCCGACACCTTCATGCGTCGAGTATCTCCCGGTACACGGCGAGAGTCTTCTCGGCGGTCGTTCGCCAGCTGAACGCCCGCGCGCGCTCGAGCCCGGCAGCGACGAGCGCGTCGCGGTCGGCGATTGCCCGGCGAATGCCCTCGGCGAGGTTGCTCTCCTCCACGACGACCGCAGCATCTCCGGCTACCTCGCGGAGCGCAGCCTCCGGGACCGCGACCACAGGGGTCCCGCAGGCCATCGCCTCGAGCACAGGGAGCCCGAACCCCTCGTAGCGGGAGGGCTGGACGAGGCACGCCGCGCCCCGGTAGAGCTCGACGAGCCGGTCCGTCTCGACGTAGCCCTCGAGACGAGCTCCACCGCGTCGGAGCTCGTCGGCGAGCGCCGCGTCCTTGGCCGGCCCGGCGACGACGAGCGGCAGGCCGGCCTCCACCGCAGCCGCGAGCGCGGCGAGCTGGTTCTTGCGCCGCTGGATCGCTCCGACGGACAGGACATAGTCATGCGCGCCTTCCACGCCGGGCGAGAACGCGGGGTCGACGCCATTCGGCGTGACGACAATCCTGTCCGCGTCCACGCCGTAGAGCTCGATGAGGTCGCGCTTCGTCCGCTCCGAGACGGCGAGCACGCAGGCGGCTCCGCGCACTGCCCGTGGCACGACGAAGCGGAAGACCGTTCGATCCCAGCGGCTCATGAGATCCGGCTCGCGGACGAACGAGAGATCGTGGATCGTGACCACGCACGGACAAGGGGTGGCGAGCGGCAGCGCGTGCTGCGTGTGACACAGGCGCGCGCCGATTCGGCGCAGCGCGCGTGGGAGCGACCACGCCATCCGCGCTTCCTGTGAGCGGGCGGGCAGCTCGTAGGCCTCCACTTCGGCCGGGACGAGCTCGGGTCGGCGGGTCACGGCGACGAGTCGGACTCCAGCGCCGGACGCGAGCGGGCCGAGCTCGCGCAAGAGGTTCGACGCGTACGTCTCGTCCCCGGTCCGTTGGCGCCCGAGGACGTCGGCGTCGAAGACGACCGTCATGCGAGCTCGCTCCACAGCGCGACCACCGACTCGGCCGCACGCTCCCAGGTGAACTCGCGAGCACGGGCGCGCCCGAGCGGCACGAGCTCGTTGCGGCGTGTCTCGGTAACTCGGATTCCTTCTGCGATGGAGCCAACGTCGTGCGGATCGACGAGAACCGCGGCGCCACCGGCGATCTCCTCAGTCGCCGTGCCGCGCGACGTCACCACCGGAGTTCCGCACGCCATCGCCTCGAGCACAGGCAAGCCGAACCCCTCGTGCAGCGAGGGATAGACGACACAGCGGGCGCCGCGATAGAGCGCCGCCAGCTCCGAGTCCGGGATCTCACCCACCCAGCCCTGTACGTCGACGCCACCCCAGCCGCGCGCGCCGATCACGCGCAACTCGACTCCCGCAGTACGAGCTGCCTCGACGGCCCGCCCGAGGTTCTTCCGAGGCTCGAGTGTCGCGACCGCGAGCACGTAGTCGCCGTCGGCGCGCCGCCTTCGGCGTCGAAGACGGCGTCGACGCCGTTCGGGATGACGCGGATCCGCTCCGGCGGGACTCCGGCGAGGTCGACCGTCTCGGCCTTGGTGAACTCGGAGACCGCGACGATCGCGTCGGCCGAGCGGAGCACTCGCGGAAGCCGAGACCCGTAGAGGCGATGCCAGTGCGGGAACGCCTCGGGCGAGCGCAGGATCGCGAGGTCATGGACGGTGAGCACCGTCGGCACGCGGCGCCCGGCGCGGGCCGCGGAACGTCGTGCCGTGGAGCACGTCGAGGTCGCCCGCCTTCCGCCCGAGACCGAACGGGTACCAGAGCGCGTCGCGAACGACACTCGACACGCGTCCCGGCCCACCGAAGGAGCGAAGCTCGAGCTCGAGTCCGGATCGCTCGCGAAGAGCCCCGAGGAGGCCGCGAACGTGCCGGTGCGTCCCCGCGCGCGTCTGGATCAGCGGGGAGATGTCGACGCCGACCTTCATTCCCCGGCCTCGAGTGCGTTGGCGACGTAGTGCACCGCTTCACGCGGCTCCGGGTAGGCGAGCAGCGCCTCGGCCTCCCGTGCCGAGCACCAGCGATATTCCACGTGCTCCTCGTTGAGCACCGGCTCCCAGCCATGCGGGCGCCGCCGCGCTGTACGCGTGCAGCGCAACGAAGGGCCCACCGGGACGCAAGTAGCCGAGCTCGAGCGGCAGCTGCTCGAACGCGACGGGATCGGACAGGCCGGACTCCTCCACCAGCTCCCGCCGCGCGGCCGCGACCGGAGCCTCGCCCTCCTCGACGCCGCCGGCGACGAGGTTCCAGTAGCCATGTCTCTCGGGAGTCCTGCAGCGCGACGAGGAACTCCGGCCCCGGCCGGTACACGACGAGCATCACCTCCTCCGGCCGCATCACCGTGCTGTTTCCTCGTAGCCGCGGAGGAAGATCTCGCCCACCGCGCGCCAGGAGAACCGGCGGACGTGCTCGAGTCCGGCCCGCACGTGGAGGTCGCGATCCGCGAGGGCGCGCTCGATCGCCGCTGCGAAGGCGGCCGCGTCGTCGGGATCCGCACGGAGCGCCGCCGAGCCGCTCGCCTCGTCGAGGGACTCGTGCGAGGACGCGACCACTGGCACGCCGCACGCCATCGCCTCGATCACGGGAATTCCGAAGCCCTCGAACCGCGACGGATACGCGACGACGGCGGCGCCGCGGTACAGGCGTGCGAGCTCCTCGTCCGAGACGTAGCCGAGGCGACGGATCCGAGGATCGTCCAGTAGTGGCTGGTCGCCCCAGCCCTCGGCACCGACGACGGCGAGCAGGAGCTCCTCCGAGAGCAGGCGGTGTGCCTCGATCAGGGTCTGCAGGTTCTTGCGCGGCTCGAGAGTCGCGACCGTGAGCACGTACGGCGCTCCCAGGTCGGTGGCGTCTCCCTCTGTGCCGAACACGGCTTTCGGAGCCGGGTGCGCGACCCGGATCCGCTCGGCCGGCACGCCCAGCGTCCGCTCGACGTCCTGCCCCGTGTATGCCGAGTTCACGAACACGACGTCGCAGGTGCGGGCGGCGTTCCGATACTTGCGCCCGTGCATCGAGCGGGTGCGCGAGGTCGTCCACTCGGGGTGATGGAGCGGGACGAGGTCGTGGATCGTCGTCGCTCGAACGCCGGCTCCCTGCGGTGGGTACATCCAGTCCGAGAAGTGGAGCACGTCGAACGGGCCGAGCAGTCGCTCGGCTCCTGGCCATGAGATGGTGCTCCAGGCGGTGCGAGCCGCATGGGAGAACGGGAGGCGCCACGTCCGCAGCTCGACGTCGATGCCGTCGAGCGCTGTACGAATCCTGTCGGGGCCGCGAATGCTCGTCGGCGCGAACGCGACGATCTCGTGCTCGCCGGCGGCCGCCTCCGCGAGACCGCCGAGCGATCCCTGGATGTAGTTGCCGATCCCCAGCAGCGGGTGCGACAACGGGCTCACGTCGAACGCGATCCTCACGCGCGCGGCTTGTACACGAACCGGTTGAAGTGCGCGCCGAGCTCGCGGTCGTCCGGGTTCTCGCCTCCCGTGACCTCCTCGGGAACCGCAGTCGGGGATACGGTGAAGACGACGCGGCACTCGGTCGTCCCCGGTTCCGGCTCGACGGGCACGCTCAGCCGCGCCGGCCCGAGCGGGCCGAAGCGAAGCCGCCCGACGACCGATCCGTTCGAGCGCGCGACGATCGTCGACGGCTCCGAGAACAGGCTCGGGTCGCTTGCGACGTCGACCGCGAGCCGACCCGACTCGCAGCGCCGTCGCGTGTACGTCACCGTCGGCCCCGACCAGGTGTCGTTCGGGTAGAGGCCGTCGACCCGCACGGCAGAGACGAGCGGCGGGGTCACGCGCCACAGGGTGATCCCCCAACCCTTGTCCGAGGCAAGGGCGTCGCCGTCCGGCTCGAACGACGAGTCGGCGAGCACGAACTCGTCGGACACGGCGCTCCCGTCGGGGAACGTCACGAGGCCGGTGTCGGGGTCGATGCGGATCTCCGACTCCGGAAGCCCTCCCGGGGTCGGGCCGGCGATGTAGTAGACCGGCCCGACGCCGCGGTTGAAGAACTCGTTCTGGTTCACGGTCAGGCGGTCGGTGCGCCCGACCAGATGAACGCAGCCTCGGTGCCGGCGGGGAGCGCCTCGTCCACCCAGTCCCGATCTGCGGTGCGGATCCCCTGGAAGAGAGCGCCCAGCGACGCGCGCTCGAAGCCGTGGGCCCCCCACCAGATCGGGCGGATCGCGAGGATCCAGAGACCGAGAACCGCGAGCGGCAGGGCGAGCGCGTACCGCCGCGGCACGAGGACGTACGCCGCAGCCAGGACCACTGCGAGGGCGAAGGCTGCGAGCCTGATCCAGTCGCTGCCGATGCGGTCCTGAACCGACCACAGGGGAAGCAGCATGAGGGTGTCGGTGAGGGCGGAGGTGGTGATGAAGCGGTCGTACGGAATCGCGGCGACGAGGAGTGCGCTCGCGGCGGCAGCACCGATGACGAGCGCACGCGGGCGCGGCGCCCCGCGATCGATCCACGCGAGGAGGGCGATGCAGAAGAGCGGAGCGAGGTAGAACATGTTTCGCTCCTGGATCCGGTCGGAGAAGACCGAGGCGAAGGCGGCGACGACCGGCACGATGCAGATGGCCAGCGCGACCGTCGCAGCGAGGAAGGCTTGGAGACGCGCGTCGAGGGAACGAGCCAACCCGACGAGCACGATCGTCGCCGCGAGCGGAATCACGAGCAGGTACAGCGACAGCTCGGCGACGTGCCACCAGAGGTAGCGCAGCGTGTCGCCGAGCTCGTATCCCGCGTCGCCCACAGGGGAGTACGCGCCGAGCAGATCCTGTAGCGAACGGCCGGCGGCGAGCTGGACGACCAGCAGCGCGACTCCCGCACCGAGGACGATTCCGTACAACGCGCGATAGCGCGACGCGGTCGACCGCACGCCACGTCCCTCGAAGAGTGCGAGGACGACGGGGGCGAGCAGGATCGCCGGCGCGAGCGCCGCCGCCTGGACCCGAGTCGCGAAGGCGAGACCGAGCAGCACGAGCAGCAGGACGACCCTCAGGACTGTCGGGCGCTCGAGAACGAGCACCAGCACGAGCGTGAACGTGAGGAACAGCGGGTAGAACAGGTTCTCCGTCATCACGGTGCCCGTGTAGGCGAGCGACGGGATCGCAACCGCGAGCAACGCGCCGAGGAGCGCGAGCCACTGCGTCACGAGGCGCCGGGCGAGGAAGTACGCCGGGACCGCGGCGAGCGACATGACGAAGGCATTGATCGTCTTCACCGCCGCGTACGAAGCCGGAAGGCCGTCGAAGAGCGCGTAGGCAGGGCTCAGCAGCAGCGAGTAGACGATGCTGTAGTCGGGGTTCGGCTCACCCCGGATCGTCGCCTCGCTGTCGTCCGCGATCCCTCTCGCGAGCTCCGCCCAGATGAGCTCGTCGACCATGATGAACGGGGCGACGAGATCGCGTGCCAGTAGGGCCCTGAAGACCGTCGAGCCGACGACGATCGCGGCGAGCCAGGCCCACGCCGGAATCCGGCGAACCGCTCTACCCAAGCTCGACCTCGGCGAGGCGGCGGGCGATCTCTCTCGCCTCGGCCGTGTCCGCCGAGATGCCGACCTCGGCCGCAGCCCGGCTGACCTCGTGCAGCACCGCGTCGCCGACCGCGCCTCCACCGGCGACCTCCTCGAGCGCGGCGACGTACCGGTCGGCGACCCTGCCGAGATCGTGCTCCGAGCGCGCGAGCTCCGACGCGGCGCTCCCCCATCGCCCGACGCACGTCCGGCCGCGTCACCAGCAGCTCGAGCGCGGCCGTCAGAGTCGCGCGCTCGTCGTCTCCGATCGGGACCTTCAGCGCCGCCTCACCGGGAAGCTCGCTCGAACCAGCCGACGTCGCTCACGACGAGCGGCTTCCCGAGCGACAGGGCGCGGATCGCGCTGCCGGAGGTCTCACCCATCGTGGGATGGCGGAGGTTCACGCAGACATCGACGCCGGCCATGAGCGACCACAGCCTCGCCTCGTCCACCCAGCCCTCCCGCACGAGCGCGTCCTCCGCGAGACCGAGGCGCTGGAGACGCCGGTCGAGGTCGAAGCCCGGCGAGGTCGGGCCGACGAGGAGGAGCGTGACCTCCGGATGATCCTTGCGCACCGTCGCGACGGCGTCGAGCAGCTCCGGGATCCGCTTGCTCGAGTTCACGACGCCGAAGCACCCGATCACGAGACCGTCCGCGACGCGCACGGGTGCAGCCGCCGGGACCGGCCAGGCCGGGTGCGGGACGACGCTCACGGGACCGGTGTAGCCCGCCGACCGAGCCGACTCGGCGACGGTGCGCGAATGAACGATCAGACCCGTTGCGCTCTCGAGCACGAACGAGGCGAGGGGGAAGTCCGCCGGCCGCGACTCCCAGAGCGGCGGGATGCGCTTGTCGAGGACCCCGTGAGCCAGCAGTCGTCCAACGACGCCGTGCTCGCGCTCCATGACGTCGAGGTAGGCGTGTCCGTCACCACGCCCAACCGTCATGCCGGCGACGAGATGGTGCAGCACGAAGTCGTGCAGGACGACGACCCCGGGGTTGCGCCGGAGCGCGTCGACGATCCAGCCGTGCGCGTCCGGGTCGTTTCCCACGTGGTAGAGCGCGAGATCGGTGCCGCGCGGAGACTTCTTGCGCCCGCGACGCACGACCGTGAGGTCGACCCGCTCCTGCAGCGCGGGCACGAGGAGGGCGCTGTAGTCGGCGACGCCGCTCTGCTCGGGCGGCATCGGCGAGAAGTAGGCGACTCTCATGCGAGCAGCCTCGCGATCGCGCGCTCCCAGGTGACCTCCGCCGCGAGCGCCTTGCCGGCGCGACCGAGCGATGCCGCCTCCGAGCGATGATCGCGCAGCCAGGACGTCGCTCTCGCGACGTCGGCTGCCTCCGGCTCAACGACGACCCCTGTCTTCCCGTCGGCGACGACCTCGAGCGGGCCGCCTGCGTCCGTCGTGGTGAGCACGGGCTTCTCCGCCAGGAACGCCTCGAACGGAACCATCCCGAAGTCCTCGTCGACCGGCGCGTAGTAGACGGCGAGGCAGCCCCCGTAGAGCTCGGTCAGCTCGGCTTCGGTGACGCGGCCGGCGAATCGCGCCCGCCCGTCGAGCCCGCGATCGCGCGCGAGCCGCTCGAGCCGGTCGCGATCCGGGCCGTCGCCGGCGATCACCACCTCGAGCCCGGAGTCCAGCGCCGCCGCCTCGAGCAGGAGGTCGATCCGCTTCGCACGGTCGAGGCGGTTGACGGAGAGCACGAAGTCGCCGTAGCCGTCGCAGCGGTAGGCGAGATCCTGCGGAGGATGCGGGAGGATCTCCGCGCGGAGGCCCGTCGAGTCCTCGAGCCGCCGTGCGACGTTGCGCGACGTCGCGAAGAGACGCTCGGCCTCACCCAGCGCGAGGCGGTCGAGGTCCTGGATCCTCCGGCGGAGCGCACGGTCCCCGGGCGAGTCGTCGAACTGGCCGAGTGGAGTTCCGTCGAGCTCGTACGCCTGTCGGAACTGGTGCACGAGCCAGACGCGCTTGTTCGAGTGGCGCACGAGGTACGACGGAAACTTCGTCGCGACCACGAGGTCGATCCGCTTCCCGTCGGCTTCGTCGAGGTCGAGCAGGCGCCAGAGGAACGCCTGCGTCAGCACCCGTGCTCCCGGATACCACTTGAACGGCACCGAGACGAGATCGGCCTCGTGGCCCCGCGCGCGCAACTCCTCCACCAGCCGGTCCGTGAAGATCTCGGCGCCGCCGCGAGCGAACGGCACTTGCGGCCTGAGCACCGCGACGTTCACGTGCGTTCGCTACGCGCGGTCTCGAGCTCCGCCTCGAGCCGGTCGACCTGGGCCTGCAGGTCGTCGATCAGTCGGAGGGCTGCGGCATTGAACGAGCGCTGGTCGTACGCGAGCGGCTCGACGTACCACCGCATGAGCTTCCGCAGGACGGCCTTGACCGGAGTGCCGATACCGCCTCGCACGCCCGGACGCAGCCGTAGCGAGCGATCAGCCGAGACTGGCCAGAGCCGTTCGGCCTCGTCCCGGGCGGCGCGTCGCTCTTCGTCGCTGCCACTCGGCGCGCCCGGGTCGGCGCCCGATCGCCGCACCTCCTCGCGCAGCGCGGCGAACAGCTCTTCGACGTCAACCGGAACCTCGGCGGAAGAAAGCCCTGCAGAATCGCCATTTTCGGCTTCGCCGGAGGGCATCGCGGCATTCTAGCCGCGCCGTAGGATCGGCTCAGTAGGCTGAGAAGAATGCGCGTCGGCATCTCACTGCTCACTCTCGCCCCCGGCGACCTCGGTGGTTCGGAGACCTACGCCCGCCAACTCGTGCGCGCGCTGGCCCGTGTCGGTGCGGCGGACTACTCGGTTCTCGTGCCCGCCCGGGCCAAGGACGTGGCGGACGGACTGCCTGCGATCGAGGTACACGATCCCCCGATCGGCAAGCGCGGGCCGTCGCGGATCGCGGCGATGGCGCTCGCGGCGAGACGCACGCGAGGCGTAACAACGGCACTCACGACGTTCGACGTCGTCCACTACGCGCTGACCGTCCCCGTGCCCGGCACGGACGCTGCGACCGTCGTGACGCTGCACGACATCCAGCACCGCGACCTGCCGGAGTTCTTCGGCGCGGCGCGCAGGTCGTTCCGACGCGTGGCCTACGACCGTGCCGCTCGCGGCGCCGCCGCCGTCCTCGTCACGAGCGAGTTCGTCCGCGGGCGCGCCGTCGAGCTCCTCGAGCTCGATCCCGCGCGCGTCCACGTCGTCCCGCACGCGATCGACCACGAGGTCTTCAACCCGACGACGAGTCGAGCGGGAACCCTTCCTGCTCTACCCGGCGCGCCCATGGCCGCACAAGAACCACGTTCGTCTGTTCGAGGCGTTCGCGCGCTGCGAGAACGAGGCCGCGCCTTCGGCTCGTGCTGACCGGGGGCGGCCACGACCGGCTCGAGCCCCTTCCGGAAGGCGTCGAGAGCCTCGGCGACGTCTCGACCGAGGAGCTCGTGTCCCTCTACAGGCAGGCGGCGTGCCTCGTGTACCCGAGCCTGTACGAGGGCTTCGGGCTGCCGCCGCTCGAGGCGATGGCCTGCGGTTGCCCGGTCGCCGCCTCGAATGCCGGCGCGATCCCGGACGTGTGCGGCGATGCGGCGGCGCTCTTCGACCCGAACGACGTGGAGTCGATCGTCGCAGCAGTGCTCGAGACGGACGAGCGCCGGGAGGAGCTCCAGGAGCGCGGTCTCGCGCGGGCGGCCGAGTTCACCTGGGACGAGACTGCGCGCGGCCACGAAGCCGTCTACCGCGAAGCCCTCGCCAATCCGCGTTAGCGCCGGCGACGTGCGCGTCGGCATCTCGCCTGCTCACGCTCGTCCCGGGGATCAGCGGCGGGTCGGAGACGTACGCGCGAGCGCTCTGCCGGGCGCTGGTCGAGGTGGGAGAGCTCGAGTACGAGGTCTTGCTCCCGTCGATCGCCGCCGACGTCGAGGGCCCGGGTGCGCGCGTGATCGACGGGTACCGGGCATCACGCTCGACGTCGGGCCGCCTGCGCGCGATGGCCGGGACGAGCCTGGGCCGCCACGATCCGCGGGGAGCTGCGCGCGTTCGACGCCGTGCACTTCCCTCTCACCGTGATGGTGCCGCCGATCCGGCGCCCACCCGCGGCCGCGAGCATCCTCGACGTCCAGCACGAGGAGATGCCGCGAGTTCTTCTCGCGGGCGGAGCGCCTCTATCGCAAGGCCGCCTACGGGCTGACGCGCGCCTGAGCGAGCTCATCGTCGCGATCTCCCACCACGCGGCCGCGTCGCTCGTCGAGCGGCTCGGCATTCCCGAGGAGAAGGTGCGCGTGATCCACCTCGGCGTCGACCACGAGCGCTTCCGGCCGGGCGGGGAGACGCGCGAGGAGTTCCTCGTGTACCCGGCTCGGCCCTGGCCGCACAAGAACCATGCGCGGCTGTTCGAGGCGTTCGACGTGTTGCGCGAGCGGCGGACCGGCCTGCGCCTCGTGCTCCCCGGCTACGAGGGCAGCGCGCCGGAGGGCGTGGAGGTGCCCGGCCGACTGACCACGGACAGCTCGCGGCCTGTACCGGCGCTCGTCGGCGCTCGTGTTTCCGAGCCTGTACGAGGGCTTCGGGCAGCCGCCGCTCGAGGCGATGGCCTGCGGCTGTCCCGTCGCAGCCTCGAACGCAACCTCGCTGCCCGAGGTCTGCGGCGACGCCGCCGAG
Organism: uncultured Gaiellaceae bacterium; assembly: GCA_963808865.1. GTDB lineage: Bacteria > Actinomycetota > Thermoleophilia > Gaiellales > Gaiellaceae > GMQP-bins7. Next base: position 36,170 of record CAWEGY010000011.1, on the reverse strand, counting down.
CTCTTCGATCCGCGTTCGGTCGAGTCGATGGTCGCCGCGGTCGAGCGCGTCCTCGACGACCCCGAGCCCTACCGCGAGCGCGGGCTCCGCCGCGCCGCGGAGTTCAGCTGGGAGCGCTGTGCCCGCGAGCACGATGCCGTGTACCGCGAGCTCTCACGCTGATCGACTAGCTTCCGCGCGATGAACGGGTCGCTCACGGCGAGCCTGCGGGCCGACCCGCCCGCGCTCCACGAGAGCGGCGCCTCCTGTGCCGGTCTGCACTGGCCCGCCCTCGAGTGGATCGATCGGACGGTCCAGCCAGGCTGGGCGACGCTCGAGACCGGCGCCGGGCTGAGCACCCTCGTCTTCGCCGCGAGCGGCGCCGAGCACGAGTCCGATCACACCCGCGCGAGACGAGACCGAGCGGATCCTGGCCGAGCTTCGGCGACGCGAGATCTCCTCCGACGACGTTCGCTTCCACGTCGGCAGCTCGGACGAGGTCTTGCCGAGCTGGGAGCCGCGGCCTCTCGACCTCGTGCTCCTCGACGGTGCCCACGGCTTCCCCTACCCGACGCTCGACTGGTGGTACGTCGCGCCCCACCTGAAGCCGGGCGGCCTCCTCGTGCTCGACGATGCGTACATGAGCGGTGTCTCCGCCCTCCTCGACTACCTTCGCTCTCGCCCGACCTGGCGCGTGGAGGATGCGCTCGGCTTCCGGACCGTCGTAGTCCGCAAGCTCGCCGACGAGCGCCCTCCGTTCGACTCGCTCGGCGAGGAGGGCGTCGGCTCGGTCTCGTTCGCGTACCTGCCGCCGCACCGCCGAGTCGTCGCGTCGACACGACACCGCGTCTTCTCGACGCGCGCCGGGCTCGCGGTCGTGCGCGCGACGCGCAAGCACGCCTCGTTCCTGTTTCGAGAGCGCTAGCTAGAGGCCGTGCAGGTAGCGCCAGCTGGCGCGCAGGCCGCGGGGCCGAAGCACGGCCAGGACGATCCGTACACGGCAAGTCCCAGGATCGCCGCCGGAGCGGAGTCGAGCACGAGCGCAGGCAGTCCGAACGCGACGAGTGCGATCGCGGCGATCACGGCCGCGGCGACCGCAAGCCCGGGAAGCGTCTCGCGAAGAGCGTGCAGCGCGGCCAGGAGCCCGCAGAGCACGACAGCGGTCGAGATCGTGAGCGCCACGGCCAGGCCGTCGAGCTCGAGCAACGCACGATCCGAGCCAGGCGAGTGGGATCTGGAGGGCGAGCGCGGCGAGTGCGATCCAGGGAAGTGGCGCTGTGCGGGCGGCGACGAACGCGAGCGGGAACGCGACCCCGATGCCCACGGAGAGCGCCATCCAGGGCGCGAGGAGGACGACCAGCCGGCCGACCTCGGCCCCGACGTCCCCTCCGTAGGCCCCGCCGAGAACCGCCTCGACCAGGTCGCCTCCGGCGATCGCGAAGACACCAGCTGCGGCTCCGACCAGGGTGAGAGCGAGCCACGAGGTCGCGATGACGTGGCGCGCGGACGCGGCCGCATCGAGACCGACTCGATAGAGAGGGACGGACGTCACGAGCCCCAACGAGCCCGCGGTGATGGTCACGAGCGAGGCGCCGGCGAGATACGCGTACACGAAGCTCGTCGCCGCGCCCTCGCCGAGCCGCCCGCGAACGGAAGGCAGACGACGTAGAGCAGCTGCAGGCCGAGCGGCAACGCCGCGCCCGTCGCGAACTTGCGCAGGCGAACGCCGATCGCGGCGCTCTGCGGACGCAACGCGCGCGACGGCATCCGCTGTTGGAGTGCATGCGCGACGAGCGCGGCACTCGGCACGAGAAGCGAGATCGCGCCGTTGAGCGCCATTCCCCATGCGATTGCGATCACGCCGTCGTCGTCGACGCGCAAGAGGATCAACGTCAGCGCCGCGGCGCTCCCGGCGGCGTACCCGAGCGCCGCCGCGCCGTAGTCGTTCCGTGCGGCGAGCCCGCTCGCCGCCAGACCGGCGAACAACTGCGCGGTCGCCGCCGGGACGATCCAGCGCAGCACCTCTGCCGCGGTCTCCCGAGCGCCGCTCGGATCCCGTCAGGACGTCGGCGAGCTGATGCGCACCGAGCTCCGCGAACAGCACGAGCGGAAACGCGAACAGCGCGAGCGCGAGCGCATCCCCGGCCAGCTCGCCCGCGAGCCGGCCCTCGTCCCAGGCGCGCGCCAGCTGCGGCAGGACCGCCACGCGGATGGCCTGGGCCGCGATGGCGATGGCGATGAAGACGCCGTACGCGGCGAGCAGCCCGTCGGTCTCCTCGCTCCGGCCGAACTCGCGGGCGATGACGATGCCGACGACAGCCGCGACTCCCGCCACGAGCAGGAGCGAGGCCGACGTCAGACGCCCGCCCGAAGCGAGCCTGCGCCGGGCGAGTCTGTACGCTTGCTCACCGACGCGGAAGCGTACGGACCATGCCGAACGACACTCTTTGGACAGGCAGCACGCTCGAGGGTCTGCGCCGTGAGTTCGGCGAATCTACGACGGCCGCACCGTGCTCGTCACGGGCGCCGACGGCTTCATGGGCTCGCACCTGACCGAAGGGCTGGTCGAGCTCGGCGCGACCGTCCACGCGTTCGTGCGAGCGACCTCGAGCGGCGCGCTCAACAACATCTCGCACCTCCGGAACCGGCTGAAGGTGCACTTCGCCGACCTGACGGACCGCACCTCGGTCGACTACCTCGTCCGTGAGCTGCGCAGCGCCCCGGACAAGCCTTTCGTCTTCCATCTCGGCGCCCAGGCGCACGTCGGCGAGTCCTGGCACCGGCCCTACGAGACGGTGATGGCCAACACGTTCGGGACGCTCAACCTCCTGCAGGCGGTCGTCGACTGGGACCTCGAGCTCGAGAAGTTCGACACCGCGGGCACGTCGGAGGAGTACGGAAACGTGCACGACCGACGTCGCCGAGCACCACGACTTCGACGAAGCGGGCGGGCTCATCCTCCACGAGCGCTCGCCGATCAACCCGAAGTCGATCTACGCGACCTCGAAGGTCGCCGCCGACTTCCTGACCATGAACTACTTCGACGCCTTCGGCGTGCCGGGCGTCGTCACGCGCATGTTCAACAACTACGGCCCTCGCCAGAACCCGCGCTACGTCACGGGCACGATCATCACGCAGGCCCTCGCGCGCGACACGATCGAGCTCGGGAACCTCGAGCCGCTACGCGACTTCTGCTTCTGCCTGGACGGCGTGCGCGGACACCTGACAGTCGCGGCGCACGGGACGCCGGGAGACGTCTACGTCTACGGACAGGGCGAGAACATCTCGATGGAGGACTGGGCCGAGCTCATCCTGCGTCTCGGCGCGAGAACGGCTTCTGGCCCGCCGACCGGCAGATCGTCTCGACCGCGGGGCGGTTCCGGCCGGGCGGCAGCGACGTCCTCGCGCTCCGCGTCGGTCACGAGAAGCTCACGCGCGAGACCGGGTGGATGCCGCAGGTCTCCTGGGAGGACGGCGTCCTCGAGACCATCCGCTGGTACGCGGAGAACCGCGATCGCTGGATCGGTCGCGTCGACTGGCTCCCGACCGGCGCCCCCGTCCTGCCGGGCTGAGAACGGACGCGCGTCGCCGGCGACGAGTCCGTCATGGTCACTCCTGTGCATCGAGGGTGCAGAGGTACAGGAACTCGCGTTCGGTTGTCGTGGGCCCGCGATCCCACAGGAGCACGACCTTGCGTCGCTGCTCGAGACGCGTGCCGACATCGGCTGGTGCCACCGACGACGTAGGCCTCGTAGACGCGCTCCGCGTCCTTCTCCGAGCTGCCGAGCGCAACCGTGACCCCGTTGCCCTCGACGGCCGTTCGAAGGGCACCGCGCTCGGCGCTGAGCGCGACGGGTCCCCGACGACCGGCTCGAACGCCGTAGCCCGCTCGGTGAGGCAGGTCTGAACCAGCTCGAGGTGCGACGGCTCGTCAGTCAACGCCTCTCGGACGAGACCACCGACGAACTGAGTCAGCAGCAGGGCAGCCGCGATGACCACGCCGATCGTCACCCAGCGCCGCTCAGCATCTCGGACCTCCGGTGCATCGAACGAGCTCACCAGACGAGAAACGGGAGAAGCGCGAGGGCTGACGCGACGAGCGCGACTCCGAGGACGATGCCGACGAGGCGACGCCGCACAAGCCAATCGACGGCAAAGCCGAAGCAGAGCGCGAACGCAGGGACGGCCGCGAGTGCGTAGGTGCCCTTGATGGTGTCACCGTCACTCGTCGGGTATGCCACTGCCAGGTAGAGGACAGAAGCAAGCGCGGCGACCGGCGGGAGAGCCGCGATGAGCCTTCCCGCATCCTCACGGGGTCGCGTCACTGAGAGCCCGAGGAGCGCGAAGAGGCCCGCGAGTGCGAGAGTGGTCGGAATCAGGCCCAGTGCGCTCTGACGCGCGAGCGCCGAGTCGATGGCGTCCGAGCGGTCGCCACGGCCAGGGCCCCACGACCAGATCCCGAAGTAGTCGCCCCAGCTCTCTGCGTAGAAGACGGGAATGAAGCGGTCGTTGAACCGGCCTGCCCACGGACTGAGGACGACGTCGGGAAACCGGGCGTCGACGTAGAACTCGAGTGGTCGCCGAGCGAGCACGAATCGATCCTCCTGCGGGCGATCGAAGACGGGGTTCGAGTACCGGCTCGCCTGGTGCGCGTACCACGGTGCCGGCACGACGACGGCAGCGGTGATCGCGACGGCCAGCGCGAGAAGTGCGGACCGCCGGACGGAGCGATCGGTGAGAGCGATGACGCACAGGACGATGACGACCACGGCGACCATCCACAGCGACCAAGCCCGTACGAGTTGGCCGAGTCCGAGCAGGACTCCGAGCGGCACGGCGAGCTTCCACGAGTACGCCCTCCGACGCACCATCTGAGCGAGAACGAGCAAAGCCCCGGCCGTGACGAGCATCGCGAGCGGTTCGGGATGGAACATCGCACCGGTCTTGAGGACGGTCGGGAAGAACGAGAAGAATCCGACCGCGGCGAGCCAGACCACGGGACGCGAGGGCCAAAGAGTGCGGGCGAGCAGAAGCACGATCACTCCGGTTCCGAGCACCGCGAGGGCGTTCACGAATTGGCCGAGGTGGTCGGGATCGTGCGAGATCGAGAGCACGACCGAGCTTTCCCGCGAGGCCCGCGAGTGCCATGTAGCCCGGGGGCGTGTAATACGCCCCGACCCCGTCTGGCGGGAGCTCGCCGCGTTCGACGAGGTCGCGGGCATAGGTGATGTACTCCTGCGCGTCATAGCCCCCGATCGACGGGTACGAGAATGCGTTGCGCACCGCGACGACCGCCAGCACGACAAGGATTCCGGTCGAGCCGAGAACCGCGACGCGAGGACTCACCCTCGTGCCCGCTGCCCTCGGGCTCGGCGGAATCCGCCACGGGCGGAAGCCTAGAGTGCGTAGCCGCGGTCGCATGCGTCGGCGCCCTGTGCTGCTTGTAGCCTGTTCGTCATGCGCGCCTTGGTCACTGGCGGCGGCGGCTTCCTCGGATCGCACCTCGTGGAGCGGCTCGAACGCGACGGTCACGACATCTTCGTCGCACGGAGCGCCGACTACGACCTCACGTCCATGGACGACACCGAGCGGCTCTTCGGAGACGCGCGCGCGGACCTGGTCTTCCATCTCGCCGCCGAGGTGGGCGGCATCGGGGCGAACCGGGCCAATCCCGGGCGCTACTGGTACGCGAACCTCACGATGGGCGCGCACATGCTCGAGCAGGCACGCCTGCACTCGACGTCGAAGCTGGTCGTCGTCGGCACGGTCTGCGCGTATCCCAAGTTCGCGTCGATCCCGTTCTCGGAGGACGAGCTCTGGGACGGCTACCCCGAGGAGACGAACGCGCCGTACGGCGTGGCGAAGAAGGCGATCCTCGTCGGCTCACAGGCGTATCGCGAGCAGTACGGCGTCAACTCGATCTTCCTCCTCCCCACGAACCTGTACGGGCCGCGCGACAACTTCGACCTCGAGTCGTCCCACGTGATCCCGGCGCTCATCCGGAAGATGGTCGAGGCGGACGACGAGGTCGTCCTCTGGGGCGACGGCTCGCCGACTCGGGAGTTCCTGTACGTGGACGACTGCGTCGAGGGTCTCGTCCTCGCCGCCGAGCGCTACGACGGGCCCGACCCGGTGAACCTCGGCGCGGGCAGAGATCTCCATCCGCGAGCTCGCGGAGCTGATCGCCGACGTGACGGGCTACGAGGGGACCATCGTCTGGGACTCGGAGAAGCCGAACGGGCAGCCGCGACGCAGCGTCGACGCGACGCGCGCCCGCGAGCTGTTCGGGTTCGAGGCGCGGACGCAGCTTCGCGACGGGATCGAGCGCACCGTCGCCTGGTACCGCTCGGCCGTCGCCGGTGTCGGTACGCGTAGCACCTCGGCGCGGCGCGCAGCGGGCGGCCAGCCGCACCGTCGATCGGCTCCTGGCGCATCCTCGCGAGGTGCTCGGCGTCCTGGCCGGTGCGCAGGTCGCGGGACGATCGCGCTGGCGCTCACGGTCCCGCACAACGGCTGGGTGTGGTTCCAGGGCGGCGACCAGATCTGGCTCGTCACGCAGGGCTGGCTGCTCGGCCAGCTCGAGCTGCCGCCCGACCGAGATCGGCTACCTGTGGTCGTCGTCGTCGCCCGATCACGTGGGTCACCGGGCGGCACGTTCGTGCAGGTGCTGCCTCCACTCGTGCTCTTCCAGGTGCTCGTGCTCGGGCCGGTGGCGCTCCTCTGCTTCTACGGGCTCGCGGCGCACATCGGGGGGCGTCTGCTCGGGTACTGGGCCGCATTCCTGTGGGTGATCGCCCCGTTCGCCTCCATTCCGCTCTTCGTCGATCGCTATCAGGAGCGCTGGGCGGAGCACTTCCTCCCGCAGGCGCTCGGACTGACCGCGATGTCCGACTTCCCGTCGCTCGTGCTCGTACTCGCCTCCGCGCTCTTCCTCGTGCGCTCGCTCGAAGGTGGTCGCCTCCCCGATGCCGTGCTGGCCGGGCTCCTGCTCGGGGCAGCGGGTGGGATGAAGCCACCGAACCTGCTCATGGGTATCGGTGCCGCACTCGCCTACCTCGTCGCGCGGCACTGGCGAGCCGGGCTCGTGTTCGGCGCCGCCGTAGTCCCGTCGGTGCTCGTGATCGCTCTCTGGAAGGAACGAGGGCTCGGCCAACTCCCGGTGCTCAGCCTCGAGGAGACCCGTCTCGCGGCAGACGCCGGTGTCGTCGCGCTGAGCGTCGACCTCGACAAGTACATCGAGCTCGACTGGGACCACTTCCGCACGCAGATGGATCAGCTGCGCGAGTACTTCTGGAGCGCCCGCGCTCGCGCAGTGGGCGCCGTTCGCGGGCCTGCTCGCGGTGATCCGCGTCCGCCGCGGCGCGATCGCGGCGCTCCTCGGAGGGTGGCTCGGGGCGTTTCTCCTGGTCAAGGGCTTCTCGACCCGTGCGACGATCGACTCCCACTCCTTCTGGCGCCTGCTCCTGCCTGCCTGGCCCGCCTACCTGCTCCTGTTCGCCTCGATCCCGCTCCTCGTCCCGACATTCGCACGGCGCCTCGGAGACCGGCTCCGCACTCCCCCCTCGCTGCCGATCGCCTGGCGGTGGATCGCAGTCGCCGCCGTGCTCACCGTCGTCGTGCCCGCCACCGCGATCGCCGCCTCGTCACCGACAAGGGACCGGAGTTGGCGGTTTTCCAGGACGACGCTGGGAACTTCATCCTGACGCCAGTCGATCACGACGTGGAGGTCGCGGTGAGCGCAACCGAGGCCGGTCGCGAGGTGAGCTGGACGTCGGGAGGCCCGTGGCGCGCAGATGTCTTCTATCGCGTCTACCGGACCGACGGGCCCGTCGAGGACGTCGAGTGCGAGCACACGGACGGAGCGACGTCGGAGTACTGCTTCATCCGCTCGATCCCGATCGCCACCACGCGCGAGACGTCGTTCGTCGACACCGCGCCTCCTGCAGGCGGGGCCACATACCGGATCGGTGTCGCCACGAACTGGCTCGACGATCCCGAGCAGGGCGACGTGTTCGCGTTCAGTCCGCCGGCTCTCGCGAACGACTGACGCGCTCCTCGAGCAGAGCGATCCGCTGGGCGAGGTCGACGTTCTCGTCCGTCAAGCGCGAGATCACGGTCGAGTAGTGCAGGAGCACGAGCAGGATGAAGAGCGTCGCGACCGCGAACAGCACGGCGGGCGGGTAGCCGGTCACGCCGAGCCAGCCGGCGATCGTGTTCAGCGCGTCGCGCCAGAGGGACAGCACGAGCAGGACAGCTCCCGTCGCGAGCCACAGCAGCGCATAGCGCTCCTTCAGCCGCCTTCCGCGGACGAGCTCGAGCACGACGAGGATGAGCAGGATCGCCGCGACCGCACCGATGAGCGAGACGCGGATCGGTGTCACGAGCGGGCGCCCTCGAGACGCGGATACCGCCGCAGGCTGGCCACGAGCAGCGCGAGGGTGACCTTGACGATGTAGTACAGCGAGCGGACGAAGGTGATGGACGAGGAGCCCGCCTGCCGCTCGCGCATGTCCACCTGCACCTGCTCGAGTCGAAGGCCGCTTCGCAACGCGACCAGCGTCGCCTCGACCTCCGGGTAGTCGTGCGGGTACTGGACCGCGAAGAGCTCGATTCCCGCGCGGTTCAGGGCGACGAACCCCGACGTCGTGTCCGTCACGCGCTGTCTTCCGAGAAGGGAGACGAGGCGGGCGAAGATGCGGATGCCCATCCGTCGCGCGAACGGCGGCCGGTAGTCCCGATCAGGCTCGACGAAGCGCGACCCGATGACGAGGTCCGCTTCGCCCGACTCGATCGGCGCGAGCAGCTTCGGGAGCTCCGACGCGACGTGCTGCCCGTCTCCGTCGAGCCGGACTGCGATCGCGTAGCCGCCGTCGCGGGCGTATCGGAACCCCGTCTGCACCGCCCCGCCGATCCCGACGTTGAACAGCAGCCGCAGCACGATCGCGCCGTGCGCCTCGGCGACGGCTGCGGTCTCGTCGCGACGACGCGTCGTCCACCACGACGACGTCGATGCGCCGGATCCACGCTCCGGATCTCGTCGATGACGCCGCCGATCGCATCTGCTTCGTTCCAGGCGGGCACGATCGCGACCAGCCGTCTCGGCGTCAAACGGGGACTCCGGCCTCGAGCCCGATGAGCTGCGAGCAGCGTCCGAGCCCGATGCGCGTAGGTGTGCTCGTCGAGGACGCGCTCGCGCGCGCTGCCGTCCCATCTCCTCCGCCTGAGCGGGATCCGCGACGAGCTCGCGGTACGCCGCGAGCGCGGCCGTCCGCACTCTCGACGACGATCAGCTCGCGACCCGGCTCGAACCAGCGCTCGATCCCCTCGTGCGGGTTGGAGACGATCGCCGCGCCCGAGGACGCGAGCTCGAACGGACGGGCGGTGGAGGAGCCGGCGACCGTCGCGTGCGGGCGTCTCGTCATGTTGAGGTTCACGCGGGCAGCCGAGATCGCGCGAGCGAAGACGTTGAACGGAATGTCGCCGAGCGCGCGCGCGGCGCCCGTATCGCCCTGGAAGTCGAGGCCGCCGAGCGCGAAGTCGAGGTCGGGCGCGATCGCGCGAGGGATCACCGACCATCGTCCGCATCCAGTCCCGGCGGAACTTGTCGCCGTAGCCGTAGAAGAAGACGTCGACCTCCTTCTCGACCGCCTGCGGCGCGAAGAACTCCGGGTCGGCGCCCCAGTACAGCGCCTCCGCCCGACGGGCACCGAGCTCCAGGAGCCGCGGGACGCCGCCCTCGGAGTTGGAGAGCACGAGGTCGTACTCCCACGGATCCGCGCCGTGGTACGGGTTGAAGCCTGTGTCCATGCCGCCGAACTCGGGGAGGCTCATGGGGACGTCGCCGTCGTAGAAGACGACGGGAACGGAGAACCGCGCGCGCAGCGCGTCCGGTATCCCGCGCAGATGCGCCATCGGGACGGTGAAGACGATGACCGCATCCGGCCGCTCCTCCTCGACGAGATGCTCGAGATGACGCTTCCAGCGAGGCGTCACCCAGCGCGCGATCGTCTCGCGCGTGAGCTTGTCGAGCCTCGACTCCTCGGGGCTCGACTCCGCGCGCCGGAGGTAGTTGTCGCCCTTTACGCGCGCGAGAACGTCCCGGACGGCCTGGTACGACTCACCCTCGCGGTACGTCGGGTTCGGCGCGACGCGCCACCACGGCGACTCGACCGGCCGCCCTCGGTACGGCGTCACGACGAGGTCGACGCCGGCCTCGTACATCCCCTTCCAGAGCTGCCACCACGCGGGCGTGCAGCCGTAGCGGAAGTCGAGGTCGATCGCGGACGCGACCGCGAGGATCTTCGGCGAGCGCACTCAGTAGGCCCCGCGCCGAGTGATGACCGCGGGAATCGTCTTCACGATGATCGAGATGTCGAGCCAGATCGACCAGTTCTCGAGGTAGGTGAAGTCGAGGCGGACGAGCTCGTCGAAGCCGAGGCCCGAGCGGCCGGAGATCTGCCAGAGGCCGGTCATCCCCGGGAGGACGCGCGTACCGGGCACGGTGCCAGTCCTCGAGCAGTTTGTAGTCGCGGAGCGGGAGCGGCCTCGGGCCGACGAGGCTCATCTCGCCCTTGACCACGTTCCACGACCTGCGGGATCTCGTCCAGGGAGAACCGGCGGAGGAACCTGCCGACGCGCGTCACGCGCGGGTCGTCGCGGATCTTGAAGAGCGGGCCCTCGGCCTCGTTCGCCGCCTCGAGCTCGCTCTGGAGCGACGGCGCCTCGGCCACCATCGTCCGGAACTTGATCATCCCGAACTCGCGCTCGCCGACGCCGATCCGGCGATCGACGAAGAAGACGGGCCCGCGCGAGTCGAGCTTGATCGCGAGCGCGACGAGCAGCCACAGTGGGAGGCCACGACCAGGACGACGATGCTCACGACGAGGTCGAACGTCCGCTTGACCGCCCAGTCCCAGCCGGTCAGCACGGGCGGGCGGAGCTCGAAGAGGGGAGCACCCTGGCCCGGGATGTACTCGCCTCGCTGCACGAGGAGCTCGGTCGTGTCCGGCGCGAGCCGCACCTTGATGCCCTGCCGTGCGCCTGCTCGACCACCTCGAGCACGGTGCGCTCGTCGAAGTCGGCCTCGGTGAGGATGACCTCGTCCGGCCGAACCTGCTCGAGGACGAGTGGAAGCTCGGCGCGCGTACCCGAGCAGCCGGAAGCCCGGGCACCGCCTCGGGAGCGACGACGCCGACGAACTCGTACGTGAGCCCACCGCGCGCGGCCTCGAGTGACTCCCGCAGCCGCGAGAGGCTCTCGCCCTCCCCGACGAGCACGACCCGCCGCCGTATCCCCGCCGCGCGCATGACCTCGAGCGACACCGACTCGTACGCCGAACGGAGCAGGCCGATGGTCGATGGCCGACGCCGACGACCGAGGTCGGGATCAGGCCCGAGGTCGTGAAGTCGTACCCCGTGCCGAGGCCGAAAGCGAGCACGATGAGCGCGACGACGATGAGGCAGGCGAGGATGCGGCCCGCACCCGGTCCGCCGCTCACGCTGTCGGTAGAGGCCGGCTTGCGCGAAGACGAGAACCGTGATCGGCGCCGCGAACTTGAGCCACTCCGCAGGCCCCTCACGCCAGAGCAGACCCCAGAGGACGTCTCCCTCGCCCGTGACGAGCTGCCGTACGACGAGCGCGACGTAGATGCCGAGCGCCAGCCCGGCCACGTCCAGGAACACGAGCGCGGCGACGGAGACGACGCGCCTGACGACGGTGAGGATCGGGCCGCGCGAGAGGACGTAGAGGCGCGAAGCGCGAACGTCCCGTGCGGGTGCGGCCGGCGCGGGAGCAGGACGGGACGTCTCCGCCGGCGGAGCGGTCTTGGCACATCGCGTGAATGCTTAGAGCCGCGCCACGTCGTCCCACGCGACGCGAGGCGCCGCGTCGGGCAGCAGTCTCGCGCACGAGTGCGTCGAGATCGGTAACCCGCGCGCGGCGAGCGAGAAGCCGGAGGAGCGACGCTGAGCAAGGCGCTCGCGGCGCCGGTCAGGAGGTCCGTGTCGTGGAAGTAGACGTGGACGAGCTCCGGCAGCATCGCGACGGAGCAACGCCCGCGCGAGGTCGCCGAGCGAGTGCGTCGTCGGGATCGCGCCGAGCGCCCGGCCCGACGGCAGCTCGCACGACCGCCGGTGCGGCGAGGGACGCCCAGCGCTCGCCGTCGGCGAGATACGGCGGCCGCGTGGCGCGCGGCGTGCAGTCGACGTAGCCGAGCTCCGCGCACGCCTCCGCGACCTCGGCGTCCGTGTACCAGCCGCCTCCGCAGAAGAACGTCGGCGCGAGCCCGGCCTCGCGCAGCCGCCGGCCTCCGCGAGGACGCGCGCCCCGGTGCCGTCGCTCGTCGGGCGCGCGTGGTCGGGCGCCGTCCAGTGCGTGTGCTGGCCGAACGGCCCGTTCGCGGCCGCCTTCCGCGCCCGCTCGAGCCACGCTCGCTCGTCCTCGCCGAACGCCGGCGTCCGCAGGACGCATGAGCGCGGCGATGCGGAATCCGCCGGGCCGCTTCGTCCTGCAGCGCGGCGAACCGCGACCAGACCGCGTCGTCGAGCGGTCGCTCCACGTGGCAGGACACGACCGCGTACCGTTCCGGCCTCACGCGTGCGCCGACTGTACCGCCATGCCTATCTCGTGCTCGCACTCGCCGCGGCGCTCCCGAGGCTCGCCGCGCTGCTTTACGAGCGCGACGAGATCCTCGCCGCATTCACCGACAAGAGCGACGACTTCGCGCGCACGTTTCTCGACCAGCGGGACCTACGGGTTCATTCCCGGGGATTCCGTCCGCGTACACGCAGCCGCTCTACGGCTTCTTCCTGATTCCGATCTACTGGGTCGAGCGCTCGTGGCTGACGGTCGGGCTCGCGCACATCGCCGTCGCAGTCGCGACGGCGTGGATCGTCTTCGCGATCGGGAAGCGTCGCGTCCGACGGCGTGGCGCTCGGTCGGCGCCCTGCTGGCGACGCTCCATCCGTACCTCGTCTGGCACGACGTCCACCTGAACCGCGAGATTCTCGACCAGCTCCTGGCGGCTGCGATCGTCCTGCTCGCGCTGTCGCGGCCGAGCGAGCGCGGTCGCTGTGGTGGGCGGCGTTCCTCGGAGCGACGTTCGGGCTGGCCATCCTCGGGAACGCTCGCCTCGCGCTGCTCCCCTTCGTCGTCGGCCTCTGGGTTGCTTCGCGCGCTCGGTTGGGCGCAGCAGGGCTCGTCGCGGCGTTCGTGGTCGTCCTCGCCTCGACCGCGATCGTGCTCGCGCCCTGGGTCGTGCGGAACGAGGTCTCGGTCGGCTGCTTCGCGATCACCACCGATTCGCGCGCGCTCTGGAAGGCCAACAACGCGAACACCTACGACGTCCTCGCCCGAGGCGGCTGGATCGACGACGTGCCGCCGCTCCCTGGCGCGCCGCCGAGTCCCCAGGACGCCGGCGCGATCTACGAGCGCACCGGCCGGATCGTCAGGTGGACGAGTGCGCCCAGATGCGCCTCTTCCGGGACGAGGTTCTCGAGTTCTGGCGAGAGCAGCCCGGGCGAGAAGCTCGGCTCGCCCGCCAGGCGTCGGGCTCCTGTGGCAACCGAACGTCCTCGAGACCGAGGGACGTCCGGGAGCGGGACCTGGCAGGACACGGCGCGGACGTCGTGGAGCCCGCGTTCATGGTCGCCCTCTACGCGTTCGCCCTCGTCGGGCTTCTTCGTCGCTTCCTCGCAGCTTCGTCGTGCTCACGCTCCTGCTCCTCGGCTACCAGACGTTCGTGGCGATGCTCTTCGCGGGCGCTACCCGCTATCGCGTGCCGTGGGACTTCCTCATCGCGATCACTGGCCGCTGCAGGCATCGGCGCGCTCGCGAGCTGGATCGCGAGACGGCGGCACGCTACGCGGCCTCGAGCCCGAGCGCGCGGGCGTAGAGCCCCTCGATCCGCTCGACGCAACGCTCGGGCGTGAACTCGGCGAGCGCTCGCTCGCGTCCGGCTCGCCCCATCGCGGCCGCGCGTGTGAGATCGCCGGCGAGCGCGACGATCGCGTCCGCGAGCGCCTCGGCGTCGGCGCTCGGCACGACGAGGCCGGTCACGCCGTCGGCGACGATCTCCGGGAGCCCGCCGACGGAGCTCGCGATCACCGGTCGCTCGCGCTCCATCGCCTCGAGTGCGACCATCCCGAAGCCCTCCCCGAGCGAGGGCACGACCACGATCGCCGCGTTCTCGATCGCCGTCTGCACCGGAGACACGAACCCGAGGAAGCGAACTGCATCGGCGACGCCGAGCTCCTTCGCGTACGCCTTCAGCGCAGGCTCGAGGGGCCCGCGGCCGGCCACGTCGAGGACGAGCCCCGGCACGCGTGCCCGCGCCTGCGCGAGCGCGCGCAGGAGGACGAGGTGGCCCTTGATCGGGATGAGGCGGCCGACGCACAGGAGCCGCGGCTCCGAGCCGGCGTACGGAACCGCCGCACCCGCCGGCGAGATCCCGTAGTGGACGATCTCGAAGTCCTCCTCCCGGAAGCCCTCCGTCTCGGCGAGGTACTGCGCGAGCCCCTGCGAGATCGCGATGTGCACGTGCGCGAGCGAGCCGACCGAGCGATCGGCGAACCCGAACCAGCGGCCCTCGCGGAACTCGTTGAACCCGTGCTTGGTCGACAGCCGGAGCGGGATGCGGGCCAGCGAGCCCGCAAGCTGCCCGTAGACGTCGGCGTGCACGAGGTGCGTGTGCAGGATCCGCGGCCGCGCTCTCGTCAGGTGTGCGACGACCTCGCCGAACGCGATCGGATCGACGTCCGCTCTCAGTCGGATGTCGTCGAGCGGGACGCCGCGCGCGCGCAGTTCCTCGGCGAACTCCCAGGCACCGGGCTCGTCCTCGTGGAGCATGAGGAAGCGCACGTCCCAGCCGCGCGCACGCAGATCGGGCAGGAGTTGGAGGAGGTGCGCCTCGGAGCCCGAGATGCCGGCGACCTTCTGCGTGTGGAGGACGACTCCGTCCGTCACGGCAGGCCCGCCGCGTCGAGCGATGCCCCGCGCCCACGTCTGCACGGAGTGACCCTCCTGCACCTTCTCGCGAAGGCGATGCCCGATCGCAGCGCGCTCGTCGCCGCGCTGTCGCCGCGAGCTCCTCGATCCGGTCGGCGAGGGCGCGTGGGTCGAAGCGCGGGAAGCGCTGCTCGGCGGCGAGCAACGAGTCGAAGATCGGGTTGGACGCGAGAACCGGGAGGCACGCGGCTCCGGCCTCGTAGACGACCTTGTCGGGCGCTCCCGCGCGCATGTTGTTGACGAGGGCGTCGTGGGTCGCGAACAGCGCGGGAAGCTCGGCTCGAGGCACCGCCTCTCCGAGCAGCACACGTCCGTCGAGCTCGAGCTCCGCCGACGAGCTGCTCGAGCTCGTCGCGATGAATCCGCTCCTCGTCCGAGAGCGCCGGGCCGTGCACGCGCAGCTCGACGTCCGATCCCAGCGAGCGCCACGGCAGCGAGCACGACGTCGAGCCCCTTCGCCGTCGAGTAGCGGCCGAGCGCGAGCAGGCGCGTCCCGCTCGCCGTCGCGCGGGGGCGCGCACGGAAACTCCTCGAGGTCGATGCCGTGGCCGATCGCCCGCAGCTTCCTCGAGGGGAGCGGGAACGAGCGGTCGTCCACGCTCGTGACCGCGGTCGAGACGCGCTCGGCCGCTCGCAGGAGGCGGCTCGCGCGCCAGTGCGTGAACCAGAGGACGAGCGGGACGCGGAGCGGACGCACGAGCGGGGCGGCGAGCACGGCGTAGATCGGGCACATGTGCGCGACGACCGCGCCTCCCCGCAGACCGCCGAGCTCGCGCGTCAGCGCAGCCTCGAAGCGGGCGCCGCGAGTCGCCTTGTGACCGGCTCGGAAGGTACGGACGCGGCAGTTCGCCGGCAGCACGCCCTCGACTGCGTCGTCCGCGAGAACGACGATCTCGTCGACGAGCTCGGCCAGGGCGCGGATCTTCGGAACGGTGGCCGCGAGCGCGGGATGCGCCGGGTCGACCTGCTGCGTGATGAAGACGAGCTTGGACATGGCTAGAAGAAGTCGAAGTCGCCCGAGCGTGAAGTGCCACGCGCCGGAGCTCTCGTCGACCCGCGCCCCGGCGTGGAGAGGCTTGCCGATGAACCGCAGCTTCTTGTTCGTCGGCGCGAACCCTGCGCGGAGCAAGGCGGCGCGTTGCGTGCTCGACGGCGGCGGAAGGAGGACGAGCGCGTCGGCGCCGCCTCGCACCTCGTCCACCGCACGCGAGACGAGCGCGCGCGTCTCGTCGCCCCCGCCCGGTGCGGCGACGAGATCGGCGAGGAATCCCGCCGAGACGCCGTGCTTGAACGTGTGCCCCACGACCGCGACGCCGACGAGCGCGCCGTCGCGGTAGGCACCGAAGCAGCGGTAGTCGCGTGGGGAGTCCAGGTAGCGCCAGTTGAAGTACCCGGCGTCGCGGGTGAAGTGGCTGCCGTAGCCGGCGGCTGCGCGCGCGCCGAGCTCGTCGAAGTCCGCGCCGAACCGCTCGACGAGCCGGACCTCGAGACCGTCGATCGCGCGACGACTCGCGGACGGGGCGCGTAGTCCGCCGCGCTCGCCGGGCCGCCCGAGCGCGTAGCGCACGACCGCGCCGACCCGCAGCGGACGCGCCCAGAGCCGCAGCCGAGGCAGGTCGAGCCAGCCGAGGCGGCCGACGAAGATCGGATGCGACCTCGCGTTCGGGAACGTCACCGTGAGCGGCGAGCCGGCCTCGGCAGCCGCCGCCTCGTTCTCCCGCTCCAGCGTCGAGAACACGCCCTGGCCCTGGTAGCGCGGGTCGGTCGCGACGTTCACGGGGATGGCGAGCCGCGTCTCGACGCCGTTCAGGGTCGTCCGGAAGAAGCTCATCGCCGCGACTCCCACCACCTCGTCCTCGTCGACTGCCAGCGAGACGATTCCCTCGCCCGCGGGGTTGCGGTCGAACCACCACGTGAACTCCTCGTCGGAGAGCTGCGTCGTCCCGACGCGCGCGAGGAGGTCGACGAGCGAGGCGCGCTGCGCCGGCGTGTAGCGAACGGTCGTGAAGCTCATCGCGTGCGCGTGCCGAGCACCGAGTTGAACGCGCGGCGGGCGTACGTACCGGGGACCGTGTCCTTCATCGCGATCAGGTCGCAGGCGCCGGAGAGGACGAGCTCGAACGTCCGCGCCGGATACGGCTCGACGTTGTACCGACGCAGGCGAAAGCGGTCGGTCGCTGGGCCGTTCGCTCCCGAGACCGAGGTGAAGGCGAGCGTCGTAGCCCGCCTGCTGGACGAGGCTCGCGTGCTCCGGGCGGTAGTCGGCGAGCGAGCCCTTGACGAAGGCGAACGCATCGACCTTGCGTCCGAGCCGCTCCTCCAGCCGCAGCTTCGAGAGCGCGATCTCACGCGTCGCGTCCGCCGGGTCGAGCTCGCGTCACGGGCCGGTGCCCGATGCCGTGCGACTCGACGCGGATGCCGCCGGCATCGAGGTCCGCGAGCTCGTCCCAGTCGACCGTCTCGTTGCGGATCCCGAGCGCGCGCAGCGACTCCTCGTGGGGCAGCGGCCGGTCTCCGTCGAGGAAGCCGATCGGGACGAAGATCACCGCTGGATAGCCGTGCCGCCGCAGCACCGGGACCGCGTTCAGGAGGTTGTCGCGATAGCCGTCGTCGAAGGTGATGAGCACGGCGCCCTTCGGGAGCGGAGCGCCCTCGACGTAGTGCGCTCGCGACCTGCTCGAGCGAGACGGGCTCGTAGCCGAGCTCGCCGAGAAGCGACATCTGCTCGGCGAAGACCTCGGTGGGGACGGTCGTCGGGTTCGGCCAGAGGTCGTTGACCTTGTGGTACATGAGCACGCGAAGCGTCCGCTCGGCCTCGCCGTCGAGCGCCGCCGGTGCCGCTCACGGTCTCGCCGAGCGCGCGGTAGACGCCGTTCTTCAGCAGCTGCTTTGCGCGGTCGGCTCGCATCGGCGGAGTGTAGGCGGGCCACTCGCGCGACCATCGGCCCCGGTCGCTAGGCGCAGACCTTCTCGACGAGCTCGCGCACCTCGCGTGCGTACTCCTCCGGTGAGGCGAGCCAGGGCTCGACCGACGACCCGGGCGGTCGCGCCGAGCCGCTCGGCGAGAGCGCTGTCGGAGAGCACCCGGACCAGTGCGTCGGCGAGCGCCCCGCGTCGCCGGGCGGCACGAGGATCCCCGACTCGCCGTCGACGACGATGTCCGGAATGCCGCCGACGCGGCTCGCGACGACCCCCCGGCCGCGGCAGAACGCCTCCACGACGACCCGGCCGAGGCCCTCGGAGCGCGACGGGAGGACGAGGACGCTCGCCTCGTCGATCGCACGGGCGACCTCCTCCGTCGAGAGGGACTCGGTCCAGCGCACCCGGCCGGGGAAGTCGGCGACGAGTCTCGGACGCCACCTCGCCGAGCGTGCCGCGACCGACGATGTGCAGGCTCGCGTCCGGCACGCGTTCGGCCACGACCCGCCACGCCTCGGCGAGCACGTCGACCGCCTTGTAGCGCTCGAGCACGCCGACGAAGAGCGCGACCGGTCGCTCGGGCAACGGCGCGGGGTCGGACTCGAGGAACGGCTCGAGATCCATGAACGCCGCGAACTCGGCAGTCGGCTCGACGCCGGCCGATCGCACGACACCGGACGTGTACGCCGAGATCGTCCGCACGCCGTCCGCGCCGCGCAGCCCACGCCGAGCGAGCGCGTCGGCGACCGGCGCGAGCGCCTTTCGCAGCGGCGAGCCGTACAGCCGCGTCGGGCGCGGCGGGATCGCCGTGGATGTCTGCGATCACGCGGCGTCCGCACGCGCGCCAGCCGGCGGCCGAGAAGCACGAGAGCGGCTTCCTGGGCGCCCTGCGCGAGAACGGCGTCGGGCTCGAAGGCGCGCAGCTCCCGGGCGACGCGGAACGGCAGGAGCGCGTAGAACGCGGGACCGTCGAGCGCACGCGGCCACACACGACGCACGAGCACGAACCGCGGATCGGTCGCCGCTGCCGCCTGCGTGGCTCGCGAGGACCCGGACGTCGAGCTCGGCCGACAGCGCGTCGAACTTCTGGTCGAGCGAGGGCGACAGCGGAAGGCGCGTATCTCGTCCTCCCGACCATGAGCAGCTTCCTCCTCATGCCGATGCCGCCTTCGCGAGCTCCTCCTCGATCCGGGTGAAGACGGCGTCCTCCGAGATACCCGTCCACCGACGCGGCCGCTGCTTCGGCCAGGCGCGAGCGGAGCTCCGGGTCGGCGAAGAACCGCTCGACCGCGGAGGCGAGCGCGGCAGGGTCACCCGGCGCGACGAGCAGGCCGTTCACGCCGTCGCGCACGACCTCGGGCACGCCGCCGACCGCGGTTGCGATCACCGGGCAGCCCACGGCGAGCGCCTCCACGACCGTGTGCGGGAAGTTCTCCCACGCGGACGGCAGCAGCGAGGCGTCCGCCGCGCGGAAGAGGCGCAGCACCTGGTCGCGCGGGACGGCCCCCAGGAAGCGCACCCGCTCCTCGAGCCCGAGCTCGCGAGCCCGCCGCTCGAGCGCCGCGCGATCGGGGCCGTCGCCGGCGATCGACCAGCGCGACCTCGTCGACCGCGCGCAAGCGCCTCGAGCGCGGTCCCGAGCGACTTCTGCGGCCCGAGCCGCCCAGCGAACGCGAGCACGCGGCCGTCCAGCGCGAGCTCCGCACGCAGCACGTCGCGCGGGGGCAGCGCCGGCACTGCGGGCGCGGGGTTCGGCAGCACGGAGACGTGCGCTCGGGTCGAGACCCCAACCGAGGGCGACGTCGCGGAGATACGCGCTCGGACAGAAGACGTGTCGCGCCCGACGGAGCGCCGAGTTGCGTGTCGCGCGCAGGAAACGCGTCCGCAGCCCGCCGACGCGCTGGAACTGGTCGAGCGTCCCGGTGTAGCGGCCACTCCGGGTCGCGCGCTCGAACGCCTCGTCCGAGACGAGCTTCACGACCAGCGGGCGCGCGCCGAGGCTCGAGCCGATCGCGGCCCGACGCACCATGCTCGTCGCGTAGACCACATCCGCGTCACGGGCCCGCCGCGCCGATCTCCGCCGCGACGCGCGCGTGGCGCGCGTGCGAGCGTCGCGAGATCCAGTGGACGGGATACGTACGCCCGGCCGGCGCCGCGTCTGCCGTCGTCACCACCTCGACGGCATGCCCTCGCTCGCTCGAGGAAGTCGGCCAGCGCCGGGGCGTGGCTCGCCGGGCCGCCGGCGTCCGGGGGCCAGATCCCGGCTGACGACCACGACCCTCACGACTGCAGCGCCGCTTCTCCGGCCTCCTCGGCCCGCGCCCACCTCGTCGTGGAGTCTCACGACCACGACGATCCAGGCGAGAGCGAACACGACGGTCGCCGCGAGCACCGCGACGGCGGCGCCGGTCGCGCCCCACTCGGCTCCCGAGCACCGCGACGAGCGGTATCGCCACGAGCGTCTCGAGCCCGTGCGTGACGATGCGCAGGCGCGGGCGGCCGATGGTCACGGGCAGCGTCTTCGTCCACCCGATCGCGAAGTGGATCGCCGCCGCGAGCAGCACGATGCGGGCAGCGTCCACGCGCCGAGTCGTACTCGGCTCCGAAGACCAGCTCGACGAGCCAGGGCATGGCGATGAAGAAGACCGGCACGGCGACGAGCATCAGCAGCCCCGCCCACTTCGAGTACGCACGAATCCCGGCGAGGACGTGCGAGCGCTGTCCCTTCTCCCAGTCGCGCGTCTGCTCCGTCACGAGGACGAGCCGCGCGGGCGAGCTGGCGGCCGCGAGCCCCGTCTGCGGCGTCTGGGCGACGCGGAAGAGACCGACCTGGATGGGCCCGCGACGATGCCGAGCACGATCGGGACGAGCGTCGTCCGCAGGGAGATGACACCGGTCGCGATGCTCGACTCGAGGACGAACGAGCGAATGCCCGGTACGTCCTCGCCGAGCTCGCGCGGGTCCGCCGGCGGGAACCGTCGCAGCGCCACGAGCGCCGACGACCGAGATGGCGAGCGTCGCCAGCGCCTGCGCGATGACGATCGCGACGAGCGTCTCCGTCACTCCGAGCGGCGCCGCGATCGACGATCGCGAGCAGCCGGAGCGCCGCCGAGCCCGCCTGGTACACCCCGCGCAGGTCGTAGCGGCTGTGCAGGAGGAGTGCCGTCGAGCCGACGTTCTCCGACGCCTGGACGAGCGGGAGGAGCGCGGCGGCGAGCAGCGCGGCACCCGACGCCCTCCGCGTCGAAGAGCTCGTCGGCGAACGGGGCGAGGGCCACGAGGAGCAGCGATGCGAGCGCCCCGCCGATCACCTTCAGCCGCAGCATCTGCCTGAACAGCCGACGCAGCCGTCCCCAGTCGCCCGCGGCGACGTAGCGGAAGCCGTACTTCGTCAGCGACTCCTCGACCGTCAGGTCCAGCAACGCCTGGAAGAAGCCGACCGACGGCCATCGCCGTCGCGAAGACGCCGAATCCCTCCAGCCCGAGGACGCGCGCCGCGACGATCGTGCCCGCGATCCCGAACGCGACCGCGACGTAGATCCACGCAGCGGTCAGCGACCGGCGTCGGAGAACCCGGGAGGACATCGGGGAGTCAGTGTAGGAGGTGGTCTCGGACCGCCCCGACGCGATTCCGTCGCTCCGAAGCGGCGGCCTATAGTCCGGCCGTGGCGACAGGGGCGTTCTCGAGCTCGACGGCCTCGTCGCGCCTTCTCATCGATCGCGACGCGATCGGGGCTCTCGTGCTCGCGTGTGCGATACCCCTCGTCTTCGTCCACGAGCGCTTTCAGCCGACCTACGTCCTCGAGGTGGGCTCGACGTCGATCGACGTCCGGCTCTCGGACGCGGCGCTCTTGGCCGTCTTCGTCGCGGCGCTTCTGGGCGCACGGCGTCGGCGGGCTCGCGAGGCTCGCGCCGGGTCGGCTCCTGTGGATCACGGGTCTCGCGCTCCTCGCATGGCTCGCGTTCGCGACGCTTCGGCGCTTCCGCCGACGACGCGCAGTTCGGCGATCAGCTCGTCAGCTTCCTCAAGTTCTGCCGAGTACGCCCTGCTCGCCCTCGCCGTGCCGCTCGTCGTCCGGCGATCCGTCGAGCTCCGGCTCGTTCTCGGGAGCGTCGTGCTCTGGGCCGGCGGTCGCGACGCTCGTCGCTCTCGTGCAGTTCTTCGGAGCCGAGATCTTCGCGCCTCGACGGCCGGGCTGGCGCTACCCGTCCTTCCTCGGGCGGCACGATCTCGCCGCACTCGCCGCGCTGGCGACGAGCGTCGCCGCAGCCTCGGTCGTCGCGCGGCGCAGCCGTACGGTGCCCGCCCGCCTGGTCCCGGTCGCGGCTCGTCGGCGGAGTGCTCGGGCTCGTGCTCGCCGGATCGGTCACCGCAGCTGCGGGCTTCGCAGCGGGAGCGGTGGCGCTCGCCCTCGCGAGCCGCCGCCGCTTCGCACCGTCGGCGCGGCAGCTCCTCGCTCTCGCAGCATGGTCGGCGTCGGTCGCGGTGGGGGTGACCGCGGTTCGCAGCGAAGCACTCAACGACTTCCTCCAGCTTCGTCGGCATTCGGGACGACGACCAGACCGCAGGCGGTCGAGACGTACTCGCAGCGCACGGTCCTCGCCTACATCGGACTGAGGATCTGGCAGGACAACCCGGTGCTGGGCGTCGGCTGGCAGCGATCGTCGGCGCCCCGACGTCTTCGAGCCGTACGTGGAGGACGCGCGGGAGCGGTTTCCCGACGTCGCCGAGCTCGCGTTTCCGGCGGAAGGTCGCGAATGGGGGGTCCAGAACCTCTACATCCAGATGCTTGCCGACGCGGGAATCGTCGGCCTCGCGCTCCTGGTCCTGGTCGGCGCTGGCCGGCCTCGTGCTCGCGTGGCGCGTGGCGGCGCGTGCGACGTGACCCGTGGGCTGCGAGCGTCGGGCTCGTCGTCGCTGTGCGGGCTGCTCACGCTCGGCGCGGAGTGGGCGTCGCTCGGGATCGTGGCGGGGATACCGCTCCAGGCGGCGACGTGCCTCCTGCTCGGGCTTGCAGCTGCCGGCGCCGCAACGTTGAATGGACCGCGATGAGGCGCTCGTCACCGGGACGGCGGAGGGATTCATCGGCTCGAACATCGTGCGGGCGCTGCTCGCGCGCGGGGACGACGTGCGCGTGCTCGACAACTTCGCGACGGGAAGCCGCACCAACCTCGCCGGGCTCGAGCGCGACGTCGAGCTCGTCGAGGGCGATCTCCGCTCGTACGAGCGCGTCCATGCGCGCGATCCGCGGCGTCGAGGTCGTCTTCCACGAGGGCGCGCTGCCGTCCGTGCCGCGGTCGGTGCAGGACCCGCTGACGACGACCGCAGTGAACGTGGAGGGGACGCTGAACGTGCTGCTCGCCGCGCGCGACGAGAACGTGCGCAGGATCGTGAACGCCTCGTCGTCGTCGGTGTACGGGAACTCCGGCGAGCTTCCGCGCGTCGAGTCGCAGGCACCCGACCCGATCTCGCCGTACGCAGTCGCGAAGCTCGCCGCGGAGCGCTTCTGCACGAGCTTCTGCCGGGTGTACGGGATGGAGATCGTCTCGCTCCGCTACTTCAACGTGTTCGGCCCGCGCCAGGACCCGACGTCGCAGTACGCCGCCGTCGTCCCTCGCTTCATCCGCGCGATCGCCGACGGGCGAGCCGGTCACGATCTACGGCGACGGCGAGCAGTCGCGCGACTTCACGTACGTGGACAACGTCGTCGGCGCGAACCTCCTGGCCGCGGATGCCGCCGAGGTCAGCGGCGAGATCCTGAACGTCGCGACGGGAGGCTCGACGACGGTCAACGCGCTCGCGGACTCGGTCGGCGCGCTCGCTCGGCCGGCACGTCGAGAAAGTCATACGAGCCGGCGCGCGAGGCGGACGTGCACGCGTCGTGGGCGAATTCGAGCGAGGCCCGACGACTCCTCGGTTACGAGCCGCAGGTCGCTTTCGACGAGGGTCTGCGCAGAACCGCCGACCACCTGCTCGACGGAAAGGAGTGACGATGGCACACACCTTCGGGTCGATCGACGGGCTCGGCGAGGGCTACGGCTTCCGAAAGGTACGCAAGCCGCTCGGGGTGACGGCATTCGGCGTGAATGCGGTCGTCTACCCGCCGGGGTACGCCGGCTTCCAGCACTACCACGACACCCAGGACGAGCTCTACTTCGTCCATTCCGGGAGGCGCTCTTCGAGGTGGAGGACGAGGAGCGGATGCTCGGCCCGGGCGGGCTCTGCCATGTCGAGTCGACGACGCCGAGCAAGGTGTCTAATGCAAGCGCGACCGAAGACCTCGTCCTCCTCGTCGTCGGCGGCAAGGGCGGGTACGTCGAGCGCGACGGCCACATGGTCGACGAGGCCGACGTCGAGCGCCGCGCCGCGTTCGGTCTCCGCGGACGCCTAGGCCAGCCCGAAGCCGCTGAAGACGAGGTCGCGGGCGAGCAGGCGCGGGTGCAGCCGCCGGTAGCGGCCGCCGACGTAGTCGAGCTCGACGTCTTCGAAGCCCGCGAGCAACTCGCGTAGCGCGCGGGCGAGAACATGTGCAGGTGCGTGGGATCGTCCTCCGGCGGGCGGCCGCGCAGGAAGCGGAGTCGTCCCTGAACGCGGAACGCGTTCGGCACGGAGCCGACGAGCACTCCGCCCGGCCTCGAGAACCCGCCGGATCTCCGCGACGAGCGCATCCGGGAACTGCAGGTGCTCGAGCAGCTCCCCGGCGACCACCGCGTCGAAGCTCGAATCCTCGAACGGGAGCGGCTCCTCGACGTTCGCCTGGACGGGCTCGATCCCGAGCGCGCGCCGCCTTGGCGAGCGCGGCGGCGTCGACGTCGAGGCCGACGACCGTCGTTGCCGTCGAGGAAGTGCCGCGTCAGCGCGCCCGAACGACACCCGAGGTCGAGAACCCGCTTCCCGCGACCGATCGCGGCCTGAAAGAACGGAATCCGCTCGGGGACGAAGACGAAGTCGCCTTCGGCTCGGCGTTCTCGGTGGTGATGCTTCGTACCGCTCGCCGAGTGCTCACGCAGCCGACGGCGGCCCCGTGCCCGAGAGAGGCGATCGTCCGCCGGAGCCCTCCTCGAGCTCGACCTCCGGCTCCCAACCGAGGAGCTGCTTGGCGCGCGTGATGTCCGGCTGCCGGACCTGCGGGTCGTCGACCGGGCAGCGCCTCGAAGACGATCTCGCTCGAGGAGCCCGTGAGGCGAATGACGGTCTCGGCGAGCTCGAGCAAGGTCTTCTCGTCGGGGTTGCCGAGGTTCACGGGCAGGTGCTCCTCCGACTCCGCGAGCAGGATGAGCCCTCGAATCAGGTCGTCGACGTAGCAGAAGCTCCGGGTCTGCGAGCCGTCGCCGAAGACCGTGACGGGCTTTCCCTCGAGCGCCTGGCGCAGAAAGGTCGGGATCGCCCGCCCGTCGTGCGGCCTCATCCGGCCGCCGTACGTGTTGAAGATCCTCGCGATCGCGGTGTCGACGCCCTGCTGGCGGTGGTACGCCATCGTCGAGCGCCTCGGCGTAGCGCTTCGCCTCGTCGTAGACGCCGCGCGGCCCGATCGGATTGACGTTGCCCCAGTACGTCTCGGGCTGCGGGTGGACCTCGGGGTCGCCGTACACCTCGCTCGTCGACGCGAGGAGGAAGCGCGCCCGCTTGAACTTCGCCAGTCCGAGCGCGTGGTGCGTCCCGTACGAGCCGGTCTTGAGCGAGTGCAGCGGCATGCGCAGGTAGTCGATCGGGCTGGCGAGCGCGGCGAGGTGGTAGACGAAGTCGACCGGCTCGTCGACGGCGACCGGCTCGATGACGTCGTGGTCGACGAACGTGAACTCATCGTCGCGGAGGTGCTCGATGTTCTCGAGCGACGACGACGACGAGGTTGTCGACGCAGATCACGCGGTGGCCCGCGCCCGAGCAGCGCCTCGCAGAGGTGGGAGCCGAGGAAGCCGGCGCCGCCGGTGACGAGTGAAGTCGGCATGGAGTCGATGGTAGCCGGCGTCCGCGGCCGCTCCGTCTCTTACGACGTCCCGCCGGGACGTCCTGCTCAGCGGAGGTCCTTGTTCGCCTCCATGTCGAACCACATGGCGAAGAGCGTGATCTGGATGCCCGCGATCAGCAGCACGGCGACGAGGACGATCGTCGGCGTCGTGATCTCGTTCCCGGCGATGCGCAGCACTGCCTCGACGACGCCGAGCACGAGCCCGGCGAGAGTCATCAGCGACGCCGAACGCGTAGAAGAACACGAGCGGATGGAAATCGCGGATCACGTACTTCTGCCCCATGCGCCACCAGAACGCCTTGAAGAGGAGCCAGGAGATCCGCGGCACGACCGAGCGCAGCCTGATTCCCGACTCCTCGCCGACGCCGTAGATCGGCCGCGAGGGCACGTCCCGCACCCGCGCGTTCTGCACGTTCAGGTGGACGAGCATGTCGTTCGGGAAGCCGTAGCGCGGGTAGAGGCGGTCGAGATCGAGACGGCGAAGCGCGCCCAGTGAGAGCGCCGTGTATCCGGCTTGCGAGTCGGCGACGTGCCAGTAGCCCGACGCGATCTTGGTCAACAGCGAGAGCACCGCATTACCGAGGTAGCGCGCCCGCGGGATGACCGTCCATGCCTCACCGGACACGAGCCGGTTCGCCTTCGCGTACTCGACCTCGCCACGAGCAACCGGCTCGACGAGCGCCTGGAGCTCCGAAGGATCCATCTGGTTGTCGGCGGCCATCGACGCACGTGACGTCGATCTCCTCCTCGCAGCGCTCGCCGGTAGCCGGTCGCGATCGCGCCGCCGACCCCGAGGTTCCGCTCGTGCCGGAACAGCTCGACGCGCGGGTCGCCGACGCCCTCCGCCGGCGGCGGCCGTCCCGTCCCGCGACGCGTCGTCGACGACGTAGATCCGGTCGACGAACCCCGGGATCCCGCGGAGCGTCTCGCCGACGAGGCGCTCCTCGTCGTACGCGGGAACGACGACGGCGACCCGCTTTCCGTCGAGCATCAGGCCGGGCTGGACGCCGCCCGCCTCGCCGGGCGGCGAACGAGTCGGCGACGAGCGCGGCGATGGCGCCGAGGAGCAGGCCGATCGCGGCCCCGACGAGCGAGGACGTCCGGCTCGAGCGCGCGGTCGTCTTGCTCGCTGCCGCCGGCTCGACGACACGGCTCGACTCGACGCTCTCAGCGAGGTTGAGCAGCTGCCGCGCCTCGTCGAGGTCGTCTTGGAGTGCGGTACGCCGTGCGTCAGCGGTCGTGATCACCGAGTTCAGGTTCGGCTCAGCAGGAGCCGCTCGACGAGGGCGATGGACTGATCTCCGTCGTCGAGCGCGTCCTGCTGCTCCTGCGCCTGGAATCCGCGCCTCGACGGCCGCGAGCTGCGCCTCGGCCACCTCGACCTGGTTCTCGAGGAGCTTCGACCTTCTCCGTGACGTAGACGCGAGACGCGCTCGGTGACGCGCGTCGCGAGCGTGTTCGGCCGCCTGCTCGACCTTCTGCTTTCCCGGAGCCCTTGACGGCGATCTCGATGAGCGGGTTGATGCCCGCGCAGCTGCCCGGCGGCGAGCAGCTCACGCGTGGAGATGGACGAGCGAAGCTCCGAGACGGGGATGCCGCTCGCCTCCGACGCTGCCTTCAGCGCCGATTCGGAACGGATGATCTCTCCCACCGTGCGCGGGTTCGTGGCCAGGCTCTGGATCTGCCCGCCGCCGAGCGGCGCGAACGGCTGTCCGAGGTAGACGATGGTCTGCGCGCGCCAGACGGAACCGCCGGAGAGCGCAAGGACGAGGCCGACGACAGCTCCGACGACGAGGCCGCCGATCGGCAGCCACCAGCGCAGCTTCAGACGCTGCCAGGCGGAGGAGAGGTCGACTTCCTGCTCGTCCTCGAGCCCGGAAGCCGTCTGGACGTCCGTCATGCGGCCGCGACCCTATCAACGGCCCAGCGCCATTGAGCCGCGAGACCCTCCTCGAACGAGGTGACCGGCTCCCACCCGAGCTCGCGCGCGAATCCGGGACGTGTCGGCGGCAGTCCGCGTCGCGTCGCCCTCACGTCGTGCCGAGCGGACGATCTCGACCCGGCGGCCGGCGATCTCGCCGAGCGCCTCGATCGCCTGCAGCATCGACACCTCGCTCGCCGCCGCCCACGTTGAAGGTCGCGCCCGCCTGTGCGCGCTCCATCGCCAGGATCGTGGCCTCGACCGCGTCGTCGACGTACGTGAAGCTCCGTGACTGCGTTCCGTCACCGAAGAGCTCGAACGGCACGGCCCTCGCCGACACACGCGATCAGGCGCGCGATCGCCATGTCGGGTCGCTGGCGCGGCCCGAAGATCGTGAAGTAGCGAAGGGTGACGCAGTCGAGCCCGAACTCGTGCCCGTAGGCGTGGGCGAGGTGCTCGCAGGCGAGCTTCGTGATCCCGTACGGAGAGAGCGGCCTCGGGGCGGCGTCCTCGGGTGTCGGAAAGGCCGCGGCGTCACCGTAGACCGAGGACGAGGATGCGAAGACCGTTCGAGCACCTGCCGCGACGGCCGCCTCGAAGAGGCGCTGGCTTGCGAGCACGTTCTGGCGAACGTAGACGGGGAAGATCCCACCGAAGCTCTTGACTCCCGGCTGTCCGGCGAGGTGGAAGACGCCGTCCACACCCGAGAGGTCGAGAGCGTCCTCGACGAGATCGACCTTCTCGACAGGAAGCCTGCGCGCGTTCTCCTCCTTGACCGCCGGGTCGTAGTAGTCGGTGAAGGCGTCCCAGCCCGTCGCGTCGTGCCCGCGCTCGACGAGCGCGCGGAGCAGGTGGGAGCCGATGAACCCGGCGGCGCCGGTGACGACGTAGCGCATAGCCGGGGAATGCTAAGGCAGTGGGAGGAGGGGCCGGAGCGACCCGTCGCCGTCCGGCTCCAGGCACACCTCGGAGAAGTAGCGCGTCATGTACACGCCCTCCTCGAACTCGCCGAGTCGTCGGCTTCCGGCCGCTCTCCGCGCGCAAGCGCGAGCGCGAGCTCCGGGTAGCGGCTCCCGGCAGCGAGTGGGAGCGGAAAGCCGCCGCCGAACCGCGTGTTCACGTCCGTGACCGGCAGGCTCCCGTCGGGCTCGCGGAAGCACTGCACGTTCGCCGGCCCCTTGATTCCGATGATCTCCGCGACCCGAGCGCCGTAGAGGATCAGCTCGTGGTCCTTGATCGACGCGCCCTTGATCGACTCGCCGCCTTTGGACAGGAGCATGGTGCGCGGGATCGCGTTCAAGCAGCGCCCGTCCATGTCGCAGAACACGTCGATCGAGAACTCCTCTCCGCGGCAGCGCTCCTGCACGAACGAGGTGACGCTCGATGTAGCGAAGGAAGAAGTCGAGTTGCTCGGCGTCGTCGGCGCGAAAGATGTGACGCGATCCGAATCCCTCCCGTGCCTTGACCAGGAGGGGTAGCGAGCGTCGGACGGCACCTCGTCCGGCGACCAGCTCCGTGGAGACGAGATTCCGTTCTCGACGAAGAAGCGGTGGGCCTCGAGCTTGTCCGACATCCGGGCACACACCTCCCCGTCCGGGAGGAGAACGAGGGCCGGCTCGAGCGCAGCTCGCGTGCGCGCGAGCACGGGATGTCGAGATCGTTGAGCGGGACGACGAGGCGCACGTCGTGCGCTTCCACGAGCTCCGCGAGCGCCGGCACGTACCCCGGATCCGCGATCAGCGGCACGATCGCGCGCCGATCGGCGTGGTAGAGCGCCGGTGCGAGAGAGGATCCGCGTCCGCACCGAGCACGACTGCTGCCCGCGCGGCCCGAAACGCCTTCACGATGTCGACACGCTGGCCCGCGCAGGTGAATAGCACGACCACGAGCGAAGAGAGTACTCGGAGGACTTGAGAGGGAGCTGGGAGCGGAGGGGGATCCGGGCCGTGTCGTGGCCGCTCCGGCCCGCGGGATTCCGACGCTAACGTGACGGCGCCGTGGCTTCGCCGCCGATTCGCATCCTGCGCGTGATCGCACGCCTCAACATGGGCGGCCCGGCGATCCACGTCGCGAGCCTCGCAGCAGGCCTCGAGACGCGCGGATACCACACGACCCTCG
This sequence comes from uncultured Gaiellaceae bacterium, assembly GCA_963808865.1. GTDB lineage: Bacteria > Actinomycetota > Thermoleophilia > Gaiellales > Gaiellaceae > GMQP-bins7. The sequence continues at coordinate 6,260 of CAWEGY010000011.1, read as the reverse complement.
TCGCGGGCAGCCTCGCGCGCGGAGAGGATTCGATGGCCTTCCTTGCCGAGCGGCTCGGCGTCACGGTCGTGAGCGTTCCGGAGATCCAGCGCGAGGTCTCGCCGCTCCACGATGCCCGGTCGGTGCGCCGGCTGACTGCGATCATCCGCGCCGAGCGGCCGCATATCTTGCACACGCATACCGCCAAGGCCGGCGCGATCGCACGGGCAGCGGCCAGGCTGGCGGGCAGCGCGCGGCCGCCGATCGTCGTGCACACGTTTCACGGACACGTCCTCAAGGGCTACTTCGGCCCTGGCCGCACGGCCTTCTTCCGACACGTCGAGCGGACGCTGGCGCTAGCTCCGACGTTCTCGTCGCCGTCAGCCCCGAGGTGCGGGACGAGCTCGTCGCGCACGGCGTGGCGCCGCCGGAGAAGTTCGCCGTGATCCGGCTCGGCATCCCGCTCGAGGAGCGCCTCGCCGATCCGACAGCGAACCTCGATTACCGCCGGCTCTACGGCATCCCGGCGGACGCGTTCGTCGTCGGCTGGGTCGGGCGAATGACCGGCGTGAAAGACACGGGCGCAGTGCTCGATATCGTGCGGGCTACGCGGGAGCGAGGCGTGGATGCGGTGCTGTGCATGGTCGGTGACGGCCCCGACCGGGAGCGTCTCGAGCAGCTCGCTCACGATCTCGGCATCGCGCGCGCGACCTACTTCGTCGGCTACCAGCCGGACGTCGCGGGCTACTACGGCCTCTTCGACGCGTTCCTCCTCCCGTCGGTGAACGAGGGCACTCCCGTGAGTGCGATCGAGGCGCTCGCCTCGGGTACCCCCGTGGTCGCAAACCGCGTGGGAGGCGTTCCCGACGTGGTGCGCGACGGCATCGACGGATTCCTCGTCGAGCCGGGGGACGTGGAAGGTGCAGCGGAGAGGCTCGCCCGCTCGCCGCGGACCGCGAGCTTGGAGAGCGCATGGCGAGTCGGGAGCGTGCACGGTGCGGAGCGCTACTCGGTCTCGCCTCGTCGACGACGTCGACCGGCTGTACCGATCGCTGCTCGCGGCGAAGGGGCATCTAGCGCCAGCCCCCCGTCCGCCCCGCGATACGTGCCGCGAAAGAGCGCGAGGGGCGTGCGGAGAAGAATGCCGAGGTCGAGCCGCGGCGAGCGGTGATCGACGTACCAGACGTCCAGCTCGATGCGCTCCGCCCACGGGAGAGACGCGCGCCCGTGCACCTGGGCCCACCCGGTCAGGCCGGGCCGCATGTCCAGCCGTCGGCGCTGGTGCGAGTCGTACTGGTCCACCTGGTAGCGAAGCGTCGGTCGTGGCCCGATCACGCTCATGTCGCCTCGAAGGACGTTCCAGAGCTGAGGCAGCTCGTCGATCGATGTCCTGCGGAGAATGCGCCCGACTCGCGTGATGCGCGGATCGCCGTGGTCGACGGCGAATCCCGGCGCCGAGGCTCTCGGCGCCGACGACCATCGTCCGGAGCTTGAACACATCGAAGTCCTCGCCCTCCTTGCCCGACCCGGGTCTGGCGGTAGAGCACGGGCCCGCCGCTCTCGAGCTTGATCGCGAGCGCCGCCGCGGCGAGCAGCGGGCTCGCGAGGACGAGGCCCGCACCGGCGATCGCGACGTCGGCTGCGCGGTTCATCGCGTTCCCTTCGCCTTGTCCCAGGTCTGAGGCGTGCCGGAGCGCAGATAGCGGACCAGCGCCGGCGACCGTCGCCTTCGTGACGACGTAGTAGTAGTAGGCGAGTCGCGCTCCGGGAATCGGCAGCCGTGCCCGCCCGGCCGCCGCCAAGCCCAGCCCGCCGAGCTGCAGCGCGAGGAAGCAGGCGATAGCAGAGACGCCCGCGCCAAGCAGTGCGAGGTTCGAGGCGAGCAGGCCCAGGTGCAGGAGCCCCGTCGAGTAGCGGAGCACGCGGTGCGAAACGAGCTCGAACAGATACAGCGGCCGCGTCGGCCGGAACATCCGGCCCGTGAGAATGTGGCCCGAGCGAGCGGGCGATCGTGCGCACCTTCCGCCCGTACTCGTCCTCGGGCTCGCTCGCCGGCTTCTCGACCGCGACGGCCGCCGGCTCGTAGACCGCCCGCCGACCGCCCTGCTCCATGAGGTACGGGAATCCGAAATCGTGGCCGTACTTCGGATCGTCCTCGACATAGGCCTCGCGCCGAACCGCGTAGATCGCCCCGTTGCCCGCGGTGATCGAGCTGCACGCGGACTCCTGCTCGCGCACCCACGTCTCGTAGCGCCAGTAGATGCCCTCCATGTTCGCGCCGTCCGCGCTCTCGAGCGAGAGCTGCCCGCAGACGTAACCGACCTCCGGGTCCGCGAAGTTGCTGACGAGCTTCGGAGCGCGTCCTGCTCCACTCGGTGTTCGCGTCCGTGAACGCAAGGACCTCGCTCGACGTCTCGCGAACCGAGCGATGCTGTGCCGCGACCTTCCCCTCGCGCGGGCACACGAGAAGACGCACGCGATGCTCCCGTCCGAGATCTCGCCCGACGGCCCGTCGGTGAGGTCGGTCGACCCGTCCGAGGCGACCACGATCTCGAGCTCCGGCGGGATAATCGAGTCGAGCAGGTTCTCGAGCGCGCCGCCGGACGACTGCCTCCTCGTTGTGCGCCGAGACGACGAGCACGACGGACGGCGTCACGTCCGCCTTCCGCACCGGCCGGGGACGGAGACGCGCGAGCACGCCCATCGCCACGGGATAGCCGGCATGCGTCCACGCGAGGGCTCCCAGCGAGCCCCAGAACACGGCCCTCCCGATCACGCCGCCAGCATCTCGCGAACGAGGGCGCGATACCGCTCCATCGCGACGAGGCGATCCGCCTCCTCCTCGACGTAGGCCCGTCCTCGGCGCCCCATGTCGTCGAGCTCGTAGGCGCCGTCGGCCGCCTCGCGGATCGTGCGCCCGAGCAGCTCGGGCCGGCCGGGAGGAATCACGAGCCCGCAGCCGGTCTCCCGCACGAGCCGTGCGGTCTCGCTCCGCTCGTCCGCGGCGGCGATGACGGGACGGCCCGCCGCAAGGATCCCGTACAGTCGGCTCGGGACGACGTAGCCTGCGAGCCCCTTCGCGAGCCCGACGACGTGGACGTCGGCGCTCGAGAGCGAGAGCGAGAGCCGCTCGCGCTTCTGGTACGGGAGGAAGCGGACAGTCTCCTCGACCTCGAGCCGCTCCGCGAGCGCGATGATCTGGGTGTGCCGGGCTCCGAAGCCGGCAATCACGATCCGCAGGTCGTCGCGGTCCCTCAGGAACGTCGCGGCCCGTACGAGGCTGTCGAGATCCTGCGCGTGGCCGACGTTGCCGGAATGCATGACCACGAACCGCGAGACGAGGTCGTGCTGCACCGCCCACGTATTGTCGCGCCGCTGCGGCGTTATCTCGCTCGTATCCACCCAGTTCGGAATCACGCGGAGTCGCTCCGGCGGCGCGCCCTTCGCCTCGAGACGGTCGCGCATGGTCTCGCCGATTGCAACGATCCGGTCCGCGCGGCGCAGGTAGCTGCCGACGAGGAGTCGCAGCACGCCGATGACCGCGGGATTCCGGAGCCGGTCGAGCTCGGTCGCGATCTCCGGGAACACGTCCTGGCTGATCACGAGCACCGGCGCGCCCACCCGCCGGCCGACGACGACACCGAGGTCGCCGATGATCGGAGGGTCGGTCATGCAGAGAACGAGGTTGGGCGGCGGGCCGCTCAGAGCGTGGCGGAGGGCGAACCCGAGGTAGGAGACGTAGTTCACGGCTCGCCGGCCGGCTCCAGCGCTCGTATGAGGTCGAGGAGACACGCGTGATGCGCACGCCGTTGTGCTCGATCTGGCGCGGCTCGTCCTCGTGCCCGTGCAGGACGCCGGTGACGACCTCGACGTCGTACTCCTCCGCGAGGGCCTCGCAGGCTCGGTGAGGAGGTGCGCGGTGGCCTCGACGCCGGGCCAGTAGTACTGGTTGAGGACGAGGATGCGCGGTCGTTCCACGCGGATCAGGCTAGCTTCGATCTCCAGCGGCTTCGCGCACAGCCGCGAGGAATCCGTCCACGCTCGGGCCGTAGCCCCAGTCCCGCGCGAGCTCGCGCGAGCGGGCGCCCTGGGCCTGCCGGTGCGTCTCGTCGGCGGCGAGCTCGCGGAGTGCACTGCTGGCGGCAGCCACGTCGCCGGCGGGCACGAGCGCGCCGTTCTCCCCATCGCGGAGCAGGTCGTGCGCCGCCCCGACCCGATCCGAGAGCACGAGCGGCAGCCCGCACGCCGCGGCCTCGTTGACGACGACCGCCCACGGCTCGCGCTCGGAGAGGAGGGCGAACACGTCGGCGGCGACGTACAGCTCCACGACCCGCTCCCAGTCGACGTCGCCGGTGAAGATGGCGCCGCAGTCCGAGCTCGCGGGCGAGCCCTTCGAGCCGCGGACGCTCCGGACCGTCTCCCGCGATGACGGTCACGATACGATCGCCGCCCGCGAGGGCGACCGCACGCAGGAGCTGGTCGAGGCCCTTCTCGCGGACGAGTCGCGCGACCGAGAGAACGATCACGTCGTCGGCGCCGATACCCAGACCAGCCCCCGCGCCGAGCCCGGCCCTGAGCGCCGCGCGTTTCGACGCGAGCCGGTCGGTCCGCTTCCCGAACTCCGCCACGTCGATCGTGTTGGCGAAGACGCGGACCCGTTCCGGCCGCTCGCCCCTGAGCATCGAGTCCGCGCGAGTGTTCCGGTCACGAGGACACCTGCCGCGCGGTCAGACGACCCGCGGCACGACGGCTCCCTTCACCTTCTTGCGCCAGCCCGCCCGCGGGCCCTCGTCGTGACTCTCGACCACGAGCAGGTACGGGACTCTCGGTGCGCACCACGCGAGAGCGGCCTGCGCGGCGAACGTGCTCCACCCGGAGACGACGACGACGTCGGGTCGCTGGCGCTAGCTCCCGGACTATGCCCGGAGTAACCGGATAGTCGTGGTGGAGCACTCGGTCGGCACCCGGGACGCGCACGCCGTCGAGGAAGACCGCGCGATGCGTCCGCTCGACGCGCCACGTGCGACGGGCGACGGTGTCGGCGGCGTACACGACGGTCAGGTCGATCTCCCGAAGTGCCGCGACCCTGTCGAGCAGCGGCGCCCGGTACGGCGTCGGCTCGGGGAAGACCGCCTCACGCTATGGGGGCTCCGAGGCGCTCGAGCGAGCGCATGAGCGCGTTCGCGCGGCTCGCTGCTCGTCGTCTTGCGAGAGCTATGCGTCGCCGGCGGCTCGCGACACGCGCCGGGAAGCCCGCATCCAGGCGTGCCGCCTGGGCGAGAATCTGACGCGCTCTGGGTCGGCGAGCGCCTTGCGCGAGCGGCGAGCGCACGGGCCGCCGCTTGCCGCACGGCGCTCGTGCGCCGATGCTCCGCCTCGAAGCGGCGCAGGAGCGTGACGAAGGCATTCGCGGCCTCCTCGACGTCTCCCGCTGCGACCTCCTCGCCCAGGCCGACCGCGCCGCGCGAGCCATGCGCGCCGGCCCGCGAGTTCGGGCGCAGTGCCCGTGATCTGGCGCAGCGAGAGCTCCTCCGCGATTGAGCGCTGGAGGTCGCCTCGGCGACGTGAGGCCTGCGCCGGATGGAGCCGGTGCAGGACGAGTGGCTCCTCAACGCAGTCGCCGTCCATGATGGCGAGCGCGCGCGTCCAGAGGTCGAAGTCCTCGGTCTCGCCGAACGACGTGTCGTACCGAAGCCCGTGCTCCTCGAAGAGCTGCCGGTCGAGACACCACGGTGTTGTGGAAGACGGGCGAGCTGAACAGCGCACGCCAACGGAGCACGGGGGTCCCTCCGTCGAGCACGTGGAGGTCGCGCGGGGTTCCATCCTCCTCGACGTCGAGCGCGCCGGCGCCGACGAAGCCGAGGTCCATGTTCGACTCGAGCAGCGCGAGGCTACGGTCGAGCCAGGCCGCGAAGGCGACGTCGTCGGCGTCCATGCGGGCGACATAGCGACCTCGCGCTTCCCGAGGCCGCGGTTCAGTGATCCCGCCAGGCCGAGCTGCTCCTCGTTGCGCAGCACGCGCAGCCGCAGGTCGTCGATGCCGTCGAGATCGTGGGCGTGCCTCGGTCGAGAGGTCGTCGACGACGACCAGCTCGAGGTCGGAGACGCTCTGACGAAGGATGCTGTCGAGCGCAGCCCGGAGGAAGCGCTCGCCGTCGTCGACGGCGACGAGCACGGTGACCAGTGGAGGCGGCATGGGCGTGCCGTAGCCTACGGCGCGTGTCGCAGGGGCTCCCGTCGTTCGACCTGGTCGTCGCGACGGTAGGCCGCAGCGACGAGCT
>CAWEGY010000010.1:0-206226 GCA_963808865.1 uncultured Gaiellaceae bacterium | reverse complement strand
GCGCACGAGCGACCTCCTCTATTCGGATGCGGCGTATACACCGGCCTGCCGCCGCGGGTTCCCACCTCCTGGCGCTGCCTTCGAACGCCTTGCGCCTCCATGTACCTTGTGCTTCTATGCATAGCACTTCCAGCTGTGGAGGCGCGTGCACATTGACAAGGACCTGGTCGCGGCCTCGGCGACACCGCTCGTGCTCGCGATCCTGGCGGAGAGCGAGAGCTACGGCTACGCCATCCTGAAGCAGGTGCGTGCGCTCTCCGGGGGCGAGCTCGAGTGGACCGACGGGATGCTCTACCCGCTGCTCCATCGCCTCCATCGGCTCGGATACGTGACGACGGAGTGGCGAACGCCACCGGAAGGGCGCCGCCGCAAGTACTACGCGATCACCGACGACGGGCGAGCGGCGCTCGCGGACCAGCAACGGCAGTGGGTGACCGTCACCCGTGCGCTGAATGACGTCTGGCCCGGCTCAGGTGGGCTGCTGACGGCGGCCGGCGAGGCGTGAGCCATGGAGAGCGTGGAGTCACAGATCGCAGAGTGGCGGGCGTACGTCGCCGACGCCCCCGGCGTCAACGGCCACGACGTCGACGAGCTGGAGGATCATCTTCGCCACCAGATCGCCGAGCTGAACGCGGCCGGCCTCACGGACGACGAGGCGTTCCTGGTCGCCGTGAAACGGCTGGGCGACCTCGACACCCTGTCCCGGGAGTTCGCACGCGAGCACAGCGGCCGACTGTGGAAACAGCTCCTCCTCAGCAGGTGACGACGAGCCGGCGCGCCGGCCGGCGGCTGGTTCGAGCCGCTCGTCTTTGCAGCGGCCGCGGCCGTCGCGATCCAGGTCGCACGCCTCGCTGCCGACTTCCCCGACGAGGAGCCGACCTGGCTGGCGCGGAACCTCAGCCTGTTCGTGCTGCCGTTCCTTGCCGCGTACTTCGCTCGCCGGCGGCAGCTCGACACTCGGCATGGGTGCTGACCGCGGCGCCGTTCGTGCTCGCTGCGCTCGTGGTCAACCTCTACCCGTAGGCGCGGACTCGACACCGAGGTCCTCGTCGCGCTCCACCTGCCCGTCGTGCTCTGGTTCGTGGTCGCCTACCCGTACATGGGCGGCACGGTCCGATCGCACGAGCGGCGCATGGACTTCGTCCGCTTCACGGGCGAATGGTTCATCTACTACGTGCTGATCGCGCTCGGCGGCGGCGTGCTCATGGGCTTGACCGCGGCGATCCTCGAGCCCGCGGGGGTCGACGTCGAGCGGATCGCCGAGTGGGTGCTGCCCTCAGGGGCGGCGGGTGCCGTCATCGTGGCCGCGTGGCTCGTCGAGTCGAAGCAACGGGTCGTGGAGAACATGGCGCCGGTGCTCACGATGCTCTTCACGCCGCTGTTCGCGGTGATGCTGGCCGTGCGCCGCCGTCGTCTACGCCGTGACCGGGCTCGGCGGCGCCTTCGACCGCGACCTCGTCAGCGTCTTCGACGCGCTGCTGGTGGTCGTCCTCGCGCTCGTCCTGTACGGGATGTCCGCGCGCGACCCGTCCACGTCGCCGGACTGGATGGACCGCATCCAGCTGGTCGCCGTCGTCAGCGCCCTCGTGCTCGACGTGATGGTGCTCGGCACGATGATCGCTCGGATCGGCGACCTCGGGTTCACCCCGAACCGAACGGCAGCGCTCGGCCTCAACCTCGTCCTCCTCGTGAACCTGGCCGGGGCCGCCTGGCTGTCCGCTCGATTCCTCAGACGACGCAGCACGCTCCACCGGCTCGAGCGCTGGCAGACCACCTACCTTCCCGTCTTCGCCCTCTGGGCCGCCACGGTCGTGGTCGTCCTCCCGCCGCTGTTCGTCTTCGACTGATCGCGTCGCACCGCAGCGCAGCGCTTCAGTAGCATCGCGCCGTGCGCGAGTTGCGTCCGGGTCTGTGGCACTGGCAGGCACCCCATCCGGGCTGGGGGCCGAGCGAGCCGTGGGACAAGAACGTCTCGTCCTACGCGATCGACGACGACGAACGCCTGCTGCTGTTCGACCCGCTGGGCGTGCCGAGCGAGATCGAGGCGCTCGCGGCCGAGCGCGAGACGGCGATCGTGCTCACCGCGCCGTGGCACGAGCGGGACGCAGAGCGCCTCGTGGAGCGGCTCGGCGTGCCGGTGTACACGCCGCTGCCCGACAGCGCGCAGTACCTCATGGACACGTACGGCATCACCGCCGAGCAGGCCGGCGACGGCAGCCCCGATGTCGTCTGGCTGCTCCGCGAGCGCAAGGGCGAGGCGCGCCCGTACTCGCCCGGCGACCGGCTGCCGTTCGGTGCCGATGTGTTCCCCGGGCACAAGCCGAACGACACCGTGCTCTGGGTCGAGAGCCAGCGCGCCGTGATCTCCGGCGACACGCTCGTCGACTTCGGCCAGGGCCTCGAGATCAACGAGAGGTGGCTCCGCCCCGGCGTGACCCGCGAGGAGATCGCCGAGGGGCTGCGCCCGCTGCTCGAGCTGCCGGTCGAGCACGTGCTCGCGACGCACGGCGGGCCGAACGACCGGGCCGCCCTCGAGCGCGCATTGTCCCCTTCCTAGAGGCGCTCGTGGAACGATTCAGCTTCGCGCCCGAGGTTGCGTTCGTGCCCCGCGGTGATCTACTCGATGGCGTGACGATGGCGCCGCTGACGCCGTCCATCTTCGAAGGGTCGCTCGTCCAGGCCGCGATCTTCCGGGTCGAGCCCGGTGGCGGGCTCCGTCGGCATCCCGCGACGTTCCCGCAGATCCTCGCCGTCCTCGAGGGATCGGGAGAGGTGAGCGGGACGGACGGTGTCGAGGAACCCATCCAGGCAGGCGAGGCGGTCTTCTGGCATCGGGATGAGGAGCACGAGATGAGATCAACCGGCGGACTGACCGCACTCGTCATCGAGGGCGAGACCCTCGATCGGTTCCGGGAGCGTCCGAAGCCTGCCGCTTGACGCGCTCTAGGGGCTCGTGAGAAACAGTCGCTTCTCCGTTGCGAGGTGTGGCGCCCACTCGAGGCGCGTCGCGCCTGCAAAGCGCAGGTAGGCGCGAAGCGCCTCGCGCATCGCGTCGACGAAGCCCTCGGTGCGGCGCGGCGCGAAGCCGTCCTCCCACCAGAGGCCCAGCACCTCGACCTTGCCGCCGTCCCGGTCGATCCGCGGCTCGATGCGGCCGACGAAGCGGTCTCCGAAGAGCAGCGGCAGCACGTACCAGCCGAAGCGCCGCTTCTCCGGTGGGAAGAAGAGGTCCCAGACGTAGTCGAACGCGAAGAGGGAGCCCAGGAGCGGGCGGTCCCAGACGAGCGCGTCGAACGGGGGCAGGAACGCGGCGGTGGGCGCGGCCTCCGGGGGATCCTCCAGCAGCCGGACCTCTTCCGCGAGCACGAGCCGCTTCCCTCGCACGCCCTCGACCTCGACGGGCACGAGCGCGCCGTCCGCGACGAGCTCCTCGCGCAGCGCCGTCCGCCCCGGATACCCGGGCAACCACTCGTCCGGCTTCGCAGGCCCGAGCCCGCCGAAGATGTCGCCTCCGCCGCTCATGCCGAGGAGGCCGTGAGCGCGGTACCGCGAGAGCATCTTGTGCCGGAGCTGCTCCCACTGCGGGACGCTGTGCGCGAGCACGTCGGCCGGGAGCAGCCGCTCGAGGAGGTCGTAGTAGCGCCGGTTTCCTTCGCGCCGCGCGAGGCCGAGCGCGCCGGTGACGGAGTACGCCTCGAGCACGGCCCGCACGGTGTTCGCAGGAGCCCCGAACCAATCGGTCGTCTCTCCGTGCCTGCGGTCGAAGTCGAGCGCCGACAGCGGCCCCTCCGCGCGGATGCGCTCGAGCACGTGCTCGCCGACCTCGGCGTTCTCGGCGAGGAGGCGGCGCGGGTTCCGGCGCCAGCGTTCCCCGGAACCACGGGAACTCGCTCACCGGAACGAGCGAGAGGCCCTTGTTCTGGGCCTCGAAGATCTCCCGGCGGTCGTAGAGGAGGTCGCACCAGGAGGGGTCGTAGCCGGCGACGCGCGCGTGCAGGACGAGGTCGTGGGTGCGACCGGCAACCGCGATCGGATCGAACTGGATCGAGCCGAGCCGACGGAAGACCTCGAGCACGGCGTCCGGCCCTCCCTCGAGCGAACGCGCGGGAGCGAGCGCGTGGCGCGCGACGAGAAAGCGACGCGCGACATCGGCAGTCACCCTCACGCGCGGGACGCTATCCGGTTGCAGGCCGCAGGGTCCGAGGCTTGTCTAGCCGATCAGCCCCTGCTTATGCCCGTCGTGTCGCCGCGAGGTCCTCCAGCTCCTGTCTATCGATCAGCTCTCCTGGGATCACGGCGACGCGGCAGCGCGTTCGCGCGCTCAGAGTCGCCGTTCGCGTGCCGCCCTCGAGCAGCGCCTTCTCGCCGACGATCGCGCCTGGCCCGATCTCGGCGACCTCTTCGCCGTGGACCACCACGGCGAGCACGCCGTCGAGGACGAGGTAGAGCTCGTCGCCGGGCGCGCCCTGCTCGACGAGCGTGTCGTCCGGCTCGAGCGTGCGCCGCTCGGAGATGGACTTGCCTGCCATCAGCTCGCGCGAGATCTCCCGCTCGAGCGCGCTCTCCGCAGCCGTGACGAACGCCTCGGACTCCTCGTCGCCCCACGGCGTCTGCTCTCCGTGCGCCTCTCGGTACCACGCCTTGAAGTCGATCGTCCCCGACTTCGCGACGAGGTTTCCGTCCCGATCGTAGATCCAGTGCCTCGGGAACGTGCTCGCTCCGACGAGCTCGTGCTCCGAGGAGCCGTCTGCTCGGATCGTGAGCGACAGCGTCGTCCAGGCGGTCGCGGAGTGGATCCGGAAGAACGGTCGCCCGGTCACCCTGCGCGGCGCCGGGAACCCGGCACGGCCGCCGACCGTCTGCACGAAGCGGACGGCGTCGTCCTGAACCTCGGGCTCCTGTCGGAGGACCTCGAAGGCGACGCCCGGAATCGTGACGTCCGTGACGCCGAGGCTGAAGGTCGTCGAGCCGACCAGTCCCGTGCCCTCGTACCCGTGGCCGACGATCTTCCCGTCGTCCACGTCGATCCAGGCGGCGAGGCGATGAGCCTCGCGGAAGCGATCCTCCGCGCGCAGGCGTTCGAGGTCGCCTTCCTCGACGCGCTCCGGCGGCGGCTCGTCGTAGCGCGCTACCCCGAGCTCGAACGGCAGCTTCGGCATCCCCTCGATCGCGTCCGACGGGATCCAGGAGATTGCAGTGACAGATGACTCCACGCGCATCTCGCGCCCCTCTCGTCGACGCGCTGCACGCTAGAGGATCGAGCGGGCCTTGGCTAGCTCACGGTCGGCGTCGGAAGCCACCCGTCGCGGTACGCGGTCGGCTCGCGGGGCGGGACCGAGGAGTACGCGACGCCTCCGTCCACCGTGTCCTCGTCAACGCTCGCGCCGTGGCGTCTTGCGACCTCGTCGGCGGGGAAGCCGAGTGAGTCGGGCTGCCCATCGTGCTCTCGAGAGCCCACGGCGATCACGAGGCACGGGCCGCTTCCCGCGCCGACGATCACATGCCTCGTATCCGGAGGGGAGTAGACGAAGTCCCACGCACGCAGTGGTCGCTCCTCGCCCTCGACGACGAGAACCGCCTCGCCCGAGACGACGAGGAATGCCTCCTGGTCGGCCTCCGAGTGGTACATCGCCATCGGCTCGCCGGGCATGAGCACGAACGGATTGACGCCGAGCTGGTCGGCGTCTCGACGCCAGCCCTCGAAGTCGTCGGAGACGACGCAGACGGCGCCGCGGCCGTCGGCGTGGCGCCACTCGGCGTCGCGCATGTTGAGGACGTACCAGCCTCCGCCCTTCGGGACGAGCCCGTGCTCGGTCCGCTCCAGTTTCGACTCGGGGACCACGAGCGTCGAAGCTTAGTCGCGCCCAGCGAACGGAGCCCTGAGCGCGCCAGAACCTACGGTGGACGCATACGCTCGCCCCGTGAGCGAACGGATCGTGATCCTCGGGGCGGGCTTCGGCGGGCTCGAGCTTGCGACCGTTCTCTCGGAGACGCTGGGAAAGGACGCGGGCGTGACGGTGATCGACGACGGCGACGCGTTCGTCTTCGGCTACTCGAAGCTCGACATCATGTTCGGTCGGGCGGGACTGGAATCCGTCCGCTCGCCGTACTCGGATTTCGCGAAGCCGGGTGTTCGCTTCCTCGCGGAGACGATCACCGAGATCGAGCCGGATGCGCGGCGGGTCACGACCAGTGCCGGCGTGCACGAGGCCGACGTCCTCGTCGTGGCTCTCGGCGCCGACTACGACTTCGACGCGACGCCCGGGCTCGCGGAGGGAGGGAACGAGTTCTACTCGGTGACCGGCGCCGAGAGGCTCCGCGACGTTCTCCCGACGTTCACGCGTGGCCGCGCGATCGTGGGCGTCTGCGGCGCGCCGTTCAAGTGCCCGCCCGCGCCGAGCGAGGCGGCGCTCCTCCTGCATGACTTCCTCGTCGAGCGAGGCGTGCGAGACGACTGCGAGATCTCGCTCGTGATGCCGTTCTCGACGCCGGTGCCGCCGTCACCCGACACCTCCGCCGTGCTACTCGAAGCGTTCGCCGCGCGAGGCATCGAGTTCGTCCCGGGGCGCAAGGTCTCCTCTCTCGACGCGGTGCGGGCAGTCGCGGTCCTCGAAGACGGCACCGAGGTGCCGTATGACCTCTTCCTCGGTGTCCCCGTGCACCGCGCGCCGGACGTCGTCCTCGCGAGCGGGATGGCCGAGGACGGGTACATCCCGGTGGACTCGCGAACGCTCGAGACGCGCTTTCCGGGTGTCTACGCGGTCGGCGACGTCACGACGGCGGGCGTGCCGAAGGCGGGCGTCTTCGCGGAGGGTGCAGCGCGCGTGGTCGCGGCGTCGATCGTCGCGCGGCTCGGGCGAGGCGGGGAGCCGGTTGCGTACGACGGACGCGGCTCGTGCTACGTCGAGCTCGGCTCAGGCAGCGTCGGTCGCGTGGACGTGGACTTTCTCTCAGGACCGACGCCGACGGGAACGTTCCGTAAACCATCTCCGGAAGTCCGCGCCGAGAAAGTGCACTTCGGAGCGAGTCGTCGCGCGCGCTGGTTCGATCGCTGATCGGCTCTGGCGAGAGGACGCTGGCGGATCAGATGCCGACGGATCGGCTGATCGCCTCAGCGGACGGCGTAGACGAGCTGCTGCACGCGCCCGTCGAACAGCCGTGAGTCGACGAGCTCCAGGTCGATATCGGGAAGGCCGGCCAGGATCGGGTCCTCTCCCGACTCTCCGGTGATGATGGGGAACACCATCACCTCGAGCCGATCCACCAGGCCAGCGGCGAGGAGTGCGCGGTTCATCGAGATGCTGCCGTGCGAGCGCAGCGGGACGGGCGACTCCGCCTTCAGGCGTGGGACCGCGTCGAGCGCGTCCTCGGCGACGAGCGTCGAGTTCGCCCAAGTCAGCGGCTCCTCCAGCGTCCGGGAGATCACGATCTTCTGGGCCGCGTTGAGCGGCGCGAAGCTCGGATCTTCTTCCGCCGGGGCGAAGCGCAACATCAAGCGGTAGGTGTTCGCCCCGAACACGAGCGTCTGAGCCGTTTCGCCGTACGTCCGGGCACGCTGCTCGACCAACTCGGGGCCTTCCTTGCCCCAGTACGCCACACGTCCCGAGCCGAAGCCGTCCAGGGTTGTGAACAGATCGACCGTGTACGTCGCCATTTGACGAGGGTACCCCGTACGCCGACTCTTCCCGCACACTCGCGCACCGCGACGCTACCTCGCTCGCCAGGCGCGCCGGCGGAGGGCGTGCGGTCAACTACTCGAGTCCGTTGCTGCCAGAGGAGGCCGAGCCAGAACCGTGGGTACATACTCGAGCAGCTGCAGCCGACCATCGAAGAGGCGGCTGCTCACCAGTTCGAGGGAGACATCGGGGTACCCGTCGTAGACCCGGTCCTTGCCGCTGCTCCCGGTGATGACTGGAAAGACGACTACGCGGAAACGATCCACGAGACCGGCCGTCAGAAGGGAGCGGCAAAGTGTGAGGCTGCCCAGGGTGCGCATCGACTCAGTGCCCTTGTCCTTCATCTCGCGCACGGCCTCGACGGCATCCTGAGCGACCAGTTGTGTGTTCGGCCACGACAGCGGCTCCGTCAGGGTGCTCGAGAAGACGATCTTCGGCATGTCCGCCAAGGCCTCCGTGCCCGGTTCACCGTCGGCGGCCAGATCCGACATGAGTCGATAGGTGTTCGCACCCATCAGGATCGTGTAGTCCGGCTCCGACTGGTCGCCCAGCCAGGCGAGGTACTCAGGCCCTTCCAGGCCCCAAAAGCCAGGCCAACCGTCGGCTGCCCATATCCCTCGAGCGAGGTGATGAAGTCGATCATGAGTTCCGGCATCGCGGCCCCTTAGTTGGATTCGGCCTGAACTTCGATGGCGCAGCAGAGATGCTGGTGTTCCAGCCGACGTCCAGCGAGGTACCGCACGGAGCCGAGGTTGAAACACGTCGATGCGGCGTGCGAGCCGATGCGTACCTCACGGAATGCTGGTTAGGATCGCGCCGTGCGTCTCCATAAGGACGCGAAGGTCGACTTGATCTCCAGAGTTCCGCTCTTCGCCACGTGCTCGAAGAAGGAACTCCGCATGATTGCGAATCTCGCCGACCAAGTTGGGTGGCCCGAGGGCAAGACAGTGATCCAGGAGGGTAGGCCCGGGAGCGAGTTCTTCCTCTTGATCGAGGGCGCAGTGTCCGTATCTCGAGATGGCGAATGGCTCCGCGATCTCACAGCAGGCGAGTGGGTAGGTGAGATCGCGCTCATCTCAAACGTGCCGCGCACCGCGACAGTGGTCACGACATCTCCGGTCCAGGCTCTCGTGCTCACGCGCGGGGGGTTTTCGCAACTCGTCGCGGACAATCCGTCGATTGCAGCCAAGGTGCTGGCACTGCTCGGCGAACGCGTTGCCCTCGAGACGATCTGAGCGGCCTCAGCCATGAGCGTGGCCGGCATCAGAGAAGCCGGTGCGCTGCGGCGCTCCGTCGGAACGCCGCAGCGCACCACGAGAGCTACGGCCGTTCAGCCCACGGGAGCTCGTCCCAGTGTCTTGGACGCTGGACCTCCCATCCGCCTCGGCGTTCAGGTCCCGCGTCGTAGCGGAGCGCGACCTCGGACCGAGGTTCCACGAGTTCGGAATCGTCACGCCGGTTTCCCGTGGCGACGATCACGCATGGCCCTGTTTCCTTGGCGACGAACGCGTGCGCGGTCATCGGCGGGCAATGCACGAAGTCCCATGCCCGCAGGTGCCGTTCCTGGTCTTCGATGATGAGCGTGCACTCGCCCATCAAGACGAGGAAGTCCTCCTGGACCGACTCCGCGTGGTAGCCACCTGATGGTTGTCCCGGCGGCACGACCCGGATCGTGAACCCTGCGTTCGGCTTCTCGTACTCGGTTAGATCGGGTCGGCCCTGCAGCACGATGTGGTCGGACTCGAAGATGCAGACGCCGCCATACCACTCGTTGTCGACCCAGGCGGCGTCAGCGGTGTTGACGATGAACCATCCCGGCGTGACTGGTGTTAGCCCGGATGCGACACGTTCAAGGCGTGCCTCAGTGACCATTGTTTCCTCCTCGTTGATCTCGTTATCAGCCGCGGGAGCACGTCACCGCTGGCCGGTGCGTGCGTGTCAGCAGCCCCGCCGCGGGCCGCACCAGTGTGCGCGCCCGAAGATCGTGGACAGGTGGATCAACTAGGCCGGAAACGCCACGGTTGCGAGTCTAGCCGCTGACACTTCGAGCGACACTCCCGCACGAGGACGCCGACCGTTCAGGCCGTGCCGAGGGCGTCGATCGTCGCCGTCTCGACGAGAGCAGCCACCGTCCGCGCGAGCTCCTGGTCGGAGGTGACGAACGTGTCCGCCTGAAGCTGCGTAAGCGCCACGTACTCGGCGTCGTACGTCGTCTCCCACCCGAGTTGATCCGCGACCTTCCACGCCTGCGCTTGCAGCACCTTGTCCCCGAGGAAGCGAACCTTCATCGAGTTGATGCGTTTCACCCGCTCGCGGCCTTCCGCGGCCGAGATTTCACCTCGGCGCGCGGCCTGGTACAGCGCTGACAGCGCCTGAGAGCGGACGAGTGTCGGCGCAACGAGCTTGTGCTCGGCGGCGACCTCGATCTCGCCAGCGGCAACCCGCAGCAGCGTCTCGCAGTCGACGACGAACCGCGTCATGGCGCAGACGCTAGTCGCTCGGCCATCGCTCCGACCTCCCTAATAGATGTGGAGCTTGTCCAGCAGAGCGAGTGGGTCGTCGAGAGACTCGAACAGGTCCTTGTTGTGCTTGATCATCTTGCTTCGCATGTACACGCGAAGCCACTGCTTGTAGCTGTACAGCTCGTAGCGATCGAGCATCTCCGTGAGTGGTAGGTCACGCTGCGCAAGGAGCCCCGCGAGGTACATCGCACACTCGAAACCGAGCGAGATCGACTGAAAGTACGGAGAGCCGATGGCCGAATCGCCGGCGAGGAATACCGGCGAGGTGGCGAAGGGGTGGTCGCGTGGCCCCGCTGCGAGCCACTGCCGGTTGGTCGCATTGCGAGCCCGATACAGATCGAGGGGAATCCGGACGATCTCCAGGTCACCGAGTATCTCGCCGTGCGTTTCTTCCTTGATCTTGTCGATGAACCGGTCCATCGACTGAGCGACGCTGGGGAAGTCGCTGCGAAGCAACGCGCCGTCGAATCGGGACGGCATCGCCTCGAACTCCTCGGCGGAGATGTTGACGACTCCCGTCACGTGGCTGACGCTGCCGTCGTAGTGCGTGCGGTGGACCATTGGAATGAACTTGTACTGCGCGTTCTCTGCGTTCTTGTAGTACTTGCAGTGCTCGTTGCAGTCGTAGGGCCGGCCGTACAGGAAGGTGATGACGAGCGCGTACTCGAGCCGGATCTTGAGCGTGTTCGCGCTTCCATCGGTCTCGCCGGCGCCGGTCGTCAGGTGATCCCTGAGAAGTGAGTTGCTGCCGGTGCAGTCGATCAGGATGTCTCCCGGCTCGAGCATCGCCAGTGCGTCCTCGGCCGTCACGACGGCAGCCGTACGCTGTACGCCGTTCGCAACGCGCGTGTCGATCAGGTCACTGACGGCGCGCTCGATCGAGTTGAGCGGGCAGAACCCCAAGGTCCAGTCGCGGAGAAGCGCCATCAGGTCTGAAGGAAGCGATCGCCTGAACGCGACGCCCTCGTGGAGCTCGGCCGGGTCGAAGACGGCGTCGACGGTGTCTCCGTCGATGTAGTCGGTGCGGTAGCTGTCGACCGAATCCGCCACGAGGTACGGCGCGAGCTGAACCATTCGCGTGCGTGTGTACTCGTGGCGCTTCTCGTACAGCCGCACCGAGAATCCCTCCATCGACTGCAGCAGCGCCGTGAGCAGGAGACCCACGGGTCCTGCGCCGACCACGTGCACTCGTACGCTGGACGGCAACGTCTCTGAAGCCATGGGATCGGAGGTCGCGACCATTACATCGTGAGGCTACTCGGGCTCGCGTCGACCATGAAGTCGGTCTTCGCGTCCGTGTAGCCGGCGCGGTCGTTGCGAAATCGCTGTGCGAGATGGCGTTTGAGTCGCCAGATTCGAGTGAGCCGATTGCTCGATCGCGATGGCTACCTCGCCGACTGCAGCGCTTGCGCGATCACGAAGCCGCTCGAACTCGAGCGGCCATTCGGGCCTGCAGTCGACGATGACGATCGGCTGGGCCATGTGCTGACGTGCAGCTAGGGCGAGGCGAGCATCGAGCGCGACTCCGCGCGGGCCTCGCGCCACCATACGAGCTCGTAGGTGTGCAACGCCAGCCAGACAATGGTGACGAGTGCCAATGCGGCGAGCGCCGGGATGACCATCGCGAAAGGGATCATGAGCAGGAGCACGAGTGAGGTCGACGAGGCGGCCGCGGCTCACCGCCACGCGCCGCTCGATCCGAATCCGGATCGCCGAGTACGTGAGCAGGTAGAGGGCGCTCCCGCCGCAGAGCGCGAACGCGGTTACGGAGTCGAGCTCCTCGCCGACGTGCCCGACGATGGTCTTCATCGCGAACGCGAAGAGCACGATGCCGACGATCATCGGGAAGTGGGCGTACGAGTACACGTCGCGGGCGAACGCGACGCGTTCCGGGCCCTGGCGGTCGCCGAGCATCCGCTCTCCACGAATCGCGAAGAAATCGAAGTAGGCGAGCCAGAACGACGTGGCGACGAGGAGCCCGAGGACCGCGGCAGCGACCTCGCCTGGCCCGATGCCGATCCCCGTCGCGCCGATCCCGATCGAGATGAACGCTTCGCCGAGCGCGATGATGATCACGAGACCGTGGCGCTCCGCGAAGTGTGATGGGTGCAGGCGCCAGCCCGTCGACCCGCTCAACACGGCGCCGACGTAGGTGACAGCGATGGCTGCGAGCCAGAGCCCGATGCGCACGTCGTCCGTGAATCCCGCGAGGAGGATCAGCGTTGCACCGAGCAGCGACCACGGCGCCAGTCGGAGCACCGCGCCGAGGAGGTCGCGAGTTCCCCGGCCGGCAAGGGCGTAGAGCGCCAGGTGCATCGCGCAGACGACGAGGAAGGCGGCGCCGAAGAGGACGCCGTCGTCGTCGAACACACCGGGCACCGCCAGTGCCGCGACGAACATCGCGATCAGCGCCACGAGCAGCGCGGCGCCGACGAAGGTCTCCTCGGGGTCGACGGTGTTCGTCAGCCAGGCGTAGGCGGTCCAGGCCCACCAGAGCGCCGCGAGCACGAGCACGCCGCGACCGATTCCGGCGAACGTCGGGTCAGCAGTGAGCAGCGTCGCGACCTGCGTGAACGCGAACACGAAGACGAGGTCGAAGAAGAGCTCTCGCGGCGTGACGCGGTGCTCGTGGTCGACTGCCGTAGCGGGCATCGGGTGCGACCTTAACCGGCGTCCTCCGAGACCCAACGCCGAGGGTCACTTGACGGTCGCATCCCCGGAGCGTCACCCTTGGGGCTCGGATGCGTCTACTCGCTCTGCCGCTGCTGGTGCTCGCGATCGCGCCGTTCGCCTCGATCGGTCCGGGAGCTCCCCGAGCCGCTGCGGGCCAGCCTCGTCGGGGAGTCCTGGAGACCGGGCTGCCCTGTCTCGCTCGCGCAGCTGCGACTGGTCACCGTGTCCCACTGGGGGTTCGACGGTCGTGTGCACGAGGGCCAGCTCATCGTGAACCGCGACTCCGCTCGACAGCTCACGACCGTGTTCCGGAAGCTCTACGACCTGCGCTTCCCGATCCGGCACATGCGGCTCGACGACATGTACGGGCCGAGGCGTGCTCGCCCCAGCGACGGCGATGTGACCGGTTCGTTCAGGTGCCGTCAGTCGGTGCCCTCGCCGTGCACGGGCGGCACGGCGAGCGGCAGGTGGTCGAACCACGCCTACGGTCACGCGATCGACCTCAATCCCGTCGAGAACCCGTACGTCGGATGCGGGCAGACGCGAGATCCAACGAGTGTGCGGTACATGGATCGCTCCCGTTTGCGGAAGGGCATGGTGACGCCGGCCGTCGTCCGGGCCTTCGAGTCGGTCGGGTGGGGCTGGGGCGGGAACTGGTCCGGCGACACGAAGGACTACATGCACTTCTCCACCACCGGGCACTAGCGGTCCTACTCGCAGCTACGGTCGGCACGTGAGCACGTCAGTCGTGGTGCACGTCGCGCTGGCGCTGTTCGTGCTCGTGTGGATCCTCGGGCCGAGCGAGCTGCGGGACGCGGTTCCGATCCTGCCCGTGTTCCTCGTCGCCCTCGGGCTCGAGCTGAGCTTCCTCGTGAGCGCGCTTCGCGAGCGTGAGCGCCGGCCTCCCGACCGCCGGCCTCAGGAGATCGACCGCCAGCGGTATGGGTTCGAGCAGGACGAGCTCGAGGACGAAGCGGACGAGGCGGCGATCGAGCCGGAGCCGAGCACGCCCACGGCACCGCTGCGCCGTTTCGTCCTCGGCCTGGGCGTGATCGGCGTGCTGGTCTTCGCGGTCTGGTTCTTCGAGAGTCGCACCGGCTGGGACTCGCTGGACCGGGGAACGCGAGCGGAGGCCGCCTCACGTTTCGGCGAGGAGGCGTCGCGAATCGCGGAGAAGCCCGTCTCGATCTACTGCGACGAGTCGCGCGACTACGTCGGGGCGGTCCAGCATGCGGACGGCGTCGCGATCGTCGGCGCCGATCGGGCCTACGTGACGCCGGAGATCTGTCACGCGCTCTACGAGCTCGCGTTCGAGGACGAGGTGCGTGGGAGCCGCACCGGGCGCGCGATCGCCGTTCTCGCGCACGAGGCCTGGCACCTCCAGGGGATCCACGACGAGGGGACGACCGAGTGCTATGCGCTGCAGTCGGGCGTCGCGCTCGGACGGCGACTGGGGCTATCGGAGGGGACGGCGCGACAGTTGATGCGCCAGCAGCTCACGGAGAACGCGCTGCGCGGGGCCGGCACCGCCGAGTACCGGGTCTCTCGGGAGTGCCGTGACGGCGGCCGTCTCGACCTCGATCCCGGGAGCTCGGGCTTTCCGTAACGAGCTAGGGCCAGTGCGGCGTTTTCGCTTCGGAGCGTTCGAGCGCCGCCCAGTCCTCGCGGACGGGCGAGAACAGGTCGATGACGACGGCGCCCTCGGGTCCGACGTGGACCTCGTGCGGCACGTTCGACGGGATCACCCACGTTCCGCCGGGGCCGAGGTCGCGCGTCTCTTCGCCGACACGGAACGTCACGGTGCCGCGGACGACCATGCCGAGCTGCTCGTTCTCGTGCCGGTGCTCGGAAACCACGGCGTTCGGGTCGAGCTCGACTACCGCGAATCCGAGACGCTCGCCGTCCACCGTGCGGGCGAGCACGCCGTCCCAGATCCCGATCGGGCGGATCTCGTCCAGATTGCCGAACGCGCTCATCGTGCGAGAAACTACTCGACGATGATCGCGATCCGCGAGCTCGACACCGCGGAGACGGCGTTCCTGGAGGAGATGCTCTGCACCGCGCTCGCCTGGCGACCTGACGTCGAGCTTCCGCCGAAGGAGTACCTGCTCGAGCATCCGCAGGTCGCCCCGTTTCACCGAGACTGGGGTCGCGCTGGCGATACGGCTCTCGTCGCCGAGAACGACGGCGCTCCGGTCGGGCTCGTGTGGTACCGGTTCTTCACGGACGACGAGCACGGCGAGGGGTACGTGGACGAAGCGACGCCCGAGCTCGCGATCGCCGTCGCGGACGGCTTCCGCGGGCAAGGAGTCGGAAAGCAGCTCATGGACGAGATCCACGAGCGCGCCCGCGCCGCGGGCGTCGCCCGGATCTCGCTGAGCGTCGACGCCGAAAACCCTGCGAGACGCCTCTACGAGAGACTCGGATACGTCGAGGACGAGCCGGACGAGCCCACGGGACGGATGGTGCTGGCGCTGGCGTAGGGTCTTCGCGTGGAGCCGCTCGTGCCGCGCCCGTCGTCCGGGAGGACGTTCGAGACCAGCTACCGCATCCGGCTCTCGGACACGGATGCGAGCGGACGCCTGCGCCTGGACTCCATTGCGCGCTACCTGCAGGACGCCGCGACCGACGACGTCGAGGAGACCGGCTGGGGCGCGCCCGAGCACCTGTGGGTGATCCGTTCCGTCCGGATCGAAGTCCAAGCACCGTTTCTCGAGGACGGCGAGGTCGACGTCGTGACCTGGGGGAGCGCGCTCTCGTCGCTGGCGGCGGGCAGGCGCTGGTCTCTCAGAGGCGATCGCGGCGGCGAGATCGAGGTGGACAGCGTCTGGATCCACCTCGGGCCGGACGCTCGCCCCGCGCGCGTCGGCGAGGGTTTCGACGACTACGCGGAAGCGGCCGCGGGCCGACCGGCCGATACGCGGCTCATGCTGGCGCGGCCTCCGCTCGGAGTCCCCGGGACGCCCTGGCCACTCCGCGCGACCGACGTCGACCTGATGGGTCACGTCAACAACGCGGCGTACTGGTGCGCGGTCGAGCAGCGCCTGCAGCGTCGCCCGCCCGACCTTCGCCGCCCGCTGCGCGCGCGGCTCGACTATCGGCATCCGCTCGACCTCGGCGACGAGGTCGAGCTCGTCGAGGTGGCGGCCGACGGGTACCTCGATCTCGCCTTCGTCGTGGGCACGGTCGTGAAAGCGGTCGCTCGCGTGGAACGCCTGAGTTCTTAGGCGGTTTTCAATCGGTGGCGCTACCTTCGCCCCATGAGCAACGCTCGCCTTCGGCTCGCGTTCACGGGGGAAACCATGTTTCCCCCGCGTGCCCCCTTCTTGCCGAGAGCACGGGGAACCTCCCGGTTCCCCACACCCCTCCACGCTCATAGGGCTACCAAGGTTGCCCTATGAGCGACGAGCGAATCTCCCGTCGCACCTCCCTAGCGAAGCTCGGAGGCCTCGTCGTGGGCGCAGCCGGAGTCGGCGCGTGGCGTGCGACCGAGGACTCGAGCGCAGGCCCTGCCGGGGTCGCATCGGGTCTCGTCAGCTGCGTGCTCGCGCCCGAGCAGACTGAAGGCCCCTATTACCTCGACGACCACAAGGTTCGCCGCAACATCACCGAGGGCAAGCCCGGAGCGCCCCTGACGTTGCGGCTCACGGTCGTCAACGCGTCCAGCTGCAAGCCCATCAAGGGCGGGGCGGTCGACATCTGGCACTGCGACGCGGGTGGCGTGTACTCGGGGACGAGCGTCCAGGACACGTCCGACGAGCGCTTCCTGCGAGGGATCCAGAAGACCGACGCGAAAGGTCTAGCGCTCTTCCGAACCGTCTACCCGGGCTGGTACCAGGGACGCACCGTGCACATCCATGTGATGGTCCACATCGGCGGCAACGTCGTGCACACGGGGCAGCTCTACTTTCCCGACGCGCTCACCGACAGCGTGTACGCGCGGAGCCCGTACCGCCTCCGACCGAACCGAACCACGCGTAACGTCGCGGACAGCATCTATCGAAACGGCGGCAAGCGCTCGACCCTGAAGCTCGCGAAGTCCGGATCGGGCTACGTCGGGTCGATAACCATGGGTGTGGTCCGGGCGTGAGCCAAACCGACACGATCGGGAACAGCCCGTCGTGAGTCAAACCGAACCCGGCGTGATACGTATGTATCTCCGAGCCGCGACAGAAGGGGAGTGCGCATGACCGCTGAGAGCGCAGATCCGCGTTCACCGGCCCCGACGGAAGCGCAGGAACAGCTCGAGCAGGCGCTTTTCGAGATCCGCCGGATCATCGCGGGGCAGGACGCGATGCTCGAGCGGGTACTCGTCTGCCTGCTCGCGCAGGGCCACCTCCTGATCGAGGGCGTGCCCGGCCTGGCGAAGACGCTGACCATCAAGACGACAGCCGGGGTGCTCGGCGGGAGCTTCGCGCGTGTGCAGTTCACGCCCGACCTCGTCCCCTCCGACCTCGTCGGCACGCGCATCTACCGGCCGCAGGAAGGGACGTTCGACACGGAGCTCGGCCCCGTGTTCTGCAACTTCCTGCTCGCCGACGAGATCAACCGCGCCCCGGCGAAGGTGCAGTCCGCGCTGCTCGAGGTCATGCAGGAGCGTCAGGTGACGATCGGGCACGACACGCATCTCGTCCCGGAGCCGTTCCTGGTCATGGCCACGCAGAACCCGATCGAGTCGGAGGGCACGTACCCGCTCCCGGAAGCCCAGATCGACCGCTTCATGCTCAAGGTCCTGATCGGCTACCCGCAACACGACGAGGAGCTGACGGTCGTGCAGCGGCAGCTCGTCGACCATCCCGACCTCAAGCAGGTGCTCTCGCTCGACGATCTCAAGGCGCTCCAGCGCGCCGTGTACGACATCTACGTCGACCCGTCGCTCGTGAGCTATGCCGTCGACATCGCGACCGCGACGCGCGAGCCGGAGGCGCACGGACTGCCCGACATTGCGCAGTACGTCTCCTACGGCGCGAGCCCGCGCGGACCGATCAGCCTGGTTCAGGGCGCTCGGGCGCTGGCGCTCATCCGAGGCCGCGAGTACGCGGTCGTCGACGACCTGCAGGCGCTTGCGCGAGACGCGCTCCGGCACCGGCTCGTTCTCTCGTACCAGGCACTCGCGGAGGAGGTGACTCCGGATTCGATTCTCGACCAGGTGCTCGCCGCCGTTCCGCTGCCTCAGCTCGACCTCGCGCGGGTGAGTGCGGCGTGAGGAGACGCCCACGATGAGATCGGCGAGCGCGCTTCTATCGCGGCCGACACCGGCCCGTCCCGGCCCGGGGCCCATGGCCGAGGGGCTCCTTCGCGCGCTCGACGTGACGATCGGGAGGAGGGTGGAGGGTCTCCTCGCGGGCGACTTCCGCTCCACGCTGCTCGGAGGCGGGACCGAGCTGGCGATGATTCGCCCGTACGCCGCCGGCGACGACGTGCGGCGCATCGATTGGAACGTGACCGCGCGCACCGGCGAGCCGCACGTGCGGGTCGACCTCGCGGAGCGCGTCCTCGTCACCTGGCTCGTGCTCGACGGCTCGGTGTCGATGCAGTTCGGGACGGCCGATCGGCGGAAGGCGGACGTCGCCGAGGGAGTGGCCGTCGCGATCGGGCATCTCGCGACCCGGCGCGGCAACAGGCTCGGAGTGGTCACGTACGGTGGCGACTCGCTGCTGGCTCTCCCGTCGCGGCAGGGCCGCACCGGCCTGGTCGGGCTGCTCACCGCTTTGAGAACCGAGCCGGCGAATGGGAGTGCCGAGGCGTCGACGCTCGCCGCGGCGCTGACGCGCACCGGGGCGCTCGCGCGTCAGAAGTCGCTGGTCGTGGTCGTGTCCGACTTCCGAGGCGGACGCGACTGGCGACGGCCGCTGCTCGAGCTCGCGGGCCACCACGACGTCGTCGCCGTCGAGATCCGGGACCCTCGCGAGCAGGAGCTGACGGACGTCGGCCTCCTCTACCTCGTCGATCCCGAGACCGGGCGGCAGCTGCGCGTGGACACGCGCAGCCGGAGGCTCCGCGAGCGGTTTGCCGTCGCCGCTGCCGCCGAGCGCAGCCAGGTGACGCGCATGCTCACGTCGGCGGGCGTCCGTCACGTCGTGCTGAGCACGTCCGGCGACTGGCTCCGCCCGTTCGTCACCTTCGTGCGCCGGAGCCGATCGTGACCTTCACCTGGCCGCTCGTCCTGACGGCGCTCGCAGCGCTGCCGATCCTCGTGGCGCTGTACATCGACCGCGACCGCAGACGCGCCGCCTCGCAGGCGCGCTTCGGGAATCCCGATCTCCTGCCGAACGTCGTCGCGCGCTCCCCCGGACGGCTGCGCTACCTGCCGCCGCTCGTCCTGCTCGTCGCGCTCGCCTTCATGATCGTCGGAGTCGCGCGTCCCCACGCGACCGTGAACGTTCCCCGGGAGGAAGCGACGATCATGCTCGCGCTGGACGTCTCGCGCTCGATGAAGGCCACGGACGTCGAGCCGACGAGGCTGGATGCCGCTCGCACCGCGGCGAAGCAGTTCGTCGCGGAGGTGCCGGAGAAGTTCCGCGTCGGGGTCGTCACCTTCGCCACCCGCGCGGCCGTCGGTGTCGCTCCGACCGAGGATCGGGAGCTGGTCGAGGCCGCGCTCGACACGGCCAAGCCCGGCGAGGGAACGGCCATCGGCGACGCGGTCGCGCTGTCGCTTCAGGTCGGGCAGCCGCAGGACGAGACCGCCGAGCGCCCACCGCGCGCGATCGTGCTCATGTCCGACGGCGCCCAGGACGGAGGCCGCGTCGATCCGGCCGAGGCCGCCAAGCTGGCGAACGAGGCCGGCGTCCCCGTCTACTCGGTGCTTCTCGGCACTCCCGAAGGCATCGTCGAAGAGACGTTGACCGGAGGATTCACGCGCCAGATCCGCGTTCCGGCGAACCCCGAGACGCTGGAGCAGATGGCCACCTCGACGAACGGCGAGTACTTCGCGGCACCCGACATCGAGGCACTGTCCACGGTCTACGACGAGCTCGGATCGCGGCTCGGCACGCGCGAGGAGGATCGCGAGATCACCGACGTCTTCGCAGCGCTGTCCGCCGCGCTGCTGCTCGTCGCAGGCACCATCTCGGCACTGCTGTTCAAGTGGGTTCCGTGAAACGTCTCCGTATCCTCGCCCTCGTCGTGACCGCGACCGCCGCACTCGCCGTCGCCGGCTCCGCCGGTGGAGCGAACGAGTGCGAGGGTCTGATGGTGTGCATCCCGGTGGCAGGGCCCTGGGTCGTCGTCCCGACGTCGGGCGGAACGGCTCGGCCTCGCGTCGAGTACCAGCTGACGTGTCCCCGCGGTCACATCGTGGGCGGCCTCGACGCTCGACTGAGCGCGCGAGGAATCGACGTGAGCTTCATCGGAATGCTCGGAAGCCCGGTCAATCCCGGCATCACGACCTCTCGCTCGGTCGTGTTCCTCGCGACGTACGCTGGTGGTTCTGCGCGCGCCGCCACCTTCAAGCCGTTCATCGGGTGCATGCCTGCGACCGGTGGCGGCTCGCGGATACCGACCTCCGCGAGCATCTTCCCTCCCGGCCGCCCGACCTCACGGCGTGTGAAGACCGTGCGGCTCCGACCTGGTTCCCAAACGGTCATCCAGAGCTGCGCCGCACGTGAGCGCCTCGTGGGAGGGTCCCACGCGTTCGCGTTCGAGACGCAAGCGCCCCCGAGTGCCAGCCTCCTCGCGGGCGTGACGGGCAGTCAGTCGATCGTCGGCGGACGCGTGGTCGTGCGCGTCCGTGCGGACGCGGAGCTCGCGGGAGTCCGCGCCTTTGTCCAGGTGCACGCGCTGTGCGGGAGGCCGGCGTGATCGCGTTCATCAGCTTCAAGAGCCCATGGTTCCTCCTGGGCCTGTTCGTGCTCGCGCTCGCAGTCGGGATCTGGCTCCTGTCGGATCGCCGCCGAGCCCGTTACCCCGTCAGCTATACGAACCTCGACGTGCTGGCGACGGTCGTGTCGGGTCGCTTGTGGTTCCGCTACGTCCCGGCGTTCCTGTTCCTCGCCGGATTGACCGCACTTCTCGTGTCGCTCGCGCGGCCGCAGGTCGACAGGCTCCTCGTCAAGGAGCGCGCGACCGTGATCCTCGTCGTCGACACCTCGCGCTCGATGCAGGCAGAGGACGTCAAGCCGACGCGGCTCGGCGCGGCGCAGGAGGCGATACACACCTTCCTCGACCAGGCACCGGACGACCTGCGCGTCGGTCTCGTCGTCTTCGCGGGCGAGGCCCAGGTGGCGACGCCGCCCACGAACGACCACGAGCTGGTCGAGACGGCGGTGACCGACATCGACCAGTTCCTCGTCTTCGGCGGCACCGCTATCGGGGACGCGCTCGAGTCCGCGGTCGAGCTCGGGAAGACCGTGACCGGCGAGCAGGATCCGCCCGAGGAGGGCGAGATCGCCGCTCCTGCTCCCAACCGTCAGTACGTGAGCCGGACCCTCGCACAGGCGCAGGAGGAGTGCGGAGAGGACGAGAGCCCGGTGTCGATCCTGTTCCTCTCGGACGGCGCTCAGACTCGCGGGCTGCTGCAGCCGGCAGAAGGTGCGGCGCTCGCCAAGGAGGCGTGCTTCCCGGTCTTCACGATCGCGCTCGGGACTCCCGAGGGCGTGATCGAGCGCGGCTCGTTCGGCGGCTCGTTCTTCGGCGGTTCGGACCAGGGCGAGCTGATCCCGGTTCCCCCGGATCCGATAACGCTGCAGGCGATCGCGGAGACCACCGGCGGCGAGTTCTCCGAGGCACGCTCTGCCGACACGCTGAAGAAGGCGTACGAGAACCTGGGCTCACGGCTGGGCCGTGAGCCCGGTCAGAGCGAGGTCACATGGTTGTTCGTGGCGCTCGCAGGCATCCTGCTCGTCGCCGCCGGGGCGTTCTCCACGTTTCTGTCGCCGCGGCTTCCGTAGCTAGACGACGACGATCGTGAACGGACGCTCGGCCCTGTCGTCGCGTCCTGCCGGGTGCACGATGACCCTGAAGGCGCCGCCTGCCACGGGCTCGACGTCGGCGTACGCGTCGCCGGTCCCGCTGGCGAGTGCACTCGCCGCGCTGTTCCCGACGAACCTGACCTCGAACACGCCCGACTCGACGCGCCGAACCTCAACGGCTCTCCTCGTGCAGTTGAACCTGCGCGAGAAGAGGACGGCCGCGCTCGAGAACTGGTCCGGGATGTTCGCCATCCCCTTCGACGGGTCACCGGTCACCGTCGCCACGCCTCGTACCGCCCCGTTGGTGCAGCGCTGCTGCGCCACGGCCATGCCGTGAACCCGCTCGCCGACGGCGAACGCCGATCCGCCGAGGGCGAAGAACAGCGCGGCCAGCGCGATGACCGTGCCCGGCGAGATGATCGGGCGTCTCGTACCTCTCATTCGTGGTCTCCTTCCGTTCAGGGTTGGATCGCACGATAGGTTCCTGCGGATGTCGGACGGCACGCCGACGGCGGGACCGCGGCTGACGCGAACGCACCGGCGGCTCCTCGGCGCGGGGGCCTCGATCGCGATTGTCGTCGCGGTTTTCGCGTTCGTTCTTCCACGAATCGCCGACTACCGTGACGTGTTCGACGTCGTCCGCGACCTCGGCTGGCAGGACTGGGCCCTTCTGGCCGGCGTGGTCGTCCTCAACGTCGTCACCTTCGCGCCTCCGTGGATGGCAGCGCTCCCGGGGATCGGGTTCCGGCAGTCGCTCGCGATGAGCCAGGCCTCGACCGCTCTTTCCATCATCTCGCCTGCGGGTGCCGCCGTGGGCATGGCCGCGTCCTACTCGATGCTCCGTTCGTGGCATTTCGAGCCGGGGCCGGTCGGGCTCGCAGTCGCCGTCACCGGCGTCTGGAACCAACTCGCGAACCTGACCTTCCCAGTGGTGGCGCTGGCACTCCTGACGGCGGAGGGAGAGAACCACCCCGCACTTCGCACCGCTGCCCTCGTGGGCCTCGCGATCCTGATCGTCGCTCTCGCCGCCTTCGCGACAGGCCTTTCGCGCGCGAGCTGGGCGCGGGCGATCGGCGATCGAGCGGCCCGTCTGATGACACGCGCGAGAAGGCTCGTGCGCATGTCTCCGGTGACGTGGAACGGTGAGAGCTTCGCCCGGTTCCGCAGCGGCACGCTCGGACTGCTGCGTCGGCGCTGGCACGTGATCACGCTTGCAACGCTCGCGGGGCATCTCACCGTGTTCCTGCTCCTCGTCGTCTGCCTGCGTGTCGTGGACATCACGGGCTCCGAGGTCTCCGGAGTCGAGGCGTTCGCGGCGTGGTCGCTCGTGCGGATCCTCGGCGCGCTTCCGCTGACGCCGGCTGGCGTCGGCATCGTCGAGGTCGGCCTGACCGGAGCACTCGTCGCCTTCGGCGCGCCGAATGCCGAAGCCGTGGCCGCGACGCTCCTGTACCGCGCGCTGACGATTCTGCCGACCCTCGGGCTCGGGCTGCTCGCTGCCGCCACCTGGCGCACCCATCACGGGGAGTCGATAGGGTCATCGAGTGATCCCGAACGAGGGTAAGGATCACTGATTCGGGGGAGCGATGTCACCCGATCAGGCGAGGGGAGATCGTGCGGTGTTGCCGCACGGTTCGACAGGTGACCTCTCCGACTGCAGTAGTGACGGCTCGCGCGACCGGTCTCGTGCTGGTGCTCGCGTTCCTGTCCGCGTTCGTCGTCGCGCGCGCTGACGGCGCCTCGCAGTCCTGGAGCGCGTATCTCGCGCCGGCGAGCGCGTGCCGCGAGGCGGGCAACGCGAACGCGCCCGCCCGCGTGCAGGCACGCACCGTCACCTGCCTCCTCAACTTCGCGCGCGCCCGGGGCGATCGGGCGCCGCTTCTCCGCCGGGCAGCTCTTCGGCAGGCAGCCGCGCTCAAGGGTCGAGGCGTTGCCTCCTGCCAGCAGTTCTCGCACACGCCGTGCGGCTCGCCGCTCACGGCGGCCGTGCGAGCCTCGGGCTATCGCTACGCGTCGTTCGGCGAGAACCTCTTCGTCGGGTCGTGGGGCTACGTGACGCCGCGTGACGTGGTGGGCGCGTGGCTGCGCTCGCCGGGTCACCGTGCGATCCTGCTCAGCTCCGCCTTCCGGCACGTCGGCGCAGCCCCTGTGCGGGCGCCCGGGCTGCTCGGGGATGCGAACGCGGTCGTGTGGACCGCCACTTTCGCGTCTCCTCGCTGATCCCAGCAGGAGTTGCGCCGCCCGGAGTGAATCCTCGGGAGTGGCCGAGGAGAGTCATCTCGACGAGATGCGTTCCGCGATCCGCGGCGACTTCGAGCGGCTCGCCGACCGGCGCGGCAGCCAGGACCTGATGCGCCTCGAGGAGGCCGCGGGCGACGAGCCACAGGACATCGCCGACGAGCACGCGGAGCCCGCGGAGCTGCCGGCTCGCCGCTCGTGGCTGGCGCGGCTGATCGCCCCCTAGACCCCGACCGCGCAGGTGTAATTCTGCTGTGGAGAGAGCCGAGCGGGAGGCGATCATGCGGCAGGGCGTGGTCCTGCCCGAGACGCCGCGCCAGCGTCGAGAGAAGGAAGCGCTCGAGGAGGACTTGCGCACGATTTCGCTGCGCGGCAGCCCGCTTCCGATCCGCGCGCGGCACTTCCGGCCGACCGCCGAGGCCTACCTGGTCGCGACCCGCGGCCCGCTTCCGTACATGCTGCGCCTGCGGGAGATCGAGCAGCGCACCGCCGGGATCGAGGCCGAACTCGAAGGAGAGTGGCAGGCCCTCGCGCTCGAGCATCGCGACGATGCCGACGCCTTCCGCGCGCACTGGACGGTCGAGTCGCGACGGCGTGCCTTCGACGAGGTGAACGACCTCATCGACCGGCACAACCGCTGGTACCCGGTCGAGTCACGGCTGCCGATGGATCCCCGCCGGGGCGACTACGCGCTCGTCAACGGGCGCGACTACCGCCTGGAGCAACTCGACGCCGACTGGGTGCTCGAGCGCTTCCCCGCCGAGCTCGCCCAGGCCCGCGACACCACCTGAGCCGTCCTCCATCCGGCGAGCCGCGAGAATGGCGGCATGACGCTCACGGAGCTGGCGGTGACGATTGCGCTGCTCGGCGCCCTCGGGCTCGTCGCCCGGCGCTTCGGCCTGTCGGCCATTCCCGCCTACCTGCTCGCGGGCATCCTGCTCGGCCCGAACGAGCCCGAGGCCCTCGTGCTCATCAGGCCGTCGGAGGTCACGGACTTCGTGGCCGAGCTCGGTCTCGTCTTCCTCCTCTTCTTCCTCGGGCTCGAGTTCAGCCTCGACCGCCTGTCGAGGAGCGGACGGCACATCGGCCTCGGCGGGACCGTCGACCTCGTGCTGAACCTGGGCCTGGGGCTCGTCGTCGGACTCGTGGCGTTCGGCCCGACGACCGCTGCGCTCGTGCTCGCCGCCTGCATCTACGTGTCGTCGAGCGCGATCGCGGTGAAGGGGCTCATCGACTTCCGGCGGCTCGGCGACGACGAAACCGACCTGATCCTCGCCATCCTCGTCTTCGAGGACATCGTGGTCGCGTTCATGCTCGGCTTCGCGGCGGCGGGCGGTGGTGGACCATCGGAGACGCTGATCCTCGTCGCGAAGGCCCTCGCGTTCATCACCGCCGGTCTCGCGGCGGTGCGCTGGCTCACCAAGCCTCTCGACCGCGCGCTCGACCGCCTTCCCGTCGAGTTCTTCCTGCTCGCGGTGTTCGGCTTCCTGGTCGCGAGCGCTGCTCTCGCCGAGGAGCTGGGGTTGTCCGAGGCGATCGGCGCGCTCATGGCGGGCATCGTCCTCTCCGAGACGTCGGTGCGCGAGCAGATCGAGGACCGGTTCTTCAGCTTCCGCGACGTGTTCGCGGCGCTGTTCTTCTTCGCGTTCGGTCTCTCGATCGACCTGTCCGCGTTCGGAGACGTCGGCTGGATCGTCGCGCTTGCGGTCGCCGTGACGCTGGTCGGAAAGGTCGGCGGCGGTTGGCTCGCGGGTCGTGTGGGCGGCTTCTCGAGCAGACAGAGCCTGAATGCCGGTGTCGCGCTCGTCGCGCACGGCGAGTTCACGATCATCCTGGCTCAGCTCGCGTCGGACAACGACGCGATCCCCGTGGGCGATCGAAGCGACCTGGTCGCGTTCGCCGGCCTGTACGTCCTCGTGACGGCGACGATCGGCATCGTCCTGATGAAGGAGTCGAAGCGACTCGGCCGCGTCCTGTTCCCTGTCCGTACACTCGCTGAGGAGGCGTAAGCGGAATGTCAGTCGACCTACGAGAGACCCGGCTGCCGGGCATCGGCGTCAAGTACGCGCTGCGCACCGCACAAGGCGGCCGGCTGTCCGTGATCATGCACAACGACGGCCAGCGGGAGATCTACTACTTCCGGCGCGAGCACGACGACGAGCCGACGGCTGTGATCGAGCTCCACGACGACGAGGCGCGCCAGCTGGGAGCGGTCATCGGCGGGGCCTACGAGCGTCCCCGGATCGTGGAGGAGCTCGAGATGGCGCTGGGGGAGCTGCAGATCGAGTGGGTCGCGGTTCCCGACTCGAGCCCCGCGATCGGCAAGACCCTGGCGGAGTGCGGCCTCCGTGCGAAGACGGGCGTGACGGTGATCGCCATCCTGCGCGAACCGGAGCCGATCAGCGGCGCGCAGCCGGAGGATTTCGTCCAGAAGGGCGACAGGCTGGTCGCGGTCGGCAAGGCCGGGCAGTTCGCCGAGTTCCGTCGGCTCCTCGCCGAGGGGCCCTTCTAGGCCGCGCGGCGGGCGCGGACCAACGCGTCGATCGCCGGGCGGTCGGCGCCCGCGACATCGCGGAGAACGCGCTCGGCCTTCTCGATCTCCAGACCGGGCAGCTCGGCCGCGATCTCGTCCGGCGTGCAGTGGATCGACGGGTCACTGGGCCCGCCGACGCCGTCGGTCATGTTGGTCAGGTCGTGGCCGATCAGAAGGAACGTCCCACCGGGCGCGAGCGCGCCGCTCGCTTTCGCCAGGACCTGGCGCCGCTCATGCACTCCGATGTGGAGGTACAGGACGACCACGAGGTCGAATGCGCCGGCCTCCGGCTCGTAGTCCACGAGGTCGGCGCACACGAACTCCACGCCGACGCCGTCGCGTGCAGCGCGCGTACGCGCCTTTCCGATCGCGACCTCCGAGTAGTCGACGCCCGTGACGTCCCAGCCGAGGGTCGCCAGCCAGATGGCGTTCTGGCCCTCGCCGCACGCGAGGTCGAGCGCACGTCGAGGTTCGAGTCCCTCGGCCTCGGCGACGAGGAACCGGTTCGGCTTCGCCGACCAGAGGTTCTCCGCGTCGGAGTAGCGACGATCCCAGTCCTCACGCTTCACGTGGCGCCATTCTTCCTGCCGCGCGGTATGTCGCCGCGAGCGTGAGTGCGCAGAGCGCTGCGCCCATGACGTACGGCACGGCGTTCCCGTATGCATCCGCCAGCGCGCCCCCTGTCGTCGGGCCGACGACCGCGCCCGCGGCCCACGCGGTGTTCATCACGCCGAAGGCGAGGCCCTGCGCCAGGCCCACGGTCTCGGCGCGGTGGGAGGTCAGTGCCATGCCCGGCGTGTACAGCGCGCCGAAGCTGATCGCCGCAGCGCAGATGAGGAGCGCAACGAGAGCCGCGCTCGGACTCGACGCGAGGAACGCCGCGACGACGAGCGACGCGCCGAGCGCGACGCGAATGGGGAGGAGGCGACCCGCGCGGTCCGTGTAGCGCCCGAGGAGCGGATTCAGGACGACCTCCAGCAACCCGGCAGCAAAGAAGACTGCGGCGATCGCGAATGTCTCCCAGCCGGCGTCGTCGAGTGTGAGCGGCGTCAGGACGACGAGGAGCCCGAAGAGCATCGCCGGGAGCGTGTTCAGCCACAGGCCGCCAAGGAAGCGTGCGTCGCGGACAGCCCGTGTCAGGCCTGCGAGCGACATCGTTTCCCCCGGCGCGGTGCGGGCGAGCGCGGCGAACGCTGCGAACGCGAGCATGAGCGCGCCGACGACGGTGAAGGAGAGCCGGATTCCGGCGGCCTCGGCGATCCCGCCGAACACCGGGCCCATAACGGCACCGAACACGGCTGCCCCGAACGCGGTCCCGATCATCTCGCCGCGTCGGTCGCGCGGCGCCGAGGTCGAGATCCAGGCAAGGGCACCCGCCCACGTCGCGGTGCTCGAGATCCCCTGGACGAACCGGGCGGCGCCGAGGGTCGCCGCGCTGTCCGCCGCCGCGAAGGTGAAGCTGGCCACCGAGAGGAGGACGAGCCCGCCGACGACGGCGCGCTTCGGGCCGAACCGAGCCGAGGCGAGCCCGCCCGGTATGCCGCCGAACAAGGCCCCTGCCCCGAATGCTCCGACGAGGAGCCCGGCGCCGGACTTCGAGAGCTCGAACCGTTCTGCATACAGCGGTACGAGTGGCGTCAGCGCGGTGAAGAGCAGCGCGTCGACGAAGATGATCGCGCTGACGAGGGCGAGGAGACGGCGCACGCGCGCGAGGATACGCGCCTACCCGATCGCCACTTGCCACAAAGAAATGCACCGAGCCGGTTGCGTCCTCGTCCGACCTTCCGACTGACCACCGCCGAAGCGACAACCACTCGGAGAGCCATCAACCTTGGACACTCCGTACTCGGTGCATCGGGGACTCTAGGGACCCGGCCGCAACCGGTCAAGCACCACTTCGACGAAAGTCGGTGCAATTTGCGAAGAGCAGGCGTCGGTCCTCCGAACGCGGACCGCGGTCACGCGCATCGGTGGGGAGATGACTCCAAAGAAAAAGCACCGAGCCGGTGGCGCCTTCGTCCGGCTTCCCGACTGACCGCCGCCGAAGCGGCAACCACTCGGAGAGCCATCAACCTCGGACGCTCCGTACTCGGTGCATCGCAGACCTTAGGGGGGTCGCCCGAGCCCGTCAAGAGAACTCCGAGGCGAACTTCTCGCAAATTGCGATCTTTTCTTTTCACAACAGCCGAACTGCACACGCTTCTGTGTGCTCTGACCACTCCGGAGAAGAAAAAGGGCCGGGCACGAAGGCCCGGCCGCAAGGATTCGCCGAGCCGGGAACGCTTTCGTCCACCTTCCCGACGAACCTTCCGCTTCCGCGTAGTGCTCCTCGGGGGGCTTCGTCCTACCGGCGCCCCGTGCTCGGCGCAGGCAGAAATCTAGGAGAAGAGACCTGTCCCAGCAAGGGGTGTCCGACGACGAAAGTTGTCGCAATTTGCGGGCCACCCGCGGCGGGCGGCAGTCGCCGCTGCCTGCTCGCGGCGCGGTTTATGGTCACGCGCATGCGTGAGCGCGCGCGTGCCGTCGTCGTGGGGGGAGGAGTGGGAGGCTGCTCGGTCGCCTACTGGCTCGGGCGGCTCGGCTGGGACGACGTCCTCCTCGTCGAGCGCGCGGAGCTGACGAGCGGCTCGACCTTCCACTCCGCCGGTCTCGTCGGCCAGCTGCGCAGCTCCCTCTCGCTCACGAAGATGATGATGGAGAGCGTCGAGCTCTACCGTTCGCTCGAGGACGAAGTCGGCCTCGAGACGGGCTGGCACGAGGTCGGGTCGCTTCGCCTCGCCTCCTCCCGGGAGCGGCTCGAGGAGATCTCACGGCAGGCGGGCTGGGCGAAGACGTTCGGGCTCCCGCTCGAGCTGATCTCCGCGGCGGAGGCACAGGAGCGGTTCCCGCCGCTGACGACGAACGGCGTCCTCGGTGCCGCGTTCCTCCCGACCGACGGTTACATCGATCCCAGCCAGCTCACGTTCGCGCTCGCCGAGGGTGCGCGCCGGCGCGGAGTGGAGATCGAGCAGCGCACGCGCGTGACGGGGATCCGCGTCCGGCGCGGCCGCGTCGAGGCGGTCGAGACCGACCGGGGCCAGATCGAGACGGAGGTGGTCGTCGACGCCGGCGGCATGTACGCCCAGGAGATCGGAGCTCTCGCGGGCGTGAACGTGCCGATCGTGCCGATGGCACACGAGTACCTGATCACGAAACCTGCGGGACTCCCGCTCGACATGCCGACGATGCGCGACCCGTCGTTGCTCGTGTACTTCCGGCCCGAGTCCGGCGGCCTGATCATGGGCGGCTACGAGCGGCAGTGCGCGCCGTGGGGCCTCGACGGCATCCCGGCCGACTTCAACTCGCGACTGCTCGAGGAGGACTGGCCGCGCTTCGAGGAGCTCATGGAGAACGCGGTCGTCCGCGTCCCTGCGCTCGCGGAGATGGAGGTCGTGAAGCTCATCAACGGGCCCGAGGCATTCACGCCGGACGGCGAGTTCATCCTCGGCCCCTCGGACGTGCGCGGCTTCTGGGTTGCCGCCGGCTTCTGCGCGCACGGGCTGGCCGGCGCCGGCGGGATGGGGAAGCTCGTCGCCGAGTGGATCGTCGAGGGGACGCCTTCCCTCGACGTGTGGCACATGGACTCGCGCCGCTTCGGTCACGCCTATCGGAGCCGCGAGTACGCGCTCGCGCGCACGAAGGAGATCTACGAGACCTACTACGACGTCAAGTACCCGGGACACGAGCGGCAGGCGGGTCGGCCGCTGCGGGTCTCGTCCGCATACGGCCGCCTACAGGAGCTCGGGGCGGCCTTCGGCGAGAAGTCGGGCTGGGAGCGCGCGAACTGGTTCGAGCCGAACGCGGCTCGAGGCGACGAGTCGCTGCGTCCGCGGGGCTGGGCGGGAAAGCTCTGGTCGCCTGCGATCGGGGGCGAGCACGAGGCGTGCCGCGAGACGGCCGCGATCTTCGACGAGAGCTCGTTCGCGAAGATCGCCGTCTCCGGGGAGGGTGCCGCGGAGCTGCTCGAGCGCCTGTGCGCGAACCGGGTCGCTCGCGCCGTCGGACAGGTGACCTACACGCAGATGCTCAATCCTCGAGGCGGCATCGAGTGCGACTTCACCGTGACTCGCCTGGCCGAGGATCGCTTCCAGATCGTCACGGGGACCGCGTTCGGCCAGCACGACCTCGCGTGGATCCGGCAGCACGTCCCCGACGACGGCTCGGTTCGGGTCACGGACGTGACCTCGCAGCTCGCGTGCTTCGGCATCTGGGGACCGCAGGCGCGCGCGATCCTGCAGCCGCTGACGACCGCGGATCTCTCGAACGAGGCGTTCCCGTACATGCGTGCTCGGGAGCTGGCGATCGGGCGCGTGCCGTGCCTCGCGCTGCGCGTGACCTACGTGGGCGAGCTCGGCTGGGAGCTCTACTGTCCTGCCGAGTTCGGGCTCGCGCTGTGGGACACGGTCTGGGAGGCGGGGCGCGAGCACGGCCTCGTGGCCGCTGGCTACAAGGCGATCGACTCGCTGCGGCTCGAGAAGGGCTACCGCGTCTGGGGCGCGGACATCACTCCCGACGACACGCCCTTCGAGGCGGGGCTCGACTTCGCGGTCAAGCTCGACAAGGGCGAGTTCGTCGGACGCGAGGCGCTGACGGCCGCAGGCGAGCCCGAACGTCTGTTGCGGTGCCTGGCGCTCGAGGATTCCCGGGCCGTCGCGCTCGGCTCCGAGCCGGTGCGCGTGGGAGACGAGCTCGTGGGCCGCGTGACGAGCGGCGGGTACGGCTACACGGTGCAGAAGTCCATCGCGTACGCCTACCTTCCTGCCGAGCACGGCGTCGGCACCGAGGTCGCGGTCGAGATCTTCGGCGACTGGATCGACGGCGTCGTCGTCGAGGAGCCGCTCTTCGACCCGCGTGGCGAGCGGATTCGCGCATGACGGACCTGGCCACGGCCGTCGAGCGCGTCTGGCCGGGCGCGGCGCGCGCTTCGAGCCCCTCGGCGGCGGGATCACGAACCACAACCTCAAGGTCGAGCTGGACGGCGAGCTGTACGTCCTGCGCGTCGCCGGCGAGAGCACGGACCTCCTCGGCATCGACCGGCACGTCGAGCTCGAGGCGACGAAGGCCGCAGCGGCCGCCGGCATCGGGCCCGAGGTCGTCGCGTTCGTCGAGCCCGAGGGTTGGCTCGTCACCCGCTTCATCGCCGGCGAGACCCCGCCGCTCGAGCGGATGCGCGAGCCGGACATGCTCTCCCGCCTGGCCTCGGGGCTGCGCGCGTTCCACGACGGGCCGGCGATTGCCGGTGAGTTCGACTCGTTCCGCGTCGTCGAGGAGTACCGGGAGACCGCGCTCGAACGAGGAGGGGCGGTCCCCGAGTCTGTACGACTGGGCGCACGGGATCGCGACGCAGATCGAGCGGCGGCGCTCAGGCGCGACCGCCGTCCCCTGCCACAACGACCTACTGAACGCGAACTTCCTCGACGACGGCGAGCAACTGCGCATCGTCGACTGGGAGTACGCGGGGATGGGCGATCGCTTCTTCGACCTCGCGAACTTCTCGATCAACCACGAGCTCGACGATGTGGCGCGGGAGGCGCTGCTGACGGCGTACTTCGGCGAGAGTCGTCCGGAGGACGCGCGCGCCCTCGAGCTGATGCGCTTCATGTCCGACTTCCGCGAGGCGATGTGGGGCGTCGTGCAGTCCGCCGTGTCGACGCTCGACTTCGACTTTGACTCCTACGCGGCGGAGCACTTCGAGCGCATGCGGCGGACAGCGGACGAGGCGAGCTTTCGTGCTGTACTCGGCTGAACGAGGAGAGGCGCCCTGCGGCGCCTCTCCAGCGTCAGTTGCGGTGAGGCTCAGCGCCCGGCGGCCTCGGTCGGGCGGCCGAACCTTCCGGCCTGCTCCTCCTCGAGTCGCTCGAGCTCCTCCTCGGTGCCCATGCGAACGGGGCCCGTGAACCAGTTCTTCGCCGAAAGGGCCCACCATCCGCCGAAGACAATTCCGATCGCCAGGAACCAGAGGATCGTGTAGTTCGTCAGCTCCCAGGAGAAGTCGTCCTCCCAGGGCAGGCCTGCCTTGTACAGCGGGAAGACGAAGAGGATGGTGATGATCGCGACCCACAGGATGGCGATCGCGTCGAGCCACTTGTAGTGACGCCCGAGGCTCCACGCGCGTGGCTCGTCCCAGCTGTCGCCCTTCCGCCAGCGCAGCCACACGGGGAGGATGAAGGCGATATAGAGGCCGATGACCGCGATCGCCGTTCCGACCGCGTATCCGACGAGGTAGTTCCAGATCGCCGGAATCATCAGGACTGCCGCGAAGAACGACACACCAACCACCGACCAGCGCGGAACGCGATTCGGCGAAACCCGTCGCCAGAGCGGGTGGCCGGGGACGGCGCGGTCGCGCGAGAAGGCGAACATCATGCGCGATGCCGACGTCACCGATGCGGTGACACAGAAGAACTGGGCGACGACGCAGATGAAGAGCAGCGCCTCGGACCAGTTCTGGCTCATCGACTCGGCCCAGATCCACGGGACGACCGCGCCGATGTTCTCGAGCGCGCCTTCCGTGGACGGAATGGCAGCGGTCACGGCGACGAGCAGAATGAAGCCGAAGACCGCAGAGGCGAACACCGACGTCCACATGCCCGTCGCCGCCATGCGTGAGGCTGCCTTCGTCTCCTCGGCCGTGTGCGCGGACGCGTCGAAGCCCGTGATCGTGTACTGGGCCATGAGCAGGCCGAGGCCGAACACGAACCACATCGCTGGATTCGACCAGGATGTCGTCCCGTTCCCGTAGCCCGAGGCGTTGACGGTTTCCGTGAAGACGTACGAGAGCGACTGGTGCTGGTCCGGGACGATGATGAGGACACCGACGATGAAAGCGACGCCGAGCATGTGCCACCAGGCGGAGATCATGTTCAGCCCCGAGGTGATGCGGATGTCGAGCAGGTTGATCAGCACCGCCAGGGCCAGGCAGATCGCATAGACGACGTAGATCGAGAAGTTGGCCGACGCGCCGAACCAGTCGTCCATGTGCGCCGTGTAGCTGAACCAGAAGTCGAGCAGGATCGTCGCGAAGGTTGCGAGCCCGTAGCCGATCGCCGCGGTGACCGCGATCTGTCCGATCAGGTTGAACCAGCCCGTCGCCCAGCCCCAACCGGGGCTCCCGAGCTTCGAGGCCCAGTAGTAGAGGCCGCCCGCGGTCGGATACGCGGACGCGATCTCCGCCATCGAAAGCGCGATGATCGTGCTCATCAGGCCGATAAGCAGCCAGCCCCAGGTCACGGCGACGGGGCCGCCACGCTCGAATGCGACGAAGTAGGAGGTGAGGCAGCCAGCGAGGATCGAGATGATCGTGAAGCTGATCGCGAAGTTCCGGAAGCCACCCATCGCACGGAACAGCTCCTGCGCGTAGCCGAGCTTGTGCAGGATCTGCTCGTCCTCAGACGTGTGGTAGCTCGGCGTTTGACCTGTGCTCATACGACCTCCCAGGGCTCGCTCACCGTTGTCCGTGCGGTATTACGTGCACCTCCCGCGTGACATGTCAACCGGGCTGGGACGGACTAGGATCGGCGCGTGCTGGAGTTCGACGACCTGAGAGCCGCGGTCGAGAGCGGCGAGATCGACACCGTCGTCGTCGCGTTCACGGACATGCAGGGTCGCCTGATGGGAAAACGCCTGCACGCGGAGTTCTTCTGCGAGGAGGTCGGAGCCGACCACGCGGTCGAGGGCTGCAACTACCTGCTCGCGCTCGACATGGAGATGGATCCCATCCCCGGCTACGAGATCGCAAGTTGGGAGCGCGGCTACGGCGACTTCGCGATGAAGCCCGATCTCGGGACGCTGCGGCGGATCCCGTGGCTGGAGGGCACGGCGCTCGTGCTCGCGGATGTGCTCTGGCACGACGGGTCGCCGGTCGAGCCCTCGCCCCGCCAGGTGCTGAAGGCGCAGATGGAACGTGCTGCCGCTCTCGGTTTCACGCCGATGACGGGCTCGGAGCTCGAGTTCTACCTCCTGCGCGAGAGCTACCAGGAGGCGTGGGCGCAGCGTTACGAGGACCTGACGCCGTCGGTCCCGTACATCCTCGACTACCACGTCCTCGCCACGACGTACGACGAGGGCCTGATCCGGCAGATCCGCAACGGGATGCACGGCGCCGGCATCAAGGTGGAGACGTCGAAGGGCGAAGCGTGGCCGGGCCAGCATGAGATCAACTTCCGCTTCGCGGACGCGCTGACGATGGCGGACAACCACGTCATCTACAAGAACGGCGCCAAGGAGATCGCGAACCTCAACGGCTGCTCGATCACGTTCATGGCCAAGCCGTTCGAGTCGTGGATCGGGAACTCGTGCCACGTCCACGCGTCGCTGTTCCGTGACGGCGAGCCCGCGTTCGGCGACGACGAAGTGCTCTTCGAGCGCTTTCTGGCTGGCCAGATCGCATGCTTCAGCGAGCTTGCGATCTTCCTCGCGCCCACGATCAACTCGTACAAGCGCTATGCGGCGGGGAGCTGGGCGCCGACGACGCTCGCGTGGGGCCACGACAACAGGACGTGCGGGTTCCGGATCGTCGGTCACGGCGCGTCGAAGCGGGCGGAGACGCGGATCCCCGGCGGCGATGTGAATCCCTACCTCGCGTTCGCCGCGATCATCGCGGCAGGACTGCACGGAATCGAGCGCGAGCTGCCGCTGCCGCCCGCGCTCGAGGGGAACGCGTACGAGTCGGACGCCGAGCGCTTCCCGTCAACCCTGCGCGAGGCGATCGTCGCGCTCGAGACCGGGACGATGGCGCGCCCCGCGTTCGGCGACCAGGTTGTCGACCACTACCTGAACTACGCGCGCACCGAGCAGGCGCTGTTCGACAAGGTCGTCACCGACTGGGAGCGGATCCGCCTGTTCGAACGCGGATGAGAGTCGTCCTCATCTCGCGGATCCTCCCGGCCGTGATCGGGTACTGCGCGATGCTGCGGGAGCTCGGGCACGAGCCGGTCGCACTGATGTGCAGCCGCGAGCTCGCCGACCGCTACGGAGGGCTCGAGGACCTGCTCATCGGCGCTCCTGCCGACCTCGACGTAGTGATACCCGCGAGCCGGGACCGAATCGCCCCGCTGCTCCGCTCGCTCGAGCCGGACGTCGCGTTCTGCACAGGCTTTCCGTGGAAGATTCCAGCCGAGGCGATCGCGGTCCCGAAGTACGGGATCGTCAACGGGCATCCGTCTCTGCTGCCCCGCTACCGCGGGCCGAGTCCCGTGGCCTGGGCGGTTCGCAACGGCGAGTCCGACATCGGATTCACGCTCCACTACATGGACGCCGAGCTCGACACCGGCAATGTGCTCGCGCAGGTCCGCATCCCCCTGGATGACGCACAGAGCTGGGACGACCTCGAGTCGAAGTTCGGCCCGGCGATCGGCGGGATCTTCCCCTCGGTCGTGGAGCGAATCGAGCGGGGTGACCCAGGCGATCCGCAGTCGGAGGAGGAGGCAACGTACTTCTCGTTCTTCGAGCCCGAGTACGCCTGGATCGACTGGGCGCGGCCGGCAGCGGAAATCGCTCGCCAGATTCGCGCCTGGCGCTTCCACTCACCGGCGACACCACAAGGAGCGCTGACGGAGCTGGACGGTGAGACGGTGCGGGTGCTCCGAGTGAGCCTCGAGCCCGCCGAGGGCCGCGAGATGCGTTGCGGTCACGGCACACTCTGGATCGTGGAGACGGAGGCGGCATGAGACCGGTGATCGGGATCACGTCGTACGCGCAGGACGCGCGCTGGGGCGTATGGCATCTCCCGGCCGCGCTCGTCCCGCTCGCGTACGTCGATGCGATCGAACGGGCAGGTGGGCGTGCGCTCGTCGTTCCGCCCGCCGAGGAGGACATCGAGCAGACGCTGGACGCGCTCGACGGAATCGTGTTCTCCGGCGGCGCGGACGTCGATCCGGCTCAGTACGGCGCCGAGGCTCATCCCGAGACGGATACGCCGCAGTCGCGTCGGGACGCGGGCGAGCTGGCGCTCCTGCAGGCTGCGCTCGAGCGCGACCTGCCGACGCTCGCGATCTGCCGCGGCTTCCAGCTCCTGAACATCGCGCGCGGAGGCGATCTCGTGCAGCACCTTCCCGAGGCGGTGGGCAACGACGACCACAAGCAGATCCCCGGCGCGTTCGCCATCCACCCGGTGGAGATCAAGGAGGACTCGCGACTGGGCTCGATCGTCGGCGTGCGCTCCGACGTGACGTCGCACCACCATCAGGCGCCCGGGCGGGTGGGCGAGGGCCTCGTCGAGACGGCCTGGGCGGCAGACGGGACGCTCGAGGCGTTCGAGGATCCGGACAAGCGCTTCGCGGTCGGCGTCCAGTGGCATCCCGAGGCGGGCGAGGATCAGAAGCTCTTCGACGCGCTCGTCGAGGAGGCCCTCGCGTATCGCTCGGCCCGCACGAAGTAGGCTCCCACGCTCTCGGCGACAAGGAGGAAGGCGTGTACTACTTCGGATTCGCGGTCATCTATCTCGCGCTGTCCGTGTTCTTCATCGCGGACGTGCTCCGCCAGCCCGCGACGGCTCTCTCGGGCGTCGGCAAAGCTCTGTGGATCCTTGCGCTCCTCCTCGTCCCCGTGTTCGCCTGGGTCGTCTACGGAATCTGGCGTATGCGGCAAAGCCGCGGCCTGTAACGGCCCCGTGTTTGAATCCGGCCCGTGACGCTGACCGTCCTGAACCCGGCGACCGAGCAGCCGATCGCCGAGCTCGAGCAGGCAGGGGTGGAAGAGGCCGACGCGGCGGTCGCGCGCGCGAAGGCCGCCTATCCGGCATGGCGGGCGGTCGCGCCGGGCGATCGCGCCAGGCTTCTACGTCGACTCGCGACCGCTCGTCGAAGAGCACACGGAAGAGCTCGCCCGGATCGAGTCCGAGAACGTCGGCAAGCCGATCACCGGAGCCCGCGGCGAGATCGGCATGGTCGCGCAGGTCTTCCACTTCTACGCCGGCGCGATCGACAAGCAC
This sequence comes from uncultured Gaiellaceae bacterium, assembly GCA_963808865.1. Lineage (GTDB taxonomy): Bacteria > Actinomycetota > Thermoleophilia > Gaiellales > Gaiellaceae > GMQP-bins7. The sequence goes on along the minus strand of CAWEGY010000010.1, from coordinate 168,703 downwards.
TTCGGCGAGACGATCCCGGTGGCAGGCGGCGTCGCCGCGACGTTTCGCGAGCCGCTCGGCGTGGTCGGGCTCATCGTCCCGTGGAACTTCCCGGCGAACATCGCGAGCTGGAAGCTCGGGCCCGCGCTCGCATGCGGGAACACGGTCGTCCTCAAGCCGGCCGAGCTCACGCCGCTCTCGGCCGTCAGGCTCGGTGAGCTCTGTCTCGAGGCCGGGATCCCCGAAGGGGTCGTGAACGTCCTCGTAGGCAAGGGCTCGGTCGTCGGCCAGCGGCTGATCGAGCACCCGGACGTGGCCAAGATCGCCTTCACCGGCTCGACCGAGGTGGGCCGCCTGGTGATGGAGGGGGCGGCGGGCACGATCAAGCGGGTGACGCTCGAGCTCGGCGGGAAGTCGGCGAATGTGATCTTCGAGGACGCCGACCTCGAGCGAGCCGCAGCGGCCGCGCCGTACTCCGTCTTCGACAACGCGGGCCAGGACTGCTGCGCGCGCTCGCGGATCCTCGTCCAGAAGTCCGTCTACGACAGATTTCTCGGGCTGCTGACAGAGGCGACGAGCCGAGTGAAGGTGGGCGACCCTTCGCTCGACGACACGGAGATGGGGCCGCTCGTCTCCGCGCAGCATCGCGAGACGGTCGCAGCGTTCGTCGACACGGAGCCCGCGTTCCGCGGAGAGATCCCGGACGGCCCCGGGTTCTGGTACCCGTGCACGCTCGTGGAAGCTTCGAACGGCGATCGCATCGCGCGCGAGGAGGTGTTCGGCCCGGTGGCCGCGGTGATCCCGTTCGAGGACGAAGCAGACGCGATCGCACTCTCCAACGACACGCCGTACGGCCTCTCGGGCTCGATCTGGACACGCGACGGCGCCCGCGCGCTCCGCGTCGCGCGCGCGACCGAAGCGGGCGTGCTGTCGGTGAACGCGAACACGTCGGTCCGGGTCCAGACACCGTTCGGCGGGTTCAAGCAATCCGGATTCGGGCGCGAGCTCGGGATGCACGCGCTCGAGGGCTACTCGGAGGTCAAGAGCGTGTTCATCTCGACGGAGGTCTGATCGGTGGCGGGAAGACTCGACGGGAAGGTGTGCGTCATCACCGGCGCCGGAGGGGGCATGGGGCGGGAGGCGGCGATCGTCTTCACGGACGAAGGCGCGAAGGTGTGCGTCGCCGACCTCGACGCCGACCTCGCCGAGGAGACGGTCTCGCAATGCTCGGGCGACGCGTTCGCCTTCGGCGTGAACGTGGCTGACGAGGCCGGCGTGCGGGCCATGCTCGACGCGACCGCCGAGCGCTTCGGCGGGATCGACGTGCTCTACAACAACGCCGGGATCTCCCCCGCCGACGACGCGTCCGTGCTGGACACGTCCGTGGAGGCGTGGCAGCGGGTTCAGGACGTGAATACGAAGGGCGTGTTCCTGTGCTGCAAGCACGGGATCCCACACCTTCTCGAGCGGGGAGGAGGCTCGGTCATCAACGTCGCCTCGTTCGTCGCGATCCTCGGCGCGGCGACATCGCAGATCTCGTACACGGCGTCGAAGGGCGCGGTGCTGGCGATGAGCAAGGAGCTCGGTGTGCAGTTCGCCCGCCAGGGCGTGCGCGTGAATGCGCTCTGTCCGGGTCCGGTCGAGACGCCGCTCCTGCTCGCGATCTTCGGCGACGATCCGGCGGCGTTCCAGCGGCGCCAGATCCACTGGCCGACGGGACGGCTGGGCAAGCCCCGCGAGATCGTGAATGCCGCGCTCTTCCTCGCGAGCGACGAGTCGTCCTTCGTGACCGGTGCGACGTTCGTCGTCGACGGCGGGATCACCGCCGCCTACGTCACTCCCGAGTAGTCAGACGCCGACGACCTGGACGAGCCAGCGCCGGTCGCGCTCGCGGTCGAGCTCGAGGAAGAGCACCCGCTGCCACTGGCCGAGGCAGAGCTCGCCCTCGCGCACGGGGATCGACTCGCCCGCCGGCCCGAGGAGCATGGACATGCAGTGCGCGTGCCCGTTCCCGACGACCATGTCCTCCTCGCATACGTTCTCGGTCCGGCGATCCCAGTCGTCGTGCGCGTAGTAGTGCTCGCTCGGAACGAGGCGCTTGAGCAGCAGCGCGAAGTCCTCGAGGAAGCCGCGCTCCCATTCGTTGACGCGAACGGAGCAGGTCGTGTGCGGCGAGTAGACCGAGACGATGCCGTCGGTGATCCCGCTCTGTCGGACGGCCTCCTGGACGTCCTCCGTGATGTCGGTGACGGTCAACCCGCCGGCCGTGCGGAGACGGTGCTCGAGCTGGAACGTCTTCACGACTCCGACATTCTGTCAGCAGTCCGGCGAATCGGATCGTGGGAACCGTTCGTTACGCTGGAACGCGGCGGGCCCGTAGCTCAGCTGGTCAGAGCAGCCGACTCATAATCGGTTGGTCCCTGGTTCGAGTCCAGGCGGGCCCATATCAACCCCAGTCGTAGAGCCAAATCCGCATGGTTATGCGGGTCAGGCATGTCGGGAGTGTCGCGTTTGCCCACGGGGTGCACACCCCATGTGCACACCCGTAACTGTGCTCGCCGCGTGCTCGGGGATCAGGCGAGTGAGCGGGCGGTGTGTCGAGGTAGCTCGACCTAGCCGCGCGGGTTCGGCCAGAGCCTCCGCATTCGCTCGCCCTACGGGCGCTTCCGCAACGCGGGCGACCAGGCGAAGGGGATGACGAACCTCACGCCATTGCGGGTCAGGCTCCGATCCCGGCTGCCGTCGGCGTTCATGACGTGGAGCTCCTCGCCGGAGGGACGGTGGTCACGCTCGAAGGCGATCATCTGCCCGTCGGGCGACCAACGGGGGCCCCAGTCGTACGCCGGATCGCGCGTCAGCCTCCGCTGTTCGCTCCCGTCGGCGTTCATGACGTAGATCTCGTTGTTGCCGTCGCGGTCACTGAAGAAGACGATCTTTCGCCCGTCGGGCGACCACGCCGGGTCGAAGGACGAGTGACTCCGGGTCAGACTCCGCTGCCCGCTGCCGTCGGCTTTCATCACGTAGATCTCCCGGTGTCCGTTCTTCCATTCCCGCGAGAAGACAATCCGATGCCCGTCGGGCGACCAGGTCGGGCCGCCGTCACGCGCCGGGTTGCGTGTCAGCCTCCGTTGACCGCTGCCGTCGGCGTTCATGATCCAGATCTCCTCCGCTTCGGTGTGGGGCCGGTTTGGGCGTTCGAACAGCATCTTTCGCCCGTCGGGCGACCAGGCCACAGAGAAATGGATATAGCCGTTGCGCGTCAGCCTCCGTTGATCGCTCCCGTCCGCGTTCATGACGTAGATCTCGAACCGTTCTATGTGCGCCCGTCTGGTGAACGCGATCTTCCGCCCGTCGGGCGACCAGGCCGGACGGCCGTCCACTGCCGGATCGCGCGTCAGCCGCTGCCGGCCGTGCCCGTCGGCCCGCACGACGTGCACGTCCACGTTGCCGTCATCACCCTTTCCGACAAAGGCGATGGATCGCCCGTCGGGCGACCAGGCGGGGTGCGAAGCGAACTCGGGGGGACTAGCCGGATCGCCTTGCCCGGTTTCCAACAGCCTCCGCGTCTCGCTCCCGTCCGCGTTGACGACGTAGAGCCCGACGTATCCACGCTCGCTCGATCTGAGGAAGGCGATCTTCGACTTTGCCGCCGCCGTCGGCGAGGCGGAGCCGTCATCGTTCGAGACCGTGAGAAGCGCCGCCGTGAGAACGGCGGCTCCGAGGAGCGCCAGTCCCGATGCGCAAATCGACGGCCTTATGCGGCCACAATACGACGAGCGGGCTAGCGGCTACAACCGTGCTCGCACAAACACCCTTGGCGCCGCGCCGATGCCTGTGATGTGCCCTTTGTCGCGGTTAGGGATGGCGTCGAAGTCCACCTGCCAGACCGCGAAACCGTACGCGACCACCTGGCGGCGGTTATCGATGCGTATCGCGAGGAAGGTGTCGCAGCGTGTAAGCGAATCGAAACCGACGTCAACAGACTCGGCGACCACACGGTCGTCGCAACCGTGCGCTGGAACGGACTCGACGCTGAGGGCGAGGTAGTCCGCGACGTCAGCACCACATTCCACCTTCGTAAGACACCCGGCGGCCCGCGCTTCGTGTCGTACACAAATCACTTCACCAGGGCACCCGGCCAGTAGTCCGCACGGCCATGTCAGTATCTGCCGACATGGGTGATGCGGTCGTCCCAGAGCAGCCCCCGGAGCAGCAGAGCCCTCGCAGGCACGGTTCGACTCCCAGGCGCATCGCTGCCGTTCTGACTCCTCGGCGCATCGCTGCCGTCGCCGTCCTTGTGTTTCTCGCGATCCGCCTCAGACGGCAGCTCCGACACGCCCGACTTGCCTTCAGGCACAGGCGACGACTGAGGCTCGCCCTCACCGTCCTGGTATTTCTGCGCCAAGTGCGTAAGGGCCAACTTCTGGGTCGCTAGCGGCTTCCTCGCCACGCTGGACGCCATCAACGCACCGTGATCTTCGGCGGCGTGAAGGTGCGACGGATCCGCCTCAACCGAGCGGAACGCTGTTCGATGCTCGTAACCGCCGTCCGACCCGGAGCGAGATTTTCAGCACTCCAGCAACGCCGGAGAGACCGGCGGGTCCTTCTAGCCCCCAGCCAAGTCCGCCTGCGCCGAACTACTCGGAGAATCCCTCAGTCACCTCGCCCTTGTGTGCGGCGAAGGCGGCGAGAACCTCCTCCTTCTCCCGCTCGGGCACCTTGAAAAAGTCGAGTGTTCGCCCGAGCTCAGCCGCCACCTCGTCGAACTCGGTGGGAGAGATCTTCAGCTTGCGGTGGGCTTCCTCCAGGCCGAGCTGAGTGCTCCCTGGTTTCGTGGCTGCGTATTGCTGTGGGCCACCAGCGACGTTGCACACCCAGAGCGTGCGCATGAACTTGAGGCCCGGAAGTCTTTCCAGGTTTTGAGTGTGCCATTCCCTCAGGGCAGGATTCTCCGAGGCCTGGCCCACGATCGGGTTCTTGACGATCGCTTCGCTGAAGTGATCGACCACGGCTGCGATGGCGAATGCGCCACCGAGCCGGTCATAAAGAGTCGACTGGGTCATGGTTGCCTCCTTCAGCCGTTCCTCGACCGGCGACGGTTTGATCGCGGCGGCGCCAGGGTGGTGACGGACGTCACTCCCGGTAGTACTCAGAATCATCCAGAGCGGTTTCCGCCGCCCGAGGGCGTGAGCCGGCCGCGTGGCTGTGGGTAGTGCGCTCCAACCGGGGATACCGAGGCTGTCAGTCCGACGGGACAGCGCAAGAGCCTCAGTCGACATGCCGGATTCCGTCTGACCCCTCCTCACGAGTTGGAGGTCGCTCGACCGGGTACATCCCTCGGCCCTCGTGCTGGTGCGGGGCTGGTTCCCGCGGGGGACATCGGGCCGGCCCGAACTTTCTCGCGCGCACGCGCGCACATTAGAAACAGCGTCGACGGATACCACCCAGCGGGTCGGGGCTGGTGGCGGGGGACGCACTTGATCCGAGGCCCCGCAGAGCGGGGCCTCGGCGATCTCGTAGCACCTTCCCGCGGACTGCTCAGCTGACCTCGACCACAGGCGCAAAGCCGCCGTAGATGAGACGCTTGCCGTCGAACGGCATGGGATTCTGGTCGGGCTGGGTCCGAGGATCTTCCATCATCTTCGGCATGGCCTTGTCACGCGTCGCCTTGTCGGGCCACTCGATCCAGGAGAAGACCACCGTCTCGTCGTCCTTCGCCTTGACGGCGCGCCGAAAGTCGGTGACGGTGCCTTCGGGGATGTCGTCGCCCCAGCACTCGAGGACCTTCGTCGCGCCCAGCTCGACGAACACGGAATCGCCCTTCTTCGCGTGGTCGATGAACTTCTGCTTGTTGGCCGTGGGTACGGCCGCTACGAATCCGTCGATGTACGTCATCGCGATTCGCCTCCTCTCATGAGGTGGTCACGGTAGGCCTGCCCGACCAGGTCGCACACGAAACGTCCCGTTCGGAATTGCTCGAGGAGACCGCGAGGGGGCGCGACCGGTAGGCGAGCAGCACGCTGCCAGTCGGAGAAGCCTGGCTACCGAGGCGAGCGGCAGGCGGCATGGTCTCACTGCCCGATTCGCTCCGTGCCAATCAAGATCGACTCCCCAGCGCCTGAGGCGCTACGGTCTCGATGTGATGCGCGGGGGCACGGAGTTCCGGCGGGAAGGACCGCCGTGAGCCCGGTCGAAGCCCGCGACCTCGGCGAGCCCGAGGCGGTGGTGACGTATCCGCTGGGTGCGACCTACCAGGTGCGCCTCGCCGGAACGGTGGTCAGCCGGCATGTTCTGCAGCCGGGCTGGAGCTGGGAGGCACACGCCCAGCCGCTGAGCGGCACCGCCTCATGTGAGCTGTATCACCGCGGTGTGGTCCTCAGGGGACGGATGGGCATCCGGACCGACGAGGGAGAGGAGGTGGTCATCGGGCCTAACCAGGTGTTCGATCTGGCCCCCGGCCACGTCACCTGGGTGGAGGGCGACGAGGAGCTGGTGATGGTCGACTGGGCTGGGGGCGCCGGATTCGACACGCAGCCGGGCGAGGGCGCACGCGTGATGGCCACCATCCTGTTTACCGACATCGTCGACTCCACGGTTCGCGCGCGAAAGGAAGGCGACGCGGCCTGGAAGCACACCGTGACCATGCACGAAGACATCGTCCGCACGGTGCTGGTCCGTTTCGGCGGCCGCGAAGTCGAAACCGCGGGGGATTCGTTTCTCATCGTGTTCGATGGCGCCGAGCGGGCTATCCGCTGCGGGCTGGAGCTCGTCGATGCCCTGGCGGCTATCCAGGTCCCCATCCGCATCGGCATTCACAGCGGCGAGGTGGCGCTGTCCGATGAACACATCCGGGGTGTCGCGGTCCACGCCGCCGCTCGCATCCTGGCGGAGGCGGGCTCGGGCGAGGTGCTCCTGTCCGGCACCACGCGCGACCTTGCGGAGGGCGCTGCAGGGCTGGCGTTCGAGTCGCGCGGGCGATACCGCCTCAAGGGTCTGGAGCGGGAGCACGAGTTGTTCGCCGCGGCATCATCCGCCGGTTAGGCGTTAGCCGGTGCCGAAGTCGAAACTGCGGCCTTCCCGCACGGTGTGGACCCCGAAGTCTCCGGCGCGAGGATGCGAAGCGCTTCATCGAGGAGGAGCGCCGCGACGATGTGAGGGAGCGAACTGTCTGCGGATTCGAGGGAGAGCGAACTCGAGGCGAGCGGGCTGAACTAGGCGCGGGCTCGTGCGCTCCGTTCGCCCCAGGACCAACAGCAGTTTGAAAGCGCCTTACGCCGGGCAGATGGCTCGCGATTGTCATCGAAGGCGGCAAGCGCAGCCGTCAGAAGGGGGTTTCAGTTGCGACGCTTACTCCTTGCTCCCGTTCTCGCCGCAATCATCTTGTTCGGCGTACTCGCAACGCCCGGCGCGGCCGTCACTGGCGGTCAGCCGGACGGCACCGGTCATCCCTACGTTGCCCTGCTTCTCGCACCCGGCCTCACCTTCTGCACCGGGACGCTGATCTCCGAGGAGACCATCCTCACCGCGGGCCACTGCACCGACTTCTGGGACCTCCTAGCCGACGAGGAGGGCCTCGAGTCGATAATGGTGAGCTTCGATCCCGTGGCATCGGTCGATGAGGATTGGATGCCGGACGGAGGCACGTGGTACTCAGCGTCCGAGTGGCTCACCCATCCTGAGTATGTGGAAGCTGACTGGCCGCTGACGTTCGACTACGGATTGCTCTACCTCGACGAGCCGATCACGACCATCGAGCCCGCCGACCTGCCCGCGCCGAACGCCCTTGACCCGATCATCGACGGCAACGGGCAGACGGACCAGAGGTTCGACGACGTCGGCTACGGCGTCCAGGGCACGATCGTGGGCCTCGGCCCGCCGCGGAGCGCAATCACCTGGACCCGCAAGATCGCGACTCAGCGCTACCGGCCGGGGAACGGCAGCGTCAGCGGGCTCGCGGACCCCCTCTGGTTCATCGTGGGCAATGTGCCCTCGCCGGAACACGGTGGCAGCTGCGGCGGCGACTCGGGCTCGCCGCTTCTGTTCGCTGACACGGACACGGTCGTCGCAGTTCATACGGGTGGGTACCGCCTTGGTCCCAACGGTGTCATCTGCGGGCGGATCACGTCGCTCAACCACCGCATCGACGTGCCCGAGGTACTCGACTGGATCACCTCTAACCTGCGCTAACCCCGCACCCAAGTCGACTAGGGAGCTCGTCTCGCGCCTAGCCGAGGCGGGCTCTCTCTCGTGGACGTAATGAGCCGCTGCCCTTGTGCCAACGAATCGCGGGCGGGCCCAGCGCGTCGCGTGTGCTTCGTTGCCTCGTCCGGGATTCGCATCGACGATTGCACTCCGGGCAACTACCTGCCACTGTTATTGACGCCGTCAGACGCGAAAGGGAGCGTCAGCCCGTCAGACGTGGGCTCGCGACGCTCCGAGAGGGAGGTAGGGATGAACTCCAAGAGCATGGCAGGGTGGATCGGCTTCGCCGCAATTGTGTTGCTGATCATCGGCGCGATCGACTTCTTTCAGGGTCTGATCGCCGTGTTCGAAGACGAGTACTACGTGCCCACCGGGTCTGGCTTCCTCGTCTTCGACCTGACGGCCTGGGGCTGGACGATGATGATCTGGGGCGTGCTGCTCGTTCTCGCAGGCCTCGGGTTGGGGGCCGGGCAGGGGTGGGCACGCTGGTTCGCGATCGTGGTCGTAAGCCTGAACTTCATCGCCCAGCTCGGCTTCCTCGGCAACACCCAGAACACGCTCTGGTCACTGACGGGGATAGCCCTGAGCATCATCGTGCTCTACGCGCTGACCGCGCGGTGGAGCGAGAGCCAGGCCGAGGTCACCACCGTCCGCTAGACGCGGCTCTCCTGGGTCGAGGCCGTCGCGCCGCGTGGTGCGCGGCGGCCTCTCGTGCACACAGAGGCACATCTCCGTATTGCGAGTACCCGGCAGATGATCGGGGCGCGACCGCCCGGACTCTTAGTCACCGAGCCGATGCGGATCGAGCCCGAGCGCGTCGGATACCGCGGAGACAGAGCGCTCGGTGATCGGATCGATCACGAGGATCGCCTCGTCGGCTCCGGCGTCGCTGAGTTCGTTCAGGTGGTTATGCAGTTCGCGTGATTCGACCGGTGGCGATCCTTCTTCGAGAGCTCGCTCGCCGGTCCCTCCGTCGACCGATACGAGCACGCACGCGCTCCGTCTGAAGGCGCCGTCGAACCGTGAGCTCAGCGCAGCGAAACCCGATGGTGTGTTGCCGTACCACGAGTACCAGCTGTTCCACCAGTCGACGTGAGGCGACGTCGCCGCGAGCACCCGCGGCCCGGAACTACCGATCAGTAGTGGGACCCGGCGCTTTGGCGGCGGTAGGAGCAGAGCATCATCGACGCGGTAGAAGCGCCCACCGAAGCTCACGCGCTCTCCGGCAAGCAGTCGCCGGATGATTGTGAACGCTTCCTCGAAACGCGCCACCTTGTTCTCGAACGCGATCCCGAACGCGCGAAACTCCGCTTCGTTCCAGCCTGTGCCCACACCGAGAGTGAACCGTCCTGCGGATACTTCGTCGATCGCCGCCGCCATCCGCGCGACGAGACCCGGCGGATGAAACGCGGTCGACGCGACGAGCGGCCCCAGTCGTATCCGTTCGGTCGACGCAGCCAACGCCGCCAGCATCGACCAGGCATCCCAAGGCCCCCGCTCCGGGCGAGCGTCGCCCCGGTACAGCATGTGGTCGCCGACCCAGATGGAGTCGTAGCCAGACGCTTCCGCGGTTCGCGCAATCGCGCGCAGCTCCGGCCAGCGTACGTCGCGCTCGACCTCCGGCAGCTGGACCCCGACCCGCAGACGCCCGTCGATCAAGTCGGCTGCCTCCGCCGTCCGAGCACGGATACGGTTCCGTCGCACCGAGCGCCGGTGACCTCACGACGCGGCCCGACGGTGGCCAACTCGCGAAGCAATTGCAGGTGATCGGCCATGGTTGGAGCCTACGACGAACACAGCGCTGTTTGACAGCCGGGACGACGAGCTCGTCGAGCTCATCAAGACGTCGCCTGACCAATCGCGCTCGCAACAGCCCAGCGACATTGCCGGCCAGCATCAGAAAGGCACCAATGCGGCCTTTTCCACTGTTGTCATCCGCCCATTCCGTCCAGTCCGGATCCGGTGCCGTGTAGTCCGGCGCGTTTCCACCGCTGGCGAACCAGGCCCATTAACTGGCGATCGAGTCCTGCGCGCTGCCCGCAATGCGCGCTCAGTTGCGCGACTAGCTCGCTGTCAGCCTCCAGCTCAGGGTCGCGGCCTGCGCGCGTACCCGACGGCCTCCGGCGAGCACCCCGTACAGAAGAGACCGCTGCGCCGTTCGTCGAGCTCCTGCTCCTGCTGCTTGCCGGGCATGACGACGACCTCGACCGCATGGATGACGCCGGGATCGTCGGGCTCGACGCGCTTGCCGCAGGCCGGACAGACCGTGTACGGCTTGTCGTTGCTCATGGCTTCAGCGTAGCGGGCCAATTCCGGGGCAGTTCGTACGGCTACGCCCGCTATACCGCGAGGCGCGTGACCGGCACGCCGGCGATCTCACCGGGGATCTCGGCCAGCTCGCCCTCCTCGAGCCAGCTCGCGTCGTCGCCCTCGCGAAGGACGACGACGATGCGATCGGGTCCGTGCTCGGCGATCGCGTCGCGGACGAGCTGTTCCGGGAGGTCCGGCTTGACGTCGACGCTGGATGCGTCGGTGGGTGCAGCCTCCTCGATCGCGTTGCCGACGCCCTCCGCCTGCGCCCGGGCATCGTCCTCATCGTTCGCGAGCCACTGCAGCGGCGACTGCTCGACAGCAGGGACGACGATGTGCAACTCGTCCTCTGCTGAGACGTGGTCGCCGAGCACGTCGCGGTCGATCTCGGCGGAGGCGACGACGACGACGACCGACATGAAGCCGCAAGTACCCGCGGGGCCGGGAGTGGAAACCCGGAGGTTCCGAGCGCCGGGCGGCCGGGTACCTCCCGCGTGTGAGCCGGCGAGGTGGGTGGCGGCGTCTGGGGCGCAAGCGCTTCCGCTACGTCGACGTGCGCGGTCGGCCGATCGGTGACGAGGAGCAGCTCGAGCGGATCCGCGCGCTCGCGATCCCGCCTGCCTGGCAGGACGTCTGGATCTCACCCAACGCTGGAGCGAAGCTGCAGGCGACCGGCATCGACGCGGCGGGTCGGAAGCAGTACCTGTACAGCGACGCGTTCCGCGCGCGTCGGGAGCGGGAGAAGTTCGATCGGCTGCTGGAGTTCGCGAGCCTCCTGCCCGGTCTCAGAAGTCGTATGGAGCAGCACCTGCGACTCGAGCACTACGAACAGGAGTGGACCTGCGCGCTCGCGGTCGGCCTCATCAACAAGGCGTGGTTTCGAGTCGGGTCCGACCGGCATACGCGACGCTCGAGGACGCACGGGATCACCACGCTGAGAAAGCGCCACGCGTCCGTGGAGGGAGACGAGGTTCGCCTCTGCTTTCGAACGAAGAACCGGAAGCTCGTTCGACGCACGATCACGAACGCGAGACTCGCGCTCGGTGTGCGCGCCCTCCTCGACCTGGAGCCCGGCACGCGCCTGTTTCGCTTCGAGCGGGACGGCGAGCTCGTCGATCTCACGTCTCCGGTGCTCAACGGCTACCTGGCAGAGAATCTCGGCAACGGCTTCACTGCGAAGGACTTCCGCACGTGGGGAGGGACGTTGCTCGCGGCCTCGGAGCTCGCCGACCTGCGCCCCGCGCAGTCGGAGGCCGAGGCGAAGCGCGCTCTGGCGAGCGTCATGCAGAAGGTTGGGGAGGAGCTCGGCAACACGGCTGCCGTCGCCCGCGAGTCGTACGTCAGCCCGATTGTCGTCGACGCTTTCCGAGAGGGCATCACACTCGACGACTTCAGAAAGCGCAACGCGCGCGGCCCGAGCCGCCTGACCGTGAGTGAGCGTGCCCTCGTCCGGCTCTTGCGGGCACGCGCGACGACGAGATGAGTCGCCGCGGGGCCGGCAGAGGGTTCCGGCCCCGCCACGTTTCGAATGGTCTCTAGCGGGAGTGCGTCTTCTCGGTGCTCTCGTCGCGCTCGTCCACGCGATCCTTGCCCTCGTCTACGACGTCCTCTCCCTTGTCCTTGACGTCTTCCCACACGTCCCCGGCCTTGTCCTTGGTCTCGCCCCACTTCTGCTGGGCCTCGCCCTCGACTTCCTTCGCCTTGCCCTTGATCTGGTCGCTGTCCACCTGTTGGCTCCTTTCGAGTCGGACGTGCCCCGTGGGTGCCCGAGGGCACGAGTCTCGAAACCTCGCGGGTTTCTCCGGCACGCGCGCCGGGAACAAATCGCGTGTATCCAAGGAGGTGGCTAGCTGTTGGAAACCTGGGAATGGATCGTGCTCGTGGCCGCTGTAGCGCTGCTCGTCGTCCTTGCCGTCGCATTCGTCGGCATTCGGCGACGTCGTTCGCACCTGAAGGAGCGCTTCGGGCCGGAGTACCACCGAGCCGTCTCGAATTCGGGCGTCACCGGCGCCGAGAAGGACCTGCGCGCGATCGAGCATGAGCACGACGAGCTCGAGATCAGGCCATTGTCGAATCCTGCCCGCGACCGATTCCTCGAGGACTGGCGGCAGGCTGAGGCACGCTTCGTCAGCGATCCCCGTGACGCCGCCCGCGCCGCTCAGCGCGTGGTCGAACGAGCCTTCGAGGAGAGCGGTTATCCGCTGGACGCGGATACCGAGCATCGCGCCGGGCTCGTCGCGGTCGAGCATCCCGACGTCGCCGATCGCTATCGACACGGCGTCGCGATGATCGACCAGGACGGCGCCGAGAGCACCGAGAACCTGCGGAAGGCGATGGTCGACTTCCGGGCGGTGCTCGAGGAGCTGCTGCAGAGCAGGGCACCAGCCGCCTAGCGCGCGCCTGCATCATGAACGACGTTCGAGCGGAAGACCCGCTGCGCGAGCGCCTGTCGCCTGAGGAGACGCCGGCGTGGTCGGCAGGAGCACCGCTCGAGGTCGAGTCCTTACGGGCGCTCTTCGACTCCCGCTCCGGCTTCACCGTCGGCATCGAGGAGGAGCTGATGCTGCTCGATCCCGCCACGCTGCAGCTCACGCCCGCGGTTGACCTCGTCCTCGACCGCGTCGGGGCGAACGGGCGCTTCGGCTACGAGCTTCGGCAGGGGCAGGTCGAGATCCGCACCCCGGTGTCCGGAAGCGCGGTCGCGGCGGGGATCGTCCTCGCAGACTCGCGTCTTCAGCTCGCGGAGTCCCTCGACGGGCTCGTGGCGATCGCAGCCGCCGGAACGCATCCGTTCTCGAAAGCGTGGGGCGACGTCACCGAGGGCGACCGTTATCTCGAGCTCGCCGACGTCTATCCGTCCGCGACGCACGGAAATCTTCCGAGCGGCCTGCACGTGCACGTCGCAGTGCCGGGTGCGGACCGGGCGCTCGCGGTCTTCAACGCTGCGCGCTCGTACCTCCCGGAGCTCTCGGCGCTCGCTGCGAACTCGCCGTTCCTAGACGGCCGGGACAGTGGCCTGGCGTCGGCCCGAAGCCAGCTCGCGCTCGCCCACCACCGGGCCGGCGTGCCTCCGTGCTTCCGGAGCTGGGCTCACTTCGTCGAGCTCGTGGAGTGGGGGCGACGCGGCGGGCTGCTCGCGGATGCAAGCCACCTGTGGTGGGATCTCCGCCCGCACCCGCGGTTCGGCACGCTCGAGCTCCGCGTCGCAGACGCTCAGACCCGCGTGGAGGATGCCACCGCGATCGCGGCCGTCTATCACTGCTTGCTCGCCTTCCTCGCCGAGCGCCACGACGAGAGCTCGGGGCTCGCCGCCCACGAGGCTGCCCGCATCGCCGAGAACTCGTGGAGCGCGGCGCGCTACGGCACTCGAGGTTGGATGGTCGACCTCGAGACCGGCGAACGGCAGGAGACTCGAGCCCGCATCTCCCAGCTGCTCGACACCCTCGCGCCGACGGCGGACAGTCTGGGTGCGACGTGGGCTCTCCTCACCGCCAGAGCACTCGTCGCCGACAACGGATCCGACCGGCAGCGGTACGTGGCCGAGCGCGACGGACTCGCGGGCCTGGTCCGCTGGTTGAGCGAGGAGACCGTCTCGTCGGCTCGTGACTACCTCGAGCGCAGGAGCTGAGCGCGTCAGTCGCCGGGGGTCGGGGTGGCGCTCGCAGTCTCCACTGCTTCCACGGACTCGAAGACGAGATCGCTGGGAAAGCCTGCGATCCGGAACGTCCACGCGGCCCGCGAGTCCGGGGCGGCGACGATCTTGAGCGCCCTCCCTTCCCGTACGAGCGCGCCGTACGAGGCGTCCACGGCTCGGATGCCTGCACTGTCGAGGAAGTAGAGACCCGTCAGGTCGAGGATCACCACCTGGGACCTGGTTGCGAGCAGCGCCTCCTGGACCTGATCGACGTTCGTGAGGTCAACCTCGCCGGCGACCCGCACCACGTCGCGGCCGTCGAGCTGCGCATGCTCGAGCGCGAGGATGCTCTCGTCCGTCACGCAGTCGTCCTGGATGTGAGCGGCAGCCGCATCCGCACGACCGTGCCTCGCTGGTTCGAGTGCACGGTCACGTCCTGCATTATCGCGCCGACCATCGGCAAGCCCAGACCGCGGTCCGAGTCGGGGCGCGGTTCGCGCCAAATCCCTTCGTCTCGTATCGCTACCTCCAACTCGCCGTTGGTGCCGAGTCGCGCCTCGACTCCGATCACGCCGGCGCCGTCGAACGCGTAGGCGTGCTCGACTGCATTGGCCGCCACCTCGGAGATCGCGACGATTGCATCGCGGCGCTCGTCGACCGGACACCCGGCCTTCTCGAGCCAGTCCGCGAGCGCACGGCGGAGCACGGTCAGCTCGGACGCGGTGGCGGGAAACGTGTACGCAAAGCGCCGGCCCTCGCGCGGCGCCAGCCTCAGCGCGAGGACGCAGACGTCGTCCTGAGCGCCATCGGCGAGTTCGTCGACGATCCGACCGACGAGGGCGTCCGCGCTCGCGCCAGCCTCGCAGGAGGCGACCTCGACCAGTCGGTCGAGGCCGTCCGCAAGGCTTTCCGTGCGCCGCTCGACGAGGCCGTCGGTGTAGAGCACGATCGTGTGCCCGGGTTCGAGGCGATCGGCCGCCTCCGCACGGCTGTCGCCGACTGTCGAGCCGAGCGGGGGCGAGCGTCCCTCCCACAGGAAGCGGGTGCTCCCCTGGGGTGAGACGACGAGCGGCGGCGGATGACCGGCACACGCGTAGCGCAGGCGGCCGGTCGCGGCGTCGAGCTCGACGAACGCGATGGTCGCCATTCCGGCTGCGGGCAGCATGTCGACGAAGTCGTCGAGGTGCGCGAGCAGCTCGGACGGCGATCCGATCGGCGCGAGCGCCCGAACCGCGCCTCGCAGCTGACCCATCGCGACCGCCGCCTCGAGGCCGTGCCCGACCACGTCGCCGACAACGAGCGCAGTCGTGCCGTTCCGCAGCACGAACGCGTCGTGCCAGTCGCCTCCGACCTCGAGCGTCGTCGTGCCCGGGAGGTATGCAGTCGCGACGTCCGTGGCCGGCGCGAGCTCGCTCGCGCCCGCGAGCAGCCCGAGCTGCAACGAGTGCGAGACGTCGCGCTCGCGCTCGTACAGGAGCGCGTTGTCGATGGCGATGGCCGTACGAGTCGCGATCTCCCGGAGATGCGAGCTGCTCATGCCATGCGTCGGGTCGGCGTCGAAACGGACGGTGAGCGTTCCGACGAGACGTCCGCGCGCTCGGAGCGGCAGCGTCGTGAGCGCCTGCGAGTCCTCCGGAGGTGCGTCGTCCCCGTCCTGTGACGGCGGGCGCGGGGCCGAGGCGCTCGCCAGCGTGACCGCGCCCACCTCATCGTCGTCGTGCTGGACGGCTGCGAAGTCCGCGCCGTCGCGAACGAGCAAATCCACGACCCGTTGCGCCCGCTCACGTGCTGTGGTTGCCACGTCGAGGGTCTCGCCGAGCTCTGCGAGGAACGCGGCATCGGCGGCCGCAGCGTCGGCGTCCTCCTGGAGCTGTGCGCGTTCGAGAGCGACGCCGCACTGCCCGGCCACTGCCGCGATGACCTGCCGTCTCTGCTCGTCGAACCACTCGGCAGACGTCGCGCTGACGGCGAGTGCACCGATGACCCGGCCGCTACCGGCGCGCAGCGGGACTGCCGTGATCGACTGCATCCCTGTTTGCCGACGAACATCGGCGAACGTTGGATACCGCTTTTCGTACTCCTCGGGCGAGGAGATCGTCGTCGTCGCGCCGCTCCTGATCGTGTCCGTGACCAACGATGCGTCGGCGAGGGGAAAACGAGAGAAGCGCTCTCTCGTGTCGCGGGCGATGCCGGACGAGCCGACGGTCTCGACCATGTCGCCGCGAACGACTCCCATCACGGCGATCGTGATCCCTGCGGACTCGAGGTCGTCGATCGTGGCTTCCGCGATGTCGCGCACGGTCATCGCCGCGGCGAGGTGGGCGGCGTGCCGCTCGAGCAGCTCGGCGCGCAGGCGAGCATCGCGCTCGGACTCGTACAGCGCGGCCTGTTCCGACGCGGTTCGCATCGACTCGCGCGCGCTGGCCAGCGCGAAGGCTGCTCGCTCGCGCTGCGTGATCTCGGCCGCGAGCGCGAGCGCGGCGGCGATGAGGACAGCCAGCGCCAGCTGCAGGTAGAGGATCCCGGTTGCGGCCGTGATGTCGAGCGCAGCCCAGTACAGGTGCCCCTCGGCAGTCGCCTGGGCGGCGATGAAGGCCATCACGGCGCCCGTGAGCGCCACGCCTCGCGTTCCGATGCGGAACGCGATCACGAGCAGGAGCGCGGTCGGCAGGTACACGAGCTCGAACCACTCGAGCCTGAACACGAGTGCCGTCCCGACGACGGCGAGCAGCGCGAGCGCGACGCCTTCCGCGATCCGGCCACGCGTCACGTGCTTCGGCACGGTCGACCACAGCGAGAGGATTGCCGCCCCGACAACGAGGACGCCCAGGCCGTCGCCCGACCACCATTCGAACGCGAAGCGCGCCCATCCGGTTCCGCCGTCGAGGACGAACGTCGATGCGCCGATGGCGCCGCCCACTGCCGGCGCGACGATCACGGCGCACGCGAGGAACGCCGCGAGATCTCGAGTGCGACCGAGATTCACACGCGGGACCACCGCAGCGAGCAGAAGGGCGCCGACGAGGGGTTGGACGAGATTCGCAATCGTGTAGCCGACGCTGCCGAGTGGGCTGATCCCGTCGTGCAGATCGAGCGAGAGCTCGGTGAGCCCGGCGGCCACGAGCACGACGGGCCACTGGCGCCTCGAGACGAGCACGAGCGCCGCGAGCGTCACCCCTGCGGCGGGGAAGAACGACGCGCCTTGTCCTTCGGCGCTGAACCAGGAGGTCGCGAGCTGGTAGCCGACCGCGTACCCGACGGCGACGAGGACGAAGAGGAGAAGCCAGTGCGGTCTGACCGGCGTCGCCACCTAGAACGCTCCGCCCACGCGCCCGAGCACTCGCACCTCCCGCACCGTAGTCCTCGGATGATAGGCGGCCTCCTGGAATGCGAAAGGCGGCCGTCCCCGGCCGCCTTTCTCTCGAGTCTTGTCCCTGGTCGTACTAGCCCGCGAGGCGGACCTGCACGAGCCGGAATCCGGCGATGCCGCCGAGACCCGGATCGCCCGGCTTCGACGCCTTGACGAAGAACTGGACGTTGAAGCCGCTCCGCGGCTGCGGGAACTGCTGGTTGGGGACGAGCGTGAGGGTGGCCCACCCGTCGCCCTGTGTCGCAACTGTCTGACCCTGGACGACTCTCGGAGTCGCACGCACGAACACCTGCGCGCCGCTCACGGGCCGCCCACCGCGGGCGGTCACCAGGACACGAGCGGTGATCGGAGCAGTGCGGCTCGTCACCGGGTTCGGGCTGAACCGAACCTGCGAGACGACGAGACGATCGCCTGCGGCCTGCAGGCTGGTCGACGGGCAGTGCGCCCGACGAGGGTGGAGGCTGCGTGCCGCCGCCGATGACGCCCGTCGGATTCGAGATCGCAGACGTCGTGCCGCGATCGTTGCGGGCACCGACGCGGACACGAATCGTCCGGCCACGGTCGGCGTCGCGCACCTCGTACTCGGTGTCCGTCTCTCCCTGGATCTCGCTGCAGTTCTCGCCCTGGGCGCTGCACCGCAGCCAGACGTACGAGTACGTGATCGGCTGGTCACCGGCCCACTCGCCGCGATTGGCCTGAAGGACGTTGCCGACGGCGGCAGTCCCCGAGATGGACGGCTCCTTCGTGTTCGTCGGTCGAGCCGAGATGACGATCCCGGTCGGGTTCGAGGTGGCGGTGTCCTGCCCCTCGCCGTTCCTCGCGATGACCTGCGAGCGGATCCTGAAGCCCGCGTCACCCTCGCGAAGCGGATACGTGTTGTCGGTCGCGTTCGAGATGCGCCGGCAGTCCGAGGCGTCCGGCTGCCCGCCGCCGGTGCCACACCGGAACCAGCGGAACTCGTAACTGATGGGCTGCGTCCCGTTCCAGGTTCCGCGTGACGTGCGAAGCACCTGGCCGACCCTCGGCGTCCCGGTTACGCGGGGCGCCGTGACGTTGCTCGGAGCGACGTTCGGGGCGGCGGACGACGGCTCCGCGACGGTAGCGGCGAAGATGCCGCCGACAACCGCCAAGGCGGCCGCTCCTCCGAGGATTGCGAGGTAGGCGCGTTGCAGGCGCCGAGTGCTCTTCCGGTCTCTCGTGATCATTGCTCTCTCCTTTCGTGCGTCTCCCGCATCCCGGACGGGATACCCGCGCAAGGCGAGCGGAAGACACTGCGACAGGAGTCCTTACCGAAGGCTTACGTGCCGCTGTTTGCAGGGATAACGCAGACGTTTCTCGGCCCGATACCAGGGGAAGTAGGTGCTGCAACGTGATCGAGGAGGTAGTGCATGGCAACCGTCGAGAAGTCGATCGACGTCGAGGTTCCGGTGTCGGTCGCATACGACCAGTGGACGCAGTTCGAGGAGTTTCCGAAGTTCATGGAGGGCGTCGTCGAGGTCGTGCAGATCGACGACAGCACGGTTCGCTGGGTCGCCGAGGTCTCTGGCGAGCGCCACGAGTGGGAGGCCGAGATCGTCGAGCAGGAGCCCGATCGCGTGATCGCGTGGCGCGCGACCGACGGGTTGCCCAACAGCGGCCGCGTCGAGTTCGAGCCGATCGAGGAGGGCACGCGCGTGACGGTCGAGATGGAGTACGAGCCCGAGGGGGTGAAGGAGTCCGTCGGCGCGCTGCTCGGGCTCGACGGCGGCCAGGTCGAAGACGATCTCGAGCGCTTCCGCGATCTCGTCGAGGCGCGCGAGCGTCCGACCGGCAGCTGGCGCGGCTCGATCGAGGGCGGTGAGGTGACCGATCCGGATCCGTTGAGCTAGGGGACCGACGTCCGAGCACTGCGTGATCGTCAGGGCAGAGCCCATTCGTCTGGAGCGTGATCGGCGGGGATCGCGTCGGCGACCTCTACGTCCATCAGGTCGGCGCCGACCAGGAGGGCTTCATCGACTTTTACGAGCGCGAGGTGCTGCCGGCGGCCGTCGATCTGCAGCCGCGCGCGCTGTCCGCGGCACGCGCCTGAGCCGGACGCGTCAGCCGGAGACGTCGAGGAGTCTTTCCGCCTCGATCGCCGTGCGCGCGGGAACGAACCGCTGCAGGAGCCCGTCCTCGAACGTCATCGCCCAGACGACGGGATCGTCTCGGATCACGCGCTCGTCGTCCATCCAGCGCATGCGCCCCTCGACGATGACGCGGTTGTCGTCGAGCGGGCGGTAGACGTCGGCAGTCACCTCGAAGAGGCCCTCGGCGACGCGCTCGCGGAGGAACTGCGCGAACTGCTCCCGCCCCTCGAACGTCCTTCCCGCCTCGACCTTGCTCACGACGACGACGTCCTCCGCGAGGAGCTCTACGAGCTCGTCGAACGACCGTCGCTCGGCGAGCATGAACCAGCGGCGAGCAAGACGCTCGCCCTCGTCGATCCCGGTGGGAGCGAGGTCGCCGATCGCCACAGTATCGCGGGTGTGGCGAGCACTCGGGGACACCGTGTCGCCGATCCGCGTTTTCGGCGCAATGCGGACGGGTAGCGATGCTGTAGCCG
The DNA here is from genome assembly GCA_963808865.1 of uncultured Gaiellaceae bacterium. Classification (GTDB taxonomy): domain Bacteria; phylum Actinomycetota; class Thermoleophilia; order Gaiellales; family Gaiellaceae; genus GMQP-bins7. Next base: position 148,624 of record CAWEGY010000010.1, on the reverse strand, counting down.
AATCCGCGGCTAGGGCCTGTCAGGGGCGGAGGGGCGCCGCAGCCACGCCGCCCCTGACAGGCCCTCGAGGAATGTCAGTGACCGAGCATGAGCCGCCCAAGCCGAGTCCGAAGCGATTGCGGCAGCTGCGCTCCGAGGCGGGCGAGTGCACTCGCTGGCGCGCGGCCGTCCGACTCAGCTCGCCGATGGGCTCCCTGCACTGGTCACGATCCACCCGTCGGCGGTCCTCCGCGCCGGAGAGAATCGTGCTGCGCGCCGGGAGGAGCTGACCACCGACCTCGCACTGGCGCGCGAGCTCACGACTCAGATGTCGAAGGTGACGAAGTCCTGACCTGTCACGTGCACCGCGACGTTGTACACCGGCACGGCGCCGATCGACCCGCGCGGCGCCCCGTGGTGGGCATGACCGTGGACGACGAGCTCGGGTCGATGCATGCCGATCGGTGCGGCCATGCGGCCGGATCCGAGAAACGCCCAGATCGCCTCCGGCTCACCCACGACCGTGTCGGCTGTCGGCGCATAGTGGAGGAGCACGACTCGCTTGTGGCAGCCGGCGACGGCCTCGAGGCCGCAGGCGAGTGCTTCGACCTCGGCTGACGTCTCGCTGTAGATCAGACGCAGGGCGGGCTCGCCGAAATCCGGTATCTCGGCTCCCTCGAAGCCGCCGACGAATCCCTTCGTACCGACGATGCCAACCTCCGTGTCGCGGATCTCGAGGATCGTGTGGCCTCGGTCGAGCACGACGACACCGCCCTCGGTGAGCACGCGCGTCACCTCTTCCGCCGCGCCCGAGTGGTGGTCGTGGTTTCCGAGGACTGCGACGACGGGCACGGTCAGGGGACGGCACACGTCCGCGAGCACGGCGGCCTGTTCGGGGAGACCATGCGTCGTGAGGTCGCCCGCGAGCAGGATCACATCGGCGCTCTCCGCCGCGGCCGAGAAGGCTCGCGCGAGGTGCTCGCGGAGCGGCTCCGCCGCATGCACGTCTCCTGCCGCGGCTACGCGAATGCCCGCCACGGCTCCCGGATACCCGCTGCCCGGGTTCCGTGAACGGGTGAAGCGGGTAATTCCCCGTGGACCATGCCCTCTGCACCGCCGGAGAACCTCCACGACCTGCTGCACACGATGAAGCGTGTCGCCTCGGCGTTGCGCGAGGCCGACGTGGAGTTCCTGGTCGGAGGCGGGCTCGCGATCTGGGCACGCGGCGGCCCGCCAACGGATCACGACGTGGATATCCTCGTCCGGCCCCGAGACGCCGAGCGAGCCCTCGAGACGCTGGTCGCCGCGGGCATGCGGGCCAAGCCGGTCCCCGAGGACTGGCTCCTCAAGGCCTTCGACGGCGACATCCTGGTCGATCTCGTATTCCGGCCGGCAGGAGGACCAATCGACGATGCGTACTTCGAGCGCGCAACGCCGATCGAGGTCAGCGCCCTGACCGTACCCGTGGCCTCGATCGACGACGTCCTCGTTGCGAAGCTCCTCGCCCTGAACGAGCAGGACCCCGACTTCCGGGCCGTCCTCGAGGTCGCCCGAGCGCTGCGAGAGCAGATCGACTGGACCGAGGTCGAGGACCGGTCGAGCTCGTCACCCTTCGCACGCGCGTTCTTCACGCTCGGCGAGGGTCTCGGGATCATCGAGCGCCGCACCGAGCTGGCGCCCTCGGGGCGCTAGCGCTGGCGCAGCTTCCCGGAGGTCGAGCGGTGGCGAGGGGCCCGACCTCCGGGAGCTGACTCGTGTGGGACCTAGACCGCGTCGTCCCAGTCGCGGTGCGCCCGTCCGCCCGGCCCGTAGTAGGAGCCGAGATCGGTCCGATAAGTCGGATCCGTGATCAGCGACGGATCGAACTCCGGCGCGTTCTTGATCTCGTCCTTCGTGCGATTGACGAAGACCGTCTCGTCGGCCTCGTCGACTCCGCGGATCACGCCGGCGGGCAGCATGACCTTCTTGCCGAAGATCCACGGGCCGGTGTCCACGACCACGTAGCTCGAGCCGACGTCGTACGTCGCCTCGTCGACCTTCCCGATCGATCCGTCCAGAGCTTCGACCGAGAAGCCCGAGATGTCGGCATGCGTCTCCACGAGATTGGAGCCGAGCTCCGACTTGTCGCGATACGTCCATACGTCCTGCATGGTGGTGACCTCCTCGCGTCGGTGACTGTGCGTTCGTCCGCTGCGTACCCACGACCACAGGCGGCAAACGTCAGGCCTCGCGGCCCGGCCGCAGCTGCCGCGATACTGGGGCGAGGATGGAATGGGAGAACGTCGAGCCGGAGGCCTTGTTCCGGGCAATCCGCGACCGGGCGCCCGGTTCCGACGCAGAGCGGACGGTGTGGGCGTTCGAGCGTGCCATCGCCGCCGCCAAGCTCGACCCCGAGCTCCTCCGGCATTTGCTCGTCGCGTGCGTCTGCCTCGTGGCGTACGAGGAGGGCAAGACCCCGCGAGCCGTGCTCGAGGAGGTTTTCCGGCGCTCCGATCAGCGATGCGGAGTGGCGCGACCGTTTCGCGCCGCTCATCGGCTGAGGCTCCTGTTTGTGCCCCGGGTGGTCGGGGTACCGAATCCGCGTGAGACCGACCAAGCTCGATCACGTTGCACTCTTCCTGAATGACCCGGAGCGGGCCGCCCGTGCCCTGGTCTCCAGGCTCCCGTTTCGCGTGATCGAGCGGGGGGACGACTTCGTGCTGGTCGGCAGAGGGCCGGAGCTCGGGAAGATCACCCTGTTCGAGGCCGACGGGGCGCGCGAGCGCGGCGTTCTGGTCGGGCTCGGGGTGGGCATCCCCGGCGCGCTCGAGACCACGTGCATCGAGCTCGCGGACGGGCTGGCCGTGACGCTCGCGCGGGCCGAGGACCCGACCGGAGAGATCGAGCTCGACCTGGTCGCCCTCGCAGTGCCCGATCCCGTGAGCAGCGCGCGGCGCTGGCGCGACTTCGGTTTCGAGTCCGACGCCCCGGATCGGCGGGGTCGAGCGCGTGCGACTCGGCAACGCAGTCGTCGAGCTGCATCCCGGGGCGTCCCGCGCCGACCGATCGGCCGTATCTCAACCATCTCGGCCTCCTGGTCGACTCGATCGAGGACGTGCGGCGCTCGGTCTCCGAGCACGACTTCGACGTCACGCGCGAGACGGAGGGCGAGAACAGCCTCGCGCTTTTCCTGCGCGGCCCGGACGGAGTCGAGATCGAGTACATCGAGCACAAGCCGTCGTTCGCGCTCGCATGAAGGATCCGCACGCTGGCGCCGGGGACCGCGATCTCGAGCAGGAGGTCGCTGCGGGAAAGGACGAGCGCACGCCTGTCGCCCTGCTCGGCTCGGTGATCGGCGTGGTCGCGGTGCTTTTCGTGGTCGCGCTGCTCCTCGCCGTCCTGGCCTACGTGCTCGCCTGACGCGCCCGTATTGCGTCAGACTGAGATCCGAGCATCCCTGCAGCAGCAGCAGCGAGCAGAGACTCTCTTCAGTGATCCGACGAGACGCACCCACCGCGCATGTCGTAGAGGACTCGCCGGGGCGATCCGCTCTCGCTCGGTACCTGTTCGCGGTCGTGCTGACCGTGCTCGGCCTCCTCGTCTCCTGTCGCTCCTCGACGTTGCCGCAGCGCCGATCTACGCACCGCTGATCGGCGCGGTCGCGCTCGTCGCCTGGCAGGGAGGGGTCGGGCCCGTCGTTCGTCGCGATCGTGCTCGGCTTTGCCGGCGCGCTCTGGCTCCTCGTCGACCCGCGCGGAGAGTTCTTCACGGGCGAGTCGGCGGACGTGACGCGGTGGTGGGTCAACCTCGCGGTCACGTCGGTCATCGCCGGCGTCAGCTGCCTCCTCCGCGTCCGGCAGCACCGGGCGGCGTCCCGGGCCGTGGAGATCGAGTCGTCCGTTCGTCGCCTCCAGGAGCTACAGGAGCTCGCGGGCGCGCTGGCGGGCGCGGCCTCGACCGATGACATCGCGCAGGTGTTGACCGAGCGAGGATCCGCCATGCTGCACGCGCGCGGCGCGTCGCTCGGCCTCGTCGAGGGCGACGAGCTGGTCCTCGTGGAGCCCGAGGCGGTCTCGGCGGCCACGCGTCTTCCCGGAGGAAGGATCAGGCTCGACGACGCCCGCGTCATCGCGCACGCTGCGCGTGAGGGGGAGACGATCCGCGTCGAGAGCCGTCAGGCACTGGAAGCGCGCTTCCCGACGAGCGCGCTCCTGCTCCCGCCGTCCGTGCAGAGCTCCATTGCCGTCCCCCTCCGACGAGACGGAGACGTCATCGGTGCCCTCGGCCTCGTCTTCGACCGTGAGGCTGCGCTCGACGACGAAGCTGCCGCGGTGGTGGCCACGATGGCGCGCTTCGCCGAGCAGGCGCTCGAGCGAGCTCGTCTGTTCGAGCGGGAGCGAGAAGCGCACGAAGCGCTCGACCGGATCCTGCAGGTGGCACCGAAGTTCCACGCGGACACGGACGACGAGGTCGCCCGGGCGATCTGCCGAGAGGCGCGGACGACGTTCGGGTCGGACTACGGCGTGCTCTGGAGGATCCACGACGGGAGTGTCGAGCTGGTGCACGTCGAACCTCCCACCGAGCCGTTGCAGTCCGGTCAGACCTACGACCTGGACGACTTTCCAGGGCTCCAAGAGGCAGTCCGAACCCTGCGTGTCTCGTTCATCCCCGACGTGCTGCGTGAGGCACGTGGCCAGGGACTCGAGTTCGTGCAGCAGCTCGGGATCCGTTCGTCCCTGCGCATGCCGATCGTCATCGGCGCCAGCACGGAGCTGGTGCTCGTCGTCTCGTGGCAGACCGTCATCGCCGACCCCGACCCTTCGACGCTCGCCATCTTGCGCCGCTTTGCCGATCAGGCCGGGCTGGCGCTCGAGCAGCTCGATCGTCGACGCGCCGAAGCTGAGGTCGCTCGGCGCGCGGCGGAGACGCAGCGGCTCCTGCAGGTGACAGCGGCGCTCTCGCGAGCGACCACGCCGGCCGACGTCGGCGACGCGTGCCTCGAGCACGCGCTGAGCGCGGTCGGCGCCGAGGCCGGGTTCGTCGTGCTCGCGAGCCGCGCGGGCACCACGGTCGAGTTCGTGTCGACTCGCGGCTACGCGGACGACGAGCTCGACGCCTGGCGCGGTTTCACGCTCGACGACGACGTGCCGTTCTCCCGCGCGATGGCGACGGGGGAGGCGGTGTGGGCGCTGTCCGCGTCGGACATGGAGTCCTTCACCGGCCTCTCGAGCGGACCGGACGCGGGCTGGATCACCATCCCGCTCGCAACGCCGATCGGTGTACGCGGAGCGCTGCACGTCTCGCTGCGCGAGCCGAGGGAGCTCGGCGATGCCGACCGTGTGTGGCTGCAGGCGATGGTGTCCCAGTGCTCGCAGGCGCTCGAGCGAAGTCGCCTCTTCGAAGACGAGCAATTCTCCCGACGACGGTCGGAGGAGCTCCAGAACATTACCGCCGCGCTCTCGAACGCCCTGACCCGGTCGGACGTCGCGGACATCGCCATGGAGGCGATCGGCTCTGCGGTACAGGCTTCGGGAGTCGCCGTCGCCGTCGTCGAGGACCGGTCCGTCCTCCGCGTCTTCGGTGCGCGAGGCTACGACGACGACGTAGCGGAGTGGCTCGAGGCCGAAATCGACACGCAGACGCCGGCGACGCGAGCGATCGGGCGCCGCCGCGCCCGGTTCTTCCGCTCGCTGGATGCGATCGCGACCGAGTTCCCGGACGTCGTCCCGGCCTTGAGCCCGACCGGGCACACCTCGTTCCTCTTCACGCCGATGGTGACGGGCAGGCAGGCCCGTGGCGTGATCGTCGTCTCGTGGGAGGAACAGCGCGAGCTCTCGGACGACGAGATCGACTTCGTGGGCTCGCTGGCGGGCCAGACGGCGCAGGCGCTCGAACGCGCGGGCCACTACGAGTCCGAGCAGACCATCGCCGAGACACTCCAGCGGAGCGTGCTGCCCGTGTCGCTGCCAAGGGTCGACGGCGTGCAACTGGCTGCGCGGTACCTGCCCGGGAGCGCCGAGCTCGACGTCGGCGGCGACTGGTTCGACGCTCTACGGCTTCCGGACGGGAGGCTCGGGCTGGTCGTCGGCGACGTCGTCGGGAAAGGCGTGCAGGCGGCGGCAAGCATGGCTCAGCTGCGAAACGCGCTCCGAGCGTTCTCGTCAGAACGGCTGAAGCCCGCAACGGCGCTCACCAGGCTCAACCGGCTTGCGGACGAGGTGCTCGACACGACATTCGCGACGATCGCCTATGCCGTCCTCGACCCGAGAACAGGCGTCTGTCGCCTCGCCTCGGCAGGTCATCCGCCGCCCGTGGTCGCGTACCCCGATGGGCGCGTCGAGCTCCTCGAGAACGCGCGCGGCCTCCCGCTCGGAACCGGAACCGCGTCGAAGTACCGTCAGGAGGTCATCGAGCTCCCCGCAGGCTCGGTCCTCGTCATGTACACGGATGGTCTCGTGGAGCGTCGGGGGCAGTCGATCGACGTCGGCCTGGGTGAGCTCGTCGCAGCCATTCGAGATGGCTCGAAAGACCCGGAGCGCCTGCTCGAGCACGTACTCGACAGGGTCGTGGGCGAGTCGGCCCGCGGAGACGACATCGCGGTGCTCGCAGTTCGGCTCTTCCCCGTCGCTCCTCGCCCGCTCGAGCTCCGGGTCCAGGGCCGGCCGAGCTCGATGGGCCTCGTCCGCGATGCGCTGCGCACCTGGCTCGAAACTGCGCCGGTCACACGAGCGGAGGGCGAGGACATCGTGCTTGCGACCTGGGAGGCGTGTGCGAACGCGATCGAGCACCCGGTAGGGGCCACTGACGACCTCGTGACCGTTCGTGCGGCACTCACCGACTCGATCGTGCGCATCGAGGTCGAGGACAGCGGCAGCTGGTCGAGTGCCTCCGAGCGAACGGATCGCGGGCTCGGGCTCGTGCTGATGCGCGCGCTGTCGTCGCAGGTGGACATCGACACCACGAACGGCGGTACCCGGGTCATCCTCGAGATGAAGATCGCCGGGAACATCGAGGCGCCGGGCGGCTAGAGGAGCCAGATCAGCAGCACGACGATGATGAGGAGCGTGAGAAGACCTCCGCCGATGTACACACTTGCCTCCTTTCCTCGTTCGACCTTCCGGTAGTTCCACTCCACGGCCGCGTCGAAACCAGCTGGGGTTTGCGGCCCGGCCTCAGGGGTACCCGTCCGGCGCATTCATTCCGAGACAAGGAGGCCGACATGCCACCACGAGGCGTCAAGAAGGGGTCGAAGCGCGCGCGCCAGTACGAGCACATCAAGGGCTCACTCCGCGAGCGCGGCTCGTCCGAGGACCGGGCCGAGGAGATCGCTGCGCGAACCGTGAACAAGGAGCGGGCGCGCAGCGGCGAAGCCCGCGAGTCGTCCCGGCTCTCGAGGGAGGACATCTCGTCCGGGCGGCGCGGCGGCATCCGGAGTCATCGCAAGGGGCCGCGTGGACGCACGCGCGATCAGCTCTACGAAGAGGCCAAGGACCGGAACATCCGTGGACGCTCGAAGATGACCAAGGCCGAGCTCCAGCGGGCGCTTGGCGGGCGTCGGTGACACCGCTCGACTCGCTCGGGAGCGTCATCGGCGCTCCCGTGCGGGTCGGCGACATTCGCGTGGGCGAGGTGGCCGGAGCGCTCGTCGACGCGTCGCAGCACACCGCGATCGGGCTCGTGATCGCCGGCCCGGGCGCGATGCGACGATTCCTGCCTTGGATCGCCGCCACGTTCGAGGGCGGCAGCGTGTATGCAAGCTCGGCCCTCCTCCTCGTTGACGGAAGCGAGAGCTACGAGCGCCGCGGTGCAGTCGTCGTCGACGACCGTCACGAGCTCGCGACCAGCGCGGTTGCCGCCGACGGTCGCCTGGCTGAGACGGGCGCTCCCGTTTCGCGAGACGTCGCGGCGGGTACGCCGCTGGAGTGATTCGGCCCTCGTACCACGCGTCACGACACTCGGCGATCGTCGTCCTCGACGTCGAGGAGGATGCCGACAACGTCGCACGCCGCATGGCTCGAGCGATCGGCGCCGGTGAGAGGACCCTCGTCGTCGATCTCGGGGACTCGGATCATGCGAGCGCGGACCTGCTGACCGTGCTCCACGGGACGGCCGCTCGGCTCCGCGCCCTCGGAGGTAGGCTCGGTGTCGTCGTCACGCAGCCGAATCTCCGCCGACTGCTCGATCTGACGCTCCTGAGCCGAGGCTTTGCCGTGTTCGCGACCGCGCGACGAGGCGCTCAGCCGATGGGGGTGACATCGTGCGGGTCGTAGGGACGTGCGCCGTACCGCGGCGCGCGTAAGGAACGATGACCCTCGTCATGGACAGACCCGTCGACGCACTCCTCCTCGCGTATCACCGCGACGGCGATCGCGAGGCGCGCGACCGCGCGCTCGTCGAGCTGATGCCGCTCGTCCGGGCGCTGGCGTCGCGGTACGCGGGCCGGGGCGAGCCGCTCGAGGATCTCGTGCAGGCTGGCTCCATCGGCCTCATCAAGGCCGTCGATCGGTTCGATGTCGATCGCGGCGTCGACTTCTCGAGCTACGCGGTGCCGACGATCGTCGGCGAGATCAGACGCCACTTTCGCGACAAGGCCTGGGCGATGCACGTGCCGAGGCGGCTCAAGGAGTTGAGCATCCGTCTCTCTCGTGTCCTCGACGAGCTCACGACCGAGCTCGGCCGCTCGCCGACGGTCGCGGAGCTTGCCGAGGCGGCTGGGGTGGAGGAGGAAGAGGCCATCGACGCGCTCGACTCCACGAATGCGTACACGACACGGTCGCTCCACGCTCCGTTCGAGGACGGTGCCGACGACAGCCTTTCCGAGAAGCTCGGAACGGAGGAGGTCGGGTACGCGGAGGTCGAGGACGGCGCGCTCGTCCAGGCCGGGCTCGAGGCGCTCGACGAGCGCGAGCGTCACATCGTGGAGCTGCGATTCTTCAAGGAGATGACGCAGTCCCAGATCGCTGCCGAGATCGGCATCTCACAGATGCACGTGTCCCGACTGCTGCGCCGCGCGCTCGCGACCATGCGAGGGCGCATCCAGGAGGTCTCCGCCGACGATGTCTGAGCAGACCGTCAGCCTCACCTTTCCCGCGAAGGCCGACTACCTGTTGCTCGCACGGCTCACGCTGTCCGGCCTCGCGCGCCACCTCCCGGTCGACGACGAGATGCTCGCCGACCTGAAGCTCGCCGTGACGGAGGCGTGCGGCAACGCCGTTCGCCACGCGTACGAGAACGAGCGCGGCGCCGTGGGCGTCCTCTTCGCGGTCAAGGATGGTCGCCTGGAGATGATCGTCGAGGATCAGGGCGGCGGGATCGCCGAACCGTCCCCGTCCGAACCTCCTACCGCGCCGCTGGAAGGCGGGATGGGCATGTCCATCATCCGAGCCATCGTCGACGAGCTGGACATCCACGCGGGCGCCGACGGGCGCGGCACGGTCGTCCGCATGACCAAGTACCTGCCGGCGATCTAGTCAGGCGTCGGCTCCAGCTCCTCGAGTGCGGCCGCGAGCGAGTCGGAGACCGGCAGGACCTCGTCGAGCGACGTCAGTGCGAAGATCCGCCGCGCGACTCCGGCAGGAAGCACGACGCGCACCCGAGCCCCATTCTCGGTGAGCACACGAACGGCACGAACGAGCAGCCCGAGCACGGTCGAGTCCATGAACGACACCGACTCGAGGTGCGCGACGACCGCGGGCTCGTTCGCTACTCCGTCGAACGCGGCTTCGAGATCCGGCGCTGCGAACGCGTCCACCTCGCCCGAAGCGCGCACGATCACCCCCACCGGCACTCGTTCGACCGCAACTCGGTGCATCACTGGAGGAGAAAAGCACGTCCGGGGTCGAAGGGGCGGCTTCGACCCCGGATCGATTCGCGACTCAGGCTAGGCGAGTTGCCGTCCGCGGATCGCGTTCCAGAGGAACAGGATCACCAGCGCTCCGACGATGGCTGCCAGCCAGGTGCTGATGTCGAAGAACTCGTCGATCGGGTCACCGAAGCCGAACGCAGTTGCGAGGAACCCCCCGAGCAGCGCTCCGCCGATCCCGAGCAACGTCGTGAGGATGATCCCCACGCGCTCTGCACCAGGCACGATCGCCTTGGCGATCAGGCCGGCGAGGAGCCCGAGGAGGATCCAGCCGATGATTCCCATCTGCCTAGGTCCGATCCCGCTCGACGATGGTCGTGTTCTGGCCGCCACCTGCCGCGCTGCGGTCACCGAATCCACCCCAGCTCGACCAGAAGACGAGGGACGCGATGAGCCCGATGACGCCGACGACAAGGAGGATGATCCCGGCCACCTGGACGTCGATCCCGGACACCTCCGCACTCACCGCCCACGCGAGGATCGCGCCGACCGCGATGAGGAGAATGCTCAAGCTGATGCCCATGTCCGCTCCTTTTCGAGTGCGCCGGCAGGAAACCGGCGCGAACCGGGAGATACCCGGCAGCGGCCGCGGGAAACGTAGGCGCTGTGCCGAAGAGGTTTCGCCCGCGGTTAGACCGGGCATTTCGTGAGCGTGATGCAAGGCGATCGGGCCGGCACGTCCACGACAGCAGGGGAATTTCGACTGGCCGCGGAGTCGCCTCGCACGGGCACCATCGTTCTCGCCATCTCCGGCGACGCAGACTTGCACGCTGCTCCCGAGCTCCGCAGCCGAATCGCGGCCGAGATCGACGATGGGGCCAAGTTGGTGGTCGTGGACCTCTCCGAGACGACGTTCGTCGACTCCATGGCGCTCGGCGTGCTGCTCGGGGCGTTGAAGCGCCTCCGCGCAAGTGGTGGCGAGATGGTGTTGATCGTCTCGCGTCCGGACATCCGGCGTATCTTCGAGATCACGCTCCTCGATCGGATCTTTCCCCTGTACGCGAGTCGGGACGAGGCCCTCTCGCGAGCGGAGCGCTAGAGCGCCGCTTCGAGGGTCGGGTGCATGGACAGCAACCTGTCCACGGTCGTGATCTCGAGGATCCGGATGATCCCCGGATCGGTGACGACGAGAGCCAGGCGCTCTCCGCGCTCTGACAGGAGTCGGCCCGTCGTCGCGAGCACGCGGACCCCGGACGAATCCAGGAACGTGCACTCGGTGAGGTCGACCACGAGTGGTCCGCCCTCGGTCGGGATGTCGATCGCCTCCTCGAGCTGCGTCGCGGTTGCGAGGTCGAGCTCCCCCGTCACGTGTAGGACCCGCCCGCCCCCGGGCAGCGGCTCGGCCCGTACGTCAAGATGGTCCGGGCTGTTCACGGACGACGAGTCTAGGCGATCGTGCGCGGCCGATCGATCAGAGACTGCGACCCGATGACGGAAGCCAACGACACGATCGTCCTCACCATCCCGGCGGATGCCCGGTACCGCGAGGTCGCCACGCTCGTACTGGGAGGAATCGGCAGCCGGCTCGACCTCCCCTATGAGCGAATGGACGATCTCCAGCTCGCCCTGCTGAGCGTTCTCGAGGCGACCGACGGCGCGGATGTTTCGATCGAGGTCGAAGCAGGGGACGGCAGCCTCGAGATCGCGGTCGGCCCGCTTGCCGCCGGAACGCGCGACGACCGCGGCCTGGACCTCGTCCTCTCGCGCCTCGTGGACGAGGCCGCCGCTCAGGATCGGGACGGCGCGGAGTGGCTGACGCTGAGTGTGTCCCACTCGCAGGCGCGCGACCGTCGCGCCTAGCGGAACCCTCGAGTTCTACGAGACTCGCTCTAGTTCTGCGAGATCTCCTCGACCAACTGCCCCGTGGACGCGGGCGTCGCCGAGCGCGCGACGTCGGCCTGGGCGAGGATGCCGACGAGCTGACCATCGGAGACGACCGGCAGCCTGCGAACCTGCTCGGCGGCCATGCGCTCGAGTGCCTTGTCGAGCGACTCCTCCGGCTCGGCGGTGACCGGGCTCTCCGAGCACACGTCCGACACCGGAACCTTGTTCGGGTCGAGATCCTTCGCGACCACCTGGAGCACGAGGTCGCGGTCGGTCACCATTCCGACCAGCTCGTCGCCGTCGACGACGGGTAGCGAGCCGACGTCCTCCGACGCCATCAGCCGGGCTGCCTCGACGACCGTCGCCCCGCTCTCGATCGCACGCGGCGTAGTTCGTCATTGCCTCTCGTACCGTTCCGTTCTCCACGTTCGTCCTCCCTGGTGTCGGTGTCGGGAGAACTCTTTCCCGGCCGGTCTTCGAGCGAAACCGCACCGTTTCGAGAACAGAGCCCCGGGGCACCCATTGCACATGGGCTCTCCCGCGCTCGCGCTCGTGTTCTTCAGCCAGCGCCAGGACGGCGCCTCCCGTCGCATGGAGAGCCTCGTGGCGTGGGTGAAGGTGACGCAGAAGAAGAACCTCCGCGTCCTCGAGATCGACGCGGATTGCAACCCGCAGCTGACGCGCAGGCTGCGCGTGACGACGATCCCCTCTCTCGTCCTGCTCCAGGACGGCGCAGTCGTTGCCCGGCTCGAGGGACGCGCCACAGGCCGCCAGATCGAGGCGCTCATCCGCCCGTACGTCGCTGCCTGAGGTGGAACAATGGAAGGCCGACGCGCGTTCGGCAGTCTGGAGAACAGGGTGACTCGAGCGCGAGGGCATCTCGCGCGCCCGGACGAAGGGGCCTGCGGCCCCGAAGGAGGCACGATATGACGCTCACGATCGGCGACACGGCCCCGGACTTCACGGCCGAGACGACGGAAGGCCCCATCAGCTTCCACGACTGGCTCGGAGACTCCTGGGCGGTGCTCTTCTCCCATCCGAAGGACTTCACGCCGGTGTGCACGACGGAGCTCGGCTACATGGCCCGGATCAAGCCCGAGTTCGATCGCCGCGGCGTGAAGATCTTGGGAATCTCGGTCGACTCGACGAACGACCACGAAGGATGGGTCAAGGACATCGAGGAGACCCAGGGCGCCGCGCCCAACTATCCGATCATCGGTGACGCCGACTTCGCCGTCTCGAAGCTGTACGGGATGCTTCCCGCGGAGGTCGAGGGCGACGCCAAGGCGCGCACGCCGGCCGACAACCAGACGGTGCGCAACGTGTTCGTCGTCGGCCCCGACAAGAAGGTCAAGCTCGTCCTCGTGTATCCGATGACCACGGGACGCAACTTCGACGAGGTCCTGCGCGTGATCGACTCGCTCCAGCTGACGGCGAAGCATCGCGTCGCGACCCCCGTCAACTGGCAGCAGGGCGACGACGTGATCATCGCCGGCTCCGTCTCGAACGACGAGGCGAAGGAGATCTGGCCCGACGGCTGGGAGGAGCCGAAGCCGTACATCCGGATCGTCCCGCAGCCCGAGGCGGAAGTTCTCGCGGAGAGCAAGAGCTAGGTTCGTTCGCGCTCCGGTTTCCGAGTATCGGAATAGCGGACAGTCGGCGGCAAGTGGCTGTCTAACAGCCGGCAGGCTCCGGTGCGCACAACGACAGCGGCTGCGAAGCAGACGCGCTTCAGGGATTTCCCGCGATCGGGATTCCGCTAGCGGAATCCCGATCTGCGGAAAGCAAGGGGCCCGGGTGGGCGGGCCCCTCACTGCGGTCGGCGCAACTTCGGGGCCAGGCGTATGCGCCTGCGGGGAGAGGAGTCGCGCCGGTGCCGGTACTTGTTTCACATCGTTCGGACGGACACGACGTTTTCCAGGTGATTTCCACAGCCCGAAAGTCGCAAATTCGACGAACTCCGCGTCCGGTATCCACAGGGTTTCGGGACCCAGCCCGTCGCTAGACTGCGCGCATGACCGGGCCACTGCCTGAGTACGGCACGCCGAGGGTGAAGACCGGCCTCGCGGAGATGTTGAAAGGCGGCGTCATCATGGATGTCGTCACCGCCGAGCAGGCTCGCATCGCCGAGGACGCGGGCGCGTGCGCTGTCATGGCGCTCGAGCGGGTGCCGGCCGACATCCGGGTCGAGGGCGGAGTCGCGCGCATGGCCGATCCGGACAAGATCCGCGAGATCCAGGAGGCCGTATCCATTCCGGTGATGGCGAAGTGCCGCATCGGCCACTTCGCGGAGGCGCAGATCCTGCAGGCGCTCGAGGTGGACTACATCGACGAGTCGGAGGTGCTCACGCCTGCCGACGTCGAGCATCACGTGGACAAGTGGGGGTTCACGATCCCGTTCGTCTGTGGTGCGACGAACCTCGGCGAGGCGCTCCGCAGGATCTCCGAAGGCGCCGCGATGATCCGGACGAAGGGCGAGGCCGGAACGGGGGACATCGTCAACGCCGTCACGCATATGCGGGCGGTGTTCGGTGCGATCCGCAGGCTCCAGGCCCTTCGCGACGACGAGCTGTACGCGGCTGCGAAGGAGCACCGGGCACCGTACGAGCTCGTGCGCTGGGTCGCGGAGAACGGCCGCCTGCCGGTGGTCACGTTCACCGCCGGTGGGATCGCCACCCCGGCCGACGCGTCGCTGTGCATGCAGCTCGGGGCGGACGGTGTGTTCGTGGGCTCGGGGATCTTCAAGTCCGGCCGTGACGCGCTCGCCGACCGCGACGGCTGGGTCGACGACGTCTCGCGCCGCGCGCGCGCCATCGTCGAGGCGACGACGCACTTCCGCGACGCGAAGGTACTCGCGGAGGTCTCGTCCGGCCTCGGCCAGCCGATGGTCGGGATCTCGGCGAGCTCGCTCCCGGACGCGGAGCGACTCGAAGTACGCGGCTGGTAGCACCCCGGTGACGCGCCCGCTGCGTATCGGCGTGCTCGCACTCCAGGGCGCCTTCCGCGACCATGCGACGGCGCTGCGGCGCCTGGGCGCCGAGGTCGTCGAGGTGCGGCAACCGGCGGAGCTCGAGGGACTGGACGGGCTCGTCGTGCCGGGCGGAGAGTCGACGACGATCATGCGTCTCGCCGAGCTCTACGGCATCGACGAGGCGCTGAGGACGTACCCAGGCGATCGTCTTCGGCACGTGTGCCGGGATGATCGTGCTCGACCGAGAGCATCTCGGCCTCGCCGACCTCGAGGTCGACCGGAATGCGTACGGTCGCCAGGTCAAGAGCTTCGAGGCCGACGTCGACCTCCAGGGCGACGCGGTGCCGCTGCGGGGCGTCTTCATCCGCGCGCCGCGCGTTCGTGACCTCGGCACCGACGTGGAGGTGCTCGGCACGCTCGACGGCGACCCGGTGCTCGTGCGCGACGGCCGGCTACTCCTCGCGTCGTTCCACCCGGAGCTGACCGACGACCTGCGCGTGCATCGGATGTTCCTGGAGATGGTGGAGGAGGGCGCTCGTGTCGGGTCACTCTAAGTGGAGCTCGATCAAGCACAAGAAGGGCGCGGCCGACGCCAAGCGTGGGCAGCTGTTCTCGAAGCTGTCACGGGCGATCATCGTGGCCGCGAAGGAGGGCGGGCCGGACCCGGCGGGCAACCTCGCCCTGCAGAACGCGATCGAGAAAGCGCGCTCGTACTCGATGCCGAAGGACAACATCGAGCGAGCGATCGCAAAAGGCTCCGGAGCCGACGCCGACGCCTCCAGCTTCGAGACCGTCGTGTACGAGGGCTACGGGCCCGAGGGCGTGGCCGTGCTCGTCGAGGCGGTGACCGACAACCGCAATCGCACCGCGTCGGAGGTACGACACGCGTTCACGAAGCACGGCGGCAACCTCGGGACGACGGGCGCGGTCGCGTGGCAGTTCGAGCGAAAGGGAGTGATCCTCGTGCCGGCAGACGGAGTCGCCGAGGATGACGTCATCCTGACCGCAGCCGAGGCAGGCGCCGACGACGTCGAGGTCGACGGCTCGAGCCTGGTCGTCACCACGACGCCCGAGACGCTGTCCGAGGTGCGCGCCGCGCTCGATGCCGCAGGCATCGGGCTCGACTCGATCGAGGTCGCGATGGTCCCGAAGTCGACGGTGACGGTGTCCGACGAGTCGGCGGCGCGCAGGATCATGCGTCTCGTCGACGAGCTCGAGGAGGCCGAGGACGTGCAGGACGTCTACGCGAACTTCGACATCCCCGAGGACGTTCTCGAAGCGGTAGTTTCCTGAGCGGCCTGTGACACTCGTGGCGGCGGATACGGCAGGGCGCCGAGCGGACCGGATCGAGTCGCTCCTGTCCGCACGTCTCTTCGTGGAGCCGCAGCTCGTCGGCGACAGGCTGCTCTTCGTCTCGAACCTCTCGGGTCGCCTGAGCCTGTACGCGATGGACGCTGCAGGTGGGATGCCCGATCCCCTGCTTCCTCCGCAGATCGCCCTCCAGAACCCCGAGCTCGTCGGCGGGCACCTCTACCACGCGCTGCCCGAGCTCGGGCGAATCGTGGTCATGATCGACGCGGACGGCGACGAGAACTACGTCCCGTACACGATCCCGCTCGAGGGAGGCTTTCCGGAGGCGGTCGCCGAGTCGTCCTTCTCGCGGCCGTCGTTCGCACCTCGTCGAGATCGACGACGCCACCGGCATCGCCTACTTCGCCGTCGAGTCGCGCGAGGAGTCCCTGATCACGGCCGTTCGCGTCGAGCTGGCGACGGGTGAAAGCGAGATCCTCTGGCAGAGCCAGTACGGCGCGTTCGTGGTCGCGTGGACGCCCGACCACTCGCGGGTCGTGCTCGGGGACGGCTACACGGCCGGCGACGTCGTGGTCTACGAAGCGGTCGGCGACCGCGAGCGACGGATCCTGTACGGGACGCCCATGGAGGAGCGCGACGCCGGAACCGACTACCCGCTCACGGGCTTCCGCTCCTCTCACTGCAGCGCGAGCGGTGCAGGCGTGCTCGTCGTGACGACGGTCTTCGACGACGCCGGCTCGCTGGGCTATCTCGATCTCGACCGTACCCGGCGAGCTCGCCCCGGTTCCCATTGCCGGGCTCGAGCACGACGGAGCCGGCGAGCTCGAGCGCCTTCAGCACCTCGACGGCGACAGGTTCGTGCTCCACTACAACATCGACGGGTGCTCGTGGGCCTACGACGGGCGCTTCGACGAGACGACCCGGTCGTTCGCGAGTGAGCGCGTGCTCGTCGGCCAGGGCGAGCTCGCCGGCGGCGTCGCCCACGGCCTCGACTTCGACGGCGGGCGCTTCGCGGTCGCGTTCTGCACGGCGACGACTCCCACGCAGCTCCACGTGCTGCCCGCGTCCGGCGGTGAAACGCCGGCTCGGTTGACGCGCGAGCGCGCGCTCGGCCTCGCGCCCGAGCTCCTGTCGGCCGGCGAGGACGCGTCGTTCGATTCCCATGACGGATTGCGGGTCTCCGCCCGCCTGTACCTGCCGTCGCCGGAGCTCGGCTTCGACGGGCCGCGGCCGCTCGTCTACTACGTCCACGGCGGGCCGCAGAGCCAGGAGCGGCCGGACTTCGCATGGTTCTCGATGCCGCTCGTCCAGACTCTTACGCTCGAGGGGTTTGCCGTCTTCGTCCCGAACGCCCGCGGCTCGAGCGGCTACGGCCTCGACTACATGAAGCGCGTCGATCGGGACTGGGGTGGGCAAGACCGCCTCGACCACGTGCACGCGATGACGCAGGTCCTCCCCGGCGACGAGCGCGTGGACACGACGCGCGCCGCGGTCGTCGGTCGGTCGTACGGCGGCTACATGACGCTCATGCTCGCCGGCCGGCACGCCGAGCTCTGGCGGGCCGCGGTGGACATGTTCGGGCCGTACGACCTGACCACGTTCATCGAGCGCATCCCGGAGACGTGGAAGCCGTACTTCGCGCTCACCGTGGGCGACCCGGAGAAGGATCGCGACGAGCTGGTCGCGCGCTCGCCGCGGACGTACATCTCGGACATCTCGTGCCCGCTCCTCGTCATCCAGGGACAGAACGACCCTCGGGTCGTCGAGCAGGAGTCGCGCGACGTCGTCGAGGAGCTCCGTGGCCTCGGGCGCGACGTCGAGTACCTCGTCTTCGCCGACGAGGGCCACGACGTGCTCAAGCTCGCGAACCGCGTCCGCTGCTACGACGCGATCGTCGGCTTCTTCTCCGAACACCTGACCTGAGCCCCTGTTAGGGTCGCGGCCCGTGCGCTGGCTGTCCATCCTCGTTCTGGCACTCGCCTTCGTCGCCGCAGGCTGTGGCGGCGGTGACGATGAGTCGGCGAGCGACACGACGGCGATCACCGAGACGACCACCGACGGCACGACGACGGACGACGAGGACGAGACGTCCGACACGGACGACTCGGGCACGATCGCGAGCGACGACTGCCTCGAGCTCGGATCCGCCGCTGCGGCCCTGGGTCAGGCGTTCTCCGGGTCGGGCGGCGACGAGGACGACGTCTCCGAGCTCTACGACGAGCTCGCGGAACGCGCGCCGGACGAGATCAAGGGCGACCTCGAGATCCTCGCGAGCGCCTGGACCGAGATCGCGGCCGCGCTCGAGGATCTCGACCTGCAGGCCGGTGAGGTCCCGAGCGGCGACCAGCTGCAGGAGTACCAGGCTGCGCTGGCGTCGGTCTCCACGCCGGAGGTCACCGCAGCCTCCGAGCGCATCTCGGCCTGGGCAGAGGAGAACTGTTAGTCCGCAGATCGAGGATTCGCTAGCGCGAATCCCCGATCGCGGGAGATCCCTGAAGGCGTCCGCTTCGCGGCCGCTGCCGCTGCGAAAGACGGATCGCGCGGCTGATCAAGTACTAGGAAGGACGTCCGGGGTCACGAATACCTTCCTTACGTGAAAGTCCTCGGCATCGACCCAGGGACGGCTGCGTGCGGGTACGGGATCGTCCACGGAAGCGACGGGCGCCTCCGGGCCGTGGAGTCCGGATGCTTCAAGACGTCCGCGCGCGAGCGGCTCGACAGGCGGCTCGGGACGATCTTCGAGGGCGTTCGGGATCTCATTGCGGAGCACGCGCCGGACGCCGTCGCGCTCGAGGAGTCGTACGTCGGTGCCGACGCCCGCATCGCGCTCTCCGTCGGGCAGGCACGCGGCGCCGTGCTCGTCGCGGCCGCGTCCGCCGGGCTCGACTGCGTCGAGTACGCGCCTGCACGGGTGAAGCAGACGGTCTGCGGCTACGGACGTGCCGAGAAGGCGCAGATCCAGCGCATGGTGATGCTCATCCTCGGTCTCGAGTCCGAGCCGCGCTCGTCGCACGAGGCGGACGCCTACGCCGTCGCGATCTGCCACGCGCTCGGGCCCTCGCTCGTGGAGGTGGCACGGTGATCTCGCGTCTTCGAGGAACGCCGGCCGGCCGCTCGCCCGAGGGCCTCGTGCTCGACGTCGGCGGAGTCGGCTACCTGATCGCCGCGACGACCAGCGCCTATCGGCGAGCGGAAGGCGGATCGGAGGTGACGCTCGAGACCTACCTCCACGTCCGCGACGATGCGCTCCAGCTCTACGGCTTCGCGGAGGCCGACGAGCGGGCGCTCTTCGTCCGCCTGCTCGGCGTGAGCGGCGTCGGGCCGAAGGTCGCACTGGCTGTCGTCTCGAGCGCGAGCGCGCGGGAGCTCCGACGGGCGATCGTGCTCGGCGACGCGGCGCGCTTTCAGGCCATCCCGGGCATCGGCAAGAAGACCGCCGAGCGCATCGTGCTCGAGCTCAAGGAGTCGATCACCGAGGCGATCGAGCCCGTGGTCGGCTCGACGTCGTCGCCGGAGCTGGTCGCGCGAGATGCCCTGGTCGAGCTCGGCTACTCGATCGTCGAGGCCGAGCGCGTCCTTGCAGGTGTCGACACCGATCTCTCCGTCGAGGAGCGGGTGCGTCAGGCACTCAAGACGGCAGCGTGACGAGCCAGTTCCTCGCACCGGCCGTCCGTGAGGGCGACGAGGACGTCGAGCAGACCCTGCGCCCGCGCCGACTCGACGATTTCGTCGGTCAGGAGCGCACGAAGGAGCAGCTCGAGATCGCGCTCGACGCCGCGAAGGGGCGGGGGGAGGCTCTCGACCACGTCCTCCTCGTCGGGCCGCCCGGGCTCGGAAAGACGACCCTCGCGACCATCGTTCGCGAGGAGCTCGGGGTAGGCCTGCGAACGGTCGCCGGCCCCGCGCTCGAGCGGAAGGGCGACATGGCCGCGATCCTCACCAGCCTCGAGCCGCACGACGTCCTCTTCGTCGACGAGATCCATCGCGTGAACCGGGCGATCGAGGAGATCCTGTATCCGGCGCTCGAGGACTTCCGGCTCGACATCGTGGTCGGACAGGGAGCAGGCGCTCGCACGCTCACGCTCGATCTCCCGCACTTCACGCTCGTCGGCGCGACGACCCGAACCGGTCTCCTCACGACGCCGTTGCGCGACCGCTTCGGCATGACGTTCCGGCTCGGCTACTACGAGGAGAGCGAGCTCGCGACGATCGTGCGGCGCTCGGCGGGAATCCTCGGCGTCGACCTTGCGGACGAGGCCGCCGTGAGATCGCGCGCAGGGCGCGCGGCACGCCGCGGGTGGCCAACCGGATCCTCCGCCGCATCCGAGACGTCGCCGAGGTTCGTCACAGCGGTGTGGTCACGCTGGACGTCGCATCCGAGGCGCTCGAGCTCTTCGAAGTGGACGACGTAGGCCTCGAGCGTGTCGACCGCGACCTGCTCGACGCGGTCGCGCACAAGTTCGAGGGAGGTCCTGTCGGCCTCTCGACGCTCGCGGTCGCGCTCGGAGAGGAGCCGGACACGATCGAAGACGTCTACGAGCCGTATCTGCTCCAGCTCGGCTTCCTGCAGCGCACGCCCCGAGGGCGGGTGATCACTGCGCTCGGGCGCGAGCACATCGGCACCGTCGCGCACCTCGGGCGGGCTCTTCTAGGTGAGCGCGCACATCTGGACCCCGGGCATGGCCGGGCCGCTCGACGAGCTCGTCGGGCGAATGCGACGCATGGTCGAGGCGTTCGTCGCGGAGCACGGGCTCGAGCAGGCTGAAGTACGTCTCGAGCTCGTCGACGGCTCGCGCCACATGCTCTCCGAAGCATCGCCCGAGCCCGGCTTCGGCTTCTTCTCGTTCGTCCCGCACCGCGAGGACGGGACGAGCCTCGTCTCGTCGTGATCCCGATCGGTGCGGTCAGGGCGCTCGAGATCTCCTCGCCCGATCCGGAGCGCAGCTTCGGCTTCGTCTCCGACGAGCCTCCGGTCGTCGTAGGCGCTCGACGGCGTCAGCCGCGGTACTGGAGCTCGTGCCAGGAGGGGATCGGCGCGAGCTCGAGGAGCGTGCGCCCGCCCTCTGGCTCCGCGTACCCGAAGTCTCCCGTGTCGTCGATCCACGACACGTCGAGCAGCCCCTCCTTCACCCTGTGGTCGAGCCAGGCGCCACGGAAGACGAGCTTCCGCAGCCAGTAGACGAGAGACTCCCCGTCGACGAGGGACACATGCTCCCAGTGCCGCACGACGTACAGGCCGAGGCCGCTCCGTGGATCGCCGATGCGGCCGTCCGCGACGAGCTCGACGAGGTCGGCCGCTTCGTCCTCGTCCAGGTCGTTCGTCGCGACGAGGCCGAGGCGCACGGCGGCGGCGGTGACGCGCTCCTCGAAGTCGGGCGCGCTGAACTCGAAGCGGTGTCCCAGGAACTCCACGACGAAGTCGTCGCCGGAGCGGTAGTTGGCTGCGAGCATCGCGCTCAGGGTATCTACGCTTCTTGACGTGAACGACAGGCGCCTGTGGGTGGTCATGGCCGTCGCGGTGCTCGCGATTTGGCTCGTTGGTGCGGCGGTGACGAAGTACTCGGTCGAGCAGATGGCCTACTACACGCCGATCGCCGTCGTCGTCATCGGTGCGACGGTCGGCATCGTGCTGCTCTGGGTCAAGGTCGTCAGCGACTCGGTTCGGCGGAGGCGCCAGAGCTGAGCTGACGCTGTCCGGGGCCGCCCGTACCGTCATCTGCGTGACGGGTTCCTGGTCGATCGATCCCTGCGACACGCACACGACGGCGCTCCTGTCGCGCGAGCTCGGTGTCGGCGAGATCACGGCCTCCGTGCTCGTGAGGCGAGGCCATATCGATGCCCGCGAGGCGCGGCGGTTCCTCGCGGCGGAGCCGCCCGGACACGATCCGCTCCTCCTCGGAGACATGCAGGCTGCGGTCGAACGACTCCGGGCTGCGGTGCAGGCGGGCACGCGCATCTGCGTCCACGGCGACTACGACGTGGACGGAATCTGTGCGACCGCGCTCGCCGTGCTCGTCCTCCGGGAGCTCGGCGCGGACGTGATCTGGCACCTCCCGAGCAGGTTCGAGGAGGGCTACGGCGTCTCTCGTGACACGTTATCCCGGCTCGCGGAGGACGGTGTCGGCCTCGTCCTCACCGTGGACTGCGGCATCACGGCGGTCGAGGAGATCGCCGAGGCGCGCGCGAGCGGGCTCGAGGTCATCGTCACCGATCACCATCGGCCAGGCGATGTGTTGCCGGATTGCCCGATCGTTGCCACGAGGCCGTCCGACTATCCGTTCCCGGAGCTGTGCGGGACCGGGGTGGTGTACAAGCTCGGCGAGGCGCTGCTCGGCGCGGACCACGCCGCCCTGCGCCGCAACCTGGATCTCGTCGCACTCGCGACGATCGCGGACGTCGTGCCGCTCGTCGACGAGAACCGCGCGCTGGCAGCCGCGGGGCTCCGCGCCCTCGCCTGCACGCGCCGGCCCGGGCTGCAGGCGCTCATGCGCAGCGCCCACGTGGATCCCGCGGCCGTCGACGCGGGAGCGGTGGGATTCAGGCTCGCGCCGCGTATCAACGCAGCCGGGCGCCTGTGTCGCCCGGACGTCGCGCTCGAGCTCGTGCTCACGGACGACCCGGACGAGGCGCGTCGCCTCGCGGCCGAGCTCGAGGAGCTCAACCGCGAGCGGCAGTCCGTGGAGGACCAGATCCTGCGCGACGCGGTCGCTGCAGTCGACGCATTGCCTGAGCCGACGCGCCGTCGGCGCGGGTACGTCCTCTGGAACGAGGACTGGCACGAGGGCGTCATCGGCATCGTGGCCTCACGGCTCGTCGAGCGCTTTCACGGCCGATCGTGCTCATCGCAGGGTCCCAGGACGGCTGGAAGGGCTCCGGGCGCTCGATCGCGAGCTTCGACCTGCACGGAGCGCTGCAGGCGTGCTCATCGCACCTCGGGCGTTTCGGTGGACACCGCGCCGCCGCCGGGCTCTCGATCGAGACGTCGCAGCTCGAGGCCTTCGCCGACGCCTTCGCGGAGCACGCGGACGCCCACCTCGGGCCGGATGACCTGTTCGAGGTCGTGAGGGTCGACGCGGTCGTCTCTGCCGAGGACCTGACGCTCGACCTCGCGCAGGAGCTCGACCGACTTGCGCCGTTCGGTCTCGGGAACCCGGACGTGACCCTCCTCGTCCCCGCGACCGAGGCGGTCACGCCGGCGACCGTGGGGGACGGCAAGCACCTGCGTTTCCGCGTCCGGCAGAACGGACGCGATGCGGGCACCGCAATCGCCTTCGGCCAGGGCACGCAGCTCGATCGGTTGCGGGCGGTGGGCCTCTTCGACATCGTCTGCCGGCTGAAGGAGAACCAGTGGAACGGGACGGTCGCGCCGCAGCTCGTCGTGCGCCGCATTCTCGACACCGCCGACGGCTACGAGCAGCTCAGGGCCGCATTCGCCGATATGTGGCGGCAGGGCGAGCAGGCGTGGTCGCCCGAGGCGAGGCTTGTCTTCGCGGAGCTCGCGCTCGCGGCCGAGGGCGGCCGCCGTCGTCAGCTGCTCGAGTCGGAGGCGTTCAGGGAGCTCCTGCTCGAGCGCCCGGCTCTGCGCGAGGCGGCCTGATCGTTCAGCCGAGGCCGGGACGTGACGGCACGAGCGCGTCCCGCATCGCGAGAGCCAGCCGGCGCCGTGCCGAGCGGCGGCGCCACCAGAGTCGGAAGTTGCTCATGAACCGTTGCTCTTCGCGGGCACGTCTCGACCTCCTTCCCGGCGGGAAGGAGCATGAAACCCTCCTGAGTACACTGATCCCGTGAGCGTTCTCGACGCCAGACGGCATCACGAAGACCTCGTCGAGGAGCTGATCGCCGAGGTTCAGGCGTACAACCCGGACGTCGACAAGGAGCTCCTGCGGCGGGCGTTCGATGCTGCCGAGCGGGCGCATGCAGGCCAGACGCGCCGCTCCGGCGAGGAGTTCATCCATCACCCGCTGGGCGTCGCGCGCATCTGCGCGGAGCTCCATCTCGACGAGCAGACGATCGCGGCCGCGCTCCTCCACGACGTCGCCGAGGACACGGAGGCCGACCTCGAAGAGCTCCGCACCGAGTTCGGGACCGACGTGACCCAGCTCGTCGAAGGCGTCACGAAGCTGACGCGCATCTCGTTCCAGAGCCGCGAGCAGGCCGAGGCCGAGAACTACCGGAAGATGATCGTGGCGATGGCGCAGGACGTCCGCGTCATCCTCATCAAGCTCGCCGATCGCCTCCACAACATGCGGACGATCGAATACCTCGGCAAGCAGAAGCAGGCACAGAAGGCGCGCGAGACCATCGAGGTGTACGCGCCGCTCGCGCATCGGCTCGGGATCCACTCCTTGAAGTGGGAGCTCGAGGATCTCGCATTCCAGACGCTCCATCCGCGCAAGTACGCCGAAATCAAGGCGATGGTTGCGGACCAGCGCGCCGACCGGGAGGCGCAGGCCGAGAAGGCGGCGGCGATCCTCGCCAGGGAGCTCGAGGAGGCGGATGTCCCCGCGGACATCTCGGCTCGCGCGAAGCACCTCTATTCGATCTACGACAAGATGGCGAAGCGCGGTCGCGAGTTCAACGAGATCTACGACCTGACCGCGCTCAGGGTCATCTGCGAGCGCTCGGACGAGGAGGGGACGCGCGACTGTTACGCCGCGCTCGGGCTCGTCCACTCGCTGTGGAAGCCCATGCCCGGGCGGTTCAAGGACTTCATCGCGATGCCGAAGCTGAACCGCTACCGCTCGCTGCATACCTCCGTGATCGGGCCGGAGGGCAAGCCGCTCGAAATCCAGGTCCGCACCCGGGACATGCACGAGGAGGCCGAGTACGGCGTCGCCGCGCACTGGCTGTACAAGCGCGGGCGGCTCACGAAAGGCGACGACGAGTGGCTCACGTGGGTCAAGTCCCTCATGGACTGGCAGGGCGACGAGAGCGATC
Organism: uncultured Gaiellaceae bacterium; assembly: GCA_963808865.1. Lineage (GTDB taxonomy): Bacteria > Actinomycetota > Thermoleophilia > Gaiellales > Gaiellaceae > GMQP-bins7. Next base: position 123,761 of record CAWEGY010000010.1, on the reverse strand, counting down.
CGGGCGAATACATGCGCAGCCTGCGCACCGATCTCTTCGCCGAGGAGGTCTACGTCTTCACGCCGAAGGGCGAGGTCAAGGTCCTGCCCTCGGGGGCGACTCCCATCGACTTCGCCTACGCCGTGCATACGGACGTCGGGCATCGCACGGTCGGCGCGAAGGTCAACGGCCGCATCGTGCCGCTGCACTACCGGCTCCGCAGCGGCGACTTCGTGGAGATCCTCACCTCGAAGTCCGGTCGCGGCCCCTCGCGGGACTGGCTCGCGCTGGTCGCGTCCTCCCGCGCGCGAAACAAGATCCGCCAGTGGTACCAGCGGGAGACACGCGGTGAGACGGAGGCGAAGGGGCGCGACCTCCTCGACCAGGCGCTCAAGGCTCAGAAGCTCCCGTACCGAAAGCTCCAGGGCTCGAGCGTCCTCGCGCAGGTGATCAGGGAGTCGGGCTTCAAGAAGGCCGAGGACTTCTACGTCGCTCTCGGCGCCGGCAAGCTCTCGCCTGCGCAGATCGTCAACAAGGTCATCCAGCGGCTGAAGACGGAGGAGGTCGCCTCCGAGCCGGTCGTCACGACGAAGCCTCTGCGCGCGAAGGCGGCCGTCTCGAGTGATCGCGTCGGGATCAACGTTCCCGGCGTCGAGGACGTTCTCGTCCGGCTCGCCAAGTGCTGCACGCCCGTGCCCGGCGACAAGATCGTCGGCTACATCTCACTCGGGCGCGGGATCACCGTGCACCGCGACGACTGTCCCAACGTCCGCGCGCTGAAGCGCAACCCGGAGCGCTTCACGACGGTGGAGTGGGAGGGAGGCGCGTCCGCGGGTTTCCTCGTCCAGATCGCGGTCGACGCCTGGGATCGCTCGCGCCTGCTCGAGGACGTCGCGCGGACGTTCGCCGAGCACGGCGCGAACATCATGTCCTACGGCGGGATGGTCGAGGACGGGATGGCCCGGAACTGGTACACGGCGGAGGTGGGTGACGTGAAGGAGCTCCGCTCGCTCCTGACCGCACTGCGCAACCTCGAGGCCGTGTTCGACGCGTACCGCGTCACGCCGTCCTAGCGTAGGCCGCGCTCGGTCGAGAGCGGGTCGCTATTGCGGCGACGCCTTGCCGGGCCAACCCGGCAGGTCGCGGAGCGAGGCGAGGTCGTCGTCCTTCTCCGCGTTCTCGAGCCATTCGGGCTTCAGCTCGAGAGCGCGCTGCAGGTGCGCGATGGCGTCGTCCGAGCGCCCGTCGAGGGCCTCGGCGCACGCGAGGGTGTAGAGCGTGGCAGGGTGATCCGGGCGGCGGACGAGAGCGTCGTCGAGCTCCGCGACATACGCCTCGTAGTTCCCGGCCGCTCGATGCCGCTGCGCGGCGAAGAAGTCCTCCCACGGCGACGGCTCGTACGCCTGGCCGCGCGGGCCGCCCACGGCGAGCACCGCCGTATCGGGCTCGACCGCACGCGCATGGCGCCGCACCTTCGGATCGCGTACGAACACGATGGTCCCGGTCGGCGCGTCGAGCGCCTCGTCGTCGAGCGTAAAGGTCGCATGACCCGCGAGGACGAGGTAGATCTCCTCGTGCCCGAGCGACTCCTCGGTGTGCTCCTCCACGACGTCGTCGCCGGCATTCGGCGCGACGTAGGCGTTGATCCCGAACGCGCCGATGTCGAGCGTTCTTCGAACCGGTCGCCACAGGAGCGTGTCGTCGACGACTGAGATCGGGTCGATCTCGTCGAGTCGAACACTCTGCCAGCCCGCACCCACCGTCGCGGAATCTACCCGGAGGTCGCCTCCACGGAGTACGGCCGCGCGAAGACGAGATAGCGCTGGCTGGCGAAGAAGCGCGGGTGGCAGGCCTGCAGCACGAGCTCCTCACGCCCGTGCGTCTCGAGGACCGACAGGTCGTTGTCGTCGACGACCCGATGATCGGTCACGCGGTACTCGACCGAGCCGTACGGGAGCTCGACCGAGATCGAGTCTCCGTTCTTCAGCTTGTCGATGTCCGAGAACGGCGCGCCGTACGTCGTGCGATGGCCCGCGATGTAGACCAGCTGCCGCTCGCCCGGCATGAAGGTCTCGAGGTGACGGCCGGGCCCGCGCCTGAGGTCGCCCTGGCCTGTGCCGTTGACGACGACCGCCTCGAGGCCCAGCCGCGGGATCTCGATGCGGGCGACGGCGTCGCCCTCGCCGCTCGCGAGCCGAAACCGACGTGCCTCACGGCGCAGGTCCGCGCGCCGGACGGGCTTCGGCTTCGTTGCGGGTTGCGGACACTGGCGCGGCTTGGCCTTGGGCTTCGGTGCCGGAGTCCAGCTCTCGAACTCACGGTTCAGGGCCGTCTCGAGCCGACGTTGCTCGTACGCTGTGTAGGCGGTCGTGAACGGGTCCTTCCAGAGGTACACCGTCGTGGACCAGGCGATGACCCCGAGACCGATGACGAGGAGAAGCGTGCCGATACGACGTCCCATGCGAAGTCACACCTTACGGAGAGCATCCGCGGATTCGACCGCCTGGAGTCGTCCATAACGCGGACGCTGCGTACCTCCGTCGTGGCTGCCGCCACGGCCGCGATCGTCACAGCTGCGAACGCCAGCGAAGGAGCCTACTTCTCGCAGTCCTGGGGGTGGGTGGCGCTCGCGTTCCTCGTTCCGACGAGCGTGCTGCTGATCACCGAGCGAGCCAGCGTGCCGGGACGGCTCCGCATCGCGTTCGCGCTGGGCATGGGAGCGCTGGCGGCGTGGATCGCACTGTCCGCCGTCTGGTCGATCAGCTCGTCCGCGTCGCTGCGCGAGGTGGAGCGGATGCTCGTCTACGTCGCACTGGCCCTCGCGGTGGCGATCGTCGTGCGGCGCGGGGACGGTCCCGGGATCTTTGCGGGCGCGCTCGGTGGCGTCTGTCTCGTCTCTGGCTACGCGCTGGCGACCCAGCTCTTCCCCGATCGGCTCGAGACACCTGACGACCCGGGCCTTCCGGATCGGCTTTCCGAGCCGCTCGGGTACTGGAACTCGCTCGGTCTGCTGGCGGCGATCGGGTTCCTCCTCGCGCTCGGCATGGTCGCGCACAGCCGGCGCTTGGCCTTCGCAGTCTTGGGGGGTGCGGTTCTCCCCATGCTCGCCCTGACCCAGTACTTCACGTTCAGCCGGGGCGCCTGGGGGGCCCTTGCAATCGGGGCTCGCGGCTCAGGCAGTGCTGGATCCGCGCCGCATCCGCTTGCTGTGGGCTGCACTCCTCGTCGCCGCTCCGTCGGTCGCGGTCGTCGCGTACGCGTCGCGCCAGGACGCGCTGACGAGCGAGGATGCCCCTGTCGCTCTGGCGGCGCGCGAGGGACATCGGCTCGCGGCCGTTCTCGGCGTCCTCGCACTCTGCTCGGCCGTCCTCGCCTGGGTCGCCAGGAGTGTGTCCCGGCGCGTCGTCGTGACGCCGCGACTCAACCGAATCGTCAACGCCGCCCTCGGCGTAGCCGCCGCTACGGCGGTGGTCGCCGCGCTCATCGTCGCGGGCGGCCCGATGCGCGTGGTGTCCGAGCTCGAGGCGCGCTTCGAATCGGAACCAGTCGGTGAGGTCGATCTCAACGATCGCCTCTTCAGCTTCTCGGGCAACGGGAGAGCCGATCAACTACGCGTCGCCTGGGAGGCCGCGAACGAACGCTGGCTCGTCGGCCAGGGCTCCGGAACGTTCGAGTATCTGTGGTACCAGAACCGGAGAGACCTCCTCGTGGTCAGGGACGGTCACTCGCTGTATGCCGAGACGCTCGCCGAGATCGGTCTCGTAGGGCTATTGCTTCTCGTAGCGACCCTGGCGGTGCCCCTCGTCGGGGCGGTGCGGGCTCGCCGGTTCCGCTACGTCCCAGCCGCTGCCGCCGCGTACGTCGCCTGGCTCGCAGCAAGCGGGCTCGACTGGCACTGGGAGATGGTCGGCGTCACCATGACTGCCCTTCTCGTCGGATCCGTCGCTCTGCTCGGAGCCGAGCGACGCCGGCGCGGCCTCCTCCGTGGAGGGGTGCGCGGGGTCGCGATCGTCGCGTCGGTCGCTCTGAGCGCGCTGGCGGTCGTGAGCATGGTCGGGAACCAGGCGCTCTTCGCCGGACGCGAAGCACTGGCGGCGAACGATCCGGCGACTGCGCGCGACCACGCGCGCCGCGCACAAGCGCTCCTGTTCTGGTCGCACGAGCCGCACATCGTGCTCGGCGATGCTGCGGCAGCGAGCGGAAGCCGAGAAAACGCGCTCGAGGAGTATCGAGAGGCCATTGCGATCGACCCGCGGAACTGGGTCGCGTGGTTCCGCTTCGCTCAGGTCGCACGCGGACTCGAACGCCGGATGGCGTACGAAGCGCGTGCGTGAGTTGAATCCCCGCGAGCAGGGATCTACCGGATCGGTAGACCGCTGCTCGCGAGACGGTCGATCAGTCGCCTTGACTCTTCTGCCGCTCTCGGCGACGGAGGACAAGACCGGTGGCGACGAGTGCGCCACCGACGGCAACGGCTCCGAGAAGCGAGAGCCCCGTGTTCGGCAGGGCTTCCGCCGCCGGAGTGGCCGCGGTCTTGGTCGTGGTCGCGGAGACCTTGACTCCGGCGACCTTCGTGCCGTACTGGTCAGTGGCCGCAGACGGAGGTGCAGCGTAGGCAACACCGCCGAGTGCCATGAACAGCCCGACTACGAGTGCAACGTATGCCAGCGCGAATACGATCGCGGACGAACGACTTCTAGCCATTGTTCCAACCTCCCGCGTCGCACCTTACAGGTAGCTCCGGCCAACGCAATACCCGCTGCGGTCTAGTCGTCACCTAGACCTTCGGCGGTGGAAACCTACGGTCTCACCGCGAGCGTGACCTCGACAGTGCGGCGATCTCCGTCCCGGATGATCGTCAGCGACACCGTGTCACCGGGCTGGTGGGCATCGACGGCGCTCTGCAACGCGGCGGCGCTCGACACCTTGTCCCCGTCGATGGCGACGATCACGTCTCCGCCCGCGGGCTGCTCCTGGCCCTCGACGACGTCGGAACCGGTCGCGGCCCGGAGACCGGCGTCGTCTGCCGGCGTACCTTCGACGACCTGCGTGATCGCCACGCCCTCGGCCACCGCCGTCATCTGGATTCCCAGATACGCGTGCTCGACGGCACCTTTCCGAATGAGCTGCCGCGAGATCGACCGGACGGTGTTCGACGGGATGGCGAACCCGACGCCGTCTGAGCCGCCAGACTCGCTCTCGATCTGCGCGTTGACGCCGACGACTCGACCGAGCCGGTCGAGGAGCGGTCCGCCGGAGTTTCCGTGGTTGATCGCCGCGTCGGTCTGAATGGTGTCCTGGATCGTGAAGTTGTTGGGTGCCGTCATCTGGCGATGGAGCGCGCTGACGATTCCGCTCGTCACCGTGCCTTCGAGGCCGAAGGGGCTTCCGAGGGCGAGAACGGGATCGCCGACCGAGACCGAGTCCGAGTTCGCGAGCTCGAGCGGGCGAAGCAGGCGGCGAGGTGCGTCCACGCGGATGACCGCGAGATCGGTCGACGGATCCGTCCCGACGAGCTCGGCCTCGCGGGCCGCGCCGTTCCAGAAGCTCACCCGGATGGAGTCCGCATCGGCGACGACGTGCTGGTTCGTGATGATGTGACCCTGCCGATCGACGACGAACCCCGAGCCCTGGGCGCGTGCCTGCCCCCGCCGAAGGAGCTGCCCGAGGTGGCCGAGATCTCGACGACGGCCTTCGAGGCACGGTCGTAGATCTGGCCGACGGCGAGCTCGCCGGTCGAGACGGGCTGGGAGTCGCCGACCGTGACGCGCCGCACGACGGTCTCCGTGTCCGAGTCGACCAGCGCGAAGGCGACGGCTCCGAGACCGATCCCGAGGACGAGAGCTGCGAGCAGCCCGGCAACGACGAGTGGAGTGCGAGACGAGCGAGGTTCCATCGAAGCCCCAGTGTGGCGAAAGCGGTCGAGGTGCCGCCTGAGCGTGCGCTAAGGAGGGGGTAAGAAGTCGCTAAGACCAGGGCTTCGGCTCGGCTGAAAGCCGCAGAATGCGAGGCGATGAGGATCCTCGTTGTCGACGACGAGCGCGCCGTGCGCGAATCGCTCCGGCGCGCGCTCGAGCTCGAAGGCTACGAGGTCGAGCTCGCCGGTGACGGCGAGGAGGCTCTCGAACGGCTCGCATCTCCCAACGGAGTGGATGCGGCGATTCTCGACGTGCTGATGCCGGGGATCGACGGCCTCGAAGTCTGTCGTCGGCTACGCGCGGGTGGCAATCCCGTGCCGGTCCTCATGCTCACCGCGCGCACGGAGGTCGACAGCCGGGTCGCCGGGCTCGATGCGGGTGCCGACGACTACCTTCCGAAGCCGTTCGCGCTCGCAGAGCTGCTCGCTCGTCTGCGCGCGCTCCTGCGCCGCGCGGGCAACGGGGACGGCGAAGCGGCGACCCTGCGCTTCGCCGATCTCGACCTCGATCCCGGCACGCGAGAGGTCCGACGCGCCGGCCGCTCGATCGAGCTGACGAGAACCGAGTTCGCGCTGCTCGAGCTCTTTCTCCGCAACCCGCGGCAGGTGCTCACGCGGTCGATCATCTTCGAGCGCGTGTGGGGATACGACTTCGGTCCGACCTCGAACTCGCTCGACGTATACATCGGCTACCTGCGGCGCAAGACCGAAGCCGGCGACGCCCCGCGCCTGATTCACACTGTTCGCGGCGTCGGGTACGCACTTCGCGAGCAATGAGAGACATGAGTTTCAGGGCACGGATCGCCGTCTCGGCTGCCGTTGCCGTCGCCCTCACCGTCGTCCTCGCGTCGATGGTCGTCTACGTCGTCGCGCGGGGCCAGCTGCGCGCGCCGGTCGACGACGGGCTCGAGGAGCGCGCGAGGGAGATCGCCACGCATCCGCTCGCGATCGTCCCCGCCGTGGAGGGCGAAGACTTCCTTGCGGTTCGGCCCGAGTTCGGAGAGGCGCGCGGCTACGTGCAGCTCGTGAACTCCGACGGCAGCGTCGTCGCGCCGCTCCGGCAGCAGGTTCGCACTTCCGGTCGACGACGACGTGCTCGCCGTCTCGAGGGGGGAGCGCGGCGCCTTCTGGGACGACGTGGACGTCGAGGGCACTCACCTCCGCGTCTTGACCTTCGGCTACGGGCCCGAGGCCGCCGTCCAGGTCGCGCGACCGCTCACCGAGGTCGACCAGTCGCTCGAGCGACTGGGGCTGCTCCTCCTCCTCATCGCGGCGGGGGCGTCGTCGTCGCGGCGGGCCTCGGTCTCGTCGTCGCGCGCGCAGCGCTGACTCCCGTCAAGCGTCTCACCGACACGGTCGAGCGCGTGACCGAGACGCAGGACCTGTCCGAGCGGATCGACGTGAGTGGCGACGACGAGCTGAGTCGGCTCGCCACGAGCTTCAACACGATGCTGGCTGCGCTCGAGGAGTCCACGCGTGCCCAGAAGCAGCTCGTCGCGGATGCGTCACATGAGCTGCGCACGCCGCTGACGAGCGTGCGCACCAACATCGAGGTGCTCGCCGGCGATCGCAAGCTGCCCGCGCACGAGCGCGAGCGCCTCCTCTCGGACGTCGTCGAGCAGCTCTCGGAGATGACGAGCCTCATCTCCGAGCTGATCGAGCTCGCGCGGGCGGAGCAGCTCTCGATCGAGCCCGAGGAAGTGCAGCTCGACGACCTGGTGGCCGAAGCGGTCGAGCGCGCTCGCCGGAACCGCCCGGAGGTCGTGTACTCGACGGACCTCGACCCATCCGTGGTGCTCGGCGTGCCCGTGACGATCGAGCGGGCGGTGCGAACCTTCTCGACAACGCGGCCAAATGGAGCCCGCCTGAGGCGAAGGTCGAAGTCGTCGTTCGCGAAGGCCGGGTCACGGTTCGAGATCACGGCCCGGGGATCGCCGACGAGGACCTGCCCTACGTCTTCGACCGCTTCTATCGCGCGCGCTCGGCACGCGGGATGCCCGGATCGGGACTGGGACTCGCGATCGTCCGTCAGGTGGCCGAGGCGCACGGCGGCGAAGTCGCGGCGGAGCACGCGGACGGCGGCGGCACGCGGATGGTGCTGGACCTGGGATCGCCGCGTGTCGCGCTCGTACGGCCCCGGTTCGCGCAGCCCGTCTCTCGCCACGACTGCAGCGGCTCTCATCAACGTTCTTAACGTTCTTTCACCCGCCTCTTAGTCGCCGCTGGTTCGATCGAGCGCATGAGAACCACGAAGAAGACGAAGGTCGCTGCCGCGGTTGCCACGGGAGTGGTCGTCGCGGCCGGCCTCGGCGCCGTGGGAGCGCTCGCGGCGTCCTCTGCGCTCTCTCCCTCCGAGGAGAGCCAGGCGGTCATCGACGATGCGGCCGCACAGCTCGGAGTCGAGTCCGACGCGCTCTCCGATGCACTGAAGGAGGCGTTGGAGAACCAGCTCGACGAGGCCGTCGACGCCGGCCGGCTGACCGAAGAGCAGGCCGAGATGCTGAAGGAGCGACTGGGGTCGCCCGACGTCCCGCTGCTCTTCGGCCACCGCGGCCGCACCTCGGTAGTTCCTTCGGCCGCATTAGGGCACTTCGAGCTCCTGAGCGACGCGGCCGCGTATCTCGGCCTGACGGAGACCGAGCTTCGCGAGGCGCTCGCCGACAAGACCCTGGCCGAGATCGCCGAGGAGCAGGGCAAGACCGAGCGCGGCCTCGTGCAGTCGCTCGTCGCGACCGCGGAGAAGCGGATCGACGAGGCGGAGCGGGCCGGTCGGATCACCGAGGAGCAGGCGACCGAGCTGAAGGCCGGGCTCGAGGAGCGGATCGAGCAATTCGTGGACGGCGAGCTCCGCGGGCCTGCGTTCGGACGCCGTCACTGGTTCGAGCACGGCTCCGGCATGCCGCGGGCGCCACCACTGTTCGGCGGCGAGACGACCTAGTGATCTCACCGTCGGGGCCAGGCGTTGCCTGGCCCCGACGCCGTTCTCGTCCATCGGGTCACTCGAACGAGGGAGCCTCCCTCGGTCGAGAGGGTTACCTCATTCGAGGGCTTGCGTCCCCCGAATGCGCGACTACAAGAAGAGGAGGGGAGAGGGGAAGGGGAACCGCGCGCTCGTCTCACGACGAGCGCGCGGCACGCACCTCGACCCATGGGTCGAGGTTCCACCCCTCCCCCGAGTCCTTCCCGACGGCGGGCGCTCGACCGTCACGGAGCCCATTCCTCGCCGCCCGTGTCCCAGCCGATGAGGACAAACGTCGCGATCAGCGAGGCGACTCGCTCGAGGAACGCACTCGACGCCGATCCGTCGACCCAGAGCTCGCCCACCGTAGTCGCTCCGAAGACGATGGGCGTGTAGGTTCGCGCGTCCTCCGAGGGAATCCCGCTCGAGGGCCCCAGGGTCGGAACACCGTCTTCGAGAAACGCCACTCCCGCCCAGTCGACCGCCGGATCTCGAACGAGCGCCTCCACCGTCGAGCGCAGGACGTCGTCGGCCTCGCCCCCGGCGGCGACGATGCGGTCGAGGCTCGTGAAGGTCCGGTCGCTCATGCCTCGAGGTCAGCTCCCTCCAACGCTCGAACGATCGAGCGAAACTCGTCGGATACCGCCGTCGGTCGCCGCCCGTCGACGTCGACGAGAACGAGCGTCTGTGTCGCGGTGACCATCAACGTCTCGTCGGGGAGGCGATAGGCCGCGCACTCATACGTGATGCTGGTGCGCCCGATCCGGGCGATGCGGACGAATGCCTCGATCAGGTCGTCGAAGCGGGCCGGAGCGAGGTACTCGACGTGCGACGCCCGCATGACGAACTCGGCGCCGTCGATCGAAGGTGTATCCAGGTGACGGTGGTACTCGGTACGTGCGTGGTCGAAGTACGGCAGGTACCGACCGTAGTAGACGACACCCTGTGCGTCCGTGTCCGAGAACCAGACCCGGGTGACCGTCGAGTACTTGAAAGGCGGCCTACGGTCGGTCACGCCGCCGATGTCGGGAGCCGTGCGCACTAGATCCGCCCAGGCCGCGATCGCCCGGTCATCGTCTCGGCCGCAACGAGCTCCTCCACGATCGCCTCCTCGGTCGCCTCGAGCGCAGCGTAGAGCAGCACGTCCAGCCTCAGGCGCGGATGAGCGCGAGGACCTCGTCTCGCTTCTCGACCATGACCGTCTCCGAGAGTGCCTCGAGGTTCAGCCGCAGAAGGGGCTCCGTGTTCGAGGGGCGCACGTTGAAGTGCCAGTCGCCGAACTCGACCGAGAGCCCGTCGAGGTGCGAAGCGACGCCGCCGAGCGACGTGTAGTGCTCCTTGAGCTCCTGGAGCTTCAGGGGGACGTCGTCGACGGGCGTGTTGATCTCGCCGGTCAGGAAGAAGCGCTCCCGGAACGGCTGCAGGAGGTCCGAGAAGGGCTTTCCGCTCCGCGAGAGGAGCTCGAGCACCAGCAGGAACGGAACGACGCCGGTGTCCGCCTGCCAGAAGTCGCGGAAGTAGTAGTGCGCCGAGACCTCGCCCCCGAAGACGGCATCCTCCTTGCGCATCCGCTGCTTGATGAACGCGTGGCCCACGCGGTTGACGAGCGGTGTTCCCCCGCGCGCTCGATCGTCTCGGGCACCGCCCAGCTCGCGCGCACGTCGTAGATCACGCTCTCTCCGGGCGCCTTCTCGAGGACGGACTGCGCGAGGAGCGCGGTGACGAAGTCGCCTGGCACGAACTGCCCGGTGTCGTCGACGAAGAAGCACCGATCCGCGTCTCCGTCGTAGGCGACGCCGAGATCAGCGCTCTCGCTCTGAACCTTGCCGACGATGAACTCGCGGTTCTCCGGCAGCAACGGATTGGGCTCGTGGTTCGGGAAGCTGCCGTCGGGCTCGAAGTAGCAGCGGACGACGTCGAGCTCGGGCAGTCGCTCGAGGACGGGGGGAAGCATCACCCCAGCCATGCCGTTCGCCGCATCGACGACCACACGGAGCGGACGCAGCGCTGCCGGGTCGACGAACGACAGCACCTTGTCCACGAAGCTGGGTACGACGTCCTCCGCTCGGACGGTGCCGCGCGCCGAGACCGGGCCGAATCCCGCGTCGGCGCGCGCACGGATCTCGGCCAGGCCCGAGTCGCCGCCCACGGGGAGCGCGCCCCGCCGAACGATCTTCATCCCCGTGTAGTCCTTCGGGTTGTGCGACGCGGTGACGCAAATGCCGCCGTCGAGCCCGAGGCTCGAAACGGCGTGGTAGACCATCTCCGTTCCGACGAGCCCGAGGTCGACGACGTCGGCGCCACCATCTGCGGCGCCCTCGATCGCCGCGGCGGCCATGGACGGGGCCGACAGCCGCATGTCCCTGCCGACCGCGATCGCGCGGGGCTCGAAGTGCTCCACGTAGGCGCGGCCGATGCGGTAGGCGCCGTCCTCGTCGAGCTCCGACGGGTGCAGGCCGCGCACGTCGTACGCCTTGAAGACACTCGGGTCGAGCATTCGCGGGGGATGCTACGCCCGCATCGACATTGGGATGGCGGTGACCCCCGCGTGCGTTTCTACAATTCAACGATGGAGCGCAAGCTTGCAACGGTGCTGTTCATCGACCTCGTCGACTCGACCGGGCTCGTGGCCGCGTCGGATCCCGAAGTCGTGCGTCGGCGCGTGAACCAGTTCTTCGAGACCGTTTCGCACTGCGTCGAGATCCACGGGGGCATCGTCGAGAAGTTCGCCGGCGACGCCGTGATGGCCGCGTTTGGCGTTCCCCAGGCACACGAGGACGACGCGCACCGAGCGACGCGTGCGGCATTGGCCATGCGAAAGGCCGTCGACGAGCTCGGGCTTCGCGCGCGCATCGGGATCGAGGCCGGCGAGCTCGTCGTCGAGAGCTCCGACTCGACGTTCGCGACCGGTGAAGCCGTCAACCTCGCGGCGCGCCTGCAGCAGGCTGCGACGCCGGGCGAGATCCTCGTCGGGCCGACGGCCTACCGGCTCGCCGCCGGGAGCCTGGTGGTCGAAGATGCAGGCCCGCTCGAGCTGAAGGGCGTCGAGGCTCCGCTTCGTGCCTGGCGGCTCGTGGACGAAGTCGCCGGCCCGGCGCGGGCACTCGGGCCTCGCTCGCCCCTCGTCGGCCGTGGCGCCGAGCTCGACCTGCTCGAGAACACCTTTGCCCGCAGCCTCCGCGACGAGCGCGCGCACCTGTTCACGATCTACGGTGAGCCCGGCGTCGGGAAGAGCCGGCTCGCGCGCGAGTTCGTCGACGGTCTCGAGCGAGCCAGCACGCTCATGGGGCGTGCGCTTCCCGTACGGCGAGGGCGTGACCTACTGGCCGCTGGCCGAGATGGTGAAGGCGGCGGCGGGAATCTCCGACGACGACCCGCTGGAGGAGGCATTCGAGAAGCTGCGCGAGTGCTGCGCCGAAGACGCCGTGGCCGACGTTCTCGGTCTCGCCGCCGGCCTCATGGAGGCGCTCGACGGAGAACGGAGCCCGCAGGAGATCGCCTGGGGCGCGCGCGAGGTGATGGCCAGCATCGCGGACGTCCAGCCGCTCGTCCTGCTCTTCGAGGACATCCACTGGGCAGAAGCGCCGCTCCTCGACCTCATCGAGCACCTGGCCGACTGGGTTCGCGCGCCGCTCTTGATCATCTGCCTCGCCCGGCCCGAGCTGCTCGAGACGCGACCGGGGTGGGGTGGAGGACGCGTTCGGTCGACGGCGATCGAGCTCGAGCCGCTCTCGGACGAGGAGAGCGAGACGCTCGTCGAGAACCTGCTCGCGCAGCTGGCCGGGACGTCGGGCGAGGTGCCGCCATCCCTCTCGAAGGAGGCGCTCGAGCGCACCGAGGGCAACCCGCTCTTCGTCGAGGAGACGATCCGCATGCTCGTGGAGAGCGGGGACGGGGGCCGTGGCATGGCACGCGTCCCCGACACGCTGCAGACGCTGATCGCGGCGCGCATCGACCACCTGCCTCCTGCCGGCAAGACGCTCCTGCAGCGCGCGTCCGTCGTCGGGCGGGTCTTCTGGAGGGGAGCGCTCGAGCATCTCTCGCCGGACGTCGAGGACATCGACGGGCTCGTGGACGACCTCCTCCAGCGCGAGTTCCTCCTGCGCGAGCCGCGCTCCTCGATCTCGGGCGAGACCGCCTACCGGTTCAAGCATCTCCTGATCCGCGAGGTCGCCTACACGGGGATGGCGAAGCTCGCTCGCGCCCAGTACCACGCCCGGTTCGCCGAGTGGCTCTCCGAACGTACCGGCGAGGAGCTCGTCGAGATCCGTGCCTACCACCTCGACCAGGCGGTCGAGTTCCTCTCGGAGCTCGAAGGCGCCGCGCCGGAGGAGCTCGCGCAGGAGACAGCCGCGGCCCTCGTCAAGGCCGCGAAGCGAGCTATGGCGCGCGAGGCGTACGCGAACTCGCGGAAGCTCGCCCTGCGCGCGCTCGAGCTGCGACCGACCCTGGGCGCCCGCTACGTCGCCGCCCGCGCGGCGTGGCGTCTCCAGGACTGGGCTGCGGTCGAGGTCGAGATGGTGAAGGTCCGCGATCAGGCTCGAGAGCACGACGAGCCGGTGATCGAAGCGCTCTCACTGACCGCGCTCGGTGAAGCGGCGCTCAAGCGCACGGGCGACGCGATGCTCGCGCGCACGCTCGTCGACGAGGGCCTCGACCTCCTGGCGCGGCATCACGATCCGGTCGCGCACTTCGACGCGCTCACCGCTCGGGCGGTCGTCGCGGCGTGGTTGGGCGCGGAGGAGGACTACGTCCGTTTCATGGAGCGCGCCTACGTGATCGCGCTCGATGCGGGCCGGAAGGACCTGCAGACGATCGCGGCGCAGGCACTCGGCTCCGCCCACATCGTGCGGCTCGAGCTCGACGAGGCGGAGATCCTGCTCACGCGCGGCCTCGAACTCGCCGGTGAGAGCGGGAGCGTGCGTGCGCGCATCGGCGCGACGTTGTCATACGCGTGGTTCTTGCGGGTGAAGGGGGAGCTGGACGCAGCCGAGACGATGATGGAGGAGGTCCGGCAAACGGCCGAGGAGCTCGGCATGGAGCCGGTCATGGCGGGGGCGCTGATGAAGCTCGGCTGGGTCGCGCGCGCCAAGGGCGAGCTCAAGCGCTCCGAGAAGCTGTTCCGCGAGGCGCTGCACATCACCGCGGCGCGCGGGGACCGCGGCATGGTGCCCGACTACCAGGCCGCGCTCGCGACCACCTTGGCCGACCTCGGCAAGGTGGACGAGGGCGAGCGACTCGCGCTCGAGGCGCGCGCGAATGCCGTGCCCGAGGACACGAGCTGCCAGATCTTCGCCGTGACCGCTCTCGCGGCCATCAGAGAGGCCCAGGGCAGGGACGAGGAAGCAGAGGAGCTCTTCGTCTCGGCGATCGCTCTCGGCAGGGATTCGAACTACCGGCTGTTCGAGCTCCATCCCCTCGAGCGGCTGCTGGACTTCCTGCGCGCTCGCGGGCGAGACGACGAGGCCGCGACCTACGAGGAGCGGCTGGCGGAGCTCTCTCCGATCGACGACACCAGAACGGAGCGGATCGCCTGACTCGAACGCTCGTCCGGCGACTCGGAGATCACCGTCGCCGGGCGCTCGTAGTCCACGAGCGCGTCCCGTAGCGGATCCGCGCGGAGCGTCCCTTCGCCGTAAGGGAGGTGCTTCGTCTCGTTTCGATTGGCGAAGGCGATGTCGGAGAAGTGGATGTGGAACGGCGCGTGCTCGTCGAGGACCGCGTCCGCGGCGGCAAGCGCCTCGGAGAAAGGAGCGACGTCGAGGAACTCCCCGTCGCTCGTCGCATGCATGTGCGCGAAATCGAGCACCGGACGGACCCAGTCGAGGCGCCTCGAGATCTCGATCACGTCGTCGAGCGAGCCGAGATCCCGAACGCGGCCCATCACCTCGATGCCGAACGAGACGGCGCGTTCCTTCTTCTCGAGTCGCTCTCGCAGTGTCCCGAGCTGCTCGACGACGGCGTCGATCGCATCCTCTCGTGTGCGACCGAGCAGGAAGCCCGGGTGGAAGACCACGAGCTCGGCACCGCTGGCGGCCGCGATCCCCGCGCTTCGGTCGAGAGCACCAACGGCTGACGTGAACTTCCGTCCGCTCGCCTCGAGGTGCCCCATGAAACCGAAGAGCGGTGCATGCACCGACAGTGCGACATCGGCGGCGCGCGCGAGCTCCCCGAGCTTCTCCGCGAAGGGATAGTCCATCCAGAAGCCGGTCTCGAAGTCGATCTCACAGGCTGCGTACCCGAGTTCGACGAGAGCCTCGATCGCCTGCTCGGGAGACTCGCGAGACGGCATCCGCGCCGGGCCGACTCGGATCGGAGAGCTCACGGGTCGATCCTAGTAGCCGGATGTGATTGCCTTTCCGGACATGAAGGCGACGATGCTTCTGGCCGACTACGCCGTCGTGGCGGACGGCAAGCTCACGATCGTCGGCGGGGGCTGGTCGCAGACCGGCCCAGAGGCTGCGTCGTTCGGAATCGGGCTCCTCATCCAGGTGCCGTGGGACCAGGCCAACACGCGCCACACGTTCTCGGTCGAGCTCCTCGACGCCGACGGCGCGCCCATCGCGTTCGACGAGGAGGAGCAGACCGAGCAGATCGTGGCCTTCGGCGGCGAGTTCGAGGTCGGCAGGCCTCCGGGGCTCAAGCCCGGGACGCCGCTCGACTTTCCCGTGGCCGTGAACTCGACGCCGCTTCCGCTCGAGCCCGGACGCTACGAGTGGCGTCTGACGATCGACGACACCTCCCGCGAGGACTGGCGGATGCCGTTCACGGTCAGGAGCGAGGAGACGTAGGAGTCCGTCCGATCGGGTCCGTACGCTCGAACGCATGTCCGTTCAGCCATCACGTATCGATCTGCTCGAGCTCGATATCGACCTCCGCCTGGCCGATCTGTGGCGCGAAGCCGTCGACGTGGAGGACTGGAGCCTGGAGGTCGTCGCGGCATTCATCCGTGCTGCCTACGGCAAGGGCTACTGCGACGCGCTCACGGAGGCCTCTCCGGGGTCGCTCTGCCACGAGCACGGCTACAGGATCCCGAACCGGCCGCCCGAGCACCTCGTTCGAGAGCGCGACGCGGCCTAGCCGAGGCGAGCAGGCGCGCGAGCGGCGTAAGCGCGTGTTCAGGGCCGCGGCGTGCTCCGGGGCTAGACTTCACGCGTGGCCCGGAACGCGAGTCCGGCGCGGCTCGTCATCGCGCTTTCCGTCGCGGCTGTTCTCGCCGTGTTCCTGCTGTACACGTCGATCGCCGGCGGCGGAAACCCGTCGCTCGCGCCCAGCGAGCTCGCCGGGCGCACCGGCGAGGTGCAGCTCGCCGGCCTGGTCCTCGGGCCGGTCGCGGGCGACGCACATGCGGGCGGACTTCGCTTCAAGCTGAAGGACATCAGCGGCGCGTCCCGCAAGACCGTCGCCGTCCGCTACTCGGGCTCGGTGCCCGATCTCTTCAAGACAGGACGGCATATCGTGCTGGAGGGACAGCTCGTGCGTGGCATCTTCGTGGCGGAGCCCGGCTCGATGATCACGAAGTGCCCGTCCAAGTACGCGCCGAAGTCCGCCGACTCCGCCTGACGGGAGGCAACTCGTGCCGGAGCTGGGTCGCGCCGCGCTCGTCGTCACTCTCGGACTGACGCTGTACGCCCTCGTCGCGGGCGGAGCGGCGGCGTACCTCGGTCGTCGCCGGCTCGCGCAGTCCGCGCAGAACGCACTCGTAGCCGCCTTTCTGACGACCGCGGTGGCGTCGGCCGTCCTGCTATCAGCCCTGCTCCGGAACGACTTCTCGTTCACGTACGTGGCCCGGACCACGAGCGAGGCTCTGCCCACGCCGTACACGATCTCGGCGTTCTGGGGTGGTCAGGAGGGCTCGCTCCTCCTGTGGCTGCTGATCCTGACGGGTTTCGGGGCCGCCGCAGTCACGCTCAACCGCCGCTGGGCTCGGGATCTCATCGTCTGGGTGGTTCCGGTGTTCGCCGCCGTGGCCTCGTTCTTCGCATTTCTCGTCGTCGCGGTCGCTACGCCGTTCGCGACCCAGGCGGCGCCGCCGGACGGGGCGGGCATGACCCCGAGCCTGCAGAACCCGTACATGCTCGCCCATCCGCCCCTTCTCTACCTGGGCTACGTGGGCCTCACCGTCCCGTTCGCGTTCGCGATGGCAGCGCTGCTCTCGGGTCGGCTCGACGAGCGCTGGCTCATCGCCACCCGGCGCTGGACGCTCCTCGCCTGGACAGCGCTCGGGATCGGGCAGCTGCTCGGTGCACACTGGGCCTACGTCGAGGTCGGGTGGGGCGGGTACTACGCCTGGGACCCGGTCGAGAACGCCGCACTCATGCCGTGGCTCGCGGCGACGGCGTTTCTCCACTCGGTCATGATCCAGGAGAAGCGCGGAATGCTGCGCGTCTGGAACGTCCTGCTCGTGATCCTGGCGTTCTCGCTCGCGCTGTTCGGGACGTTCCTCACCCGCTCGGGCGTGGTCAACTCGATCCACTCGTTCACGCAGAGCTCGATCGGGCCGTGGTTCCTCGGCTTCATCGCCGTCGTCGTCGGCGTGTCCCTCGCGCTCGTGTTCTGGCGCCTGCCGAGGTTGAAGTCGCCTACCAAGCTCGAGTCGCCGATCTCGCGCGAGGCGGCCTTTCTCTACAACAACCTGCTGCTTCTCGCGCTGTGCCTGACCATCCTCTGGGGCGTCGTCTATCCGATCCTGTCGGAGGCGGTGCGGGGAGAGGCGGTCGTGCTCGGGCGCTCCTACTACGACTTCTTCCTGCGTGCCTTCGGCCTGCCGTTGCTCCTGCTCATGGGCATCGGGCCGCTGATCGCCTGGCGCAAGGCCTCGTTCCGGAGCCTGCTCACGACGTTCCGGTGGCCGACCCTGGTTGCGCTCGTCACGGGCGTGGTCCTGGTGCTGCTCGGAGCCGGAAGCTCGGTGCCGGGGCTGGTCGCGTACACGTTCTCGGCGTTCGTCGCTACCACCATCGTGCTCGAGTTCGCGCGCGGAACACGCGCTCGCATGGCGCTGGGAGCGAGCTCGTGGCCGAATGCGTTCTCGACCCTCATCTCGCGAAACCGCCGTCGGTACGGCGGCTACATCGTCCACGCTGCGATCGTCCTGTTCGCGATCGGCGTCGCCGGCTCGAGCGCGTTCGACTCCGTTGCCGAGGCGCGGCTCACGCGTGGGGACTCGATGCGGGTCGGGGACTACACGCTCGTGTACCGCTCGCTCGACGAGCGCGTCGGCGCGAACGCGACCGAGATCCGCGCGACCCTCGACGTTCGGCGCGGGGACCGCGAGCTCGGCAGCGTCGAGGCCGGCAAGAACGCCTACACCATCGAGCAGCAGGTCTCGAACGAGGTCGGCATTCGCACCGACAAGCTCACGGGCGAGGACCTGTTCGTGATCGCGGAACAGATCGACCCCGACGGAACCGTGTACTTCCGCGTCTTCGTCAAGCCGCTCGTCAACCTCATCTGGCTCGCGGGCCTGGTGTTCCTTCTCGGCTCGATCGTGACGTTGTGGCCCGACCGACGCGAGCAGCGGAGGCTCGCGGCACGAACCAGCGACGTCGGCCTGCCAGCCTTCCGTTGACGCTTGCTCTCGTGCTGGCCGCAGCGCTGGCCGTCGTCTGTGTCGTCGCCGTCGCGCTGCCGTTCCTCCGCGAGCCCGAGCCCGAGTCCGACGCTCTCGACGACCTCGACGATGCGGCGCGACTCCACCTCGAGCGGCTCGAAGCCAGGGATCGCGCCCTCGCAGCGCTGAAGGAGCTCGAGTTCGACCACCGGACGGGCACCGTCTCCGACGAGGACTATCGAGCCCAGATAGGCCCACTCCGACGCGACGCAGCAGCCGCTTTGCAGGCACTTCAGCGCGTCGAAGGCGCCACGGAGGAGCGGCAGGAGGAAGGGGAGACCGCCCCCCGTGCGAAACTGAACGCATGAGACGAGGCTCGTCACTCGTCGTCGTGCTCGCACTCGCGTTCCTCGCGGCCTCGCCGGCCGGCGCTGACGATCCGGCCGAGGAGAAGGCGGCGGTCGATGCGCGCATCGCAGCGCTCCAGGCGGACATCGCGTCCTCGAAGGCGGAGGAAGGCGTGCTGACGTCCCAACTCTCGGCGGTGACCGCCGAGCTGAGAGCCGCCCAGAGCGCCGTCGACTCGGCGCAAGCCGGCCTGGACGCGCTCGAAGCAGAGCTTGCAGCGGCCTCGAGCCGACTCGACAGGCTCACCGTTCTCCTCGGGCAGCAAACCGAGCGGCTTCACCGGCTACAGGCCGAATACGCGAAAGCCGTCGAGATCCTCGAGGCGCGCGTGCGAGCGGCCTACATCGACGGTCCGCCGGATGTTCTCTCGTTCGTCGTGTCGGCCTCGAGCTTCGACGAGATCATCGACAGCGTCGAGTACGTCAACCGGGTCGGTCGGCAGGACAAGCGGATCGCGACCCAGGTCGAGCAGGCCAAGATCCGGACCGCGCGCGAGCGTCGAGCCACGGCCGCTACGCGACGCCGGCAGGCGGAGACGGTCTCGGTGATCTCAGCGCGCACGGCCCAGGCTCGGGCTGCGCGGGACGAGATCGCCGCGAACCGTGACCGGTTGGCCGCGGTCGAGTCGCTCAAGGAGAGTGCGGTCGCGGACACGCGTGAGAGTCGCGAGGAGTACCTCGCCGAGGTCGAGGCGCTCTCGGCCGAGAGCGCCTCGCTCGCCGCGCGGATCCAGGCGGCTCAGCAGGCCGCAAGCGTCGGGTCGACGACTGGCTCTGCGGGGACGGGCCAGCCGTCGGCAGCGGGCTTCGTGTGGCCGTGCGACGGCGTGGTCGTCAGCGGCTTCGGCCTGCGCTGGGGCCGTATGCACGAGGGAATCGACATCGGCTGCGCCTACGGGACTCCGAACCGCGCGGCGGCTGCCGGGACCGTGATCTTCGCGGGCTGGCACGGCGGCTACGGAAACCTCGTCGTCGTCGACCACGGGAACGGGCTGGCGACGGCATACGCGCACGGCTCGGCGATCGTCGTCGGGGTCGGCCAGTCGGTCTCGCAGGGTCAGACCGTGTCGCTCGTGGGCTCGACCGGAAACTCGTCAGGCCCGCATCTCCACTTCGAGGTGCGGGTCAACGGCAGCGCGGTCGACCCGCTCTGGTACCTCTAGCGCCGGTTACGCGGCTTCGATCGCCGCTCGCGGCAGCGCGACCGTGCTGACGACGTGAAGGTCGGGAAGTGCGCGCCAGCGCTCGTCCAGCCCGAGGCCGTAGCCGGCGAAGAGCTCGTCGGGGACGGTGAAGCCCACGTAACGCAGCGGGAGCTCGTCGACGAGCCGCCGGTATGGACGGTCGAGGAGCGTCACCGCCGCGATGCTCGCGGGGCTGCGTAGCGCGAACGTCTTGCAGAGGTAGTGGAGCGTCAGGCCCGTGTCGACGACGTCCTCGACGATGAGGACGTGTCGATCCTCCAGTGGCTCGTCCGTGTCCTTGAGTAGCCGCACCGCGCCGTCGCTTCCGTCCGAATACGGCGCCAGCTCGATCACGTCCAAGGTGTGGGGCACGTGCAGAGCCCGGGTCAGGTCGGCGAGGAAGACGACGCTCGACTTCAGCGGCGCGACGAGCAGCGGGTCGAGACCCGCATAGCCGGTTGCGATCTCCTGTGCCAGTTCCTCGACCCGGGCCGCGATCTGCGTCCGGGACAGGTAGACGGCACCGACCTCACCGTGTTCCGACGGGCGCTCCTGAGCCACTAGGAGGCGAGTCGCAGCCGGTAGCGCTGCGCCAGGCGTTCGATGTCACGTCGGTAGAAGAGCTTGATCTTGACCTCGGGATAGAGCCGCTGTATCTCCCGGAGCTTCCGGTTCTTCCGGGTCACGAGTGACTGCTTCATCACCGTCACCTCGATGAAGAGATCCTGCTCGGGGAGGTAGAAGTCCGGTGTGAAGGCGCTGACCACGCGCCCCTCCTCATCCCGCTCGAGGACGAACGAATGCGGCTCGTAGTCCCACGGGATTCCGTAGTAGTCGAGGATCTTCGCGCACTCGACTTCGCTGCGGTTCGCGAACCGCGGAGGGTTGGTGCCACAATATGCCTGGAAAACGGGGCTTTCGACCCGCACCTGCGCCAGGGTAGCAACGGCCTCGGACGGCCCCGACCGCGCCGTAGACTGTCCGCATGGCCGGCTCGAGTGACGTTTTTCGGATCGCCCAGCTGTCCGATCTCCACTGCGGCGGCCCGTATTTCGAGGCGAGTCTGCTCGAGCGAGCGATCTCCGAGATCAACGAGCTCGACCCCGACGTCGTCGTCTGCTCGGGGGATCTGACGACATTCGGGTTCCGGCACGAGTACCTGGAGGCTCGGCAGTACTTCGACCGGATCAAGTGCGACGCTGTCGTCGTCGTTCCCGGAAATCACGACTCGCGCAACGTCGGCTACGTCCACTTCGAGGAGATGTTCGGCGAGCGCAACTCGGTCCTGCGCAAGGACGGGATCGTCATCGTCGCGGTCGACTCGAGCGAGCCGGACCTCGACCACGGTCAGATCGGACGAGGGCGCTATCGCTGGATCGAGGAGCAGTTCGCGGAGGAGCCGGCCGACCTCAAGCTGTTCGTCCTGCACCACCATCTGCTGCCAGTCCCCGGTACCGGCCGAGAGCGAAATGTCGTCTACGACGCGGGTGACGCGATCGAGGCCCTGCAGCGGGCAGGAGTGCGGCTCGTTCTCTCCGGTCACAAGCACGTGCCGTACGTCTGGCGCCTCGAGGACCTATTCGTCGTCAATGCCGGCACGGTCTCGTCCCTCCGACTTCGGGGCAACACGAGGCCGTGTTACAACGTCATCGAGATCGTGGACCGGAAGCTCGACATCTGGCGCCGACATCCGTTTCACGGCCAGGTACAGCTCGTCTCGTTCTCTCTGGACACCCTCGAGTACGCGAAGTTCACGGGCTCGATCGAGGACGAGGTCACCGCGCGTTCGTGAGAGCCGTCGCGATCGTCGACGGCGAGCACTACGCACCCGTCGTACGCGACGCGCTCGCGGAGCTGCCCTACGACTTCGTCGTCGCCGTCCTCGTCGGCGGACAGGAGAAGCTTCGCGGCGGCGAGGACTACGGCGTCCCACTCGCCGCCGACGTCGAGGAGGCGCTCGCGACGTTCGCGCCTGAAGTCGTCGTCGACCTCTCCGATGAGCCCGTGCTGGGACCCGTCGAGCGGTTCGAGCTCGCAAGCCGCGTGCTGCTTAGAGGTGTGCCGTACATAGGCGCCGACTTCAGGCTCGACCCGCCGGAGCGGCAGGCATTCGCGCACGCCGTCGATCGCCGTCGTAGGAACCGGAAAGCGTGTCGGCAAGACGGCGGTCACGGGACACGTCGCGCGCGCTCCTGTCCGAGACGAGGAAAGTCGTCGTCGTCGCCATGGGACGCGGCGGTCCGCCCGAGCCGGAAGTCGTCACCGTGCCGCCGACCGTCGAAGCGCTCGTCGCGCTTTCGCGCGCCGGGCGCCACGCTGCGTCCGATCACCTCGAGACCGCCGCGCTCACGGGAGTTGCCACGGTCGGCTGTCGCCGCTGTGGAGGCGGGCTGGCCGGCGGGGTCGCGACCTCGAACGTCGCGCTCGGCGCAGCCGTGGCAGAGACCCTCGAGCCGGACGTCGTCGTCTTCGACGGTAGCGGCGCAGCGATCCCGCCGATCGATGCACATCGGACCGTCGTGGTCGTGGGCGGCCACCAGGACCCAGGCCTCGTCGCCGGGTATCTCAACCGCTATCGACTGCTCCTCGCTGACCTCGTCGTCGTGACGATGGCCGAGCCCGCGTCGAGCGCGCAGCACGTCAGGTCGGCGGTCACAGCCTCCGTTCGTCCAGGAGTCCCAGTTGTGGCGACCGTCCTGCGTCCCCGCCCGCTCGTCGACGTGAGCGGGCGATCGGTCGCGTTCTTCTGTACCGCTCCGCCGCAGGCCCACGCGACGCTTGCGGCTCATCTGAGCGACGCGCACGGAGCTCGTGTCGTTCACGTCTCCGGGAACCTTGCGCGCCGGGACGAGCTGCTGGTCGAGCTGTCGTCGGTCGAGGCGGAGGTGTTTCTGGTCGAGCTCAAGGCTGCCGCGGTCGACACGGTGACGGAGGCCGGGCTTGCCTCGGGCGCCGAAATCGTGCTCGCCGCGAACGACGTGGTCGCAGTCGATGGCGAGCCGGACCTTGACGAGAGGCTGCTGGAAGTGGCCAAATTCCAGGTATGAGAGAACGTCGTCAGGCGATTCCCCTGCCCCTGGGCGACGAGGTGCCGTTCTCGAAGGGCCTCATGGCGCGTGCACTCGTCGTCACCGGACTCGACCCGGAGCGCGCCTACCTCATCGCTCGCCGCGCCGACCGTGACCTCTCGGAGCGGAACGCGCTCTCCCTCGACCTCGACCGACTCGGCGAGATCGCCGCCGAGCTGATCGGCGAGGACGATGCAGCGAAGACCGTGCGGCGCCTGCGACGGCTCGACGCGCTCCAGCGTGTGGACGAGCCTCTCGTCCTGCTCGTCGGCGGGGCCACCGGTACGGGAAAGTCGACGATCGCGACAGAGGCTGCGCATCGGCTCGGCATCACGCGCGTCACGTCGACCGACTTCATCCGCCAGACGATGCGGGCGTTCTTCGCCGAGGACTTCATGCCCTCCGTGCACTACTCGAGCTTCGAGGCCCGGCTGGCGCTCACCCGAGCCGAGGAGGAGGAGACGGGCGATGCGGCGCTGCTCGGCTTCCTGGACCAGACCCGGAACGTGCTCGTCGGCGTCGAGGCCGCGCTCGAGCGCGCCGCGACCGAGCGCTGGTCGACGGTGCTCGAAGGCGTTCACCTCGTCCCGGGCATGGTCGGGACGAACTATCCGGGCGCATTCGTCGTGCAGTGCGTCGTCGCGATCGAGGACGAGAACCTGCACCGCAGCCACTTCTGGGTGCGCGACCGCGCGACTGAGGGGCTGCGCCCGCTCGACAAGTACCTCGACTCGCTGCCGCAGATCCGTGAGATCCAGGACTACATCGTCGAGCGCGCGCGTCGCCACGATGTGCCCGTCATCGTCAACGACTCGCTCGATCGCGCGATCGGCGACGTGCTCGACCTCGTCCTGCGTCGCGCCGATCAGCTCGTCGCCGTCGCTTAGCGGCTCTCTAGACTGACGTCATGGTCACGCGCGAAGACGTCGTCGAAGCGCTGCACGGTGTCGAGGATCCCGAGCTCGGGATGGACATCGTGGAGCTCGGCCTCATGTACGACGTGGAGGTCGACGGCCCGAAGGTGAAGGTGATCTACAGCCTGACGTCGATGGGCTGCCCGGCGGGCGCGATGATCGCCGACGGCATCGTCGACTCGGCACGCTCGGTCCCGGGTGTGCAGGAGGTCGAGGCCGAGCTCACGTTCGACCCGCCGTGGACGCCGGATCGCATGTCCGACGACGCCAAGTTCATCCTCGGCTTCGGCTGATCCCGGCTAACCGGGGATCGCGAGCGCGACCTTCCCGAACTGCTCGGCCGATTCGAGGCGGGCGTGGGCCTTGGCCGCGTCGGCCAGCGGAAACACGCTGTCGACGTGGATGCGGGCTCGGCCCGACCGAATGAGCTCGTATGCGCCCTCGAAGTCGGAGGGAAAGCCCATGGTCGAGCCGAACACGGTGAGCTGCTTCCACCAGAGCCGGTACAGGCGCGCCGGTGGGCTGTGGCCGGACGTCGCGCCGCAGACGACGATGCGCCCGTCCTGTCCGGCGGCAGCGAGTGATCGCTCCCAGGTGGCTTCTCCCACGGTCTCGACCACGACGTTCGCGCCTCTGCCGTCGGTCGCGTCTTTCACGGCCTGGACGACGTCGTCATTGGCGTGATCCACGGTCACGTCCGCTCCCAGCGCGGCGCACGCTCGAGCTTCGCCCGGCTCGACGACGTGACGATCGTCCTCGCTCCGAGTGCCCGACACAGCTCGAACGCGGCGAGTGCGACTCCTCCGCCGATCCCCAGATGAGCACCCACTCGTTCTCCTGCACTGCCGCCTTGGTGACGAGCATGCGGTGCGCGGTCTCGAACGTCAGCGGAAACGCGGCTCCCTGCTCGAAGGACAGCGTGTCGTCCAGCGGATACAGCTGCCCGGCAGGCAAGGCCTTCAGCTCGCAGTAGGTCCCGTCGGTGTGCTCCCCGATCACCGTGATCCGGCCGTCGTGGACGATGCCCGGGTTCAGGACGACGCGGTCTCCGATGACGAACCCGTCCACCCCGTCCCCGAGGCTCGCGACGACGCCGGCGCCGTCGGCTCCGAGGATGCGCGGCTTCGGGACGGACGGGAGCCCCTTGCGAATCCACACGTCCAGGTGGTTCAGTCCCGCTGCACGAAGCGCGACGAGGACCTCGCCCGGCTGCGGCTCCGGATCCGGGATCTCCTCGAGGCGGAGCACGTCCGGCCCTCCGTCCTCGTGTATCCGCACCGCTCGCACGCGGCACAATCCTCTCATGACTGCCGCCGAGCTGAACGCGCTCGCGGCGGAGCTGGGCCTCGACGTCGTCGGCGCCGCTCCAGCCGAGCCGTACTCGGAGACGGAGCGGCACATCGCCGAACGCCGTGAGCGCGGGCTTTTCGCAGGGATGCGGTTCACCATGGCCCAGCCCGAGATCTCATGCCATCCGGAGCGGCTTTTCGACAATGCGCGCTCCGTGGTGGCCGCGGCATTGCCGTACTACGTCCCGGGACCCGAGCCCGGAGTCGACCAAGGGCGCCTGCCCCGGTACACCTGGCGGGACGACTACGCGACGCTCCGCGAGCGCCTCGACGCGCTCGGCCGCCAGCTCGGTGGCACCTACCGCGTCCTCGTGGACGACAACGCGCACGTCGACCGCGAGGCGGCGGTTCGAGCGGGCGTCGCGTTCTACGGCAAGAACACGATGGCCATCACACGACGACATGGATCCTGGGTAGTCCTCGGAGTCCTGGTCACGGAGACCGAGATCGAGCCGTCCGTACCCCTCGCTCTCGACTGTGGGGAGTGCCGGATCTGCATCGACGCGTGCCCCACTGGAGCGCTCGACGACCCAGGCGTCCTCGACTCGACGAAGTGCCTCTCGTACTGGACACAGGCTCCCGCTCCCTTACCGGAAGCGTTTCGCGAGGAGCTGGGCGACAGGGTGTACGGCTGCGACATCTGCCAGGAGGTGTGCCCGTGGAACCGCGGGATCGAGAAGCGCCGCGCCGACCTTCGCCCCGCGGGCGATGCGCACTCCTCGGTCTCGCTTCGCGACTGGCTCGAGTCCGACGGCGAGGGCTCGTCGCGGAGTACGACCGCCTGTACGTTCCGAGGAACGATCCGCGCTGGCTCCGTCGTAACGCGCTCGTGGCGGCCGGGAACGTGGGTAGCGCTGAGCTCGCTCCCGTCGTCGAGCGATACCTGCACGACGATGATCCGATGCTCGCCGAGACTGCCGAGTGGGCCCTCGAGCGCATCGCGGAGCGCACCGCATGAAGACGGATCCGTCGCGCCTGGCCGTGCTCGTGCACGAGGTGCGAAGCCCGGTCGCGGCGCTCGGCGCGATCGCGGAGACGTTCCAGCAGGAATCGGAGCCCGCCGCGCTGCGTGAGCTCTCGCGCCTCGCTGTCGCCGCGTGTCGCGCGATCGACCGGCTCGTCACGGACTGGGCACCCGACTCCGTGTCCTCGGATCGAGTAGACGTCGCGACGCTCGTTCGGGACGCGGTCGCCGGCGTCGCACGCAACGGGGTCGACGTCGACGTTCGCATCGATCCTGACGTGACCGCGGTCGACGCGGACGCGGTTCGTCTTCGACAGGCGCTCGACAACCTCCTTGCGAATGCCGTGCAGCACGGCGGAGGGCTCGGGATCGTCGTCGATGTCGCGCGCGCGACGGCGAGCTTCGACTGTCGGTGGTCGATCGCGGCCCCGGCGTTCCGATCGGGGACCAGGAGCGAATCTTCGACCCGGGGGTCAGCCTCGACGCGAGCCGTCCGGGGTCGGGTCTCGGCTTGGGGATCGCGCGCGCGATCGCCGAGGCTCATGGCGGTGCATTTAGGGTGGCGTCGGCGCGCGGGAAGGGCGCGACGTTCACGCTTACGCTGCCGATGTCCGGCACGCCTAGCCGGACACGCGCGCCTCGATTCGAGACTCGCGAAGCTTGCGTCCGTCATTGGCGTGCTCCGATAGCTCGAGCACGGCGCTCGAGCGCTCGAGGTCGAGACCTGTTGTCGTGGCCACGCGCACGGGCATCGCGCCCGCGACGGGGTACACCTCCGAGTAGCCATCCTGCTTCACCACGACGAAACGCGTGCCGGCACCGGGTTGCACCCATGCGAACGCGACCTGTTCCCCGCCGCGCGTCGCACAGCTGCCGAGCTGGAGCCTTGGGTCGCGGAGGCGTCCCAGCTCGAGCTTGCCGAACGCGACGCCGCACCATGAGGCCTTGCGGCGGCGATTCGTTCGACTTCGATCGCATCCGATCAGCCCGGCGCCGGAACGGCTTCGAACGGTCGCGCTGCCGCCCGTGACGCCGACGCGCTCGACGAGCGCGCCTTCCGGGCGATTCGCCCACCGTCCCCCGAGACACGCCGCGAGGCGCGAGCCGGGCTCGACCTCGGCCGCGTCGACAACCCGGACGGAGGTGAGGATGGTCGGCGCTCGAACGCCCTCGAGCCCGAACGGTGCGGGTCGTGCCTGCGATCCGTCGAGCAGTGCCGAAGGCGTCTCGGCGCCCCGTCACAGGCGGAGGTACCGAGAAGGAGTGCGACGACAACCACGCCGAGTCGCCGAGCACCGTGCGGTCGGAGCCGCCGCCCACGAGCTGGGATCAGCTCCAGCCCGTCCGCCGCACACCTCCGTAGCCCGAGTTTCCCGGTAGGTCCGCGTCCAGATGTCGGTGCCGTACGCCTCGCCTTTCGCCTCGATGATCTGATCCGTCCCATCGGGGTTCGGGGCGTAGATGAGGCCGATGTGGCTGTCGCTCGCGAGCGCGTCCATCTTGACGAGCCCCGCCTTGGACGCGACGACGTTCGGCGCTCCGTGGCCGTTCTTGAAAGCGGCGGCCGTGTATGGACCGTGCACGTGGCGGAACATGCCCCACTGGTAGAAGTCCGCGTTGCCGCTGTCGAGCGATTCGCGCCAGACCTTGAACGTGAAGCCGGAGCAGTCCCCGCCCTCCCCGCCGGTGCCCGGATCGGTGGTCGGGTCGTTCGGCGAGTCGTCGTTGTCGTTGTCGTTCCAACAGCCTCCTGCCCACTGGTAGCCCTCGTGGCGCGCTCGAAGTGCGACCGCAGCCGAACCGTCCCGAGTGATGTACGACGTGGGCGTCGGAGCCGCGTAGTTGCAGTTCTCCGCGACGAAGTGCGTGTGGTACGCCCCCGCGGTCCCTGCCCCGACGAGCACGAAGGCGACGAGAGACCAGGTGACGAACAGCCCGAGACGAGACATCACTTCACCTCCAGGTCGTAGCGATCGACGAACGCTCCGTCCGACGTCG
Source organism: uncultured Gaiellaceae bacterium (assembly GCA_963808865.1). Taxonomy (GTDB): domain Bacteria; phylum Actinomycetota; class Thermoleophilia; order Gaiellales; family Gaiellaceae; genus GMQP-bins7. Next base: position 95,469 of record CAWEGY010000010.1, on the reverse strand, counting down.
ATCCGAGCTGTACAGCGATGCGCCTCGCAGGCGGAAGCGACTGACCGGCGCCGTCTCCGCCCAATCCGCCGAATCGAGCGACGCGCGGCTGACGAGACCCTCCCGATCCAGCACGAGCACGGCGAACTCGTCCCGGTCCTCGGCATAGGCACGCACGACGAGCACCACTCGCTGGCCGAGCGGCTCAGCGAGCTGCACTTCGGCGAGCGGGGTCCGACTGAGCACGCGCCACGAGCGCTTGGTCCCCTTCGATCCGACGTGCGCGACTCGCACCTCGTTGTCCGTTCGAAAGACGGTAGCTCACCGCCCTGTCGCAACTGCCGCGCTGAGCGACCGTGCCGGCGCTGGAACTCCGGCCCGACCGGTGTGCCTGCGACAGCGGCGGGCATCCATTGATTCGAGGGCTGCTGGAGGACGATCGGCCCGTCCGGTCCGATCCTCACCTGCGACGAGGTTCGCTCCGCGGTTTGAACGGCCTCGAGCTCGCGGCCCTCCGCGTCGAAGCGCTTGAGAGCGGGCGTCTGCCCGCGACGTGCGACCGACTCGAGGACGTAGAACGTCCCGTCCGGCGCAACGGACATGTCGGCGAGCGAGCCGTCGACGGAGACGCGTGCGTGTGTCGGAGTTCTCACTCCCGGACGCCAGCGCAGAACGCGCCGATGCGCTTGATCGAGCAGCGTGACCGCTCCGGCGGCGTCGATGTCGAATGCAGACGCGCCGATCGGGTCGAGGTTGCGTCCTTCCTCGAGCCCCACTTCGTCGGCGCGATCGCCCCACAGCGCGCTGGCGATGCGGGCATCGGCCGACCGTGTGTGTCCGAAGGCGTGCTCGCCGAGGTCGACGGTCACAGCTCTCTCCAGCGGCAGGCTGAGATGCGGTGCGGCAGCACCGCCCGCGGGCAGCGTCACGCCACCGGAGCCGGCTCGCAGCACGGCGTAGTACTCGAAGCCAGACGTCGCGAGCGCGGGCGCGACGCGATGCACGAGCCGTGCTCCGGCCGGCCTCTCCCGCTCGAGCACCGCTTCGGTGAACGATGTGCCGCCGCGGGGTCGAACGAATACCGATCCGCTCACGTCGCACCCGGCCTCGACGGTGCTGACCTCGGGCCCGACGCAGTAGCCGTCGTAGGCGAGCGTCACGTCCTCGCCGTGGGTCGTCAAGAGCGGAGGTAGGTGTGTTGCTTCCAGCGTGGACGCGTCTGCGTCCACTACCGCGCGATCCAGTTCAGAGCCGGCCAGCGCGATCGTCGCGATGCCTGCGCATGCGCCCGCAAGGACGCCGATCAAAGGGACGAGTCGTTTGCCCGGCGCGAGCCATGTCGGCATCATCGATGCTCCTCGGTTGGCTACTGTTGGCTAGTGCGACAACGGTAGCGGCCGTCACCGCGAGCAACGGCAGCCGTGATCGAGTCGGCGCGGATCTGTTACGGAGTCGTGACGCGTTAGCCGGGGCTGGGCACGCGGTCGAGTTCGCGCTGCAACCGGCGAGCCCGCTTGGCCACGACGTCGCGGAGGCGCTGCGGCTCGAGAACCGTGGTCTCGCCGCGGTCGGCGAGCACCTCGGAGAGGATCCAGTCCTCCGTCTTGTACGGCACCTCGGCTGTCGCCGACCCGTCGGTGAGCGCCCTGGCACCACGTTCGAGCTTCCAGCGCGAGACCGCGGGTGAGTGGAGGAGCTTCGCGACTCGTGGGTTCGAGAGATACGAAGGGTCGAACCCGTCGCGCGGCTCGAAGCGCTCGTCGGTAAGCGTGGCCGAGCGCATGCGATCAAGCCGGAACGTGCGCGCGCCGTCGACGGTTCGGTCCCACGTGTGAACGCGCCAGACGGGCAGCTCGCGCTCGATCGTGTACGGCTCGATGCGGCGAAGCGACGGCTTCTCGTCGCCCTCCTTCAGGTACTCGATCTCCACGACGATCCGCTTGTCGGCTCCGTCGCTCAGCGCCCGGACCAGGCCTTCCTCGGCCGATGCATCAGATGGCGCAGGCGTGCCGACGAGATCGAAGCGCCCGAACGTGTCCTCGAGCTTCTTGCGCACGCGCTTGAGAGGCGAGTGCGCCTCTGCCGCGATCGTGGGGCCGACGTACTCGATCGCGAGGCGAATCGCGCGTGCCTCGAGCGGAGTGAGCTTGGGCGGACGACGGAACACGTCGCCGTACAGCTCCTTCTCCACTCGGATCACGTCACCGTCGTGCTCGGCGTACACGGCGTAGCACCCTCCGCCGAAGTTGACGAGGTTGAGGAGGGAGAGATGGTCCTGCAGCTCCTCGAGCGGGATCGAGAACCTGCCGGCGACCTCGGTCGCGTCGAGGACGGCGGAACGTGCGTCGCCACATGCCGCCAGGAGGTGCGCGAGGAGCGCCTGGAGCACGCCGAAGCGCTCGGGCGCGACCGGTCCCACCGGTCGCTCGGGAAGCGGCTGCCGTGGATCCGTCCGCTTCGCCGCGGCCACGGCAGGCGGCGGTCCGTCATGCGTGTCGCTCAGGCGCGAGAGGGACTCCGAGACCGCGTCGACGAGCTCGACGGGGTCGAGCGGCGTGGCGCGCCCGTTCTGGCGCAGCACCCATCCGGCGAGGAGCTCGACGTTCGCGAAATCGGTCTCGAACACGCCGTCGTCGACCGTGCCGGCATCGGACAGAGTGCGCTCGACCCACCACGCCGTGTCCTCGGAGACAGCGACACGCGCGTGGCCGACGGTCTCGCCGATCTGCCACGGGCGAGGGATTCTGTGCTGCTCGACGTCGAAGTCCGCCGGGATCCGGAAATCGCGCTCGCGCCGCGTCGCGAAGCGGATGTCGCCACGGATCCGCGAGACCTTGAGGTCCGGGTTGTCGAGCGGTCGAGGTCGTGCCCGACGACGTACCAGTTGCCGTCGTCGAGGCGGAGCGCATAGGGGTTGATCGTTCGCTCGCCCGGGCGGGTGCGGCGGGGGCTCCAGTAGCCGAAGCGCACGGTGCGCTGCTTCGAGATCGCGGACTCGAGCTTCGCGAGCCTCCCCGCGAGCTCCGGCGAGTAGTCGGGTGCGCTGACCCGTACGCGCTCGGCCGTCTCCGTCGGCGCTTCCGGGAAACCGACGCGCCCGAGTGCGAGATTCTGCAACGCGAGCCGAAGTGGCTCGGCGTACGCGAACTTCCCCTCGAGGTAGTAGAGCGCAGTCTGGAGTGCGGCGAGCTCGTCGTCGTCGAGATCGAGCCGTTCGAGGAAGTAGTGCTCCGAGCGCAGGGTGTACAGCTCCTCGCCGGTGAACTCGTCGCGCTGGGACTGGAGCGGGACGCCCAGCGCGGTCAGCTCCGCACGGTCCGAGTAGAACCGACGGGCGAACGCCTCGTCGGACATCTCGCTGTATCCCTCGACGTTCGACTTGACGTCCCGAGCCGTGAGCAGCCTGCGCTCGGCCATGAGAAATGCAACCAGCGAGAGCTGCCGGATGAGCTTGTCGGCGTCGTGGGACATCTCCCGCGAGCTTACCGCCGCCGCGAGGCGAACGGTATCCGGCGGTCAGGCAGCGACCGTGGCGGAGTGCTCGAGATGCTGGTGCGACGGGCAGTAGTCGCGGCCGGGGAGGGGCGTGCGTTGGCACGCCTTGCCCTTCCGCGTCGTCGCGTGACAGCGGGCGACGCCGCCGTCGAGCAGGCCGGCCTCGACCTGTTGCTCGATGAAGCTCGTTGCCGCACCAACTCCTTCGCCGACGGACCAGGCGACCTGCGCCTGAGCCGTGATCGGGAAGTAGCGGCGAATGTCGGCGAAGAGGGCGCGATCCGGGCGGGCGAAGTAGTGCGGGTCGTCGGCCAGCCGGGCCATCGTCCGCTCGCACTCCTCGAGCACCGCGCGCCGGTACTCGAGCTGGTCGGCGCGGGACGCGTAGGGATCGATCAAATCCTTGATCGATCGATAGATGGCTCGCGAGTATTGATACATACACGAGCGGAGCTGCGCTACATGATCGTCCAACAGCTGTGCCAAGTCAGTCCTTAGAACCCTGTCGTCGTGCCAAAAAGAGGCGAAGCACGCTCCTCGCCCGAAAGAGTGTAGCGCCTTTTCGCCCCTGTTACAAAGTACGAGAGGATCGTCGTCTCGTCGGGCAACGGCGATCAGGGTACGACGCGACGCACGGTCGCGGAACGCGCAAAGGCCCTGGCGTCCTCGAGCGCGCTCGTCGCCTCCGCTTCGGACGAGTACACGCCCGAGAAGACGATCCAGTAGCCCGGATGCAGGCTGGCGTAGCGGGACGAATCGAGGACACCCACCTCTTGCAGATCCTTCCTGCTTGCGCGGCGTGCTCGGGTGAGGCCGCCTTCTGTCCACCCGTCTTGGGCACCGAGGCCAGGACGACGGTCCAGCCCTCCTCGCCGGTGGGCCACTCCGTCACTCCCGACGAGCCGCGACCGCCGCCAGGAGACTCCTGGGTCTCCGTGCCGGGCGTCGTTGCGAACCCGCCGATCGCGGTCACGACTCGGGCGGAGTCACCGTCGCCGTCGGTTGCAGCGACCGCCCCTGCCGCACCGACGAGCGCGACGAGTCCCGCGAGGAGGCTGCGAACGACCCAGCGGCGCGAGTCGTGCGCGGACGCCGGTGCGCGGCTCGACGAATCGAGCGCCGCACTCGAGGCAGTACTCCTGCCCGGCGGCGAGCGGCTCCTGACACCGAGGGCAGTTCACAGGCCAGCCGTTCCACCGCTCACGTCGGTGCCGCCACGCCCGAGCCGTCGGCCGCAGCTCGCACAGAAGCTCGCTCCGAGCAGGATCGGAGCACCACAGATGCACGTTGCTCCGCCGCCACCACGACGGACGCGTGCGGTTCCGTCGAGCAGAGCGTCGATCTCCTGCACGCGCGCCTCGATGGCGACGAGCTCGGCGCAGCGCTCGACGACGAGGCTCGCGTTGAAGCGGTCGCGCTTGTACATCTCGAGAGCGAGTCCACCGAGGTCGCGCAGGCGTTCCTCGCGCACCTCGAGGAGCGCCTTGCGCTCGCGTTTGAGCTCGCGCGCGGGCGGGACGACGTAGCCCGTCGTCCGCTCGTGTCCCGTGCTCGGCGTGTCTTGACGCGGCCATCTCGCCAGCCTAGAGCTGCAGCACGACGACCCGCTCGTCGGTCATCTCGCGCACCGCGTACGCGGGCCCCTCGCGGGTGTTCCCCGAGTCCTTCACCCCGCCGTACGGCTGCTGATCGGCTCGGAACGTCGGCGCCTCGTTCACCGTCACGCCGCCGAACTCGAGCTCGCGCGCCGCGCGGAGGGCGGTCCGGACGTCGCCGGTGAAGATCCCGGCTTGCAGGCCGTAGCGCGTTCCGTTGGCGTGCGCGATCGCCTCTTCGATCGTGTCGTAGGCGGTGACGGTGCACACGGGGCCGAACACCTCCTCGCACGCAACCTTCGCCTCGGGAGGAGCGTCCGCGATCACCGTCGGTCGGACGAGCTCGCCGTCGAGCGTGCCACCGGTGAGGATCGTGGCGCCGCTGGCCTTCGCCTCCTCGATCCACTCGAGCACGCGATCCCGCTCGGACTCGGCGATCAGCGGACCGACGTCCGTGTCGTCGCTCGCAGGGTCACCCACCTCGAGCGCTTCGACGAGTGGGAGAAAGCGCTCGAGGAACGCGTCGTAGGCGTCACGCTGCACGTAGATCCGCTGCACCGAGATGCAGCTCTGCCCGGCGAACGAGAAGGCGTTCGCGGCAAGGCGGGTCGCGGCGTCGTCGAGGTCGGCGTCGCTCTCGACGATGACCGGGGTCGCGTTGCCGAGCTCGAGATTGACCCGCTTTCGTGCCGCGCGCTCGCGGAGCTTCCAGCCGACGCTCGACGAGCCGGTGAAGGTGATGAGCTTGACGCGCTCGTCCTCGACAAGGACGTCTCCGATCTCGCCGGCGGTTCCGCAGACGACGTTGAGCCAGCCAGCCGGGATGCCTGCCTCGGCCGCGAGCTCCGCGAGCAGGAGCGCGGAGAGCGGCGTCTGTGACGCCGGCTTGAGGACGACTGCGCAGCCCGCGGCGAGCGCGGGCGCGACCTTGTGCGCCACGAGGTTGAAGGGGAAGTTGAACGGCGAGATCGCGCCGACGATCCCGATCGGCACGCGCAGCGTGAATGCGAGCTTGCCGGTCCCGGCGGGCGAAGCGTCCATCGGAACGACGTCGCCTGCGAGCTTCCGGGCCTCGACAGCGGACATCGTGAACGTCGACACCGCGCGCGAGGCCTCGACGCGCGCCGCCTTCATCGGCTTGCCCGCTTCCGCTGAGATCGTCCGCGCGACCTCCTCCGAGCGTTCGTCGACGGCGCGCGCCATCCGATCGAGGATCGCGGCGCGCTCGTGGGCGGGGAGAGGCTCCGTCATGGCGCGTTCCGCAGCATCGACGGCGCGTCGCGTCTCGGCGGCTCCTCCCTTCGCAGCGCGTCCGACGAGCGAGCCGTCGTACGGCGAGCGAACCTCCAGCCAGTCGCCCGTCTCGACCCACTCGCCGCCGATGAGAAGCCCGCGCTCGACTGCGGTCGTGGCCATTTCTCGAGTCTAGACGTGAGCTGCCGTCACTATGCTGTCGTCGATGGCTGACGCGTTCATCGTCGACGCGGTGCGCTCCCCGATCGGGCGGCGCAACGGCTCGCTTTCGGAGATCCGCGCGGACGAGCTCGCCGCCCAGGTCCTGAACGGGCTCGTCGGGCGAGTCGACCTCGATCCCGGTGAGGTCGAGGACGTGCAGATGGGGTGCGTGACGCAGGTCGGCGAGCAGGCGCTCAACGTCGGGCGCGGCGCCGTTCTCGTCGCCGGCTGGCCCGAGACCGTCTGCGCGACGACCGTCGACAGGCAGTGCGGCTCGTCACTCCAGACCGCGTTCAACAGCGCGTCGGCCGTGCAGGCGGGGCACCTCGATCTCGTCGTCGCGGCGGGCGTGGAGCACATGACACGCGTGCCGATGGGCTCGAACCTCGGCGACGTCGGCTGGGGTGCAGTGAACGAGAAGATCGGCGAGCGCTGGCCGATCGTGCCGCAGGGGATCTCGGCCGAGGTCATCGCCGAGGAGTGGAACCAGTCACGCGAGCAGCTCGACGAGTACTCGCTCGAGTCGCACCGACGCGCTGTCGCCGCGATCGACGACGGGAAGTTCGAGAACGAGATCGTCCCGATCGAGGTGGGGCGGGCGGGGCGATCGTCCTGTTCGCGGTCGACGAGACGCCGCGGCGGGACACGTCGCTCGAGAAGCTGGCTTCCCTGCAGCCCGCGTTCAAGCCGGACGGTGTCGTGACCGCAGGAAACTCGAGCTCGATCGTCGACGGCTCGGCCGCCATGTTGCTCGCGAGCGAAGCAGCGCTCGAGCGTCACGGGCTCGAGCCGCGCGCGCGATTCGTCTCGTTCGGCCTCTCCGGCGTCGATCCCTATCGCATGCTCCACGGGAATCCCGAGGCATGCGCGAAGGCGCTCCAGAAGGCCGGGCTCGGATGGGACGACATCTCGGTGATCGAGGTGAACGAGGCCTTCGCGTCGGTCGTCCTCCAGTTCCTGGCCGACACGGGCCTGGAGCACCGCTGGGAGGCGGGCGACGTGAACCCGAACGGCGGCGGGATCTCGCTCGGGCATCCGCTTGGTGCCACGGGCGCGCGCATCACCGCGACGCTCCTGAACGAGCTGGAGCGACGCGAGGCGAGGTACGGCATCGCGACGATGTGCATCGGTCAGGGACAGGCGATCGCAGGGGTCGTCGAGCGCCTCTGATCAACGCTCCTCCTCGATCAGTTCTTCTGATCGAAAGCTCAACTCTCCCGACTGGTGCTGATCGTTCCGAAAGGCGCATGCTTGGTGCATGCTCGGATTCATCCTCATCGCGACCATCCTGCTGGTGGGGCCGCTCGCTCTCGTCGCAGGCGTCGACTCGCGCGTCGACGACCGGTCTCACCGCCACTGATCACAGCCGGCTCGGGCGCGCCTCGGGTCGTCTAGGATCGCGCGTCGTGGCAGCGCGCGAGATCAACACGATCGGCGTCGTCGGCCTCGGTGCCATGGGCGCCGGGATCGCACAACTCGCGGTCGAGGCGGGCTACGAGACCGTCGGACGCGAGGTGAGCGACGACCTCGGAACGAAGGCGCGGGACCGCATCGCGCACTTCCTCCAGAGGAAGGTCGACAAGGAGACGATGACGTCGGCGCAACGCGACGACGCGCTCGCGCGACTCGGCCTGACGACCGGGCTCGAGGATCTCGCGGAATGCGACCTCGTGATCGAGGCGATCGTCGAGGAGCTCGATGCGAAGCTCGAGCTGTTCGCCGAGCTCGAGCGAATCGTCAAGCCCGACACGATCCTCGCGACGAACACGTCGGCGCTCTCGGTGACCGAGATCGCAGCGGCCGTGACCTCGCCGGAACGGGTCGTGGGGATGCACTTCTTCAACCCGGCGCCGCTCATGCCGCTCGTCGAGATCGTGCGGGCCGAACTGTCGTCGAACGAGGCGGTGGAAGCGGCGTTCGCAGTGGGCGAGAGGCTCGGCAAGCGGCCGATCCGCTGCAACGACACACCGGGGTTCGTCGTCAACCGCGTGTTGATCCCGCTTCTCAACGACTGCATCCGCGTTCTCGACGAGGCCCGGGTCTCGCCCGAGGACCTCGACACCGCGATGACCGCGGGTGCGGGGTGGCCGATGGGGCCGTGCACGCTGATCGATCTAGTCGGCATCGACGTGCACGTGCACGCGTCGGAGGCGCTGTACGAGAAGCTCCGCGAGCCTCGCGTCGCGCCCCCGCCGAGGATCGTGGCCATGAGGAACGCGGGGCTGCTCGGCCGGAAGTCCGGGCGCGGGTTCTACACCTACGACTGACGCCGAGCTTCGGCGCTAGTCGCGCGAGCCGGCGAAGAGGCGTCGCAGAGCCGGAGCATCCTCCGGCTGGCAGTAGACGTGCACGCGGTCGTTCGCCTCGAGCACGAGAGCGCCGGCTATCCGGATGGGACGCCGTTCCGGATGACGACGCCGACCCAGGCGCGCTCGCCGAGCGGTAGCTCCCGCAGGCGGCGGCCGTTTGCGAAGGCGTCGTCGCGAACGACGAACTCGAGCACCTCGGCGAGGTCGTGGTCGACGCGCCGAAACGGAATGCGGAGCCGGGCCGCAGCGAGAGGCACGGACGTGCCCTGAACGACGACCGAGAAGAGCACGACGATGAAGACGAGCCCGTAGAGACGGGAGGCATCGTCGACCGCGGCCAGCAAGGCCAGCGCGCCGAGGAGAATCGGGACACGCGCCGCGGAAGCCGCCCCAGACGATGAACACGCGCTCCCCCCAGTGTCAGCCGGACGCGGGCGAGAAGTGGGAGGACCGCCAGCGGCCGCACGACGAACGCAAGCAGCACGGCGAGCACCAGACCGTCGAACCAGACACCCGCGTCGTCCAGGTCGCCCGCGCTCACCGTCAGGCCGAGGGCGACGAACACGGCGATCTCGGCGAGGCCGGCGATCGACGACGAGAACGACTCGATCTCGCCCTTGCGTGGCGCGGCAAGGTCGCCGAGGACGATGCCGGCGACGAAGACCGCGAGAAACCCGGAGCCACCCAGGATCGCCGCGAGCCCGTAGACGATGCCGGCGCCGGCCAGAACCCGGATCGGGTACAGCGCGGGTCCGGTGAGTCGGGATCCGCCGCATGACGGGGAGGAGCGCTATCGCCCCTGCGATCCCGACGACGAGGCCGACGACCATCTCGACGGCGAACTCCTCGGCCACGATCCAGAGCGAGCCGTCGTCGCTTTCCGCGAGCTCGATCATCCCGATCATGAGGGCGATGCCGACGGGGTCGTTGACTCCGGCTTCGCCCTGGAGGATCGTCCCCGATCGGCCTCTGACCTCGCGCGCGCCGAAGACCGAGAACGTCACCGCGGGATCGGTCGGAGCAATGGCCGCGCCGATCAGGCCCGCGAAGATCCACTCGAAGCCGAGGACGTAGTGCGCGGCGACGGCGATGGCGCCCGCCGTGAGGAACGTGCCGACGATCCCGAGTGCGAGGATCGGGGCCGCGGAGGATCGGAATCTCCGCAGCCCGATGTGCAGCCCGCCGTCGAACAGGATCAGCGCGATGGCGACGACTGCCAGACGCTCGACGTTCCGGATCGAGACCTCGTCCTGCAGCGTGGGCACGGCCGCGGCGACGAGAGGCACGGCGACCAGGAAGAGCGCCGCGTACGGGACCGAGATCCGATCGGCGAGCCGCATGCCGAGGAGCGCGACGAAGACGGTCGCCGAGACAGCCAGCACGATGGTGCCGAAGTCGGTGATCTCGCTCATGGGGAGAGAGGAATGTACGGCGGAAGCCGGTCGTCCGTCCTGCTAACACTCTCCTTACACGCATCTCATCGCGGTCCCACGCCGAATGCCGATACTGGGTCGGAGCCATGCGGAAGCTCGTCGTCGTCTCGTGCCTCATGGTCGCCTTGCTGGCGTCGGGTGGAGTCGCGGGCGCGGCCCCGCCGACCACGGGGACCCTCTCGGTCGAGGGCGGCATGGGTGTCGTGATGCTCGACTTCCGCGGTTCGGCACTGGGCCGCCTCACCAGCGGCACGATTCGCGTGACCGATCACACCCCGACCGATCGCTACGCGGCGCTCGTCGTGGGCCGCAAGCTGACGCAGGAGCGAGTCGGCCCGCGGACGGTCGTCTACCGCGGACAAGGACTGCGCTTCCGAATGCTCGGCGGCGGGTACAAGATCGTCGTGCGCGGAATCGGCATCTCGGTGTCGGCGGTCGGACGCGGGAACGTGATGCTCGACGCCGAGCCGCGCTTCCAGGGCGACGATCCAGGCGTGTACTCACGCGATGACGCCGTCGACTGCAGCGTCGAGCCGGAGAGCTGTACGCCGATGCCCACCGAGCCGGAGCGCTTCGCGCTCGAGCCGCCGACGATCAACCCCGTCTCGCAGGGCCGAGGTGCCGCATGACGACCCAGCACGCCATTCTCGTCGTCGAGGACGAGACCTCGATCGCGTCGTTCGTGGCCGCCTACCTGCGGAATGCCGGATATGCCGTGACGACCGCCGCGACCGCACAGGCCGCGCTGATCCAGCTCGCCGGCGAGACGCCGGCGCTCGTCATCCTCGACCTCAACCTTCCGGACGGAGACGGTGTCGAGTTGTGCCGGCGAATCCGGAAGACCTCGGACACGCCGATTCTCATGCTCACGGCGCGCGACGAGGACATCGACAAGATCATCGGGCTCGAGGTCGGCGCGGACGACTACATGACGAAGCCGTTCAATCCGCGGGAGCTCGTCGCCCGCGTGAAGAGCATCCTGCGCAGGGCGGCGCCGGAGCGCCGGCGCGCCGAGACCGAGGAGCTCCGGCACGGCGAGCTCGCCATCAACTCGGGCAAGCGCGAGGTTCACGTGGGGGACGAGGAGATCCGGCTCGCGCCGAAGGAGTTCGACCTTCTCTGGGAGCTACTCGATCATCGCGGGATCGTGCTCACGCGCGACCAGTTGCTCGAGCGCGTTTGGGGATACACCTTCGCCGGCGACACGCGTACCGTCGACGTTCATGTCCGGCAGATCCGACGAAAGCTCGGAGACGCGTCGCCGATCGTGACCGTGTGGGGCGTCGGCTACAAGGTCGCCTCGGATCGCACGCCTGCCTCAACCGTCTAGGGGGCTACCCTGAACACCATGTTCGGGACGCTCAGGTTCCGCCTGACGGCCGTGTTCCTGGCGGTCGTTCTCGTCTTCGGGCTCGTCTCGATCGCGCTGGCGCTACGTCTCTTCCAGGATGCGACGCGAACACAGTCCGTCCGCGAGCTCCGCCGGGAGGCCTCCGGCCTCGCGGCGCTGTACGCGGAATCGGCCCTTCGCTCCTCCGACGAGGGCTCCAAGGCGCCCGAGTTCGCGGCCGAGAAGCTCGAGCTCGCAACCGGGGACGAGCTGTACTACATCGGGGCCTCGCTCTTCCCGGGCCAGCGCTTCGGCCTGACGCGCCTCCCGCGGAGCGCCCTCGGCGACTCGGAGCTGGACCGCGATCGCCAGGTCATCGTCGAGTTCACGCCCCCGGGAGAGGATCGCCGTCTCATCGCTGCCGTCCAGCCAGTCCAGCTCGTGAGCGGCACGGAGCCGTTCGGCTGGCTCATCGTGGCAAAGCCCACAGCGGAGCTGCGCGAGCAGTGGTTGACGCTCCTCGGTCGGCTCGCGCTCGCGCTCGCGGTTGGCGTCGCTCCTCGCCGCACTGCTCTTCATGTGGCTCTCCCGGCGACTGACGGAGCCGGTACGTGCGCTGACACGTGCGACGGAAGACGTCGCCGCCGGACGCTACGACGTCGAGATCCCGGAGGCTCGGGGAAGGGACGAGGTCGCGCTCCTGAGCCAGCGCTTCCGTGGCATGGTCGCGAAGCTCGCCGAGGCCGAGCAGCTGAAGCGCTCGTTCCTCATGTCCGTCTCGCACGAGCTACGCACTCCACTGACGGCGATTCGTGGGCATGTCGAGGCGCTCCGCGAGGGGATCGTCACCGACCCCGAGCAGGTCCAGGCGTCTCTCGAGATCGTGGTCGCCGAGACCGATCGCCTCGAGCGCCTCGTGGGAGACGTCCTCGATCTCGCCAAGCTGCAGGCGCACCGGTTCACCGTGCGGCACGAGGAGGTCGACCTGAATCGCGTGCTCGACCACGCCTACGGGGCGTTCGCCGAGGAGGCGCGACGCAGGGAGATCGACTACCGCCTCGTCGGCGCGGACGCGGCGCCCGTCATCGTCTCCGACGGCGACCGCGTCCTCCAGGTGATCACGAACCTGCTCTCCAACGCATTCCGGTGGACGCCCGACGGCGGTCGTATCGAGCTCCAGCTCGCGGCGAGCAACGGCGGCATCTCGGTGGACGTCGTCGACTCGGGCCCCGGGGTGCCTCAGGTCGAGCGAGCCCGAATCTTCGACGCGTTCGTTTCCCGGGACGCGAACGGCACCGGCCTCGGGCTGCCGATCGCCCGCGAGCTCGCGGTCGCGCTCGGCGGCGACGTCGAGCTCGAGGCGCCCGGCGGCGCCGGAAGTCGTTTCAGGCTGCTGCTTCCGGTCGTCCCGGCGAGCTAGCGTCGGGGCGCGCGACTCAGGCCGCGGCGGCGTGCTCGACCGGACGATCGGCCGGGAGCTCGATCGGCTCGTCCTCGACCAGTCCGTGCTCGGCTGCTGCCGGATGGGCCGGTACGCCCTCGAGCCGGGCGAGCCTGGCGTCGACGCCGCGCCACCCGGAGCTCACGAGGTCGACGAGAAGCGCGAGATCGTCCACGCGCGCGTGCCGCTCGGCGAGAAGCTCTCCCTCCAGCCGCTCGAGTCGTCGGATTGCCTGGTTCAGCAGTCCGCGGATCTCGGCGATGTGCCGCGCGACCGGGAGCACCTCGGTTCGGAGGCCGTCGCGGACGGCCGCTCCGACCTGTGCCGGGATCGACGCCTCGAGCGTCGCGGTGGTGTCCGCCAACGCTTCGATCTGACTGCGCGACCGCGCGAGCGCAGCCTCGAGCTGCGCGCCGTCCGGGCGACCTGCAGCCGCGTCGGCAATGCGTTGCTTCGCCCGCTCGAGCGCCTGGGTATCCATGGCGGCGAGGCTACTCTCCGCGCCGGATGGACACCGCGCTCCTCGACTACGAGCTCCCGCCCGAGCTGATCGCCCAGCATCCGCTCGAGCGGCGCGACGCATCCCGGTTGCTCGTGTTTCGCCAGACGTCCGGCCGCATCGAGCACCGTGCCTTCTCCGACCTGCCCGACCTGCTCAGCGACGAGCTCGTGGTCGTCAACGACACCCGGGTCGTGCCTGCTCGGCTGCGACTCCGGCGTGGGTCGGGTGGAGCGGTCGAAGTGCTCCTCCTCGAGGCGCTCGACGAGCGTGAGTGGGAGGCGTTGGCCCGGCCCTCGCGGCGGCTCAGCGCGGGCGAGAGACTCGGCCCGGTCACGCTGCTCGAGTCGTACGGCGAAGGACGTTGGCGCATTCGCCTGGACGACGTGCCGGACGGCGAGATGCCGCTGCCGCCGTACATCCACGAGCCGCTCTCGGATCCGGACCGCTACCAGACGGTCTACGCGAGCCCGACCGGGTCGGCGGCCGCACCGACGGCGGGCCTCCACTTCACACCCGAGCTGCTGGCGAGGCTCGATCCCGTTCGCGTGACCCTGCACGTCGGCCTCGACACCTTCCGGCCGGTTGTCGTCGAGCGTCTCGACGAGCACGTCCTGCATGGAGAGCGCTACGCGGTCTCGGCTTCGTCGTGGGCGCGAATCGAGGCTGCCGAGCGAGTCCTCGCGGTGGGCACGACGACGGTGCGTGTGCTCGAGACGGTGGCTCGCACGGCCGAGCTGACGGGGAGAACCACGCTGTTCGTCACCCCTGGCTTCGAATTCCGTCGAGTGGATGCGCTCCTGACGAACTTCCACCTTCCCCGGTCGACGCTACTCGCGCTCGTCATGGCTTTCGTCGGCGTCGAGGAGACGCGTGCGATCTACCGTGCTGCGATCGACGAGGGGTACCGCTTCTACTCGTTCGGCGATGCGATGGTGGTCCTGTGAAGGCTCTCCCCGCCGGCTGTCGACGACCTGGCGCGAAGTCGGCGCACCTGCGTTTCCCATGCGTGAGCAGTTCCGCGTTACGCTCGAAGCGGGTGGAGGCGAGGGGTGGCCCCAGGAGCCGACGCCGCCGCTCGTCGGAGCTACTCGCCGCGGTGAGCTTCCGCGTACATGCGACCGACGGTGCGGCGCGCGCCGGAGTTCTGACGACGCGACACGGGGCGATCGCCACTCCGGCCTTCATGCCCGTTGGAACCAAGGCGACGGTGAAGACGCTCCACCCGGACGAGGTGCGGGCGATCGGGGCGGAGATCGTGCTCGGCAACACCTACCACCTGCACTTCCGCCCTGGCGAGGACGTCGTCGAGCAACTCGGGGGACTCCACGCCTTCTCCGGCTGGGACGGTCCGATCCTCACCGACTCGGGCGGCTTCCAGGTGTTCTCGCTCCGCGACACGATCACGTCGTTCGACGAGGACGGTGTGACCTTCCGCTCCGTCTACGACGGGTCGGAGGCCCGATTCACGCCGGAAAGCGTCGCCGAGATCCAGCGTCGGCTCGGAGCGGACATCGCGATGTGCCTCGACGTGTGCTTGCCGGCGGGCGTCTCGCGCGCGGAGCTCGAGCAGGCGTCGCTCGTCACGACCCGCTGGGCGGAGCGTCAGGTCGACGCACCCGCGGGCTCCCGGCCAGCTGAGATTCGGCATTGCACAGGGCGGGACGGACGAGGAGCTCAGACGCCGCTCGCTCGAGGAGATCACGGCGCTTCCCTTCGACGGGTTTGCGCTCGGTGGGCTCGCCGTCGGAGAGTCGAGGCGAGGAGATGTTCGACTGCGTCGGGTGGTCGGCGCCCCTGCTTCCGTCCGAGCGCCCGCGCTACTTCATGGGAATCGGAGACCCGGAGGGAATCCTCGAGGTGGTCGCGCGGGGGATCGACCTCTTCGACTGCGTGCTGCCGACGCGCACCGCTCGTACCGGCTCGGCCCTCACCTGGGAGGGGCGCATCAACCTTCGCAACGCCGCGTACCGCACCGCGTCCGAGCCGCTCGACCCGGAGTGCGACTGTCCGGCGTGCCGGCGTTTCTCGCGCGCGTACATCCGGCACCTCGTGACGCAGCGAGAAGTTCTCGGAATTCGGCTGCTCAGCCTGCATAATCTCCGGTTCGTACTCGACCTGACCGCAGGCGCGCGAGCGGCGATCGAGCGAGGCGTGTTCTCCGACTTCCGAGACGATGCACTCGCGCGGCTCGCCCTCCGGCCCGAGGAGGAATCGTGAGCTTTCTGATCATCATGGTGTTGCTGCTCGTCGTCATGTACGTCCTCATGATCCGGCCGCAGCGACAGCGTCAACAACAACAGCAGCAGATGATCACCGGTGCGAACGTCGGCGACGACGTGCTCACGACCGGTGGCATCTACGGCACGATCGCGCGGGCGGAGGACGACGACATCGTGGTCGAGATCGCCGACGGGATCGAGGTTCACATGACGCGGAGAGGGATCGCGGCCGTGCTGCCGCCCGAGGAGGAGGTCGACGCAGACACGGTCGACGCCGAGGCGGTGGAGGACGACGAGCCGCTCGACGACGGTGAAGGTGCGGTTACGGACGGCGAAGCTCCGGTTAGGAGCGAAGCCGGCCCGATCGCGACCTCGGACGAGCCTCGCTAACCTGATTCGCCGACCTTGAACCGGCGCGCCTCCATCCTCGTCGTAGCCCTGCTGGCCGTCGCGCTGGCGGGTGTGGCGCTGCTCGCGATCCCCGGCTCGCCCCTGCACAAGTCGCCGACGCTCGGGCTCGACCTCCAGGGTGGCCTCGAGGTCACGCTCCAGGCGGTCCCGCCGCCGGATCGCGATCTGACCGAGGAGGACCTCGACCGCTCGGTCGACATCATGCGCAACCGCGTCGACAAGCTCGGCGTCAGCGAGCCCGAGATCCGCACGCAGGGCGACGACCAGATCGTCATCCAGCTTCCGGGCGTCGAGAACCCGGAGGCCGCGGCGGAGATCATCGGGACGACGGCTCAGCTCGAGCTCTACGACCTCGAGAGCTCGCGTGACGGGCCCGTCGGTCGACATTCGCGGCGAGCCGGTCGAGCACGCCTCGCTCTACGAGCTCCTCGCGAAGGTGCAGGCGCAGGCGCAGGGTGACGCCTCGGACGCGTACTACATCGTCAACCCGACGACGCAACGCGTCGTCTCGGGGCCGTATGCGTCCGAGGAGGACGCACTCCGCAGATCGGGTGGAGAGCTTCCGGCAGGCCGGCAGCTGTTCGCGGTTCCGGAGGGAATGGTCGTCGTGACCTGTGGCGAGGGCGCCGTGGTGTGTCCCGGCGGCCAGGGCGCAGGAGTCCCTCCCGACCAGACCTGGTACTACCTGTTCGAGTACGACCCGCCGAACGTCCCGCAGATGACTGGCGAGGACCTGAAGCTCTCGGGGACGCGCGCGGACTTCGACACGAGCCCGGGCTCGAGTGGCCGCCCGATCGTGACCATGGAGTTCACCGGAGCCGGCGGGGACACGTTCGAGAAGCTGACCCGCGACCTCCACATTCGCGGCAACCTCCGCAGCGACCGGCCGCAGCACTTCGCGATCGTCCTCGACCGCGAGATCAAGACGTTCCCGCAGATCGATCCCACGGACTCGAGCCTCGCGGGCGGGATCAGCGGCGGTCGCGCGCAGATCGAGGGCCTCGACTCCTTCCAGGAGGCCAAGGAGATCGCCCTCGTCCTGCAGACGGGTGCTCTGCCGGTCAAGTTCGAGACGCTCGATCGAACGGACATCTCGGCGACGCTGGGCCAGGACTCCCTCGAGCAGGCGTGGCGAGCGGCGATCGGCGGGCTCCTGCTCGTCGTGCTCTTCCTGCTCGTCCTCTACCGCTTCCTCGGACTCGTGGCGGTCATCGGGCTGGCGATCTACGCGGCCTTCATCTACGCCACGATCCTGATCTTCAACGTCACGCTCACGCTGCCCGGTTTCGCGGGCCTCGTGCTGACGTTCGGCGTGGCCGCGGACGCGAACATCGTCATCTTCGAACGCATCAAGGAGGAGGTGCGGGCCGGCAGATCGGTTCGTGCCGCCATCGCGACGGGATACCGGAAGGGATTCGCGACGATCGTGGACGCGAACGTCGTGACCGCGATCACGGCGCTCGTCCTGTTCGCGGTCGCGACCGCGGGTGTGCGCGGCTTCGCGCTCATGCTCCTGATCGGAACGCTGCTGTCGCTGCTCACCGCGGTCCTCGCGACGCGCGCGATCCTGGCTCTCCTCGGCGGCTTCGGCTGGCTCGACAACCCGAGGTTCATGGGCGCCACGGGCGAAGGACTGCCGCGCTGGCTCCGGCTCGACTACATCGGCCGGCGGAGGATCTGGTTCGCGTTCTCGACAGTTCTCGTCGTGCTCTCCATCGCGGCGATCGGGCTCAAGGGCTTGAACCTCGGGATCGACTTCCGGGGCGGCACGCAGATCACGTTCAGCACGCCCGAGCCACGTCGCTCGACGACGTGCGCAGCCAGGCGGCGGAGATCGGTCAGGCCGGCGCGGTCATCCAGGGCCGCGGCGAATCGGTCGACGGCAGGTACACGAGCTTCACGATCCGGACGGAGTCGCTGACGAACGAGGAGCAGAACACGCTCCAGCAGGAGCTCGCGGCCTCGGTCGATGCCTCCTCGTTCGGGGCCAAGAACGTGTCCGAGAGCTTCGGCCGGCAGATCGCGAACAACGCGCTGCTCGCGATCTTCGTGAGCCTGCTCCTGATGGTCGTCTACATCTCGATCCGCTTCCAGTGGAAGTTCTCGGTCGGCGTTCTCGTCGCGCTCGCGCACGACCTCCTGATCGCGATCGGCATCTACGCACTCACCGGGCGCGAGGTGACGACGGCGACCGTGGCAGCGCTGCTCACGATCCTCGGCTACTCGATGTACGACACGATCATCATCTTCGACCGCATCCGCGAGAACATCCCGTTGATGCGGCGCGCATCGATGCGCGTGATCGGGAACGTCTCGCTGTGGGAGATGATCCCGCGCTCGCTCGCGACGACCTTCATCACGCTCCTGCCACTCGCTTCGCTGTACGTGTTCGGCGGCGACACGCTGAAGGACTTCGCCTTCGCGCTGCTCATCGGGATCGGAGCAGGCTCCTACTCGTCGATCTTCCTGGCCGCGCCGCTGCTCGCGGTGCTCAAGGAGCGCGAGCCCGATTTCGCAGCGCCGGCGCGACGACCTCGGCGCTCTCGTCGGCGTCACGACGGTGGGCGGCACGCTCGCGGCCGAGGCCGAGGAGATCGCCGCGTCGGAGGGTGCGACGGAGCCGATGCCGACGGCGACGGCGCAGGCGCGGATGCCGCACCGCGACCGTCCCCGGTCGCGAGCTCCGTCGGCAGGTCAGACCTCTCGAAACGGGAGCGTCGCCGGCAACGGCGCGCGTCGCGACCGCATGGCCGCGCCCGCTGACGATCGTCGGCCGCTCGAGACCCTGACCCTCGCCGGGATCGGCGCGCTCGCGCTCGCGGCGCGTCGCGCGGACGCCCTGGCCGACGATCTCGCATCGCGCCTCGGCGTCGAGCGGGACGAGGTTCGAGCCGCCGTCGCGCGACGTGTTCGACAGCTGGCGCCGGGAAGCTCGCCGCGTCGGCGAGGAACGGCAGGACCCGCGGCGCGTGCGGCGGCCGAGCTCGGCGTCGCACCCCGCGAGGTCGTCGCGGAGCTCGAGCTTCGGGTCGCGCAGCTCGAGCATCGGCTGAAGCTGCTCGAGCGCGGCTCCTAGAGCGCTCCGAGACCGCCGACCTACAATCCGCGAATGGCCACGACGCAGTCCCGGCCTCCGCGGAGCATCAGTCGGCTCTCCGAGATCGCCCAGGTCGCGGCGCGGCACGGGTTCGGCTACTTCCTGCGCAGGAACCGCATCGGCGACCTGGCTCCGGGCGCGCGGACGGGGACGAGGCCACCGTCTCGGATCGCGGGCGCCGCCTGCGGCTGATGCTCGACGAGCTCGGCCCGACCTTCGTCAAGTTCGGTCAGCTGCTCTCCACCCGGCCGGATGTCGTTCCACCGGACATCGTCGTCGAGCTGCGGGGGCTGCAGGATGCGACGTCGCCCGTCCCGTTCGAGCAGATACGGGACGCCGTGGAGGCGGAGCTCGAGCTGCGCATGGACCGAGCGTTCCTCGAGTTCGACTTCGCGCCGCTCGCGTCGGCCTCGATCGGCCAGGTGCACCGCGCGGTGCTGCCCGACGGTCAGGAAGTCGCGGTCAAGGTGCAACGCCCCGCGGCGGCCAGTCAGATCGAGGCGGACCTCGGGTCTCCTCTACCAGGCCGCGAAGCTGCTTGAGGGAGCGCGTCAAGGCGCTCGAGTTCATGGACCCGCAGGAGCTCGTCGACGAGTTCGCGCGCTCGATCCGGCTCGAGCTCGACTACGGCCACGAGGCGCGAAACGCGGAGATCTTCCACCGCAACTTCGCGCGCGACGACGACGTCGTCGTGCCGCGCGTGATCCGCCAGTACTCGACCGCCCGCGTCCTGACGCTCGAGTTCCTGCGCGGGACGAAGGTCGCCGACCTCGACCTCGAGGCGATGCGTCCCGACGAGCGGCGCGACGTCGCGTACCGGATGGCGGACACGTGGATGACGATGGTGTTCCGGCACGGGTTCTTCCACTCCGACCCGCACCCGGCGAACATCTTCGTGCTCGACATCGGGCGCAGCTCGGCCTCGTCGACTTCGGTCAGGCGGGGAAGCTCTCGGACGAGGACATGGCGAAGCTCACGCGGCTGTTCGTCGACGCCGCGACCGAGAACGTCGACGCGATCCCGCGCAGGCTGAAGCGAGCTCGGCGTTCGCTACGCCCCGGAGCGTGAGCAGGAGTTCCGCGCGGAGCTGCGCGTGCTCTTCGACCGCTACTACGGCACGCGGCTCTCGGACATCGACCCGCTGCAGGTGATCCGCGAGGGGTTCCAGCTCATCTACTCGCTGAACCTCAAGCTTCCCAGCCGGTTCGTGATGCTCGACAAGGCGATCGCGACGCTTGCCTCGGTCGGTCAGGAGGTCTACCCGGACATCAACGTCTTCGAGGTTGCGAAGCCGTACGCGCAGCGGACTGCTCGCCGATCGATTCCACCCGCGAGTGATCTCGCAGCACGCGCGCGACGGAGGCGCTCGCGCTCGGCTCGGTCGCGCGCGAGCTCCCGTACCAGGTCAGCGACGTGCTCGAGCGCCTGCGCGAGGGGACGTTCCAGGTCCGGATCGAGAACCCGGGGATCGACCAGCTCGACGAGCACATCGACCAGGCGTCGAACCGGCTCGTCCGTCGCCCTCGTCGTCGCCGGCGGCCTGCTGGGCTCGGCGATCATCGGCGTGTTCGCCGAGGAGGGCCCGCACGTCTCGGGCCTGCACTTGCTCTCGTGTCCTCGGGTTCGTCATCTCGGGCGCGTTCGGGCTCTGGCTCGTCTGGGGCGTCATGCGCCACGGCCGCCTCTGACTCGCCGCTCGGTGGCCGAATACGACGTGGCGGCTGAGGAACGCTTGTCACGCTTTCGCTGCAAAGGACATCTGGCGCGGGCCTCGAGCGCGGCTAGCGTCGTCGACATGCCGAACGCCGTCCTCGTCGCCGAGCCCGAGCCCGAGACGCGCGAGTACCTCGGCCGACATCTGCGCGACGACGGCTTCGACGTCCTCGACGCCGCACGCCGTACGGAGGCGCTCGAGCTCGCCGAGAGCGCGCGACCCGACCTCGTTCTCCTCGCCGAGCTCGACCTCTGCCTCCGGCTGCGCCGCGGCGAGCCCGGCAGGACGTGGGATCGAAACGTCCCCGTGATCCTGCTCGCGCCCTCGTCCGATCCCGTCGAGCGGGTGCGCGCCCTCGACCGCGGAGCCGACGACGTCATCGGGCGCCCGTTCGCCTACGAGGAGCTGCTCGCGCGCATTCGTGCGCTCCTGCGACGGAGCGCTGCGGCGACGCGACGACGTCCTCATCGCCGGCGACCTCGTCGTCGACCGCCGCACGCGGCGGGTCTCGGTGCGCGACGGTCTCGGTCGCGCTCTCGGCGAAGGAGTTCGAGCTGCGTGGCCCGGCTCGCGTCGGAGCCGTAGCCGTGTCTTCACGAAGGAGGAGCTCCTGCGGGAGGTCTGGGGCTTCCGGGCGCTGGGCCGAACCCGCACTCTGGAGTCGCACGCCTCGCGGGTCCGGAAGAAGCTCTGCGTCGCGCGAGGCCGACCGCTACGTCGTGAATGTCTGGGGCGTCGGCTACCGGCTGCTCGAGTAGCCGGTCGCGTCACGCAGCGCACCCTCGAGCTGGAGCAGCGCGCGCTTCGTGTCGAGCCCGCCCGCGTAGCCGACGAGGTCGCCGTTTGCGCCGACGACGCGGTGGCAAGGGAGGACGATCGGGATCCGGTTGCGGTTCATCACCGTGCCGACAGCGCGTGCCGCGCGCGGCCGGCCGACACGAGCGGCGAGTGCGCCGTACGTCGTCGTCTCGCCGTAGGGGACGCGCGCGAGCTGCTCGAGCACCGAGACGGTGAACGGGGGGAGCGCTCGGAGGTCGAGCGAGAGATCGAAAGCCCGCCGGCGTCCCGCGAAGTACTCGTCGAGCTCGCGGCGGGCGCGATCGACCGACTTCGGAGAGCGAAGGACCGCCGGCCCAGCGATCCGAACGAGCCGATCCAGGTGGTCGTCGGGCGCGTCGTCGAACGAGATGGCTGCGAGCCCACGCTCCGACGCGGCGACGAACAGCGGGCCGATCGGCGAGTCGACGACGTCGAAGCCCAGGTCGACGAGACCCAGCGCTACGGCCGCGTCACGGAACCGGCGGTCGAGCTCGGAAGAGACGGTCATGAGGCGATCCTCCTTCGCAGCCGGCGGACACCGGTCGACGTCGCCTGGCGGGCAGCGTCCGCAGACGAGCCGAGCGCCCCGGCGATCTGGTCGTAGGACAGGTCGTAGCCGTAGCGGAGCACCACGGCCGCTCGCTCGGTCGGTGGCAGTCCGTCGGTCAGCTCGGCGAGCTCCTCGTAGGCGGGACGGGAGTCGTTCACAGCGCGCTCGACGAGCTCCTCCGTGGACTTCGTACGCCGGAGCGCGTCGAGCGCGACGTTGTGCGCGATCGTGAGCACCCAGGCGCGCAGATGCTCGCCGTGGTCGAGCCGGCCATAGGCCCGGAGCGCGCGGAGGAAAGTCTCCTGGAACGCATCGTCCGCCCGATCCACGCCGAGTCGCCGGCGCAGCAGGCGCAGGACGACGGATCGGTGCTCCTCGTAGAAGCGCTCGAACGGCGGTATCGCCACGGTCTGCATCATCGTGTCCAACGTCCGACCCCGCTCATTTGTGAGCATGCCGACATGCAGGCCGCCGTTGTCGGGCACGTGGAGTGGATGGAGTTCGTCCCGGTCGAGAGCGTGCCGCAGCCGGGCGAGATCGTCCACGCCGCGGAGTCCTGGGAACAGGCGGCCGGCGGGGGATCCGTCGCCGCCGTACAACTCGAAGCAGCTCGCCGACTCCGTTCTCTTCTTCACCGCGCTCGCGCGCGGACGAATACGGGCAGCGCGCCCGAGAGCGAGCTCGAGGCGCGTGGCATCGCCGTCCACGCGTCGGAGGTCGACGGCCCGCAGCGCCGGGGGTTCACCTTCGTCGACGAGGTCGGCGAGCGGACGATCACGACGATCGGCCGCAAGCTCCACCCGCGAGGTCACGACGACTCGCTTCCGTGGCACGAGCTCGCTCGCTGCGACGCTGTCTACTTCTGCGCCGGTGACGCGGACGCGCTGCTGCAGGCGCGGCGCGCACGCGCGCTCGTCGCGACCGCGCGCGAGCTCGCGACCCTGCGGCAGGCGCGGTCGAGCTCGACGGGCTCGTCTCGAGCGGGAAGGACGAAGCGGAGCTATACAGGCAGGGGGACATCGACCCGGAGCCTCGTCTCGTCGTCACGACGTCGGGCAGGCTGGGTGGCTGGGCTCAGCCGGGCGGCCCGTACTCCGCCGCACCGACGCCGCCGCAGGTCGCCGACACGTACGGCGCGGGCGACTGCTTCGCGGCCGGGCTCGCGTTCGCGCTGGGAGCCGGGCTCGAGGGCCTGGCGGCGCTCGAGTTCGCGTCGAAGTGCGGTGCGGGAGCGCTCGCTGGCTCGGGCGTGCACGCGGAGGTGGTGCCGCTTCCGTAGAGACCGCGCCGCGGTGGGGCAGAGGGGTTGCGCAGTGGGGAGAAGTGGAGTAAGGTGGGGCTCCGTGGGAGAGCACACACCACGGACGAGCCGATGTTCTACGGGACCCACGAGCACACGATCGACGAGAAGAACCGCCTCACGCTGCCCGCGAAATTCCGCGACGGGCTGGGTGGTGACGTCGTCCTCGTTCGCGGGATCGACCGCAACCTGGACGTCTACCCACGGGCAACCTGGGACGCGAGCGTCTCTCGGATCACCGAGCTCGACTCGCTCACGCGGGAGGCCAGGGAGATGAAGCGCTTCATGTTTGCCGGCGCCGCGGTCACCGAGCTCGACAAGCAGGGTCGGGTTCTCGTCCCGCCGGACCTCGCGCGTCACGCGGGACTGGGGCGGGACGTCGTCGTCGCCGGTGTGCACGACCACGTCGAGATCTGGGATCGCTCGCAGTGGGCGACCCATGTGAGTGCGATCGAAGGGAGCGTCGGAGATGTTGCCGAACGTGCAGCGGACAGACGCGGCTGACCACGTCCCGGTGCTCGCGGAGGAGGTGCGCGAGCTCCTCGACGTACAGCCCGGCGAGACGGTCGTGGATGCGACCTTCGGCGCGGGGGGCCATTCCCGCCTGCTGGTCGGAGAGCTCGAGGGCTCCGGGAAGCTGATCGCAATCGATCGCGACCCGACCGTGCGTGCCTATCTCGACCGCGTGAAGGCTCAGGCCCGCGGAGTCCAGGTCCGGTTCCTCCGCGGCGACTACGCGGTGGTCCTCTCTCAGCTCGCCGGCAACGGCGTGCGGGCGGATGCGGTGCTGCTCGACCTGGGCCTCTCGTCGATGCAGGTGGACCGGCCCGAGCGGGGCTTCTCCGTACGCGACCGATGCCCCGCTCGACATGCGCATGGACCCGTCGGAGGAGTCGAGTGCCGCGGATGTGGTCGCGACGCGGACCGAGAAGGAGCTCGAGAGGATCTTCCGCACGCTACGGCGAGGAGCGGTACGCGCGCCAGATCGCGCGCGGGATCGTGCGTCGTCGCGCCGAGTCTCCGATCGAGCGCACCGGGCAGCTCGTCGACGTCGTGCGCGGCTCGATTCCGGCTCCCGCGCGGTTCGGCGAGGGCCATCCCGCGAAGCGCGTGTTCCAGGCGCTTCGCATCGAGGTCAACCACGAGCTCGAGTCGCTCGAGGCCGGGCTTCCGGCAGCGTTGGAGATGCTGCGGCCGGGCGGGCGGCTGGCGGTCATCAGCTTCCACTCGCTCGAGGATCGGATCGTCAAAGCGCTTCCTGCGCGACCGAGCACGAGGCTGCACCTGCCCGCCCGAGTTTCCGGTGTGCGTCTGCGGCCGCGAGCCCGAGCTGCGGATCCTGACGTCCAAGCCGATTCGACCGTCTGCGCGCGAGATCGACCTGAACGCGCGCGCGGCCTCGGCGCGACTGCGGGTGGCGACGAAGGTCTGATGTCCGCGCTTGCGGAGAGTGCGGCTCGCGGGCGTGTTCGGCGCACGGCCGACGCTCCGCCGCAGGTCGTGGGCGGTCGGCGGCGGAGTCCTGTGGATCGTTCTCTTCGCCTGCCTGCTCGCCGGCGTGGTCGCCGTGAACGTCGCAGTCCTGCGGCTGAACCTCGAGCTCGATCGTGAGAGTCGAGAGCGCACCGAGCTCCGGGCGGACATCGCCCAGCTCCGATCGGAGATCTCGAGCGCGGCGGCGACCGACGCGAGTCGAGCGTCTCGCAGAGAGCGAGCTCGGCCTCGTCGAGGCCGGGTCGGAGGGGACGACCTACATCCAGCTCGGCCGGTGAAAGCCGCAGCCACCAACCGGCGCATCGTGTTCCTCGCGGGCGTGTTCGTCGCGCTCCTCGCGGCCGCCCTCCTGCGCGCCGTGTGGCTGCAGGCGGTGAAGGGACCGGAGTACGCGGCGATGGCCATCGCGGCAGCATCGTGAGACGGTCGTCGTCCCCGCCGCACGCGGCACGATCGTCGACCGCAACGGCGAGCCGCTCGCGATCGGGAAGCAGGCCACGACGGTGTTCGCCAACCCGCGACAGGTCGAGAGCGCGCGCGATCTCACGCTCGCCGCTCGGCAAGCACCTCGGAGCCGACCTGGCGAGCACGTACTCGCTGCTGTCGGACCGCTCGCGCGGGTTCGTGTACGTCGCGCGCAAGGCCGACCCGCGAAAAGGCCGAGCGGCTCGAGAAGCTCGACTTCGCGGGGCTGGGCTTCTATCCCGAGGAGCTGCGGTTCTACCCGCAGGGACCGGTCGCCGCCCAGGTGCTCGGCTACGCGGGTCTCGACAACAAGGGCCTCGAGGGGCTCGAGCGGTCGCTCGACGGAACCCTCTGCCGGCGTTGCCGGGCAGCCAGACCATCGTCAAGGACCCGTTCGGCCGCGCACTCGACGTCGTCGCGACGAAGCCGGAGACACCGGGCAAGAGCGTCAGGCTCACGATCGACCACCAGATCCAGGCGAAGGCCGAGGAGGTGCTCCAGAACACGGTCTGGCGCTGGGGCGCCCGCGCCGCGACGGCGATCGTGCATGGATCCCCACTCCGGAGACATCCTCGCGATGGCGACGGCACCCCGGTTCAACACGAACCGCTTCCCGACGACCCGCGCGGATCGGCGCAGGAACCGCGCAGTCACCGACACGTACGAGCCGGGCTCGACGTTCAAGCTCGTGACGGTCGCCGCCGGCCTCCAGGAGGGGATCGTCACGCCGCGGACGTCGTTCCGGCTCGCCGCCGACGCTCAAGGTCGCGGATCGCATGATCCGCGAGGCGCACACGCGCGGGACGCAGCGGATGACCGTGCGCCAGATCGTCGAGTACTCGTCGAACATCGGCACGATCACGTCGCGCAACGGCTCGGCGAGGGCCGGCTCGCGTCGTGGATCGAGCGCTTCGGGTTCGGCACGCCAGACCGGCATCGACTTCCCGGGCGAGTCGCGCCGGCTTCGCGCTTCCGCTCGAGCAGTGGTCGGGCTCGACGATCGGCACCGTTCCCATCGGGCACGGCATCGCAGTCACGCCGATGCAGATGGCGCGCGCGTACGCGGCGATCGCGAACGGCGGCGTTCTCGTCCAGGCCCCATCTGATCGACCGGATCGACGGCAAGCCTGCCTCGAGGAAGCGGGGCCAGCGTGTCGTCTCGCGCGCGCGTCGCCGACCAGATGCTGTCGATGCTCCGCGGAGTCGTGCTCGAGGGCACCGGCACCGAGGCCGCGATCCCCGGCTACACGGTCGCGGGCAAGACGGGAACCGCGGCGAAGATCGATCCTGACGGCACGCTACTCGCACGTCGCGCTACGTCGCCTCGTTCGTCGGGCTCGTCCCCGCGACGAAGCCGCGGCTCGTGATCATGGTCATGGTCGACGAGCCTCACGGGAACTTCTACGGCGGCGTCGTTGCCGCGCCCGCCTTCCGCGAGATCGCCCGCTTCAACCTGCAGCACCTCGAGATTCCGCCGGACGCTCCGCGCACCGCCCGCGACTCCGCCGACTAGCCTGCGCTTTCTCTAGCCTTCCTGCCAGTGAAGCTCGACGCGCTGATCCGGGCGCTCGCGCCGAGCGAGGTGACCGGGGACCGGCCGGTCGAGATCGGCGACCTCGCGTACGACACGCGGCGCGTGACGCGGCGGCGCGCTCTTCTTCTGCGTCCGCGGCGAGCGCGTCGACGGCCACGACCTCGCGTGGGAGGCGATCGAGCGGGGCGCCGTCGCGCTCGTCGTCGAGCGCGCGCTCGACGTCGACGTCCCGCAGCTCCTCGTCCCGTCGGTGCGCGAGGCGATGGCGGTCGCGGCCGACGTGTTCTTCGGCGAGCCGACCAAGGAGCTCGAGCTCGCGGGCGTCACCGGGACGAACGGGAAGACGACGACCGCGTTCCTGCTGCGCTCGCATGCTCGAGGCAGCCGGGCGGCGGCCCGGGCTCGTCGGCACGATCGAGTGGCGCGTCGGCGGCGAGCGACGAGCCGCGCCGTTCACGACGCCCGAGGCGATCGACCTGCAGCGGCTCTTCCGGGAGATGCTGGACGCGGGCGACCGCAGCGCGGCCGTCGAGGCGTCGTCGCACGGCTCGGCAGCTCAGGCGTCTCGACCGCGTGCGCTTCGACGCGCTCGTGTTCACGAACCTGAGCCAGGACCACCTCGACCTGCACGGGACGATGGAGGACTACTTCCAGGCGAAGCGGCGGCTGTTCACCGGCCCGCAGCCGCCCGCCGGCGGCCGTGAACGTCGGCGACGAGTGGGGGAGCGCCTCGCCGACGACCTCGCGCGATGTGCATCGCGCTCCGCTCGTGACCTTCGGGCTCGCCGACGACGCGGAGATCCGGCCGGAGGGGCTCGAGCGTCGGCGCCGGAGGGAAGCCGATTTCGCGCGGCGGGCATCGAGATCGAGACGCCGCTGCGCGGCTCGTTCAACGTCGAGAACGTCGCTCGGCGCCGTCGCGGCCGGGCTCCTGCTCGACCTCGACGAGGACGCGATCGCCGAGGGGATCGCCGGGTCGTCGGACGTGCCGGGCCGCTTCGAGTCGATCGACGAAGGCCAGCCGTTCGCCGTCGTCGTCGACTACGCGCACACGCCCGACTCGCTCGAGACGGTGCTCCGGGCCGCGCGCGATCTTGGCGACGGGCGGGTGATCGTCGTCTTCGGCGCCGGAGGCGACCGCGATCGCGGCAAGCGGCCGCTGATGGGCAAGGTCGCGCGCGAGCTCGCCGACGTCGTCGATCGTGACGTCGGACAACCCGCGCTCCGAGGAGCCGCTCGCGATCATCGAGGACGTCCTGCAGGGCACCGGGCTCGACGTCGAGATCGATCCCGACCGGCGCAGCGCGATCGCACGCGCGCTCGTCGCTCGCCGAGGCCGGCGACGTCGTGGTCGTCGCCGGCAAGGGTCACGAGCAGGGCCAGGAGGTCGCCGGCGTCGTCCACCCCGTTCGACGACCGCGTGGTCGTGCGCGAGGCGCTTCGAGGCGCTGAAGTGATCCCGCTCGCGCTGGGAGGAGCTCGAGGCGCTCGGGCTCGGGCGGCTCGAAGGCGGCGGGCGGGCGACGTGATCACGGCGATCAGGCGCGGACTCGCGCGAGGTCGGGCCGGGCGACCTCTTCGTCGCGCTCGAACACGGGCGTCCGGTTCGTCGACGAGGCGCGCGCACGCGGAGCGGCCACGCTCGTCCCGACGACCAGGAAGCGGCGCTCGCGGCGCTCGCGACGCTCGTCCGGTCGAAGAGCGAGCGCGCAGGTCGTCGCAGTCGTCGGCTCGGCCGGGAAGACGACGACGAAGGACATCCTCGGTGCGCTCTGCGCGCCGCATGTGCCGACGATCTGGGCGGAGAAGAGCCTGAACAACGAGATCGGCCTGCCGCTCACGGTCTGCCGGCTCGAGCCGGACACGCGCGTCCTCGTCACCGAGATGGGCATGCGCGGTCTCGGTCAGATCGCCGCGCTCTGCGCGATCGCGCGGCCCGAGCGTCGTCGTCGTCCCGCACATCGGCCCCGAGCACCTCGAGCTCCTCGGGACGGTCGAGCGCGTGGCAGAGGCGAACGCCGAGGCGATCGCCGCGCTTCCGTCGGGCGGCACCGCCGTGGTCCCGGCCGCGTGCGCCGAGCTCGAGCCGTTCCTCGGCCGCGACGACATCGCGTTCCGCCGCTTCGACCCCGCCGACGTCGAGCGCGACGGACGGCGTGACGCGGTTCGCGCATCGACGGCACCGAGGTCGAGCTCGAGCTGCCGTTCACGCAGCGCCACCTCGCCGCTGAACACCCTCGCCGCGCTCCACGCCTACGCGGCGCTCGGCCTCCCGCTCGACCGCGCGGCGGAGGGCGTCGCCGGCGATCCGGCTCTCGCCCTGGCGCGGCGAGGAGCATCGAGCTCCCGGGTGGCGGCTTCGTCGTCAACGACGCGTACAACGCGAACCCGACTCGATGCGCGCCGCGCTCGAGCACCTCGCCGAGCGGGCGGGCGCGCGCCGGAAGCTGGCGATCCTCGGGCGAGATGGCCGAGCTCGGCGAGCCGTCCGAGAGCTACCACCGCGAGATCGGCGAGCTCGCGGCCGAGCTCGGCATCGAGGTCATCGGCGTCGGCGAGGCGGCGCGCGCCTACGAGCCCGTCGGCCTGGGCTCCGACGCCGGACGACGCGCGTCGAGCTCGCGCGCGCGATCATCGACCCGGGCGACGCCGTCCTCGTCAAGGCGTCGCGGGCGGTCGGGCTCGAAGGCATCGCCGACGAGATCGCGAACTTCGCCCGAGCATGGTCCCCGTCCTGATCGCGGGCCTGATCGCGATGGTCGCCGCCGTCGTGATCGGGCCGAAGTTCATCGAGCTGCTGCGCGCGCGAAACATCGGCCAGCAGATCCGCGCCGAGGGCCCCGCGACGCACGTCGTCAAGCAGGGCACGCCGACGATGGGCGGCCTGCTCATCATCGCCTCGGCCGTCTTCCCGTTCCTCGCGCTCTCCCAGTACACGGCCGAGGGGCTGACCGTGCTCTTCATCGTCCTCGGCTGCGCGCTCGATCGGGTTCACCGACGACTACCTGAAGCTCCGGCGGCGCCACTCGCTCGGGCTTCCGGGCCGCTGGAAGATGGTCGGGCTCGCCATGGTCACCGTCGTCGCGGCGCTGCTGCTCCAAGAGAGCGCGAGCTTCACGACGACGTCTACGTCCCGGTCGCCGGCTGGGACGCTCGACCTCGGCTTCGGCTACTACGCCCTTCCTCTTCCTCGTCATCGCCGGGACCGGTCAACGGCGCGAACCTCACGGACGGGATCGACGGCCTCGCCGCCGGCGTCGTCGTGATCATGCTGCTGACGTTCCTCGCCATCGCGGGCATCGCGTGGCTCCGCTCGGGAGATCCGGGCGCGCGCAGCGACACGCTCCTCGACATCGCGACGCTCGCGGCCGCGCTGATCGGCGGGACGATCGGGTTCCTCTGGTACAACGCCTTCCCCGCCGAGGTGTATCATGGGCGACACGGGCTCGTTCGCCCTCGGCGGCGCGATCGCCGGCTTCGCGATCGTCACGGGCACGGAGATCCTGCTGCCCCTGATCGCCGGGCATCTTCGTGATCGAGGTGCTCTCGCTGATCATCCAGGTCGTCAGCTTCAAGCGGACCGGTCAGGCGCGTGTTCCTCATCGCGCCGATCCACCACCACTTCGAGATGAAGGCGTGGTCCGAGACGAAGATCATGGTGCGCTTCTGGATCGTCTGCGCGATCTTCTGCGCGTCCGGTTTCGCGCTCTTCTACCGCGACTTCCTGCAGTTCGTCCTGCCGCGTGACGATGAGCGCCGAGCTCGCCGGCAGGCGCGTCCTCGTCGTCGGGCTCGCGCGCTCCGGGCATGGCGGCGGCGGAGGCGCTCGTCGGCGAGGGCGCGGTCGTCGTCGGCGTTCGACCGCGACGAGGCGCTCGACGTCGGAAGGCTCCGCGAGCTCGGCGTCGAAGTCCACCTCGGACGCGAGGAGGAGACACTGCTACAGGGGATCGATCTCGTCGTGAAGAGCCCGGGCGTCCCGGGTGAGACGCGCTCGTCACGGGCGCCGCGGGCCCGTGGCATCCCGGTGTGGAGCGAGATCGAGCTCGGCGCCCGCCTTCTCGCGAACCCGATTCTCGGCGTCACCGGGACGAACGGCAAGACGACGACGAGCGAGCTCCTCGGCGCTGTCTTCCAGGCCGCCGGGACGCCGGTCGAGGTCGCCGGGAACGTCGGTCGTCCGCTCACGTCGCTCGTCGGCGCGTGACGCCGCGGACGCGTGGATCGTCTGCGAGCTCTCCTCGTTCCAGCTCGAGGACGTCGAGACGCTGCAGCCCGCGCATCGCCGTCCTGCTGAACCTCGAGCCCGACCACCTCGACCGCCACGGCACGTTCGAGGCGTACGCGGACGCGAAGCTCCGCATCTTCGAGCGGCAGACCGCCGACGACACGGCGGTCGTCCCGCGCGGCTTCGGCGCCGTCCCCGGCGTCGGCCGGCGCGTCGAGTTCGCCGCCGACGACGCGCTTCCGGCCGAGCCGCGCATCCCGGGCCCGCACAACCGCGAGAACGCCGCCGCCGCAACGGCAGCTGCGCGCGCGCCGCGGGATCGACGACGACGCGATCGCCGAGGCGCTGCGCACGTTCGAGGGCGTCCCGCACCGCATCGAGCTCGTCCGCGAGCTCGCGGCGTTCGCTACGTGAACGACTCGAAGGCGACGAACGTCGCGGCGGCGCTCCGCGCGCTCGCCTCCTTCCCGGACGCGCGGCTGCACGTGATCCTCGGCGGGCGAGGAAGCACGAGGCGTATGGGCCGCTCGCAGCGGCGTTCAGGCCGGGCGATCGCGCCTATCTGATCGGCGAGGCCGCCGACGAGATCGCCGATGCGCTCGCCGCGGCGGGGTCCCGTTCGTCCGTGTCGGGCCAGCTCGACGCAGCGCGTCGCGCAGCCGCGCGGCGGCCGCGCCCGGGACGTCGTCCTCCTCTCGCCGGCCTGCGCGAGCTTCGACCAGTTCCGCGACTTCGAGGCGCGCGGCGACAGCTTCCGCAGCGCTCGTCGAGGCGCTCGCGTGAAGGGCGACGGGCACTCCGACCAGCGGCTCGTCGCGCTCGTCACGCTCGGGCTCGTGGCGTTCGGGCTCGTCATGGTCTACAGCGCGACCTCGGCCTCCGCCGCGCTCGGGAACGGCGACCCGATGAGCTACCTCAAGCGCCAGGCCGTGTACGCGCTCATCGGCGTCGTGCTCATGACGCTCGCATCGCGCTTCGACTACCACCGCCTCCGCTACGTCGCGCCGCCGCTCCTCCTCGTCGCGCTCGGCCTCTGCGCGGCGGTGCTCGTGCTCGGCCCGCCGATCAACGGCGCGCGACGCTGGTTCGTCTTCGGGCCGGCGAGCTTCCAGCCCTCCGAGCTCGCGAAGCTCGCGCTCTGTCTGTTCGCCGCCGTCTACCTCGCGCGCCGGCGGGCGCCGAGGACGTTCGGCGAGCTCGTCAAGCCGCTCGGCCTGCTGACGGCGATCTTCTGCGGTCTGATCCTGTCGAGCCCGACCTCGGGACGACGATCACGCTCTGCGGGATGATGCTCGCGATCTTCGCTCGTCGCGGGCGTGCCCGTCCGGCTGCTCGTGCGTCGCGTCCGTGCTCGCGCGTCGCGATCGGGCTGCTCGCGATCTGGGTCGAGCCGTACCGGCGCGCTCGCGTCTTCAGCTTCCTCGACCCGTGGAGCGACGCGCAGGGCGCCGGCTTCCAGATCGTGCAGGCGACGATCGGGATCGGCTCCGGCGGCTTCACGGGTGCCGGGCTCGGCGAGGGTGTGGGGAAGATCTCCTACCTCCCGGAGGCGCACACGGACATGATCTTCGCGGTCATCGGCGAGGAGCTCGGCCTCGATCGGCGTCCGTCGCTCGTGATCGGCGCATTCGCGCTCCTCGCGGTCGCCGGATTCCGGATCGCGATGCGCTGCCAGGACCCGTTCGGGAAGCTCCTCGCGGCGGGCATCACTGCGCTCGTCTGCGGACAGGCGGCCGATCAACCTCGCCGCGGCGCTCGGCATCGCCCCGCTCACCGGCATCCCGCTGCCGTTCGTCTCGTACGGCGGCTCGAGCCTCGTCGTGCTCCTCGCCGGCATGGGCATTCTCCTTAACATCGCCGTCAATGGAACGCGTCGTCCGAGGCTTCGGTGCGTGATCGCGGCGGGAGGGACAGCCGGCCACGTGCGGCCCGCACTCGCAGTCGCGGAAGCGCTGCGCGAGCGCGGCGTGACGGTGACCTTCGCCGGGTCGCCCGACCGCGTCGAGTCGCAGCTCGTTCCTGACGCGGGCTTCGAGCTCGACACGTTCGCGATCTCCGGGCTTCCCGCGGCAGGCTCGGTCTCGATCTCGTGCGAGCGCTGGTGCAGGCGGTCCGCGCGCCGTTCGCCTGCGGCCGGATCCTTTCGCGTCGGCGACCGGACGTCGTGCTCGGCGGGGGCGGCTATGTGGCGGGGCCGATGGTGCTGGCGGCACGGGTCCGCGGGATCCCGGCGGCGCTCACGGAGGCGGACGCGCACCTCGGGCTCGCCGAACCGGCTCGCGGCGCCGTTCGCGCGGCGCGTCTTCCTCGCGTACGCGATCGCCGGGCGTGACGGCGGCAAGTACCAGCGTCGTCGGCCGTCCGATCCCAGCCGCGCACCTCGGGTGCGGAGAAGGCGGAGGCGCGGGCGCGGTTCGGGCTGCCAGCCGACGGTCCGGTCCTCGCCGTCTTCGGCGGCCTCGCGGGCGCGCAGGCGCTGAACGAGTTCGCGGTCGATGCGTTCGGCGAGCGCGGCCCGGCGGTGCTGCACGTGTCGGGCGAGCGCGACTATCGCGGCGTTGCGCCCGCGCGTCACGCGCCGCGACTACGTGCTGCTCGCGTCGACCGACGCATTCGGCGCGGCGCTGGCGGCGGCGGATCTCGCGATCTCGCGCGCCGGTGGGACGGTGTGGGAGCTCGCGGCGGCGGGGACTCCTGCGATCCTCGTGCCGTACCCGCACGCGACGGGCGACCACCAGACGCTCGAATGCCCGGCACTTCGCGCGAGGGCGGCGGCGCACTCGTCGTCGACCAGAGCGAGCTCGAGCGGGTGCCTGCGCTCGTCGACGAGTTGCTCGCCGATCCCGCCCGGCTGCGAACGCATGAGCGACGCGATGCAGGCGCTCGCCCGCCTCGACGCGGCAGACGAGATCGCCGACGAGCTCGTTCGGCTGGCCCGAGGCAGCGGGTGAGCACGGGACACCCTCCGTTCGCAGGGCCGCGAGCTCTACTTCGTCGGCATCGGGGGCGCCGGGCTCTCCGCGTACGCGAACTTCGCGCGGGCGTGGGGCGCAGAGGTCGCGGGCTGGGACGTCGCGCGAGACGATCTTCCTCGAGGCGCTCGAAGGCATCGACGTCGACATCGGCGGCGACCCAGGCCACCGCTCGGGTTCGAGGTCGTCGTCTCGACGGCGCACGCGGGACGAGTCGACGGGCCGGTCGCGCGCCGAGTTCCTCGCAGAGCTCGTCGGGCTGCGTCGTTCGATCGTCGTCGGTGGCGCGCACGGGAAGACGACGACAGCGGCGCTCATCGCGTACGTCCTCCGGGAGCTCGGCGACGATCCCGTCCTGGATCATCGGCGGGGTCGTTCCGCAGCTCGGCGGCAACGCCGGCGTCGGGATCGGGATGGCTCGTCGTCGAGGGCGACGAGTCCGATCGCTCGATCGGTCTCCTCCGCCCGGAGATCGCGGTCGTGACGAACGTCGAGCTCGACCACCACGCCGACCTACGCATCCGAGGCCGAGCTGGCGTCCTTCTTCGAGGAATGGCTCGCAGGCGCCCCGAGCGCGGTGCGCGGCTGGGAGCTTCGCGCCCGCCGAGCTCGAGCTCGCCGTCCCGGGCGAGCACAACCGCCGTAACGCCGCCGCCGCGCTCGCCGCGCTCGAGCTCGCAGGCGTCGATCGTCGGGACGCCGAGAGGGCGATCGTCGCGCTTCACGGGTGTCGGGCGCCGACTCGAGCTCGTCGGCGAGCGAGGCGGCGTGCGAGTCGTCGACGACTACGGCCACAACCCGACCGAGATCGCGGCAGCCCTCGCGACGATGCGCGAGCTCGACGCCGCGCGCCCTCATCGGCGTCTACCAACCGCATGTCTACGAGCGAACGCGCCAGCTGCACCACGAGCTCGGGAGTCGCGCTCGGTCTTGCCGACGCGGCGATCGTCACCGACGTCATCGGCGGTCGCGACGCGCCGCGTCCCGGGCGTCTCCGGCAAGCTCGTGCTCGACTCCGTGCCCGTCGGCGTTCGGCGCGGCTGGGCGCCGACGCTCGACGACGCCGTCGGCGCTCGCGGTCGCGTGGGCGAGACCGGGGGACGTCGTCGTCACGCTCGGGGTGGGGGAGCCGTGGCGGATCGCCCGAGCGGTCGTCGACGCCTTACCCGACGATGACGGCCATCGAGCGCGGCGTCCCGTTCGGACGTCTGACGACCATCGGCACCGGTGGCCCCGCACGCGCGCTCGCGCGACCGCGCACCGTGACCGAGCTCGCGGACGCTCTTCGCTTCGCGCGCGCGGAGGGGCTGGAGGTCTTCGTCGTCGGGCTCGGATCGAACGTTCTCGCCGCCGACGAGGGGGTCGATGCGCTCGTCGTCCGCCTCGAGGGGGAGCTCGCCGACGTCGACACGAGCGGCACGATTCTACGCGCGGGAGGGGGCGCGACGAACGCCGTCTGCCTGCATCGCGCGCGAGAGCGCCGGGCTCGGCGGGTTCGAGTTCGCCTGCGCGATCCCCGGCACGGCCGGGGGCGGCGTCTTCATGAACGCGGGCGCGTACGGGCGGGACTGGTCCGAGGTGCTCGTGCGAGCGCTCGTCGTCTCGGCGGACGGCGAGGATGGCTGACGCCGGCCGAGCTCGGTCTCTCGTACCGGCACTCGTCGCTCGGCGCCGGGCGAGGTCGTCGCCCGCGTCGAGTACCAGCTCGAGCCTCGTCGAGCCGGCCGACGATCAAGGCCCGCGTCGCCGATCTCGTCGCACGCCGCAAGGAGACGCAGCCGACGAACAAGCGCACGTTCGGAAGCGTCTTCAAGAACCCGCCCGGCGAGATCGGAGCGGGACGGATGCTCGAGCTGTGCGGCCTGAAGGGCCATCGGATCGGCGGCGCGCTCGTCTCCCCCAAGCACGCGAACTTCATCGAGAACGCGGGCGGTGCGACGAGCGCGGACTGCATCGCGCTCATGGCCGAGGCGCGGCGACGCGCTCGCGAGCAGTTCGGCGTCGCGCTCGAGCGCGAGGTCGTCTTCGTGGGCGAGATCGAGCTGCCGGACGCTCACGTAGGAACGGCTCCGATCGCGGCGAAACCGGTCCCATGGCCGGGGGACGAACGAGCGCGGATCGCGTCGGCCCACGCGCACGGCAAGCGTCGTCGTCCCGTTTCCGCGAGGCGTGGCCGATGCTCGTCTCGATCTCGCTCGCTTCGTCCCCTCCGGCCGTTCCCTTCTCCTCGCGTTCGCGATCGTGCTCGCGAGCTGCGGCCGGGTACTGGGCGGCCTATGCGACCCCGATCTTCGCGGTCGAGCGGATCGACGTCCGCGGTGCGCCACCTCCGGTCGCGCGCGACGTCGCGCGCGCGACCCGGGAACTCGTCGGGACGAGCCTCGTCGCCGTCGACGCGGACGGGGTCGAAGGAAAGCTGCGCACGCTCCCGTCCGTCGCCGGCGTCTCGGTCGATCGTGCGTTCCCGCACACGCTCGTCGTCAGGATCGCCCCCGAGAAGCCCGTCGCCGTGGTGCGGCGCGGGACGCACGACGTGGCTCGCCACGGGTTCCGGCAAGCTCATCCGCGAGATCGAGAGCGGAACGCACGCTGGAGTTCCCGCGCCTCTGGCTCGCGAAGGGCGTCGCCGTCCGCGCCGGCGGCATGCTGCCCCCGGGCCTGACGCCGGCCGCGCGGGCGCTTGCCGAAGCCCGCGGCGTCGGATCGCGCGTCAAGGGTGTGCGTTTCGTGAACGACGAGCTCGTCCTCGCGTTGCGGCGCGGGACGGAGCTCCGGCTCGGGCGCACCGCCGAAGTCGGCCTGAAGCTCGCGATCGCCGCGAAGGTCCTCCGCCTCGTGGACAGCGGGGTGACGTACGTGGACGTCAGCGTCCCCGAGCGGCCGGTCGCCGGCTAACTCTCAACTCTCAGGTAGAGCTTGAGTGTCGCTTCAGCCGAAACCGTTGACAACCGATGAGAGGAGGCCTACGCTCGTCGGCGAAGGGACTTCGAGAGTCGAACGTTCAATGCGAGCTTCAACTTGAGGTGGCTTGAGATATGAGCAATCAATCCGGCAGTTACCTGGCCGTCATCAAGGTCGTCGGGATCGGCGGCGGCGGTTCGAACGCCGTGACGCGCATGGTCGAGGCGGGCGTGACTGGCGTCGAGTTCATCGCCGTGAACACCGACGCGCAGGCGCTCCTCATGACCGAGGCGGACGAGAAGATCCACATCGGCTCGACCGCAACGAGGGGACTCGGCGCGGGCGCCGATCCGCGCGTCGGGCGCGGCCGCGGCCGAGGAGAGCAAGGACGAACTCGAAGGAAGCTCTGAAGGGCGCGGACATGGTCTTCGTGACCGCGGGCGAGGGTGGCGGCACCGGGACGGGCGGAAGCCCGATCGTCGCCGAGCTCGGTCGCGAGCTCGGCGCGCTCACCGTCGGCGTCGTCACACGCCGTTCGGGTTCGAGGGTCGGCTCCGCGCCGATCAGGCGGAGCAGGGAGTCCAGGCGCTCCGGGAGAGCGTCGACACGCTGATCGTCATCGAGAACGACCGGCTACTCCAGGTCGTCGAGCGATCGACCCCGGTGACGGAGGCGTTCCGCATGGCGGACGACATCCTTCGCCAGGGCGTCCAGGGAATCACCGACCTCATCACCGTCCCCGGCCTCATCAATCTCGACTTCGCAGACGTCCGCACGATCATGCGTGACGCCGGGTCGGCGCTGATGGGAATCGGCGTCGCAAGCGGCGACAATCGCGCGGTCGAGGCCGCGCGCGCGGCGATCTCGTCCCCGCTGCTCGAGACGTCGCTCGACGGCGCCACGGGCGTGCTCCTGAACATGACGGGCGGGACGGAGCTCGGACTCGCGGAGGTCGACGAAGCGGCCCAGGTCGTGACCAGCGCGGCAGACTCGAACGCGAACGTCATCTTCGGCGCCGTGATCGACGAGGCGATGGGCGACGACGTGCGGGTCACCGTCATCGCGACGGGTTCGGCGGGCGGCCGCGGCGTCGTCGCGAGGTCGCGGTGGCTGCGGCTCCGGCGTCGGAGCGCCCCGCCTTCAACGCTCCGAGCGTCCGGGACGTCGAGATCGACATCCCCTCCTTCCTGAAGGAGGACTGACCGCGCAGACCGGAATCCGCGAGCGCGGATTCCGGTCGCGCGAAGATCCCTGAAGGCGCCGGCTTCGCGGTCGTCGCCGCGCCTCCGCTCGGCGGCTCAGCAATGGACTAGAGTCGCGGCCGGTGGAAGCGACGCTCCAGCGCACGCCGTTCTACGCCCGCCACGTCGCCCTCGGCGCACGCATGGTGCCGTTCGCCGGCTTCGAGATGCCGGTGCAGTACGAGGGCGTCATCCAGGAGCATCGCGCAGTGCGCGCAGACGCGGGAGTGTTCGACGTCTCGCACATGGGCGAGATCCACGTGGACGGCCCGACCGCGCAGGCGTTCCTCCAGACAGATGCTCTCGAACGACATCGACCGCGTGGGTGACGGGGACGCCCAGTACACGCTCCTGACGAACGAGGACGGGCGGGATCGTCGACGACCTCATCGCCTACCGCCTGGCGCACGGCCAGTTCTATCTCGTCGTCAACGCGTCGAACCGCCACGCGGTCTACGGCTGGCTGAAGGAGCGGGAGCCTCGCGGCTGCGAGGTGCGCGACGCCTCCGACGAGTACGGCCTGCTCGCGGTGCAGGGACCGCGCTCGCTCGAGCGGCTCGGGCTCGGCGACGCCGACTCGTTCACGCACGAGATGGGAGAGCTCGACGGCGTCGAGGTGATGATCGCCCGCACGGGCTACACGGGCGAGACAGGGCGTGGAGCTGCTGCTGCGCCGACGACGACGTCGACCGCGCTCTGGGACGCCGTGACTCGCGCGCGGCGTCGTCCCGTGCGGTCTCGGCGCGCGCGACACGCTTCGGCTCGAGGTCTGCTACCCGCTGCACGGCAACGACATCACCGCCGGAGACCGACGCGATCTCCGCCGGGCTCGGCTGGGCGTGCGCGCTCGAGACGGAGTTCACTGGCGCCGAGCGCTCCGCCGGATCAAGGAGGACGGCCCGGAGCGCAAGCTCGTCCCGTTCGTGATGGAGGAGACGGCGGTCCCGCGGCAGGGCATGTCGATCGAGGGCGGCGGAGAGGTGACGTCGGGCACGCACTCGCCGATGCTCGACCGCGGGCATCGGGATGGGCTACGTGCCCGCCGACGGCTGCCGCGCCCGACACCGAGCTCGCGATCGACGTCCGCGGCAAGCCGCGCCGCGCGCGGATCGTGAAGAAACCGATCTACCGGAAGGAGACGTAGTGCCCGCCGCCGAGAGCTACCCGGACGACCTCAGCTACCACCCCGAGCACGACTGGGCGCGGGTCGAGGGCGACGAGGCCACGCTCGGGATCACGTGGTTCGCGCAGGACGCGCTCGGCGAGCTCGTCCACTACGAGGCGCCGGAGTCGGCTCGACCGTGACGAAGGACTCGTCGTACGGCGAGGTCGAGTCGGTGAAGGCCGTCTCCGACATCATCGCGCCGCTCTCGGGCGAGGTGCTCGAGGTCAACGCAGAAGGCGGTCGACGAGCCCGAGACGGTGAACGACGACCCGTACGGCGAGGGCTGGCTCATCCGCATCCGCATGTCCGATCCCGGCGAGGTCGACTCGCTCATGGACGCAGACGCGTACCGCGCGCACGTCGCCGAGCAGTGACGAAGTGAGCTCCGGCTACCTCAGCCTCACCGACGCCGACCGCGCGGAGATGCTCGCGGCGATCGGCGTCTCCTCGGTCGACGAGCTCTTCGAGCAGGTCCCGCCGGGCGTCCGCTTCGACCGCGAGCTCGACGTCCCGCCTGCGCTCGGCGAGGCCGAGCTCGTCGCGCCACCTCGAGGAGCTCGCGGCGCGGAACGTGCACACGGGCGCCGAGCTCTCGTTCCTCGGCGCGGGGATCTACGACCACTACGTGCCGTCGGTCGCCGACGTCGTCCTCTCTCGCGGCGAGTTCCTGACCGCGTACACGCCGTACCAGCCCGAGATGAGCCAGGGCGTCGCTGCAGGCGATCTTCGAGTACCAGACGGTGATCTGCGAGCTGACCGGCATGGACGTCTCCAACGCGTCCGGCTACGACGGCTGCACGGTCGCCGCGGACGCGTGCTTCGTCGCGAAGCACGTCGTCGCGACCGCACCAAGATCGTCCTCGCCGAGACGCTCAACCCGCAGGTGCGCCAGGTCGTGAAGACGTACGCGCCGGGGTTCGGCCTCGACGTCGTCGAGGTGCCGCATCGCGAACGGCGACGATCGACCCCGACGAGCTCGCCGCGGCTGCCGTCGACGCGGCGGCGGTGCTCTTCCAGCAGCCGAACTTCCTCGGCTGCCTCGAGCCCGCGCCCGAGCTCGCGGAGGCGGCGAGCGAGGCCGGCGCGCTCGCCGATCGCGCACGTCGACCTGATGTCGCTCGGAGTGCTCGAGGCGCCGGGCGCGTACGGCTGCGCGATCGCGATCGGCGAAGGGCAGTGCGGCCGGAAACTGGCCGTCGTACGGCGGCCCGCACTACGGCTTCCTCGCGGCGCGCAGCGACTTCGTCCGGCGCATGCCGGGCCGGATCGTCGGCGAGACCGTCGACCTGGACGGGCGCCGGGCGTTCGTGCTCACGCTGCAGACGCGCGAGCAGCACATCCGCCGCGAGAAGGCGACCTCGAACATCACGACGAACCAGACGCTGCTCGCGCTCGCCGGGCTCGGCGACGCTCGTCCTGGCTCGGGCCGGAGGGGCTGCGCGAGGTGGGCGAGACGTGCCTCGCGCTCGCGCAGTACGCGCGCGAGCGCATCCCGCTCGAGCCTGCGTTCGACGCGCAGTCGTTCAAGGAGGTCGCGTTCCGCACGCCGATTCCCGGCGCGCGACGTGATCCGCCGCGCCCGCGAGCACGGCGTGCATCCCGGCTACGCGCTCGGGCCGCGACTACGAGGGCATGGACGACGTGCTCCTCGTCGCCGTGACCGAGAAGCGGACGGTCGAGGACGTCGACCGGCTGGCGGACGTGCTCGAGGAGGTGCTCGCGTGAGCGCCGATCCGGATCGACGCTTGGCAAGGACGCGCCGCTGATCTTCGAGCGCTCGCGCGCCGGGCGTCGCGCCGGGCGCCCGCCGCGGCCCGACCTGCCGGTACCGGAGCTGCCCGACTCGCTCCGGCGCGCGCGAGCCGCCGCGACTGCCCGAGCTCGCGGAGCCGGAGCTCGTGCGCCACTTCACCGCTCTCGCCGACCGCACCTTCGGCGTCGACACCGGCTTCTACCCGCTCGGCTCCTGCACGATGAAGCACAACCCGCGCGTCCACGAGCGGCTCGCCGGGCTCCCGGGCTTCCGCGACCTGCACCCGCACCAGGAGGACGAGGGCGCGCAGGGCGCGCTCGAGCTCATGTGGCGTCTCCAGGGGATGCTCGCCGAGATCGCCGGGCTGCCGGCGGTCACGCTTCAGCCTGCCGCCGGCTCGCAGGGAGAGCTGACCGGCCTCATGCTCATGCGCGCGTACTTCGCCGACCGCGGCGAGGAGCGCGACACGATCATCACCGCCGACACGGCGCACGGGACGAATCCCGCGAGCGTGACGATGGCCGGCTACAAGCTCGAGCGGGTCGAGACGGACGCGCGCGGCAACCTCGACCTCGACGATCTGCGAGGGAAGGTGAACGAGCGAACGGCAGGTCTCATGCTCACGAACCCGTCGACGCTCGGTCTCTTCGACGAGGGGATCGAGGACGTCGCGCGGATCTTCCACGACGCCGGCGCGCTCCTCTACTACGACGGCGCGAACCTGAACGCCGTCGTCGGGATCTCGCGGCCCGGCGACATGGGCTTCGACATCGTCCACTACAACCTGCACAAGACGTTCTCGCAGCCGCACGGCGGCGGCGGCCCCGGCGGCGGCCCGGTCGCCGTGCGCGAGACGATCGAGCCGTTCCTGCCCGCGCCGATCGTCGTCCGCGACGGCGACGCGTACCGCCTCGACCACGACCGCCCGAAGTCGATCGGGCGCGTGCGCGGCTTCGCGCGGCCCGTTCGGCGTCTTCGTCCGCTCCTACGCCTACATGCGCGCGTACGGGCCGGCGCTGCGCGAGATGTCCGAGGTCGCGGTGCTGAACGCGAACTACCTCCTGGCCCGGCTGCAGCGACGTCTACGACCTCCCGTACGACCGCCTCTGCATGCACGAGTTCGTGCTCTCCGCGCGCACCCTGAA
The DNA here is from genome assembly GCA_963808865.1 of uncultured Gaiellaceae bacterium. Taxonomy (GTDB): domain Bacteria; phylum Actinomycetota; class Thermoleophilia; order Gaiellales; family Gaiellaceae; genus GMQP-bins7. Next base: position 52,922 of record CAWEGY010000010.1, on the reverse strand, counting down.
GCGCGAGCACGGGATCACGGCGCTCGACGTCGCGAAGCGGCTCATGGACTACGGGATCCACCCGCCGACGATCTACTTCCCGCTCGTCGTGCCCGAGGCGCTGATGATCGAGCCGACGGAGACGGAGCCGAAGGAGCGCCTCGACGACTTCGTCGACGCGATGCGCGCGATCGCCGAGGAGGCGGCGAGCTCGCCCGAGACCCTCAAGGAGGCGCCGCACGCGCGGCCCGTGCGACGGCTCGACGAGGTGCGCGCCGCGAAGCAGCCGGTGCTGCGCTACCTCTTCGACGAGCACCCGGCGCTCGTCACGTAGTCAGCTTGCGACGGGCTCCCAGAGCTCGAAGCGATTTCCCTCCGGGTCGACGGCCCAGCCGAAGCGGCCGATCCCCTCGAGCTCCTCGATCTTCTCGTCGACCTCGATGCCCGCTGCGCGGAGCTGCTCGAGCATCGCATCGAGGTCTCGCACGGTGAAGTTGACCATCGACTGCTTCTGCGCCGGCCAGTAGGTCGTGTCCTACCGCGAACGGCGCCCAGACCGTGTTGTGGCTCTCGGGGAAGATGACGTACCCGTCGTCGTTGACGGGGACGCCCAGATGCTTCGAGTACCAGGCGACGAGCGCATCTGGATCTTCTGTCCGGAAGAACACGCCGCCGATCCCGGTGACGCGCTGCATCAGCGGGCCGCCGCCAGCTGGCCGCACGCGGCCTCGATGTCGCGTCCGCGCGTGAGCCGCACGGTCGCGGGTATGCGCGCCCGGTCGAGAACGGTCTTGAACGCCTCGATCGTCCGCGCGCGACGAGCCGTCGTACCGGCCGGTCGGGTTGTACGGGATGAGGTTGACCTTGAACGTCCGCGGGTCGAGCACCGCCGGCGAGTGCGCGCGCGTCGTCGAGCGAGTCGTTCACGCCCGCAAGCATGACGTACTCGACGAAGACCTTCCGGCGGCGGAGTTCGAAGTAGCGGCGACACTCGGCGAGCACGTGCTCGAGCGGGTAGCGATCGTTGACCGGCATCAGCTCGGAGCGCTTGCGCGGGATCGGCTGCGTGGATCGAGAGCGCGAGGCGGATCGGCCGATCGACCTCGTCCACGAACCGCTGCAGGCCGGGCATCCAGCCGACCGTGGAGATCGTCGTGCGCCGGTGGCGTCACCCCGAGGTCCGGGAGGCGCTGCGCGGACTCGAGCACGCGCGTCGACGTTGAGGAACGGCTCGCCCATGCCCATGTACACGACGTGGTTCATGGGCTCGAGTCGTCGGAAATGGAGCGCCTGGTCGAGGATCTCGGACGCGGTCAGGTTCCGGCCGAACCGCATCGCGCCCGTCGCGCAGAACGTGCACGTGAGCGGGCAGCCCGACTGCGACGAGAGGCAGACGCGAGCGCCGTCCGTCGCGGTAGCGCATGAGCACCGCCTCGACCGGATGACCGTCGTGCGTGCGGAAGAGCGTCTTGACGGTCCCGTCCCGCGCCTCGCGCTCGGTCACGACGTCGAGGGTCGAGAACGGCACCTCTCCGGCGAGAGCTCCGCGCGGAGCGCCTTCGACAGCGTCGTCATCTCCTCGTACGACGCCGGCACCGCGCGCGACCCACTCCCACACCTGCCGCGTCGCGGTACGCGGGCTCGCCGCGCTCGGCGAGCGTCCGTTCGAGGAGCGCGAGATCCACGGTCGGACGGTAGCGTCTCCCGCGTGATCGACCTCCGCTCGGACACGGCGACGCAGCCGACGCCCGGGATGCGACAGGCGATGGCGGAGGCTCGAGTCGGCGACGAGCAGAAGCGCGAGGACCCGACGGTGAACGCGCTCCAGGACCGCGTCGCGGCGCTGCTCGGGCAAGAGGCGGCGGTGTTCCTCCCGACCGCGACGATGGCGAACCAGATCGCACTGAAGCTCCACTCGCGGCCGGGCGACGTCCTCCTCGCGGAGGAGCACTCGCACGTCGTCATCTACGAGTACGGCGGCGCCGCGGCGCATGCCGGCCTCGTGACACTGGGTCTCCCGGGGCGCGCGGGACGCTTGACGCCCGAGCAGATCCGAGCAGCGGCGGCACCGAGCACGAAGACCGCAGACCAGCGCGTCACGGTGCTCTGTCGCTCGAGAACACCCACAACAGCGCGGGCGGCCGCGTCTGGCCGCTCGACGAGCTCGACGACGTCGTCGCGGCCGCGCGCGAGCTCGGTCTCGCGGCGCATCTCGACGGTGCGCGCCTTCTCAACGCGGCGATCGCGCTCGGCGTCGCGCCCGCCCGGATCGCGGCGCAGCTTCGACACCGTCACGCTCTGCCTCTCGAAGGGCCTCGGGTGCCCGCTCGGCGCGCTGCTCGCCGGCTCGCGCGAGTGATCGAGCGGGCGTGGCGAGAGAAGCACCTCTTCGGCGGCGCCATGCGCCAGGCCGGGATCGTCGCGGCAGCCGGCGTGTACGCGCTCGACCACCACGTCGAGCGGCTCGCGAACGACCACGCTCGCGCTCGCACGCTCGGCGCGGCTCTCGTCGAGGCCGGGCTTCCCGTCGATCTCGAGCAGGTCGAGACGAACTTCGTCCAGATCGACGTCGAGCCGCTCGACCTCGAGCGCGGCGATGCGCTTGCGCGCCTCGCGCGAGGCGGGCGTCGGGCTCTCCGCGACGATCCATCCCGACGGTGATGCGCGCCGTCACGCATCTCGAGGTGACGGACGCGGACATCGAACGAGCGGCGGAGCTGATCCCGCGCCGTGCTCGGCGCGCGCGTGTCCGTCTAGCGGCCTAGCGGATCACGAGCGTCGGGCTCGGCGAGCCCCGCCCGCGGGTACCAGAGGCGAAGCTTCGCGCCGCGCTTGGCGCGTTTCCGTGCGTGTGAGGAAGCCTCGCGTGTTCGTCGTGCGAGCTCCCCCGACCGCCACCCACGAGCCTCCCTCGAGCTTCTGCAGGACGTAGCGCTGCGGCCCGCTCGCCCGGACGCACCTGGCCCCAGAGCTTCACGCGGGATCCGCGCCGAGAGATCTGCGCGAGGGGCAGCATCGTCGCCGCGTACGCCGGCTTGACCTCGCCGTCGACCGTCTCGAGGCCGCTCTGCCAGCGCGCGAGGTCGGGCTCGTCGCGGTAGAGGTAGTGGACGAGCATGTCGACTCTCGGGGCGGCGTAGACACGACGTGCGGCCTCGCCGATGAACCGCGCCTGGTGCGCGAGGGAGACGCCGAAGGGATCCGGGCTGCTCTGGTACGCGTACTCGGTCAGCCAGATGCGCGCCGACGGGAATGCCTGCGCCGACGAGGCGCAGCAGACGCTCGAGCGTCGCCATCGTGATGGTCTCGCACGAGCACCCGCCCGCGAACGGCGTGTCTCCCTGATAGACGGGGTACGGGTGATGGGCGTAGGCGTTCGAGTCGGGCGCCTGCACGATCCATCCGCCGGATGAAGTCCGCCGGGGACGTGCCGCCGCGCCCGCCGCGCGGAGCCGTGACGCCACCCGCGACGAGGTCGCGAGGATTGACGGACTTGATCCCGCGATAGCCAGGGTTGAGGATGCGCGTCACGTACGTCTCCGGCGACGCGGGATTGAGCCAGAGCGCCTTGTTCGGCTCGTTCCAGAGCACCCAGCGCGTCGACGAATCGGTAGCGCTCGCGCCAGCGCCTGGGTGAACCGGAAGAAGTCGTCGCCGTTGAACGGCGCGATGTTCGGCCCGCGCTCGCCGTTCGCCCAGGCGGGCGTGCCCCAGATCGTCACGACGGGATCGAGCCCGCGCGCGTCGAGCGCGCGCAGCAGACGGTCGGAGCGGCGCCAGCGGAACTCTCCTGGCGCCGGCTCCATGCGATTCCAGTTGAGCGTGACGCGAACGACGTCGAGCCCGAGGCGATCGAGCTCGGCGACGCGCTCGGCGAGCGGTTCCCGGGACCGAACTCGAGCCACGCGTCGTCCTGGATTCCGAACTGGACGCGACTCGAGGCCGTTGCCGGCCCGGCGAAGAGCGCCAGCGCGAGGACGGAGGCAGCCGTGACCGCGAGGAGAACGGACCTCATGTGTCCCTACTACCCGAAGACGTGGTGCAGGAACCGGCTTCTTCACACGGTTCCTTACGTGCTCCGACGGCGGCTGCTAGCGGTCTCCGGCGAGGAAGAACGCGATCACGACCACCCCGTAGCCGGCGAGCAGGAGCACGCCGCGCGCACGGCTCGAGTGGCCGCCGCAGAGCACGACTGTGGCGAAGACGACCGAGCCGGCCGAGCGCTGCGATCTCGACGGGCCGAAAGCTGAGCGAGAGCGGGTCGATGAGCCACGAGAGCAGTGCGACCGCAGGGATGAGGAACACGGCCACCTGCGCCGCCGACGCGAGTGCGATCTCGGCCGCGAGCGCGATCTTCCCACGGAACGCCACGACGACCGCGCCGCCGTGCTCGGCCGCGTTGCCCACGATCGCGACGATCACCGCGGCGACGAAGAACTCGCTGAGCCCGACCTTTCGGCGAAGACCTCGAGCGAGCCGACCAGGATCTCCGCGACGAGGGCGGTCGATCACCGTCGCCAGCGCGAGCGACGCCCGTGCGCCGACGCGGAGCGACCAGCCCTTGATCTCCTCGTCGGACGCGATGTGCAGCGTGCGGTGGCGGCGAAGCGAGTACCACGTCGCCGCGACGTACACGATGAGCAGCACGACGGAGATCGGCACGCCGAGACCTGCGCGAGCTCGTCGGTGTCGGGATCGCCGTCCCAGCCGGGGATCGGACGGGATCAGGAAGAGCAGCGTCGCGAAGGCGATGAGCCCGAAAGACAGGAAGCTCGAGAAGCGGTCGAGCTTCCCGCGCCCGCCGGCCACGAGCGACGCGCCGAGGACGAGCAGGAGGTTCCCGACGACGCTTCCCGTGAGCGAGCCGCGCACGACCTCGGTGAGGCCGTCGTTCACCGCGATGAGCGCGATGATCAGCTCCGGAGCGTTGCCGAAGGTCGCGTTCAGGAAGCCGCCGATTCCCGGCCCCGTGTGCTCGGCGGCGTGCTCGGTCGCCTCGCCGATCAGCCAGGCGAGCGGGATGAGCGAGAGCGCCGCGAGGACGAACTCGAGCGTCTCCGGCGGGTGCACGAGGTAGTGCAGCGCGATCGTGATCGGCGCGAGCGCGAGCGTGGCGAAGAGGATCTTCCGAACCACGGCCCGGGACCCTAGCGCGCCGCCGGGTCGCGACGGTTCGACGCGTGTCGCCACTGCCTGAAAACCGCTCGCTTGTCAAGTCTTGCGGCGGAGGCCTCGGGATGAACACAATCGGGTCGTGGACGAGACCACGTAGCCGCGGTCGCGCTCCCTCTCCGGACACAGGACGAGGTCGCGTGCCGCCGCTGCGACGTCCACTGCGAGAAGGTCGTCCACCCCGGCGCGTGCATCCGTATGGCGTGCCCGTTCGTGTACGCGTACGAGGCCTGGGGTCATACCTACGTCGGGTGCCTGCAGAAGGTGTACGACGTCGAGATCGACCTCGACCTGCTCGAGCAGGCGGAGGCCGGCCGCGGCGGCTTCGGCGCCGTCCGGGCGACGCCGCGCGCCGCTGCCGATGTGCGAGGTCGAGGTTGTCGGCGACGTACCCGCATCGCGAGGACGAGCTCGGGTGCCGGAACCCCGAGTTCCACGAGCTCCCTCGCGAGCGCGCGACGTTCCGCGTGTTCGCGACCGTCGCGGACTGAACCGAGTTCTGAGAGCTACCGGAAGCGGATCGACGCCGCCGACGAGGCGAAGGTCGACCGATACCGGCCCGCTTGCTGCGGGACGGTCGTGTACGTGACGACGTAGCTCTTGATGCCGCGCGGGAAGGCGTACTGCAGCGTCCTCAAGGTGTTGCCGCCGAGCCTGATCTGGTACTGGAGGCGCACTGCCCTCGCGCCGGCGATCGTGACGACCGAGGAGTCGAGATCCGTGAACTGCGGGAGCTTGCCAACCTCCGCGACGATGCCTCCGTCGATAGTCGGCGAACGTGAGCCGAGTGCCGATCGAGACGACGATGACGTTGACGTTCGTCGCGAAGCCGTTCCGGATGACCGGATCGAAGCCGAAGAACTTCAGGGGCGAGCTCGGCTGCTCCAGCTGGCGCAGGTACGGCGCGAGCTCGGGGTTGTCGCGTCTCGATGCGCTCGATCGCGGCCGTGCGTCAGTGCGGCGCGGCCGTCGAGCGCCTGCCACGAGGCTCGGAAGCACGAGCGAGATTCCCTGACCGCGGACGACGTGACGTTTCGTCTCCGCCGCTTCTGCGCTTACTCCGGCGACGACCGCCACGACGACGGCGAGCGCAAGGGCAACGGTGAGACGACGACGCATGCTCTCAGCGTACGCGCGACGCGCGTCGTGACCAGCGGCGACTGCCACGACGCCGGAGGTCGCGCATCGTGTCGAGGTCCTCGGTCTCGGCCCCCTTGTCCTCCCAGGTCTCCGTGATCGCCGGGAGCCGGCGAACGCGGGATGGCCGAGGAAGGTCGCGAGCCCGTCCCCGATCAGGCCCTTGCCGACGAGCTCGTGGCGGTCGCGGTTCGACCCGAGCGGCGTCTGCGAGTCGTTGACGTGCAGGACGCGAAGCCGCTCGAGCCCGATCGCGCGGTCGAGCTCCTCGAGCGCGGCCGTCGAGGGCCTCCGCGTCGGCGACGTCGACGCCGGAGGCCCACCAGTGGCACGAGTCGATGCAGATGCCGAGCCGCGGGTGCCGGTCGACCGCGTCGCAGAGCGTCGCGAGCTCGGCGACGGACCGGCCGATCGTCCCGCCCGTCCCCGCGGCGTTCTCGATGCAGAGCCAGAGGTCGTCCGTCGTCAGCTCGAGGAGTTCGGTCAGCGCAGGCGTCGACGACGTCGACGGCCTCGTCGAAGCCGAGGCCGAGGTGCGAGCCGACGTGGAACACGACCGCGTCGGCGCCGATCGCGCGCCCGGTCTCCATCGTCGCCCGCAGCGCCGCGAGCGAGTTCTCCCGCACCGCGGCGTCCCGGCTCGCGAGGTTGACGAGGTACAGCGCATGGCACGAGACGGACTTGACGCGCGCCTGCCGCGCGGCGCGTGCGAAAGCGCGCGACCTCCTCGGCCGAGTGCGCCGTGGGCTTCCACATGCGGGGGCTCTGCGTGAAGACCTGGACGGCGTTGCCACCGATCTCCTCGACGCGGTCGATCGCCTTCGAGATGCCTCCGCGGCGGAGACGTGGGCGCCGAAGAGCATGCGACTACGCTACTTCGCTCATGTCCGTCCGCGTCCGCATGGCTCCCTCCCCGACCGGGCTCCTCCACATCGGCGGCGTGCGCACGTTCCTCTTCAACTGGCTCTTCGCGCGCGGCACGGGGCGGCGAGTGCCTGCTGCGCATCGAGAACACCGACACGAGCCGGGAGGTCGCCGAGTCGGTCGAGCAGATCCAGCGCTCGCTCGCGCTGGCTCGGGCATCGACTGGGACGGGGAGACGACTTCCAGCTCGACGTGATGGAGCGCGCGAAGGAGGAGGCGCGGCGGCTGGTCGCGAGGGGTCGGCGTACGAGGACGAGGGCGCGATCCGGATCCGCATGCCCGACGAGGGCTCGACCGGCTGGGACGACGCGATCAAGGGCCGGATCGAGGTGCCGAACGCCGAGCTCGAGGATCTCGTCCTCGTGCGCTCGGACGGGCGGCCGACGTACAACTTCGCCTCGCCGCTCGAGGACTGGCTCGACGGGATCACGCACGTCATCCGCGGCGACGACCACGTCTCGAACACGCCGAAGCAGATCCACGTGCTGCGCGCGCTCGGTGCCGAGCCGCCCGTCTACGCGCACGTCCCGAGCGTCTTCGGCGCCGACGGCACGAAGCTCTCGAAGCGGCACGGCGCGGTCTCGGTCGACGAGTTCCGCGCGGCGGGCTACGTGCCCGAGGCGCTCATGAACTTCCTCGCGCTCCTCGGCTGGGCGCCCGACGGCGAGACGACGATCATGTCGCCGGGACGAGCTCGTCGAGCGCTTCTCGCTCGAGCGCGTCGGCTCGAGCCCGGCGACGTTCGACTACGCGAAGCTCGACTGGATGAACGGCGTCTACCTGCGCGAGTTGCCGCCGGACGAGTACGCGGAGCGGCTGGTCGCGTACCTGCGCGAGTCAGGGCCTCGACTGGCCGGAGGAGCGCATCCGCGCAGTCGGCACCGCTCGTCCAGGAGAAGATCGGCACGCTCGCGAGTATCCCGGGCTTCGCCGGGTTCCTGTTCCACGAGGTCGAGCCGGATCCAGCTCTGCTCGACGCGCGCATCCTCGGCGCGGCCGAGCGTGCGCTCGAGGCCGTCGAGCCGTGGGCGGCGGCCCAGATCGAGCAAGCCCTCAAGGAGCTCTGCGAGGAGCTGGGGGAGAAGCCCCGGACGGTCTACCTCCCGATCCGCGTCGCCGTGACCGGGTCGCGCGTCTCGCCCGGCCTGTACGAGAGCCTCGAGCTGCTCGGCAAGGAGACCTCGCTCGCGCGGCTCCGGGCCGGGCTGGAGGCTGGCCGCGTGACGGCTCTCGGCGACCTCGTGGGCCACGAGCTCGGGCCGAGCTCGTGGCTCGAGCTGACGCAGGAGCGCATCGACGCGTTCGCGGAGGCGACCGACGACCCGCCAGTGGATCCACACGGATGCGGCCCGGGCGCGCCGCCGAGGCCCGTTCGGGACGACGATCGCGCACGGCTACCTGACGCTGTCGCTGTGCGTGCCGATGCTGTACGAGCTCTTCCCGCCCGTCGTGGCCGCATGGCGATCAACTACGGCGTCGACCGCGTGCGCTTCCCTGCGCCGGTTCCGTCGGGGGCACGCATTCGCGGCTCGGATGACGGTGTCGTCCGTCGAGGAAACGCCCGGCGGGAGAGCGTGGCACGATCCACGTCGACCGTCGAGTGCGACGGCGTCGGAGAAGCCCGCCTGCGTGGCCGATCTCGTCGTGCTGACAGTGTCTTAACAACCCCTGGCGCCAGCAGACATGTCTGCTACCTTGGCCCGCCGGTGGGCCTGAAGCGCCTCCTCCTTCTCGCTGTCCTCGCGGCCGCCGTCGCCGCATCGGCGTCGTCTCCGACGCCTCCGCCGGGAGCATCGACGACGAGGACCCATGCCCGAAGCTCGGCGGGCGACTCGGTCTGCCCGGTCGGGACCGACGGGCAGCCCTACTCGATCAGAGTTCCACGGGGACGAGGAGCCGATCTGCGCTCCCGGCGACGACAAGTGGTACGCGAAGAACGGTTCGGTTCCGCCGGGCCTGACGCTCGTCCGACGGACGGGACGCTTTCCGGCACGCCGACCCAGGCGGGAACGTACGCGTTCTGGTTCGAGCTGGGCTGCCCGACTACTTCAACCCCGAACCGCCCCCGGGTCGGGCTGCAGCAGCAGGCGACAACTCGGAGGAGCATCGTTATCGATCACGATCGTTCCGTGGCCTTGCGAAGCTCACGCATCGGCCCTGAGTCCACGACGCCCGGCACCACGGGGACGCCGTACTCGCTGCAGATGACCTCGAGCGTCGCCGACCCGAAGACCTGGACGATCACTCGGGCTCGCTGCCCCCGGGCCTCGCGATCAACGCCGCGACGGGCCTCATCTCCGGCACGCCGAGCACTGCCGGTGTCTACTCGTTCGAGGTGCGCGCGCAGGTGAACGCCGATGGACGCACGGACACGAAGGTGCTGGGCATCACGGTTCGCGATCCACTTCGGATCTCCGCTCCCACCGACTACTTCGTCTCGGGCGTCGCACGCACCGAGGTGGGGGTTCCGGTGAGCACAGCACTCACTGCGACAGGTGGCGCCGGAACGTACACGTGGTCGACCACAGGCGAACTTCCTGACGGCGTGACGATGGTCGACGGGGCCCTCGAAGGGACACCCGAGGTCGCAGGTGTGTATCGCTTCGGCGTCTCGGTCAGCGACGCCGAGGGTCGGACCGCAGCCTCGAACCTCACTGTCCGGGTTGCAGCGAAGCTGGCGATCTCGACACTCGTGCTACGCAACGCGAGGGTCGGCCGCTTCTACCGGGCGCGGATCGCGACGACGGGTGGCGTGGCGCCGAAGCTCTTCCGAATCGTGCGCGGTCCGCTTCCACGTGGGATCTCGTTCGATCGCACTACCGGCGTCCTGAGCGGCTTTGCAAGGAAGCCCGGGAACTATCGGATCACGTTCGAGGCCCGAGACGCACTGAGCGTGAAGCACCTGAAGACGCTGCGGCTGAAGGTCGTCGGCGCGCCGAAGCCCGCGCGCAAGCGCTGAGTCGGCGCGAACGTCCACACGCGCTACCCGAGCGCGAAGATCTCGCAAAGGGCGTGTTCGGAGACCGTGAGCGGCGCTAGCGGCTTCGCAGCCGCGACGTCCAACGAGTAGTGCTGGCGGCTCTCGGCCCGAACGCCTGCCCGGGTCCGATAGCCGCCAGCCGAAAGCTCAGACACCGCATTGTCCCGTGTCTCGCGCCGCCCGCCCCAATGCCGCTTCGCCAGTCGAACCCGCGCAATCGCCACCGAAGGTTGTCCTTTTCACCGTAGGCACTTTAGACGCGACGCCCGCGTACACGTGTGTGTGACAACGGCAGTCGAAAACCTGACTGCTACCGCAGAGGGGTGGGTTGTTCACAGGCCCCTAGGCTCGCGAGGCTACCGGCGGATCGAGGACGCGTGCTCGAGGCGGACGCGGCGAACTAGCGTCGACGCGGCCGAGAGGCGGAGCCTACGAATGGGCAGGTCTGGGAGCGCGCCGCCAGGTCACGATGACATGCCCGCTCGTATCCACGACCGCCGTGGCGACGACCCACTTGCCGCCGCTCCGCGACAACGTGTCTCCGACCTTCGGAACCTTCTCGCTGTCGGTGAGTTCCCACGCATCGTCCGGGTAGCGAACCGTCACGAAAGGTGAGGACATAGCCCTTCTCTTCCCGCCCGACCTGGCGCAATGGCTCAGGACTTCGGGTCACGACGGGAGGTGAGCTATCGAGTGCCATCAGTGTATCGCGGTTCCTACGACCGCTCTCATCGACCTGCTGGTTCGTAGCGGTCTCAGTCGGAGTGAAGCGTGTACGGAGCGAGGCCGATTGCCTCGGCTCCGCGAGACGTGAGCACGTAGAACGTGTGCTCGTCCGCCGGAGTGTGGCGCGACTGCGACCTGACCGGGTTGGTCCGACGCGGCCGAGCTAGTTCGGCTCGAACGAGGCGCTCTAAGTCGAACGCTGGAAAGCGGTCGGAAACCTGCTCGGCCGTCTTGCCCTGATCGCCGATGAACTCGAGCACCTCGCGATCAGCCTCTTCCATGAGGCCACGGTACTCGTAATCGCGGATGAAGAGTTGGGCACAAGCCCGATCCCGTGCCCAAAGCCCTGGCGGTGGCTCGAGCGGTACCTGACCGAGGGCTCACCGAGGCTCAAGCACTTCGCGGAGATCACGGCGAGTCTGGCGAAGCGCGAGCCGCAGGATCGCCGATGACGCGGCACGATCCTCAGCTCGCGAGACTATCTGCGGATCGAGGAGCGCGTACCCGAAAGGGGGACGAGATGAGCGCCGATTCCCACGAAGCTTCTTGCGTACCCAATCCTCCCCAAGTATTGGCATGAGTGGCCGTTCCCAGCGGCCACTCCTCTTGGTACGCAGCCTCGGATCGAGGAGCGCGAGCTCGAGGCGGGCGGGCTGAGCAGGTTCGGGCTTAAGCGCCCGCTAGTACTGGGCTGCGCGGATCAGGTAGCCGTAGTACTTGCCGCTGATCGGGCGGAGCGGGTCGCCCTGGAAGCCGTAGCCGAAATTCTTGGTGTCGGTACTGAACGCTGACGCGTCGGCCACCATCTTCGCAACGATCTGAGACGGCGTGAGGCCAGCGCATGGCCCGGCTGAAATACAGAGCGCGACGGTACCCGCGACTATTGGCGCCGCGAGCTTGTACCCGAGTCCCGAGCGTAGAGACCGTCCAGGTACGTCGACGGCACGCAGACGCCGGGGGCAGCGATCGTATGCGCTTGATCCTCGGCGAGCGTCGCGTAGTTGCTGAACGCGGCGGCGACATCGTCCGGATACCCGAGTCCGCAGCGAACCTCAGGCCCGCCAAGAGCACCCGGAAGTCCGTCGGTGTCGCTCATGGCCGAGGCTGATAGCACTTCGTCGTACGCGGCGGGAACATATCTCCGGATATCCACACCGTCGTTCCCTGCCGAAACTACGAAGGTCACGCCAGCTGCTATAGACCGGCAGATCGCCATATGTAGAGCGTCGCCGCTGGAAAGCCCGCAATTACCGTCGTCGGCGTTTCCGTGGGCCGCGTTCTGCCCGGCGAAGCCGCCGCCGCTCAGATTGGCGACCCGAATGTCGTTCGTCGGGTCGGAGTCGATACGAGTCGACGTGACCCAGTCGATGGCGCACAAGAATCTGGCCGCTGTCCCACCCCCATGCTTGTCAAGGTCCGCACCGACCATAGGTGCGCCCCAGGCGCGACACCGACGAATCCGATGGCGTTGTCGATTGCGCCGATCGAACCGGCGACGAGGGTGCCGTGACCTTTCGGGTCGTCGATTCCGCGCTTGTCGTTCACACAGTTCGAGCCACCCCTCACCACGAGGTCAGGGTGGTCAACGTCGATGCCGGTGTCGAGGACGGCGACATTGAGGGGAACAGAGCCACGTCCATCGCCCGAGCGCGTACTGCTGTCCTCGGCGTCGATGCGGTCGACCGAGCGCTGGAGTACCTGTGGATTTTCGGTCGTTTCTGGCGGCGGTGCGGCAAGTTGCAGCTCGCGATCCTGGCTCACGAAGAGCACGTCGGGGTCGGCGCTCGCGGCGGCAACACCGTCCGCAGTGAGCTTCGCGGCGTACCCCTTCAAGGCGTGCTTGTACACGTGTGAGAGCTCAGCCCCGTACTTCTGCTTGTGCTTCGCGGCGACACCAATCAGTCAGTGCCAGCCTTAAGAACGACGATGTAGCTTCCCGCCCCAGGTTCGGCCTGGGCACTCCCCAGCCCGACCGTAGCCGCAACAAGTCCGACGAGAGCCGCCGCCCGCTTCAACATCCTCAGTTCCTCCCCAATCGCCGCAGTTGCAGCGCACCGTAACGACCCGCTCATGGGTTTACAAGGGTTCGCCGCGTTCTTCTCCCTGAGCAGATCGACGGATAGCCCTAAACCCGCTCAACCATGAGCAAAACCCCGCGCGAGCGGGGCTTTGCGGGTCTTGCAGTGTGTACGGGGCTAAGGCCCATACGGGATTCGAACCCGTGCCGCCGCCGTGAGAGGGCGGTGTCCTAGGCCACTAGACGAATGGGCCGTGGCGAGGGAGAAGGGTAGCGAATCGGCGAAGGCCCTCGGCGCTCGGAGTCGCGCTTCGTGCGGTCTAGAGCGAGGCTTCGGGCTCGCGCGTGTCCAGCCGCGTCTCGAAGTCGCGCCTGATGCTCTCGCCGTTCGAGAGCACGGTCTCGTAGCGCACTCTGCGCGGCGGGAGCTTCACGATGCGGACGTTCTCGTCGCGGTCGCCGTGGCAGCGCGCGTACGCGGCAGCCTCATCGAGGGGCCGAAGGCGGTCGCGCTTCCGCTGTCCCCACACGTTGCCCGACACCTACCAGAAGGACACGGCCGGCGAAACCCTCGGCGCGAGCTTGGGGCCGCAGTTTGCGACGAAAACCTCGCGACCTAGGAGATGCGTACCGGCAGCTCCAGGGGCTCCAGTCGCGGCCCGACAGCACGAAGTACTTGCGCGCGGCGACCGCCTGCTCACGGGCCGTCGGTCCGTGACCGAAGAGGGAGCGCTCGTGCGAGCCCATCTGGAACATGCCCAGGTACTGCCCGTTCTGCGCGTCGTCCGCCAACCCGACTCGCACCAGGCAACGTCGGCGGCGGAGTCGCAGTCTGGACCGAAGACGTCGCAGATGACGGCACGGGGCGAGAGCTTCGCGTCCCTGCGCCGGTCGCGCTCGCGGATCGCTTTCCGGAGGGACGCAATCGTCCTCGTGAGCTGTCCGAGGCGACGCTCGGCTCGGTCCAGGGCCTCCGCCGCGGTGGATCGATGCGCGGTCGAGCCGAGGAGGTAGCGATTGTTCTCGAAGAACCTGATCGTCCCGCGGAACTTGCGAGCGGCAGCGACCTTGACCTGGAGGCGCTCGTCGAGCGTCCCGGCGGGACGGACCGGCTTCGTCTTCGCCGCGGTGCCGGGCGCCCGCGCCGCGGTCCCCTCCACTGCTGCCGCAGCGGCCTGCGTCACGAGAACGAATGCAAGCAAGCCAACGAGTAGGGCTCTCAACCGGTACCTCCTGGGCGGGGACAGGGGCGCGGTCCACACAGGACCGCTCGTGTCGCTCGATCGGCCGACGGTAGCAGGAGGTGCTACGAGCGCTGCCCGGAATGCTTACAAAAGACTAAGAAAGCTTGTCACGAGCGTAACCGCCTCGGACAACGGGCCAACGAGGCTGCGGGGCAGGGATTCGAACCCCAACTTCCCGGTCCAGAGCCGGGCGTCCTGCCGTTAGACGACCCCGCAACGGCGGGGGCAGTGTACCGGCCGAGAGCTCTAGTCCTGATGCCTCGAGTCGCCCACATCGAGGCGGTACACGGGCACGAGCCGCTTCTCGGCATCGGTGTCGATCCGCGCGACGACCTCGACGTACTGCTCGAGCCCGGATCCGCGGAGCTTGGCCTTGAGCAACCCGTCGACCTGGTAGATCCCCGACGAGTTGTTCATGACGATCTCGACCATGACCGGGCGGCTCTCGCCGTCCGTGATCCGCACCTCGTCGATCGCCGCCGCGGAGAGCGAGTGGATCGATACCGACCCTCGCTCGAACGGGATTCGCGAGCGGCCCTTCGCCATGTCGAGCGCGTCCGCGACGCGCAGGATGCCTGCCTCGACGGATAGGGGCTCTCCGTCCGCCCGGTGGCTCGTGATCGCCTGCAACGCCTCCGATACGACGACCGTGCGCTCGGGCTCGTCGTAGATGCCGTCGAGCAGCTCGCGCATCTTGGGCTCGGCGAGGAAGAGGCTCCAGTCCTCGTGGTGGCGTCGGTGGATGGACATCCCGACGTCGTGGAGGAGCGCGGCGAGCACGACGACGACCTCCGAGTCGTCGGGTGTCATCCGGTAGTCGCGCACGAGCGAGGGTGTGACGCCGTGCTTCACGAGGAGTCGCGTGATCTTGAGGGCGATGTTCGTGATGATCTGGATGTGCACCCAGGAGTGGTCGTTGATCTGGAGGCGGAGGACCGCGTTCAGGTTCGCAACGTGCCACCACGCCTTGATCTGTGGGTCGGCGTCGACGCGCTCGAGCAGCCGGCGTAGCTTTCGATTCCCGCGCGCGGGCACGCGCAGGTGCATGGGCGCAATCGCCTCGGCAGGCGTGAGCCGTGCTTCCGCGGCGGCCTCGGCGGCTTCGGCCGCAGCCTCCTCGGCCGCCTCCATCGCGACGAGCTCGTCGCTCTCGGGTTCCGCCATGGACGTGAGCTTAGAACCTTCGCGGTGTGGTTCCGCTATGCGACCTCGGCCGCCCAGTCGCCGTACAGGCTCGTGTACGGCCCGCTGCCGGCGATGAGCTCGTCGTGGGTGCCGATCTCGACGATGCGGCCGTGGTCGAGCACGACGATCACGTCCGCGCTGCGGATCGTCGAGAGCCGGTGGGCGATGATGAACGCGGTGCGGCCGGCAAGGAGCGTGCGCAGTCCTCGCTCGATCCGGCGCTCGGTGCCGATGTCCACCGACGAGGTCGCCTCGTCGAGGATGAGGATGCGCGGGTCGGCGAGGAGGGCGCGGGCAAACGCGACCAGCTGCCGCTGGCCCAGTGAGAGCTTGAATCCCCGCTCCCCGACCTCCGTGTCGTAGCCATCCGGAAGTGCGGTGACGAACGAGTCGACGCCGACGGCGCTCGCAGCGATCTCGAGCTCCGAACGAGACGCGCCTGGCCTCCCGAACGCGATGTTGTCCGCGATCGAGCCGGCGAAGAGGAAGCCTTCCTGAGGAACGATCCCGAGCTGCCGCCGGAGCGACTCCTGGGTCACGTCCCTCAGGTCGTGACCGTCGATCGTGATCCTTCCGTCACGCGGGTCGTAGAAGCGGGCGAGCAGCTTCGCGATCGTCGACTTCCCGGCTCCCGTGTGGCCGACGAGCGCGACGGTCGTGCCGGCAGGCACGACCAGGTCGAAGTCGCGCAGGACGTCGGGCAGGTCCCGTACCCGAACGTGACGTTCTCGAAGCGCACGTCGCCGCGGACCTGCGGGAGAGCACCGGCACCGGGAGCGTCGACCACTTCCGGCTCCTCGTCGAGGACCGCGGTGATCCGGTCGAGCGCGGCGGTCGCCGAGAGGAACGTGTTGTAGAGCTGCGACAGCTGCTGAACCGGGTCGAAGAAGTTCGCGAGGTAGAGCGTGAATGCGAGCAGCGTCCCGATGGTCAGCTCGCCCTCGACGACGAGCCAGCCGCCGACGCCCAGGACGATCGCGGTCGCCACCGAGGAGAGGACGTCCACCGCCGGGAAGTAGAGGCCGTTCAGGATGACCGTCTCGTAGTTCGCCTCCCGGTAGCGGTCGTTGACGCCGCGGAAGGTCACCTGGCTCGTCGGCTCGCGCGTGAACGACTGCACCACGCGCATCCCGGAGATGTCCTCGGCGAGCGTTGCGGTGACGAGACCGAGTCGCTCGCGCACGCGCCTGTACGCACGGTTCGAGCGCGACCGGAACCACGCGGTCGCGAGCCCCATGAGCGGGAGCACGACGAGGGTCGCGAGCGCGAGGCGCCAGTCGAGGATGAAGAGCACGACGACGGTTCCCGCGAGGACGAGTGAGTTCTGGACGAGGCTCGAGATCCCGTCGGTGACGAGCATGTCGAGCGCCTCGACGTCGTTCGTGATCCGGCTCACGATCGCGCCCGTGCGATTGCGCTCGTAGTAGCCGAGCGAGAGGCGCTGCAGGTGCCGGAAGAGCTTGATCCGCAGGTCGGCGAGCGCCCGCTCACCGACCCAACCGGTGAAGTAGGTCTGCGCGCCGGAGAGAACGAACGCGGCCACGCCCGCCGCGAGGAAGGCGACGACGATCGCCGTCAGCGCCCCGAGGTCGCCCTCCGCCAGGCCGTCGTCGACCGCGAGCTTCGCGAGATACGGCGGAACCAGCGCGACGGCGGTGTAGGCGACGAGCGTGACGAGCGCGAGCGCCGTGCGTCCCTTGTACGGGCTGGCGAGCCGGACGAGGACGCCGAGTCGCCGGCGCGTCTGTGCCCAGGTCCAGTCCTCGACGCGGGCCCCGCGCTCGTCGGTGAGGTGGGTACCGGCCTGCCAGACCTTCATCCCGCGACGACCTGCTGCAGGAGCCCGTGCTCGTGGATCTCGCGGAAGACCGGGCTCTCCTCGAGGAGCTCCGCCTGCGTTCCGCGCGCCGCGATGCGCCCGTGGTCGAGGACGACGACCTCGTCGGCGAGCGCGATCGTGGAGAGACGGTGGGCGATGATGATCGTCGTCCGGTCGCGCATGACCTCGCGCAGGCCGGCGCGGATGCGCGCCTCCGTCGTCGCGTCCACGGACGCCGTCGCGTCGTCCAGGACGAGGATGCGCGGATCTATGAGCAGCGCTCGGGCGATCGCGATCCTCTGTCGCTGGCCGCCCGACAACGTGATCCCGCGCTCCCCGACGACCGTGTCGTAGCCGTGCGGGAGCTCGAGCACGAAGTCGTGCGCCTGCGCCGCGCGGGCGGCGGCCTCGACCGCCTCCTGTGGAGCGTCGGGCATGCCGAGGGCGATGTTGTCGCGGATCGACGCCGAGAAGAGGAAGGGATCCTGCGAGATGACTCCGATCTCGCGGCGCAGCGAACGCCGCTGGAGATCGCGCACGTCGACTCCGTCCACGAGCACCCGTCCGGCCGTCGCGTCGTAGAACCTCGGCACGAGCGTCGCGAGCGTCGTCTTGCCCGATCCCGTGTGCCCGATCAGCGCGATCGTCCGCCCCGCAGGGACGTCCAGGCTTGATGTCCTCGAGCACCGGGCGCGCAGGGTCGTAGCCGAAGTCGACGTCCTCGAAGACGACGTGACCTGCACCGGGCGGGAGCGGACTGCGCGTCGGGCCGGTCGGCGATGTCCTCGGGCTCGTCGAGGAGCTCGAAGATGCGCTCGCCGGCCGCGATCGCCCGCTGCGCCTGGCCGATCCACATGCCGAGCATGCGCAGCGGCATCACCAGCATCGCGAGCAGGAGGTTGAACGCGAAGAACGTCCCGAGCGAGATCGAGCCGGAGATCACCATCCGACCTGCCGACGAGCAGCACGAGCGCCTGCGCGACGAGCGGTAGGAAGGTCAGCAGCGGAACGTAGAGGGCGCGCTGCCGATTCGCCGCGAGGGTCTGGTCGAAGACCGCGTCCGCCGACTCCGCGAACCGCTCCGCACGGCGCTCCTCCTGCGCGAACGACTTCACGACGTGCACGCCGGTGATCGACTCCTCCGCGACGGTCGAGACGTCGGCGAGCTTCTGTTGCACGTCTCGCAGCACGGGGTGCGAGACGTGGCTGTAGCGGTAGGCGGTGAGCGCGATGATCGGGGTCATCGCGAGGGCGACGAGGGCGAGTTGCCAGCTGTAGACGAACAGGACCGCCGTCACGACGACGATCGTCACGAGGTGCTGGGCGAAGAAGATCAGGCCGTAGCCGAGGAAGAAGCGGACGGACTGCAGGTCGATCGTCGCCCGCGACATCAGCTGGCCGGTCTGCGAGCGGTCGTAGAACCCGAACGACAGGCGCAGGAAGTGGGAGTAGAGCTCGTCGCGCATGTCGTACTCGACGCCGAGCGCCTGGCGGCCGGAGATCATGCGCCGCCCGTACATCAGCGCCCCGCGGACGAGGCCGAGAGCGACGATGGCGGCGATCCAGAGCGCCAGCACGCGCGTGTCCGGATCGCCCTCGAGCTCGTTGATGACGACGCCCGTGAGCACGGGCACGAGGATCCCTGCGACCTGGGAGAGCGACGGCGAGGACGGACGAGATGGCGAGCGATCCTCGGTACGGGCGCAGGAACCCGAGGAGCCGCACGAACGTGCGCCAATTGCGGTGCGAGGTCGTCTCTGGCTCCTGCGTGGACACGGCTTCGTAGGGTACGGACCGTGCTCGAGGCCGTGCCCAACGTCTCCGAGGGGCGCGACGCTGCGGCCATCGCCGAGATCGGTCGCGCATTCGGCCGCGACGCTGCGCTTCTCGACGTGCACTCCGACGCCGACCACCACCGATCGGTGTTCACGCTGGCGGGAGAGAGCGACGCCCTCGTCGAGTCCCTCGTCGCGGGCGCCGCCGCGCGCAACACGGCTCATCGACCTCGAGACGCACGTCGGAGTGCATCCACGGGTCGGCGCCGTCGACGTCGTGCCGGTCGTGCCGCTCGACCCGGCCGAGATGGAGCGCGCGAAGGCGACCGCGCTGCCGTTGCGCAGCGACTGGGCGCCGAGCTCGGGCTCCCCGTCTTCCTCTACGGCGAGGTCGGCTCGGGTCGCAGACCGGCGTTCTTCCGGCGCGGCGGTCTCACCGAGCTCACGCGGCGGGTGGACGCAGGAGAGCTCGCGCCCGATGCAGGCCCGTCCGCGATCGACCCTCGTGCGGGCGCGGTGCTCGTGGGCGCCCGCGCACCCCTGGTCGCCTACAACGTCGACCTCGAGACGGACGACCTCGCGATCGCCGTCGCCGTCGCCGCAGCCGTGCGCGAGTCGAGCGGCGGCATGCCGGGCGTGCAGGCGATCGGCCTCTTCCTGCCGGGGTCGGGGCGCGTGCAGGTGAGCATGAACGTCCTCGACCTCGACCGCGCGCCGCTGCACGAGGTCGTCGAGCGAGTGCGCGCGGAAGCGGCGGCGCGCGGCGTCGCGATTCGAGGTGGGGAGCTCGTCGGGCTCGTCCCCGAGCGAGTCCTCGACGCAGCCGAGCGCGCCGGAGCCGACGATTCCCGGGATCGACGAGTCGCGGGTCCTCGAGCGCGTGCTCGCTTCTAGACTCGCGTGATGGCTCCGCCGATCTCGCTGACGGGGAACGACCTCGCGATCGGCGACGTCTGGACGGTCGCGGTCGAAGGCGCCGAGGCCGCGATCGCCGAGCTGCCAGGGAACGCATGCGCGCGGCGCGGGAGCTCGTCGAGGGCGCTCGCGGCGAGCACACGTACGGCGTCAACACGGGTTTCGGCCGCTTCGTGTCGGCGCACATCCCCGACGAGCTGACGGAGGAGCTCCAGCTTCGCCTGCTGCGCAGCCACGCGTGCGGAGTCGGGGAGCCGTACCCCGACGACGTCGTTCGAGCGGCGATGCTCCTCCGTGCGAACGCGCTCGCGAAGGGCTACTCCGGCGCGCGTGTCGAGACGGTCGAGCTGCTGCTCGAGTGCCTGAATCGGGGCGTCCTGCCCGAGGTGCCGGCGCGCGGCTCGGTCGGCGCGAGCGGCGATCTCGCGCCGCTCGCGCATCTCGCGCTCCCGCTGGTGGGGGAGGGCCACGCGTTCGTCGAGGGCCGGCGGCTCGCGGGCGCCGAGGCACTTCGAGCAGTCGGCCTCGAGCCGATCCGGCTCGCGACGCAAGGAGGGCCTGTCGCTCATCAACGGGACGCAGTTCATGACCGCGATGGCCGCGCTCGGCGCTCGTTCGTGCTCGCCGCCTCGCCGCGACCGCAGACCTCGCGTGCGCACTCTCGCTCGAGGCGCTGCAGGGCTCGCGGACGAGCTTCCTGCCCGCCATCCACGAGGCTCGCCCGCTCAAGGGCCAGCAGGACTCCGCGGCGAACGTGTGGCGCCTGCTCGACGGCTCGGCGATCATCGAGTCCCACCGCTGGTGCGACCGCGTGCAGGACGCGTATGCGCTCCGCTGCGCGCCTCAGGTGCACGGGGCCTGCCGCGACCTCCTCGACTACGCCGAGACCACCGTCGCGATCGAGCTCAACGCCGCGACCGACAACCCGCTCGTGCTGCTCGACGAGAACGAGATCGTCTCTGCCGGGAACTTCCACGGCCAGCCGATCGCCTTCGCGCTCGACGTGCTCGCGATGGCCGTTGCCGAGCTCGCGAGCATCTCCGAGCGCCGCACCGAGCGCCTCGTCAATCCGACGCTGTCGGAGGGCCTGCCGCCGTTCCTGGTCGAGGAGGGCGGGCTGAACTCGGGGTTCATGATCCCGCAGTACGTCGCCGCCGCGCTCGTCTCGGAGAACAAGGTGCTCGCGCATCCGGCGAGCGTCGACTCGATCCCGACGAGCGCCGGGCAGGAGGATCACGTGTCCATGGGAAACGCGGCCGGGCTCAAGGCGCTGCGCGTGCTCGCGAACGCGGAGCACACGCTCGCCATCGAGCTCCTGGCCGGGACGCAGGCGATCGAGTTCCTCGCGCCGCTCCAGCCGGGCGAGGGCGTGCGCGCGGTCCACGATCTCGTGCGGACGTTGTCGGAACGTCTCGTCGAGGACAGGTCGCTCAGCGCGGACATCGAGCGAGTCGCCGATGCCGTTCGCAATGGAGCCGCCGTCGATGCGGCCGAGCGCGAGGTCGGGGCGCTCGCGTGAGTGCTGCGACGACGGACGCTCTCGTCGAGTCGCTCTGCGGCGACCTCGGCTCGATCCGGGCGCCGCGCGGATCGGCGCTCAGCGCGAGGTCTTGGCAGACGGAAGCGCCGCTGCGCATGCTCCTCAACAACCTCGATCCCGAGGTCGCCGAGCACCCGGAACGGCTCGTCGTCTACGGGGGAAGCGGACGCGCCGCGCGCACCCACGCAGCGCTCAAGGACATCGTGCGGACCCTCCTGCGGCTCGAAGCCGACGAGACGCTGCTCGTCCAGAGCGGCAAGCCCGTCGGCGTCTTCAGGACGCACGAGTGGGCGCCACGCGTCCTGCTCGCGAACTCCCTGCTCGTCCCGCGCTGGGCGACCTGGGACGAGTTCCGCCGGCTGGAGGCGGAGGGGCTGACGATGTTCGGCCAGATGACGGCCGGCAGCTGGATCTACATCGGCACCCAGGGAATCCTCCAGGGCACGTACCAGACGTTCGCGGCGGCCGGGAGAACGGCACTTCGGCTCGCCCGATCTGACGGGCCGGACGGTCCTGACTGCCGGTCTCGGCGGGATGGGCGGCGCCCAGCCGCTCGCAGCGACGATGGCCGGCGCCGCGATTCTGTGCGTCGAGGTCGATCCCAGCCGGATCGAGCGACGCCTCGAGACGCGCTATCTCGACGAGGTCGCGGACTCGCTCGACGACGCACTCGCACGCGTTCGTACCGCGGCGGTCGAGCGCCGCGCGCTGTCCGTGGGGCTCCTGGGCAACGCGGCCGACGTGTTCCCCGAGCTCGTGTCACGCGGCGAGCTGTTCGACCTCGTCACGGACCAGACGGCTGCCCACGATCCGCTGACCGGCTACGTGCCGGCGGAGGTGCCGATCGAGGAGGCGGAGGCCCTGCGCGAGCGCGATCCGGAGCAGTACCTGCGGCTCGCGCGCGAGTCGATCGTCGCGCACGTCCGCGCGATGGCCGAGTTCGTCCGCCTCGGATGCCACGTCTTCGACTACGGGAACAACCTCCGCGGCGAGGCGCAGCAGGCAGGCCTCGACGAGGCGTTCTCGTACCCGGGGTTCGTTCCCGCCTACATCCGACCGCTCTTCTGCCGGGGGATCGGGCCCTTCCGCTGGGCGGTTCTCTCGGGCGATCCGGCAGACATCGCCGCGATCGACCGCGAGCTCGGTGGCGCTGTTCCCGGACGACGCGCTGCTCCAGCGCTGGCTCGAGCTGGCGGCGGACAGCGTCGCCTTCCAGGGCCTTCCGGCGCGAATCTGCTGGCTCGGCTACGGCGACCGCGCGCGCGCCGGCCTCGCGATCAACGAGCTCGTGCGAGCCGGGACGGTGTCTGCGCCAGTGGTGATCGGGCGCGACCACCTCGACTCGGGATCGGTGGCGTCGCCGTATCGCGAGACCGAGGCGATGCGCGACGGCTCGGACGCGATCGCGGACTGGCCGATCCTGAACGCGCTCCTCAACGTCGCGTCGGGGGCGACCTGGGTGAGCGTGCACCACGGCGGCGGGGTCGGCATCGGCAACTCGATCCACGCGGGGATGGTGGTGGTCGCGGACGGCACGGACTCGGCGGCGGAGCGGCTCGAGCGCGTCCTCACGAGCGACCCCGGCACCGGGGTCATGAGGCACGCGGACGCCGGCTACGACGAGGCGCTCGAGCTGGCTCGCGAGAGCGGGCTGGATCTGCCTTCGGTGCCGGCGACGCACCCGTGACCAGGCTGCTCGTCCGCGACCTCGCGCAGCTCGTGACGCCTGCGGGGACCGGCGCGCCGCTGCGGGGACAGGAGCTTCGAGCCGTCGACGTCGTCGAGAACGGCTACGTCCTCTGCGAGGCACGGCCGCATCACGGAGGTCGGTGCGATGCGGGACCTGCGGTCGATCGACGGCGAGGTCGAGGAGCTCGACGGGCGCGGCCTGTCGCGCGATCCCGGGCCTGGTCGACTGCCACACGCACGCCTGCTTCGCGGGCGATCGGGTCGACGAGTTCTCGCTGCGTGCGGCCGGGGCGAGCTACGAGGAGCTGCACGCCCGCGGCGGCGGGATCCTCTCCACGGTGCGGGCGACCCGTGCCGCCGGCGAGGCCGGGCTGACGGCGGCGGTGGAGCGCCACGCCGGGTGGATGCTCGGTGCCGGCACGACCACGTTCGAGGCGAAGTCGGGCTACGGCCTCGACCGCGAGACGGAGCTCGCGCAGCTGCGGGCGATCCGGGCGGGAGGCGGTGTCCCGACGTGGCTCGGCGCGCACGCCGTGCCTCCCGAGTTCGAGGAGGACGGAGCCGACGCGTACCTCGATTTCCTGCTCGCAGACGTGCTTCCGGACGCCGCCGCGCTGGCCGAGGCGGCCGACGTCTTCCTCGAGCGAGGCGCTTTCGACGCCGACCAGGCGCGCCGCTACCTCGTCGCGTGCCGCGACGCCGGGCTCGGCCTGCGCCTGCACGGCGATCAGTTCACGGAGGCGGGAGCGATCCCGCTCGCGATCGAGCTCGGGGCGCGCTCGGTCGACCACCTGGAGGCGACCGGGGCCGACGGAGTCGCGGCGCTCGCCGCCAGCGACGTCGTCGGAGTGCTGCTTCCCGCGAGCGCACTCTTCCTCGGCCGTCCGATGCCCCCTGGCCGCGAGCTCGTCGACGCGGGCGCGGCCGTCGCGCTCGCGACCGACTTCAACCCCGGGAGTGCGTTCTGCGAGAGCCTGCCGCTCGTCTGCTCGCTGGCCGCGACCCAGCTCGGCCTGGCGCCGGAGGAAGCCCTCGCCGCATGCACCGTCAACGCCGCCCACGTCCTCGGTCGCGCTCAGCGAAAGGGCCGGCTCGCCGCGGGCTACGACGCCGACGTGACGCTCATCGCTGCCGACGACTGGCGCCATCTCGCGTATCACCTCGGTGGTCAGCTCGTGCACACGGTCGTCCGAGGCGGCGAGATCGCCTGGCGGGCGCGGGCATAATCGGCGTCCATGGCCACGAAGAAGCAGCGCCGCCGCAAGGCGAAGGAGCAGCGGCACGAGTACGTCTGGGTCGACGACGAGGGCAACGAGCTCGACCCGGAGCAGGTGCCGGACGCGAAGAGCGCCACGAAGTCGGCCTCGACCAGCGCGGGCCGCACGGTGCGCGAGCATCAGGCGCCGTCGTGGCAGCGGACGTTCAAGCGCGCGTTGATCTTCGCGCCGATCATGTTCGCGACGGTCTTCATCCTGTCGCCCGACCTGCCGCTTGCGACCAAGCTCACGCAGACGCTGCTCATCGTCGCGATCTTCGTCCCGTTCAGCTACTTCCTCGACCGCGTCTTCTACCGCTCCTTCCAGCGGCGCCAGGCGAACAGCAGCAACGCCAACGGCCGCGGGAGCTGACGCAGGCCGACGGTGGCGCTTCGCGTCGAACAGCTTTCGCTCGGTCCGATGGGGACGAACTGCTACGTCGTTCGCGCCGAGACGGGCGCGGGCGAGGCGGCAATCGTGGATCCGAGCGGCGACGCGACCGAACTACGGCTGACGCTCGCGCGCCTCGGGGCATCGCTGCGACGGGATCCTCGTCACGCACGGCCACTGGGACCACCTGCTCGGCGTCGCCGACCTCGCGGAGGGAACGGGGGCGCAGGTCTACATGGCCGAGGGCGAGCGCTTCCTGCTGGAGACGCCCCTGGCGGCTTCACCCCGCCGGGAGTGAGCGTGCGCCCCTACACGCCCGACGTCCTGCTCGTCGGCGGCGAGACCGATCGACCGTCGCGAGGATCGACTTCGAGGTGTTCCTCGTTCCCGGGCACTCGCCGGCGCACCTCGCGTACCACGCCGACGGGTGCCTCTTCTCCGGCGACGTCCTGTTCGCGGGCTCGGTCGGGACGCACGGACTTCCCGGGATGCCGACTGGGACACGCTCCTGGCCTCGATCCGCGTGCTCGTGGACTCGCTGCCGCCCGAGACGGTCGTCTATCCCGGCCATGGCTCGACGACGACGCTCGGCGCCGAGCTCGAGCGCAACCCATTTCTCGCCGACCTCCGAGCGGAGCGCGCCGGATGAGCGACACGACGAAGATCGAGCGGCCGCGCGGCACGCACGACGTCCTGCCCGCGGAGCAACCGCAGTGGCAACGCGTCACCGGCGAGCTCGAGCGCTTGTGCTCGCTCTACGGCTACCGGCCGATCCAGACGCCCGTGTTCGAGGACACGGCGCTCTTCGAGCGGACGTCGGGTCAGGGCTCGGACGTCGTGCAGAAGGAGATGTACACGTTCTCCGACCGCTCCGACCGCTCGCTGACGCTCCGGCCCGAGGGAACCGCGCCGATCTGCCGCGCCTACGTGGAGCACGGGTTTCACCGCGACCCCCAGCCGGCGAAGCTGTTCACGATCGCGACCGATGTATCGCTACGGCGCGCCCGGCCGAGGGCGGTACCGCGAGCACTGGCAGGCCTCGGTGGAGGCGATCGGAAGCGACGATCCTGCGATCGACGCCGAGCTGATCCAGCTCTACGACACGCTCCTCCGCCGCGTCGGCGTGACCCGCTACCAGCTCGAGGTGAACTCGATCGGCTGTCGCGAGTGCCGTCCCGCGTACCTGGAGGAGCTCCGCTCCTGGCTGGCCGCGAACGCGGAGCGGCTCGACGAGGCGACGCGGGAGAAGGCCTCGGCGAGCCCGCTCCGCGTCTTCGACAACTACGCGGCCAAGCCGGAGAGCGTGCGTGCTGCGCTCGACGAAGCGCCGAAGATCGGTGACTCGCTGTGCGCCGAGTGCGCCGTCGCGCTTCGCGGCCGTGCGGGGCGATCTCGACGCGACCGGAGTCCGCTACACGGTCGTGCCGACTCTCGTCCGCGGCCTCGACTACTACTCGCGCACGACCTGGGAGTTCATCGGCCCGCTCGAGAACGAGAACGCGACCATCTCGGGCGGCGGTCGCTACGACTACCTCGTCGAGGAGATCGGCGGCCCGCCCACGCCCGGGGTCGGGTTCGGGGCCGGCATCGAGCGCTTGCTGCTCGCCCTCGAGGAGGAGGGCGCGGCGCCGGCGGAGGCCCCGGCGATCGACGTCTTCTTCGCGCGCGAGCCCGACGCGCCGGCCGGCGTCGTCCCCGTGTGGCTCGCACGGCTGCGCGAGGCCGGCGTGTCCTGCGACACCGACTACGCGGGCCGCTCCCTGAAAGGGCAGCTGACGCAGGCGGGCAGGTTGGGAGCCGCGACGACGGTGATCGCAGGCGCGGAGCACGCGAGCATCCGGCGCGGAGGGCAGGACGATCTCATCGTCAGGCACGAGGACGTGCTGGAGACGCTGACGAGATGAGCTGGCGCGACCTCATGTGCGGCGAGGCGCGGAAGTCGGACGCGGGCCGCACACTGACTCTCGCGGGCTGGGCGGCGCGGCGCCGCGATCACGGCGGCCTCGTCTTCGTCGACCTGCGCGACCACACCGGGATCACGCAGCTCGTGATCAACCCCGAGCGCTCCCCGGCCGCCGCCGAGCTCGCGAAGGAGATCCGGAACGAGTTCGTGCTCCAGGCGCGCGGCGAGGTCGTGGAGCGGACAGCGGAGACCGTGAATCCCTCGATGCCCACGGGGGAGGTCGAGCTGCTCGTCGACGAGCTCGAGATCCTCTCCCGCTCGACGACGCTGCCGTTCCAGCTGGACGAGGAGAACGTCGACGAGACGCTGCGGCTGCGCTACCGCTGGCTCGACCTGCGGCGGCAAAGGCTGCAGCGCAACATCCGAACGCGAGCGCAGCTGGTCTCGATCATCAGGCAGGAGATGGAGGCCGACGGGTTCGTCGACATCGAGACGCCGATCATGGCGAAGCCGACCCCCGAGGGAGCGCGCGACTTCCTCCTCCCGACGCGGCTCCAGCAAGGCCGGTTCTTCGCGTTGCCCCAGTCGCCGCAGATCTACAAGCAACTGCTCGTGATAGCGGGCTTCGACCGCTACTACCAGATCGCGCGCTGCTTCCGGGACGAGGATCTCCGGGCCGATCGCCTTCAGGAGCTCACGCCAGCTCGACGTCGAGCTCGCATTCCCGGACCTGGAGACGATTCTCGCGCTGATGGAGCGAATCGTTCCCCGGATCTGGCGCGAGACGATCGGCGTCGAGCTCGAGACGCCCTTCCAGCGGATGTCGTGGCAGGAGGCGGAGCTGCGGTTCGGCTCGGACAAGCCCGACCTCCGCTTCGGGCTCGAGATCCAGGACGCGACGGAGACGACCCGCGGCTCGGAGTTCGGCGTCTTCGCGAACGCCGAGGCGGTCCGCTACCTGAGCGTGCCGCGGGAGCTGTCCCGGGCGGAGATCCAGAAGCTCGAGGACATGGCCAAGCCGTGGGGTGCGAAGGGGCTCGCGTACATCGTGTTTCGCGCGGACGGTGAGATCTCGTCTCCGATCGCGAAGTTCCTCTCCGAGCCCGAGCTCGAGGCCTTTCGCGAGCCGGGAACGACGGCGCTGTTCGTCGCGGACACGCCCAAGCTCGCTGCCAAGGTACTGGGCCTGCTCCGCCTCCACCTCGGGCGCGAGCTCGAGCTCATCGACCGCGACGCCTGGGAGTTCCTCTGGGTCACGCCGATGCCGCTTCTCGACTGGGACGAGGACGAGCAACGCTGGACCGCCCAGCATCACCCGTTCACGCGCCCGACCGACGACAGCCTGCCGCTGCTCGACACTGATCCGGGAGCGGCAAGCGCCGTCGCCTACGACCTCGTGGGCAACGGCATCGAGCTCGCCGGGGGCTCGATCCGCATCCACGAGCCCGAGCTCCAGGCGCGCATGTTCGACTTCCTCGGGATCTCGGCCGAGGAGCAGCGCAGCAAGTTCGGCTTTCTCCTCGACGCGCTCGCGATGGGCGCGCCTCCGCACGGCGGAATCGCATCCGGCATCGACCGTCTGACGATGGCGCTTCTCGACGAGCCATACATCCGCGACACGCTGGCCTTCCCGAAGAACCAGGCCGGCCTCGATCCGATGAGCGGAGCGCCGACCGAGGTGAGCGCGGAGCAGCTCGAGGAGCTCGGCATCCGGGTGCTCGAGGAACCTTCCTGACATGAGCACGCTCGAGCAGCGTCTCGTCCTCCTCGCGGCGATCGCGCTGCTGGTCGGCGTCGCGGCAGTCGCGATCGTCGATTCACACCAACATGTCGACCTGGTTCGCACGTATAGGCTAGCAATTCATCTCCAGGTTGAATGGTAGAAGCATTTCTCGGATTTCCTTCAGCATCCATGATTCGAATATGCCAATCGTCTTGAACAAAAACATTCAGCTCACGATCCTCTACTCTTCCTTTGATTAAGAGCATCGGACGTACCTCTGTTTTCACACGGCCAACTGTTAACTCTCTCGTTTCTCCATTTGTATTCACACAAAGGACTTTACTGCCTGCTTTTAGGTCACTTAAATATTCTGCAGCATCATCCGGCTGCCAGACATAGGAATGGACTGCACCTGCATTTACACGGAATGGTCGCAGGTTCATATACGGAAGATAATGAGTCTCTGAACATACAAAGATTCCGCCGCCGGAAGTTGAACCGATAATCATGCCCTCCTCCTGACCCATTAAGCCTGTTGTATCAATACATGCACGAACTCCCATTCCTGCGTGGACCACTTCTGTCACCACAAGCGGCTGTAAATTCAGCTTTGGATTATTTAATTTCGAGACATACTCTATGAGTCTTTTAATTTCACTTAAATTTGTTGTGGCAAATAGTACACCATCACTGCCTTTTTCCAGTGTTCCATAGGCAATTTCAGTGTCAATGGCTGTATTTACTGCGCGTAATAAGATGGTATTTGTTTCTTCTAATCTTGCAATGATCAGCTCTAATGGAATATTTGTTGGCAAGTCAAAATCCACAGCGGCAAAGTCATACTGACTTGCTTCTCTTGAGACGCGCTCTAACATTTCACGATTATCAACAGAGTAAAAGATACAAGTTTTAAGGCCCAAGACTTTTCGCTTCTGCCAAAATCAATTCATCATCCGAGAAAACAATGTCTTGGGGTGATATTAGATTTTAGATCACTCGCTTCTTGTACTTGAGTAATGAATTTGATTTTTTGTGGAAAATATCCCTCTTGACGCTGATCTACTGTCACTAATACTTTTTCAATAGGCGAGTGATTAATCACTTCCCAAACATCCATGTTTTCAACAGAAATTCCACGTCCGTCATACCAAACTTCTCTTTGCTTATTCATGATAAAGCTCCTTTCAAGTACTAAAAAATTTGTATTAATAGTTTGCTAATTTCTTCTTCAGTTAAAAGGTAGCGAGGCTTTGCCTTCACCCCAAAAGATTGTATTTCATTTCGATCATACAAGGTTCCTTTTTCAACAAGATGAATTTTCATTTTTACTCCGTATTGTTTTTGAAATGCTTCCTCCATACCTGCCGGCACCTGATCGGATTCACTTTCTTTTTCAACAAAGAACGTTAGTGTATCTTTAAAGACACCAACAGCCCAAAATCGTCTGCATGGCAGATTGGAGATGACTTCTTCTATTTCCATTTGATCAAAATCAATCTGATTGAGCTTGATCAAATTGCTTTTTCTTCCCAATATCTCAACAATGGGTTCCTTACTGCAAGGACATTTCGTATTGATTACTCTTGCACGATCACCGGTAAGATATCGAATCATCACTGTTGCCCTTTTTTGCAGCGTTGTAAGAACAAGATTCCCCGCTTCTCCTGGAAGTGCTTCTGTTTGAAGATCATCCCGTAAAATTTCGATATGAAAGGCAACATGAAAAGGGTGGTGTTGTTTATACTTGCACTCTACCATCACGGTACCTACTTCGGTCATTCCATAATTGTCGTATACAGGAACTCCCCAGATTTCTTGTAATAAATTCCGTTTAAATGGGGTCAAAGGCTCTCCTGCTGTACATATGGCCCGTAGTGAAGGAAAATCATCTATTGGATGAAGACCTTCTTTTTCAGCGACATCAGCGAGCATGATGGCTTGAAGTGGATTACATGCAAGCACGGTCACTTCTAACTTTCTCATTAATTCAATCACCCTTGGCATTGGTGTAACGGTTGTCCGGCTGTCTGCCGGAATCACACAAGCATGTTTCTTTTGTGCTGCCTGATGCAGAAAGTGTGAAATCGTTGAGAGAGCATAAGGAAATCGAATTAATACCTTGTCTTGTTTTGAAAAATGAACGCCACAATCATTGATGCTAGTTGTTATATCATCAAGATCTTTTTCACTGAACCAAGCTGAAATCGGATGTCCTGTTGTACCGGATGATTCATGATATTGGAGTAAATCTTCCTTATCAGCAGCAACAAACCCATAGGGTGAATGGTTCTGCAAATCCTCTTTCAACGTTAATAGGAATGGCTTTAAAATCCTTGTAAGATTTAATTTGACCTGGCAATCGATCTTGATAAAATGGGGCTGATTTTGCATATTTAATCACTTCATTTAAGATTTGTCACTTTTCTTAAATCCATATACACCACCCTTTATTTCAGCTTTAATAGATTTTTAATATTGCCGGATAAAATATCAGATCGTTCTTGATCCGAGACATCCAGCATCAAAATTTTTTGTAATTCGATAGCAGGGTGTGATAAAGGATATTCAGAACCAAAAATCACTTTGGAAGAGCCCGCTTTCTTTATGGCCTCTTGAATGTTCAAGAAGTTTCCGGTTGAGGTTTCTAAAAGAAATTTGGTAAAGATTTTGCTGCATCTATTGCTTCTTGATCAGCAGGTCCGAATCCCATGTGACCGATAATAAAATTCGTCTTTGGAAATTGCTTCGCAAGTTGAACAAACTTACCTGTAGACGCACCAGGGCTGTATACGACATGACTATATATAGGAAATTCATATTCACTACATAATTGAGCTAATTCTTTAACCCTTTTGCTTGAGAACGTAAATTGATGGGACAAAGGAGAGAGCTTTAAACCAGAAAACCCTTGTTTGCGACTATTTTCAAGTGTTTGCAAAGAATCGTTTTGATGAGGATCAATACAAACAAACCCATAAATATTGTGATGGTTTTGCATGGTTTCTCGAATATATAAGTTATCAGGGACAGGATTGTCTGGCTGAGACTTTCCTGTGATATACTCTGTCATTTTGCGAACGTCTAGCATAGCACCTGGAACCGCAACACCACGATCAATTCCAGCTTGTTCTAATTGTTTTAAATAGGTCTGTGCACTTCCATAATCCGTTGACGATAAATGTGCATGTGCATCAATAATCACGTAACCAACCTCCTATTCTGTCACAACTCGAATTGTTTTTCCTTGTGGTCGCGGTAATTGTTCTTTGAACTCAAAGGAAAACGGAATTCCAGTTGAAAATTCCATTTTACTAGCTAATCGTTCTGCAAGCTCTTCTGTAGGTTCTACCCCTTCTGCGAGTTCGCAGCGCACATAAATCACATCTTCCGCCTTATCTGGATTTTCAACGAATTGGAACCAATTCCCAACTTCAGGCTGTCTCATAAGAAATTCTTCTAAATAAAAAGGTGAAAGTGTCGTGTTTTTATAACGAATTTGGTCCTGTACCCTGCCCCGAAGATAAAATTTAGGTAGCGTAACTCCACAACTACAAGGAGTTTTATCAATATAACCTAAGATCCCCGGTACGAAAACGTAGAATAGGAGTGTCATAGCGAAGGGTACTCGTCACAACAATCTCACCGATATCCCCCTCTTCTAATACTTCTTCTGTTTCTGGATCAATAATTTCAATAATCGCGTGAGCCTGTGCTAAGTGGTACCCATCATGATCATTACACTCTATTCCCAGTACACCACACTCTAATGAACCATAGAAAAAATTCGCTGTTGTTCCCCAAATTTTTTCTAAACGTTCACGAAAGGCCGGAGAACATCCTTCTCCTGTTAGCCATAGACTTTTCAATTGTAAACTTTGAAAATCAAAGTTTTGCTCTTTAGCTTCTTCTGTTAATTGCATGGCCCATGAAGGCGTTGTAATGATGACATTCGGTTGTAAATCCTTAATCATTTTCAACGTTTTTTTTGGTGTTGAATATGCTCCGCCTTTTCCTGCTGGAATGACTGTAGCCTCACAGCCCTCTATAAATGTTTTGTGAAAGGCAAGACCAGCTGCACTCATTTCATAGGGTAGAGCGTTCAAACACACATCTTCAGGTTCAATGGGGAATAACTTCGGATATCTTGGAGCTAAATCATTTAAATAATAGTCATTCCATGTGTACATCATATAAATCTCTTCTCCACCCGATGTTCCTGTTGAAACCTGAACAAGTGCAATATCCTCTTTTTTGCAGGTTAAGAGAATATAAGGCTTTCCTCTTAGTTCATCCTTTGTTAATAGTGGAAGCTTCACTAAGTCACTGAGACTTTTAATGTCTTGGGGAAGTACTCCTGCCGCATCCATTTTTTTTTTATAAAATTCGTTATTTTCATAGGCTCTTTGTGAAATTTCTCGTACAGCATCAAGATGAAACTGCTCAATTTTTTCAACATTCGTGGTTGCATCGAAATAATCACTGTCACTAAGATACTTTGAAATGTTGAGTGGTGTTGTTACCTTTTTTATCTTTCGTTCAAAAAGTGAACTCATTCATTCTCAACCCCCTTGCTGATACGAAACTCTATATACTGACCTTCGGTATCCTCTTTAGCGAGCAAACTCCATGTTTTCTGCGCTTTATCTTGGAAATGAGATCTTTCGTATGCAATTCCCAGATCTACTAGTAATTTTAAATACTTCTCTCTTGTAATGGTTCGATCACCTTGTTTATATAAAGAGTTTGCCGTTTTAAAATCTTTGATAGCACTATCTGTCTTGTGAAAGAAAGCTTCTGGTAATGCGTAATAAATATACCCACGTAATAACAGTAATTCTGCAGTTTGATTTGTTCTGTTAAATGCACTCTTATAGAAGCTTCAATCCTCTTATTGTTTCACCAAACATACCTTGAGCCTCATCAGCAAACTTCCCCATTAATGCAACAGAAGCTGCATGATAGGTTTTTGCGGTACTATCTTCTGGAAATGCTTCTACTGCTTTTTCCCATAGATCTAACGCTTGTTGCGCAGCTTGTTTGCTCCCTGCTACCCCTACTTCATGAAGTTCCTTTCCAACTTTAAAAAGTTTCTCTGGTTGAGATACGGAAATCCTGCTTAAATCTATAGGCCTAAATGCCAGAATATCTTGTCTCTCTCTTAGCTTTTCTTTCATCCCTGCACTTGGATTTAATTGAAGAAGCTTATTCCAAACGGAGTTTGCCTCATCATTCATTCCGAGACGTACATATCCTTCACCTAGATGGAATAGCAACTCCAAGTATTCTTCAGTCGAAAAAATACTCTGATCCTGTTCATACTGACGTATTAATTCCTCGAAATCCTTTATCGCAGAAGCTGTTTTTCTAAAAAATGTTTCTGGTAATCGAAAACTTTGATAGGCACGAATTTTCTTGATTTTAATCTGATTTGGATGCTCATTGACTAACGCATCTAGTGCTTTCATAGCTTTTATCCCGGAAGAAAACATCTCAAACGTATTGATTGAATCTCTCCCAAGTAAGGAGTTACAGTCAATCGAATAGGCTTTGATTAATGGATCATTAGGAAATTCTCTTCTAAATTTGAAAAGTGTTCTATAGCCTTTTTTACATCTGTTGTCTCACCATGGAGTGCTTTTTGATAAATTTGAAAACTCTCTTCATCCAATTCCGTCAAAACTTCACTTGATTGGTTACTTGATTCCTGTTGGATCTGTCCTTCCTTACTTGTTACTTACTTGTATTACTTGTCTTTACTTGTCTTTACTTTCATGACTTACATTGCTTACTTATCTCATTTGACGTTTGAAGTAACGCTTTAAACTTCTCTCTGTATTTCTTTGCTTCTTCTGCTCTATTCAATGTTTCACAAGCTTTAATTAAGTTTTTTAATACCGTTTCATATTCTGATTTTGTAAGAATACGATTATCTTGTTCATAGAGATTGACAAGAAATTTAAAGTCTTCAATGGCGGTATCTGTTCTATGAAAGTACATTTCGGGCAAGCGATAGCAAACATTTCCACGAAGAAAACGAGATAGTGGTAAGTTAGGAGATTTCTCGACAACTGAATCTAATAGCTTTAGCCCTGATAATGCATATTTCATTCGCTTTGTAAGATTTGTTTCATCCCGCCCCATTAACGCTGTTGCACTCCCATAATAGGCTGCAATTTCAGTATCATTCGGTTCTTTTTCATATAGGCTTTTGAACATATCAAATGCCTTTTGAACGGCTGATTTATTTCCATTTACACCATCACTATGAAGACTGATGGCGGTTTGTATTTCATCTGAATTTAAAGTACTTTTTGAACCACTAGGATTCTTCGGTGATTGTTCAAATGTGTTTGATGTTTTCTTTTGAATAGGATTTTCAAATGCCTTGTACTCTGCTACTCGTTTTTTAGCAGGTTTTTTAGACGAGTCATCGTCCCTATACTGTACATTGATTTTCATTTATTTCCCTTCTCCTTTAGCTTTTTTTACAAGATTCAGATCGTTCGAATTCGGCGATTACCTATGAGCTTATCCCCCGTTGAAATAGCCTGTGTCTCAATGCGAATTCAAACTCTCTTAGTTAATCAAATTCACTTTACAAGCTATGTCATACTCTAGAGTTTGATATGGACT
Source organism: uncultured Gaiellaceae bacterium (assembly GCA_963808865.1). Taxonomy (GTDB): domain Bacteria; phylum Actinomycetota; class Thermoleophilia; order Gaiellales; family Gaiellaceae; genus GMQP-bins7. The sequence continues at coordinate 17,915 of CAWEGY010000010.1, read as the reverse complement.
AGTGTGGAATATATTAATGTAATATATTTTTAATGTTTAATTTACAAGTTTTACAATTATTTAATAAATAATTAGTTATTTTATGATATATTTAAAAATTAAATATATATATTTCTTTTTATTGAAAAATAGAAGAAATCAATTAAAAAAGCCTGTATCCTTTGTATATCAAGGTACAGGCTTCTTACTATAAAGAAAACTTCCATCAGTGGGGGTTTTCTCTCATCCCTCCACTGATGGTTAGTTGCACTTATCGGGATTTTACAGGCTGTTTATCCCCCACCTATCCTTTTTGTGTTTTATCAAAGCCTGAGGTGGGGGTATTACAGCCTGTTAAACCGGGATAAATGAATTTAGAATTGTTTTTTTAAAACTTATTAGATATCAATACTTACCATTTTTTGTATGTGAACATTTATTAAATCTTTTTAACAAATTCAGATTTTAATTTCATCGCTCCAAAACCATCGATCTTGCAATCAATATCATGATCTCCATCAACCAATCGTATATTTTTTACCTTTGTACCTATTTTCAAGACTGATGAACTTCCTTTTACTTTAAGATCTTTGATTACTGTCACAGAATCACCGTCGTTTAATACATTTCCATTCGCATCTTTAATTATCTTATTTTTGCTAGTATCCACTTCTGTTTCTAATGTCCACTCATGACCACATTCAGGGCAAATAAGTAGACTTCCATCTTCATAAGTATATTCAGAATTACATTCAGGGCAATTAGGCAAATTTGACATCGTTTCATATCCTCCACTTGTTATGATTCATTCTATTATATAAGAAGCTTTTACAATTTCCTTTTAATACAACTTCATTATATAATCAATTCCTTTATTTACTATAAATATGACATGAGTGTCACAGTTTTCGGAAATTTGAAGATTTTAAACCGTGAATTACAAAACTATTAAAACTTTCACGTCTCTTGAGTTCTAAGCGAAGTTTATTTTCACACACTAGACTAAAATTACTTTTTTCATACGTTTTAAAATAAGCTCTACGAATTTAGTGCACCGCTGACATGTCACTCTGTTGTAAAGAAAGCTCCACCTTTAACGTTACCGCAAGATTGGTTTGGACATATAGCATATCTCTAAATTCATCAACAGCTCCACAAAAATGCGAGTAAAAACGATCCCCTGTCCCAACAACGCCCGTTAGAATATGTTTCACATTCTGATTCTCAAAGGCTTGATATAAAGGAATCATTTCAGTTGGAATTTCTCCTTCCCCCCACGTATAAGTGCCAATAACTACCACATCATATTCTGGTAGCTTAGAAAGTGAAAACTGACCCACTTGATACAATTCAACCTTTACAAAATGGGATAAGAAAAGCTCGTTTAAATATTGTATAAGCTCTTCCGTATTTCCGGTTTTCGACGAATAGATGATGGCCATTTTCATTACAATTCGTCAAATCCATTTGTTTGCGTCACCTTTGTATACGTCCTTGATTTTTGCTCAAAAAAGTCTGTTTTCGTTTCATTTATCATTTCATCACTAAAGACATGAATCCACGGCATAGGATTGTCTCGATCTTGATAAAGATTTTTCAATCCAAGCTGGCGAAATCGTTTATTGGCAAGGTATTCCAGATATCGTTCAAACTCAAGCAAATCAATTCCTTCTATATCTTTTAAAATGACATGTGCCCATTCTTTTTCTAGCTCTACCGCCTTGCTTACGGTTTCGTATATATAATCAATATTCTCTTTCGAATTCATTTCAGGATTTTCCGTTAACAGTATACGAATAAATTGCGAAATAAAGTACGCATGCTGCATTTCATCCCGCTGAATATAACTAATCATTGTGCTTGTTTTCAACATTTTTTGTCTGCGAGCAAGATTATAAAAGAATGCAAAACCAGCATAAAAATAAATTCCTTCTAAATTAATTGAATTGACTGCAAGCTTAAATAAGTTTTGCGGTGTTGGATTCATTTCGAAATGCATCATACGCTTCTAAAATCAGAGCGTTCCGTTTTTGTACAATCGGATCATCTTTTCGCTTGATTGAAACGAGCATTTTGCTCCTTGAAGCGGGACAAGCGAGCTTAAAATATAGGAATACGATTCATTATGAACTGCCTCTTGCTGGGAAATCACGGCAAAAATGGCTTTAAAACTCGAGTCTGTCACATAGTCCATCACTTGACTCATTGTTGGTGTTTGCAGACTATCGAGTGAAGCAAGTTGGGTATTTACGCGCAAAAAAACATCTTGTTCTCTCTGAGTCAATGAATCCCACTGTTTAATATCATCCTGCATATTAATCTCTTGAGCCTTCCAAAAGTTCGACAATAAGGTTTGATATAAATCATACATTTGCGGATAAGCAATATCATTCCAATTTAAGATTCCAGAAGATTGCCCATTAATAATACCAGTTGATTTATTCGGAAATTCTGGATTCAGCCTCTTAATTTTTGTTAAAATTTGATTCATGAAAAATCCTCCTAAGAATTAAATGCATATCTGTTCGTATCCTACGTTTAGACAAATGAGCAAAACAGATCAGCTATGACATGCTTCACATTCCGCAATTTCCGCCTGTGACGTGCTTCGTACATAATAAGTCGTCTTTAGACCATTTCTCCATGCTTCCATATGGAGATGTAATAAGTCTTTTGCTTTAATATCGTGTTTTACATATAGATTGAAGCTAATTGCTTGATCGATATGGCGTTGTCTTGCCGCATTTTGCTTAATACTCCATACTTGATCCAACTCATGTCTTGCTCGGCGATAAAAATTGTACGTAATATGATTTAGGTCAGGAGCAGTCACTTTGAATTTAAAGTTTTTCTTTTCCTCTGCGTATTCCACCGAATAAATCGGATCGATACCGTCAGTTGAACCACCAATTTTTGCCGTTGAGGAATTGGGAGCGACGGCCATTAACCAGCCATTGCGAATTCCCTTTTCCGCTACTTCTTCTCTTAAAACCTTCCAACGCTCTGATGACATAGCCCTTTCGCTCAAAATACTGACCCGTTTCCCATTCAGAACCAGCAAATTGACTGTAAGCTACCCTTTTCAGAAGCTAGCTCCATGGAAGACCGGATTGAATAAAAGGCAATCTCTTCATATAATGAATCGGTAAATTGAACGGCCTCTTCTGATTCCCAGTGAATTCCTTTCAACGCTAAAAGATGATGGAAACCGAATGTTCCTAAGCCTACTGCACGATATTTTTTATTTGTTTTTTCTGCTTGTCCAACGGCTATCGTATTTAAATCGATCACATTATCCAACATTCTCATTTGAATTCGTATTAAACGCTCGAGCACATGATCCTGAACTGCTCTAGCTAGATTAATTGAAGATAGATTACAGACAACGAAATCACCTGGCTTACGAACAATGACCATGTTACCTTCTTCATCCTCGTATTCATTCACGATCGATGTTACGGACATATTTTGAGCAATTTCTGTGCATAGATTACTGCAATAAATCGACGTTCGACCTTCGCCTATTACATGTTTATTTGGATTTTGTCGATTGACTTCATCACGATAAAACATATAAGGAGTGCCTGTTTCTAACTGGGCAACCATAATTCGAGCCATGATGTCCATCGCTCGATACGTTTTGCGTGGAAGAAGCGGATGACTTACTGCCTCGTTATATTTTTCTGTAAAATACTTTTTATCTTTTTCATCATAATAATCTTCAAGACCTAGTGGATTCCCCTTCTCATCTTTCCAACCCATGATTTGTTTCACTTCATGCGGACAAAACGCATGCCACATGCCATTACTTCTTCCATTCTCATCCACTTTCTGTAGGGTTTCCATGAAGAGATCCGGTACGGTTACCCCGGTAAAAATGTCATGTGCTTTCCGACGTTCATCCCCATTATTCGTTTTCAAATCAAGAAAACCATTCATAATATCTTTATGGAATAGATCAAGATAGATCGCAATCGCACCCTGCCTTTGTCCGAGCTGGTCCACACTTACAGCCGTATCGTTAATTAATCGAATCCATGGCACAACACCTGAAGAATTCCCTTTGAATTTCTTTATATCTGAACCAAGGGCACGCACTTTTCCATAATAAATCCCGATTCCACCGCCATCTTTACTTAATCTGGCAATATCCCAATTATTTAAGTAAATGCCATCAAGAGAATCTTCTACTGTATCAATGAAGCATGAGGAGAGTTGACCAAAGCTTTTCCCTGCATTGGAGAGTGTAGGTGTCGCCACAGTCATGTATAAATGACTTAATGCCCAATACGCTTCCTTCACTAGCTCTAAACGATTGCTTTTGTTCTCATTCTTCATCAAATGCATGGCAATAATCATAAATCGTTCTTGTGGAAGCTCATACAAATTCCGATCATGATCTCTCGCTAAATAGCGATCAGCAAGCAAAAATAACCCGATATAATTAAAAAGATGGTCACGATCTGGATTGATTTCCGTCGCTAACTCTCCTACTTCTTCTTCTGAATAAGAAGCCAATAAATCTACTGAATAGATTCCCTTTTCCGTCAATGTTTTCATCAATGCGTAGAAATCCGCGTATTTATGAGAAGGATCATATCCTCTATTTTTAGCAGCAAGATCATATAATTCATTCAAAAAGGCTCTTGCAGCTACGAATGTCCAATTCGGTTGATCCATGGATATTTTATTTAAGGCATAAAACATAACCTGCTCATTTGCTTCCTTTGCATTTCCGTTTAAAAGTTCAACCCGTCCTTTGATCTCTTTTACATCTAAATCATATTTCTCTGCTGCTTCCTGAATTGCTTCTAAAATTCGATCTGTATCTTCTTGTACAAATGACCCCATCTTTTCATTACCCCCAAAAGTAATTATGTATACTCTTTTTTTCCATAAAAATAATCCGCTCAGGGATTTGAGCGGATGAAATGATAACGTCAAAAAAGAACATTCGAAAATAAGAGAATGCAAATTCTTCTAGGACCCTTCATTTCATCTTCTCAATCCCCGAAGAAGTTGAAATCTATAAAAATAAGACAGGTCTCCTGACTCATGCTTCATCCTACTCTAAATCCTTCCCGTATAAGCACCTAAACAGCAAGCCATCTTATACAGTGGTTCATTTATTTCGTCAGCATTTACAGTTGCGGGGGCAGTTTCGGCCTTTAACCGAATTCCCTATTAAGCGAAAATCGCATCTTATTTTAAAATCGATACAATATATAGTTGTTTAAATCAATTAATTAATCTATATGTAGAAATTACTATTACTAATAGTAATTCATTTATGTTTACTTTACAAGTACTATTAAATTTTAATAATGAATAATAGCTCATTCTTTTAGGAACATATGAAAAAGCAAACCACATGAAAGGTCTGCTTTTTCAAAATATGTGTTCGGTGGTATATTGAACATTTTTTCTTCCTAATAACCCTAGTTCAATACAACTCTTTTTCTTTCGCTGCTTCAACCATTACTTTTAAGGCTGAAATGGTTTCCTCAATCCCACGTGTTTTTAAGCCGCAATCAGGATTAACCCAGAATAAACGGTAATCTAGTACTTTTAAAGCACGTTCTATATTTTGTGATAACTCTTCAGATGTCGGTACACGGGGACTATGAATATCATACACACCAAGCCCTATTCCTTTATGATAGTGATAATCTTCAAATGAACGAATTAATTCACCGTGACTTCTTGAAGTTTCGATGGAGATAACATCTGCATCAAGGCCATCGATAGCGTCATTAATATCCTCGAAGCGAGTATTTTGTCCAATAACTTCTGTTCCTTGATAGCCTGTAACCGTTGCGAAAGCTGAATTAACCCGCTCGGTATTTCCATTTAAATCCGTAACAATTATGGCCTCTACTGTTTGGCTGATTATATTTTTGGCCAAAATCAATTTTTCTTGATAAAACATCCATAGAACGATAATTAAGCTCGCCAAAGCTACTTGTGATAAAGCCATATAGCCAATCGCATAATGACCTGTTAAGTTAAATAAAAAGGAAAGCATAAGCTATGGGAAAAATCCACCTAATCCCCCCATTGCAGAAACAATTCCGTTAACAATTCCTACTTGTTTTGAAAAATACATCGGGACTACTTTAAAAATGGTCCCATTTCCTAATCTTGCACAAACAGCAATGCTTAAGCATCCAATTGTGTAATAGATCAAAGACGGGTTAAAAGCAAGTAAGATTCCCGATAATGTTAATCCAACAAAAACCAGCATTAAAATTTTGAATGAATTAAATCGATCACCAAGCCATCCCCCAACAGGACGTGTTCATCGTAATGAATAATCAACCTTTTAAGATGTGAAAAGGTTCACACCTCTTCTTTGTTCATAAACTATTCACATTTCTTTTTAAATGGAAAGTTAAATAAGTATGCTATGATGAATATATTAATTATTATTAATAAGGGTGGTAATCAAATGACCCAAACGATAAAGCCTACACATTCCATCGAGATTAAAGAATTACTCCGAATTGCTGATCGGACAATTAAGACAGAAAAAAATCTATATTTGTTTCAAGAAGGGCAAGTTGCTGAAGAACTTTACTTAGTTCTTTCTGGTAAAGTACAAATCAGTAAAATCACTTCAGAAGGACGTGAACTGACGTTAAGAATTTGTGGGGAAAATGATATTTGTGGGGAATTAACCTTATTTACAGATTCACCTAAATACCTTCTTAATGCCTATGTACTTGAAAAAGGCGAAGTTGCCATTATCAAAAAAGATGTAATTGAGAAAGAAATCTTTCAAAATGGTGCTTTAGCCTACGAATTTATGAAATGGATGAGCGACCATTTCCGAAAAACTCAAACTAAATTCCGTGATCTTGTTCTGACTGGAAAAAAAGGTGCCTTATATTCAACCCTCATTCGTATGACAAATAGCTACGGTACTCCTATGAAAATGGTATTTTAATCGACCTTCCTTTGACCAATCAGAAACTAGGAGACTTTTGTGGAACTTCTAGAGAAAGTACCAACCGTTATTTAAATGATCTAAAACGGGAAGGTATTATCTCCATAACGAAAGGGAAAATTACCGTTCACAATCTTCAATATTTAAGAAACGAAATTAGCTGTGAGAATTGCCCTATTGTTTATTGCAGTATTGAATAATTCACGGATAAAAGACTGACAATTAATGTCAGTCTCTTTGTGTTTATTTTTCATTCTGACCCTCACACCAAATGGCTATATCTGATTTCACTTCGATTTCTTCATTGGTTATAGTCAAAGCTAATCCTAATCACGTTATAATCTTCAATTTTACGTTAAACCTAATCTAGTGCAAGAGTAATCCATCTAAATCTAAAATTTCAATTTTTTTATGTGCCTTCTGTTTAATATATCCTGCCTCTTCAAGATCAGACATTTTTCGGCTGATCGTTTCGGGAGTAGTTCCTAAATAGGAGGCCAAGTCTTTTTTACTCATAGGTAATACAAATTCATTTGATTGACCTTCATGATCTAAACATTCAGCTAAGAATAGGGCAAGCCGTGTTTCAACCTTTTCAGTTGCAAAACGAGCTGTTTGTTTCTCCGATTGTTCTAATCTGTTCGAAAACTCAGCTAGTATCTTTAATGATATAGATGGATATTTCAACAGAAATTCTTGTAAATCTGATCGTGTAATCATACATACTTGGGTTTCTTCCATAGCTTCTGCAAACGATTCATGAATACTATTGCTAAATAAAGCTAGTTCACCAGTAAAATCTCCTGGATATAAAATTCGAACGAGCTGTTCTTTTCCTGACTCAGATAATCGATAAATTCTTATTTTTCCTTTGTTTACTATGTAAAGAGAATCTGATTGGTTGCCTGCTTGGTAAATATTTTCTCCTCTTTTATATGAAACGGATTGGGCAGTCCCCATGATTTCTTTCATTGGTTCTTCTTCTAAATGGTTAAAAATGGGTACCAAAGCAATACACGATTTGTTTGTTCCGTTTGGATGATGATCACACGCATGATCATGAGTGTGCATTTCATTGAATTCCATTTATTATTTCACTCCTTTAATAAGCATCTTGTGTATTGTTCTTTTATCATCTTATCAAAAGAAGTATCCAATCTCATCTTTCACTATGATCAAATGTATTGATATATCACAGAAAAAAGACTTATAACCTAATTCCCGCTATTGCTTAGCAAATGTGGTTATAAGTCTGTTTCAATTTTAAAATCATTCATAGAATGAATGACATTAGGAAACTTTAGATGATAACACTGGGTAAACCTAATTTTTTAATCGTTTCTTCTAATTGACTTGCCTCAATTTGAGCGTCATCAAATTCTGTTTTCACCTTGCTTGAGTTAAATAATACTTTTGCTGATTCAACACCAGTTGTTTTGTTCAATGTCACTTCGATTTTTTTAATACATGAAGGACAAGTTAGTGGCTCTAATTGAAATACTGCTTTTGACATTTCGTGTTCCTCCCTTGTTTTATTACACTTTTATCTTAGTTCATTATTCTGTGAAAAGACTTGATGTTAAATCAAGAAATCATTTTTCTTTCTATCGTGACGATTTGTAAGTAATTTAATTAATAAAAAATAGAGTATGAAACCCTAAAGTTTCATACTCTATTTTTTATTTTATATATGGCCGTGGCTTTATTTTAAAAGAACGATTATTGTTTATACTCTGCATCATAAGAATTTTCTCCGGCATGGACCGATAAAAGGGTATCCGCATAGCCAACAAGTCGGTTCACTAATTCATCTGCTACTGCATAAACAATAGAATGGGCATCTGGATTAAATAACACCGGATCATCGATAATCACGGTTGTATGAATAAATACATCTCTATTGCCAAAAAGATCATATTGAATGATCACTTTTCCAGCGGCTCCGCCTGTTCGAGGATCTTGATAGTCAGGTAAAAATATATACCATTCCTCTGCTGTTGCCGACCGAAAGTTTTTTGTAAAGGTCATGCCACTAATAACCTGTTCTATTTGTTGCTTCATTTCTAATGAAATTACACTTTTTACATTATCTGTCATTAAAATCCCCTTACATGACGAACAGGACCCTAGCGTTCCTATTAATAATTGCTATTTTTCATTCTCGTTCTGATTTCTAAAATCAGTATTTTTAGGTGTAAGCTCTTCTGAAGCTTCCGTTTGATATCGCAATTTTGTTTTCTGATTTTCTCTTGATTGATTTTCATTAAGAACACGATTAGCAACATATTTGTGGAAAGCATATTCAAATAGTGCCACCCCAATTGCTGCAATTAAAGACATTGTAAACATATCTCCATTATCACCATTGGCTAAGATGTCACTCATAAACCTTATTACTAGAAAGGCTAATCCAAGGTCTGCCAAAGTTGCAATAATATTATTCGTCCTTCGCAGAATAAACAGGTCTCCGATTACATAAGAAACCACACCTAGAACCAAGGTGATTAGAAAAATATTACCAAATGACATATCAAAAAATAGTCCAAGTATTACAGACAAGAGAACAAGACTCGAAATAAATTTTATAGCTAATGGTTTTATATGTTTCATTCTTTCATCTCCTTTTAATGGTATTATGCTTTAATTCCAGCCATGTTATTCATAATTATTTACTTTTCAAATGGACCTTCGATCAATTATTTGTAACTTAGATTAGATCATTTCCCAAAAAGGTTTTCTATCTTGAAGTAGTGCATTAAATTATAAAAAATCTAACATATTCTTTTTTATTTCTCATAAAATGGGACAAGGAAAGTTATCTTTAGGAGGAATGAATGTGGGGGCTATAAATGATCGTTTGAAGGATCATTTCACATAAAAATGAAGGAAATACTATTCACTTATTCTTGTTTACTTTTTGGAGCCTCCTTACAAGGTATGTCGATGTCTTTGTTCCTATTTCCACACTCCATCCCCTCCGGTGGAGCAGCAGGTTTGGCCCTTCTAATGAATTATTGGTTCGATTTATCCCTTGGTTTTTCCTTATGGCTGGCTAACATTGTATTTTTACTTTTCGCCCTTAATTATTTTGGATATAGATGGACTTTTCGAACAATCATTTCAGTAGGAACGACCTCCACTATTGTAACGATCCTAACCTCACAAATTGATTTACCACATATAAATATATTATTAGATATGTTAGCAGGAAGCATTTTTTTTGGTATTGGAGTTGGAATTCTGATTCGGGTAGGAGCTTCAAGTGGTGGGATGGTCATCCCAGCATTGATGATTGCGACCTACAAAAACTGGAGTCCTGGAAAAGTTATGATGGGAATAAACCTGATTATTTTTTTATTAACTGCCCTTGTAATTGATTACAAAATTGTCTTGTATGCTATTATTTGTCAATTTCTCTCAACAAATATTATTGATTATATTTATGAATTTAAGCTACATAAAGTTAGTATCTTATCCCCTAGTTGGCGCAAAAGATAAGAAGATCCTAATTAAGGATCTTCTTACATTTATCGCTTCCAAGTTCATACGTTATTAATTGATAGACAATGATGTTTTTTAATTCTACTTCTGTTTAAATATTAAATTCATTCCATGATAATCGGATACATTCATTGTTATTGAATGTTATTTTATTCATATTATTGATATGACCGTATTGATGATACGAGATCATTGCTCTGATCCAAGAACCATGTCCAAAAACTAAAACATTAGTTGATTTCTTATACTTCGTTAAAAATGTAACAATTCGTTCTTCTAAGTTGTTGATGCTTTCCCCTAAAACCAATTCTTTTGGGTTTTTAATCCACTTATCACCATATTCTTCTATGAGTCTTTCTTTTGAAAGTCCTTCAAATGGACCAAAATCTAATTCATCCAATAACCCTTCTATTTGGCACTTATACCCATAAAGCTGTGCTGTTTGATGAGTTCGTTTTAGGGTACTTGCCAATACGAATTCAAAAGGTGAATGAGTTTTTAGAAGTTGTTGATTAAGTACAATTTCTTTCTGAATATCCCCAATAATAGGGGATATTCCAATATCTTGTCTCCCTTGTAACTTTTGTTTTTTATTCCAATCTGTTGGAAGATGTCTTATAAGGGTAATTTGCATTCCTCTTCCTCCAAATAAAACGTTTCACTTCTTAGACCACAGCGTTGAGTTTCTAAAACTAAAACATCAGATAGCTTTACATTTCCCAAATTTACATTTGCACCTATTTCTTTAATAAAATACATTTGGTGTTTAGGAGACGGTGCTTCAAAAATAATTTTATTATGATCGACCCCCTTGAGTAACTCATGAATTAAATCAGATTTTATATTGCCACACTTTTCATAAATACCGGAAGTACCAGAATCTCTACCTTCTGTAATCACATAATCACAACCTGCTTCTAGTAAAAGTTCCATTTCGTTTTTCCACGTTGAAATAGGCAAATCCTGATTGGAATCTTTTGACCCAACCTCAGCGATTACATGAAAATCCTTTTTAAATTCGAGAAATAATACTAAGTCGTTCATGAAGAGGAATATCTATTGTCCCATTTGAAACTTCAACCCATTCAATTCCTAAATCAAGTAAATACATATGGTATTCAGTAAGTTTATTTTGGTAATAGCATTTTTCAAAAAAAGTCCCTCCACAATAAGGCTTAATATCGTATTCCTGATAAAGTTCCACTCTTTTCTTCATGTTTGGCACCATGTAGGCAGTTCCAAACCCCATCTTGGCGATATCAATTATATTACTGTAATCAGATAATATATTTCTTAATTCTCCCATCGGAGTACCGTAATCAATAATCGAAGTCAAACCATAAGTTCTAATTCCTGATGTCCTTAGGGGTAATTCTAAAAAATCCATAGGGAACACGCCTCCTTTTTTTATAAGTTAGATTATTCAAAAATTGGGTAATTGTGTTAAAATAGGCTTTTTTCATTAAAAATAGGCATATGCCCTGAATAAAGTGTGACTTCACTTCAAACAATAAAAAAAATGATTCTGTCAGTTAGGGGTGTACATTCATTGGCAAAGCAAAAGCATAAAGGCTTGACTATTTTGGCAATCGGTTCAATCCCGCTTATTCTAGTCCTGGGAAACTCCATGCTAATTCCTGTTCTTCCAAAAATGAAAACAGAACTGGATATTTCTCAATTTCAAACGAGTTTAATTATCTCTGTATTTTCGATTTCCGCTGCGATCATGATTCCGATATTAGGTTATTTATCAGATCGATTTTCTCGAAAAGCAATCGTGATCCCTGCCCTTATTATATATGGACTCGGTGGAATTTTGGCCGGTGCAGCAGCAGCTTGGTTTTCCAATGCCTATACATGGATTCTTGCAGGAAGGGTTATGCAAGGGATAGGTGCTGCAGGAACAACATCCATGGCGATGGCATTAACAGGGGATTTATTTAAAGGAGGAGAACAAAGCAAGGTTTTAGGTTTAGTTGAAGCATCAAATGGATTTGGAAAGGTCATTAGTCCAATCATAGGTTCATTAATAGCCCTTCTTTTCTGGTATGCAGCATTTTTTGCCTTCCCAATTTTTTGCCTTGTTTCCATTCTATTAACCATCTTTTTTATCAAGGAAAAGAAAAAGAATAAAGAACCCCAACCTTTGGGTGAATATGTAAAAGGCTTAGTCTCCGTTTTTAAAACAGAGGGGCGATGGTTGTTTGTTGCCTATTTAACAGGAGCTACATGTCTATTTACTTTATTTGGAATTTTATTTTACATTTCAGATATTCTCGAAAACGAACATCAAATTGACGGTGTGTTAAAAGGAAGTATATTGGCGATCCCCTTATTATTTATGACCACAACATCCTATATAACAGGGAGCAAAATCGGGAAAAAGATGAAGCGCATGAAAAAATTAATTATATTAGGATTATTACTTATGACCATTTCTTTTTCATCACTGATATTCTTTACAAAAGCCTCGTTCCTTTTTTTGCTGTTCTTGTTATCAGCAGTATTGGTACCGGACTAGCTCTTCCATGTATTAATAGCTTTATTACCGGTTCTGTTCCAATGGATCGAAGAGGCTTTGTCACTTCCTTATATGGATCTGTTACGCTTTTTAGGTGTCGCGATCGGACCACCTATTTATACTGCATTAATGGCATGGTCACGTACGGGTATGTTTTTATCCACTGCTGGTTTGACACTATTTGTAGGGATTTTATGTCTAGTGTTCATTCATGTAAGCAAAAAAGAACCTTCAAAAGAAAGTGACACATTGTTTGAAAAATTGCAGTTTACATAAAGGAGTAGATCGGTTTGCAAATATATTTTTCACCTGAAGTCATAACCCCAGGGTTTCAAGTATTGAACGTAGTTGATTCCGCTAACAAAGCAGTTGGAAATGTTGCATTTTTATTTGATGAAAAAAAGCTGTATGTGTATGGAATTTTGGAAGAAGAGGGCGTAGGAGAGGATTTTAAAGATTTGGTCACTCCTTATCTCAAAGGTTTAGCAAAAGCCAAGCCGGGTTTGGACATCTTTTCCTGCTTATATGTAGGCTGTAAAAAGATAAATCTAAACGATGAAGAAAAGAAATAATTTTATCCCTTTACTAAATCCATTTTATCTCATAATGACTTAGGTCACGAAAGTCCAGCAAATAATGACTGGACTTTTTTGTTATATTAATTGACACTTTCTCAACTTCCAAAAAATAAAAAGTAACAAGGCGTATATCCATTACATAAATTGCTGATGTGGTTTTTATTTTATTAGCTTAGTTAAACCATAATGTAAATGCCTTAAATGTATTTGGTGTACGCACCCATTGAGTTATTCCTAGGAATTAACAAAACTATTTTATTTGTGGATAAATGTTTAGTGGAGAGTGGGCTTAAAAATGAGTATTGGCATGATTGTAATGGGGCTTTTAGTTGGTTTTATGGTCGGTCTAACAGGTGTTGGAGGTGCCGCATTGTTAACACCTGTTTTAATTTTATTGGGGATCAGTCCATCTATTGCTGTAGGAACCGATCTTTTTTATAATTCAATCACTAAATTATTCGGTTCTATCCAGCATTGGAGGCAAAAAACGATAAATTACAAGTTAGTGAAGTACCTTGCCATTGGAAGTGTTCCTAGTGCCATCTGTGCAGTTGGAATCCTTCATCTTTTTGATTCTTTCTTTCATAATCAAGAACAAATTATTAAACATGCATTGGGCTACGTGTTGATATTAGTGGCATTAATTACACTAATTAAAACATTTATGAAAAACAAATATCATTCGAATCAGTTTCAAATAAAACCACTGCATGAAAAAAGGACTTTAACCATTATGATTGGAGTCATATTAGGCTTTATTGTCGGTTTGACTTCGATTGGATCAGGCTCATTGTTTGCCCTAGCAATGATCTATTTTGTATCGCTTAAGTCCTGGAGAATTGGTAGGTACAGATATTGCACATGCTTTTTTATTAGTCACTGCAGCAGGGTTCATGCACGCTGGAATTGGTAATGTAGATTACTTATTAATGTTTAACCTGCTACTAGGCTCAATACCAGGTGTTATTTTTGGTAGCACCTTATCATCCAAACTCCCTGCAAAACCTTTAAGAGCCATTATGGCATTAATGATCTTGATTAGTGGGTTAAAACTAATATAAATGTTCCTACCTCCTCCCTAAATATTGTTCTTTATGAATATTTTTCTCTCTAATGTAAAAAACTAGCATAAGGAAAATTATGAACTAGTTGTTTTCGAGGTGAAAGATGGAAGAAATAATGAAGAAAGAACCAGTAAAAGCCAATATCGACCAAAACGTCGCATATTTGCGCAAAGAACTTGGTGTTGGCAAAAGCTTTGATATCATTCATTTAGATGTCGAATATGCAGAAAAAAAAGTAGCCATGTTTCTCGTTGATGGCTTAGTAAAAGACGATCTCCTGCATCTCTTAATGAAGTTTTTAGCAAAGGTAAAAAAAGAAGAACTTGAAAAGGATGTATTAAAAAAACTGCTTAAAACGTACATCCCGTATGTTGAAATTAATACAGAAGATGATTTAAATAAAGTGGTTGATACTGTTTTGTCCGGTCCGACAGCGCTTGTTATAGATGGTATTGATGAAGTCATTTTAATTGATGCCCGAACATACCCTGTCCGAGGTCCGGAAGAACCCGATACGGAAAGAGTTGTCAGAGGCTCGAGAGATGGCTTTGTTGAGACTATTGTTTTTAACACTGCTTTAACAAGAAGACGAATAAGAGACCGCACCTTACGTATGGAATTTATGCAGCTTGGACGTCGTTCGAAAACGGATATCGTTGTTTGTTATATTGGGGACATTGCAGACCCCCATTTGGTGAAAAGATTAAAAGAAGCATTATCTAAGATTGATGTTGATGGATTGCCGATGGCCGACAAAACCATTGATGAGTTTATTTCAGATAGTTACTGGAATCCATTCCCAGTTCTCAGGTATACAGAACGACCCGACACGGTAGCTACCCACCTATTTGAAGGGCATGTATGTATCTTTGTTGACGGTTCTCCCTCTGTAATGATTACACCAGTAACCCTTTGGCATCATCTGCAACATGCCGAAGAATATAGAAACAAACCGTTAACTGGAGCTTACCTGCGTTTTGTCCGTTATTTGGCAGTATTCGCTTCACTTTTTTTAATGCCGCTTTGGTATCTATATAATATTGAACCGAACCTTTTACCCGATCAATTTGATTTCATCGGACCAAACGAAGAAGGTCAGATCCCTTTACTCTTTCAATTTTTATTAATTGAAGTAGGGTTGGATATGCTGAGGATGGCCGCTATTCATACACCCACTTCACTTGCTACAGCCCTTGGTCTAGTTGCGGCTTTAATGATCGGCCAGGTTGCTGTTGAAGTTGGACTGTTCACGAACGAAGTAATCTTGTACTTTTCCATTGCAGCTATTGGTTCATTCGCCACACCTAGTTATGAACTTGGACTAGCGAATCGACTTGTTCGTATTGCTTTATTACTAGCAACAGCCTTATTTCATACATATGGGTATGTTATTAGTATTACCTTATTTATTATCTTTCTAGCTAGGATGCAATCTTTCAAGGTTCCATATTTATGGCCGTTGATTCCATTTAATATCCGAGCATTTCGTGATGTACTCGTGCGATCTCCAATTCCATTAAAGAATCGTCGTCCACGGATTCTTAATCCTCAAGATCCTGATAGATAATTTAAATAGCGCAGAAAATGCGCTTTTTTTTATAATTCATCTGTGATTTTGAGAGTTTTCATTTTAACTGCCTATCCGCGAATATCAATTTTTTTCTAATTGTAATAATCTATCTCATTATCTTGGAATACAAAAAAAGAGTACCCTTTTAGGTACTCTTTTTTTGCCTGGCGGCGTCCTACTCTCACAGGGGGAGAACCCCCAACTACCATCGGCGCTGAGAAGCTTAACTTCCGTGTTCGGTATGGGAACGGGTGTGACCTTCTCGCTATCGTCACCAGACTTGTGTAACATTCTTTCAAAACTAAATAGAAGGTGAAATAAGAAGTAAAATACCATTTTTCATTTTGGTTAAGTCCTCGACCGATTAGTATTTGTCAGCTCCACGTGTCACCACGCTTCCACCCCAAACCTATCAACCTGATCATCTTTCAGGGGTCTTACTAGCTTGCGCTATGGGAAATCTCATCTCGAGGGGGGCTTCATGCTTAGATGCTTTCAGCACTTATCCCTTCCGCACATAGCTACCCAGCGATGCTCTTGGCAGAACAACTGGTACACCAGCGGTGCGTCCATCCCGGTCCTCTCGTACTAAGGACAGCTCCTCTCAAATTTCCTGCGCCCACGACGGATAGGGACCGAACTGTCTCACGACGTTCTGAACCCAGCTCGCGTACCGCTTTAATGGGCGAACAGCCCAACCCTTGGGACCGACTACAGCCCCAGGATGCGATGAGCCGACATCGAGGTGCCAAACCTCCCCGTCGATGTGGACTCTTGGGGGAGATAAGCCTGTTATCCCCAGGGTAGCTTTTATCCGTTGAGCGATGGCCCTTCCATGCGGAACCACCGGATCACTAAGCCCGACTTTCGTCCCTGCTCGACTTGTAGGTCTCGCAGTCAAGCTCCCTTATGCCTTTACACTCTACGAATGATTTCCAACCATTCTGAGGGAACCTTTGGGCGCCTCCGTTACTCTTTAGGAGGCGACCGCCCCAGTCAAACTGCCCACCTGACACTGTCTCCCACCCCGATAAGGGGTGCGGGTTAGAATGTCAATACAGCCAGGGTAGTATCCCACCAATGCCTCCACCGAAGCTAGCGCTCCGGTTTCCTAGGCTCCTACCTATCCTGTACAAGCTGTACCAAAATTCAATATCAGGCTACAGTAAAGCTCCATGGGGTCTTTCCGTCCTGTCGCGGGTAACCTGCATCTTCACAGGTACTATAATTTCACCGAGTCTCTCGTTGAGACAGTGCCCAGATCGTTACGCCTTTCGTGCGGGTCGGAACTTACCCGACAAGGAATTTCGCTACCTTAGGACCGTTATAGTTACGGCCGCCGTTTACTGGGGCTTCAATTCAAAGCTTCGCTTGCGCTAACCTCTCCTCTTAACCTTCCAGCACCGGGCAGGCGTCAGCCCCTATACTTCGCCTTGCGGCTTCGCAGAGACCTGTGTTTTTGCTAAACAGTCGCCTGGGCCTATTCACTGCGGCTTTTTGGGGCTATTCACCCTAAAAAGCACCCCTTCTCCCGAAGTTACGGGGTCATTTTGCCGAGTTCCTTAACGAGAGTTCTCTCGCTCACCTTAGGATTCTCTCCTCGCCTACCTGTGTCGGTTTGCGGTACGGGCACCATCTTTCTCACTAGAGGCTTTTCTAGACAGTGTGGAATCAGGAACTTCGGTACTTAATTTCCCTCGCCATCACAGCTCCGCCTATTGCCAGTGGGATTTGCCTCACTGACGGCCTAACTGCT